>NZ_WUAF01000019.1 GCF_009800965.1 Cognatazoarcus halotolerans | reverse complement strand
TCGCATCCGAGAGCGTCACCGTCTGACCTTCAGAGAGCGTCAGGCTCGCGCTGTCGAGCACCGGGGCATCGTTCACCGGTGTGTAGCTGATGGTCGCGCTCAGCGTGTTCGAGTCGGCACTGCCGTCATTGACCGTCACATCAAACGCGGGCGCCGCTTCGTTGCCGTCATCGACGAACTGCACCAGACTACCGGTGAGGTCAGCACTCGTGAAACTCGTGACCGGGGTGCCGGCGGCGCTACTCAATTGGAAGTAACCACCCGACACGCTGCTCACCGTGTAGGTGAAGCTCGCGCTGTCGGGGTCAGTCACTCCGAAATTGCCCACACCAAGCGTGATCGTCTGACCTTCGGAGACGGTAAGCGACGCGCTGGCCAGCACCGGCGCGTCATTGACCGGCGTGTAACTGACCGTCGCACTCAGCGTGTTCGAGTCGGCCGTGCCGTCGTTGACCGTCACATCGAAGCTCGGTGCCACCTCGTTGCCGTCATCGACGAACTGCACCAAGCCTCCGGTGAGGTTGGCGCTCGTGAAGCTCGTGACCGGGGTGCCGGGCGCGCCGGAGAGTTGGAAATAACCACCGCTAACGGCACTCACCGTGTAGGTGAAGCCGCTGTTGTCCGGATCGGAGATGCCGAAGTTGGCCGCGCCGAGCGTGACGGTCTGGCCTTCACTCACCGTCAAGCTCGCGCTGTCGAGCACCGGGGCATCGTTCACCGGCGTGTAGCTGATCGTCGCGCTCAGCGTGTTCGAGTCGGCACTGCCGTCGTTGACCGTCACATCGAAGCTCGGTGCCACTTCGTTGCCGTCGTCGACGAACTGCACCAGGCCTCCGGTGAGATCCGCGTTCGTGAAACTCGTGATCGGCGTGCCGGGCGCGCTCGATAGCTGGAAGTAGCCACCGCTGACCGCACTCACCGTATAGGTGAAGCTGCTGCTGTCCGGGTCGATGACGCCGAAGTTCGCACCGGACAGCGTCACCGTCTGGCCTTCGGAGACGGTGAGCGAAGCACTGGTAAGCACCGGCGCGTCATTCACCGGACTCACCGTCAGCGACACGGTGGCCACGTTCGACTCGATCGCAAAATTGTCCTTGATCGTGTACGTGAAACTGTCGCTCAGTGTCTCGGAACCGTCATGAGTGTAGGTGACGGTTCCGTCACCGTTCACTACCAGCGCCCCGTGAGCAGGCCCAGTCTTGATGACGATACTGCCAAGGTTGAGCTGGTTGTTGTTGTCGCTGTCGTTCGCGGCCAGGTTGGCCAGTACCGCGGCGCCTTCGCTTACCGTTGCGCTGTCGTCACTGGCACGGGGAGGCTCGTCATCCACGATGTTGAGCGTCCGTACAGCGACATTGCTGTCGACCAGGCCGTCATTCACGGTAAAGCTTACCCGCAGGGTGCCTTGAGTCGGCGTCCCGTTGACGTCCTGGTAAGTAACGGATCGCAGCGCCGTCTGGTAATCGGCCACCGTTGCAGTTCCCGTGAGCGTAAGCCG
The DNA here is from genome assembly GCF_009800965.1 of Cognatazoarcus halotolerans. GTDB lineage: Bacteria > Pseudomonadota > Gammaproteobacteria > Burkholderiales > Rhodocyclaceae > Cognatazoarcus > Cognatazoarcus halotolerans. The sequence goes on along the minus strand of NZ_WUAF01000019.1, from coordinate 76,226 downwards.
CCCGGTACTCGCATTGAACGAACCGGTGATACCGAGCTGATTTACGAAGGCGAGCGTGTCTTCACTCCGGATGTAACCGGCCGAGAAGCGGACCGTGGCCGATACCAGCGTCGCACTGTCCACGTCGGTCAGGCTCAGTGCGGGATCGATCGACACCACTTGACCGGCACCATAGACCAGGGGGGTCGAGTTCACTACAAGCACCGGCGCATCATTGACCGCCGTCACGTTGACCGTCTTCGTTGCCGGACTGCTGATTCCGCCCACGCCGTCGGTCAACACCATGCGGACGGTGCGTGCCGCAGTTGATGGCGCGTCCGACACGTTGGCGTAGGCGATGCGGCGCACCAGGGCCTGTACCGCAACAGCATTGGCGTTGGCGTTCAGGCTCACCACCAGCGGCGTCGCACCATCGGTGCCGCCGCTGTAGGTTCCGATGAGTACCGCGCCCGCGCCGAAGTCATAACTCACGTTACTGCCGGACAGCGTGATCCTGCCTGTGCCGGCCGTCTGCCCCGAAATCGTGAGCCGATCATTGGTCGAACCGTTGGCGGTGAAGTCCACCGTGAGCGTACCGCCTGCAAAGTTCGCCGAATCAGGATCGGACGCAGTCGCCGCAGCATCCAGGATCACGGGAGCCGCATTTTCCGTGTAGTTAACCGCGCCGGACGGCAAGCCGATCACCGGAGGCTGATCGGCGACGTTGGTCACGGTCACGGCAATGGCCTGGGTATCGGTCAGCGAACCATCGCTGACCGATACCGTTACGTCGTAAACGTTGTTGCCGCCGACATCGGTGGGCGCTTCGTAGTCTGGCGCGACGATGAAAGTCAGCACACCACTCGAGGCGTTGATTGCAAACTTGCCGGCATCCGCGCCACCACTGATCGAATAGGTCAGGGCCGGGCCGTCGACGTCGGTCGCCGTCACGGTGGTCACCGCAGTCGTATTCTCGGCCACGTTCACGGCTGCAGTCGCACCGCCACCGTTGGAGGTGATCACCGGCGCATCATTTACCGGCGTGACATTGAAGGTGATCGTGTTGGCCGACGGGTCGGTGTCGACGCCACCGTTGGCCGTGCCACCATCATCGGTCACCCGGAACGTGAAGCTCGCATAGGATGTACCTGACCCGTTGGCCGCCGGCGTATAGGTGAACAAGCCAAGATCGATGTCCGTCGCCGCGATCCAGTTGCCCGCAGCAAAGGTAGAGCCGTTGAATTTCAACGATCCCACGGTCGGGAGGGTATCGACCCAGACACGCAGCAGGCTGTTGCCGTCCACATCGCTGAAACCGAAGTCGGCGCGTGCAAAGGTATAGACCGTGTCTTCGGCGGTAATTAAGGTCTTGTCGGCACCAGCCGGCGCGTCGTTGACCGCGTTGACCGTGATGGCAACGGTATCGGTGTCCTGCAGGTTCTGGTCGGTGGCCAGCGCGGCAATCTCGGAGACCGTCAGTGCGCGGCTGTAGATGCGGGCTTCGTCGATGCGGCCGACGAAGTCCATATTCGTGTCGCCATTGCCATGCTTGCCGATATGGGTGTTGGTGCCAAACGCGTAGGAAATCGACGGAGTCCATGACGTCGAAGCCGCCAGGGCGCCGTCGATGTACAGCCGCTGCGCGTTGGCTGCGTCGTCGAAGGTGTAGGCCACATGGTGCCAGCCGGTGCCGGTCAGGTTGACGGCCGCGCTGGTGCTCACCCAGCTGCTGCCGTTGTAGAACATGCCGGTCACGTTGCCGCCACCGCCGTCGTTCAGGCGCAGCAGCACGTCATCGCCCAGGGAGATGACCTCGGCACCAAAGGTGTCGGAGGCGGTCAGGTTCACCCAGGCGGCCAGGGTGATGTTGACCGGGTTGCCGAACCGGCCGGTCATTTCCACATAGCCCGCGCCGGCCATGCTGATCACGTTGCCGCGCGTGCCGTCGACGACGGCGGTGACACCGCTCACGGTGCCGGGGTTGCCAGCGGCGGGGCTGGTATCGGTGCCCAGCGCACCGGCATTCTCGAAGGCGTAACGGCCCTTCAGGCTGGCGTCGATATCGAGCGCAACGAGCAGGTTGTCACGCGTGGTGATGGTCAGTGTCGAGCCACCATTGTAGTTTGCGCCCGGCGCGTAACTGAGTCCGTTGAGTGCAGTGTTGATGCTGGCTACGGTGCCGCGTAGCGTCATCGTCGCGTCGGCCGTGCCATCGCCGGAGACAAAGCTCAGCCCTGCCGTACCGGCCAGAGTGAGTGTGCCGTTGGTCACCGTCAGGGTGACTTCCAGTGGATTACTGCCGGCATCGGCGTCCGATATGGAGATTGCATTGCCGTTGCCCGAGGAGAACACCTTGACCAAATCTTCGTTGGTCGTCTGAGCACCGGGCACGCTGTTTGCCGGAGGAAGGCCCGCCGCCACCGACACATTCATCGAGAACTCGGAAGTGCTGCCGTAGCTGCCCCCCCCGAGATCCGCGGTCGCGGTGGCGCTGATGCGATCCCCGACCGCAACACTCGCCGCGCTCGGGGCAAGATCGAAGTCGGCATGCCCGCTACCGTCGGTCGTGACCGTCGTTGCAAACAGGAAGACGCGCCCCTCGCCGTAACCGGACGCATCTTCGCTACCCTTCGGGTTGCTGTAGAACTCGAGCCGATAGGTGGTGTTGGCCTTCGAATCGATTGCGCCGCGGATCGCAATCGCCGCCCCCGTCGTCACCGCGGAATACAGCATCGGGAAGTTCTGCAGCTCGTTGGCTCCGGTATCGGCATCGTTTGCATCGTTTGCGGTGACGCCGCTGGTCCCCAGATCGATGCCCAGGCCGTAACTGCCGTAGATCGAGTTGCGCAGCAAGGCGTTGCCCGTGCTGGTGCTGCCGATGACGGAAATGCCGGCGGTCCAGACCCCGCCGTTTCCGCTGAAGGCGATGATATTTGCCGCGGCCACCGTTGTCCCGCCCACTACCGAATTGCTGGCACCGTTCTCCAGCAGCACACCGTTCTGCTGATGCCCCCAGTTGGCGGTGCCTGCGAGATCGGTGCCGATGCGGTTACCCTGGATCACCGTGCCTGTGCTGGCGCCATCGACCTCGATGCCGACAACGGCGTTGCCGGCGATCCAGTTGCCGTCGTTCGCGCCGGTACCGCCCACCGTCGTGTTGTCCGCACCGCCGGAGATATGGATTCCGTCGCCGCCATTCGCGATCGTTGCGCTTCCCGCGGCGTTCACTCCGATCCAGTTGCCGCGGATCACGTTGTCGTCGGAACCCTCACCGTCGATCTGGATGCCGTCCTGGCCATTTCCGGAGATGACGTTGCGCTGGGTGACGAGCGAACCACCCACCGTGTTGGCATTGGCGCCACCTTGGATGCTTATGCCGTCGACCGTATTGCCGCGGCTCAGTGCGCCCGTAACATCCGTGCCAATGTAGTTGCCAGCGATGACGTTGCCACTGACCTCGGCATCCTCGAGCACGATCCCGTTGGGGTTGCCGGAAATGACATTGCGTTCGCCTGCATCGTTGCTTCCGTCGGCGTCGGTACCGATCAGGTTGCCGGTGACGGCTCCCGTGGTGCCGCCATTGAAGAACAAGATGCCCTGGACCGTATTGCCGACCAGTGTGCTGCCATCAGCGCCGAGGCCGATGATATTTCCCTGCACCTTGTTGCCAGCAGCCCCGTTGGCGATCTGCACGCCCAAGGCATTGCCGGAGATCACGTTGCCGGCATTCGCGATTCCGGAACCGACACGGTTCGCGCTCGCGCCGTCCCAGAGCGACACCCCGCCTTGAGCATTGCCGAGCGCGACCAAGCCGGTCTTGTCGACACCGATATAGTTCCCCTGCACGAGGTTGTTGGAGGTACCACTGTTGACGATATCAACGCCGAACCAGTTATTGCCGGAAATGACATTGCGTTCGGCGACGTCATTGTTGCCGTCTGCATCGGTGCCGATGCGATTGCCGCTCGCGCCCGACATCACGCTGATACCACTGTGGCCGCTCGTGGCCGTACTGCCATCGAGATCCAGCGTACCGCTCGCATCGGTCCCGACATAGTTGCCGATGACAACGTTGCCGGTGGCGCCCGTGCCCACCAGCCAGATGCCGTGCGCGCCGTTACCCGACACGACATTGCGCGCCGTCGCAGTAACACCTCCGATGGTGTTGTTGGCGGACGCGATGTATACACCTCCTCCAACGTTGCCCAGCGCGGCAGTTCCAGCCGCATTGGTCCCCACGTAGTTGCCGGTGATCAGGGTTCCCGAGGCCGGCGCCTCCAGCTGGATGCCGACCCAGCTGGTCGTTCCGCTGATCACGTTGCCCTCGCCGGCCGCCGTGCCACCGACGACATTGTTGGCTGCGTTGAGCCAGACGCCCTGCGAGAAGTTGCCCACCGCCGCGGTGCCGGCCGCGTTGGTGCCGATGTAGTTGCCACGGATCTGGTTGCCGGTGCTGGTGCCGTTGTCGGTGGTGATGCCGACCCCGACATTGCTGCCGGAAAGGACATTGCGGTCTGCGGCGGTGCTGCCGCCGATGATGTTGTTGTTACCGTTGTAGATGCCGACGCCGGCATTGTTCCCAGCCGCCGCGGTGCCGGCGGCGTTCAGGCCGAACCAGTTACCGGCGATGGTGTTACTGTTGCTGCCCGAGATCGCGACACCACTCTCGACGAAGTTCTGGATCACGAAGCCGCGCACGGTGCTGCCCGAGGACCCGCTGACAAGCTGGATGCCGCCCTGCACCGTGTCGCCGCCGTTGAGCACGATCGCCGGCCGGTTGCCGTTGGCCGCAAAGCTGTCATCGGTGGTGGCATTGATGTTCACCGCGCCGGTGATCGACGGCAGCGCCGAGGCCAGGTTGATCGTGTGGATGCTGGTGCCGGAAATGGAGAAGGTGATGCTGTCCGTTCCGGCGTTGCCGTTCGCGTTGATGATCGCCTGGCGCAGGGAGCCGGCGCCCGAATCGTTGGTATTGGTGACCGTATAGGTTGCCAGCACGCCTTGCCACTGCGCCGGCACATAGGCCGTAGTGCCCAGTGGCGCGACGATGGTGCCGGTGGCCACCTCGAGCTCCCAGTCCCCGCCCAGCGCCGCGGCGCCGGTGAGATCGTCACTGGCCGCCACGTCGGCGCCGGTGAGCTGCGCGAGATTGTCGACCAGCGCGCGCCCATCGGCGGTGGACGCAACATCGCAACCGTAGAACAGCAAATCGCCATCGGCGGTGAGCGCATCGCCCCACGTCGCGACTTCGCCGGCCCGGGCAAACAGGCTGTCACCCGACAGCACGCTCGATCCGAGCACCACTTCGCCGGGGCTACCATGCGACAGGACGTGGATTGCACTCACATCCGAACGCCCCTCGAGGGCACGGGTGATCGCGGCGATACCGTCTTCATCGCCGGCGATCCGGATCACCTCGCGGCTCACCGATTCGTCGTCGGCGCCGACAATCGAAGCAATCAAGCCATCTGCGTCGCCAACCCCCTCGTCGACGAAGACCACTTCGTGACGCACCAGTGCCTGATCGCCCGCGGCTGTATCGAGCGTACTGCCAGTGGAGGCAGAATCGGCCGGTACATGCAGCGGCATGAGATCCGCGGAATACAGGATCCGCGGCTCAAGCTCTTCGACAATCGGCACCTGGCGCCGCACCGACATGCTCTACTTCCCCCGCGCCCCGACCGACAGCGAGTAATCGAGGCTCAGGCTGCGAAGGGCCGGGCCCGCCATGCTCTTCTGCCTCGCCTGGCTGTCGACAGCGCGTCGGGCCGTCTCGGGCTGCATTGCGGATGTCCGGAGCGACGACGGGGCGGGCATCGCCTCCCGATCGGCCTGCGCAGGCTCAAGGCCCGCGAACTCGACCTTGCAGCGCACGCCGGCCGGCACCGCGTGCCCCGCGTTGTCCAGTCTGAGACGGACCCGGAAGGTGTTGCTCGCCGGATCGATGATCGGATCAACCAGCTCAACCAGTGCGGACACCGGCTGGGCGCCGGGCAAACCCGGCGTCAGCCAGGCGGAGTCGCCTTCGGCGATGGCACCGAACTGTGACGCCGATACCACCACCTCGGCACGCAACGTATCGATGCTGGCAATGCGCATCAGCGGACGATCCTCGACCCGCTCACCAGGCTGCGCCATGCGGTCGATCACCACGCCGTCGAACGGCGCGCGCAGCTGGCGCTGACCGAGCTGGGCCTGGGCGATCTGCAGCTCGCGCCGGTTGAGCTGCTGCTGGTCGATGCTCTGCGCGAGTTTCTGCTCCGCCACCCTGAACTCCGCCTCGGCCTGGTCAAGCGCCTGTTGCGACACGAAGGCACGGCGGTGGAGATCGACGGTGCGCTCGTATCGTTGCCGAGCGAGTTGCAGGTTGGCCCTGCTGGCGCCGATATCGGCTGCGCTACGGGCGCGCGTGTCCGCCGCATCGACGCCAGCACGTTCGACGGATGACGAAATCACTGCCAGGGTCTGGCCCTTTCTGACCCGATCACCGCGCTCCACCGCAACGCTGGCCAGCACCCCTGCCACCGGCGTACCGATCTCGGCCACGCGTTCGGGCGTCACCAGGCAGCCGAGCGGGGCGCCATGCACCACGATCGGCAAGAGCCAGAGACTCAGGGAAATCAAGACACGTTGAATCACTACCGCCAGCCTCCAGTAAACCGATGGGCGCCAAACAACAGCTGTTCTTCCCAGAAAACGTCGTGGGCCAGCATGCGGGCGCGCTCACGACGCTCGCGCCGCTCCGAGCGATGCTGATGGAGCGACAGCATGGCGCCCACCATCACCGCGGCGAGCCTGCCGCCCGGATGGAACGAAATCCTGCCCGCCAGACGCGCCAGCAAGGCACTCGCGGCTTCTTCACCGCGACGAAAATCCTCGAGACACAGCCAGTGCTCCGCGCTGCCAGGATCGCCCTGACGGGCACAGCGCCCGGCCAGCTGGCGATCGAGACGCCGCGTGCGATTGAGCTGGCAATTGATGACGTGCAGGCCGCCGGCCGCCGCGACCGATGCGTCGAGGCGGATGTCGGTACCGCGCCCGGCCATGTTGGTAGCGACCGTCACGCTTCCGGGGCGTCCCGCTTCGGCCACGATCATGGCCTCCTCGCGGCTCTGTTCCGCATTGAGCACCCGGTGCGCTACGCCGGCATCGCCGAGCCATCCCGAAATGCGCAGCGACTCGGCAACGGACGCACTGCCCACCAGCACCGCACGCCCTTCGGCACGCAGGGCCGCCACGCGTGCCGCTAGCGCTTCGGCGAACTGGGCAGGACGAGCAAACAGGCGTCGCGGCAGGCGGGCACGACGGCTCGGCAAACGCAACGGCACCTCGACCAGGCCCAGACCGTATACCGCGGCCAGCTCGCCGCGCACCTCGCGCAGGCTGCCGCTCATGCCGCCGATACGCAGATAGCGCGGAAAGAAGCGCTGATAGGTGATCTGGTTCAGGGTCTCGGTCTCGGGCGGGGGCTTGCAGCCCTCCTTGAGGGCGATCAGCCCGTGCAGGCCGCGCGACCACTGGCGACCTTCGGCGCCGCGACCGGTCACCGGATCGATGATCACGATCTCGCCGTCACGCACCAGATAATCCCGCCCGCGCGCATAGAGATGGCGGGCCGCCAGCGCAGTGGCCACCAGCTCCTCGCGATGACGCGCATTGAGCCATGTGCCTTCGATAGCGGCCGCCAACGCCGCCAGTCGCGCGCTTCCGGTCGCACTGAGCACAGCGCTGCGCTGCGACGGCTGCAGACGATAATCGACTTCTGCCTCCAGCTTCGCCGCGAGACTCGCGCTCTGCCACAGCAGCGCACGATGGCGTGCGTCATCGCGCACCGCGGAGAGGATCAACGGCACCCGCGCCTCGTCGAGCAGGATGGCGTCGGCCTCGTCGAGCAATGCCATGTGCAGCCCTCGCAACAGCGGCGCCGGACGCTCGCCCGAAAGTCGCTCGAGCCGCCCCTGCAGCGCCGAACTCGGCCGCGCGCCATTGCTCTCGTCGCGCAGATAATCGAAGACGATCTCGCGCGCAGTGGCATGGACCACGTCGCAGCGATAAGCGCGGCGCCGCACCGCATCGCCGTCACCGGCGCACACCGTGGCACTCGTCAGCCCAAGGTGCTCGTAGAGCGGCGCCAGCATCTCGGCGTCGCGACGCACCAGGTAATCGTTGGCGGTCATTAGGTGTACCGGCACGCCCGCCAGGGCCGCGACCGCCGCGGCAAGCCCGGCACTCAGGGTCTTGCCCTCGCCGGTCGCCATTTCAGCGAGCTGGCCGTCAAGCAATACCAACGCGGCGATCCACTGGTTATCGAAGGGCCTCAGGCCGAGCACGCGACGGCAGGCGGACTCGGTCGCCGCGCAGGCTTCGACGCGCAGTGCGGCGTCACGTCGGTCGCGCATCAGGCGTGCGCGCAGATCGCGCAGACGTACCCCCCAAGCGGCGGCGTCGAGCTGGTGCCATTCGTCCGCGCGGGCGCGGGCAAGCGCCAGCTCCCGTCGATATGCACGCAGGCGCAAGGCTGAAGGCCACCAGACGCGCCAGCCCGCTGCCGGCCCGCCCGATCCGGATGCGTCATCACGGCGCTCGGGGTAGGGGTCGCCCGCACAGGCCGGCAAGGGTAGCGGTCCGGCGATCATCGCACGCCCCCCGGGTTGAAGTGCTGCAGGAACAACTGGCGGGTGCTGCGCAGGGCCCGTTCGAGGAGCGTCGCGCCGCCATGCTCGAAGCGTATCCAGGCCCGCCCGCCGATGCGGTCGCGGCGCACGTCGTCAAGCCTCACGTCCAGCCACACCACCGGCTCGCGGGTCAGCAGGGTTTCGTCGTCGGGCTGCGATTCGGCAGCGATCTCCCCGCCACCCGTGCTGGCGAGGGCAGCACTTGGCAGACGCTGGGTGGCACCGGGGACCTCGCCGACCAGCTCGGCGGGATGCACCCGGCCCGGCGCATCTGCCAGGCTCACATTCACGCGCTCGAGGCGAGCCTGGATCAGGGCCGATGCAGCCTGCTCCACCGCGACCCGCACGGTCACCGGGTCGTCGGCGAAGATCTCGCCAAGCAACGCACCGCGCTCCACGAAACGCCCGAGAAGGTCGCCCTGATGCGGCAAGGAGACGACACCATCGCGCACCGCCCGGACATTCAAGGCGTCGACCCGGGCATCCACCTCGGCCAGCGCCGCAGCGACGCGGCGCATGTCTTCGTCGAGATTGCCGGCCAGCGCCGCATTGCCGTTGATCGATTGATAGAGCGCGCTTTCGAGCCCGGAGAGCTGGCGGCGCAGTTCGATCTGACGAGTCATCAATGCGTCATCGTCCAGTACCACCAGCAGGTCACCGCGGCTCACGCGCGCGCCGTCGGCAACCTTGAACTCGCGCACGAAGCCTTCGCTGCCGGCCACCAGGCGCGCATCCTGCGGCAACCACACCACACCTTCGGCCACCGTCACCCATGGCAGCGGCAGCAAGGTGGCCAGGCCGATCAGCACCGCCGCCGATCCACCGCCGACGAGCCATGCCCGGCCGCGCCGGAATTCCGGAATCGAGGGGCCGCTCAGCAGGCCGAAAACCTGGAGCAGTGGCTGCAGCAACAGGGTCCACACGAACCACAGCGCCGCGGCGTAGCCGAGCACGCTGCTGAAGGCGCCGCTCCAACGCGTGATGAGCACCGCCAGCACGACGCGATACAGCCACGACAGCGGTTGATAGGCGATCAGCCAGGGCCGCTCTCCCACCGCCTCGGCGAGCGGCGCGCGCTCGCTCAGGCCAAGCAGGCGCCGTTGCAGGAACGTCCCCCACCATTGGCGCGAACGGGTCGCCAGGTTGGGCAGGCCGAAGGCGTCGATCATTGCGTAGTAGCCATCGAAACGCAGCAGCGGATTGCCATTGACCAGCAGGGTCGACAGGCCGCCGATGGTCATCGCCGCCAGCATGAAGTCCTTCACCAGCCCTTCGCCGACATTGAGCCAGACCAGCAAAGCGCATGCGGCAATCAGCAGTTCGGCCATGATCCCCGCCGCCGAGACGACCACCCGCTGGTGCCGATGCCGAAAGGCGTTGGCTTCCGAAGCATCCACGAAGGGGACCGGCATGAGCAGCAGCAGTGCCACGCCGAAGGCACTCACCTGTCCGCCCCAGCGCCGCACCGCGAGTCCGTGGGCGAGTTCGTGGAGGGCCTTGATGAGCGGATAGCTCACCCACAGCAGGACCAGGCTGGCCGGATGTTGCACCGACCGCGACACGGCCAGGGCGATCGCCGGCGCATGAAGTGCTGCGGCCGCCAGCGCCCCGCCCACGGCCAGCAGCCACAGCAGCAGGGCCGGCCAGGAGAAGAGCAGCGGCGCAAGGAAATCAAGACGAGCAAGCAGCCTGGAAGGATTGCCGAGCGAAATGCGGAAAGCGAACGGGTTCGCATTGCGGGCATGGCGCTTTCGATCCAGCTTCTCGCGACGACGGAAAATACCCTGCAGATCGGGACTGTGCTCGAACTGCAGCAGGCTCCCCTCGAAGAGGCGTCCAAGCAGCGAGAGGATCTCGTTCTGGCCCGGCATCTGCTCACCCAGTTCGACGCGCAGCACATCCCACAGCTCGGCCACCGAACGCCGCCCGTCGCAGCGCCCGACGAAGGCATAGGCGCTGGCGTTGATGCGGTGGATGCGTCCGCTCGCCTCGTCGCGCAGCAGGTACCAGGTTTCGCCACGGAGACGCTGCCGCTCGAGCTGCACATGGGCACGCAGCCGCGGATGCAGGCCGGCGACCTTGTGCCATAGCGGGCTGAAGATCGATTCCGTCATCTCAGCCACCCCAGCGCCACCACTGGAAGCGCAACCAGTCGAGCAGTGGCCCGCCCCATGCGCGCAGGAGCGTCCTGCTGCCGACCGTCAGCTTGGCGACGCCCTGCAGACCGGGGCGCAGGCCGTGGATGCTTCGCTCGAGGCTCAGTTCCACGTCGAAGACGTTCTCGCCGTCGATCACGCTGGCCATCGGCGCAACCCGTTCGACACGCACCGGCAGCGCATCCCATGGCAACGCGGACAACGCCAGCGCGCCGGGCTGACCGGATCGAACCTGACCGATGTCCCGCTCCGAGATCTGCACGACGACGCGGTACTGCCCGGCCGGCGCGAGCGTCATCAGGGTTTCACCACGACGGACCGGCGATCCCAGCGAGCGCGTCAGATCACCCGCGATCACCACGCCGTCGAACGGCGCCACCACCTTTACCCTGCCGAGCGCATGTTCGGTGAGCCTGACCTTTGCATCGGCCTCCTCGGCCTTGGCCATCTGCACCATCATCTCGCCGCGGTCGGAACGCGCCAGCGCCGCCATGTAGGCGTTCTCGTGCTGCGCGAGCTCGCTGCGCCAGCGGCTGTGCTCGACCTTCAGCTCCTGGTCGGCAAGCTCGACGAGAACCTGGCCGGCGAGGACCTGGTCGCCGGGACGCACCCGGGCGCTGTCGAGGAAGCCGTCGTTCGGCGCCACCAGGGTGCGCTCGACCACCCCTTCGACGCGCGCCCGACCGCCCACCCGGTAGTCCATCGGCACCAGCGCCGACACCAGAAGCAGGATCACTGCAACCGCAACCGCGATCCGCGTACCGCGACGCCCCTGCGATCCGAGCTCCGCGCGCAATCCGCGCAGGGACGCCACGAGGCGCCGGTGCCACGGCATCGACCGATGCCGCATCATCGACAAGACCGGGCCAAGCACCGCCAGCACGTCGGGAAGCGTGTCGAGCCCGCGGAGATCGACCGCGCTATCGGCAGACCATTCGAGACAGATCGCGCCGCTCACCTGCTCGCCGCAGCGGATCGGCACGCTGCAGACGGTGCCGGACAGATGGCCCGAGAGACGACGGTGGGCCAGCAGGATCGCAGGAAACGCATCCTCCGGCTCCGGATGGAACAGCAAACGCCGCTGCTCCATGCATTCATCCATGGCCGCGGCGATGTCCGAGAAAAGTTCGCCACCGAACCGCCCTTCGGCGCCGTGGGAAACCGCGACGACCCGGGCAAAGCCATCGTCGAGCACACCCAGCGTGACGCGGTGGGCACCGAACATGATCGCCAGCTCCGTCGCGCAAGCCGTCGCCGCGGCGACGAAGTCGCGATGCTCGAGCATCGCAACCTGCAATCTGAGCAGCAGGCGCGCGCCGTCACCGCGCGCTCCCTCTGGAGAATCCGGTGTCTGCAGCGCTTGTTCGGGCACTCTATAAGTCATTGCTGATGAAACACGGCATGCGTGATTACTGGGCGACGCTCATGCCTCCAAACAACGTCCTCGCAGCAGAAACCTTTAAGCACCCATGGAATTAATTTGTGTCGCCGTGAAAACTGCCACACCCAGCAGGCATAAGGCATGCAGCCCGAAAGGGGCGAGTGCTGCTTCAATGCACCAACACGGGGTAAGATCCCGCGCCATGAACAATCCCGCCAGCCTGCTCCGGTCGCGCCCGCATACGCTCCAGGAAGCGCAATCAATGGTCGCGTCGATACGCGACGCGCTCGCGGCCGCAGATCTCGTCCTGCGCGCGCCCCCCGAGATACCCGACACCTGCTGTGGCCGCGGCTGCAATGGCTGTGTCTGGGAAGGCTACTATGCCGCCCTGCTTTTCTGGCGGGATGACGCCGCCCAGCTGCTGGGCGGCGCGAACGAGGAGATTATTTCCTGACGAACAGCTTGAACAGCGTCGCCTGATCCGGCACGCCGGTCTCCTTCAGCCCTTCGCGCTTCTGGAAGGCCCTGAAGGCATCCTGGGTCGCCTTGCCGATGCTGCCGTCGGCCTGACCGGAAAACAGCTTTTCATCGGCCAGTCGCTTCTGGGCGTCCTGGATGACGCTCTTGTAGAAGAGCCCGGTGTGACCATCAACGTCGACCCGGACGGTTTCCGAACGCGTCTGCATGCGCTCGGCCTTGAGGGCACCGATCATGTTGTTGACCGCCACCACGAAGGGGCGCTTGGGGTCCTTCTCGCAGTGATTGGCAAGCGCAGCGATGAGCAGTCCGACGGTTTGCCAGGGCGTGAAATCGTAGGTGTCGGCGGCGTGCTGGTTGGCACCGGTGAGGTAGCCATCGATCCACCCGGCAAAGATTGCGAGATCGTTTCCACCCTTTTCCTTCGCCTTCAGGAAGGTCTCGCAGGATTGCGCCCCGGCGCCTTCGACCGCAAAATTGCCCTTGCTGTCCGCCGCCAGCACCGGCCCTGCCAGCAGTGACATGCCGAGCGCGAGACCAGCCAACTTGATTCCGGTTTTCCTGTACTGCATCACCCAACCCCTCCTGAACCCTGCCTTGTCGAAGCCTGCGACTATCACGGCGCAAATGCGGTGAGTCAAGGAAGGGTGACGCAGTCGGTGCGAATCACCCCTTGTAGGGTCCGCTGCCAAGCCCGATCGGCGGTGGCGCGGCAGCGACCAGGCGGGAAAAGATCGCGCGAAAATCCTCGCCGGCGGCACCCTTCATCGGATCCTGCTCGGTACGGAATGCCTCATCGATCGCATCCCAGTCTTCCTGGGTGAGATGCTTGCGTGCGAGCGGCAGGATTTCCCGCTCCTCGAGGATCATGTGATTGCGGTAGAACTCGGCGAAATCGTCGAAAGCCCTGGCCGTGATTTCCAGGCCGTCGGGCTCGCCGCCCTCGTAACTCAGCAGAGCGGCCTCCAGCGCCTTGATGCGACCCTCACCGCCGGTGTGATCGTGCTCGAGCCGGGCCAGTGCTTCGGCGCCCTCGTCGGTACGCTGCTTGAGCCGGGCGAACAGGAAATCGTCCTCTTTCGGGTGGTGGCGCTTTTCCGGATAGGCGTCCAGGTAATGGACCATCGCCTTGAACAGCCCGAAATCCGGCGTCAGCCGGCCGGCCTTGATTTCCTTGAGCATGAACCGGACCGCGTGCAGGATTGCGGCCAGCGACTGATGCTCCTCCTGGATGATGCGCAGGGCTTCCATGTGTTTCTCCTCGACGGGGCCGCCAGGGCGCCCGGTGGTTATTCCGTTGAATCAGGTGGCGAGCATGTCCTGGTGCTTGCCGCCGAGGCCGAGGTAGGCCTCGATCACGCGCGGGTCGTCGGCGAGCGCCTGGGCGGGCCCTTCCATCGAGATCTCGCCGGTCTCGAGCACATAGGCGTAGTCCGCCACCTGCAGCGCGGCGCGGGCGTTCTGCTCGACCAGCAGGATGGACACGCCGCGACGGCGCAGCTCGGCGATGATGCGGAAGATCTCGCGCACGATCAGCGGGGCGAGGCCCAGGCTGGGTTCGTCGAGCATCAGCAGGCGCGGTTTGGCCATCAGCGCACGGCCCACCGCGAGCATCTGCCGCTCGCCGCCCGACAGCGTGCCGGCCATCTGCTCGCGCCGCTCCTTGAGACGGGGAAAGAGACCATAGACCTCTTCCATGGTCTCCGCCTGATCGCGCTTGCCCGAGCGGTAGCGCTGAAAGGCGCCCAGCAGCAGATTGTCCTGCACGCTCATCTCGCCGAACAGTTCGCGCTTTTCGGGCACCAGATTCATGCCTGCCGCAACCATGTCCTCGACCTCCGGGGCAAGCCGCAGCTTGCCGTCGAAATCGAGCTCGCCGCGTGAATCGAGCAGTCCCATGATGGCCGAGAGCATGGTCGTCTTGCCGGCCCCGTTGGGGCCGATGACGGTCACGATCTGACCCTCCCCCACACGGATGTTGGCGTTGTGCAAGGCCTCGACCTTGCCGTAGGAAACGCACAGGTCGCGGATTTCGAGAATCGATGTCGTCATCACTCCACCCCGCCAAGATAGGCTTCGAGCACCGCAGGATCCTTCTGCACCTCTTCGGGCAAGCCCTCGGCGATCTTCTCGCCGAACTCCATCACCACCACCCGGTCGACCAGGCCCATGACGAAATCCATGTCGTGCTCGACCAGCAGAATCGCCATGCCTTCCGACTTGAGTCGTGTCAGCAGCGCGCCGAGCGCCTGCTTTTCCTTGAGACGCAGGCCCGCCGCCGGCTCGTCGAGCAGCAACAGGCTCGGGTCGCTGGCCAGTGCGCGGGCGATCTCGAGGATGCGCTGCTGCCCCAGCGCCAGCGAGCCGGCTTCCTCGAACATGTGCTCGGCCAGTCCGACGCGCTCGATCTGCCGCGCGGCCTCGGCGATGAGGCGGGCCTCCTCGGCGCGATCGAGCCGCCATGCCGAAGGCAGCACGCTTTTCGAACCGCGCATGTGAGCGCCGATCGCGACGTTCTCGAGCACGGTCATTTTCGGCAGCAGGCGGACGTGCTGGAAGGTACGACTCATGCCCAGCCCGGCGATCTCTCGCGAGCTGTGTCCGGCCACCGATCTGCCGCGAAACAGGACCTCACCCGAGGTCGGCGTATCGACCCCGGAGATCTGGTTGAACATGGTGCTCTTGCCGGCGCCGTTGGGACCGATCAGGGCGAGGATCTCGCCCGCCCTGACCTCCAGGCTCATATTGTTGTTGGCGACCAGTCCGCCGAACTTGCGGGTCACGTTCTTCGCCTCGAGGATGAACTCGCCCTTGGCCGGCATCGGCCGGCGCGCCAGCGGTTCGGCCGAGGCGCTGATCTGCTTGTGCACCGCGCGCACCGGCACCAGCTTTGCCAGCAGCGGCCAGATGCCGTCACGGGCACGCTGCAGGATCAGCACCATCATGATGCCGAAGACGATCACCTCGAAATTGCCGGAGGCACCCAGCAGTTGCGGCAGCAGATCCTGCAGCCATTGCTTCATCACGGTGATCACGCCGGCCCCGACCAGCGCACCCCATACGTGACCAGCGCCGCCCACCACCGCCATGAAGAGATACTCGATGCCGATGTGCAGGCCGAACGGTGTCGGATTCACGAAGCGCTGCATGTGCGCATACAGCCAGCCGGAGGCGCAGGCCAGCAGCGCGGCGATGACGAAGATCACCATGCGCGAGCGCGAGGTATTCACCCCCATCGCCTCGGCCATCACCATGCCGCCCTTGAGCGCGCGGATGGCGCGGCCCTCGCGCGAATCGAGCAGGTTGCGGGTAGTCAGCATGCCGGCGAGCAGGAACAGCCAGATCAGGTAGTAGATCTCGCGCCCCTCGTCGAGCTCCCAGCCGAACAGCGAGATCGGCGGAATACCGGTCAGGCCGGTGTGGCCGCCGAGCATGTCCATGGTGCCGAACAGGAAATACAGCGAGATGCCCCAGGCAATCGTGCCCAGCGGCAGGTAGTGGCCCGACAGCTTGAGCGTCAGCGAACCGAGCACCACTGCCACCAGCGCGGTGATCAACAGGCCCACCACCAACCCGAGCCAGGGCGAGCCGCCGGCCCAGGCCAGCCAGCCCGGCAAGGACTCCGCAGTCGACAGCACCGCGGAAGTATAGGCACCGAGGCCAACGAAGGCGGCCTGGCCGAAGGAGGTCAGCCCGCCGACGCCGGTCAGCAGCACCAGACCCAGCGCAACCAGCGCGTAGAGGCCGATGTAGTTGAGCAGGGTGACGGTGAACTCGGGCAGGAGCAGCGGACCGGCAGCGACGACGAGGACGAAGAGCGCCAGCAGCAGGCGTGGAGAGAGCGCGGATTTCATTACTCGTCCTCCTCCACGTGATGGCTGGTGAGCGAGCGCCACACCAGCACCGGGATGATCAGGGTGAACACGATGACTTCCTTGTAGGCGCTGGCCCAGAACGACGAGAACGCCTCGAGGAGACCCACCAGCACTGCGCCGGCGGCCGCCACCGGATAGCTGCCGAGGCCGCCGATGATCGCGCCGACGAAGCCCTTGAGGCCGATCAGGAAGCCGGTGTCGTAGTAGATGGTGGTGAGCGGCGCGATGAGCACGCCGGACAGGGCGCCGATCAGCGCGGCGAGAAAGAAGGTGAGCTTGCCGGCCAGCGCCGGGGAGATGCCCATCAGGCGCGCGCCGTTGCGGTTGATCGCGGTGGCGCGCAGCGCCTTACCGTAGAGCGTGCGACCGAAGAACTGGTAGAGCGCGACGATGAGCACCACCGAGGCCATCACCACCCAGATCTGCTGGCCGCTGATCATCATCGGCCCGACCTCGAATCGCACCTCCGAGAACGGTGGCGTGCGCGATCCCTCCGCACCGAAGAAGAGCAGGCCGAGCCCCACCATCGCCACGTGTACCGCCACCGAGACGATGAGCAGGATCAGTACCGGCGCCTCGGCCACGGGCTGGAAGGCAAGCCGATACATCAGCGGGCCGAGCGGCACCACCACCGCCAGTGCCAGCACCACTTGCACGAGCATCGGCAGGGACTCGAGCGGCAAGCTATAGAGCAAGCCTGCCAGCACCAGCGGATAGGCCACGTTCCAGCCGGCCACGCCGGGCAGCTTGCGCAGCGCGCCACTGCGCGCGGCCGCAATGCCATCGATGAGCGCGGCGACGCCGCCCATAGCCAGCAACAGCCAGAGGGTGGCCGGCACCCGGCCGGTCTGCAGCGCGGCGAGGGTCAGCGCCCCGTAGGCAACGAATTCACCCTGGGGAATGAAAATCACCCGGGTAACCGCAAACACCAGCACCAGTGCCAGCGCCAGCAGCGCGTAGATCGCACCATTGGTCACGCCGTCCTGGCCCAGCAACATCGCAATCTGAAAATCCATGGGACGAACCCCGTCAGCGGCGGCCGTGCCCCGAGGCACGACGCGCGCCGCTGCTTCACATGTGAATGAATGTCTCGAAGACAGCTCTTCCCGGCGGCGTCGGTATGCCGCCGGGCCCGCCGCTTACTTGACCAGCTTCCAGCCGCCGTTCTGGATTTCGACCATCACCCGGGAGCGTTGATCGAGGCCGAGGTGATCGGTGGGGCTCATGTTGAAGATGCCGTGTGCGCCTGCGACTTCCTTGCTGCCCTCGAGGGCATCACGCAGCGCCGCCCGAAACTCGGCGGTACCCGGCTTGGCCTTCTTGAGCGCGACCGGCACCGCGGCCTGCAACAGCCGGCCGGTATCCCATGCGTGTGCGCCGAAGGTCGACACGCTGCCCTTGCCATGCGCCGCCTCGTACTTGGTGATGTATTCCGTCGCGGCCTTCTTGACCGGATTGCTGTCCGGCAGCTGGCTCGCCACCAGGACCGGGCCGGCGGGCAGGAAGGTGCCTTCGCAGTCCTTGCCGCAGACACGCAGGAAATCATTGTTGGCAACGCCGTGGGTCTGATAGATCTTGCCCGCGTAGCCGCGCTCCTTGAGCGCCTTCTGGGGCAGCGCCGCGGGGGTTCCGGACCCGGCGATCAGCACCGCGTCGGGACGGGCCGAGACGATCTTGAGCACCTGGCCGGTCACCGAGGTATCGGCCCGGTTGTAGCGCTCGTTGGCCACCATCTTGAGCTTGCGCGCTTCGGCGATGGACGAGAACTGCTGCCACCAGCCTTCGCCATAGGCGTCGGCGAAGCCGATGAAGGCCACCGTCTTGACGCCGGCATTGGTCATGTGCTCGACGATCGCGGTCGACATCTGGGCGTCGTTCTGCGGCGTCTTGAAGACCCAGCGGCGCTTGTCGTCGACCGGATCGACGATGCGGCTCGAGGCGGCCATCGAGATCATCGGCGTGCCGGCTTCGGCGGCGACGTCGATCATCGCCAGCGAGTTGGGCGAGATGGTGGAACCCAGCACCACGTCGATCTTGTCCTCCGAGATCATCTTGCGCAGGTTCTTCACCGCGGTGGTGGTGTCGGATGCGTCGTCGAGAATGATGTAGTTGACCTTCTCGCCGGCGATCGTCGTCGGCATCAGCGCGAAGGTGTTCTTCTCGGGGATGCCGAGCGATGCGGCCGGCCCGGTGGCGGACACATTGACGCCGACATTGATGTCGGCCTGGGCCGCGCCGGCGGCAAATGCGAGGCTGATCGCTGCCAGCAAAGTGTGTTTCATCTTCATGTTTGTCTCCTCCTCGTGGTTGTCGGGATTCCGTCAGTGCGACGAAACGGAACCCCGTCGAATCATGCCTTATTTAACGCATTCAATACTGACGAATTGTGACCGAATGGTCGACCAATTCACTCAAACCCGCTCGATGATCATCGCGATGCCCTGCCCGACACCGATGCACATCGTGCACAGGCCATATCGCCCCCCGGTTGCCTCGAGCTGGCGCAGCGCGGTCAGTACCAGCCGCGCACCCGACGCGCCGAGCGGGTGACCGATCGCGATCGCGCCGCCATTGGGGTTCACCTGGGCTGCGTCATCGGGCAGGCCGAGCTGCCGCATCACCGCCAGGCCCTGCGCGGCGAAGGCTTCGTTGAGCTCGATCACGTCCATCTGCGCGAGCTGCATGCCGGTCTTCTCGAGCACCCGCCGCGACGCCGGCGCCGGGCCGATGCCCATGATGCGCGGCTCCACGCCCACGGTGGCCATGCCGACCACCCTCGCCCGCGGCGTGAGCCCCTGTCGTGCGGCCATTGCCTCGTTCGCCAGCAGCAGCGCCACCGCGCCGTCGTTGACGCCCGAGGCGTTGCCGGCGGTCACGCTGCCGTCGGGCCGCACCACGCCCCTGAGCTTCGCCAGTGCCTCCGCCGTGGTGGCGCGCGGGTGTTCGTCCTCGGCGAAGAGCAGCGGCTCGCCCTTCTTGCGGGGGATCTCGACCGGCACCAGTTCGCCGGTGAAGAAGCCCTGAGCCTGCGCGGCGGCGTAGCGCGCCTGCGAACGCAGCGCGAAGGCATCCTGGTCGGCACGCGACACCTTGAACTGTTCAGCCACGTTCTCGGCGGTCTCGGGCATCGAATCGATGCCGTACTGCGCCTTCATCAAGGGATTGACGAAGCGCCAGCCGATGGTCGTGTCCTCGATCTTCGCGCTGCGCGAAAAGGCCGATTCGGCCTTGCCCATGACGAAGGGCGCACGGCTCATGCTCTCCACGCCACCGGCAATCATGAGCTCGGTCTCGCCCGCCGCGATGGCGCGTGCGGCGGTGCCGACCGCGTCCATGCCCGAACCGCACAGGCGGTTGAGGGTCGCCCCCGGCACGTCGATCGGCAGCCCGGCCAGCAGGCCGGCCATGCGCGCGACGTCGCGGTTGTCTTCGCCGGCCTGGTTGGCGCAGCCGTAGTAGATGTCTTCGACCGCGGCCCAATCGACCGACGGATTGCGTGCGATCAGAGCCTTGATCGGCAATGCCGCCAGATCGTCGGCGCGCACTGCCGACAATGTGCCGCCGTAGCGACCGAACGGCGTCCGGATGCCGTCACAGATGAACACGTCCTTCAAGTTCCGTCTCCTGTTGCAGCGAAGCCCGCAGACCGTGTCCGCCTTGCCCCCACGGGGGCGGCGACTCAGCCTGCCGCGCTCGTTGTCTTGTCTTCGCCGATGTAACCCTTCACTCCCTGGAGGAAGATCCCGGCCACCACCGGCGCCATGTCCCTGTATGTCAGGGGTCCGTCCACACTCAGCCAGGTGAAGGTCCAGTTGATCATCCCGAAGAGGATCATCGCCACCGCCTTCTCCAGCCCCGCCTTGACCACGCCCGGCTCCACCGCGACGATCGCCCTGGCGAAAGCCGCCACCACCTGGCGCTCCTTGTCCACCACCTGACGGCGATACGTCGCCTCCAGGAATTTCACGTCCTGCACCAGCACCATGTGCTGGCTCTGCGAGTGCTCGTACTCGCCCATGAAGGACATCACCAGCTCGCGGAAATGCGCCTCCGCGTCGAGCCCCTTGTCCGCGACCTCGGCAACGATCGCCAGCAGGCGCTCCATGTAGCTGTCGGCGATGTCGAAAAGGATGTGCTCCTTGTCCCGGTAATAGTGGTACAGGAGCGGTTTCGACACCCCGCAGGCCTTGGCCAGCTCGGCCATCGACGCGTTGTGAAATCCCTTCTCCGCAAAGAGCTGCGCCGCCGCATCGAGGATGCTGGAGCGCTGCAGTTCGTGGGTCGGAGCCTTGGTTCTAGCCATTTCGGTCTTGCCTGTGCGCGTGAAGGAATCCACCCGCCCGGGCAAGCGACCATGTCAACGATCGTCGAAGCTGATGACCACCCGCTCGGTCAGCGGATGGGCCTGGCAGGTGAGTACGAAGCCGTCGTCCACATCGGGTTGCTCGAGCGAGAAATTCTTGTCCATGCGGACCTTGCCTTCGAGCACCCGGGCGCGGCAGGTGCAGCATACCCCACCCTTGCAGGAGAACGGCAGGTCGAGCCCGGCGGCCAGCGCCACGTCGAGGATCGAGGGATCCTCGGCGCGGAAATCCATCTCGCGCCTGAGCCCGTCGACGATCACGGTGACCCTCGCCTGCGGCGCATCGCCGGCCTCGACGTGATGGGCCGGTCCGCTGTCCGGTACGCCGAAGCGCTCGAGATGAATGCGCTCGGCCGACACGCCGCTGGCCAGCAGCCCTGCCTCGACCTCATCGATCATCGCGCCCGGCCCGCAGATGAAGGCCGCGTCGATGGTGTCGGCCGGCACCAGGGTGTCGACGAAGGCGCCGACCCGGGCGCGGTCCAGCCGACCATTGAACAGGGGCACCTCCTGCTCTTCGCGCGAAAACACGTGATAAAGCGTGAAGCGGGTCATGTAGCGGTCTTTCAGGTCCTCGAGTGCCTCGGAGAAGATCACGCTGTTCTGGCGACGATTGCCATAGATCAGCGTGAAGCGGCTGTTCGGCTCGGTCTTGAGCGTGGTCTTGATCAGCGACATCACCGGGGTGATCCCGCTGCCGGCGGCAAAGGCCACATAGTGCCGCGCGTTTGCGGGATCGAGCTCGGTGTGGAAGCGACCCTCCGGGGTCATCACCTCGATGGCGTCGCCGGCCTTCAGCGACTCGTTGGCCCAGCTCGAGAACACCCCGCCGCCGATCTTCTTGATGGCGACCCGGAGTTCTCCGTCATCCACACCGGCGCAGATCGAGTAGGAGCGGCGCAGCTCCTCGCCGCCGACGCTGGCCTTGAGGGTGAGATGCTGACCCTGCACGAAGCGGTAATCGTCGGCCAGTTCGGCCGGCACCTCGAAGCGCAGGCTGATTGCGTCGGCGGTTTCGCGCCTTACCTCGGCGACTTTAAGGGAATGGAATTTCGGCGTCATGCGATGTCTCCGGTGTCCGTCTTCGCGGACGAATCAGATCGGTTTGAAATATTCGAAGGGCTCAAGACAGCTCTTGCAGCGCCAGGTGGCCTTGCAGGCGGTGGAGCCAAACTCCGACAGCCGCTCGGTGTTCTTCGAGCCACAGCGCGGGCAGGTCAGCGTCGGCTTGACGAAACGGATCGGCTGCGCACCGCCCACCGCGGCCTTGCCGCTCGGCGGCACGATGCCGTAGGCACGCAACTTCTCGCGCGCGGCCTCGCCGATCCAGTCACTGGTCCAGGGCGGTTCGAGGCGGGTCTCGAGTTCCACCCGGCCGGCCCCCGCCGCCACCAGCGCGTCGCGGATGGCCAGTCCGATCACCTCGGTCGCGGGGCAGCCCGAGTAGGTCGGCGTAACCACCACCGAGATCCCGTCCGGCGCGCAGCGCAGCTCGCGGATGATGCCGAGCTCGACCACCGACACCGCCGGCACTTCCGGATCGGGCACCGAATCGAGCAGCTTCCAGGCTTCACTTTCAGTCAGCATTTCAAGCTCCTGCAATGGCGCGTGAAGAGGCCGTAGCGAGCGGGCTGTGGCTGGTGCGAGAAGCGCAACCGTACAAACGTACGGTGAGCATCACAGCGCCGGCCACAACCCGCGCAGTAGGCATATTCACTCGCCATCACTACCAGGTGGCTCCGGGGTAAGTCCGCTGCATGTACTGCATCGTTGCCAGCAGATGGCCCATGTGCTCGGAGTGACGGCCGAACTTGCCGTAGGTCTTGAACGGCGTGCGCGCCGGCACCACCAGCGTGGCTTCGCCCAGCACCGGCAGCACCATCGCCTCCCAGGCGGCCTCCAGCTCGCCCCAGGCCGGGCCGATGCCGGCTGCTGCCACCGCCTCGTCGGTCGGGTTGGCGGCGAACAGTTCGGCGGTGTAGGGCCACAGGTAGTCGAGTGCGGCCTGGGTCCGGGCGTGCGAGACGTCGGTGCCGTCGCCGAGGCGGATCACCCACTCGGCCGAGTGGTTGAGGTGGTAGCGCGCTTCCTTCAGGCTCTTCGCTGCGATCGCCGCGAGTTCCGCGTCGCTCGAGGCGCCAAGCCGCTCCCACAGCAGCACCTGGAAGGCGCTGAAGAGGAAGTTGCGCACCGTGGTGCGGCCGAAATCCTCGTTGGGCACTTCCATCATGGTGACGTTGCGGTACTCGCGCTCGACCCGCAGGAAGGCCATCTGGTCCTCGTCGCGGCCCTTGCCCTCGAGTGCGGCGGCATGGGTGAGCAGCAGGCGCGACTGACCGATGAGGTCGAGCGCCATGTTGGTGAGCGCCAGGTCCTCTTCGATCACCGGCGCATGGCCGCACCATTCCGACAGGCGCTGGCCGAGGATCAGCGCGTTGTCGCCGAGGCGCAGCACGTACTCGATGTGTTCGGGTGTGGTGATGTTTGCTTGGGTCATGTCGGCCACCATCACATGTGATTGACTTCGTCGGGCAGCTGGTAAAAGGTCGGATGCCGGTAGATCTTGTCTTCGGCCGGGTCGAACAGTTCGGGCTTGGCATCGGGATCGGAAGCGACGATGTCCGAGGCCTTCACCACCCAGATCGAGACGCCCTCGAGGCGGCGCGTATAGACATCGCGCGCGACCTGCAGCGCCAGTTTGGCGTCGGGCGCGTGCACGCTCCCGCAGTGCTTGTGATCCAGCCCGTTACGGCTGCGAATGAATACTTCCCACAACGGCCATTCCTTGCGTTCCATCTTGCTGTCTCCTCTCACTCTTGTCTGGCGGGGTGCCCTGCACCCCGTTCCGGTATGCGTCCGTCAGGCTGCCTGACGCTGGCGGGCGGCCTGCTTTTCGGCGTGCGCCACGGCTGCCTCGCGTACCCAGGCACCCTCTTCCCAGGCCTTGTTGCGCGCGGCCAGGCGATCGACGTTGCACTGCCCGTGACCACCGACCACGTTCCAGAACTCGTCCCAGTCGATGGCGCCGAAGTCGTAGTGACCGCGCGCCTCGTTCCACTTGAGTTCGGGGTCCGGCAGGCTCACGCCGAGCACCTCGGCCTGCTTGACCGTGGCATCGACGAACTTCTGGCGAAGATCGTCATTGGAAATGCGCTTGATGCCCCAGCGGGTGGTCTCGGTATGCACGCTGTCGCTGTCATGCGGACCGAACATCATGATCGACGGGAACCACCAGCGATTCACCGCGTCCTGCACCATCTCGCGCTGCTCGGGCGTGCCCTTCATCATCTGCAGCAGCAGGTCGTAGCCCTGGCGCTGGTGGAAGGACTCTTCCTTGCACACGCGGATCATGGCGCGCGCGTAGGGCCCGTAGCTGCACTTGCACAGCGGGATCTGGTTCATGATCGCCGCGCCATCCACCAGCCAGCCGATCACCCCGATATCCGCCCAGTTGAGGGTCGGGTAATTGAAGATCGAGCTGTACTTGGCCTTGCCCGAGAGCAGCGCCTCGGTGAGTTCGTCGCGCGACACGCCGAGCGTCTCGGCGGCTGCGTACAGGTAGAGGCCGTGACCGCCCTCGTCCTGCACCTTGGCGAGCAGGATGGCCTTGCGCTTGAGGCTCGGTGCGCGGGTGATCCAGTTGCCCTCCGGCAGCATGCCGACGATCTCGGAGTGGGCGTGCTGGCTGATCTGGCGGATCAGCGTCTTGCGATACTTCTCCGGCATCCAGTCCTTCGGCTCGATGAAACCGCCGGCGTCGATCTTGGCATTGAACTCGGCCTCGTACTCGGGGTTCTCGACCTTGCGCGGACCACCGCTCTCGCCGTCCGGGATGCTGAGTGACTGTGTATACATGTTGGACTCCTCGTGGATTTCACCCGTGGCCGGGCCCCATCGCCCGACGCGCGAGATGCGTTAGTCTTTCGGCCGACGATCGACGACCCGCTTGGCCTTGCCGACGGTAACCCGCTCGATGCTGAAGGGCTCGCCGACGATGACCTTGCAGGAGACGCCGATGAGCGCCTTGATATGGTGGGTCAGTTCGGCGGCAAGCGCCTCCTTGTGCTCCGGATGGCGCCCGACGTTGGCCTCGGGGTTGATCTCGACCCTGACCGTCAGACTGTCCATGTGGCCCTTCTTGTCCACCTCCAGCAGGTATTGCGGTGCCAGCTTGGGCATGCGGCAGATCAGCTCTTCGATCTGCGTCGGGAAGACGTTGACCCCGCGGATGATCAGCATGTCGTCCGAACGGCCGGTGATCTTGGCCATGCGCCGCATGCTGCGCGCGGTCGGCGGCAGCAGGCGGGTGAGGTCGCGGGTGCGGTAGCGGATCACCGGCATCGCTTCCTTGCTGAGCGAGGTGAACACCAGCTCGCCTTCCTCGCCATCGGCGACGACCTCGCCGGTGTCCGGGTTGATGATCTCAGGATAGAAGTGGTCTTCCCAGATGGTCGGGCCGTCCTTGGTCTCGACGCACTCGTTGGCCACGCCCGGGCCCATCACCTCGGACAGGCCATAGATATCGACCGCGTCGATGCCGGCACGCGCCTCCACCGCCGTACGCATCGCCGGCGTCCAGGGTTCGGCGCCGAAGATGCCGATGCGCAGCGAGGTGCTCTTCGGGTCGATGCCCTGGGCTTCCATTTCGTCGAGGATGGTGAGCATGTAGGACGGCGTCACCATGATGATGTTCGGCTTGAAGTCCTGGATGACCTGGATCTGCTTTTCGGTCTGGCCGCCGGACATCGGCACCACCGTGCAGCCGAGCCGCTCAGCGCCGTAGTGTGCACCGAGGCCACCGGTGAACAGGCCGTAGCCGTAGGACACATGGACCATGTCGCCGGGCCGCCCGCCAGAGGCGCGGATCGAACGCGCCACCACATTGGCCCAGGTGTCGATGTCCTTGAGGGTGTAGCCGACCACGGTCGGCTTGCCGGTGGTGCCGGACGAGGCGTGCACCCGGGCGACCTTGTTCATCGGCACCGCGAACATGCCGAAGGGATAGTTGTCGCGCAGGTCATGCTTGCTGGTGAACGGGAACTTCGCCAGGTCCTCGAGCGTTTTCAGGTCGTCCGGATGCACACCCTTTTCGTCGAAGGCCTTGCGGTAATGCGGCACGTTCTCATAGGCATGGCGCACGCTCCACTTCAGGCGCTCGAGCTGGAGCGCGCGCAGTTCGTCGATGCTGGCCTTTTCGATCGGCTCGAGCTCGCCGGCCGCCGGGGGGTTCAATGTCATTGTCTCGTCTCCTCTTCCCTGTTGGTTCCGCCCGGCCCGTGTTGTTTTTCTGGGGGCCGCAGCGATGTCTGTTTGTCTTACTGGGGCACCACCACACGGCCCTTGAGCCGATAGCTCTTGCCACGCATCACAGCGATGGTGCCGCCCGCCTGGTTGGTGACCTTGATGTCATAGACGCCGGTGCGCCCCGACAAGGCCACCTCGGTGGCTTCGGCGGTGAGGACATCGCCTTCGCGCGCGGGGGCGATGAAGTCGACGCTGATCCCGGACGCCACTGTCTGTTCGTTGTAGCTGTTGCACGAGAATGCGAAAGCCGAATCGGCCAAGGTGGTGATGAAGCCGCCATGAATGATCGCGAAGCCGTTGAGCATGTCGGCACGCACCTTCATGCTGATCCTCGCGTAACCCGGGCCCACCGCCTCGATCACCATGCCGAGACCCTTCGAGGCATTATCGTTGGCAAACATGCCGTCACGCACCTTTTCGGCGATGGCCTGGGGATCGCTCGTCTGTACTGCCTCACTCATGAAACGTGGCTCCTGTGATTGCCTTTCGCTGGATCAGGGGCGAGACGCGATAGCGCTCCTCGCCGTAGTGCTCGCGCAGGTTGGCGAGCACCGTGGCCACCCGCCGGATGCCGAGTTCGTCGGCCCAGGCCAGCGGCCCCTTGGGGTAATTCGTGCCGTAGCGCATGGCAGTGTCGATGTCGCGCGCGCTGCCGATACCCTGCAGCACACCGTCCGCCGCCTCGTTGGCGAGCATCGCCACGGTGCGCAGCGCCACCATGCCGGCGACGTCGTCGATGCGGCTGACCGCCAGCCCCGCCTTCTGCAATGTCCCGATCGCCAGTTGAGCGGCGCCGCTGCCGCACTGGTCGGCAAGCGCCACGGCGAGGCGCGGGGTGCTCGCGTAATCGGCGGCGAGATCGAACAGCACCAGGTTGGCAAGCGCCTCCTCGTCGGCACGGCGCGTCGCGGTGCGACCATCGGAGAGCGCCAGCCGGGCCTCGCCCACCTCGATATGACCGGCACCCTTGCCGGCCTCGCGCTGGACCTTGATACCGGCCGCCTCGAAGCGGCCGATGAGACCCGCGGCCACGCCGAGATCGCCCACCACGGTGACCGTACCGGCAGCACTGCGCGTGGCTTCGTCATCGGCCTGCGGGCGGCTTGCGCCCTCGCGGTAGTCGTAGAAGCCGCGCCCGCTCTTGCGGCCGAGGCGGCCCGCCTGGACGAGCTCCTGCTGGATCAGGCTGGGGGTGAAGCGCTTGTCGCCGAAATAGGCGTCGAACACCGAATTGGTCACCGCGTAGTTCACGTCGTGGCCGATCAGGTCCATGAGCTCGAAGGGCCCCATCGGGAAGCCGCAGCCATCGCGCAGGATCGCGTCGAGCGTGGCCGGCGCAGCCGCGCCCTCGGCCAGCACCCGCTGCGCTTCAGCGTAATAAGGCCGCGCCACGCGGTTGACGATGAAGCCGGGCGTCGAGCGCGCATGCACCGGCACCTTGCCCCAGGCCTTCGCCGTGGCGTGCAGGGATTCGGCCAGGGCCTTGTCGGTGGCCAGGCCGGAGACGATCTCGACCAGCTTCATGCGCGGCGCCGGATTGAAGAAGTGCAGGCCCACCAGACGCTCGGGGCGTGCCAGCGGCGCCGCCATGGCGGTGATGGACAGCGACGAGGTGTTCGACGCGAGGATCGCGTCCTCGCCGAGCAGGGCCTCGAGTTCGAGGAAGAGCTTCTGCTTGACGTCGAGCCGCTCGACGATCGCCTCGATGGCGAGCCCCGCATCGCCGGCGTCGGCGAGCGCGGTGACCGGCCGTACCCGCGCCAGCGTGGCGACACACTCGGCTTCGGCGAGCTTGCCCTTGCCGACCAGGAAGCGCAGATCCTTCTCGATGCCCGCCTTGCCACGTGCCACGGCTTCGGCGTTCATGTCGTAGAGATAGACCGCGTGGCCGGCCAGCGCCGCCACGTGGGCGATGCCGCTGCCCATCGCGCCGGCGCCGATCACCAGCACCTTGACGTCACGATTCAACGCACCCATGACTCAGTTTCCCTTGAAGCGAGGCGCGCGCTTTTCCATGAAGGCGGCAACACCTTCGCGATAGTCGTGCGAACGACCGCACTCGCGCATGATGTCGCGCTCGAGATCGAGCTGGGCCGGGAAGTCGTTGGTGGAGCTTGCCCAGATCGCCCGCTTGGTCTGCGCGAAGCCGAAGGTCGGCCCCGCCGCAAGCTGTTTCGCGAGCGCATCGACGGTGGGCATCAAGGCCTCGTCATCGACGCATTTCCAGATCAGGCCCCAGGCCTCGGCCTGCTCGGCCGGCAACTTGTCGCCGAGCAGCGCCAGCCCCATCGCCCGCGCCGGGCCGAGCAGGCGCGGCAGGATCCAGGTGCCACCGGTATCGGGGATCAGGCCAAGCTTGCAGAAGGACTGGATGAAGCTCGCCGAGCGGGCCGCGAAGACCATGTCGCAGGCCAGCGCGAGGTTGGCGCCGGCGCCTGCCGCCACGCCATTCACCGCGGCAATCACCGGCATGTCCAGCGTGCGCAGGCTCGTCACCAGCGGCTTGTAATTCCTTTCGATCGAAGCGCCCAGGTCGGGCGCCTCGTCGCCAGCCGCCACCGAGCGGTCGGACAGATCCTGGCCGGCACAGAATCCGCGCCCGGCGCCGGTGATCACGAGTACCCGCACGCTGCCATCGGCACGGCCATTGCGGATCGATTCGAGCGCGGCGCGCACTTCCTGGTGCATCTGGTCATTGAAGCTGTTGAGGCGGTCCGGGCGGTTCAGCGTGAGGGTGGCAACCCCCTCGCTGATCTCCAGCCGGACGGTCTGGAAATCTGCAGTCATCTGTCTCTTCCCTTGGCGGCGAACAAATCGTGAAGCCGTTCTTTTGTTTTCTTCCCGTCGCAAACATACTCATCAAAGACTGTCTCGTCCGTGTTCTCAAGGTAGGAAATGAATCCCCAGGGAACAGTCGTGACGGCAATCGATGCTTTGTTTGACCGACCGGTCGATCAATAGTAATCTTGATCCAGATCAAAAAACAAGCCCTCGCTGCGAAAAAGACAGCACTCAGCGAAACACCCGAAACAGACTCGAAACCCGACCGGATAGACCGGCAAGCCAGGAGACAACCCGATGACGCACGCCCTGTTCGAAAAGCACAAGGCCACCCTCGAAGCCGCCACCAAGGCCATCCGCAGCCGTGGTTACTGGACGCCTTACCCCGAGATGCCCAGCCCCAAGGTCTATGGCGAAACCGCCAACGACGATGGCAAGGCCGCGGTGGAGGCCTGCTTCGGCAAGGAATTCGAACTCGACCAGCCCGGGCGCCTCGGCACCGCGGGCACCGAAGTCTCGCCCTACGGCGTGGACATGAACGTACGTTACCCGGTGTGCGATACCGCGGCGCTCATCGCCGCCGCCGAGGCGGCCATGCCCGGCTGGCAGAAGATCGGCCCCGCGGGCCGCGTCGGTGTGTGTCTCGAGATCCTCGAGCGCCTCAACAAGCGCAGCTTCGAGATTGCCCACGCAGTCATGCTCACCACCGGCCAGGGCTGGATGATGGCCTTCCAGGCGGGCGGCCCGCATGCCCAGGACCGCGGCCTCGAAGCAGTCGCCTACGCCTGGGACGAGCAGTCGCGCATCCTCCCCGAAGCGGTCTGGGAGAAACCCCAGGGCAAGAACCCGCCGCTGGTGATGAACAAGCGCTTCGAGATCGTCGGGCGCGGTGTGGCACTGGTGATCGGCTGCGGCACTTTCCCCACCTGGAACACCTATCCAGGCGTGTTCGCGGCGCTCGCCACCGGCAATCCGGTGATCATCAAGCCGCACAGCAATGCCATCCTGCCCGCGGCGATCACCGTGCGGATCGCCCGCGAAGTCCTGCAGGACGCCGGCCTCGACCCCAATCTGATCAGCCTCGCGGTGGTGGAAAAGCGCGCCGAGACCCAGGCGCTCGCCACCCATCCGGCAGTCAAGTCGATCGACTTCACCGGCAGCAACGTGTTCGGCCAGTGGCTCCTCGACAACGCCCGCCAGGCCAACGTCTACGCCGAACTGGCCGGCGTGAACAACGTGGTCATCGAATCCACCGACCAGTACAAGGCGATGCTGCGCAACCTCGCCTTCACGCTGGCGCTCTACTCCGGCCAGATGTGCACCACCACCCAGGCCATCCTCGTGCCCGCCGGCGGCATCGACACCGACCAGGGCCACAAGAGCTTCGATGAGGTGGCCGCCGACCTCGGCGCCGCGATCGACAAGTTCCTTGGTGACATCAATGTCGCCACCGCGGTGCTCGGCGCGATCCAGTCCGAAGCCACCCTCGCGCGCATCGCCGAGGCCGGCGAGTACGGTCACATCGTGCTGGCGTCCAGAAAGCTCGAGCATCCGGAGTTTCCGAAGGCCGAAGTGCGCACACCGGTGCTGCTGAGTTGCGACGCGACCGACGAGAAGAGCTACATGGAAGAGCGCTTCGGCCCGATCAGCTTCGTGGTCAAGGTCGCCGACGGCGCCTCGGCAATCGCACTGTCAGAGCGTATCGTCAAGGAACACGGCGCGCTGACCGCCGGCCTCTATTCGACGAAGCAGGACGTCATCGACGCGATGACCGACGCCTCGCTGCGTGCCGGCGTGGCCTTGTCGATCAACCTCACCGGTGGCGTGTTCGTGAACCAGTCGGCAGCCTTCTCCGACTATCACGGCACCGGCGCCAACCCGGCCGCCAACGCAAGCTACTCGGACAGCGCCTTCGTCGCCAACCGCTTCCGGGTGATCCAGCGCCGCTGGCACGCTGCCTGACCGCCCATTGCGATCGGCGGGCCCGGAGCCGGGCTCCCGCCGATCGCTTCAGCGGCGCCGCCGCATCGCGCTGCCCCTACAATCGCGATTCACTCCCTACCGGTCACCGCCCCATGCCCTGCTACGAAATCGACGGCATCAAGCCAGTCATCCACCCCACCGCCTTCGTTCACCCCGATGCCGTGCTGATCGGCGACGTGATCATCGGCCCGCGCTGCTATGTGGCGCCGCTCGCCAGCCTGCGCGGCGATTTCGGCCGCATCATCCTCGAGGAAGGCGCCAACATCCAGGATACCTGCGTGATGCACGGCTTTCCCGGTACCGACACGGTCATCGAGGTGGACGGTCACGTCGGCCACGGCGCCGTGCTGCACGGCTGCCGCGTCGGCAAGAACGCGCTGATCGGCATGAACGCGGTAATCATGGACAACGCCGAGATCGGCGAATCGTCCATCGTCGCGGCCTGCGCCTTCGTCAAGGCCGGCATGCAGATTCCCGCCCGCAGCCTCGCCGCCGGCATGCCCGCCAAGGTGATGCGCGAACTGTCCGAACAGGAAATGAGCTGGAAGGTCGACGGCACCCGCACCTACCAGGACCTGACCGTCCGGAGCCTCGCCACGCTGATGCGCTGCAACCCGCTCACCGAAGTCGAAACCGACCGCAAGCGCATCGAGATCGCCGGCGTCATCCCGCTGGTGGACGCGAAGAAAAACGCCGCCTGAGCCCGCACGGACGGCGGGCGCCGATATCTACTCGGTATCCACCATCACCTCAATCAGGCTCGGCACACCCGAGGCGATCGCCGCTGCCACCGCCGGGCGGATCTCACTCACCTTTTCGATCCGCGTCGATGGCATGCCCATCGACGCGGCAAGCGCCTGGAAGTCGATGGGCGGATCATTGAGATCCATGGCGATGAACCGGCCGGTGCGCGCCGAGGTGTAGTGCGACTGGCCGCGCATGAAGTTCTTGAGGATGTTGTATTCGCGGTTGTTGATGACCACGAAGGTCACCGGCAGCTTTTCATTCACGGCCGTCCACAAGGACTGCGGCGAATACATCGCCGCACCATCGCCCACCAGCGACACCACCGGCTGGCGACCGATACCCAGCGAGAAGCCGATGGCCGCGGGCATGCCCCAGCCGAGCGCGCCACCACGCAGGAAGGAATACTGCCGGGTAGAGTGGTTGTTGAGGAACTTGCGCACATGGCTGGCGGTGGCCAGCGCCTCGTCCACGATGGGCGTGTCGCCAATGGCTTCGGCCAGCTCGCGGGCCGCCACCAGCGGGTGGATCCTGGACCGGTCCAGCAGCGCGTCGGCCTGCGCCATGAGCGCGCTGCGGCGGGCGTCGAAGGCCTCGCGGAGTTCGCCGCGTTTGGCCTCGTAGGCGGCTTCCTGCTCGGCCAGCTCGGTCTTGAGCAGTTCGTTGAGCTCGACCAGCGAGAGCTGGATGTCACCCACCACCGACAGCCGCGTCGGATAGGTGCGGCCCAGGTCGCGGCCATCCACCGACAGCTGATAGAGCTCGCAGCCCTCGGGCATGGCGGAGGCGTCGGAATACAGCACGGTGATGAAGGACTTGCCGCCCAGGGCGAAGATGCAGTCGAAATCGGCGATGGCCTCGGCGATGCCCACCGCCTTGGTCGGCAGGTTGCCCTGCCACAGGTAATGACCGGTGGGATACGGGATGTGCGCCGGCCAGGAGGAGCCGAACACCGGCGCCGCCAGGAGCTCGGCCAACTCCACCACCTCGCGGTAGGCGTCGCACTGGGAGATTTCGTCGCCGGCGATGATCGCCACCTTGCCCGGCGCGTAACCGGACAGCTCGCGCGCCAGCTCGGGCAGCGATCCGGCCACCGGACGGCGATCCACCCGCGACACGCGCGGAATCTCCACATCGCTCTCGGCCTCCATCACGTTCATCGGCAGGGACAGGAACACCGGCCCCGGCGGCGTGGCGGCGGCATCCTGCAGCGCGCGGCGCACGAGGATGGGGAGCTGCTCGGGCGCGGTCACTTCCAGTGCCCACTTGGACACCGGCGTGGCGATGGCCACGAGATCGCCCTGCAGCAGCGGATCGGCAATCGCATGACGCGAATCCTGCTGGCCGGCGGTGACCACCAGCGGCGTGCCCGAGGTGCGCGCGTTGAGCAGGTTGCCCATGCCGTGGCCGAGGCCGCCGGCGGTGTGCAGGTTGATCACACCGGGCTTGCCCGAGGCCTGGGCATAGCCGTCGGCCATGGCCACCACGCAGGCTTCCTGCAGGCCCATGATGTAGCGGATGTTCTTGCGCCCGATGAGGGCGTCGATGAGCGGCAGTTCGGTGGTACCGGGATTGCCGAAGATGTACTCGACCCCCTCGGTTTCGAGGGCTTCAAGCAGTACGTGGGCACCGCGTCGGGTGGAGGGTGTCGTCATGATGGTCCTTTTCTCCATGGCCTCGTGAGCCGGTTGAAAAGGTGACTATATAGGCAGTTGCGCGCAAACGGACCTGGGCCGGTCATTGGCAGCTCCGGATAACGGCTCCGGGAATCCGCTCGTGGATTGAGGGCCGGTGGGCATTGCGGAGAAGCAACCAGCCGAGACCTCACCCGGCTTGAACAAGCTGGCATTGCGCACAGCGAACCGCATCCTCCAGAATCTGCGCGTGACCGCCAAGTCGACCAACCCGCCCGCAGCTCGATCGCCGAAGGCTTCGTTCGCCTCGCGGCTGTTTGGCTACGACGTGTTCATCTCCTTCGCGCTCGGCGGACCGCCGCGCGGCTCGCAGAGCTACGCGTCGGACCTTGCCCGTAGGCTGCGCGACGCCGATCTGAGCGTGTTCTTCAGCGAGGACGAGGCGCCACCCGGCGAACCGCTGTCGGACACGCTGAGGCGCGCGTTGCTGCGCTCGAAGCTGCTGGTGGTGATCGTCAATCGCGGCACGCTGGAAGCGCCGAACTGGGTGCGCACCGAGGTCGAGACCTTTCGTTCGAGTTGCCCGGGGCGGCCGGTGATTCCCGTCTGCCTCGACGGCAGTTTCCGCGACCAGCCGCTGTCCGACTCCGCGCAAACCTGGTTGCACCACGAAGGGAACATCTGGCTCGACGAGCAAGCCGACGTGGCGACCCGCGGCCTCGCCACTGACGCTGTCGTCACACGGCTGCTGACCGCACCGCGCCGGCTGCGCGCCAACACGCTGTGGCGCGCCCTGGTCCGCGCAATCGGCCTGGGCCTGGCCGCGCTCACCGCCGTGGCCACCTGGCAGGCCATCGTCGCCACCCGCGAACGCGACCGTGCCACAGCGCTGCGCGATCAGGCGCTCTCGCGCCAACTCGCCGCCCAGTCGACAGCGTCACAGGTGCGCGACCCGGTGCGGGCGCTGCTCCTCGCGGTTCAGTCACAGGCAATCGTGCCCACCACCGCGTCCGACGGCGCGCTGCTCGGCGCCATTGCATCCCTGCCCCTCGCCAGCCTCCAACAGCACACCGCTGCGTTCCAGGCCCTGGCGCTGCGACCGGACGGCAATGCGCTGCTGCTGTCGGACGTGCGCGGCGCCGTGCTTCAGGGAGAGCTCGGCAAGCCGGGACTCGACACCGTCGTGCCACCGGTCGCCGGCCTGAATCTCTACGGAACCGTGCACGCCCTCGCCTTCGCGCCCGATGGCCAGACCTGGGCACGTGCCGGATCGAGCCGCGAGATCACGGTGCACACTGGCGCGTCGAAGCAGGTGATTCCCGACGGCGACAAGATCGGCGAGTCGACACCGATGTTCGTACTCGGCCTCGCCTTCAGCCCGGACGGCGCGGCACTGGTCTCGGCATCGACGAGCGGATCCCTGCGCCTGCACGAGCTCGCCAACGGCAGCTCCCGCCTGCTTTACACGTCCGCGCTCGATCTGGCCTCGGTGGCCTTCAGTCCCGATGGTCGCTGGGTGGCTGCCGGCGGCGACCGCGGCTTGCTGCAGGCCGTCGCGGTCGCGCCCGGGACCTCGGCGCCCAGGCTCGAAGCCTCACTGAGCGGCACGGTCACGGCACTTGCCTTCGACGCGGCCGGCCAGCGGCTCTTCGCGGCCTCGCGTGCCGGGCGCATCGAGGTATTCGACACGCGAGACGGCCGGCGTATCGCCGAACAGGATGTGCCCGAGCAGGGTGCCATGGAAACGATGGCGGTGACCCCCGATGGCCGCTTCATCGCCACCGGTCATGGCAACGGCGCGGTGCAGCTGTGGGCGTGGCGCGAGGGCGGGGCGGAGTGGCCAAGACAATTGCTGGTGCGCCATGCCGGTCCGGTGCGCGGCCTGGCGTTCGCCGCGGATGGCCGCACGCTGGTAAGCGCTGGCGCGGACGGCCGACTGTTCGTGACACTGCCGGTTGACCGCGGCCGCTGGCAGCGGCTGGCCGGGGCGAGCCTTCCCCAGGATCCTCCGCGGCCCATCGTGCCGGAGGAAGTGCGCAGTCCTGACGGCCGCTGGATCGCCTGGTCCGGAACCGTGGCGTCGAAGGCCTCGCCATTCGATATCGACCTGAGCAGCCTGTCGTCCAGCAAAGTGCCGAGACTGACAGTCCTGCGCGGTACGGACCGCCAGGCCGTCGCGGACGGCGTGGAGCTGCCCGGCGACCCCGGCGAACGCATCGATGCCGGCCCGGTCTTCGCCGCCGACAGTTCGCAACTCGCGGTACAGGTCGGCCACCGGCTGCTTTTCTGGGATCTGCCGGCGGCCGAACCGCTCGACGCGGCGCTCGCGCTGCCACCCGGCACCCGCCTGGTCGGCCTCGCGCCCGACGGCACAGGCTGGCTCGTCGGCCCTGACGGAACCAGCTCCAAGCCGGGCGAGCATTTCATTTTCGACACCGACCGTGGCGCCTGGGTGAGGGAGGCTTGCACGCTCGCTGGCCGTGCATTGACGATTGAGGAATGGCGCCGCTACGTCGGGAGCGAGCGGCCATACGCGCCAGCTTGCAACCCAGGCTCG
This sequence comes from Cognatazoarcus halotolerans, assembly GCF_009800965.1. Classification (GTDB taxonomy): domain Bacteria; phylum Pseudomonadota; class Gammaproteobacteria; order Burkholderiales; family Rhodocyclaceae; genus Cognatazoarcus; species Cognatazoarcus halotolerans. The sequence continues at coordinate 40,317 of NZ_WUAF01000019.1, read as the reverse complement.
TAGGGATTGCTGCTCACCGCGTTGAGGATGGCGATGCGGCACGTCTATTGGGTCAGGTCAAGAATGATTGCGCAAGGATCTGCTCATGGATTGAGTCTAGGTGAGCATTCCGGGAATGGAACTATTCTAGACCTGCCCCTGTTGGTACACATTTTCACGAGTGCATTGGAATAACCCCAACCTGAAGAATTGCTGCGAGCTCTAAAGCAGTCGTTCTAAACTTGACCTCAAAGTTCCAAGTAGATTATCGGGTTATCGCCGCAACTGATGTTCGGTCACGAGCTAGAGTGCCGGTGCGTGTATGACGTTCAAGGCTGAAGTGAACGGTAATGGCGTTGCGGTTTTGGGGAAATTCTCTTGGCGGTGGCCATGCGATCCAGACGGCCAGCATTGTCGAATCGATGTGAGGGAATTGTACGGGCATATCATGAAGAGCAATTGCACACTCCATCATGGCTAAGCACAGCCGGGACAACTTTTCGGCCCAAGTGAAACGCACCTTGGCCTCCCGAGTCGCTTGGCGCTGCTCTAACCCCGGTTGCAGAGTCCCCACGGCCGGACCTACCGCTGCGCCGGAAGGCTTCAACAGCGTGGGGAAAGCTGCCCATATCGCGGCCGCAGCGCCTGGCGGGCCGCGCTATGATGTCGCAATGACATCCGAGCAGCGCAGCTGCATCAGCAACGGCATATGGCTTTGCAGTATCTGCGCGGACGATGTGGATCGAGATGAAATCCGCTATCCGGCCTCCCTGCTCCACGAGTGGAAGCTCCAAGCAGAAAACGTTGCTCGCACCGAACTCGGGAAATCACTTCCTTCCGAACGAGAGCTCTCCGTTTTCAAGACCAAGGTCCTCGGCGCAAACGTTACCGGACGATCGATAGGTGAGCTCGTTACCGGTGTACAACAAATTGGAATCCGGGAAATCGAGCGGATGGATCCGCGCTTCACCGCGAGAATCAGCGCAGATCAAGTAGGAATTACAATAACGCTCATCCCTATCGAACCGATTAGCTGCCAACTCCGCGTTTCGAAGGAAGTGGTCTCGGAGTTTTCGGAGAAGCTCTCCAGCCTGCAGAAGCATGGGGAACGGCTTGAGATGAATGCTCAGGGAATTAGGGTCGAGGGGACACCGGTCTTCGACCAGCTCGTGACCGATCCCGGGAAAATTATTCTCGACACTCATCTGCGACGCAAGGCTGTTCACCGCATCATCTGGATGGATACTTTTTCCGGAAAGCCGACGGCTGCCGAGTTCATTGGCGAGATCGTCGGCGGGTCGGAGTCTTTTACCTTCACGGGAGAGCTGTTTGACGGCCTTTACCGATTGTCGTATCGAGTACCGATTTTCTCTTCGGGCAGTACAACGATCGACATCAACGGGGACATGCGATTCTCACTTTGGGAGGGCCTTTCCGTCCGTCAGCTGCCGTTCCTCGACAAGTATCGAAGCCTCTGCCAAGCAATTGTCGACGGACACCCGCTGAACAGCTCATTGGAAATCGAGGGAAGGCAGTTCTCCGCCATCAGTTCTCTGAATCTAATGTCCGAAGTAGAAGCTGATGAGACACTCACGCTCCTCACGTACCTCTCTAGGGCTCGTGACATTCTGAGGGCCGTCGGCACCGACGTACCCTTCCGAGCCATGGCTATTCCTGCCGAAGATGTTCGAAGGGTTACGGACGTCTGGTTCCTTGTCTGCCACATGAAGTCTTTACGCGGTCGGGACCTCGGTACGGTGAGTTTCAAGCTCATGCCTGCAACAATCTCCGAAGCGAATGTTCTTAGGCAGCAAATCCGAGGCGGCGCTTCAGGAAGGGTCCGATTAGAGCATGAGCTTTCGCAGCCACTGACCATTCTCGGTCAGCGTGTTGAAATGGGAAAGATCACAATTCTTCTGAGCAGCGCGGCATTGAGCTATAGGGGCCATCTCTCAACGATTCGTGTCGGCAAACCATCGCAAGTCGATTTCATTCCGACCGAGGATTGTCAGGTGAGCGTTCATGTCGACAATGGCCCCTCTGAAGCGTCCACAGGGTCAAGTCTAGAATAATTGCACAAGGATCTGATCACGGATCGGGTGTAAGTGAGAATGCCGGAACGACAACCATTCTAGACCTGCCCCTCTGACAGGAGGGTGCTTGAACCGCGCGGAGGCCTCGCACCAAGTCAGATGGAGACGAAGCCCACACAACCCGTCTCAATACGCGAAGGATCTTCCAGAGGTGTACCTGCCCTGCCAGTTCGGATTGGCTCGCTTCATTTCACGCGCAAACATCTGCGCTCGAGCAGCCTCGACGTCAGCACGATCTACAGTCCTTTGCTCTGAAACCGCTTTATCCTCATTGCAGGTCGGCCGACGTGTTACGCGTGCGCTGAAAAGCGCGGCGTCTTCATCCGGCACGTAATAGACGTCGCTGCGCCTCATTACAAACTTGTTGTGCTCGGCGATGGTCGTCGTGACGACGATCTCGGTTGCAGGGGTGCGCGTGAGATGTCCGGCCCCAAATTCGCCGAGCGCGACTCCCGCTATTGTCCCGGTCGTCTCGTCACCGCCCAGAATGATGTTGCGAATCACCAGAACGCCCAGCGCCAGGGCCGTATAGCGGCCAGGCTGGTAGTCCGGTGGCGTATACGCATGCTGCACGAGTTGCGTTTCATAGGTCACCACGACCTCCGGTGCATCCTGGGCAAATCCGGGCGACGACTCATCGGTCTTGCAGACGCTCACGTTCGCCCCTTCGTTTACCAGGCGCGTGATCATGAATTCGCGAAAAGCCGTATTGAAAGCAGTCGCGCGGGAATTCGCGATGTAGATGCCGCGTCCCATCAGCCGGGGATCCTTCGAAACCGCATTCAGGGTCTGGGCGGCAACGTCACCAGCCACGATGTCCCAGTGATGGGCAGTCCGCGCCACCTTTTGATGAGCGGCGTCGAAGTTCTGCGCAACCGGCACAGGCGACGCGCAGCCGACAAGTGCGGCTGCAACCGAAGCAAGCAGAATGCTGATTTTGTTCATACGTCCTCCGTGGACATAGGCAAGAAATATTTCATCCGAGTATAGGTTTATGCGAAAGACGAAGGCGCGATATTCATATCGCAATATGACTATCTTCACGGAGCAGCGACACCTTCCGATAGGCGCCTCCGGCGACACTCTGGACCTCGGTCGATCCGTAGCTCAGCGAACGACGCCAACCGCCAGATAAGAGAGAACCTATCGGAATGCGCGTATCCGGAAATGAGGCCAAAGCCATCCGCGGGAATCCAATCCACCTCTCCCAAGTGAACAACTGCACAAAACCCGTGTGCAGCCTTGTAATGACGCCCTGCCGTGCTAAACCGAGACTGATACACAGTTTTTAACGCTGCGGGATGGACGTCTTGCTGCGGGCGACGGGTTCAACTGCAGGCGAGGGGCGCCTCCAGCCTGCAGAGACGGCCCAGTGTTTGCTGCCCGGCCCGGAAGCCCCCCGCAACCGCTTTACGTAGCTCCGCTGCGCCAACCTGCAGGAGAACGACGCATGAATCGCGTGCTATTCGCCACCTTGCTCATGACCGTCGCGCTGGCGAGCGCCGTGGCAGTCACCGCCAACACCCCGCAGGCTCCGGCCGAAACGCCGCCCCCCGCAACATCGACCGCAGTACCTGCTACGGCAACATCCACCGCGCCGGCCGGCGCGATTCACGCACAGGACGTCCCCTACTACGAGGCCTGCGCACGCGAGGGCCTCAACGAATCGGAATGCGCCGGACGGCTGATCTGGTTCAAGGCGACGGCGGGTAACGACCGCTTCCATACCTATGTTTTCCAGCAGCGCGTCGGCGTGCTGATCGACTGGTTCCGCGTGCTGCGGGCCGATCAGCGCGGTGATCGTTTCAAGGCCTGGGGCGCGATCAACGATCCCGGTTGCTGCACCCCGGGTGACCCGAACTGTCCGGCGAAGAGTCTCGACGAAACCTATGGCCTCGACTGGTGTCCCGGCGACGAGGAACTGCTGCAGTACGTCGGCAAGAACGGCTACCGCGACCCGGCCTGCGACTTCCACGACGCGGCGCTCAAGGCCGAGGACATCCACGGCCCGACCGACCAGCGCCAGTCCGCCTGCGACCTCAAGTTCGGCACCTCAAGCGGCGCACTGGGCATTCGCAAGTTTCCCAACCCGCGCTTCGACAAGGCTGCCTGGGAAAAGCTGAATGGCAGCCTCGGCAGCTGGGAGGGCTACAACAAGCGCATCGCCTCGGCGACCGGCAGCGGCGAGGCCGACCGCTCGCACTTGCAGGACGGCGCGATCGAGCCGCCCTTCCTGATCGGCACCGCCTGCGGCTCCTGCCATATCGCCTTCGACCCGCTCAACCCGCCGGCCGACCCGGCCCATCCCAAGTGGGAGAACATCAAGGGCCTGGTGGGCAACCAGTACACCCGCATCTCCGAAGTCATGGTCTCGGGCATGCCCTCCAACACGCTCGAATGGCAGATGTTCGCCCACGCGCGGCCCGGCAGCACCGACACCTCGGCCATTCCCACCGACCAGATCAACAACCCGGGCACCATCAACGCCCTGATCAACACCGCCCAGCGGCCGACCTTTGCCAACGAATCGGTCATCAAGTGGCGCAAGACCCGCTCCTGCGAGGGTGAGAGCGACGAGACCAAGTGCTGGTGCGAGCCGGGCCGCGACAACAAGTGCTGGAAGCGCAGCCTCGGCACCGAGACGGTGCACCACATCCTCAAGGGCGGCGAGGATTCGATCGGCGCACAGGAGGCGATCCAGCGGGTGTATTTCAATATCGGCTCGTGCTCCGAGCAGTGCTGGATGAACCACCTCACCGACCTGCGCCAGCTCGACCCCACCCAGCGCGGCTTCGGCCAGACGCCCTTCAACATCGGCCAGTGCCGGCGCGACTGCCCCAACTTCCGCGCCATCGAGGACCGCCTCACCAACATCCTCGACTTCTTCCTCTCACCGGAAGGTCACAACGCCGACCTGCGGGTGGCGCGCGAGAACCAGCTGCACGCGATCTCGCCCTCGGTCCAATACACCGAGCAGGACCTGATCTCCGACCTGGAGCGGGAGTTCGGCGCCGGTGCGGTCAACCGCGGCCGCGAGCTCTTCGCGCAGAACTGCGCACGCTGCCACTCCAGCCAGCCCGACACCGCCGGCAACCCGAACGCCGACTTCATGAAGGTGTCGGCCAAGACCGGCCTGCGCGAGGACTGGATGGGCAACGACAAGGCCACGCCGGCCTCCGAGGTCGGCACCTACCGCTGCCGGGCGCTGCATTCCAACCACATGAGCGGCCACATCTGGGAAGAGTACGGCTCGGAGACCCTGCGCGCCCAGCCGCCCGACCCCAACATCCGCGAGCCGGGCGACGGCGGGCGTGGCCACTACCGCAACATCTCGCTGCTCAACCTGTGGGCTCACGCACCCTTCATGCACAACAATGCGATCGGCCCCGAGCTGTGCGGCAATCCCGCCAACAAGGCCAACGATTTCTACGCCCAGCGCCCGCGCTACGTCGATGCCAGCAACATCCGCCTGCTGCCGCCCGACAAGCAGCCGGCCTGCTTCGAGTACGACCCGAGCGTGGCCGGCCGCTTCGAGCTCTACAAGCGCTCGATGGACGAATTGCTCAATCCGGCCAGGCGAATCCCCAAGGTCACCCTGCTCAACCAGGACGTGACCCTGCGCATCGGCCCGAAGCTGTGGGACGGGACCGATCGCGAGACCCTGCTCGGCTTCCAGCTGACCATCCCGCACGAGATTGACGGGCGCGGCGTCACCGCTGGCACACTGGGCAACTTCCAGCACAAGGAATTCGTGGTGGACCTGGTCCGCGCCAAGACCGCGCCGAAGGTGCTCGGCCCGGAGCTCGAGAAGCGCCTCGGCGCCGAGACCGGCAAGAAGGTCTTCGCCGATCTCAAGGCCATCGTCGGTAAAGTGACCAAGCCAAACGGCCTGGTCGACGCGCTCAAGGCGCGGCCCTACCTGGTCAAGCAGGTGTATTCGGCCTGCACCGCCGAGGTCGAGAACGAGGGTCACCGCTTCGGCGAAGACCTGTCCGATGCAGACAAGAAGGCGCTGACCGCCTTCCTCGCCACCCTGTAGGCCGGAGGTCCGCATGAGAACCCTGACGCTCGCCACCTGCTGCACCGCCGCCGCGCTGCTCCTCGCCTGCAGCAATGCCGATGAAAAGGCCCCGGAGATCCCTTTCGCGCCGCACGGCAGCGGCTACGCCGAAAAGCCGGACTTCGCCCAGCTCGAATACCAGCATCCGCTCTCGGTCGAGGATCTCTACAAGATCACCCCGAAGAACCTCGCCAAGCTCGACCAGGAGCGGGTCGACCAGATCTACGCGCGGCTCAGCGCCGGCCCGATTCCGGATGGCCCCTACGAAGGCGACCTGTTCTTTCCCAACGGCGAGAGCGGCAAGCTGCGCCTCTCGGAGATCGCCGGCGGCGGGCTCAGGGGGCTGCTGGTCAATGTCGCCGGCAAGAAGCTCGACCTGATCGGCGAGATCCTGTGGAAGGGCAAGGTGTTCTTCCGCAACGAGCGGGTGCTCCGCAACCGCATCGAGGACCTGTCCATCCTCAAGAAGGCGGGGCTCATAGAGGAGACGCCGGACAACCCGCTCACGAAGATCACGGTGAACGGGCGTGACCAGTGGCTGCTCTTCCCGGCCAAGCTGTATTGCGGCCAGAGCCTGCTCGACAGCCGTCGCGAGTCGATCATCATCGACTACGCCTTTACCGACGAGATTCCCGGCTACCACCCGATGCCCGACAAGATGGCCGGGCGCGACGGTTTCGCGGTGCGCGACGAGATCCGCATGATCCGCCCGGGGCTCTACCTCGGCCGCGCCTACATCGACCGCGCCTTCGTGGTGAATTTCGTGCTCTACAACGAGGTCCACGACAAGGCCGGCAAGGAAGCCTTCATGAAGACCGGCACGGTCCAGGAGGACTGCTGGAGCGGCACCCAGCAGCGCCGCACGATCGTCGCCAAGGCGGGCTGATCAGTACGCCCGGCGGACATGGAAACCGGCCATGAAACCGCGCCCCGCACGCTGGCAGCACTGGACGGCAGGGCTTGCCCTGCTGCTCGGCGCGGCAACGATCGGGGCAAACACCGAGCCTCAAGCGGACAGTGACAATCTGCCGCCGCAGGGACGGGCCTTGTTCGACCGCTATGCCGAAGCCACCGATGGCGGTCGCGCGAGCCGCGCGCCCTATCCGCTGCAACGCCTGCTCGAGCGCATTCGTCGTGACCTCGACCCGGGCGGCCGCGGCGGTGGCCTGTCGACAGTGCTGATCCCGCTGGGCCGCTCGCTGCAACGCCACGCCGCCGAGCCTGGTCAGTATTTCCGATATCCGCGCGCTGTCATCGCGGTCACCGGCGACCCACCAGCCGCTGCGTCGCCGGCCACGCCCTATCTCAAGGACCGCCTCTATCTGGGTTTTCACGAGAAGGCCGAGACACTCGAGATCATCAGCTACAACCCGACGGCCGGGCGCTTCGAGTTCCAGGTGGCGGACGACTACCGGCCCGGCGGCAGTGCGCGACTGCGCTACGCCAACCGCGCGCTGTGCCTCGCCTGCCACCAGAACGCCGCGCCGATCTTCTCGCGCCAGTCGTGGGATGAATCGAGCGCCAACCCGCGCATTGCGGCAGCGCTCGGCGCCGCCGCGGATGATTTCTACCGCCTCGCCTGGCGGGCCGGCGTGGATATTCCGAATGCCATCGATCAGGCCACCGGCCGTGCCAATCTGCTGCCGCTTGCCGCTGCGCTGTGGCAGCAGGCGTGCGGCGCCGGGGCAGCGGGCCGCAACTGCCGGGGCCAGCTGCTGCGACTTGCGCTGCGCCAGCGGCTGGCCGGTGGCGTGGCCCCATCGCTCGAGCTGCCCGGCGTGCAGGCGGAACTGGTCGGCCCGCTGCTGGAGCAGTGGCAGAAGCGCTGGCCGGACGGCATCCCGGTGGGCAATCCGGAGCTGCCCAACCGCCAGCCCTTTGCCGGCCTCGCGCCCGACGCGCCCACCCCGACCGGCGCGGCGCTCGAGCAGGCCGCCGACATCAGCGCCGCCTTCGATCCGCTCGCGCTGCGCCCGCCACTCGAAATCTGGCCCGTCGCGGCCAGCACGATAAGTCGACTGGTGGCGGTGCTGGCGGATGGCTTCTCGACGGCTGACGCAGCAAGGCTCGAAGCGGCGCTGCCGGCCTCCACCGCAAACAACGCGGTACTCGCGCTCGATTGCCATCCTCTCCGGCGCGAAGCCCGGGTAGACCTTTCCTGCACGGGACAAGGCACGACGCTCTCCGCCCGGCTCACCGTGCGAGGAGGCGGACTCGCTGGCGGCACCATCGACCGCATCGCCTTTGCCGACGGCACCTTGCTGCACGGCCTGCCCCTTATTGCGACCGCGGGGTCCGCCCGCACCCTTTCGATCGACGGCGACCGACGCGACAGCTTCGGCGCGCGGCCGATGCGGCTCGATGTCGAAGCGGATTTCAGCCATGCACGGCTCGGCCTGCGCGATGAACTCGCGGCGCTCGACGAGGCGGTCGGGCGCATCGACAAGACCTTGCTCGACCGCCCGCCGCAGCGCGAGGTGCTGCTGCCGGCGCTGCTCGCCGCGCTCGGCCAGCCGGTCGCGCCTGTGGCCACGCCAGCCAGTTATCCGCCGCCCTACAGCGAGCCGCCGCCAGCGCCGGCCGAGGCCCGGGTGAGCGAAGCGCTGCGCCCCTTCGTGCGGCGCTGTGGCCTGTGCCATGCGTCGAAGGAGCGTTTTCCGCCGCCCTTCATGGCCGGCGACGAAGCGGCCATCAGCGCACGGCTGGGTGGCTGCGCCGAGCGCATCGCCTACCGCCTGGCGATGTGGTCGGTGCCTGCCGCGGCCCGCAGCAAGACGCCGATGCCACCCGCGGCGGTGCTGCCCGATGCGCGCTTTGCCGAATCCACCGACCTTGCCGCAATGCGCCGCCATGTGAGCGACATCCTCGCCGCCCGGCCCGCCCCGCTCTCCCCCGAAAGGCTGCTCGCCCGCCAATACGCCAGCCTGCCGCCCTGCCGTCCTGTCCCGCTAGCCTCAGGAGCGCTTCGATGAGTCCCGACAAGAACAACAATCCGATCTCGCCTCAAACGCTGCACTGGTTACGCCAGTTCGGCCGCTTTCTGCTGTGGCTGCCGCTGGTGCTTGCGGTGTGCGCCATCGGCTACGCGATCCAGCGCTTCGGCGCGGACGAGCCGGTGCGCTACAGCGACCCGCTGCAGCACTTCATGTACGGCTCGACCGGGGGCGAGCGCGAATCCGGCTTCCCGTACTGGATCTGGAAGGTCCTGCCGAACGTCTGCCCGCAATACCTGCCGGGCAAGGGCTACCAGTCGGTGGGCATGCTGTTCGAGCCCGGCCGCGATCTGCCGGTTGGCATGTCGATGCGCCGCAACCTCGGGCTCGACCGGGTCTTCCTCAACTGCGCGGTCTGCCACACCAGCACGGTGCGCACCACGCCCGAGGCAACGCCGGTGCTGATCGCCGGCATGCCGGCCCACCGCTTCGACATCCGCGGATTCGAATCCTTCTTCTTCAACTGCGCGGCCAGCCCGAAATTCTCGGCCGAGTTCATCGTGCCCGAAATCGCCGCGGCCAAACCCGACGGGCTGAGCCTGCTCGACCGCTACCTGGTCTATCCGGTGGCGATCTCGATCATGCGCGAGCGCCTGCTGATGCTGCGCGGTCGCTTCGACTTCGTCTTCGGCCAGCCGGAGTGGGGACCCGGCCGTGTCGACACCTTCAATTCCGCAAAGGTGCTTTTCAACTTTCCGATGCACGGCCTGCCGCCGAAGGAACTGCTCGGCGCCTCGGACTTTCCGTCGATCTGGAACCAGGCGCGGCGCATGAAGCGCGACGATGGCCAGCGCATGGAACTGCACTGGGATGGCAACAATACCCACACCGAGGAGCGCAACAAGAGCGCCGCCTTTGGCACCGGCACGACCCCGCCGACGCTCGACCTGAAGGCCGTGGCGCGGGTGGAGGAGTGGCTGCTCACCGCCGCCCCGCCAGCCTGGCCGTGGAAGGTGGACGAAGCCCGGGCTGCGCGCGGCAAGGTGCTCTATGGCGAATACTGCGCAAGCTGCCACGGCGCCAGCGGCCAGGATTTTTCGGGCGCGAAAGTGGGCCATGTCACGCCGATCGCGCAGATCGCGACCGACCGTGCGCGGCTCGACTCCTACACCTATGACCTCGCAGTGAATCAGGCCACGCTCTACGCCGGCTACCCGTACCGCTTCACCCACTTCAGGAAGACCTTCGGCTACGCCAACATGCCGCTCGACGGCATCTGGCTGCGCGCCCCCTACCTGCACAACGGCTCGGTGCCGACCCTGCGTGACCTGCTCGAACCCGCCGCCAACCGTCCTGCGCAGTTCTACCGCGGCGACGACGTGCTCGACCAGACACGGGTCGGATTCGTCTCGGACACCGCCGAGCGGGACGGGCACACGCTCTTCCGCTACGACACCACCCTGCCGGGCAACGGCAACCAGGGCCATGAAGGCCCCGAATACGGGACCGCGCTCGCCTCCGAAGACAAGGATGCGATCGTCGAGTACCTCAAGACCTTCTGATCGCGAGGCCCCGAAATGAGCACTACGACAACGACAGAAAACGCACCCCGCAGCCGCTTCATGCGCACGCTGCGCGCCGCGCTTGCGACCCTCATCTTCCTCGCCGCGGGCGGCGCGGTGTTCGGCTGGTACAAATTCTTCCACGAGGAGCCCCAGCCGGCGTGGATCACCAGCGACCCGGAGATGCGCTTCAAGTACGGCTCGATCGGCGCCGAGAACGACGCCGGCATTCCGTACTGGATCTTCTACGTGCTGCCGCGCATCTTTCCCGACAAGCTGCCGGGACCGGGCGGCTACGCCTCGTTCGGCGTGGCATGGGAAGAAGGGCAGGAGCTGCCGGTCGGCTTCACCAAGAAGGTGGTCGGCTTTCCGCGCGTGGGCAACACCTGTTCGGTGTGCCACACCGCCAGCTACCGGGTCAGCGAGGACAGCAATCCGGTGTTCATCACCGCCGGCCCCAACCACACGCTCGACCTGTGGGCCTTCTTCCGCTTCCTGATCGACTGCGCCCGCGACCCGCGCTTCAACGCCGACAACTTGATGGCCGAGATCAACCTGGTCACCGACCTGTCGTGGGTCGACCGGCTGATCTACCGCTTCCTGATCATCCCGATCACCAAAAAGACCCTGCTCGAGCGCGAGACTCAGTTCGCCTGGCTGTACCGGCCGGACTTTCCGCCCTGGGGGCGCGGCCGCGACGACGCGATGAATCTCACCAAGTACTTCATGATCCGCTGGCCGATGGACGACAGCCTCGGCCCAACCGACATGCCCTCGGTGTGGAACCTCAAGAAGTATCACCCCGAGAAGGGCATGCGCATGAACTTCGCCGGCGACAGCACCGACCCCTATTCGGTGATCATCGACTCGGCACTCGGACTGCTCGGGGCACCGCCAAAGTCCAACGAGGCCTTCCTCAAGCAGATCCGCTGGATGCAGGATTACCTCTCCAACAAGCCCTCACCGCCCTATCCCTTCGCCATCGACCGTCCGCTGGCCGATGCGGGCAAGGCAGTCTTCGATGCCGAGTGCGCGCGCTGCCACGCTTCGGAGCGCACCGGCACAGTGGTACCGCTGGCCGAGGTCGGCACCAGCCGCGACCGCATCGACACCTGGAACGAGCGCGCCGCCGCAGCAGCCAACAAGGTGGTGCGCGACATGGGCATCGAGCGGGCGGGTCTCGTCGAGGCGCCGCTCACCGGCTATGTGGCGGCCTTCCTCGACGGCATCTGGCTGCGCGCGCCCTACCTGCACAACGGCTCGGTGCCGACCCTGCGCGACCTGCTGGAAGCGCCGGACGCCCGGCCCCGGACATTCCGCCGCGGCTACAACGTGTATGACCCGGTACGGGTCGGCTTCGTCACCAGCGGCCCCGAGGCCGAGCGTGTCGGCAGCCTGCACGACACCACCCAGAAAGGCGCCGGCAACGGCGGTCACGATTTCGGCACCCACCTGCCCGACCACGACAAGGAGGCGCTGGTCGAGTACCTGAAGACCCTGTGACACGCCGCGAGCGAGCCGGGGCTTCACGCTTTGCGGAGGACACGTCATGACCCTGACTTCATATCCATCCTGCCTTGCCGGCTTCGCCCTCGCGCTTTCCCTGGCGGGCCCTGTGCCCGCGCATGCGTATGACGACCGCAAGGTCGAACGACCAACCGGCAGCGGTGGCGTCGGCATTGGCATCGATCTTTTCGGCATCTTCGATGCGTTGCGAAACTCCGGAAGCGCACAAGAGACACCGGAGTCCCCACCACTCGCTCAGCAGGGGCCGCAGATCCCCGCGGTGCAATCGATGCTCCGCTGGCGGATCGACGCGGTACTCAAGGGTGGCTGGCCGGTGGTCGTTGCCTACCGGGCCCCGGCGGGAACCGCTTTCGAGTTGAGCTTCGAGGTCGGCGGCGAAACGCCGCTGCGCCGCAGCTTCGAAGGCAGTGCGGACGGCCGGGGCTTCGTGCAGTTCACCCTGCCCGACAACTTTGGCGAGTCGGTCCAGGCGGGCACCGTCAGTTTTCGGGCGATTCGTGCACTGAGCGGCCCGACGCAGTCCGAACCACGCCTGCTCGGCCTCGGCTGCGGACCGCTGGCGGTCGGCTCGGTCGCCATCGACGAAGTGGTTTTCGAGCCCCCGAAGGTACGCATCGGTGCCGGCCAGCAGGCCTTCTACGGCTTCCATTCCAAGTCCGACTTCAACCGCGCGGCGGTGGACTTTGCCAGGCTCGAACGCAGCGGCGGCGAGGTCCGGATGGTCAGGGTGCGCAGCGAAGAGGTCCGCCAGTCGGTTTCGCGCAATGCCTGGGTCGGACGCGAGCCGGCGCTGACATGGAACGGCCAGGACAGCGCAGCAAGCGTATCCCGGGGCCCCCACCTGCTGCTGGTGCGAGCCTGGGCACCGGAGCCCGGCGACTGGGTGATCGCCTGGTCGCCGGATACCGTGACGGTGCTCCCCTGAACACCCTCGCCCGCAACGACCTGCTCGCAGGTCGGCTGCCCGTCTCCGGCGTGGCATTGTGGAGCCTCGTCCTGCTGGCAACGCTGGGCGGACACCTGTGGCTGTGGCGCCTGCCGTTTCCGGTGGAACTCGCCGACAGACCCGTACTTCATGCGCAACCCGACCGGATCCTCAGGATCGAGCGCCCGGACAGCTCGACGAGCCTGCTGCGCTTCGATGGCCGCCCCGGAGAGGCGGTGGACGTGCGCTTCGAGAAAGCCTCGCTGTCGCTGTCAACGCTGGCACTGCTGCGCAGTGTCGGGCTCGACCCACCGGCCGGCGAAGGACCGCTCGAATGGCTGGCCGACGGCGCCGGGGACAGCAAGACCTTCCTGAGCATCGAGTTGCAGGCGCCGGTCGGCGAGAACGCGAGCATCGAGTTCTTCCAATTGACCGAGAGTCTGGGCAGCCGCCCCTACTTCGAACTTCGCCCGCGTGGCGTGGCGCTGCTGCTCACCATGGCGGCTTCGGCCACCGATCCATTCGATCCCGCGACGCCGCCGCGCCGCCTGCAGGCGGGAAACGATCGCTGGCAGGTACCGGCCGGCCTGCCGCTCAGCGTGCGGGTACCTGACGGACAGAGTCTGCGACTGCGCGTCGTCGGTGGCACGCGCGGTCTGCCCTTCACCGGCTTCCGGCTGGGCTCCGATGCGGGTACGGGCGCGCTGCGGATGCGCGCAGCCGGCGTACGGAACCCTGCCCGGAAGGTCTTTGCGGTGTTTGCCTGTTCCGCACGGGAACGCGGTGCCTTCTGGCGGGGCGCCGCGACACTGGCGGGCGGCAATTGCGACCGCGGGCCGGCGCTGCCCACCCTGCGTGCCACCACCTTGACGATCGACGGCAGCGGCATCGGCATCGACGCGCAAGGCACGGCCTGGCTCGCGATCGACGGACGGGCCGACAATCCGCCGCTCACCCGCCTCCTTGCACGAGAACCTCGTCTTGCGGGCAGCCTGCTGGCCATCGATCTCGGCCTCATCGGCATCATGGGCTGGAGTCTGTGGCGCTGGCGCCGGCACGGCGCAGGCATGACCGAGCGTCCCCCCGGCATTTTCATCAGCTACCGGCGTAGCGACGCCGCCGCCAGCGCCCGCCTGATAGAGGAAAGGCTGGCCGAGCGCTTTGGTGCCGACCAGGTCTTCCGCGACATCGAGGACATCGCTCCAGGGGATGAATTCAGAGCCCGTATCGACGCCACGCTGGCTGGCTGCCATGCGGTAGTGGTGGTGATCGGTCCCGGCTGGCTCAACGCGATGCGGGATGGCAAGCGCCGCCTCGACGATCCGGCGGACATCGTCCGGCAGGAGATCGAGGTCGCACTCGAGCGCGGACTGCTCGTCGTCCCAACCTTGGTAGACGGGGCTGCGCTGCCGACTCCCGAAACCCTCCCGGACAGCCTGAAGGCGCTCCTGGACCGGAATGCCCTGGAAGTAACCGATCTGCACTTCGACGCGGACATGCAGCGCCTCGAAGCGTCCATCGCAACGCATCTGGGCGACACTTCCCGATCTGTGCAACAGTAGCGCGAAATCCACACGGGATTCTCGGAACACCTTCTCCATACGCATGAGTATGGAGTGCGACTATAATGCTGGCCGAGCCTGCATCGCAGGATGGATTCTAAAAGGGGAGACTATGAACTTCGACCGGGAATATCAGGACAAACGCATGAACCCTGCCGACGCGGCCGCCCTGGTGCGCGACGGAGACACCGTGATCGTACCAACCGGCGTCGGCGAACCGCCGGCCTTGCTGACCGCCCTGTCGGCGCGTGGCCCGGCGCTCTCGGGTGTGGTGGTGAGCCAGATCCTTCCGCTGCGCAAGTACGACTATTTCAATCCCGAAACCGTCGGCAACATCCGCCACAGTGCCTATTTCTTCGGCGGCCCCTCGCGCCCCGGTGGCCAGGCTGGCTGGATCGACTTCCTGCCCGCCTATTTCTCCGAACTGCCGATGCTCATCGACCGCGGGCTCACGCCGGCTGACGTGGTCTTTTCGATGGCCTCGCCGATGGACGAGCACGGCTACTTCGCCTTGTCCCTCGCCCCCGACTACACCATGGCGGCGATCCGTCGCGCCCGCGCGGTGGTGCTCGAAGTGAACCCCAACGTGCCGAATGCCTTTGGCGACTGCCGGGTACACATCTCGCAGGTCAGCGCGCTGGTCGAATCGGACGAGCCGCTGCTCGAGGTCGGGCTGCCGACCATCGGACCGGTACAGGAAGCGATCGGCAAGTACGTCGCCGACCTGATCGAGGACGGCTCGACCCTGCAGATCGGCTACGGCGGCATCCCCGACGCGGTCGTCATGCAGCTCAAGCACAAGCACGATCTGGGCATCCACACCGAGATGATCGGCGACGGCATCCTCACCCTGATCGAATCCGGCGCGGTCACCAACCGCCGCAAGACCTACCTGCCTGGCAAGACGGTCGCGACCTTCGCACTCGGTTCCCGCCGCCTATACAGCTTCATGGATCGCAATCCGGCGCTCGAGATGCATCCGGTGGACTTCACCAACGATCCTTACCTCGCCGCCAGGAACGACAAGCTGGTGGCCATCAATGCAACGCTGCAGATCGACCTGCTCGGACAATGCGGCTCCGAAAGCCTGGGGGCGACGCCCTATTCGGGCACCGGCGGCCAGGTGGACTTCGTGCGCGCGGCCAATCGCTCGCGCGACGGCAAGGCCTTCATCGTGCTGCCCTCGACGGCGAAGGGCGACACCATTTCGCGCATTGTGCCGAGCCTCAACCCCGGCACCCACATCACCACCAGCAAGAACGACATCAACTACGTGGTCACCGAATACGGCGTCGCCCAGCTGCGCGGCAAGACAGCCAGGGAGCGCTGCGAGGCTCTGATCGCGATCGCTCACCCTGACTTCCGCGGCGAATTGCGCGCCGCCGCGCGGCAGATAAGGGTGATGTGAACCACGCGCGGGCGCCGCCACACCCGGCGGCGCCCGCGCTGCAGCCGCCGTCGTCCGACTGCGGCACCTCCTGTCGTCCTACACGCCAAACAGGCCTGTCCGACAGAGCCTCTCGAGGCGCCCCGCTAAAGTTGAACCATGGATGTCGGATCTATCCGGCATGAACGTTCAATCAACAGACGGAGGCAGCCATGCTCAAATGGGCACTGATCTTCTTCGTGATCTCGATACTCGCCGGCATCTTCGGTTTTACCGGGATCGCGGCCGGAACAGCCGCGATCGCCAAGGTGCTGTTCTTCATCGCGGTGCTGCTGTTCGTGGTCTTCCTGATCCTCGGCCTCACCGTCTTCAAGAGCATCACCTGATCCCGTTTCCCGACAACTTCCAAGAAGGAACACCACAATGAGCAAACGATACAAGACCCTCGCCCTCGCCACCCTTTCCGCCGCCAGCCTGCTGCTCGCCGCCTGCGACAGCGAGCCCTCCGACAAGACCGTCGGCGAGCATGTAGACAAGGCCATCGCGGAATCGCAGCAGAAGATGGATGAAGCGAAGGACGCCATGAAGGATGCCGCCGATACCGCTCAGCACAAGGCCGAGCAGATGGGCGATACGGTCGGCGACAAGGCTGCGAAGATCGGTGACGCGGTGAGCGACAAAGCCGACAAGGTCGGGGACGCGGTCGGTGCCAAGATGGAGCAGGCTGGCCAGGCGATCGATGACGCCACCATCACCGCCGCAGTGAAGGCCAAGCTGGTCGCCGCCGACGACCTCAAGGCCCTCGAGATCAACGTGGACACCGTCGGCGGCGAGGTTACGCTGAGCGGCCTGGCCGCCACCGAAGCCGCGCGCACTCACGCAGAGGCTATCGCCGCCGACGTCAATGGCGTGAAGAGCGTCCATAACAAGCTCGCCCTCAAGAACTGACGCCGAGCCCGCACACCCGACGCCCCCGCTTGGCCGGACCCACCGGCCGCGCGGGGGCGTCTTGCCATGCAGCGGGATCACTCGACGAGCGTGCTGGCGTATTCGCCGCGCGCAGCCAGCCCGGCCTTCAGGTGCGCCACCAGCATCTGCACCTTGGGTGCCAGATGACGACGCTGCGGATAGACCGCCCACACCGCGGTGTTCGGCGGCTGATGGTTCGGCAACAGCGCGCGCAGGGCACCGCTGGCGAGGTGTTCGAGCACGTAGTAGTCGGGCAGCTGGCAGATGCCGAAACCGCGCAGCGCCGCATCGAGCACCGCCTGGCCGCTGTTGCAGCGCCAGCGGCCCTGCACCCGCAGTTGCTGTTCGCGCCCGCCCGCTTCGAAGATCCAGCTGTCGGCGGTGCCGATCAGGCAGTCGTGATGGGCGAGTTCCGACAGACTGTGGGGCGCACCGTGTCGCTCTAAATAGGCCGGCGCCGCACACAGGTACATCACCCGCGGCGCGATGCGCGTGCCGACCAGGCGCGAGTCCGCCAGCCGGCCCAGACGGATGGCAAGGTCAAAGCCGTCCTGCAGGATGTCGCGGGTGTAGTTCGTCAGCTCCATCTCGAGACGCACCTGCGGATGGGCCTCCAGAAAGTCGTTCACCAGCGGCACGATGAAGCGTTCGCCATAGGCCACCGCGCAAGTCATCCTGAGCAGGCCCTTGGGCACGCCGCCCATGTCCTGCACCACGCGCAAGGCCTCGTCGTGACCATCCTGCAGCTGCCGGCAATGCTGCAGAAAGGTGTTGCCGATCTCGGTCAGCGCGACCTGGCGCGTGCTGCGGTAGAAGAGCCGGGTCTGCAGGCGCTCCTCGAGTGCAGCCACCTGTCGGCTGACATGCGATGAAGAGACACCGAGGCGTTCGGCGGCCGCCGAAAAACCGCCACACTCGGCAACCGCCACGAAGGCTTCGATGCCCAACCAACGCTCACTGCGGTCCATGAGTGCCTCCCATTATTGCCACACTGCAACAATGTTTTTTCCATGCACGGATTATCCTCCAGCAGCGAGTTGACTACACTCCATGCACCGATGCGTCCGAGATGGACGTTGCCGCCCCCACTCACATGGAGATCACCATGATCAAATCCCGCGCCGCCGTTGCCTGGGCTGCTGGCCAGCCGCTCGAAATCACCGAAGTCGAGGTCGCCCCGCCCAGAGCCGGCGAAGTGCTGGTGCGCATCGTCGCCACCGGGGTCTGTCACACCGACGCGTTCACCCTGTCCGGCGCCGACCCGGAAGGCATCTTCCCGGCGATCCTCGGCCACGAGGGTGGTGGCATTGTCGAGGCCGTCGGCGAGGGCGTGACCTCGGTTGCGGTGGGCGACCACGTGATCCCGCTCTATACGCCGGAATGCGGCAAGTGCAAGTTCTGCCTGTCGGGCAAGACCAACCTCTGCCAGGCGATCCGCGCCACCCAGGGCAAGGGCCTGATGCCGGACGGCACAACGCGCTTCAGCAAGGACGGCAAGCCGATCTTCCATTACATGGGCACCTCGACCTTCTCCGAATACACCGTGTTGCCCGAAATCTCGGTAGCGAAGATCAGCAAGGACGCGCCGCTCGAGAAGGTCTGCCTGCTGGGCTGCGGCGTCACCACCGGCATCGGCGCGGTGATGAATACCGCCAAGGTCGAGGCAGGGGCGACGGTGGCCGTGTTCGGCCTCGGCGGGATCGGTCTGTCGGCGATCATCGGGGCGGTGATGAGCAAGGCCTCACGCATCATCGGGGTCGACGTGAATCCGTCGAAATTCGAGATCGCCCGGCAGCTCGGCGCCACCGACTGCATCAACCCGCTGGACTACGACAAACCGATCCAGGAGGTCATCGTCGATCTCACCGACGGCGGCGTCGATTACTCCTTCGAGTGCATCGGCAACGTCAAGGTGATGCGCTCGGCGCTGGAGTGCTGCCACAAGGGCTGGGGCGAGTCGGTGATCATCGGCGTCGCCGGCGCCGGCGAAGAGATCTCCACCCGTCCCTTCCAGTTGGTCACCGGCCGGGTGTGGCGCGGCTCGGCCTTCGGCGGCGTGCGCGGCCGCTCCGAATTGCCGGGCTACGTGGAGCGTGCCCAGCGCGGCGAGATCCCGCTCGACACCTTCATCACCCACACCATGGGCCTGGCCGACATCAACCACGCCTTCGAGCTGATGCACGAAGGCAAGAGCATCCGCAGCGTCATCCACTACGATAAGTGAGGCCGCCAATGGACCCCTCGCTCGAACTCGTCGCCAGCAACAAGAGCTTCGGCGGCTGGCACAAGCGCTACCGCCACCGCTCGGCCTCGCTCAACGCCGAGACGGTCTTTGCGATTTACCTGCCCCCACAGGCGGCGTCGAAGCCGGTACCGGTGCTGTACTGGCTGTCGGGGCTCACCTGCACCGACGAGAACTTCATGCAGAAGTCGGGCGCGCAGCGGGCCGCCGCCGAACTCGGTATCGCCATCGTCGCCCCGGACACGTCGCCACGCGGCGCCGATGTACCGGGCGACCCGGATGGCGGCTGGGACTTCGGCCACGGCGCGGGCTTCTACGTGAACGCCACGCAGGCGCCGTGGAACCGCCACTACCGCATGTACGACTACGTGGTCGAAGAGCTTCCGGCGCTGGTGGAAGCACATTTCCCGGTCAGCACGCTACGCAGCATCAGCGGCCATTCGATGGGCGGACACGGCGCGCTGGTGTGCGCGCTGCGCAACCCCGGCCGCTACCGCGCGGTGTCGGCCTTCTCGCCGATCTGCCACCCGAGCGACTGCCCGTGGGGACAGAAGGCCTTTTCGCGTTACCTCGGCGAAGACCGCCACAAGTGGGCCGAATGGGATGCGAGCCTGCTCGTCGCCACCGCCACCGAACGCCTGCCGCTGCTGGTGGACCAGGGCGAGCAGGACGGTTTCCTCACCGAGCAGCTCAAGCCGCAGACACTCGAGGCGGCCTGCGCGGCAGCTGGCCATCCGCTCACCCTGCGCATGCAACCCGGCTACGACCACAGCTACTATTTCATCGCCAGCTTCATCGAGGAGCATCTTCGTCACCACGCCGGCGCGCTCTATCCGCGCTGACGGCCGCGGGCCCGCACACGGGCGCACGCTTGCACCGGCGCGGCCGACAGGCAATCATCGCGATTGCATGATGCTGCGCCGGGGAGACAGCGGATGAAACTGCGACTGCGGTACTACTGGGATCGCCTGCGCACCAGCTACTGGTTCGTCCCCTCGCTGATGCTGATCGCCGCCGCGGCGCTGGCATGGTCCGCGGTCGGCGTCGACAGCCGGCTCGGCGGCGCCGGCGCAGAGCCGGTGAGCTGGGGCTACCTCGGCGACAGCCAGGGGGCCAGCCAGGTGTTGTCGACCATCGCCGGTTCGATGGTGACCATCGCCGGCGTGGTGTTCTCGATCACCCTGGTGGCGCTGTCGCTGGCATCCTCGCAGTTCGGCCCGCGCATGTTGCGCAATTTCATCCGCGACCGGGTCAACCAGGCCGCGCTCGGCGCCTTTCTGGCCACCTTCCTGTATTGCCTGCTGGTGCTGCGTACCATCCAGCACGACCCCCAGGCCACCTTCGTCCCGCATGTCGCGGTCAGCCTCGGGGTGCTACTCGCCATCGCCAGCATCGCGATGCTGATCTTCTACATCCATCATGTCGCCACCCACATCCAGGCCGACACGCTGATCGATGTCATCTATGCCGAGTTGTGTGCGCTGATGGATGCGCTCTATCCCGATCCGATCGACCATGCGAACGCTTCCGCCGATGCCATCGAAGCCGCCCCCGCATTTCATCTCGACAAGGCGCCGGGCAGGATCTGCTCGAACTGCGACG
This sequence comes from Cognatazoarcus halotolerans, assembly GCF_009800965.1. Lineage (GTDB taxonomy): Bacteria > Pseudomonadota > Gammaproteobacteria > Burkholderiales > Rhodocyclaceae > Cognatazoarcus > Cognatazoarcus halotolerans. Next base: position 19,476 of record NZ_WUAF01000019.1, on the reverse strand, counting down.
ACTATCTGCAGGGCGTCGACACTGACGCGCTGGTGGCCGCGGCGAGTGAAGTCGACGTGCTGGTGAGGGTCGAGCGGCGCCCCGGCGACTATGCCCTGCGCGGTGCCTTGCTGTTGTCGGTGTGGCCGGCCGACAAGCTCGACGAGGGCGCCGCCGAGGCGCTGCGCGGATGCCTCGTCTTCGGCACCCAGCGCACCGCCACCCAGGACGTCGAATTCGCCATCGACCAACTGGTGGAGATCGCCGCGCGCGCATTGTCGCCGGGCATCAACGATCCCTTCACCGCGATCACCTGCATCGACCGGCTCGGCTCTGCGCTCGCGCGGCTCGCGCAGCGTGCCATACCGCCAGCGCTACACACCGACGCGGATGGAAAGCCGCGGCTCATCGCAACGGCCGTAGGCTTTCCGGAGGCGCTCGACGCGGCCTTCAACCTGATCCGCCAGTGCGCACGCGGCAGCGTACCGGTGACCATCCGCCTGCTCGAGGTGCTCGGTGAAATCGAACCCCTCACCGCGCGCCTCGACGATCGTGAAGCACTGCGACGCCACGCCCGCATGATCATGCACAGCGCCGAAGGCGGCCTGCCCGAAGCGGACGACCGCAACGACGCCCAGCGCCGCTACCTCGCGCTCATCACCGCCCTGGGGAGCGCCGCCCGGCGCTGACGCTCAGCCGCCCCGGGTCTGTCGGGCGGTGGTATTGGGCTCGTCCTCGGCGTAGGCGCGCTTGATCTCCTGCCAGGCTTCCTCGGCCGTCTCGACGTACTTGAAGATGTTGACGTCTTCGGGGTTGATCATGCCGTCCTCGACCAGCACGTCGAAATCGATCAGCCGCGACCAGAACTCCTTGCCGAAGAGCAGGATCGGACGGCGCCGGATCTTGCTGGTCTGCGTGAGGGTGAGCGCCTCGAAGAGCTCGTCGAGCGTCCCGAAACCACCCGGGAAGCTCACCAGCGCCACCGCCCGCATCAGGAAGTGCATCTTGCGAATCGCAAAGTAGTGGAACTGGAAGCACAACTCCGGCGTGATGTAGGGGTTGGGGGCCTGCTCGAAGGGCAGCACGATGTTCATGCCCATGCTGCGTCCGCCGGCCTCGAAGGCACCCCGGTTGCCGGCCTCCATGATGCCCGGCCCGCCGCCGGTGACCAGCACCACCGGCTCGCCCAGGGCGTCGGCATCGCGGGCGACGATCTCGCCGAGCTTGCGCGCCTCGTCGTAGTAGTGCGACATCTCGACCTGGCGCCTGGCACGGCGAATCGCGGCCGCATCGCCGCCGGCCACGGCTTCGTCGAGCAGTGCCTGCGCCTGCTCGCGCGGCTTGAGCCGGGCACTACCGAACAGCACGATGGTGGAATCGACCTTCTGGTCCTGCTGTACCAGCTCCGGCTTCATGAGCTCGAGTTGCATGCGCACCGGGCGCAGCTCCTCTCGGAGCAGGAATTCGGTGTCGGTAAACGCCATCCGGTAGGAACTCTCGGGTCCCTCGTAACGGGCCACCGGACGCACCGCGACGGCTTCTTCGTGGGCGGAGGGGAAATTACGTGCCTTGAGATCGCTTTTGGGAGTCATCGAATCGTGTTCTCGAAATTATTCGGTCTGCCGTGCGGCGGCAGGCTGATCGGGCATCCCGCTACGAAACACCAGGGCGGGAAAATCCGTGGATCGGCGCAAGCATATGCGCAAGCGGCGATTCCGGCCGGGAAGCACTGCGCAATTTCAGGAAGATGAGCCGCCAGCCACTGCTGCGCGGGCACGGGTCTTGGCAGCCACGTAGTCGCCGTGACTCACATACAGCAGATCGCCAATCCTGCGCATCAGGTGATTCTCGTTCGCGTCGAGCTTGCCGTCGGCGAAGGCGACCTGCCACATGTACTCGACCACCTTGGCCCGCTGCGCCGGCGTCAACGCCTTGTTGAGCCGCGAGGTGAAGTCATGGTAGCCCACCGCATCGCGCATCTGCTCGCCGGCGACGTCGAGCAGCGCCTCGGTCTCGGCCTGATCGAGCGAGAATCGCTCGCGCAGCACCCGCGCCGCGACCTCGAGCTCGGCGGACGAAACCGCATCGTCGATGCGCATCATCTCGACGATCAAGGCCGCCGTCGCGACCTGAACCGCGTGCTCACCGTCGGCCTGTCCGCCCGATGAAGCGGGCTCGACAAAGGCATCGAAAAAGCGCTGAAGGCTGCGAATCATGGATTTCTGGCTCCGGAAATGCAAGACGGCCAGAATCAGCCGCCAGATGAAATAGTATCCGTTCTGGCCAAAGCAGTTCCCGCACCGATCCATGACGGACTTTCGGGCACCGAGATGACGCGGTATGGTCAATGCAGACAAAGGCGCCGTCCGAGCGCGCTCCACCACCCCAACGGAATGCTTAGATGACCGACTCCCAAGCACGGCAGGCCGACCGGCCGCACCGCCTCGAAACCCTGCCCTTCGACAACAGCTTTGCCCGCCTGCCGCAAGAATTTCATACGCGACTCGCGCCATGGGGCCTGCCCGATCCCCACCTCGTCATCGCCAGCGATGAGGCCGCCGCCCTGCTCGGTCTCCACGCGGGCGAGCTGGACCGCCCGGAGTTCGTCGATGCGCTCGCCGGCAACAGCACGCTGCCCGGCAGCGAAATCCTCTCGGCGGTGTATTCCGGGCACCAGTTCGGCCACTGGGCTGGCCAGCTCGGCGACGGCCGCGCCCATCTGCTCGGCGAGGTACGGACAGCCAGTGGCCCGTGGGAGATCCAGCTCAAGGGCGCCGGGCGCACGCCCTACTCGCGCATGGGAGACGGTCGCGCGGTGCTGCGCTCATCGATCCGCGAATTCCTGTGCTCCGAGGCGATGGCGGCGCTCGGCATCCCCACCACGCGGGCACTGGCCATCGTCGGCTCCAGCCACCCGGTACAGCGCGAAGAACGCGAAACCGCGGCCGTGTGCGCGCGCCTCGCCCCGAGCTTCGTGCGCTTCGGCTCTTTCGAGCACTGGGCCGCCAACCAGCGCGAGAACGAACTGCGCATGCTGGCCGACTACGTGATCGAGCGCTTCTATCCCGAAGCCCGGGACGCCGCCAACCCGGCCGCCGCGATGCTCGCCGAGGTGAGCCGCCGCACCGCCGCGATGACCGCGCGCTGGCAGGCGGTCGGCTTCATGCACGGGGTCATGAACACCGACAACATGTCGATCCTCGGGCTGACCCTCGACTACGGCCCGTTCGGCTTCATGGACGCCTTCGACGCCGGCCACATCTGCAACCACACTGACCGGGGCGGCCGCTACAGCTACCGTAACCAGCCCCACGTGGCGCACTGGAACCTGCACGCCCTCGGCCACGCGCTGATGCCGCTGATCGGTGACGAGGCGGCAATGCGGGAGGCCATCGACCGCAACTACGCCGAGGTCTACAACCGCGACTTCGTCGAGTTGATGTGCGCCAAGCTCGGTCTCGGTGACGCACGCGAGGATGACGACGTGCTCATCAGCCGGCTCTACGGCCTGCTCGATGCGAACCACACCGATTACACCCTGTTCTTCCGCAATCTCGGCGTGCTGCCCGCGGCGCCACGAACCCCCACCGACGATGCCCCCGTACGCGACCTCCTCATCGACCGCGCTGCCTGCGACGCCTGGCTCGCCGAATGGCGCGCCCGCCTGCACAGCGGCGCGCCCGCCGACGCCGAGCGTCAGCGCGCGATGAACGCGGTCAACCCCAAATACGTGCTGCGCAACTGGATCGCCGAGACCGCGATCCGCGCCGCCCGGCAGGGAGACTACAGCGAACTGCACGCGGTCCATCAGTGCCTGAAGAAGCCCTTTGACGAACAACCCGGTCATCAGCGCTTCGCGGCGCCGCCGCCCGACTGGGCGGAAGGACTGGAAGTGAGCTGCTCGAGCTGAACCTGTCGACGGAAACGATCGGATGAATACCTCACCCCCACGCGAAGACGGACTCTTCGCGCTGACCACCCCGACCATCGGCCACTACGAGGCCAACGCCGAGTCTTACCGCGAAGGCACCCGCGACCACGACGTCAGCCAGAACATCGACGCGCTGCTCGACGCGATCGAGGGCGAGGCGCCGTACAGCATCCTCGATCTGGGCTGCGGACCGGGGCGCGATCTCGCACGCTTCGTCGAACGCGGCCACCAGCCGGTCGGGCTCGACGGATCGGCGGCATTCGTCGACATGGCGCGACGGGAGACCGGCTGCGAAGTGCTTCACCAAAACTTCATCGCGCTGCAGTTGCCGGCGGCGCGTTTCGACGGCGTGTTTGCCAACGCCAGCCTGTTCCATGCGCCACGCGAGGCAATCGGCAAGGTGCTCGGCGCCCTCCACGCGACCCTCAAACCACGCGGTGTGCTGTTCGCCTCGAATCCGCGCGGCGCCGACCAGGAAGGCTTCAACGGCCAGCGCTATGGCTGTTTCTACACGCTGGAAACCTGGCGAGCCTGCGTCACCGCGGCCGGCTTCGAGGAAATCCGCCACTACTACCGCCCGACCGGCCTGCCGCGGGCGCAGCAGCCGTGGCTGGCGACGGTGTGGCGCAAATGCGAGCGACCGCCGCGATAATCACGCGCCACCGCGCTCGAAGGCCGCATCCACCGGCACCTGCAGCGCGGTGGCGAGGTGGTTCGTCTTGGCGGCGAGACCGACGATTGCGAGTACCTCGGCGTGCTGCGCCGCACTCATGCCCTTTGCGACGGCGGCCGCCGTGTGCGAATGCACGCAATAAGTACAGCTGTTGGCGATCGACACCGCGAGATAGAGCATCTCCTTGGTCAGCGGGTCCAGGCTCGACGGCGTTGCCATGACCGCCTTGACCTCTCGCCAGGTCGCCTCGAGCAGGGCCGGATCGAAGGCGAGATAGCGCCACATGTTGTTGATGAAATCCGTATTGCGGGTCGCACGGATATCGTCGAACACGGCTTTGACCCGCGGATCATCCTCGGTGCTTGGCGGCACGGTGGCCATGGCGTTCCCCTGTCTGTAGTGAAGGGCCATTATCGCCCTGTCGCCCAGCCCGGGCGAGCGCCGATCGAACGACGCGTAGGACTGCGCCTACACGAATTTGAGCCGCGCCCGACAGCGGCCATCGCGGCACAGGCGCCATACTGCGACCATGCAAAATGAATCAAGGAGCCCTCGATGAAACCCAGCATTCTTGTCGCAAGCCTCTGCTCGGCCGCGCTGCTGCTCCCGATCGGCGCCAGTTCGGGCGAGTTCTCGGGCGCACTGGACGCGATGGCCGTCCCCCAGCATTTCTTCATGCCCGCCGGCCCGAACGCCGCTCACTGCGCCACGGCAGCTCATCCCGGGACAAGCGCCGGCGAGGCCCTGGAAACGAAGCTTGTCGTTCACATGTATGCAACGCGCTTCTAGCTGGCTGGCCGCCACACCGATCGGTTATCCTCGCAGTCCGCCAATCGGCAGCCCCCAAGCCATGTCTTCACACGCCACGTCCGCGATCGAACTGGAATGGTCCACCCTGCAGCACAACCACGAGCAGTACGAGCGCGGCCTGTTGTGGATCAAGTTGCTGGCGGTCGTCCTTGCCGCGATCGCGTTCGTGAGTGGTAATTTTGCACACTTCATGGCATTGCTGATCGCGGTTCTGTGGGCGCAGGAAGCAATCTTCCGGACCTTCCAGAACCGTCTGTCGGAGCGCATCCTGCGCATCGAGGCATTGATCCGCGAGGGCGGTGAAGGCGCCTCCGCCTGCCAGCTGCACAGCGAATGGGCTGCGGCACGCCCCGGAACGGCGGGCCTGCTTGCCGAATACGCCCGCAGCGCCTTGCGGCCCACCGTCGCCTTTCCGCACGCGGTACTGATTCTCGGCCTGATCGGCATGTGGCTGGCGGCTTGAATCGGGCGAAACCGTGCCTCTATCGAATTAGATTTTCTAATTCGTAAAACAAAAATCCTCGTTTGTCGGCGCCGATCCAGGCGTCTAGAGTCCGCTTCGAGCCACATGCCCCAACAAAGGGCATGGAATTGAAGAAATGCACCACTTCGGAGCAGGACCAGATGATCAAGAGCAGCACCCGCCCGCAGAGCACCATGGACGACCAGGTCGACTACTACGACTACGGTCTGGTACTCGCATCCCAGGCAATCGCACGGATCACGGGCAGATCATCGGTTCGGAGCGGTGAGACCGCGCCCCGCCAGGACGAGCCGTCGATTGCCGGCCGCCTTGCCGACTGTTTCGATCTGGGTCGTTTCATGTGCAACGTCACCCGGCACACCTCCCACCCGACGGATTAGCTCACCGTTGCAGACGGCCAACCGCCGTCCGAATACGGAATGAATGAAATGAACACCCACTTCACCCCTTCTGCAGATAGACAGGTCGACACGACCGATCTCGTCGAGTATCTCGAGCAGGGCCGCAGGATGCGAAGTGCCGCGTTGTGGAACTTCGCCACCCACCTCAAGCCCTCGATCGAGCCGCGCGACGCACAACCCGAAGCCACGCCGGCATACCCGGTCCGTGGCGGCATCGACACCGCGCAGTACATGCGCGAAGGCCGTGCCATGCGCAACGCCGTCATGCTGGAGCTCGTCGCTTCAGGTTGGGGTCTGCTGTCGAGAACCGCCCGCAGGCTCATCGGGCGCAGCCACACGGCTTTCTCCTGACCCTGGCGGCCCGGGCGTCCCGTGTGGGCGCCCCATGAACCGGCAGGCGCCGCAGGCGGCTGACGAGGCGCTAGAATCGATGCGTCCCGTGCCACCCTGCCCACATGCCCCGGAACCCGCCGCTGCTAGAGATTCCAAGCCCTTTCGAGACGGCGCCGGGGCATCTGCTCCTGCTCGAACCGCCCTGGGCTGACATCCCGGCACTCGCCGACGCGATCGCCGCCGGGCACTACCGCAAACCTTTCGTCCTCGACGATGGCGAGCGGCGCTACCTGCACTTCAGCATGCGACTCACCCAAAGCGCGATGCTCAAGCGCCGGCCGAACGAACTCGATCTGCGCTACACGCAGAAGATGATGCTGTTCCTGCTGTTCGTCCCGAGACCGCAACACATCGTCCTGCTCGGCCTCGGCGGTGGCTCCTTGCTCAAGTTCTGCCGCCATCACCTCACCCACACCCGATTGGTGGCGGTCGAACTCGACCCTGACGTGATCGCGCTGCGCGAAGCCTTCGCGATACCGCCGGACGGTGATCGACAGGAGATCCGCCAAGGGGATGGGGTGGACTATCTCGCCATCTGTCGCGACCGCATCGACGTCCTGCTGGTCGATGCATTCGACCGGACCGGCCTCGCCCCCGAACTCGCCGGCCACGCATTCTTCGAGGACGTCGTCGCGAGACTCTCCGGCGGCGGCGTGCTGGTGGTCAACCTGGCAGGCGATCGCAGCAGCTACGCCGGCTTCATCGGTGCGGCAATGACCGCATTCGACGATCGGGTGATCGTGATGTCGGTTCCCGAGGATGGCAACCATGTGCTGCTTGCCTTCCGCAATCCCGCCTTTTCGCCGGACTGGCGACGGCTGCGAAATATCGCGCGCCAGCTCTCCGAACGCTACGGGCTGGACTTTCCGTCCTTCGTCGACAAGCTCGAACGTTCCGACAAGCTCGGGCTGGCGAGGCGCGAGGCGCTGCGCGGCGGCTAGCACACATCGCTGCGCGGACACCACGCAACGGCCTTACACTCGACGTCACGACGAATACTGCGCACCACTGCGGTGCAGCGGCCCGGATGACGCCCCTTTCCCCACTCATTGCCCGCGGGCACCAGCTTGCCGAAGTGCTCCGGCGTCATCCGGGCTCGGTCGCGGTGTTCGGTTTCGTCTCGGGCCTCGCCAGCTTCTTTCTCATCGAGCGTCACCGCGGCTCGGTCCGCGTGATCGCGCTGCTGTTGCTGGCGAGCTGGGTCTGGCTGGTCCTCGAGCGCCTGCTGCGCACCCGGCTGAAACGCCGCTTCGGGATCGCGCTGCCACAGGTCCTGCTCAATTACGCCATGCAGCTGATCCACCAGGAAAGCCTGTTCTTCACGCTGCCCTTCTTCATCGTGTCCACCGCGTGGAACACTACCCAGGCCGCGTTCACCGCGCTCCTCGTCATCGCTGCGCTGATCGCGATCACCGACCCGCTCTATTACCACCGACTGGCGCCGCGACGCTGGCTCTACCTGGCGTACCACAGCCTCACGCTGTTCGCGGTGTTACTCGTGGCGCTGCCACTGATCGTTCATCTGCCGACCGCACGGAGCTACTCGATCGCGCTCGTCAGTGCGGCCCTGCTTTCGTTCCCCAGCCTCGCTGCAACGGTTCCGCGGCAGCTCCCACGCCGGGGCCTCGCGGTCGCAGCCCTGCTGACGCTGCTCGCAACATGCGGCTGGTTCGCACGCTCGGCGGTGCCACCGGCAACGCTCTGGCTCGGCCGCGGCGCGATCAGCCTCGAACTGGACCAAGCATCGCGCGAGCCGGGCCCGGCGGTCAGGCGATTGAGCGTCGCGCAGCTGCGCGACAAGGGCGTCTATGCATTCACCGCGATCAACGCACCACTCGGTCTGAGCGAGCAGGTTTTCCATCACTGGATACACAACGGCACCATCGTGGACAGCATCGACCTCGAGATTCTCGGCGGTCGCGAAGCCGGCTATCGGGCATGGACCCACAAGACGCATTTCCCGGACACCCCTGCCGGTCGATGGGAAGTGCGGGTGGTAACGGCCGGTGGCCAGTTGATCGGCACGCTGCGCTTCCGGGTCACGGACGAGGCAGCGCCCACGAAGCGCTGAGCACGTCACCCGGCGAACACGGCTTGACCCATCCACATGCCCGCAAAGATACTGCGGGCGTAGGCCGGCGGCCGCCCCCTGGATCACGCCGTCATCGCCGCCGGACACCGACAACCGACCCCGGGCAAGCCGCATGAGCGACGCCAGCACCACCGGAACCGACGCCGCAAACGATGCACGCCGGCGCACCACGGACAATGCGACAGGGCTGCGACACGCCGGCGACTCGATGGCGCGGCTGCTGGCTTTCGCCGCGGTGGGCTGGTCGGCGCTGCAGTTGTGGGTCGCCTCGCCGCTGCCCGAACTCTTCGGCGTGCTCGTCCTCAACGAAACGAAGGTCCGCTCACTGCATCTTGCCTTCGCGGTGCTGCTCGCCTTTCTTGCCTACCCGGCGCGACGCGGCGCAAGCGGCCCACCACCGCGCATCGACCTCGTGCTCGCCGTGCTGGCGGCGCTCAGCGCCGCCTATCTGTCGGTTTTCTACGATTCGGTAAGCGCCCATACCGGCGATCCCACCGGGCTCGAAATCGCGGTTGCGGCATGCGGCCTCGCACTGCTCCTCGAAGCCACCCGGCGCGTGCTCGGACTGCCGATGGTGGTCATGGCGCTGGTGCTGCTCGGCTATGTCTTCTTCGGCGAGCGGATGCCGGAGCTGATCGCCCACAAGGGCGCCTCGTTCGGCCGCACCATGAGCCACATGTGGCTCACCACCGAAGGAGTCTTCGGCGTGGCACTGGGCGTTTCGGCCGGCCTCATCTTCCTCTTCGTGCTGTTCGGCGCCCTGCTCGAAACCGCCGGTGCCGGCAGCTACTTCATCCGCAGTGCGGTGGCGCTGCTCGGCCACATGAGGGGCGGTCCGGCCAAGGCCGCGGTGGTCGCATCGGCCGCAACCGGTCTGATCTCGGGTTCGTCGATCACCAACGTGGTCACCACCGGGCCGCTCACGATTCCGCTGATCAAGCGGGTCGGCTACCCGGCGGAGAAGGCCGCCGCGATCGAATGCGCCGCCTCGGTCAACGGTCAGGTGATGCCACCGGTGATGGGGGCTGCCGCCTTCCTCATGGTCGAATACGTAGGCGTGCCCTATGTGCAGGTTCTCAAGCACGCGCTGATCTCGGCCATGGTGTCCTATCTCGGCCTCCTTTACATCGTCCACCTCGAGGCAGTAAAGGCCGACCTGCGTGGCCTGCCACGGCAGCGCTCGAGGCGCTGGCATCGAGCCATGGCCAGCTTTGCACTCGGCTTTCTCGGCATCGCGCTGGTGCTGACCGTGGTTTCGGTGATCGGCAGCCTGGTTCACGCGGCGCTCCCCCAGCTCTCCTTCCTGGTGATGGCGCTGTTGCTGCTCGCGGCCTACGTTGTCCTGCTGCGCATGAGCCTGCCGCACGCCGGCGAAGTCTCGCCAGCGGACGCGCCGATCACCGCGCTGCCACCTTTCGGACCCACACTGCGCTCGGGCATGCATTTTCTGCTGCCGGTCGGTGCCTTGGTCTGGAACCTCGTGGTCGAGCAGCTCGCCCCGACACGAGCAGCCTTCTGGGCGACGCTTTTCCTGGCCTTCATCGTGCTCACCCAGCGCCCGCTGCTGGCCTGGTTTCGCGGCGAACACGGCATCGGTGACGCATCACGGCGCGGCCTGCAGGACCTCATCGACGGGCTTGCCGCGGGCGCCCGCAACATGGTGGCCGTGGCAATCGCCACCGCCACCGCCGGGATCATCGTCGGCACCGTCACGCTGACCGGTGTCGGCCTGGTCATGACCGAACTCGTGACGGCCCTGTCGGGCGGCAACATCATCGTCATGCTGGCGCTGGTGGCGCTGATCTGCCTGGTACTGGGCATGGGCCTGCCGACCACTGCCAACTACATCGTGGTGTCATCGCTGATGGCACCGGTAATCGTCGCCATCGGCGCTCAGAACGGCCTCTTCGTCCCGCTCATCGCGGCACACCTGTTCGTCTTCTATTTCGGCCTCATGGCCGATATCACCCCGCCGGTCGGGCTGGCCTCCTACGCCGCGGCGAGCATCGCGATTGCAAACCCGATCCGCACCGGCATCATCGCCTTCCGCTATTCGATGCGCATGGCGTTGCTGCCTTTCATGTTCGTGCTGAATCCAAAGCTGCTGCTGATCGGCGTGGACGGACTTGGCCATACCTTCATCACCCTCGCTAGCGCGACGCTCGCGGGTTTTGCCTTCATCTCGGTGAACCAGGGCTGGCTGCTGGTGCGCAGCACCGGAACCGAGCGGCTGGCGATGCTGCTCGCGGTGTTCATGCTGTTCAATCCGGGCATGTTCATGGACCCGCTCAGTCCGCCCTACACGCAGCTCACCGGGACCGCCGCCGAGCAGGCGATCGTCGAGGCGCCGGCCGACACGCGCATGCGGGTGCTGTTCGCTGGCACCACGCTGGAGGGCGACGCGGTCGAGCGCGGCATCCTGCTGCCCCTGGGCAAACCTGCGGCCACCGCCACCCGGCGTCTTGCAGACAATGGTATCGGCACGGTCATCAGCGAGGCGGGCTTCACCGTCACCCGCGTCGAATTCGGCAGCCAGGCGGCCAAGCTCGGTGTAGAGGCCGGATTTCGGGTCATCGCTGTCGAGGTCCCCGGCAACCGGATCGCGCGGGAGTGGATGTTCCTGCCGGCGCTGATGTTGATCGCCTGGGTGCTCCGCCGGCAGCGCCTGAGGTACGCCCCCGCGCCGGCTTGACCCGACGCGGCCCTGACTTGCCTCTTGTAAGGGTATTCCCTTATGGCGCACAGGCCGGGAAAACTCCCCTAATGGGCTTACTTCCGCAGGCGCCGCCGCTAGGCCGGCTGCGGATTTCGGGGAAAACGCCGGCGATAACGGCACACCCCACGGCAACACACCACAAGACCACGCGGATCGAGGGGGACGAATGCGCAAGGGCCGAAACGGCAAGAGCCTGCCCACAGTAAGGGCGTCATTCTGGCCACGCAGCGCGCTCGTCCGCTTTCCGCCCCGGCAGTGCCAATCCGCCCCAATCCCGGCCGCCACCACCGGACGGCCGTCAACGGCAGCACCACACACCGAGGGTTTACCCTCATATCGCCACACGCATCCGATCCGGGGCCCGCAATGAGCGACTTCATCCTCGAAACCGTCGACCTGACCAAAGAGTTCAAGGGCTTTGCGGCCGTCTCGGACGTCAATCTGAAGATCCGGCGCGGACACATCCATGCGCTGATCGGCCCGAACGGTGCGGGCAAGACCACGGTCTTCAACCTGCTTACCAAATTTCTGCCTCCGACCCGCGGCACGATCCGCTTCGAGGGCAAGGACATCACCCACGAGGCGCCCGCCGCCACCGCCCGCCGCGGGCTGGTGCGCTCCTTCCAGATATCGGCCACCTTCCCCCACCTCACGGTGATGGAAAACGTGCGCATCGGCCTGCAGCGCAAGCTCGGTACCGCCTTCCATTTCTGGCGTTCGGACAAGAGCCTCGACGTGCTCAACGACCGCGCCATGGCCCTGCTCGAGGATGTCGACCTGGCCGGCTTCGCCGACACCGTCACCGGCGAAATGCCCTACGGACGCAAGCGCGCGCTTGAGATCGCGACGACTCTGGCGCTCGAGCCGACGATGATGCTGCTCGACGAACCCACCCAGGGCATGGGCCAGGAAGATATCGCCCGGGTCGTGGACCTGATCCGCAAGGTCTCCGCCAATCGCACCATCCTGATGGTCGAGCACAACCTCTCGGTTGTCGCCAACCTGTGCGACCGGATTACCGTCCTGCAGCGCGGCAGCATGCTCGCCGAAGGCAGCTACGACGAGGTCTCCAAGAACCCGCAGGTGCTTGAAGCCTACGTCGGTTCCGACGACATGGCCGATGCACACCACTGAGCGCACGACAGCATGAGCACACCTGCCAGCCCCAATCGCGAGATGCTGCGGATCACCGATCTGCATGCCTACTACGGCGAATCCCACATCCTTCACGGCATCGACCTCAGGATAGGCCGCGGCGAGTGCGCGACCCTGCTGGGCCGCAACGGCTCGGGCCGCACCACCACGCTAAAGTCCATTCTCGGTCTGGTCGGCCGGCGCACCGGCTCGATCATGCTCAACGGCAAGGAGATCATTGCCGAGCCGACCCACCGCATGGCCCGCCACGGTATCGGCTACGTTCCCGAAGAGCGCGCGATCTTCGCCTCGCTGAGCGCCGAGGAAAATCTCATGCTGCCGCCGCAGGTCGCCAGCGGCGGCATGAGCATCGCCGAGATCTACGAGATGTTCCCGAACCTCGCCGAGCGCCGCAGCAGCCCCGGCACCAAGCTCTCGGGCGGCGAGCAGCAGATGCTGGCGATGGCCCGTGTGCTGCGCACCGGCGCCAAACTGCTGTTGCTGGACGAAATCACCGAGGGCCTTGCCCCGGTCATCGTCAAGAAGCTCGGCGAGGTCATCACCGAACTCAAGACCCGCGGCTTCACCATCGTGCTGGTCGAACAGAACTTCCGCTTTGCCGCACCCCTCGCCGACCGGCACTACGTGCTGGAACACGGGGAGATCATCGCCACCATTTCCAGGGAAGAACTGCCGGAAAAAATGGATTGGCTGCATCAGACCCTCGGTGTCTGAGCCGGGGACCACATCGCTCGAGGAGGAGATACATGACTCACAAGAAACTGCTGACGGTCGCCTGCGCTGCCGCCTTCGTCACGCTGTCGGCCGGCGTCCAGGCCCAGTATTCCGGCAACGTGGTCAAGATCGGCGTGCTCACCGACCTGTCGGGCACCTATTCCGACCTCGCCGGCTCGGGCGCGGTGGTCGCGACCCAGATGGCCATCGACGATTTCATCGCCAAGGAAAAACCCGCCTTCAAGATCGAGATGGTCAGCTCGGATCACCAGAACAAGGCCGACATCGCCGCCAACAAGGCCCGCGAATGGTTCGAGCGCGAGGGTGTCGACACCGCCACCGAACTGGTCACCACCTCGACCGCACTGGCGGTCATGAAGATCGCCAAGGAAAAGGACCGCATCGCGCTGATCAACGGCGCCGCCTCCACGCCGATCACCAACGAGCAGTGCAACGACGTCTCGGTGCACTACACCTATGACACCTACGCGCTGTCCAACGGCACCGCCAAGGCGGTCACCCAGCAGGGCGGCAAGACCTGGTTCTTCCTGACTGCCGACTATGCCTTCGGCCATGCACTCGAAAAGGACGCCACCGCGGTCATCACCGCCAATGGCGGCAAGGTGCTCGGCTCGGTCGCCCACCCGTTCCCAGGCTCGGACTTCTCGTCCTTCCTGCTCCAGGCGCAGGCCTCGGGCGCCCAGGTGATCGGCCTGGCCAACGCCGGCGCCGACACCACCAACGCCATCAAGCAGGCGGCCGAATTCGGCATCACGCCCAAGCAGTCGCTGGCCGGCCTGCTGATGTTCATCACCGACATACATTCGCTCGGACTCAAGCCGACCCAGGGCATGTATCTGACCACTGGTTTCTACTGGGATCGCAATGACGAGACCCGCGCCTGGTCGAAGCGCTTCTTCGACAAGCAGAAGCGCATGCCGACAATGGTCCAGGCCGGCCAGTACTCGTCCATCTATCACTACCTGCAGGCGGTCAAGGCGGCCGGCACCGACGATACCGGCAAGGTCATGGCGGCGATGAAGAAGACCCCGATCAACGACTTCTTCGCCAAGAATGGCGTGATCCGTGCCGATGGCCGCATGGTGCATGACATGTACCTGGTACAGGTCAAGAAGCCGGCGGATTCCAAGTATCCGTGGGACTACTACACCATCCGCCAGACCATCCCGGCCGACCAGGCGTTCCAGCCGCTTTCCCAGTCGCGCTGCCCGCTGGTCAAGAAATAAGTCGATCCACTGACAGGCCCGGGCGGGCGCTGCCAGCCCGGGCGTGGAGCCCTTGATGGAAATTTTCGGAATCCCGTCCGCGCTGCTCGGCAGCCAGTTGCTGATCGGCCTGATCAACGGCTCGTTCTACGCGATCCTCAGCCTGGGTCTGGCGATCATCTTCGGCCTGCTCAACATCATCAACTTCGCCCATGGTGCGCAGTACATGATGGGCGCCTTCATCGCCTGGCTCGCGCTCACCAAGTTCGGCATCAACTACTGGGTCGCACTGATCGCCACGCCGATCATCGTCGGCGCCTTCGGCGTATTCCTCGAGCGCACCATGCTGCGCAAGCTCTACAAGCTGGACCACCTCTACGGCCTGCTCCTGACCTTCGGCATCGCGTTGATCATCGAAGGCATCTTCCGCGACCAGTTCGGCATCTCGGGCCAGAGCTACGACGTGCCGGAACTGCTTGCCGGCGGCGTGAGCCTGGGCTTCATGTTCCTGCCGATCTATCGCGGCTGGATCATCGTCGCCGCCCTGACGGTGTGTTTCGGCACCTGGTTCATGATCGAGAAGACCAAGCTCGGCGCCTACCTGCGCGCCGGCACCGAAAACCCGCAGATGGTGCAGGCGCTTGGCATCAACGTGCCGCTGCTGATCACCTTCACCTACGGCTACGGCGTCGCGCTCGCCGCCTTTGCCGGCGTGCTCGCCGCCCCGGTGTTCCAGGTCAATCCGCTGATGGGCTCGCACCTCATCATCGTCGTCTTCGCGGTGGTGGTGATCGGTGGCATGGGCTCGATCATGGGCTCCATCGTCACGGGACTCGGACTGGGCCTGATCGAGGGCCTGACCAAGGTGTTCTACCCGGAAGCCTCCTCGGTGATCGTCTTCGTGATCATGGTCATCGTCTTGCTGGTACGACCCGCCGGCCTCTTCGGCAGGACCTGAGCCCGACAAAGGAACCCGTACATGCGCCCCACCACCCTCGCCTCGCAGTCCGCGCTGCTCAATCCCGCGGTGCTCTACACCACCCTGCTCGTACTCGGCCTGGTCGCCCCCTTCACGCTCTACCCGACCTTCCTCATGAAGGTGCTGTGCTTCGCGCTTTTTGCCTCGGCCTTCAACCTGCTGCTCGGCTTTGCCGGGCTGCTGTCCTTCGGCCATGCCGCCTTCCTCGGCTCGGCCGGCTACGTCTGTGGCCTGATGATGCGGGACGTCGGCGTCACGCCCGAACTTGGCATCCTTGCCGGTACCGTCGTGGCCGGGCTGATGGGCTGGCTCTTCGGCACGCTGGCGATCCGCCGCACCGGCATCTATTTCGCCATGATCACCCTGGCACTCGCTCAGATGGTCTACTTCCTGGTGCTTCAGATAAAGGCCACCGGCGGCGAGGACGGTCTGCAGGGCGTACCGCGCGGGCACCTCTTCGGCCTGATCGACCTGTCCAACAACATGGCCATGTACTACACGGTGTACGCGGTGTTCTGCCTTGGCTTCTTCATCATCTACCGCACCATCCACTCACCCTTCGGGCAGATTCTCAAGGCGATCCGCGAGAACGAGCCCCGCGCCATCTCGCTCGGTTACGACGTGGACAAGTTCAAGCTGCTGGCCTTCGCGATCTCGGCCGCGCTGTCGGGCACCGCGGGCGCCACCAAGACCCTGGTCTTCCAGCTCGCCTCGCTGTCCGACGTGCATTGGCACATGTCGGGGGAGGTCGTGCTCATGACCCTGCTCGGCGGCCTCGGCACCATCCTTGGTCCGGCCGTGGGGGGTGCCACCATCGTCACCATCGAGAACCAGCTTGCCGAATCGGTGGGTTCCTGGGTCACCGTCATCATGGGCGCGATCTTCGTGGCGTGCGTACTGCTGTTCCGGCGAGGGATCGTCGGCGAGATCCAGGCGCTGCTCAAGCGCGCGGGCATGCAATGATGGCGCGCGGAAACGCGGCCCCCGACCGGTACGCCCGTGCGGCACGCGCGGGCGCGGCGCTCCTTGCCACGCTCTCCATCGCCGGCTGTGGCAGCACGCTGTCGCAGAGTCGACAGGAACATGTACATCACATGGGCGGGCAGGTCATGCCCTTCGATCTCGCACGTACCGTTCACGTCTTCCGCATGACCGAAACCGGCGGCATCCAGCGAGTCCTCTCGCGCGATCGGGATGCAAGCGAGCAGATCGCCAAGATCCAGCAGCATCTTCAACACGAGGCCCACGCCTTCCAGCGCGGCGACTACAACGACCCGGCCACCCTGCATGGCGAGAACATGCCGGGCCTGAAAGAACTGCAGGCCGGCGCCGCACGGATCAAGGTAACGTATTCGCCACTGGCCGACGGCGCCGAGATCCGTTTCGAAACCACCGACCTCGCGCTGCTCACCGCGATTCACCGCTGGTTCGGTGCCCAGTTGTCCGAGCATGGCGCAGACGCTCGGGCCGAGTGATTGAAAAGACGATGCTCAGCGTTTGCCCGCGATCTCGCTGCCGACCAGTGATAGCACGCATTGCCGAATCGTCGGTTAGGGTCCGACTATGCCAGATCAGGCCCAGACGCTGACGGTTTACGCGCCGCGACGAAATATTGGGCTCCCAGAGGCAGCCAAGTCAGGAAACGCTCAAACGCTCTGAGTCTGCGGAGCGCCCCCGGAAAGAAGAGCCTGTAATGGCGAATAACCCGCGTAAATCCACCCTGACGGAGCGCGTCGCAAAGCTCTCGGGGGCGCAAGAGCACGGCATTCTCATCAAACGGGCAAGTGTTCACTGCATGCAGGGTAAGCGGGTTAAACGGGTTGTGTTCGAATATGATCAGCACCCCCCCGGGTGCCAACACCCGGAGTAATTCGCGCAGCAGCCCTTCATGGCCCGACTTGGGAATATGGTGAAACACGCATGCCGAGAAAATCAGCTCAAAACTGCCGGCCGGCATTGGGAGCGTTTCCCCATCGAACTGGATCAAGGCGGCTGACCCAGCGAATCGCTCTGCCGCGATCTTCAGGCTCGCGTGAGAAACATCGGCGCAATAGATGGAGGCTTCTGGGAACTGCTGCCTGAAGTGCGGGATGGAGTTCCCGACGCCAGCTCCAAAGTCAAGGATTCGTGAAGGCCCGGGGAGCCCAAGCTCACAAACGAGATTCGCGACATCCTGCACTTTGTATCGGGCGAAAAACTCGGGGCTTTCGCCCGAGAGTCCAATATTGCGGGCATGGATCTGTCGATACTCTTCGGCAAACCGATCGAACTCCGACTTATCCACGCTCACACTCCGCCCCCGGATCAATGGGGGATGCGTTTCGCGTCATCGTTTCAATGATGTAGCGGGGTCGTGCCTTCACCTCTTTATAGGCCTTCCCGAGATATTCGCCGATGACCCCGAGACACAGGATCTGCACGCCTCCGAGCAAGTAGATCGGGAGCAACGTCGACGTCCATCCGGGTAGGGCCAGGTCAGTGAACAACTTTATCCATAGCGTCCATGCACTCATCACCACGCTGACCGCGAAGACCAGAAACCCTGTGACAGTAATCATGCGAAGCGGAACGGTCGAGAACGAAGTGACCGCGTCCAGCGCAAGAGCAAGCATCTTGCGAAGCGGGTATTTTGATACCCCCGCGAACCTCTGAGCCCGATCGTAGTAGACGATGGCGGACTTGAACCCCACCAACGGGACCATCCCGCGCAGGAACAAATTGACCTCGCCGAATGCCTTCAAGGCTTCGATGGCCCTGCGATGTCCGCGCCGATCCAAATTTGACCAGGGGTGCCGATTGAATTTTGACCAGGGGCGATAGCTGCCTGTCATGACGGCAGCTGTGGATAAGTGTATCGCTTCAGCGCCCTGTGGGTCCTCCTTTTCTGAGTGTTCAGATGAATTGGTTTCGCCGTGTCCGCCGCGAAGGGCGTAGCCCGAAGCGGCGGACACGGCGACGGCGTGCTTACCCAGGTACGGGCTCGTGCCGGGCGCTCTCGCGGGAACGGATCCGCGCCTTGGCGACGCCCGTACTGTGCTGGAAGCGGTAGGAGTCGTTCCCGGTCTCGACTATGTGGCAATGGTGGGTGAGGCGGTCGAGCAGCGCCGTGGTCATCTTGGCATCGACAAATACGCTGGCCCATTCGCCGAAGGCGAGATTGGTCGTAATCAGCACGCTGGTGTGCTCGTAGAGCTTGGAGAGCAGGTGGAAGAGCAGCGCGCCACCGGCCTGACTGAATGGCAGGTAGCCCAGTTCGTCCAGGATCAGCAGATCGATGTTCTTGAACGACTGGGCCATCCGGCCGGCGCGACCCGCGGCCTTCTCCTGTTCGAGCGCATTGACCAGATCAACCGTGGAATAGAAGCGCACGCGCCGACCGTGGCGGGTGATGCCCGAGACGCCGATCGCCGTGGCCAGGTGCGACTTGCCCGTGCCAGGCCCGCCGATGAACACGACATTGTGGGCCTCGTCGGCGAAGTGGCAGTCGGCCAGTTCAAGGATCAGCTTGCGCTCCACCGGTGACTGGGCAAAGTCGAATCCGGCCAGATCCCGGTGCACGGGGAAGCGCGCGGCATGCATCTGGTAGCGGACCGAACGCATCGCACGGTCCGTGCGTTCCGCTTCGAGCAACTGTTCGAGGCACTGCCGGCTGTGCGACAGATCGGCTTCGTCCCGCGCCACCCATTCTCCCCAGGCCGTTGCCATGCCGTACAGGCGCAGCGCCTTCAACTCGGTGACGAGATCACGCATGGCCGGTCTCCTTCCTGCGCAGCCGGTCGTAGCGCCCGGTATCGGCAGTCGGCGCAGTCTTGATCGTCAGCGCGGTTTCCACGCTTTGCGGCATCGGCGCCTGCTGCAGCCGATTGATCACGTTGAGCACGTGCTCGACGCTGACCTGGCCAGATTCGAGCACCAGTTCGACG
>NZ_WUAF01000018.1 GCF_009800965.1 Cognatazoarcus halotolerans | reverse complement strand
CTCAAGACCTCGATTTCCACATACACCTCGTCTGTGATCAACGGGACTCCAAAAAGCCCCGATCTTCCCTACTTGGTGTATCAATTTTCAATCGGCAGCATGTGTCAATTTACATCCGGCAGCGACAAGCGTAACCGACCACATGGACCTGTACAGGTGCTCGACGTGGTCGTTTTTCTCTTCGATTCGGTACTGGGTCGACAGCTCGGACATCGGTAAGCGCATGATCGCCGCACGCTTCGCCACGGTCGAGCCGGTGTTCGGAAACCTGCGGCACAACAAACGACTGACCCGCTTCTCGCTACGAGACCGGGGCAAGCTCGACGGGCAATGGAAGCTCTACTGCATGGTGCCCAACATCGAAAAGCTGGCGCATCACGAGTATGCAGGATAGATTGGCGGAAACTGGGGACGCTGAAGGATGAGATGCCTGATCCGGCCGGCTTTTTTGGCCGTCCCGATTCGCCCCGGAAACGGGTTTTTCTACAGCGTCGTTAGGCAGCACGATACCGGTCGCACGCCACTCCGAGACCAGCCATGCAACCGTTCACCTTCTTCATCAGTTACCGTCGGCAGGACACAGCGCCAATAGCCCTTCTCCTGAAGAACGAGATCGAGAAACGCCTGCAGTTCGTGCGCGTGTCCGTTGACGTAGAGGAGATGCAACCCGGGGATCCGTTCCCCGATCGACTGCGCGGACTGATCGACGCTGCACATGCCACGATTGTCCTTATCGGCAAGCGATGGATGCCTAAAGTTGGCGAGCAACCCGCCGAGGGCCCTTCGACAGATTGGGTCGTCGAGGAACTGGTCTACTCAAACGAAGCTCCCTTGGCCCTACCTGAAGGCGAGAGATTCGGTCAAAATCGCCGACTCCTCGTCCCTCTCTTTGCGGACTGCGATCGCGACTTTCGACAATTCGCACTTCCCACTCGGCTCGACTTTTTGACTGTTCTTCACTCGGAGCACATCGACTACGCGGGCTGGCCCACGATGATCGGTCCCCTGCTGGATCGACTTGCAGTCAAGCTCTCTTTGAAGAAGCGACCTGACGCAGATGAGTATCCGAAGGCAGACCTTGCCAAGGCACGAACCCAGCCACTACCGGATGCCGAACTGGCGCAGATTCTGCGCTATGACGACTTCGAAGGATGGTATGTCGACAACTACGGCAACGCTGAGGTTCGCTACTTGGTCAAAACCTTCAAGTTCCCGCACTTCGACCAAGCTGCGGATTTCATGGCTTTGGTCTCAAATCACTGTCGCGTGCTCGATCATCATCCAGAGTGGCGCAATGTCTTCAATCACGTCACAGTTTCGCTGACCACTTGGGATGCTCAGCGCCGGGTCACGATCTACGACATGAACTTGGCCTTGTTCATGAACATGGCGGCAAAGGCAGTCATCAAGGCTGCGCGTTCCGCCTAACCCCTCATATACGGACTCCCCTGCAAATCAAGACGGATCGTGTTTTTGACTTTCCGGGATGAATCACCTGCAGTCGTATATCTGGCATCTGTGGTGGGTTCTGAGTGACCCGTGCCGACATGGAATCTGCCCGCGAAGCGCCAATCGTTACAAGCGGCTGCTGGAGAGCCGGAAGAGTTATCGGCGTTCTGTCGCGTGGGTGTGACCCGGTTTGCCATGACGAGCGATCAGTCTCGGCGCAAGGGTGAGGAGAAAGAGAGAATCGGTGAGGCGGCGATGACACAGCCGGCGCGCTGATCGTGGCGCCGCCCACGCCGGCTGGCCGGAACAAATGCGTCGGCGCTATGCTGCACATCCCGAACCGACATGCCAATACCAATGGTCAAACCTCCCGCACCTTCACCCGCGGACATCGGCCGCTACCGTCGCAATCTGCAGGACGAGATCGACAGCGCCGCGATCTATACCGCCATGGCCGATGCCGAATCGAAGGCCGAGGTTGCATCGCTTTATCGCAAGCTCGCCGACACCGAAACCCGGCACGCCAACTTCTGGCGCCGGCACATCCAGCGGGCCGGCGGCGATGCCCCCGAGGTGCGGGCGAGCTGGCGTGCCCGATTGATGATCTGGTTCGCGCACCGGCTCGGTGCCAACGCAGTGTTGCCGACCGTCATGCAGCAGGAGGCGAGCAACCGCGCGGTCTACGATGACCAGCGCGAAACCGGCGGCACCACCATGCCTGCGCAGGAGCGCAGCCACGCCCGTCTGCTGGCGCATCTCGCCGACCACGCCGGCGGGGGCTGGAACGGCACCCGCTATGCCCAGCTCGAGGGACGCCACGGGGTGGGTGGCGGCAATGCCTTGCGGGCCATGGTGCTCGGCGCAAACGACGGACTGGTGTCGATGCTGAGTCTGGTCATGGGGGTGGCCGGTGCCGCCTTTTCCAGTACCGCGCTGCTTGCCACGGCGGCAGCGGGTACGCTGGCCGGCGCCTGTTCGATGGCCATGGGCGAATGGATCTCGGTGCAAAGCGCCCGCGAACTCTACCAGCGGCAGATCGCGGTCGAGGTCGACGAACTCGAGCAGGTGCCCGCCGAAGAGAAGGAGGAGCTGGTGCTGATTTACCGCGCCAAGGGTTTCGAACCCGACGAGGCGCGCCGCATCGCCGAGCGCATGATCGACAACAAGGACACCGCGCTCGACACCCTGGTCCGGGAAGAACTGGGCCTCGATCCGGACGAGCTGGGGGGTTCCGCCCTGGTTGCCGCGGCCTCGTCATTCTGCGTGTTTCTGCTCGGTGCGCTGTTTCCCGTGCTGCCCCTGTTCGTGCTCGACGGGCAGGCGGCGGTCCTCGCGAGCGCTCTGTCGAGCGGGCTCGGACTGTTCCTGATCGGTGCCGCGATCACGGTATTCACCGGCGCCAGCGCATTCTGGTGCGGCCTGCGTCAGCTCGCCATCGGCGCCCTGGCGGCGGCCGTCACCTATGGCATGGGCCATCTCTTCGGCATCGCCATCGGTGGATAGGTCCGCCTCGATGGCTCTCGGCCAAAGTCGGTGACTGTCGGCCGCACCAGCTGGCGCGGCGACCCGGTCCTCGTCGGGCGGGAGGTCACCTCGACGACTTCTGGGGCAGATCAAACGGCAGAGCCCGCCGGCTTGAATCCCGGTGGCGAGCCCGGCCCTGTCCCGCCGGTCCTGCGCTAGCGGGCTCGGCGCACGGCGACGGCCTTGACCTCGAGGAAATAGCCAGGCGCGCCGCACAGCTGGGCGGCGCCGATCGCCGTCCATGCGGGATAGTCGGCGGTGAAGTAGCGGTCGCGCACCTTCATGTACAGCGGCAGGTCGCGCATGTCGGTGTGGAAGCTGGTGACGTCGACGACGTCGCCAAAGCCGAAGCCGGCGGCGTCGAGGACCTTCTTCATGTTCTCGAAGGTCTGGACGAACTGCGCTTCCTTTTCCTCCACCAGCTGCATGTTCCCGTCGCGGCCGATCTGGCCCGAGATGTACAAGGTATCGCCCACGCGCACGGCCGGTGCGTAGTGGATGTTGTCATAGACGGCCTGCATGCCGGACGGGATGATCGGCTCGCGATCGCTCATGTTGGGTCTCCTGTGCCAATGGTTTGATGTCGAAGCGCAATGGTAGTCGAATCGTGCAGGGCGCTTCCGGCGAGGATTCCGTGTCTCGAGGGCCGGCCGGTATCGGCCCGCGAGGCCTTGGGCATCGATCGGCCAGATTCCAGTCGGTGGATTCATTCGGCGACGCAGTTCTGTGCCGCGACCTCTTGCAACAGGTCCAGCGCATCGTTGTACTGCCCTGCATCGCGCGCCTTCCAGTGGGCGAGGCTGGCGCGCACCGCCATCAGCAGCTGATGTATGCCGTGCGTCCATTCCTCGATCACGAATCGGCCTGCGGGCGAGTAGCTTTCCATGAATGCGATGAAATTCGCGTACTGCCTGAGGTCGTTGATCAAGGTGTCGACCAGGGTCCGGAAGGCTGCGCCGTCGCCTTCGTTGAGCTTGCGTGGCAAACGTCGCCGGTTCTCGTCCATGACGTGCTCGGCCACACGATTGAGCATGTCGACGATGCACAGGATGCGCTCGCGGCACAGCATGACCCGGAGACCGGGTTGGCCGCTGAAGGAGAGCATTTCGCGCTCCGCGGCGCTGAGCCATTGCAGGCAGCGGCTCAGCGAGGTCAGACGCTCATCGCCGGTGGGCAACTCCGGCCGAACGATTCTCGCCAACTGGATCGTGGACGGTGCCGCGGTTCGCACGTAGGTGCATTCGAGCACCTGCGCCGCGATGTGGTCGGCCTTCTCCATTCCCTGTTCCCGGGTGTAGGTGTCGAGCATGCCTCTCGCGGTCTTCAACAGCCGGTTGCGAAACTGGGTATGGTTGCCACGGTCCAGTGCGGTGAGGAGGTCCGTGACCTTTGCGACCGAACGGACGTAACCCGCGGTCGCGCTGAACCCGACCCTGGGCATTGCACCCGGGCTGTCCTTGCGCAGCCTTACGGCAAGGGCCTTGAAAAGCCAATAGATCGCGATCGCCGAAACATGACGCGTCAGGGCATGCAGCATCCGGCCCTGTCGCTGGTCGCGGTCTCCGGCGGCGGCTTCGGCCCTCGCCATGCGCGTCAGTACGGTCAGCGTTTCCTGCGGCAGCTTGCGGGCGGGCAGCACCTTGAGAATGCTCTCGCCGGCAAGTGCGACCCGGTCCGCCATATCGCGGCTCGACAACTTGATGTCGAGATGCTCGCCGACATGCCGGCGGACGTCCCGCTTGAGGTGCAGCAACGCGTGCTGCAGGGATCGGGCAATGCGGTCCAGCTGGCTGGCGTCGGCCCTGGGCTGGACGCATGCCACCACGGCCCGAAGCACCTTCCGGCGCAGGACGACCCCTGCCCGGCGTTGCTGCCGGCTATCGTCATGGACCATCAGCGCGTGGTCGATTGCCAGCTTGTGGAAAGCCAGCAGATCCAGGTTGGGCAGTGGCGGATCGGCATGGAGTGCCTCGATGCGCCGCAGGGCGACGTCCATGACCTCGGCGCGTCCGGCCCGCTTCGCGCAGCCGGCAATCGCCAGCAGATGTCGAAACCGTTCCCGCTGCGAGCGCGCACTTGACCACCATGGCGGCGAGCAGACGCTCTTTTCCGGATGCGCCAGGGCGCGTTCCGGCCCGCCGACGGCCATCGCACCGCTCATCAGCAGCAGCATCTCGAGTTGCAGTTCTCCGTTGCCGTGTAGTCGTGCAATGTTGGTCGGATCTCCGGCGCAGAACAGATCGGTGAAGACCGCGCCATACAGGAACGAGAATGCCGCTTCCGGATCTGCCGGGATCTCCCCGAGCGTGTATTGCGGCAAGGCCCGCTTCTCCTTTCGCCCGGATGCCGGGTGCTCGATCGACATGACGCCATGCAGCAGGGACTCGGCCAGATTCCGGGCGGCGCGACGATCGATCCGTCGGGCAGAGCGCGCATGACGAAGGCGCACGCGAAAGGCCTGAAGGCACAGCTCGGAGAGAATCCGGCGGATCACCACCGCCTCGCCGGGCGTGGTTACACGCTTGACCAGTTGCTTGAACGCGACGTCGACGAAGTCCACCGTCTGCATCCAGCGGCCCTTCTTCTGGTGCCGTGCCATTATCCAGGGGTGCGCGTCGGTCACTCGGCTGATCGCCTGCGACGGAAAATCGAAGATGTCGTAGCTATCCGCGTCCGGCCCGTCGCAGTATTCGAACAACAGCGGCGCGGCGGTCTCGCAGCGGCATTCCTCGTCGATGAACTTCTTGAACTCCTCGGCGCCGACGCTGTTCGCGGCAAGGTACTCGGCGTTCGAGGCGCCGACCTCCCGACTGAGCCGGACGTAGGCCTCGAAGATCTGTCCCGCGGTGGACCACCGCAGGCCCGATTCGGACAGCGAGAGCGCGCGCAGGTAAAGCCGCTGCCAGGGCCGCAAACCCTGCCAATAGATCTTGAACGACTGTTCGAGCGCCTGCGCGTACCCGACGCTGAGGTCGACGCCGACCTTTCGGGCCAGAAAACTCAGGGCATTGAGCTGCCATTCGCTCTCCGCCCGGGCGCTCGATGAGGAACATGATCCGGCGGCACCGAGCGCTTCCTTGAGCGCGAGCATGTTCGAACGATTCAGCAAGTCGATCTGATCGCGGTCCGAGAACCCGATTTCCAGGGTCGAGCGGCGATGCATTTCCATCCAGTTTTCGGGTGGTGTGCCCACCACCACGAACCAGGTCTGACGGAAAACCGCGATGTCCTGTCCGGTTTCTCCGGTCCAGTCTTCCGTCTCGGGGTGTTGCAGGAGTCGCAGGATTCGCTCGATCGGCTCGTCGCGAATGAAGCTGATCAAGGCCGGATAGGCGGACACGCCCGGTGCGAAGCCATCGAAGACGAAGACCGTCGGAACCTTCACCAGATGACTGCGAACCTGACGCACCATCTCGGCCAGCGCCGCCTCGCCCTGTTCCTGCGGCGAACATTCGAGCGAGGATTCTCCTGTGATGAATCGATGCAGCGCCTCCACGACCGAACGGAACCCGTGGTCGTTCAGCTTCCCTTGGGGCTCGTGGCTGTTCGACTTGCCCTGAAGCTCGGGGTCGTTCGGCCTGTCTTGGAGCCCACTTTTTGTCAGTGGGATGTAGCATGCGGAACGCATCCGGTCGCGGAGTCGCGCGACCAGGGTGGTCGCGAAACGTGAGCCCGCCGCCGGATTTCCCTTGCAGGAGACCGTGATGATCGGCCGTCCCTCGTTGTCCAGCGCTTCGAGTGCGGCGAGCAGACTTTCGAGCTTGTCGCGACGTTCGTGATCCCGGTCGAGCTCGGCAGCATCATACGGTTCGTGGCAGGAGAGCGTGGAGTTGGCGCTGGGCACATACTGGCCGTGCAGCAGGAAGCGGATGTAGTTCTCGATCGCGGCGCCGCCGATGAAGCGCGTCTCGAAGAGCAGGTGTGCCGTCATCCGGCCGCCGGGCAGATGGCTGGCGTAGCGGCTGTCGAACCACTCGTTCAAACCACCCACGGTGTAGGGCCCGCTCAGGAATCCGTCGCAGAGCTTGTTGCGCCAGTTCAAGTGGTAGAGGTTGGCAGTGTTCGGCGCATTGACATGCAGCCAGCCGTCCGGTTTCTCCCCGAGCGCACGCTCGGAAAACAGTTCGTAGGCATGCGTCTGGTTGACCAGGCCGATCTGCCAGGCAGCGTCGGGAAGATCGGTATCCTGATTGCGGTAGTCGCGGCGGATCTCGGTCTTCATGACGTTGCGGATCAGCGCGGCGCGCGCCAGCACGTTCAGGCCGATCTGCGGATCGAAGCAGGGATGAAGCTTCTGGCCGCTTGCCTGCTGCCGACCAGCCTGTTGCGGATTGAGAACGAGGTTCTCCCAGGTCCGGCGCAGTGTTTCCGTCGATTTCAGAACCACCAGATCCTGCCATGTCGAAGCCCGCTCGCTACCCAGCCGTTTCGCTCTGCTCATGATCTGCTCCCGAATGCCGACCCCTCGATGTTAGAGAAACGGGGTGGGTAATATACCCAGAGTTGCCTGGGGTATTTCCTGCCATGCGGGCTGGTTCTACCCGCCATAACGCCCGGTCTCGTGCCCGGTGCGGTGGTCGATAAGGGGTCTGTATTCCTCAATGTGCTCCGGCGGTGCCTCGTCGACACTGAAATTGTCCCGGGCGCAGCGGCTCAAGCTGGGTTGTCGGGATCCGCGCAATCAACCGACAGAGGTGAATCATGAATCCGACCAAGCTCAATGGAAGCAAGTTTCCGCAACAACGCTTCTGCGCCTACGAGACCGACAACCAGCCCGACAATGAAGGCGTCATGTCGGTGCTGCTCGGCCTGCGCCCGGCCTGCATCATCCGCAATGCGCTTGCACAGGAGCAGAGTGCCGCGCTTGCGAATGCCTACCTGGATCAGTCGGCACAGCGCCGCCATGACGGCGTGCCGGCCTACGAGATCGGCCTCGGATCGTACGGGCTTACGCCCGACGACTATTTCGGCAGGGTGCCCGGGGCCCGTGCCGACATGGAGGCGATCTACGCGGCGGCCGGCGTGCATCTGCCGAGTATGGCACAGGAGATCCTGCAGGCCACGGTGGACCCGGGTGTGGTGGTGCGTCCGGCACGCCATGGCGGGCGCGCCGCGATGGAGTTCCGGGCGACCCACTTCGTCGATGAGGGGCCGCTGGCGCTCAAGGCGCACGAGGATCGCGGGCAAACCGATGGCTACGAATTCGGCGCGGCTCACCGGGTGTGCGGCTTCAATTTCTATGTGCTCACCCCGGACGATCAGGAAGGTGCTGCCCTGCGGATGTGGAACATCGTGCCGGATGCGCGAACCAAACGCGCACTGGGCGTCGAGAAGACCGGCTACCCCTATCCGACCGAGCTGCTGGCCGATACGCCGTTCATCGACATCCGTCCCCGTGCCGGCGATCTGCTGCTGTTCGCGGCGGACGGGGTCCATGCCGTCACGAGCTCGAAAGCCGCATCGAAAGCGCGCATCGTCTTCCAGTCGTTCGCCGGCATGATCGACGGCCAGATCGTCCGCTGGACGTGACCGACCGAAGGCCGCGCAGTCGGGCAAGCCTGCGCGGCCGAAGATGTCCCGCCTACTCCATTCTCCGGTGCCCTTGGGGGAATCGACCGGGTTTGCGGCGTGCCACTGGCGCTGCGTGTTCCTGCCTCGCGGTGGTCGGACTGCCCGGTCTCAACCGCAGGATTCCAGCATGTGCACCCTTGCGGCTCTGGCCGGATGGCCTGCCGCACGAGCTCGCCGGACTGCGGGCGCGTCCTCGCGCAGCGCCTGTCGTCCGAAGATCAGCACCGCGTCGGTGTCCGACTCGACCACCACCAGGCCGTCGTCCGGCAGCACCAGCGTCTGTCCAGGCTGCATCACGACATCCTGGGCATGACCGGTCAGCGTCAGCCACACGCGCCCTTTGCTGCAGCTCAACAGGTAACCGCACCGGCCGTGCAGGGAATATGCTTTCCCGGCAGCCAGTTCCAGCGTTCCTTGTGTTAGCTTTGTTTGCATGATCGATCTCCGGACGTGTTTCATGATCAGGATGGATGTGCTGATTCTGTTTGAACACGAGCGGTATGAATAACGATCTTTATTCCAGATAATGTGAAAACAATTTACATATGGAAGCACCCGGAAAACTTCCGCCCCTGCCTGCGCTGCGAACCTTCGAGGCGGCGGCCCGGCTCGGCAGCTACACCCGCGCGGCGGGCGAGCTGAATGTGACCCACAGCGCGGTCAGCCATCAGATCAAGGCGCTCGAGGCACAGCTCGGCATGCCGTTGTTTGCCCGCGAGGGCCGTGCGGTGGTGCTCACGCCGGCGGGCGAGGAATTGCTGCCGGCGGTCAATGGCGCGCTGCGGCAGCTTGCCGACGCGCTCGCGGGGCTGCGCCACCGCATCAACCCGCTGCGCCTCTCGGTAAGTGTGATGCCGTCGTTCGCCGGGCGCTGGCTGGCGCCGCGGCTGGTCGCGTTTCTGGATGCGAATCCGGGCTGCGAACTCAACGTGCTCTCGTCGGACGCGATCGCTGATTTCGCTCGCGATGGCGTGGATGTGGCGATCCGCTGGGGTTTCGGCAACTACCCCGGCTTGCGGACCGAGCTGTTGATGGACGACGTGCTGTTTCCGGTGATGGCGCCGGATTTCGCCGGCGGCATCCCGAGTTTGCCGGCCGGCCTTGCCGGCCTGCCGCTGATCCGTTCGGTCGGCGAGGACTGGCAGCACTGGTTTCGCGCCGCCGGGCTGGACTGGCCGGAGCCGGCCAGCGGTCTCGCTCTGAGTGATTCGGGCGTGGTGGTGCAGGCTGCCATCGACGGACAGGGCGTGGCGCTGGCGCGGCGCAGCCTGGCAATGCGGGCGCTGCGCGAGGGTCGGCTCGTGAAACCGTTCGGCATCGAGGTGCCGCTCGAATACGGTCCCGGTCAGTTCGTTTCCGCGGCCGCCGGTCTGGACGCGCATGGACGCCCGCAGCGCTGGCGCTACTGGCTGGTGAGGCCCGAACGCCAGACCGAAACGCCCTTGCTCCAGCGTTTCGTCGCCTGGCTTCGGCAGGAGGTGGAGGCCGACCTGGCTCCGTATTCCTCGGAGCATGGGTGAGCGGTACTCACCTTTGCGTGAAAAAGCCTCGCTTGATCTACGCATCGCGAAGCGAGAACCTTGTCGGTCGATGACCGTACCTACGCCGGAAATGCCGACATGCAACTTGCCCAATTGAATATCGCCCGTCTGCTCGCACCCGTCGATTCGCCGCAGATCGCGGGTTTCGTCGCACAGCTCGACGAAATCAACGCGCTTGCCGACGCCGACCCGGGCCTGGTGTGGCGCCATGGTGGCGACGCGCTTGAGGGCGACACCGTCGTCGGCGACGATCCGCTGATGATCTTCAACCTGTCGGTATGGCGCAACACCGACAGCCTTTTCGAGTTCGTCTATCGTTCGACGCATACCCGCCCGATGGCCAGCCGCCGCGACTGGTTCGAGCGACCGACCGGGCCGCACATGGTGCTTTGGTGGGTGGCCGACGGGCATCGGCCGGACATCGCCGAAGCGCTCGAACGGCTCGCGCTGCTCAGCCGCGAGGGCGCGGGCCCCGCCGCGTTCGACTTTCGTCAGCGCTTCACTCCTGACGGGGCGGCCGAAAGCGTCCGGCGGGTTGCGGTGAGCGGCTGAGGAATCGGCCGATGCGTCGGAACCTGTCGGTCGGAACGCTTGCCAAAGCGCGGCAGGGTGCGCATGATGCACTGCGGTATAACGGTGCCGGGTAGTGCGCCTGCCCGCGCGAGGCAGAATCTTCCCAAGGTGGCTGACTGCGATGATCGAAACCCCCTATCTCCTGTTTCTAGGCGACGCGCCGGACGGCCTCGCCGCCAAGGTCGCCCAAGGCATCAAGGACTGGCGTCCGGAACATGCCATCGGCCAGTTGCGCCTGCCTGGCTGCAACGCCAACCTCGGCTTGCCCGACCTGAGTATTGCCGAGGCGGTCGACAAGGGCGTGAAGACGCTGGTGATCGGCGTCGCCAACCGGGGTGGCATCATCTCGGCGAGCTGGAAATCGGTGTTGCTCGAAGCGCTCGACGCCGGCCTCGACCTCGCCTCGGGCCTGCACAACCTGTTGCGTGACGAAGCCGATCTGGCGGCCAGGGCGCAGGCGCTTGGTCGCAGCCTGCACGATGTGCGCATTCCGCCCGTGCCCTACCCGATCGCTACCGGCAAGCGCCGCAGCGGCAAGCGGGTGCTGGCCGTCGGCACCGATTGCTCGGTGGGCAAGATGTACACTGCGCTGTGTCTCGAGAAGGCGATGCTCGAGCGGGGCCAGCGCGCGACCTTCCGTGCCACCGGCCAGACCGGGATCCTCATCACCGGCGACGGCGTGCCGCTCGATGCGGTGGTGGCCGATTTCATGGCCGGCGCAATCGAGTTCCTGACGCCCGACAACGCGCCCGATCATTGGGATCTCATCGAGGGTCAGGGCAGCCTGTTCCACGCCTCCTACTCGGGTGTGACGCTGGCCCTCATCCATGGTGGCCAGCCCGATGCGCTGGTGCTCTGCCACGAGCCGGGCCGCCCGCACATGCGCGGCCTGCCCGATTACCACCTGCCGAGTCTCGAGGCCTTGCGCGATACCGCGCTGCTGATGGCGCGCATGGTCAACCCGGACTGCAAGGTGGTCGGCATCTCGCTCAACACCGCGGCGATGGGCGCCGAAGAAGCGCTGGCGCTGTGCCGCGAAACCGAGGCGCGCATGGGCCTGCCCACGGTGGACCCGTTCCGTCACGGTGCGCAGCGGCTTGCCGAGGCGCTGGACGCACTGTGAGTGCGATCGCCCTGAAGGCCTGCGAGGAGCGCTTTCCGGTGGCCGGACGCTTCACCATCTCGCGTGGTTCGCGCACCGAGATCAGGGTGGTGACGGTCGAGCTCGCCGCGGATGGCTTGGTCGGCCGGGGCGAGTGCGTGCCCTATGCCCGCTACGGTGAGACCGTCGACAGTGTCATCGAGGCCATCCAGGATATCGCTGCCGACCTGCGACACGGGCTGGATCGCATTGCGCTGCAGAACCGGCTGCCAGCCGGCGCCGCGCGCAACGCGCTCGACTGCGCGCTGTGGGATCTGGAGGCAAGGCGCACAGGGATGCCGGTGTGGCGGCTCGCCGGGCTGGCCGCGCCGCAGCCGATGATTACCGCCTACACGCTCTCGCTCGGCGAACCGGACGAGATGCGCGCCCGTGCCGCGGAGAACGCGCACCGGCCGCTGCTCAAGGTGAAGCTCGGTTCGAGCGGCGATCTGCCGCGCATCCGGGCGGTGCGCGAAGGCGCGCCGGACGCCGTGATCATCGTGGACGCCAACGAGGGCTGGAGTGCGCAGGAGTACGCCGCCCTGGCGCCGGAGTTCGTGCGCCTCGGTGTGGCGCTGGTCGAGCAGCCCTTCCCGGCAGACGCCGACGCGGCCCTCGCCGGCATCGATCGCGTCCTGCCGGTGTGCGCCGACGAGAGCTGTCACGACAGTGCCACGCTGGCCCGGCTGGTGGGCAAGTACGACGCGATCAACATCAAGCTCGACAAGACTGGCGGGCTTACCGAGGCGCTGCGCCTCAAGGCGCAGGCGCGCGCCGCCGGTTTCGGGATCATGGTCGGCTGCATGCTGGGAACCTCGCTGTCCATGGCGCCGGCCCAGCTGCTCGCCCAGGATGCGGGCTACGTCGATCTCGACGGACCCTTGCTGCTGGCGCGCGACCGCGAGGGGGCGATTCGCTACGAGGGCTCGCTGATGGCGCCCGCATCCACAACGTTCTGGGGTTGAAGCAATGCGTCAGGTCTATCTGAACGGGCAATACCTGCCCGAAACCGAGGCAAAGATCTCGATCTTCGACCGGGGCTTCGTCTTTGCCGACGCGGTCTATGAGGTCACCGCGGTGCTCGACGGCAAGCTGATCGATTTCGCCGGCCACTTGGCGCGGCTGCGCCGCTCGCTCGGTGAGCTCGACATGCCTTTCTCGATGGATGACGCGGATCTGCTGGCAATTCATCGCAGGCTGGTCGAGCTCAACCAGATCGACGAAGGCCTGGTGTACATTCAGGTGAGCCGTGGTGTGGCGGACCGGGATTTCATCTTCCCGGACCGCGCAACGCCCAACACCGTGGTGCTGTATACCCAGAAGAAACATTTCTCGACCCGGTCTGCGGCAGAGCTGGCGCAGCGCGTGATCATCCTGGAAGACCAGCGCTGGCAGCGCTGCGACATCAAGACGGTGCAGCTGCTCTATTCTTCGATGGCCAAGAACCAGGCAAAGAAGGCCGGCGCCGACGACGCCTGGCTGGTGCGCGACGGCCTGGTCACCGAAGGTTCGTCGAGCAATGCCTACATCGTCACCGCGGAAGGTGCGATCGTGACGCGTGATGTCTCCAACCTGATCCTCAACGGCATCACCCGTCGCGCGGTACTCGAGTGCGCCCGCGAACTCGGGCTCACTCTAGAGGAACGCGGCTTCGACGTCGCAGAGGCAAAGGCCGCGAAAGAGGCGTTCATCACCTCGGCCACGACCCTGGTTTCGCCGGTGGTGCAGATCGATGGCGTCGCCATCGGCGACGGCAAGCCCGGCCCGGTGGCGGCGCGGCTGCGCGAGATCTACCTTGCGCACAGTCGCGCCGAGGCCATCTGAACGGCGGGCGGCGCCTGTCGCCCGCTCCCCGGGATCATCCGTCGACGCTCAGACCAGCGTCAGTGTCACGTTGATGTTGCCGCGCGTGGCGTTGGAGTAAGGGCACACGATGTGCGCCTTGTCGACCAGCGCACGCAGGGTGGTCCTGTCCACGCCGGGGGCGGAGATCCGCAGTTCCACCTCGATGCCGAAGCCGGTCGGGATCGGACCGATGCCGACGATGCCGTTGATACTCAGTTCGCTTGGCAGCGCGATCTTCTCCTTGCCGGCGACGAATTTCATTGCGCCCATGAAGCAGGCGGAGTAGCCGGCGGCGAAAAGCTGCTCGGGATTGGTGCCGTTGCCGCCCGCACCACCGAGTTCTTTCGGTGTGGTGAGCTTGATGTCGAGCGCGCCGTCGGAACTGACGGCGCGGCCGTCACGGCCGCCGGTGGCTGTGGCATTGGCCTGGTAGAGCGCTTTTTCGAGCATGGTGTATCTCCTGATGAGGTGCGACGGGGGTAGGTCTTCGGCTCCGGGTGTCGCAGGCTCCGGGTCGATAGCGAACTAAATAATCGCGTGCAATTTAAATGATCATTCAAATACGTGCAGGCCCATCCATGGGCGGTGTTCATACTGCCTGCTGAAGGTTCCTGCGCAGCACCTCAAGTTCTGCCTTGAGCGCTTTCAGGCCCTCCGGCGTGCAGCCGGTGGCACACAGTATTCCGGTCGGAATCTCCGCTGCGCTGCGCTGCATCTCCCTGCCCGCCGGGCTCAGCGTGACCATTACCTGCCGCTCGTCGGCAGCCGACCGTGTCCGCTGCACCAGCCCGGCCGCCTCCATGCGCTTGAGCAGGGGTGTGAGCGTGGCCGAGTCGAGCCACAGCCGCTCGCCGATTTCCGAGACGCTGCGTTCGTCCTGCTCCCACAGCACCATCATCACCAGGTACTGCGGATAGGTCAGCCCAAGCGGGGCGAGCACCTTGCGGTAGACCTTGCCCATGGCGAGGCTGGTGGAATAGAGCGCGAAGCAGAGCTGCGCGTCGAGGCGTTGCGAAGGCTGCTGCGGCATGTCCGGTGAGCTGGTCTGCGAGTTCATGGGACGCAGTTTATATAGCGTGCTATTTAATATCAAGCTATTTTTTTACCGGCCGATTCCCGAGCGCTTTGCCACCTGGCCCGGAAGCCGATCGAGGTGGGCCGGGCCGGCTCGCGGTCGGGACGTGCTTGCGCGTTGCGGGTTGCTGGCCCAGGGCTGCGGGCGCGGGTCTCAGCGCTGCTGCGCGCGCTCGATGCAGCGGCCCAGCTGGCTCTTTGGCACGCGCTGGATATTGCGGAGAAGCTCGATCGAGACTTCCGCTACCCGGTGGGTTTGGCGCAGTTCGTCCTCGAGGCGCAGCAGCAGGCTGGCCGCCATTTCGGCATCGGCAAGGGCGCGGTGGGCGCGGCCAGCCACCGGGAGCCGCGCGTATTCGATGAGCGCGCCGAGCCGGTGGCTGGGTGCCATGGGAAGAATTCGCCGCGACAACAGTAGCGAGCAGACGAAATCCTGCCGTCTGTGGCGTTCGATGCGGGCCAGTTCGGCGTCCCAGAACTTGCAGTCGAAGGACGCGTTGTGGGCCACCAGCGGCAGGTCACCGACGAAATCCGCGACCTCGTGCATCACCTCGGCCGCATCCGGAGCTCTATGGATCATCTCGTTGGAGATGCCGGTCAGCGATTCGATGAAGGAAGGGATGCGTACGCCCGCATTCATGAGGCTCTGGTAACGATCGACCACCTTGCCGTTCTCGAGAATTACCGCGGCGATCTCGGTGGCACGGTCGCCCTGAGCGGGCGAGAGTCCGGTCGTCTCGAAGTCGATGACCGCGACGACTTCCATCAGCGCCTGTCCCCGGCATGCTCCGGCAGGGCCATGGAGCGGCACGCGTCGCATACTTCCCAGGGCGGGCAGTCACACACACGCGGATGTTCGACGTACTTGCTGCCGACATGCACGAAGCCGGACGATGCCTGCCGCGCCACGCTGGCGCGCTTCTGCGGCTGCGCCGTCTCAGCGGCGGTATCGTGACGGCTGGGGGACCATCGCGAAAACGGTGCGAGGTCTTCCTTGTTCTCGATGTACCAGAGCTTGCGTGCAGGATCCCAGCGGGCGCCAAGTTTCTTGGCCTCGTCCTTTTCCGCGAAGGGGACCTTAAGGTTGAGTCTCATGGGTGCTCGAGCCGGGTTGTGGGGCCCGGCATTATAGGGCGCCGGGTTACGTCGTTGGCCTTCTGCCGAAATTCGTCGAGCGTCCGGCCAGAGGGCATCGACGGGTGCGCCCGGAGATCGGTATCGTCAATACTGATCAGCCGGAACGCGCTTTGATCGAAGGCGAGGCCGATTTCGTTGCGGCTTTCAACCTCAGGGCGAATCGTGACCTTCACCCGGGCTGGCGCGCGGCGCTGCCGTCTCACCTGTCCATCCTCTGGCTGGAAGCACTGCGCTCTCGCCCGCCGTGTCGGGCGGGTGGCGCCCGTCCGGGCGGACTCGTTCAGCCGGATTCCAGGCGCAGGGGCGCGCAGGTATGCGCGCCGCGGTGCAGGTCTTACAGGCGCGAGAGCAGGTCTGCCTTCTTCGCAGCGAACTCATCGTCCGAGAGGATGCCCTTCGACTTGAGGTCGCCGAGCTTTTCGAGCGCCGAGAGGATCGCATTGGTGTCGCCGCCACCGACATTCTGGGTCAGCGCCGGGTTGTAATTGGGGCTTTCCTGGTACGCGGGCGGGTTGTTGTAGCCGTCGTTCTGCGGTGCCGGCATCACCGGTTGTCCGTTGCGGGAGAGCATCGGCAGGCTGGCGAGGTTCACCGTGCCGTACTGGCTGGTAAAGGTGATCGAGCCGCCCGAACCCTGTTGCTGCGAAAAACCGCCGATCTGGTGATTCAGCGTGTCGTAGATCGCCACGTCGCCGCCGACATCGACGGCGAGGCGCCGCGCATTGGCGAAGTAGGCGTAGCGGACGTTGTTCTGCGAACCGCTGGAATTGGGCATGCCGAGTTCGGCCGGATACCACTGCGAGCGCGGGTCGGGCACGAACAGCGAGTTCGGGGCCATCGGCATGCCGCCGCTCGACATGCCACCGCTGGACTGGCTTTGCGACTGGAAGCTGCCGGTCTGCAGCAGGCCGGGCTGGTTGCCGAGGATGTTGGAGATCTCGGAACAGAGATTGTCGACGAGGTTCTTGAGGCCGTAGTTGAACATGTCGCCGACCATGGTCATGCCGCCGCGCATCCACTGGCCGCTGCCACCGAACTCGGGGTGGCTGAACTGCGCCATGCTGCCCTGTCCGTTGAGAACCGAGATCAGCATGTGGGTGACCGCGTCGGTACTGACGCCATAACGTGCGGAGAGGTCGCTGACGACCTGCTGGCCGGCGGGGGTGAGCTGTTGCATCGGGGGCAATCCTTGATGAGAAGCGCCACTGGTGGGCGGCGTGTGTGACTCGCAGGCGGGGAGACCACGAAGTGTACACGCCGATGGGGGTATTCCCGCGTCAATCTCGGTGTCAAGGCCCGCCACCCGACGGGCGGTATGCGTTGCCGCTCGCCTCCCCGCCCGCCATGCGCCGACGGGGGGCGTCGCGAAACCTCACATCTTGATGGCTTCGAGGGCAATGTCGAGCGTGACCTCGTCGCCGACGTTGGGCGCGTACTTTCCGGCGTTGAAGTCGCTACGCTTGATGACCGTGGTGGCGTTGGCGCCGATCGCGTCCTTCTTGAGCATCGGGTGCGGCATGGCCTGGAACGAGGTCACCGTCAGCGTTACCGGCTTGCTCACGCCCTTGATGGTCAGCGTACCTTCCACGCTGACCGGCTTGTCGCCTTCGAACACGACCTTGGAAGACTTGAAGGTGGCGGTCGGGTAGTTGGCGGTGTCGAGGAAGTCGGTGCCCTGGATGTGACCATCGAAGAGCGGGAAACCGGTATCGACCGACTTCATGTCGATGGTGATGTCCACCGCGCCGGTGCGTGCGGCCTTGTCCCAGGTGACGGTGCCGCTGGTCTTGTTGAAACGCGACAACTGCTTGGAGTAGCCGAAGTGGCTGTACGAGAAGCGCGGAAAGGTGTGGGTGTTGTCGATGTTGAAGACTTCCGGTGCGGCAAGCGCGGGCGTGGTGGCGATGCCGGCGAACATTGCGAGGGCGAGTGAGGCGATGGCTTTCTTCATGTTGAGCTCCGTTTGGGTTGGTGTCGCGATTTTCCGGGGATTGAAACTGGCGGTGCCTATTGGCCCGCGACGATGTGGAACTTGATGCGGATCTCGTCGGCGACGATGCCGACGTCGGCCCACTGTCCTTCTCCGATGCCGTAGTCGCTGCGCTTGATCGCAAAGACGCCATCGAAGCTGCCGCTCTTGCCGCTGGGCGTGAAGCTCACCGGTGTCGTGATGTCGTGCGTCCGGCCCTTGATGGTGAGTTTGCCGTTGAGCTGATAGCGATTCCCACCGAGTGGCTTGATGGCACCGGATTCGAAGCGTGCGGTCGGGAAGGCGGCCGTATTGAACCAGTCCTTGGCCTTGACTTCATCGTTCGCCTCGGACGAACCGGCATCGATGCTGGCGATCTGCAGTTCGAGCGCAGCCTTGCCCTGTTCGGGTCTGGCGGGATCGAAGGCGAGTTTCGCGGTGAATTTTCCGAAGCTGCCGTCCATGCCGACGCCCATCTGGGTATAGGCGAAGCCGATGCGGCTCTGCGCGGGGTCGACCGTCTTGAACTCTGCGGCGTGGGTCGGTGCGGCGAGCGCGGTGCTGGTCGCCAGCAAGGCGAGCAATGTGCGTGTGGTGCGGGTCATGGGGGTTCCTGTACTCAGGCGTTGCGGTCGGCGGCGGGCAACATGCGGGTGAGCACGTCGTCGCGGTCGATGAAATGGTGTTTGAGGGCGGCGGCGGCATGCAGCAGCACGAGGCCGAGCATGGTCAGGTTGAGGGTCTCGTGAACCTCCTTGAGAGCGTCGCCGAGTTCGGCATTCTTGGAGACCAGGTCGGGCAGCGGCACGATGCCGAACCACACTGTCTGGAAGCCCTTGGCGGAGCTCATCAGCCAGCCCGATAGGGGGACCGCGATCATGAGTGCGTACAGCACCCAATGGGTTGCCGAGGCGGCCAGCCGCTGTACCCGCGGGGTGTCGACCGGCAGCGCTGGTGCGGCGTGGGTCGCACGCCACAGCAGGCGTACGAGGACCAGCGCGAACAGGGTGACGCCGGCCCATTTGTGCCACGAGTAGAGCTGCAGCTTGGTGGGCGAGAGCGGCAGCTCGTGCATGTAGACACCCAGCGAGAAGGTTCCGGCGATGCCGATGGCGATCAGCCAGTGAAGCGAGATTGCGGTGGCGGTGTAACGCGATGTCATTGCTGTGCTCCGTGGGGACGGTTGATCCGGTTTTTCGTGGTTGGTGTTCAGTGTGTCGGCGAAAGTTCTCCCGGCGCCGCGCCGAGCACGAAACTGTCCATTGCGAGGACGTCATAGTCCATGCCGCCTTCCAGCCGGTTTGCGCTCATCCAGTCGTTGCCGGCCGCGCCGATCGCGAAGAACAGCGGCAGGAAGTGTTCGTCGGTGGGGTGGGCGCGGCTTGCCGCGGGTGCCGCGCTGCGATAGTTGAGCAGTGCGTCGAGGTCGCCTCTGGCGATCTGCGTCCATACCCAGTCGGCAAAGTTGCGCGCCACGCTGCCCGCCTGGGCACCGGCGCCGATCTCGTAGAGATTGTGGGTCAGGCTGCCCGAGCCGACGATCAGCACCCCTTGTTTGCGCAATGGCGAGAGCGCCTGGCCGATCTCGAAGAAGGTGCTGGGCAGTGGCATCGCGGGCTGGGAAATCTGCAGCACCGGTACATCCGCTTGCGGATAGAGATGCATCATCGGTACCCATGCGCCGTGGTCCCGGCCCTGCAGGTCGTTGGCAACGGCGCTGAGGCCATGGTGGCCGAGCAATGCGATGACCTCCGCGGCAAGACCCGGTGCACCTGCAGCCGGGTAGTCGAGTTCGTAGAGCGCCCGCGGGAATCCGCCAAAATCATGAACCGTGGCGGGTGCCGCGGCGCTGCCCACCTCCTGGCGCCGGCTGCTCCAGTGGGGCGACATCACCAGAACCGCACGGGGTTTGGGCAGACTGCGTCCCAGCGCGGTCAGTTGTGGTCCGAGCAGGCCCGGTGAGAGCGCGAAAGTCGGGGCGCCATGCGAAATAAAAAGGCTGGGCAAGCTCATGATCGATTCGATGGCCGTTGGGCCGATGGTTGGATGCGTGAAGTCTATTTGCGTCGTACTTGTGGATAAACAGGTATTGGATTGATTTACTGTCTAGTATGAGTTGACAATGCGGGCATGGACCGATTTCGCGAAATGGAGCATTTCGTTGCCGTGGTCGAGGCCGGCAGTTTCGTTGCCGCGGCTGATGGGCTGCGTCTGTCGAAAGCGGCGGTGTCGCGCAACGTGATCGAACTCGAAAGCCGTCTCGGCGCTCGTCTGCTGCAGCGGACCACCCGGCGTCTTTCTCTCACCGAGGCGGGGCGCGCCTATTACGCGCGCTGCAAGCAGATCCTTGCCGAAGTCGAGGAGGCGGACAGCGCGGTGGGTGTCGTCACCGGACAGCCGATCGGCCAGATTCGTGTCAATGCCCCTTTCTCGTTCGGGATCACTCACCTAGCCCCGCTGTGGGGTCGATTCATGGAGCGCTATCCGGAGGTCGAGATGGACGTGAGTCTGTCCGACCGCCTCGTGGACGTGGTCGAAGAAGGTTTCGACGCGGTGATCCGGATCAGTCGCTTGCAGGATTCCACGCTGGTTTACCGGCGCATCGCCAGCACCCGCATCCATCTGTGCGCGACGCCGGAATATCTCGCCCGCCACGGTGTGCCCGACAGCGTCGAGGCACTCGCCCATCACGCGGTGGTCGCCTACAGCTATGCCGCTCTCGGTGATCTGTGGCGTTTCGAGACGCCGGACGGGCCGCGCGAGGTGCAGACCCGTCCGCGCATGCGCGCGAACAACGGTGATACCTGCCGCGAGGTGGCGCTGGCGCACCAGGGTCTCGTCCTGCAGCCGGATTTCCTGGTGAGCGAGGAGTTGGCGAGCGGGCGATTCGTCGAGGTGCTGCCCGAATGCAAGGGGCCGGAGCTGGGTATCTACGTGGTCTATCCCTCGCGTAAGCACTTGTCCGTCAAGGTGCGGGCATTGGTCGATTTTCTGGCCGAAGCTTTTGCCCGTCCGGCATGGCGCCACGTTTAGGCCCGCGGTTCGCGGGTTTCCGGTGCGCTGCCGCCTTGGTGTAAGCTCCCGTTGATCAACGGGGGCAACGCGCCTGTCGCCACGCCGCGCCGCATTTCATGCCGGCGCCCAGGATCCTTGTCCCGGCCAGCCGAACCGCTTTCCCGATCCGGCTTTCAAGAAAAAACGGGGTTCGAATGAAGTCGCAACCTGCAATGCTCTTTCCGCGTACACCGCTTCTCGCCGGCCCGGATCCGGAAGCGAAGCGCGAGGAGATCCGCACCTGCTTTCATGCCACTTTCGATCGCTACGAGTCGCTCTTCGGCGCACTTGCAAGCGACGAGGCCTATTACCGGAAGGCGATCAGCCTGCGCCATCCGTTGATCTTCTACCTCGGCCACACGGCGACCTTCTTCATCAACAAGTTCATTCTCGCCGGTCTCATCGATAGCCGCATCGATCCGAAGCTCGAGTCGATGTTCGCGGTCGGCGTCGACGAGATGAGCTGGGACGATCTCGACGAGGCCAATTACGACTGGCCACCGGTCGAGGCGGTGTGGGCGTATCGCCGCAAGGTGCGCGCCGTGGTCGACCGCGTGATCCGCGAAGCGCCGTTGTCCCTGCCGGTGGGTTGGAACGATCCATTCTGGGCGGTGATGATGGGCATCGAGCACGAGCGCATCCACCTCGAGACCTCATCGGTGCTGATCCGTCAGCACCCGCTCCGGCTGGTGCGGCCGCAGTCGGACTGGCAGCCTTGCCGACAAACCGGTCCCGTACCCGCGAACGAGCTGGTGCGGATTCCGGCGGGCAAGGTGTCGCTCGGCCGCCAGCTCGACGACCCGATTTATGGCTGGGACAACGAGTACGGCCGGCACGAGGCGCAGGTGGCCGAATTCCAGGCGGCCCGCTACCTCACCACCAACGGTGAGTTTCTCGCCTTCGTCGAGGGTGGCGGCTATGCCGACGACAGCGTGTGGGAGGAGGAAGGGCTGGGCTGGCGCAAGTTTGCCCGCGCCGAGCATCCGACCTTCTGGGTGCCCGACGGCAGTGGCTGGAAACTGCGCCTCATGACCGAGGAGGTCGCCATGCCCTGGGACTGGCCGGTGGAAACCAACTACCACGAGGCCAAGGCTTTCTGTAACTGGAAGGCGCGCGAGACAGGGCAGGCGCTGCGGCTGCCCACGGAAGACGAATGGAACCGGCTCTACGATCATGCGGGGCTCGCCGACGTGCCGGCGGATGCACCGGCCGATGCCAACCTGCACCTCGACCACTGGGCCTCCTCGTGTCCGGTCACCCACTTCGCGCATGGTGAACTGCACGATGTCGTGGGCAATGTCTGGCAATGGTGCGAGACGCCCACCTATCCGTTCGAGGGTTTTCAGGTCCATCCGCTCTACGACGATTTCACGACGCCGACCTTCGACGACCGCCACAACATGATCAAGGGCGGCGCCTGGGTGTCTGCCGGCAACGAGTCACGCCATGTCTCGCGCTATGCCTTCCGTCGGCACTTCTTCCAGCACGCCGGCTTTCGCTATGTGGTGGCGGATGCGCCGGTCGGCTATGTCTCGTCCAACTATGAGAGCGACGCGTTGCTGTCGCAGTACGCCGAATTCCATTACGGGGAGACCTACTTCGGTGTGCCCAATTTCCCGCAGGCGGTGGCCCGGCATGCCATCGAGGCTTTCGGGCGACATGCACGCACCGCACCGGGTTGCGCGCTCGACCTCGGCTGTGCGACCGGCCGGGCGAGCTTCGAGCTCGCCCGGCTCTTCGACCGGGTCACCGGCGTCGACTTCTCCGCGCGCTTCATCAACGCCGGCGTCAAGCTCGCGAGCCAGGGCATGCTTCGCTACACCTTGCAGGACGAGGGCGAACTGGTTTTTTACCGCGAGTGCAGTCTGGCCGGGCTCGGCCTTGACCAGGTGGCCGACAAGGTGGATTTCTCCCAGGGTGACGCCTGCAACCTCAAGCCGGTGTTCAGCAATTACGACCTGATCGTCGCGGCCAATCTGATCGACCGGCTCTACAGTCCGGGCAAGTTCCTGGGCAGCGTTCACGAGCGGCTAAATCCCGGTGGACTGCTGGTCTTGTGTTCGCCCTACACCTGGCTCGAAGAGCATACCCGTCGCGACGAGTGGATCGGCGGCTTCAAGAAGGATGGTGAGCGCTACACGACGCTCGACGGGCTCAAGGATCTGCTCGGCGTCCGCTTCGAACTTGTCGACGGGCCACTGGAGCTGCCCTTCGTCATTCGCGAAACACGTCGGAAATTCCAGCACACATTGTCGGAGATGACAGTGTGGCGGCTTCGCGGCGAGTAAGGGTGAAAGCGTGAACCGGGGCGGGAGCCGTTCAGGCTTGCCGCTGCGCCGACTCCGCGGCTTGATTCTCATGCTCGCGGGTGTCGGTCTGGTGCTCTACTGGGCTGGCGTGTTCTTCTATTTGCGCGCGGACGAGGCACGCCGCCTGGAGCACCTCAAGCTCACCGCCCAGGAGCAGGCGGCCAGCGCGGCGGAGAACGTCAAGGCGACGCTCAACCTGTTCGATTTTGCCCTGCGCAGCGCGCGTTCCGCGGTTTCGTCCGGGCGCGGCGCGCTTGAACTCCATGGCGGGCTGGTCATGAACGCGCTGCCGGAGGGCCTGGTCTATCAGCTTTTCTATATCGGACCGGACGGGCGCCTCGCCTACTCCTCGCTGGGGCCTGCGCCTCCGAATTACCTTGCGGACCGCGACTACTATCAGCGTCTGGCTGCGTCGCTGCCGGCGAGCGACCCGGTTCTGGTCAGCAATCCTGTGCTTGGACGCCTTACCAACAAGTGGAGCGTCCAGGTGGCGCGAGCCGTCTATCGGGAGGGCCGCTTTGCGGGGGTGGTGTCGCTGGCGGTGTCGCCGGAGAAATGGACCGATATCCTGCGTCATCTGAAGATGGGTGAGCGGGATCTCCTCGCCCTGGTGAACAGCGACGGCGGCTTGGTGCTCAGGACGCTGGCGCTCGATCAGGCATTCGGGAAAACGGTGCCGCAGGATCGGCCCTTTCTGCATGGCAATGGGACGGCCGGCGGCTTCTTCGGCCGCGGCTTCATCGATCAGGTCGAGCGTTACTATGCTTGGCAGCGCCTGCCGCAAGGTCTCGTGGTGGTTGCCGGCCTGAGCGTAGACGATGCGCTCGCACCGGGGCGCGATGCGCACAACATCATGCTGGCGGGCGCACTGTCGGGCATGCTCGGATTCATCGCCGCGATCCTTGCCGTGCTCTACCTGGTCCGTCGTTCGGAAGGTGCTGCACGGCTGCTCGAGGAGACCGAGGCGCGGCAGAGTGCGATTCTCTCGGCGATCGGAGACGGGCTGGTGATCGTATCGCCCTCGGGCGAACATCTGTTCCATAACCAGGCTTACGAAGCGCAGTTTGGCGGAGCCGGGGCGGAGCCCCGATACCCGGT
Organism: Cognatazoarcus halotolerans; assembly: GCF_009800965.1. Taxonomy (GTDB): domain Bacteria; phylum Pseudomonadota; class Gammaproteobacteria; order Burkholderiales; family Rhodocyclaceae; genus Cognatazoarcus; species Cognatazoarcus halotolerans. The sequence continues at coordinate 56,847 of NZ_WUAF01000018.1, read as the reverse complement.
TGTCGATTCTTCCGGCAACGCGCTCGCGGCCGACCGCCTGCCCGGCCTGGTTGCGGCACAGAGCGGCACCCGGGTCGACGACGCGACGATCGGCGTGAGCGCGCCGGGTGGCGAGACGCGCTGGCTGATCGGCCAGGCGCGCCCGCTCTTCCGCTCCGGCGAGGCACGTCCGCACGGTGCGGTACAGATCACCCGCGACATCACCCGGCTGCGGGCTGCACTGGAAGCCGCGCGGATCAGCAAGGTCGCATTCGACGCCGCGGGCGAGGCCATCCTGGTGACCGATCCGGACGGCGTGATCATCGAGGTCAATCCGGCCTTCAGCGCGATCACCGGTTACACGCGGGAGGAGGCTCTCGGTCACGGCCTGGCGCAGTTCTGCGCGAGCGAGTCGGGCCGGAATGCGCTTGCGGGCATCCTGAGCGCCGTTGCGCAGGCGGGATCCCGTGAGGGCGAAGTGGCCACGCGACGTGCCTCCGGTGAAGAATTCGTCGCGGTCTATCGGGTGAGCAGCCTGACCGACCCGGCCGGGAGAGTCAGCCATTATGTGATCCTCATCACCGATGTGACCGACCGCAAGCGCCACGACGAGCAGGTCTGGCGTCAGGCCAACTTCGATTCGCTGACCGGGCTGCCCAATCGCGTGCTTCTGCATGACCGCTTTGCGCAGATGATCAGCCGGGCGAGGCGAAAGGGCGGCATGGTCGGCGTGCTGTTCATCGATCTCGATCGTTTCAAGCCGGTCAACGACACCCTCGGTCATGCCGCGGGAGACGAACTGCTGCGCCAGGTTGCCCACCGTCTGCTCAACCTGTTCCGCGAAGAGGATACCTGTGCGCGGTTCGGTGGCGACGAGTTCGTGGTTCTGCTTCCCGAACTGCGCGAAGCCGAAGATCTCGAAAGCATGGCGCGCAAGGTGGTCGAAACGCTCTCCCTGCCCTACCGGCTGGGAGAGCGTTTCGTCGAGATCGGCTGCAGCGTCGGCCTGGCCAGTTACCCCGGGAACGGCGACGACGTGGATGGCCTCATGGAATTCGCCGATTCGGCAATGTACCGTGCCAAGGCAAGCGGACGCGGGGTGTGGAGTCGCTGAGCCGGGTGTCGTGCTCAGCGGCCACGCCGGCCCGGGCCGCGGTAATGACGCAGCATCAGCCAGCCGCCGAGCATGCCGCCGAGGTGAGCGAAGTGTGCGACGCCTGGCTGCAGCCCGGATACGCCGAGAAAGAGCTCGATCGCGCCATAGATGAGCACGAAATTGCGCGCGCGGATCGGGATCGGCGGAATCAGCAGCATCAGGCGTCGATCCGGAAAGAGCAGTCCGTAGCACAGCAATAGCCCGAACACGCCGCCGGAGGCGCCCACCACCGGGGCCTGGGCGCCCATCAGGCTACCCACCAGAATCTGCAGCAGCGCAGCGCTGAGCACACTGGCGAGCCAGGTCAGCGCAAAGCGACGGCCGCCCCAAAGGCGTTCGAGGTCACTGCCGAACATGTAGACCGCGAACATGTTGAAGAAGATGTGCCCCACGCTGCCGTGCAGCAGGCTGTAGGTAAACAGCTGCCATGGGGCCAACAGCAGCACCTCAGGCGTGGGCCACAGCGCAAACATGCCCAGCATGGCACCGCCTCCGGATGCCTGCAGCAGGAAGACGACGACGCTGGCAATGATGATCGCGCGGCTGACCGGTGGCATGAAAGGCTCCTGACTAACGAACAAGGGGGTGAAAGGTCACCACGGAGATACGGCCGACGCTGCGATGGTCTTCACAAATCGCTTGCCTCGCCATAGATCGAACTGTATAAACAACCACTGTTGATAAATACACTAAACGGCATCTGCCGGATTTCCGCCCGGAGACATCATGGATCGTCTGCTCAGCCCCGTAATCGCTGCGACCGGCCTTCTTGCCGGTCTGTTCCTCGCCACCGGCTACCGTGCCGATGCGGTCACGCCCCTGCTGCTCGCGGTGAGCGCCGCCGCCGCGCTGCGGATCTATCGTCACCGATTCGGTCATCGGCGCTGAGCGGCATCGGCAGTATCGCCGTTAATGGCCGCCCCGGCCAACGAAAGGCGGCCGCGCCCAGATCACGACGAATACCAGCGCAAACATGATCAGCCCGCCGAGCAGCATCAGGTCGTTGGTGGCCATCAGATGGGCCTGACTGTCGATCTCGCGCTGGACCTGGGCAAGGGCCTGAGGCGGGCTCAGACCGAGGCCGTGCAGGCGGGCAAGGTAGTCCATGGCCGGCGGTTCGTATACCGAGATGTGCTCGGCCAGGAGCGCGTGATGGCCGATCGCGCGGTGGTCCCAGAGCGACACCATGGTCGCGGTACCGAAGCTCGAGCCGACGTTGCGCATGAAGCTCGACAGCCCGGATGCGGCGGCAATCTGATTCGGCGCCAGGCCGGACAGGTTGATGGTGAAGATCGGCAGAAAGAAGCAGCTGATGCCCAGGCCCATGAACATCCGGCTCAGCGCCAGCGTCCAGTAATCGACATCGGGGGTGAAGCGAGTGCTCCACCACGACACCAGGGCGAATGTCGTCATGCCGAAAACCGCCACGCGGCGCGCATCGAGACGCTGCATGTTGGCGCCGATCACCGGTCCCAGCAACACCCCGAAGACCCCGCTGAAGGCAACCACCTTGCCTGCCCACAGCGGACTGTAGTCAAGGTAGGTCTGCAGCCAGATCGGTTGCACCACCACCGTCCCGAAGTAGGCCACCATGCCGAACAGCAGGCACAGCACGCCGACCAGAAAGTTGCGCGAGGCGAACAGCCGCAGTTCGACCAGTGGATGTGCCTCGCCCAGTTCCCAGACCACGAAGAACGACAGCGCGACCGCTGAAACCACCGCCAGGACGATGATCCAGGTCGATCCGAACCAGTCGAGTTCGTTGCCCTTGTCGAGCAGGATCTGCAGCGCGCCGACGCCGACGATCAGCAGCGCGAGGCCGACGTAGTCCATCGGCTGGCTGCGCCGTGTCGATTCGCGCCCGGCAAGCAGCACCCACGCCCCGCCGGCAACGAGCAGGCCGATCGGCAGGTTGATCAGGAAGACCCAGTGCCACGATAGATTCTCGGTGAGCCAGCCGCCGGTCATCGGCCCGGCAATCGGCGCGAGAATGGTCGTCATCGACCACAGGCCCATCGCGAGGCCGCGTTTGGAGGGCGGATAGATCGACGTCATCAGTGTCTGAGACAGCGGAATCATCGAGGCACCGACCGCGCCCTGCAGGATGCGGGCGGTCACCAGCATCGGAAAGCTGAAGGAGGTCCCGCAGATCAATGAAGCGATCGTAAACAGCAGGGTGGCGATCACGAACATGCGCACCTGGCCGAAGCGTTGCGCCAGCCAGCCGGTCATCGGCAGCATGATCGCTTCGGACACCGCATAGGACGTGATGACCCATGTGCCCTGGGTGTAGCTCACGCCCAGGTCGCCTGCGATGGTTGGCACCGACACGTTGGCAATCGCCATGTCCAGGATGTTCATGAACGAGCCGAGTCCGAGCACGATGGTCGCGAAGACCAGCGTCGTCCCCTTCAACGGGGCGGGCGATGTCGCCGTGTTGTCCATCAGCGCGTGGTGGCCGAGCGGTTGGCGTCGATCACTCGCGCAATGAGGCTGTCAGCGGCCCTGGACTGATCGGCGTAGACCGGTGTGTCGATGCCGCCGCCGACGCGTGGCGAGGTGGCCAGCACCTTGCCGCTGCGATCGTGGGTATCCACATTGGCGCGCATCGACAGACCGATCCGCAGCGGATGTTCGGCGAGTTCCCGTGGATCCAGCGCGATCCTCACCGGCACGCGCTGCACGATCTTGATCCAGTTGCCCGACGCGTTCTGCGGTGGCAGCAGCGCGAACGCTCCGCCGGTCCCGGCCGAGAGCCCCACCACCTTGCCGTGGTAGATGACCCCGTCGCCCCAGAGATCGGCGTGCAGCGTGACGGGCTGGCCTATGCGGACGTTGGCGAGATCGGTTTCCTTGAAATTCGCCTCGACCCAGAAGTCGCCGGTCGGGACGACCGCCATCAATGCACTGTCGGGTGATACCCGTTCGCCGAGCTGCACTGAGCGGCGCGCCACGTAGCCACCGACCGGTGCGACGATCTTCGTGCGGGCCAGCGCCAGCCACGCGGCACGAACCTGCGACGCGGCTGCGGCGACGCGCGGATGGTTCTCGAGCGAGGTGTTGTCGACCCGCACTTCGGAGCTGCTCTTCTGCTCGCGTGCCTGGACCAGCGCCGACTGGGCTTCCCTTATCGCTGCCTGTGCGGCGGCATGCGCGGCTTCGGCGGCCTTCAGGGTGGTGCGGCGACCCTGCAGGGCGTCAGCGGAGATGAAGCGGTCGCGATAAAGCGATTCCTGGCGCGCGTAATCGTCCCGAGCGCGCTGCAGTTCCGCCTCGGCGCGGGCGGCCTCCTGGCGCAGTCTGTCGATGTCGGCCGAGCGCTGGGCCACCACTGCGGCGGACTGACCGGTGCCGAAGTAGAGGCCGCGAACGTCCCGCACCGCTTCGGCCAGGCCGGCTTCGGCGGCCTGCAGGGCGATCCGCGCGTCCGCATCGTCGAGCTCCACCAGGGCCTGGCCCTGCGCTACGAGGTCGGTGTCCTCGGCGTGGATCGCGACCACCGTGCCGTTCACCCGCGGACTGATCTGCACCACGTTGCCGGCCACGTAGGCGTTGTCGGTTTCGCTGCGGTACTGGGCGACGAGCAGCCACCAGGCCAGCGTCGCCAGTGCGGCCAGCATGAAGGCGGACGCCAGCAGCTTCAGGGAGCGGCGACGTCTCACGTTGCGGGGTGCGGGTGTCACGCGGGATTCGCTCATGCCGATGTTCCGGTTGTCGGGTCGATGGGGGGAAGGTGTTCGATGTGTCCGAGCAGGCTGCGCAATGTCGTTTCCAACTGGTCGAGGCCGGCGGGATCGATGATTCCGAGCATTTCCTGGTAAAGCCCGCCGACCTGCGGCAACAGTGCCTGTACGCGACGCTCTCCTTCGGCGGTCAGGCGCAGATCCACCGCGCGGCGATCGACCGCGTTGGCGACGCGCTCGACCAGACCGGCCGTCACCAGGTCGTCCGAAATGCGGGTCATGTGTGCTCTGGATTGCGACAGCGCCTGGCCGATGCAGCTCGGGCGGGCCGCCCCGTCCCGGTCGCTGTAGATCATCGTCAGCACCGCCCATGCCGATCCGCCGAGGCCTTCGCGCTCGAGCAGGCGGGACAGGCGGTCATCGATCGCACCGCTCAGAAAACGGATCAGGCGGGTCAGGATCACCGCTTGCCGGGGCAGATCCGGGTGACGTTCGCAGACCGCGTTGATCCGGTCCTCGAAATGGGAGAGGTGCATATTGATTACTTGGGGAATAGTTACGCAGCGAACTATATCAACTTTCCGGATTGCGTTCACCGCCTTGCGAGAAAATCCGGGGGCAGCCGTTGCCGGATCGATCCGGGCACTCGTCCCGTAAGATGATGTCGACCGGATACCCTTTCGCCGCCTGGATCCTCGATGACCGATAGCAAACCCTTTTCCAGCCTTACGCCGGACCACATCCTCGATGCGGTGGAGGATGCGGGCCTGCGTTGCGACGGCAATCTGCTGGCACTCAACAGCTTCGAGAACCGGGTCTGGCAGGTCGGGCAGGAAGAGGGCCCGCCGGTGGTGGTCAAGTTCTACCGTGCGGGCCGCTGGACCGACGAGGCGATCCGCGAGGAGCATGCCTACACGCTCGAGCTGGCGGCGCGGGAAATTCCGGTGGTGGCGCCGATGCGTCTTGCCGGCGGGGGCACGCTGCATCATTTCGAAGACCTGCGTTTCGCCGTCTATCCCCGTCGAGGCGGCCGCGCGCCGGAGCTCGAGGACCCACAGGTACTCGAATGGATCGGCCGTTTCATGGGACGTATCCATGCGGTTGGCGCACTGCAGCCCTTCGTCGAGCGTCCGACGCTCGACATCGATCGTTTCGGCGAAGCCTCGGTCGATCTCATCCTTGATAGCGAGCGCATACCCGAGACACTCGAGGACACCTGGTGCTCGGTCGCCGAGCATGCCCTCGACGCGGTGCGCGCCGCGTTCGAGCGTGCCGGTCCGGTCCGGCAGATCCGCCTGCACGGCGACTGCCACGCCGGGAACGTGCTGTGGACGCCGGAAGGGCCGCACTTCGTTGACTTCGACGACGCCTGCACCGGACCTGCGGTGCAGGATCTGTGGATGCTGCTCTCGGGCGACGAGCAGGCGATGGCGCGCCAGCTCGATCACGTACTCGACGGTTACGAGGATTTTGCCTCGTTCGATCCGCGCGAACGCCATCTGATCGAGGCATTGCGCACCCTGAGGCTATTGCATTTTGCCGCTTGGCTGACACGTCGCTGGGACGACCCCGCCTTCCCGGCCGCCTTTCCGTGGTTCGACCAGCCGCGTTACTGGGAAGAGCACATCCTCGCCTTGCGCGAGCAGATCGCTCTCATGCAGGAGGGGCGCTGAGCGTCCGGGGCCTCAACGCGACGGCAGGGCCTCTTCGCCGAAGACCTGCCGCAAGCGCGTCATCTGCACGTCGAGATCGGTGTCCCGGTCGGCATATTCGCGGGCAATCGCCTCGAAGGTATCGGCAAGATCGAGAAACGCGTCGACGATGTCGGGATCGAAGTGGGCGCCGCGGCCCGCGGTGATCATGGCCACCGCCTCGGCATGGCTGAACGGCTTCTTGTACACCCGTTCGCTGATCAGCGCGTCGTACACGTCGGCAAGTGCCATGAGACGTGCGGAGAGCGGGATGTCGTCGCCGCTCAGGCCCTCCGGATAGCCCGAGCCATCCCACTTTTCCTGGTGCGAATAGGCGATCTCCTTGGCAAAGCGCAGGAAGCTCGGGCTCTGGCTGTCGGTGTCGATAAGGCGCTCGGCAGCGAGGATGGCGTCGCGCCCGAGCCGCGGGTGAGTCTTGATGATGTCGAACTCCTCGGCGGTGAGCCGGCCCGGCTTGAGGAGGATGCGGTCCGGGATGCCCACCTTGCCGATATCGTGCAAGGGCGCCGACTTGCAGATCAGGTGAATGTTCTCGCTGGTCAGCGTGGCGGCAAAGCGCGGATGGTCGTGAAGACGGTCGGCGAGGCAGCGCACGTACATCTGCGTGCGGCGGATGTGGTTGCCGGTTTCGGCATCGCGGGTCTCGGCGAGCGTCGCCATCGCCATGATGGTGGCGTCCTGGATGACGCACACTTCACGGGTACGGCGCATGACCTCCTGTTCCAGGAAACTGTTGCGATCGGCGAGGAAGTCGCGTGCGGCCTTCAGGGTGAGATGCGTGCGTACCCGCGCCAGCAGGATCGGCGGGCTGATCGGCTTGGTGATGTAGTCCACGGCACCCGCGGCAAAGCCATTCTCCTCGTCACAGGCGTCGTTCAGGACAGTCAGGAAGATCACCGGAATGTCGCGGGTCAGGGGCTCTGCCTTGAGTGCGCGACATACCTCGTAACCGTCGATGCCGGGCATCATCACGTCCAGCAGGATCAGGTCCGGCGCGGGATCGGCGACGGCAAGCGCGAGTGCCTTGAGGCCGTTGTTGGCGATCCGCGTAGCGTATTCGCCCTGCCGGAGCACACGCACGATCGGCTCGATCGATTCGGGGGCATCGTCTACCACCAGGATGGTGGCCGGTCGCTCCGCGGCCGCTGCTTCCTTCATTCCCGCTTCTCCTGTTCTCCCGTGCGCGTCGCGGCGGTGCTGCCTGACATCAAGGCCCGCAAGCGCGCCAGCGCTTCGTCATAGTCGTAGTTTTGGACTGCTTCGGCAAGCGGCCCACAGGACAATGCGCCGTAACGCTGTACGAGCGCAGGCCGGATCCTGCGGAACTCCCGGGTCGCGTCACCGTCGGCGCTTGCGAGCAGGGTCTCGAGTCGCCGCAGGGCGGATTCGAGCAGTTCCGCGTCGAGCGGCCCTTCGGTGCCGAGGTCGCCGGGTTCGTCGGGCAGGCGCTCGGCGAGCATGCCGAGTACCGCATCGAGCGCGGTTCCGAACGCCGCCAGCGCGCTGGTCGTGTCCTGGTCTTCGCGTAGCGCCTGTTCGAGTACGCGTGAGGATTCGGCCAGACCCGCTGCACCGATGTTCGCGGCGGCGCCGCGCAGCGCATGGACCTGTTGCTGCGCGTCTGCCTTGTCGCTAGTCTCGATGGCCTTGCGGATGGCCGCCCCGGAATGGCGGTGGCCGCGCAGGAATAGATCCAGCAGTTGCAGGTAGCCGCTGCGGTCGCCGCCCATCCGGCGCAGCGCCGAGGCACCGTTGATGCCGGGCAGTGTCGGCAGTCCGGCGGTGTCGTCCTGCGACGTGGCGGTCGCTGCGCCGGTGCGTCCGGTGAGCCGACGGATCACCGACACCAGCAGGGTCGCGTCGATCGGCTTCGGTACGTGTTCGTTCATGCCCGCTGCAAAGCAGCGCCGACGCTCGTCCTCCATCGCATGCGCGGTCATCGCGATCACCGGCAGGCCGTTCAGCCGGGGGTCGGCCCGGATTGCGCGGATCGCCGCAAACCCGTCCATCTCCGGCATCTGCAGATCCATCAGCACCGCGTCGAACCGCTGCTGGCCGCCGTTCAGCAGCATGAGCGCTTCGCGCCCGTTGGACGCGATCGAGACGGTGGCGCCGACCCGTTCCAGCAGACCGCGGGCGACGTCCTGATTGACGAGATTGTCTTCCACCACCAGCACCGCGAGACCCGCGAGCGCATCCCCCGGCAACGCGTCGGCCGGCAGCGACGCCATCACCGGCGCCGCGCCGAAGACGTTCATGATCGCGTCGAGCAGGCTCGAGGCGGTCACCGGCTTGCTGACGAAGCCGTCGGCGCCGACCGCGACGGCCTGTTCCTGGGCCTGCGCGTCGCCGTAGGCCGAGATCATTACCACCAGCGGTGGTGAAGACAGTCCGGACGCGCGCTTGAGCCTGCTGCAGGCTTCGATGCCGTCCATGCCCGGCATGCGCAGATCCATCAGCACCAGGCCATAGGGATCGCTGCCGTCGGCCGCATGCACTGCGGCCAGCGCCTCTGCGCCGGAATCGGCGACGTCGGTCCGCAATGGCATCGCCTGCAGCAATCGCTGCAGAACCTCGCGGGTCGACGGATGATCGTCGACCACCAGCACGCGCAGCTTCTCGAGCACCCCCGGCAAGCGGCGCGGCGTCGCCGGAAAGGCGCCGGCGAGACCACACCAGACGTTGAAGCGGAACACGCTCCCCGCGCCGGGCCGGCTGTCGACACTGATGCTGCCGTCCATCAACTCGATCAGCCGACGGGCGATCGACAAGCCCAGCCCGCTGCCGCCGAAGCGCCGCGTGGTCGAACTGTCGCCCTGCGAGAAGGCCGAGAAAAGCCGTCCCTGCTGGGCTTCGTCCATGCCGATGCCGGTGTCGCTCACTGCGACCTGCAGACACAGGCGGTCATCCCGACGGGCCCCAGGGCGGATCGCCAGCCGTACCTCGCCCCGTTCGGTGAATTTCACTGCGTTGCCGACCAGGTTTGTGAGGATCTGTCCGAGGCGGAGGGCATCGCCGAGCAACTGCGTCGGCAGCTCGGGGGCGACGTCGAGCACCAGCTCCAGACCCTTTTCCTGGGCGCGCTGGCCGACGAAGGTGACGAGTGTCTGCAGGACCTCGTCAAGCTCGAACGGCCGCGACTCGAGGCTGAGCCTGCCGGCCTCGATGCGCGAAAAGTCCAGAATGTCGTTGATCAGCGCGAGCAGGCTGGCGCCCGCCGCCTGGATCTTGCCGAGATAGTCGCGTTGGCGGGCGTCGGTGGCGCCGTCGAGGGCCAGTCGCGACAAGCCGATCACGGCGTTCATCGGCGTGCGGATCTCGTGACTCATGTTGGCGAGGAAACGGGCCTTGGCCTCCGCCGCTTCCTCGGCAAGCCGTTTCGCCTCGCGCAAGGCACGATCGGCCTCCCGCCGCAGGCCGATGTCCTCGAGTACCCACACGTATTGCTGGATGCCGCCACGCTCGTCGCCGAGCCCGCTGACCGACAGGGCCACCCAGATGCTGCGTCCGCCCTCGCCGCGCAGGCGGCACTCGTGACGCCACACGCTGCCTTTCTCCACCGCCTGCGCGATTGGTGTCCGGAAATCGAAGGCGCGCCCGGCTTCGTCGAGCAACTCCGGCAGATGACCGCGCGCCTGGGTTTCGGCAAAGCCGCTGACCTCGCAGAACCGCGGATTGGCATACTCGATCACGCCGCGCGGGTTGGTGATCACCAGCATCGCGGGGCTTTGCTCGACCGCCTGCGAGAGCTTGCGCAACTCGAGTTCGGTGGTGCGGCGTGCGGTGATGTCGTACGACCAGCTGATTACTGCGCGGGCGCCCCGGATGTCGATGAAGGCCATCGACATCAACGTGTAGAACTGGCGGCCGGTCGCGTCCACGAGCTCCACTTCCTCGTCGCGTACCGGATGGCCGTCGCGCAGGCGGGTATAGAGGTTGGCCGCCCGTTGGGGCAGACGGAACCAGCCGATGACCGAGCGATTCAGGTAAGCCTCGTGGCTGACTCCCGCGAGCTCACACGCGCGGGAGTTGGCGAACAAGGGTGTGCCGTCGGGACGGTTGATGACTACCGCGATCGGGCTCGATTCGAGCATCAGCGTGGCCCGTTCCTCGGCTTCGCGGGCGGCGCGTTCGGCCGCCTTCTGTTCCGAGATGTCGACGATCACGCCGAGCAGGCCGCCCGGCCTGCCGTCGGAGAGGCGAAAGCCGCTGACCCAGTAAAGCGCGTCGCGTACCCGCCCGTCCGCGAAGGGAAGCGTCACCTCGCGTCGCACGGTGGCGCAGTTCTCGATGGTGCGCACGTCCTCGTCCTGGTAGGCAATGCGGTCGGCGGTGGGCAGATAGGGCAGTTCGAGCACCGTCTTGCCGACGAGGAATCCGCGGGTCGTGTCGAAGGCCTGTTCGTATGCGCGGTTGCAACCCAGGAAGCGCGCGTCCGGACCCTTGTAGAAGATCGGGTTCGGTACCGCGTCGATCAGGATCTGCACGAACAGCAGCTGGTCGGACAGTTCGGTCTGCTTCTCGGCCAGCGCCGTGGTCCGCTCGATGACCTGGCGCTCGAGCTCGTCGTGCGCTTCGTCGCGCTGACGCTTGGTTGCGAGCAGGTGTTCGCGCATCCGTTCCTGCGCACGCGCGAGGCGCTCGATCTCCTGCCACGAGCCGGTGATCGACGGTCCGGCCTCGAGCTGGAGATTGCCGATGCGTTCGCTTTGTGCGGCGAGTTCGCGCAGGGGATCGGCGATACGCCGGGCGAAGCGCACGGCCAGTGCCACGGCGATCACCGATACACAGGCGATGATGACGGCGAACGGCGCGAGATCGTCCAGTGCTGCGGGCGCGAACTCGCGGGCGCGGGCATAGCTGCCGACCCACAGCACCTGTTCGCCGAGCCGCACCGGCCGGTAGAGGCCCAGCCAGCGTTCGCCGGCGAGCTCGAAGTCGAAGGCCTGGGCGGCGGGGCGTCCGGCCGCGATCCATGCGGCGTGGCCGCTGGCCAGGAACGGCGAGCCTGCCTGGCTGACCGTGCTGCCGGGGGCGCCTGTTTCCGGCAAGGTGGGCGTGGTGCCGTGAGGCGCGATCAGAACCTCGTCGCTTGCCGAAAGCAGCGCGGCACCGCCCGAGCTGCCGATCGACAGCAGGTGTGTCTGCCGGCCGAGCTCGCTCAGCAATAGATCGAAGGCAAGGATGTGGCGGCGCCCGTCGCCGTCCTGCCAGCTTCCGGATACGGTCAGCCCCGGCGCGCGCGCGGTGTAGAAACGGTAAGGGGCGGTCCAGTGAAAGCCCCGATCGCTGGCCAGGGCCAGCGCACCGACGAACCAGGGCCGGCTGCGCGGATCGTAGTCACTCACATGCCATTCGGCGCCGGTGGCCTCGAGCGCGGTGTTCCAGCGCTGCCATTCGCTGCGCCGGCCGATGCTTTCCGGCGTGGTGGAGCGGCTGCGCCAACCGTCGGGATCGCGCAGCAGGAAGAGTTCGCGGCCATCCTCGTCGGCCAGAAGGGTGCCCGCGATGCGCGGCTGGGTCGCCAGCAGCGGGGCCATCAGGCCAATGAAGCCCGCGCGATCGCCGACCCGGATGAGCCCGCTGCGGCCCCACTCCAGACCGGTCGACAGCAAGGCTTCGGCCGTCCTGAGGTCACGTTCCAGCAGATCGAAAACGCGACTGCTTGCCTGGTCGAGCGAAGTCGCGGCGAAGCTGCGGGTGGCCGGAGCGATGACCAGGTAGTGAAAGGCCGCACCGAATGCCAGCCCGCACACCAGTACCAGTACCGATGCGCGGCGAAGCAGGCTGCTGCTGAGAGTAGGCAACGCAGTCGCGAAGGTCATTCGCAGGAATCTTTCCGGTGATGGGCGCCGGCGTCTCGCCATGGAGACGTCCATGCCGTCAGTCTAACCAGCACGCGTACGCCGCACCAGCACCGTGATCCCGCGGAGGGGGCGCCGGACGGGGCGTGAGCCCGGTCCGGGCGGACTAGCGGTTGGCTTCTTCGAGGGCCTTCATGCGGTCGCGCTCAAGCTCGCGGGCGTGGCCGAGCTGTCGTTCGATGTTGGCCTCCAGGGCTTCGGCTTCCTTCGCCTCCTTGGCTTTCGCGGCGGCGGCCGCTACCGCGCCAGCGCCGGAATCGGCAACGCCGCAGGCGGTGAGGCTGCCCAGCAGGGCGAGTATGCACAGGGTACGCATCGGCAAGACTCCCGGGGATTCAGGTTCCGGTAGCGGAGTATGCGCCATCGCGCCAGGCCTTGTCCTCGCCGCAGGGGCGCGAAGGAATCTGCGGAAGCGCGCGGGTTCCTTGATAGAATCGCGGATTCTTGCCGCCAGGAGTGCAGCCCCGGCGGCTTCGCATTTTCCGGACCCGTCATGAGTCAGACCCCGTTTCCGCCCGAACTGCTGCGCGACGTGAAAAAGCGCCGCACCTTCGCGATCATCTCCCACCCCGACGCGGGCAAGACCACGCTCACCGAAAAGCTGCTGCTGTACGGTGGCGCAATCCAGATGGCGGGTACAGTCAAGGCGCGCAAGTCGTCACGTCACGCCACCTCGGACTGGATGGAAGTTGAAAAGCAGCGCGGCATCTCGGTGACCAGCTCGGTGATGCAGTTCGAGTACGAAGGCAATACCATCAACCTGCTCGACACCCCGGGTCACGAGGACTTCTCGGAAGATACCTACCGGGTGCTCACCGCGGTCGACGCGGCGGTGATGGTGATCGACGCGGCAAAGGGCGTGGAGGCGCAGACCATCAAGCTGCTCGATGTCTGCCGCCTGCGCGACACCCCGATCATCACCTTCGTGAACAAGTTCGACCGCGAGGTGCGCGAGCCCTTCGAGCTGCTCTCAGAGATCGAGGACGTGCTCAAGATCGAGTGCGCCCCGATCACCTGGCCGTTGGGCATGGGCAAGACCTTTCGCGGGGTCTTCCACCTGCTCGGCGACCAGCTGTTGCGCTTTGCCGCGGGCGAGGAGAAGCGCAGTACCGCCGAGATCGTCAAGGGTCTCGACAACCCGGCGCTGGACGCCCAGTTCCCGGGCGAGATCCAGCAGCTGCGCGACGATGTCGACCTGATCCAGGGGGCCAGCGCGCCCTTCGACCTCGCCGCCTTCCAGGCCGGCAAGCAGACCCCGGTGTTCTTCGGCTCGGGTATCAACAACTTCGGCGTGCAGGAGATCCTCAATGCGCTGGTCGAGTGGGCGCCGCCGCCGCAGCCGCGCGATGCCGGCAGCCGCATGGTCGAACCCGCCGAGGCACCGTTCAGCGGCTTCGTGTTCAAGATCCAGGCCAACATGGATCCCAAGCACCGCGACCGCATCGCCTTCTTCCGCATCTGCTCGGGCCGTTACAGTTCGGGCATGAAGGTCAGGCATGTGCGCCTCGGCCGCGAGATGAAGCTTGCCAACGCGCTGACCTTCATGGCCAACGAGCGGGTGCACAAGGAAGACGGCGTGGCCGGCGACATCATCGGCATCCACAACCATGGCCAGCTGCAGATCGGTGACACCCTGACCGAAGGCGAGGCGCTCGGTTTCAAGGGCATCCCGTATTTCTCGCCGGAGCTCTTCCGTGCCGCCCGCCTGCGCGATCCGCTCAAGGCCAAGCAGCTGCAGAAGGGCCTGCAGGAGCTGGGCGAAGAGGGCGCGATCCAGGTGTTCGAGGCGATCGGCGGCAACATGCTGCTCGGCGCGGTCGGCCAGCTGCAGTTCGAGGTGGTGGCGCAGCGGCTCAAGGACGAGTACAAGGTCGATGCGATCTTCGAATCGGCCGAGATCTACACCGCGCGATGGCTCACCTTCCCGGACGAACTGACCCGCCGGAACTTCGAGCGTGAGCAGTCAATGCGCCTCGGCACCGACGTGGATGGCAACCCGGTGTATCTGGCCAGCACCCGCTACAACCTCGACGTGACCATGGAAAAGTGGCCCAAGGTCAGCTTCCACGCCACCCGGGAGCACGGCCAGAAGATCGCCACCGCCTGAGCGCGTGGGGCACGGTCGGGACGAAACCGGGCTTCGGCCCGGTTTCCGCTTGTGGCGCGGCCGACCGCCCTGCCGTTCAGGCCTGCTGTTCGCCCGCCTGCTGCGCGGCGATCTGCGCACGCACCTCGTCCATGTCGAGATTGCGCACCCCGTCGATCACCTGATTCAAGGCGCTGGCCGGCAGGGCGCCCGATTCGCGGAACACCATGACACCCTCGCGGATGACCGCAATGGTCGGGATCGAGCGGATCTGGAAGGTTGCAGCGAGTTCCTGCTGGGCTTCGGTGTCGATCTTGCCGAAGACGATGTCCGGGTTGGCCTCGGAAGCGGCCTCGTAGGTCGGGGCAAAGCCGCGGCAGGGGGCGCACCACGCTGCCCAGAAGTCCAGGAAGACGATCCCGTTGTTTTCGAGGGTCTGGTTGAAGTTGTCGGCAGTCAGTTCGAGGGTGGCCATCGCCGGATGCTCCGCTTGGTTGAGCGGGCCATCCTACCCGACCGTGGCCGATGGCCCAAATCGCTGCACGCCGGTCCTCGTCGCGCAGGCAGGCTCAAGCGGTGGCGATCAGTACCCGAAAATCCAGCGTTGCGGTCACGCCGTTCGCAAAAAAGCCGCCTTCCACCGGCATGCTCCCGGCCTGCTCCGGCGTGGCGCACACGGCCACATGAGCTTCACCGGCCGGGATGCCATTGGTGGGATCCCAGCCCAGCCAGCCGACGCCCGGCAGGCTCACCTCGGCCCAGGCATGCAGGTCGCCCGGTCCTTCGGGTGTGCCGGGCGGGGCATGGTAGCCGCTTACGAAGCGCACCGGCAGGTTGAAGCAGCGACAGGCGGCCATGAACAGCACGGTGACGTCGCGGCAGGCCCCGCGTCCGCTTGTCAGCGTCTGTGCCGGCGACTGCGCATCACCGCTGACGCGGGCCCGGCCATCCACGGTGTCGTGCAGCGTCCGGTTGAGCAGTTCCAGGAAGGGCATCGGCGAATGGCCCACCTGGCTCGCCAGACCATGCGCGAACTGCGCCACCGCGGCATCCACCCACGG
Organism: Cognatazoarcus halotolerans; assembly: GCF_009800965.1. Taxonomy (GTDB): domain Bacteria; phylum Pseudomonadota; class Gammaproteobacteria; order Burkholderiales; family Rhodocyclaceae; genus Cognatazoarcus; species Cognatazoarcus halotolerans. Next base: position 41,306 of record NZ_WUAF01000018.1, on the reverse strand, counting down.
CTGGCTGCGATACACGTCGAGGCCGTCATTCAGCGGGAAGGCCCAGGGCAGGGGCGACAGCACGGGCATCAAACCGCGTGGCGGGGGGATGGTGTCGAGCAGGAAGCGGCTCTCGACCCGCAGAGAGGAGAACTGCCCGACGAACTCGACCCGCGTGACCGGGTTGCCGAAGGCGTCGAACTCCTCCAGCCGCAGTGCGGGCCAAGGGTCCACGGTGAGCTCGCGCATCAGCAGGCGGCCGGCATCCGGGCGCGGCGTGAGCCTGAGCAGATGTGGCGCGAGGCCAACCGGCACCGAGTAGCGATAAAGCGTTTCGTGGCTCACGGAGAAGCGCATGACTCTCCTCGGGTTGCTGGCGTGCGAGGTATTTGGCCGGCGGTTTGGCGCCGCCCGTTACTGGATCTCTTCAGCTGGCGGCAGGTCGGCGAACACGCTCGGCGAGAGCCAGGAGAAGATGTCGCGGGTCAGCACCGGCGCGCCGACCGCCTTGATCTGCTCCGCGCGCAAGGCCTTGCGGTAGGAGAGATCGCCCATCCACAGCTCCACCATGGTGCGCACCGCGCAGGTGAAATAGACATCGACGTCCTTGCCCGGATCCTTGTGGCAGACCTCGACCTCCTCCGGGGTGGCGACGATCCACCAGTTGGCCATCTCGCTCACATCGGTGAACCTGAAATGGATGACGGTCTGCTCGCCGATGAGTTGGTCGGTGCGAATGCTGCGCTCCAGGTAGAGCATCAGCAGGCCGACATCGAAGTCGCGGTCGGTGAGGCCGTCCCTGGCCCAGCGCATGCCCCAGTCGCCGAGTGACTTGATCACCGGCAGCAGCTGCTTGCACGACTCGGTCGCGTAATAGGCGTAGCCCTGCTGGCCGGGGAGCTTCTTCTTGAGCACCAGGCCGTGCTCGGCCAGCGTGGCCAGGCGCTTGTTGAGGATGGTCGGGGAGATCAGGCACAGCCCGCGTTGCAGCTCGTTGAAGCGGGAGCCGCCCATCAGCAGTTCGCGGATGATCAGCACGGTCCATTTTTCGCCGACGATCTCCAGCGCCTTGGCGATCGGGCAAAACTGTCCGTATTCCATGCCTCGTCTCCTGTGTCGGGGGCTGCTCGGGCCGCTCGCGTGTCGCTATCGGGGCAGTCGGCAAAGGTGTAGTGGAGAACTACATTTTGTGTAGTGGCTTGCTACAGGTTCTACAGTAGTTCAGCCGCACGGCGCTGCATAGCATGTCTCCATCGAGTCAGACAACGGACTCGACACCTTTCGACAGAGGATGACAAGGAGAATGCACATGAACACGATGGTCCAGCAAGCCGAACTCGACGCAGTTGCACGTGCCGCCGCCCAGCCCGATCTCGCCGCACTCAAGGCCAGGCAGCAGGCCACCTGGGGCTCGGGCGACTACGGCCGGGTCGGCGTCACCCTGCAGATCACCGGCGAGCAGCTGTGCGAAGCCATGGATCTGCGCTCCGGCCACTCGGTGCTCGACGTGGCAGGAGGCAACGGCAACGCCAGCCTGGCTGCCGCGCGGCGCTTCTGCCGGGTGACCTCCACCGACTACGTGGGCGGCCTGCTCGAACAGTCGCAGGTGCGGGCCAGCGCCGATGGGCTCGACATCGACTACCGCATCGCCGATGCCGAGAACCTGCCCTTCGCCGATGCCAGCTTCGACAACGTGATGTCGACCTTCGGCGTGATGTTCACCCCCGACCAGCCCCGCGCTGCGGCCGAGCTGCTGCGGGTGTGCCGTCCGGGCGGGCGCATCGGGCTGGCGAACTGGACGCCCGAAGGCTTCGTCGGCCAGCTCTTCAAGACCATCGGTCGCTACCTTCCGCCGCCGGCCGGGGTGAGTTCGCCGGCCGCCTGGGGCACCGAGGCGTTCCTGCAGGCGCAGTTCGGCGGCAAGGTTCGCGACGTCAGTGTGACACGTCGCCAGTTCGCCTTCCGCTATCGCTCGCCGGCGCACTTCCTGGAGGTGTTCCGCACCTACTACGGCCCGACGCACAAGGCCTTCCTGGCCCTCGACGAAACCGCCGCGGCCTCGCTGGCGGAAGACATCCTGCGGCTCATCGATACACACAACGTGGCCGAAGACGGCTCGATGGTGGCCCCCGCGGACTACCTCGAAATCGTCATCACCCGCTGAACCGGCGCCGGGCCCGGTCCGCCCGGCAGACTACCCAACACAATCACCAATCAAAGGAGCAAGAAAATGCCTCTCGTGGATATCCATCTCATCAAGGGCGTGTTCAACGACGATCAGAAGAAGCAGATGATCGAGAAGATCACCGACACCATGGTCTCGATCGAAGGCGAGAACATGCGCGGCGTCACCTGGGTGCGCGTGCTCGAAGTGGCCAGCGGTCAATGGGGCATCGGCGGCCAGCCGCTGACCACCGAAGCGGTCAGGCAGCTGCAGCAAGGCGGCTGAGCACAAGCGGATGGCGCCGGGCGGTGATGCCCGGTGCCATCCGCACCGCGTCATGCCTTGGCGGCGTAGCGGTCGGTCGCGCGGATGAGCTTATCCAGGATGCCGGGCTCGGAATAGGCGTGACCGGCGCCTTCGATGAGATGAAAATCCGCTTCCGGCCAAGCCTTGTGCAGAGCCCAGGCGTAGCGCAGCGGACAGGGCATGTCGTAGCGGCCATGCACGATGGTGCCGGGGATGCCGGCGAGCTTGCCCGCGTCGCGCAGCAGCTGCCCTTCCTCCAGCCAGGCGCCGTGGCTGAAGTAATGGTTCTCGATGCGCGCGAAGGCCAGCGCGAAGCGGTCTTCGCCAAAGCCTGCGGCAAAGTCCGCATCGGGCAGCAGCTTGATGGTGCTGCCCTCCCAGGTGCTCCAGGCGCGTGCCGCCTCGATCCGCGCCACCGGGTCTTCACCGGTCAGGCGCTTGCGGTAGGCGGCGATCATGTCCCCGCGCTCCGTTTCCGGAATCGGCGCGACGAAGCCTTCCCAGCGGTCTGGATACATCTCCGAGACGCCGAACTGGTAATACCAGTCCAGCTCCGCCCGGGTCACCGTGTAGACACCGCGCAGGATCAGCTCGCTGACGCGTTGCGGATGCGTCTCGGCATAGGCCAGCGCCAGCGTCGAGCCCCACGAGCCGCCGAACACCTGCCACTTTTCCGCGCCGGCCAGCGCGCGCAGGCGCTCGATGTCGGCCACCAGGTGCCAGGTGGTGTTCGCCTCGAGGTTGGCATGGGGCGTCGATTGGCCGCAGCCGCGCTGGTCGAAAAGCATCACGTCGTAGCGCGCCGGATCGAACAGCCGCCTGTGGTCGGGCGAAATGCCGCCGCCCGGGCCGCCGTGCAGGAATACCGCCGGCTTGGCGCCGGGTGTGCCGACGCGCTCATAGTAGACGCGGTGGCCGTCGCCCACGTCGAGCAGGCCGCTGGCATAGGGTTCGATGGGGGGATAGAGGGAGCGAAATGCGGTCATGGAAGGCTCGTGTGTTTCGGGTTGGGGGCAATCGCCGAGGCGAGGTGTCGCGGTGGTGTCATCGAGGATTCGCAGCGCTCATTGCGGCAGTGCCAGCCAGGCCTTGCGGATCGTCTCGACGCGCTGCCGGTTGACCCCGAAATCCGCTTGCCCGAGACGGCTCGCGCTGCGCACCTCGATCATCCCGCTGGATGGATCGAACCAGAACTCCAGATCATCCACGAACCTCAGCCAGCGGGTCCGCGCCTCGGCACGCAGGTAGTCGTTGCGTGCTTCCACCAACGTCACGCCCGGCATCGACCGCAGTACCCCTGCCAGCGCCGCGATTGAGGCTGGCCCGTTGCCATTGCGCAGCGGGAAGGGCGCGATCCATGCCGCCTCGTGCTGGGGGTGCTCCGGGTACAGCCGGGACTGGCTGCTCACGCTGTTGGGGGTCAGGGACGGGGGTTTGAGGCGGCCGTTGCGCACGCCAAGGTCGTTTGGTGCGGTGCCGCCCAGTAGTCCGAAGCGCGCGCCGATGAACAGCAGCACGAGGACGGCGAGCGCAATGGCGAGAGCGGTTTTCATGGCGCGATGATACGCCGCGTTGGCGGACCGGGGCGTTGCGGCCGGCTGGCCGATTTCCGCCGAGATCCATGTTCGCGGCGAGATGTCGGGTGTTGCCGCGTGCGCAGGCGCAGCGCCCGGGAGCGCCTGCGGCATGCGCATTTCGTCCCCGCTTTGCAGATGGGTGCATGATTCGGCTTTCCAGATACATCGCGATGCGCGGTTGATTTGCCGTACCGGAACTTTCGGAAGCGGCCGTCCGCCGCATCCGAGCTCAAGGAGAGCCCAGCATGCTGTCGATCTCGTTCGCCTGCACCGTGCTGTTGTTGCTCAGCACGCTGCTGCATTTCGAGGTTCTTTCGGCCCTGTCGCGCCTGTTGCCAAGGCTCACGATGCCCTCGCGCTTCAAGCTGCTGCTGGTGATCGGTGGCACCTTCCTTGCCCACTTCACGGAGATCTTTCTTTACGCGCTCGGCCTGTGGGGACTGGTCGCGATCGGCGCGGGCAGCATGGTGGGCATGTCCCATCTATCCCTCAGCACCGCCGTTTATTTTTCGACCGAAACCTACACTTCGCTGGGCTACGGCGACCTCGTGCCGGCCGGCAGCCTGCGTTTGCTGGCCGGTTCCGAAACGCTGAACGGTCTGCTGCTGATCGGTTGGTCCGGGTCCTACCTCTACATCGCGATGGAGCGCTTCTGGCGCGATACGACGCAGCCCTCCCCGCCGCCGGAAAGCAAATGAACAAGATTCAGCCGCCCGGGTGGAGACGGGGAAACCCGTCAAGCGGCACCGTCACGCCGGCCGGCTATGATGTCGATATTTCGCTTGCGCGCTGCCGAAGCGCCGGTACGTGGCCGCCAGGCGAGCGTCGCGAGCAAGGCCATCCATCCTCAGGAATACAGTCATGAAAGCCCTTCCCAGGTTGCCCGTGTGGCAATGGATCGTTCTTGCGCTGCTTGTCGCTTTCGTGGTCGATTGGTTCATCCAGCGGCCCGATGCGCGTGCGCGCGAACTGAATGCGGCGATCGCTGCGCAGGCCAGCGAACATCTCAAAAGTTATCCCTATCCATTTCGTGTGATCCGGGTGGACGGCAAGACCGCCGTGATGGGTTCGCCGCGGAGCTTTGAGGTTCCTGTGACCAGGTTCATCGCGGCGATCCACCCTGGGATCGATGTGATGAATGCCAACAATCCGACATTCATCGCGGCACAGAAGGATCTCGCCGCAGCGCAGTCGGAGGCGCAAGGCATCGTGCAGGCCCAACCCGGCATCGAGTCGGTGAGATGGCAGATCGATACGCACTGGCTGGCGGCACACGGCGTCGATGTACCTGCGCAGTGATGCACCGAAAAGCGTTGTGGCGGCCCCTTCCTGCGGACCGCCACAACGCCTGCGTTAAATCGATTGTCGGAATGTTCGACGGCGTGCCTCACAGGGCCCGCGGGTGTGGAACCGGGCCTGGTTTCACTCCCGAGGGTCAGGCGAAGGAACGCGTCAGGGTTTGACCGCGATCGCGCTGATCTCGACCGCGACGTCCCTCGGCAGACGCGCGGCCTGGACGGTGGCACGTGCAGGCGGGGTGGTCTTGAAGTAGGTGCCGTAGACCTCGTTCATCTTGCCGAACTCATTGAGGTCTTTCATGAACACGGTGGTAGACACCACATTTGCCAGCGTCATGTTGTCGGCCGCCAGCACCGCCTTGAGGTTCTCGAGCACGAGGCGTGTCTGATCCTCGATCGGCGCATCCTTCATGAGCGTGCCCGTCTTCGGATCGATCGGGATCTGGCCGGCCAGATAGAGCACCGAGCCCGCCCGCACCGCCTGCGAATAGGGTCCGATGGCCTTGGGTGCGTCGGGCGACGAGACCGCGCGAATTGCGTTTTCGTCGGCCTGGGCCCCGAGGGCCGTGAGGCCCGCGAGCACAATCGCCGTGCGAATTGTCGATTTGATATTCATCCAGAGTGTCCTTGAAGAGAATTGAGGCGTGATGGTCCGGTCAGGCCATGGCGTTCGAGACTTCCCACATCGCCGCGACGAGGCGGTCGACATCGTTGGCGTCCTGCCAGAGATGGGTGGATACGCGTACGCCGTAATGCTGGGAAGGCGCGCCGATGACATCGAATCCGGCGTTGCGGATGACGAATCCGGGTGAATAGTCCGCGAGCATCCGCGAAACGAACTCGGACGACTTCGCCTGGTCCATGATGTCGTTGGCGTTCCTGAACGGATTGAAGCTCGTCAGCGCGGACAGCAGCTTCGGGTCGTCCTTCGGGGAATACAGTGCGTCGACACCCCACAGTTCGACGATCTTCTCCTTCAGATAGGACGAGAGCGTCAGGTCGTAGGTCTCGATCTTCTTGCGGCCGATCGTGTCCCACAGTTCGCAGGCCCTGACCAGCGCCTTGAACATCGGCGTATGCACACTGCCGCAGGTGGTCACACTGGCTGCCACGTCATAGGTCGCCGTGCCGTTGGTGGTACGGGGCGTGGTGTTGTAGTAGCTGGTATGGACCGGGTACCAGTTGGGCAAGGGCAGGGGGTTGGAGGAGCGAATCTTGTTGCGGATGATCAGGATGCCGGTCGAACCGGGGCCGCACTGCCACTTGTGTCCGGCACCCGACATGAAATCGACGCCGAGCGCGCCGTAGTCATACGCCATCATGCCCGGAAGGTGCGCGCCATCGACGATGCTGATCAGCTCGTGCGTCTTCACCACTTCCATCAGGTCGGCGATCGGCAGCATGGTGCCCGTCTTGTAGGTGGGCGACGACCACATCATCGCGCGAACCCGCTTGCCTTGTGCCTTCAACGCCCGGATGCGTTCGTCGAAGAGCTCGACGTAGGTGGCCGCGCTCTGATTGTTACCGACCGGCATGCTGATCCGCGAGACTTCGATGCCGAAGCGATCGACCGCGATCGCCAGTGGCGTATCGCCGCCGCCATGTTCGTGGTTGGTCGTTACCACCACGTCGCCGGCTTGCCAGTCGATCCCAAGAATTGCATGACACATGCCGGACGAGGTGTTGGCCGAGAACGCCAGTTCATCGCTATCGACGCCAAAGCCCGGTGCCACGAGGGCGCGCAGGTCGGCATGAGTCCCGTAGCCGTTCAGGGAGTCGGCCGCCTTTGCGAAGTTCTCTTCCTGGAACACCGAGAGCACCACCTCCGGCATCGAGCCGGCGGTGCCGATGTTCATGTAGGTCTTGTCGGTACGCAGTACGAACATGTTCTGCACATCGGTCCAGAAGGCTTCGTCCTGGACAAGCTTCGCTCTGAGGCCCTCGACGGTTGTCTGCCCGTTCGCGCCGCCGCACCCTGCCATCAGCGGGCCAAGGGCTGCCGCACTGGCGCCATAGCCCAGCATCCTGAGGAAATCACGTCGCTTGACCGACCACCGTGCCTCGTCTTCGAGCGAGAGGTTGGTCAATCCGACCGATGATTCGAGCTGTTTGCCACTAGCGTCTTGCATGTCTCTTCTCCATCTTTATCGATTGATGTGATCCAGCCCCTTGTGCTGACGGGACCGCTTTCTGCACGACGAATTCTAGGAATCGGGCAGGACGTGTCTATGTTCCAGTTCCCCTACGCAGTAGTACGCAGCCGGCGTGGCAGGGTCCTTGAAGGCGCTCTCCAGGCTGCCGCGATATTTTCCCGCTTGTCATTATCGTGCGGCCGAAACCCCTTATTTCAGTGGGAAATGCCCTCATCTACACCTAATTCAGAGATCGGCTGATCCTCGTGGGGGGCTGGACAGCGGCCGCCGATTGCCAGATGATCAAGGCAATTTTCATGAACGATGCGTGCCGCCCTGCGCCGGGCGGCTGGCCGAGTTCGAGTGCCCTCGGTTGAGCGGAACCCGTACGCATTCCAGCACCATACCGCTTGTCCCGATCTGTCCACGAGCATCTTGCGAGCGTAACCAGCGATGAAGCTGAAACGGATCCTACTGCTGTCGATCATTCTCGAGATCGTGGCCCTGGCTTCGATGGCATACGTCGCCCGGAAGGAGGCGCTGGATCTCGTCAAGCGCGAAAGCGAGCTGGTCTGGACCGCGCATAACCGCAGCATGGAGCGCGAGCTGAAGCAGTATGTACAGCTTGCCAGATCGATGATCCAGCAGCTTGCCCGCTCGGACCAGGACGTTCGGGTCCTGCAGCGCGAAGCGCTGAAGCTGCTTTCACAGATGCGATTTGGCAAGGATGGTTACTTCTTCGCATATGACAGGCATGGACGCCTCCTGCTCGACCCTTCGCAGATGGGAATCAGCGGGGTCGATTTCTGTGATCCCGACGAGCCCGAAGGACAGGCCCAGGCGAGGCTGATCCTCGCCAAGGCCAAGGATGGCGGCGGGCTGGTCAGCTACGACTGGCGAAAGCCCTCGTCGCAGAGCCAGATCCGCAAGACCTCTTATGTCGAACCCATAGACGAATGGCACTGGACGATCGGCACCGGCATCTACATGGACGAGGTATCCGAGGTCCAGGAGCAGATCGAGGTTCTCGCCCGCGAGAACATCCAGAGCACCCTGAACAAGATCGTGCTGGTTGCCGCCGTGTCGATCGCCCTGATCGGCATTGCCGGCCTCGGAATGAACCTGCGCAGCCATCATGTCTCGAGCGAGAAGCTGCGTCAGCTCGCGCGCCGGGTTGTCGGCTCGCAGGAAGAGGAGCGCGTGCGCGTGGCCAGGGAGTTGCATGACGGCGTCGTTCAGGTGCTGGTCTCGTCCAAGTACTTCTTCGAGGCTGCCCTGGCAGGACAGACGCGCCCTGCCGACGTTGCCGCCGCGCCGCCTCCGCGGGCCGGTCTGATGGAACGCGGCATTTCCCGCCTGAACGAAGCACTGGGCGAGATCCAGCGTGTGTCCCACGGCCTGCGGCCGGTCTTGCTCGATGACCTCGGCCTGCTGCCCGCTCTGCGTCTGCTGGTCAAGGAATTACGCGAACAACACGACCTCGACGTGCAGCTCGTCGAGCATGGCACGCCGTCCGAAATGTCCACGAGCAAGAGCACGGCGCTGTTCCGCGTGGTCCAGGAAGCGATCAACAATATCCACGCCCACGCGCATGCCACCCGGGTGACGATCACGCTCGGTTTTTCGCAGCGGCATGTCGTGCTGTCGATCAGGGACAACGGTCGTGGCTTCGATCTGAAGCGTGTCCAGGCGGATCAGCGCAGCGGCATCGGTTTGCGCAACATGCGCGAACGGATCGAGAGCCTTATGGGGCGCTTTTCGGTCAAGTCCGATTCGGGCGGCACGCTGATCGAAGCAAGCCTTCCGCTCGGGGAGACGCACTGATGGTGTCGTTCGGCGCCCCCCGGGTGATCCTCGTCGACGATCATCCGCTCGTCCGTGACGGCATCCGCGCCCGCCTCGAGGCCTTGTCGGAAGCCGAGGTTGTCGGCGAAGCGGCCTCGATGAACGAGGCCGTGCGGCTGGCGTCCGATCTGCGACCGGACATCGTGATCACCGACATACGCATGCCCGATGCAAGCGGCATCACGCTGCTTGCGCATTTCGCCGAAAATTTCCCGCGGATTCGCACGCTGGTGCTTTCGATGCTGAAGGATGCCGCCTACGTGCAGCGCGCAATGGCGCTCGGCGCGCGTGCTTACGTCCTCAAGGACGATCCCGCGGACCACCTGATCGAGGCGATCCGCTCGGTCACCGGCGAAGGCACCTACCTGAGTCCCGGAGTCGCGGCCATGGTCAGCACTTGCGCGTCGCTGCCGCAACCGCACCAGGATCTCACACCCAAGGAGAAGGAGGTTCTCGATCTGCTGGGACACGGCCACTCGAACAAGGAAATTGCGCTCAGGCTGGGTGCCTCGATCCGGACTGTCGAATCCCATCGCCTGAACCTGCGGCGCAAGCTGAAGGTGGAAGGCCGCGCGGCGCTGGTCAAGTATGCGGTCGATTATTCGGATCTGGAGCTGGGCGAGACCAAAAGCCAGGAAGACAGCATCTTCCCGGCGGACTGAGGCGCGGCCGAACGCGCACCGCGCATCCAGTGGCGGCGCCCGGCCGGCATGGAGCGACACGGGGCCTGCGCGACCAGCCGCGCACGACAAGTGGATCGACGGGGAATGTCCGTCACGTTAACCGGAAGTGAACGGTGTCTTAAAGCGGGGTTCAGCCGACCCGGCGCATCCTGTGCGCATGTCGTCCGGAAAGCCCGGACGGGCCGATCGAAACCACCGGAGCACCACAAGATGAAACTTCACCAGACCCGTTTCTTTCGCGAGTTCACCGCTGTCGTTGCCGGCCTGTTGTTGGCCGTCGGCACGTTTTCCTTCATTGCGATTCCGTTGCTGACCCAGCCGTCCGGGCTGGTGCTGCATCTCTCCTGAACGGGGCCGGCTTCGCCGCAGCCCCGGCGCCCGCCGGGTCGTGACAGGGCGGTTCAGCGGCTTCGCCGGTGCAGCAGTACCCTCGTGTTACCGCCGTTCCTGACGTCACTCAAGACGCCGGTGAGCCGGCTGCCGTCGTCGGAGAGAACGAGCTGGCCGTTGAGGTGCGGCTCGTCGGGCGCCATCACGACGTAATCGAAGCTGATCGTGCGGTCGCGGATCGTGCCTTCGGCGTATCCGATGGAGGTGCCGCTGCCGGGGGCCGTGTGGTTGATCTCCACCTTGTCCTGCCTGACATTGATGTTCCAGTTGGCGGCGTCTTCGTCGTACCAGCTGCCCTCGAAATTCACAGGGGCGAGCGGCGGTTGCGGAGACGTCATCGGTGCATCCGCCGGCGGCGGTGTGTGCTCGACTACGCCAGCGGCCGGCCACATCAGCCATGCGGCGCCGACGAGTACGGCGAGGCCGGCGACACCGGTGACGGCAAGCCTCGAGCCGCCCGTGCCGGCACCGCCGGCTGCCGTACGCTCGACTGGCGCAACGCCGATGACGCGCTCGATCATCTGCATGAGCCTTTCGGTATCAAAGGCCCAACGCGAGTCCGACAGTTCGTGGGCCTGCCAGCGCGCGAGCGCTCTCAAATCTTCGGGCAGCGCCGTCTCGGCAGGCATCCGGGCGCCTTCGACCAGTACCGGAACCACCGCGACGCCACGTTCGAGTGCGGCGAGGATTTCCTGCCTGACCGGGTCTTGCGGGTCGTCTATCCGCCGCAGTCCGTCGCTGCCCGGCGACAGCCAGTCCCGCCCGATCACGGCGACGAGTACGCGGCAGCCGCGAACCCCCTCGCGGATTGCATCGTCCCAGCGGCTGCCGACCCGGATCGACTGGACGTCCTGGAAAACCGCTTCGCCGCCAAAGTGACGAATCAGGCAATCGACCAGCCGGCCGGTGTGACCGGCGCTGTCGCCACGCCGGTAACTGACGAAGATGTCCGCCATGTGCCTGCTCCATCGCGAGTCGTCAAGAATGGACTGCTGTCCGCCTCCAATCACACTAGCAGGCGGGCGGCACGCCTGCTGCGAATCCTTGCGAGCCCCGGGCACGCCCTCATCGGGCCGGGGATCAAGCTTTGCGGCCGCACCCGCCGGTCTATACTTCCTACCGGGACGATGGGTGCGATCCGGGATGAAGCCCGCGCCCCGGGGAAGAGCCGATGGCTGGCGGCGCTACGACTTTACCGTGGTGTTTTGTGGTGCGGAGCGTGCCGGCTGAAGGCCATGCGTGGCCTGCGAACGTCGTACCGTAGCTTGCGGAGTTGCCATATGAAAGCCAGGGAAGCCAGCGTCCGGGGCCTGAGGCCGGAGCGTGAAGTGCTCACCCGCCAGCGTCTTCCGTACTTCATCGGGATCTCCGGGCAGACGGTCGAGGCGACCGGGTTGTCGATGCATCTGGTGGTGATTCCGCCAGGCGCCCGCGCCGAGCCCCACATTCATGTCGGCTATGAAACCGGGATCTACGTGCTCGAGGGGCGAGTGTGCACCCGCTGGGGCTTCGAGCTCGAGCACGAAGTCATCAGCGAGGCGGGAGATTTCCTGTTCGTGCCGCCGGGTGTTCCCCACGAGGCGATCAACCTGAGCGCCACCGAACCGGCGCGCGCCGTCGTCGCCCGCAATGATCCCGCCGAGCAGGACAAGGTCGAGCCTTTCACGCCCGGATTGCCCCCGCGGTCGCCTCCCACCGATACTGCGCCCTGAAGGCCTGCAAATCGCAGCCGGCTGACGCCCGGCGTCTTGCGCGCGGCGTTTGCGGGCCGGAGCCGCAGTGCCCGCCGGAGGCCTTCATGCCACCGCCGTCTCAGAATTCGAGGTAGCGGACCTCGTTGGCCTGGGCCGTCGTACCGGAGGTTCGACCGGTCCCGTCCAGTGCCGGCCCCTTGAAATAGATGCGGTCGTGCGGTGCGTGGTAGAAGCCCCTCGTGTCGCCGAATCCGTGTCGCCAGCCGGGCGGAGTGATGTCTTCCCACGGGCCGCCCGCATCCAGCGGCCACGCGAGAAGTCGCCGCCCGAGCTTGATCACGCGCTTGCGGGCCGTATCCAGCACCCACTGACACATGCCGTGGTCGTTCCCGTGCGCTGCCAGCGCATCGACGAAGGTGGTCAGAACGACCGGCAGATTTCCCTCTGCACACGGGGCAAGGTCCAGTATCTGACAGTCTTGATTGACCGCGGTGTGGTGACGCCTCAGCCCGCCGCCGATGAACAGCTTGTCGTCGTCGAACATCACGCCGTTCGAGATCGATCGGGACCAGCAGCCGACCGGCAGTGCTGCTTCCGGTGCCGCGCGCACCCGCGCAATCCATGGTCTGGTCGACGATGCCGGATAATCCCGGTTGCGGCGAAGAACACCGACATAGGCGCCGCCGCCACCGGTTCCGCCACCGATCCAGAGGCCGATGTCGAGCGCCGGGACATACGCCCTGAATCCATCGTAAAACTGGGCCCCTGCCCCCCAGGCCGAAAGAGCAAGTGCATCCATGTCGACGAAATCGGTCTTGGTCGTACTCGGGACTCGCCCGCTTCCAGCCAACACCGCATTGCCCGCCCGATTCATCCGCAGGGCAGGCGTCCGGAACGGTGGTGCGGAACCATGCGTCCACCGCGCCGCTGCAAAATCGTAAACGCCGCCGACGCCGCTCAAATCGACCAGCTTGTCTTCCGATGCCAGATACATCTGGTGGGTGTTGTCGTAGGTGTAGACCTTCTCGTTCTTGAAAACGTAGTCCGGCGGTTGCGAGGTGATGATCACCTCGTCCGGCTCTCTCGAGCCGGGCACGTATGCCGCCGATCCGTGCTCCCACGGATGCAGGTAGCCAGAGGTATTGCTGTCGGGATCGTAGAAGCGGATGCCGTTGTTGAACTCGTAGCCGTGGTTGTTTCCACCCTGCTCGATCAGCATGCCCTTGCGAACCTGTACATCGTCGAATGCCCGCCACGAATCCTGGCCGTCGGTGGGCATCGACACGCCGGTGGTCCCCAGCGTCGCAAGCCCGAGCGAGTGCATGCCGGCCGGGAAGCCGTCGCTGTCGGAAAAGCTCATCCGCGTATCCGCAGCGAATGCCCCGAATCCGCGACATGCGTGCATTGAATCGCCTCGCGGACCACGGAAATGCGATCGGACTCGCCCGAGACGCCTGTACGGAGTTGTTTGCACCTGCATGAGGCCTTACGGGTTGCCATGACCATGGCGTCGGTTACCTTCTCCATGAAGTGGCAATGCCGCAGGGCGCCCGCTTCCGGGACGAACCGGCGCGGTGCGAACGCCATGCCATCGGTTTTGGCGAGAGCCGGTCGAACATCGGCGAGCGTGGATCGGATTGGCAGTGCATTGCCGTCACGGCCGGAAATCCGGGAACGCGTTCATGACACCTCCGTCGTCGATTCGATCGTGCGATTCTGCACCACCTGCCCTTAATCGGCGGTGGCCCCATGACTCGCGTGGGTCAGCCGCGGTACCTCGATGTCGACGGTATGTCGCACGTCGGTTGCGCCACCGTCCCTGCCGCAGCCGGCCAGGTGGCAGATCGCCAGGCACCAGGGTTCGCGGAAGTCGGCGTTGAGGAACAGCGCGCCTTGGCGCTTCGATCAAGAACGGCGAACTCCACGTCGAACCGTATTCGCTGCCGAGCGCTGGCTTCACGGCGCGCCAGCACGACCGCGCCCAACGTCACCCCTGCAGACGCAGAGAAAAGACCCGTTTCCACGTCCGACCAGGCTTGCGAACTCGTCATCGTGGTTACCAAGGGCATCGACCATGAACGCTCGTCCGTTGCGTTCACCATTGCCAACAGCGCGATCACTGCCGGTCTCGAAGTATATGTCTTCCTCACCCGCGCAACGATCGGTCGGGTTCGCAAGCGTGGCGTCGACCTGGCCAAGGTGAGTCCGCTCGACCCGCTCAAGAAGCTCGTCACCGACCTCGTCGCCCGTGGTGCACCGTCTGGGTGTGCCCACCGTGTGGCGCGGAGCGCGGCTACACTGCATGCGATCTTTTCGAAGGCGTGACCATCGTCTGCGGAGGCCGTTCGCCGTCAGAGGCGGGCATACCGTCGGTGATGGGTGCAATGATGCTAGACCAGACCCCTAATTCTGCTGCGCTAGACCAGACCCCTAATTCTGCTGGCGCCGCCGGGAAGTTGGGATCACGCTTCCAAACACCCATCCGTGGAGCGCAGCGCTTCTCGCAAGCGCGCTGCTGCTCCTGCACGGAAGGCCTGTAGATCACCACCAGCGCAGTGATCGCAAGAGCGGCGGCGGCAACAATCCAAATGCCTACCTTCTTCATCGCCACTCAAGTCAGTGGCGCGATCTGGGCCGGAAGTAACCTAGCGCCTGCAAGGTATCAAGGTGCCGGCGCCTGAAGAACAGAACCGCAAGCAGTAGACACACCAGATACCCCACCAGTCCCACCGACCGCATCGCCTCGCTGGATGACGCGCTCGGCCCTTGGACCAGCTCAAGCCCGAAGAGAGGCAGGGCGAACGCGCACGCGACAACACCGTACAGCAGGAGCCCCAGTAGCAGCGGAAGCGGGCGCGGCAGGAGAGCTACGCGACGGAGAAGCCAAGCGAAGGCTTCCAGAACCGCCATCAGCGCAACAGTACAAACCGCGAAGTAGGCCAACAACTGGAGCCAGGTCATGTGCAGGTCCTCCGCTACCTATCGGCTGAAACTGCACCGACCGGTCCCCGCAAGTTCTCCGCCACCAACCGCGATGCCCTCGGCGGCGGCGCCCAGCGACATCGCAGGCGATCGGCTCACCGATTGACTCCCGACCGCCCTCCCGATTTCAGAGAGTCGAATCTGCGGACCATAGCGGCCAATCGCATGATTGAGAGGTCCGCCTAACGCGCCTCCCGCGGCAGCCCCCGCCGCTGCAGTGAAGTCGTAATTGCAGGGGTCGCTCAAGCTCTTCCCCGCCGCATAGTTGCCTGCGCCTTGACCCAGCAAGCTCGCTGCCGCTGCGCCGGCAGCCCCACCGGCCCAATGCGATGCCCACGGATTCACAGCACCAACCAGCGCGCCCGCACCTGCGCCGTAGAGCGCTCCCCTCCATCCACCGGAGATGCACCCGCCGATGCCGCCGGCAATCGCGCCGTACCCCGCACCGACAAGACCAACCTCTCCCGTCGGATCGACGTAGCTGATCGGGCTCCCCCCGACATATGCGTAGGTATTCCACCCTCCTTGTAGCCCGATGGGGTCGGACTGCAAATACCGCCCCGTCCCCGCATCGTAGTACCGGTTCCAGTTATAAAACAGCCCACTCTCCCGGTCGTAATACTGGCCGGGAAAACGCAGATTCAAGATAAACTTTTCCCCATCACCATCCGGATCCTCTTCGGGAAGTGCCGCGCCGAATGGCTCCGTAAGTGGTCCATTGCGCCAGACAACACGATCCGCCTCATCCATCGCCAGCCGGGGAGCACAAGCCGCCGACTCAGGCCTTCTTCACGAACTCCGACTTGAGCTTCATCGCACCGATGCCGTCGATCTTGCAGTCGATGTCGTGGTCGCCTTCCACCAGGCGGATGTTTTTCACCTTGGTGCCCACTTTGACCACCAGGGACGAGCCTTTCACCTTGAGATCCTTGATCACCGTGACCGTGTCGCCGTCCTGCAGCACGTTGCCGTTCGAATCCTTCACCACCTTCTCGTCCTCGGCTGCCGCAGCGTCCGCAGCGGACCACTCATGGCCGCACTCGGGGCAGACGTACATGACGCCGTCCTCGTAGGTATAGGAGGAGTTGCACTGGGGACATTCAGGAAGGCCGCTCATGGAAAAGTTCTCCGGCTGGGAATTCAAGACTCGAAATTTCCGCCTGCGCAGGCCTGCGACAGGCGAAACCGGGCCGGAGTGTAGTACACCCTGATGCGAGAAGGGACATTCGAGGCAGGATTCGGCCACATCGTCTGATGTTCCCGGGGTGGAAGAGCCCTTCATTCCGGACGAGCGGATCACCTCCATCCGCGCTCTGGCCTTTCGCACCCCGCGTGCTAGGGTGAAAAATCGGACCGGCGCCCTGCGCATCCGACTGTCCGCCGCCCATCCGGGCTGGCGGCGCTTTGACCTCAGCGGGCCTGCCCGCTTGCCGGAGCATCCATCCGGCTTCGCGTGGCTCTCGCTTCAGCGGCGAACCATCATGACCCCTACTGCCCCACTTGGATTGAAACGCGTCAAGGTCATCGCCCTTGCCGCCAGCGATGTCGCGCGTGCGAGGCACTTCTACGGGAGCGTCCTCGGCCTCGAGCCTGCCTTTGAGGCGGGCCTGCAGGTCGGCTACCTGCTCGGCGATATTGTCCTCATGCTCAAGGATGACTGGTACGGAAAGCCCACCGCCGAGCCCAACCCACGCATCACCCTCGAATGCGTCGACGCGCGTGCCACCGAAGCCGGGCTGCGCGCCCGCGAAGTCACCATCCCCGATCCGGTCGAGTGCTACGACGGGAGCTTCCTTGTGGGGAGCTTTCTGGACAGCGAGGGGAACAAGCTGTGGTTTTGTTCGGAGGCGTAGCTCCGTGTTCCGCGACTGGTGAGCCCGCGGTTGCCCACACCGGAAGTCGCTGTCTCGGGCGCCTTCCGGTCCGCTGATAAGGATGTTGCGAACTTCCGGGCGGTACGGATTTCGGGGCGCAGGTCGTGGGACCCGACTTGTCGGCGGCGACCGTGCTGTCAAACCGCGCAGCGGGTTGGTCGCGCCCTGCCGGTTCACCTGCGTTGAGCCTCCTTACTGCCCGGGCGGGCTCCACTGATAGAGCCAGGTCTCCGACAGCGCCCGGCCATCCGCGCGAAGGAACACCCGCAGGTTGATCGGCTCGCGGCTGCCGGTCACGGGCTTGAGGTCGAACATCACCCGGTAGCCGTTCACCTCGTGCAGTGGGCGGGCCGAGGCGAGCTCGATCTCGCCGCCGGACGTCGTGATCACCGGTTCGACCTTGACCTCGTGGCCGAGCATTGGCAGGTCGCCGCCGGCGAAGTCGATGGCGAAGCGCCACGAGAAATACTTGCGCGGCTGGCCGACCACGCCGCCGAGGCCGGTGCGCGTGGCGATCACCCGCGCCGCGGCGGGTTCGACCGGGGCGTGCGCGCCCCAGTGCAGACGGTAGCTGAAGAGCCGTTCCTCGCCGGGCCGGGCGGGCTCGGCAGGGTTCCAGAAGGCGACGATGTTGTCGAAGGTCTCGTCCTCGGTGGGCAGTTCCATGAGCTGCACCGCGCCCTTGCCCCAGTCTCCACGCGGCTCGACCCACAGGCTCGGGCGGCGCTCGTAGAACACGCCGTCGTCCTGGTAATGGTCGAAGTTGCGGTCGCGCTGCATCAGGCCGAAGCCGCGCGGGCTCTGGTCGGCGTAGGAGTTGAAGCGCAGGTGCTCGGGGTTGAGCAGCGGGCGCCAGATCCATTCGCCATTACCTGTGAGCATCGCGAGACCATCGGAATCGTGGATCTCGGGACGCCAGTCATAGGCCTTGCGGTGGTCGTTCTCGCCGTACTGGTACATGCTGGTGAGCGGCGCCACACCCAGCCGCTCGATGGCCTTGCGGGGGTAGAGCGCAGCGTCCACGTCCATGACCTGCACCGCGCCGGGGGCGATCACGAAACGATAGGCGCCGGCCACGCTGGGCGAGTCCATCAGCGCGTAGACGGTGAGTTGGCCGGAATCCTTCGCCGGGCGCTCGAACCAGAAGTGGGTGAACTGCGGAAACTCTTCCGCTCGCGGCAGGCCGGTATCCACCGCCAGCGCCCGCGCCGAAAGGCCGAACTGCATTTCGGCCCCCACCGCGCGGAAGTAGCTGGCGCCGAGGAAGGCGGCGAGATCGCGCTGCAGGTCGGTGTGGAAGATCAGCTTGAAGCCGGCAAAGCCGAGGTCGCCGGGCAGCTTGCGACCGTCCACGCCGCTCTTGCCGTAGTCGAACATGGCGGGGTCGTAAGCGAGCTGCTGGGCCAGGCCATCGACCACCTCGTACATCTGCACCGGGCGCTCGAAGAGGTAGCCGGGGTGGAAGAAACGCACCTGGAACAGCCGCGATTCGCCCGCCCACAGGCCGTGGTCCGGCTTGAAGTGGATGGCGTTGAAGGTGTCGAAATTCAGTGCCTTCAGCGACGGCTCGGTGATCTTCGGGGTCGCCACGTAGTCGGCCGCCGCAAGCGTGCGCGCCCGACCCTTGAGCCAGGCGTAGTCGAAGGGCTTGCGCTCACCGAGCGGCTTGAGCGTGGCTGCTGCCGCGAGCGGCGCGCAGAGCGGCGAGGAGGCTGCCGCGAGGGCCGCCGAGTACTTCAGGAATTGTCGTCTGTGCATCGGTCTGCCTGGCTGCGGGGCCGTACCAGTCGTCGTGGCTTTCCGGCGAGGTCCACACCCGCTGATGGAGTTGGTAAAGGGAATCGGCGTCGGACAGCAGGGTCATCTTCTGCGCGCGGTCGAGTGCCTCGGGACCGCGCAGCGCTGCTTCTTCGACCAGCGCGCGCCGCGCCGCGCGCGTGGCCGCGGTGAAGCGGGTGCGGCGGTTGACCACTGCGCGGATCACCGCGTTCATGTCCGGATCGACCACCGCCTCGCGGAAGCCGGGCGCGCCGGGCGCCGCCTCGATCTCCTCGCGCAGGGTGCGCAGCACGCGTGGCGTCTGCGATTCCTCGGGGATCAGCAGGATGCCGTTCTCGCGCAGGCCGCGACCGATCGACACGCGGCTGGTGAATACCGACACCGGAATCGACAGGGCCAGCGCACCGGCCACCGGCAGCAACCACCACAGGAAGGACGGGTTGAGCCAGTACACGAAGCCGGCCCAGCCGATGCCGAGCAGGGAGTGGAGGCCGTGGCGGCGCAGGGCGTCGAGCCAGCCGGTTTCGCTGTCGGCGCGCTGCGGCGAGCGCCAGGTGATGCCGATGCCGAGCAGCGCGCCGAGCACGAACTGGGTGTGGAAGAGCATGCGCACCGGGGCCAAGAGCGCCGACAGCAGCGTCTCGAGCAGCGCGCCGAGGATGAGCCGCAGGCCGCCGCCGAAGCCGCGCGACCCCTTCACCAGCAGCAGGATCACCGCCAGCACCTTGGGCAGGAAGAGCAGCGTGGCGGTGGCGCCGAACAGGCCCAGCGCCCATTCGGGATGCCACTCCGGCCACAGCGGGAAGAGCTGGTTGGGCTCGACGAAGTACTGCGGCTCGGAGAGCGTGTGGATGGCCAGCAGGATGGTGGACAGGATCAGCGAGAGGAACCACAGCGGCGCCGAAAGATAGGCCATCACCCCGGTCATGAACACTGCGCGGTGGGCCGGATGCAGGCCGCGCGAGAGAAACAGCCGGAAGTTCATGAGGTTGCCCTGGCACCAGCGGCGGTCACGCTTGAGTTCGTCGTCGAGGTTGGGGGGCATCTCCTCGTAGCTGCCGGGCAGATCGTAGGCGAGCCACACGCCCCAGCCGGCGCGGCGCATCAGCGCGGCTTCGACGAAGTCGTGGGAGAGGATCTCGCCGGACAGCGAGCCCTTGCCGGGCAGGCGGGCGAGCGCGCAGTGGCGCATGAAGGGTTCGACGCGGATGATCGCGTTGTGACCCCAGTAGTGCGATTCGCCGAGCTGCCAGTAGTGCAGGCCGGCGGTGAACAGCGGCCCGTACACCCGCGTGGCGAACTGCTGCATGCGCGCGTAGAAGGTGTCGCGGCCGGCCGCCCGCGGGCCGGTCTGGATGATGCCGGCGTCGGGGTTGGCTTCCATCAGGCGCACCAGTCGCCCCATGCAATCGCCGGTCATCACGCTGTCGGCGTCGAAGCCGATCATGTAGCGGTAGTTCTTGCCCCAGCGGCGGCAGAAGTCGGCGACGTTGCCGCTCTTGCGCTTGATGCGGTGCTGGCGCCAGCGGTAGAAGACGCGGTCGAAGCAGTCGAGCTCGCGGCACATGCGGTGCCACGCCTCCATCTCGGCGGCGCGGGCGTCGGGATCGCCGCTGTCGGAGAGTACGAAGAAGTCGAAATGCTCGAGGTCGCCGCTGCGCGCAAGCGAGGCATAGCTGGCGCGCAGCCCGGCAAACACGCGGTCCACGTCCTCGTTGCAGATCGGCATGATGATCGCGGTGCGGGCGCTCGCCCCAATCGGTGCATCCGGCGCGGCGGTGCGCGAGATGGCGTGCCGGTCGCCGCCCATGATGAGCACCATGAAGCCCCACAGGGCCGTCCAGAAGCCGGCCGAAACCCAGCAGAACAGCACTGCGAAGAGCACCAGCACTGCCATTTCGAGCGGTTTCTGGCCGTGGTATGGCAGCACCGCGGTCATGAAGCTGGTCGCCACGTAGGTTTGGCCGAGCATCAGTGCGACGAGGATGAAACGGCGCAGCGACGCGAGACGCGCCAGCCTGTCACGTCCCTTTACCTTCGGTGGCCGGGCGGCGGCGCAGGCCTCTGCCGCGCTGGGGGTGGCTGCGTCGTCGTCGAGCCATTCGCGCGGCGCCATCGAGCTGCGATTGAGGGCCGGCGCGGTGTACAGGATCGGCTTGCCGGAGGTGTCCCGTTCGAAATGAGGGCTGCGCCCGGGCGGCAGTTGCCGGTACAGCGCGGCAAGCCGCCCCGCCTGCGGATCAGGGGACGGCACCGGGTCGGCGGCATCGGGTCGGGTCGTGCATTCAGAAGTCATGAAATGGTACCGGGGCTCGCTGGCTGCAAAACACTCGGGCTCGATTGTGGGCCCGACGCGATGGTCGCAGGCACTCACTCACCCGGCAAGATGTAACTCCAGGTTTCGGACAGCAGGGTCGGCTTGCCGTCCTTGTCCACGCCGCGCAGCTGGGCACGCATCTCGATCGGCTTGGTCTCGTCGTGACGGCGCATGCGGATGATCATGCGCTGACCGCCGACCGCATCATTGCGTCGTACCGTCATGTCGATCAGTTCGCCGTTGCCATCCATCGAGAAATCGGCCTTTACCGGCGCCTCGGGCGGCAGGCTGGACAGCGCAGGCCCGGTGAAATCCACCCGCAGCCAGATTTCTCCCTCGCTGCCCTCGTCGGGCGCACGGCCGCGGCGGGTCTGCATCACCCAGGCGAGCGGCGGGCGCGTCTCGGCGCTCATCTGCCAGTCGAGATCGTAGGCCAGTTCGAGGTACTTGCCCTTAGGGATGCCGTTGTCGGGTACCCAGTAGGCGACGATGTTGTCATTGGATTCGTCCGGCGTGGGGATCTGCACGAGTTCCACGCGGCCGGCACCCCAGTCGCCGTCGGGTGTTACCCAGGCGCTCGGGCGCGATTCCAGCCGGCCGTCGGCGTCCTGGTAATTGTCGAACACACGATCGCGCTGCATCAGGCCGAAACCGCGCGGATTGGTGGTGGCAAAGGCGGTCACCAGCAGGCGACGCGGGTTGACCAGCGGGCGCCAGATCCATTCGCCGCTGCCGGTCTGTATCGACAGGCCGTCCGAGTCGTGGACCTCGGGCCGGTAGTCGCCGGCCGGTGGCGGCTGGTTCTCGCCGAAGAAGAACATGCTGGTCAGCGGTGCGATGCCGAGCTTGGCCACCTCGCCGCGCGGATAGAGGCGTGCGCGCACCTCCATGGCGGTGTCGGCGCCCGGTCGCAGCACGAACCGGTAGGCGCCGGTCATGCGCCGCGAGTCGAGCAGCGCGTAGATGATGAGTTCCTTGCTGCCGGCCACCGGCCGGGCGATCCAGAATTCGCTGAAGCGCGGAAATTCCTCGCCCGAGCGCAGCGCGGTGTCGATGGCGAGTCCCCGTGCCGACAGCCCGTAGCCCTGCCCCTTGCCGAGCGCGCGGAAGTAGCTCGCGCCGACGAAGGACAGCACTTCGTCCATGCGATCCTTGCGATTGAGGGGGGTGTGTACCCGGAAACCGGCGAAGCCGAGGTGCCGGAGCTTCTTCTGGTCGAGCTTGAGGTTGCCGAAATCGAACATCGTGGGATCGAAGCGCAACGGGCGTACGCCGTCGAGGTCGACCTCGTTGATCTTCACCGGCTGGTCGAAACGCATGCCGCGCGGCAGCAGCGAGACTTCGAAACCGACATTGGTACCGGCCCACAATGCGCGCCCGGGACGCGGGCGGATCGCGTGGTAGCGCCCCGGCGAGAGCGCGCGCAGGGTATCCGGAATCTTGTTGTCGGGGACCTTGTAGTCCTCGCTGGCCAGCTTGCGTGCCTTGGCGGCGACGTCCGGAAAACCGAACGCGGCGGCGGGCGCGGGTGCCAGCGCACAGGCAAGCAGAAGCAGCGCCAGCACGAGGCGGCGCGGGGCGGAAAGGCCCAACGGGTTCATGGCTCGGGACATTGGCTTCATCGAATGGCAGTGATCGGAGCGGGCGCGTTTGCCGGTGCGCGCTTGTCATGTTGCATGGCGTCACGCAGGCCCGACCCGGATTCTCATGCCTTATGCGCGAATCCTGACAGGACAGCAAGGATTGCTTACAAATTTGCTGCACGGCAAGGCTGTCCTGCACGCCGCTCGCGCGGGGTTCAGTTCCGCCGGTTCGCCTCCACGAGCTGGTAAAGCCCGCCGAAGCGGGTTTCCTTGCGCCAATCGAAGTGACTGGCCTCGTCGGCCAGCGATTCGATCGGCACATCGAGCAGCGACGGCGCGTAGGGCTCCAGCCAGCGGAATACCTGCGCCATGACCGGCGCCAGCGGATGCCAGCGCCGCGGTCGATGGTAGTCCACGAACACCGCGCGGCCACCCGGCTTTACCGCCGACAGCAGGTTGGCGACGATACGCCGGCGAGCGTTCTCGGGAACCTCGTGGAGCAGGAAGAAGCAGCACACCGCGTCGAACTGCTCCCGGATCGGCTCCACCAGGTCGGCCACGCGCAGCTCGGCCTGGGGCAGGCCGGCGAGCTTGCGGCGCGCGTTGGCGATCTGGATCGGCGCCACGTCAGCCACCACCAGACGGCCTTCGCCACCCACTCGCCGTGCCAGCATGTTCGAGAAATCGCCATACACGCAGGCGGCCTGGAGTACGTTCTGGCCAGGTTCGAAGCGGCTCACCGCCCAGCGCATGAGCCGCCCGGCATTGCCCCACAGGATCGCCGAGACCACCGGCGCGCGATCCAGCCAGGGCATGGTGCGGGGGTTGAGGTAGGCCCAGGTGTAGGTGCTGCTGAGGTAATCGGGCAGGCGGGCGGGCCCTTGCAGCGCGCGTTCGGATGACTCGCTCATTCATTGTCCTTTTTCTTGAAGATGCCGCGCAGGCCCTGTCGCGCCATGCCACGGCGCAGCCAGGCCAACTGGGTCTGCAGCGGGAGTTCCTTGGGGCACAGGTCCTCGCAGCCCATCAGGCTCATGCAACCGAAAATGCCCTGGTCGTTGCCGACCAGCTCGAAGTAATCCGCGTCGTCACGACTGTCGGCCGGGTCGAGACGGAAACGCGCAATCTTGTTGAGGCCGACCGCACCGACGAAGCCGGGGCGCATCTGTGCCGTGCCGCAGGCGGCAATGCAGCAGCCACACTCGATACAACGGTCGAGTTCGTAGATTTCTTCAGCGAGCTTTGGCTCCATCGGCGCTTCAAGCAGGTCGATGTCGGGCTCGGCAGCGAGGTGCACCCAGGTTTCGAGGCTTTCGGCCAGTTCGCGCATCCAGGTCCCGGTATCCACCGACAGGTCGGCGATCAACGCAAAGCCCGGCAAAGGGTGCAGGCTGATGTGCTCGGGCAGCGCCGCGGTGAGCGTGCGGCAGGCAAGACCCGGCCGGCCGTTGATCACCATCGCGCACGAACCGCAGACTCCGGCACGGCACACGAAATCGAAGGACAGGTCGGGCGCGACGGTCTCGCGCAGCCGGTTGAGCGCGATGAACAGCGTCATTCCCGGCGCCTCGGCGAGCTCGTGGGTTTCCATGTGCGGCACGCTGGCCGGGTCGCGCGGGTTGTGACGGAAGATCGAGATCGAAAGGACGCGGCTCATTGCCCGGTCTCCGCAAGGCGGGCGTTGCGGCCGCGGTAGCGCGCCGGCAGCAGGGCCTCGAAAGGCATCAGCGCGCTCTGCACCGCGTGGCGGTCGGCGCCGGCGAGCGCGGTGCGTCGTGCCTCGACCTCGCCCAGGCGCGCAGCGGTTTCGGGATGATCGACGATGTTGCGCGTGCCGTAACCGCGGAAGCCCGGCGGCAGTTCCATGGATTCGACCGGGATCGGCTCGTATTCGAGACGCGGGCCGTCCGCCTGCCAGTTCACCAGGGTGCGCTTGAGCCAGTCGCGGTCGTTGCGCTCGGGATGGTCCTCGCGGCAGTGCGCGCCGCGGCTCTCGCGCCGTGCCAGTGCGCCCTGAGCCACCACCAGCGCCAGCTTGAGCATCTTCGGCAGGCGCCAGGCAAGGACCAGCTCGGGGTTGGCATCGGCGCGCTTGTTGCGGGTGCCGATGTGCGCTGACCGCGCCAGCAGGTCGGTCAGTGTTTCCACCGCCGCCGTGAGGCCGGCCTCGTCGCGGAACAGCCCAACCTGCCCGGTCATGGTTTCTTCCATGACGCGGCGGATCGCGTGGGCGTTCTCGTTGCCCGGCCGCGCGAGAATGGCATCGAGGCCGGCCTGCTCGCGGGCGATGAAATCGCGTGCCAGCGACGGGGAGAGGCTGATTCCCGCACCTTCGTCGCGCACGTAGTCGGCTACGTATTCGCCCACCAGCATGCCGGCCACCACGGTCTCGGCCACCGAATTTCCGCCCAGCCGGTTGAAGCCGTGCAGATCCCAGCAGGCTGCCTCGCCGCAGGCGAACAGGCCGCGCAGCCAGGGCGATTCGCCACGGTGATCGGTGCGGATGCCGCCCATCGAGTAGTGCTGGGTCGGCCGTACCGGAATCCAGTCGCGCGCCGGATCGATGCCGAGGAAATGATGGCAGATGTCGCGCACTTCGCGCAGCTTGCGGTCAATGTGGGCAGCACCAAGGCCGGTGATGTCGAGCCACAGGTGCTCCGGTCCGTCGCCCTTGACGCCCTTGCCCCGGCGCATGTGCTCGGCCATGCGGCGCGACACCACGTCGCGCGAGGCCAGCTCGGCCTTTTCGGGCTCGTAGTCGGGCATGAAGCGGTGGCCGTCCACGTCGCGCAGCACGCCGCCATCGCCACGGCAGCCTTCGGTCACCAGGATGCCGGCCGGTACGATGGCGGTGGGATGGAACTGCACCGCCTCCATGTTGCCCAGTCGTGCCACCCCGGTCTCGAGGGCAAGCGCCGCACCGATGCCCTCGTTGATGATGGCGTTGGTCGACACGCCGTAGATGCGCCCGTAACCGCCGGTGGCGATCACCGTGGCGCTGGCCAGCCAGGCCGACAGTTCGCCGGTGATGAGGTCACGCACCACCGCGCCCTGGCAGCGACTGCCGTCGTGGATCAGCGCGATGGCCTCGCAGCGCTCGTCCACCGGGATCGACTCGGCTACCGCGCGGTCGCCCAGCGCGTACAACATGGTGTGGCCAGTGCCGTCGGAGGTGTAGCAGGTGCGCCACTTGCGCGTACCGCCGAAATCGCGGGCAGTGATCAGGCCGTGGGCCTCGTCGCGCTCGGTGAGCGTGACCCGCTGGCCGTTGATGACCGCCTCGGCGCTGCCGCGTTCCACCCGGTTCCAGGGCACGCCCCAGGCCGCGAGTTCGCGCACCGCCTTGGGAGCCATGTGGGTGAACATGCGTGCGACGAGCTGGTCACAGCCCCAGTCCGAACCACGCACGGTGTCCTCGAAATGCACATCCTCGTTGTCGCCGGCGCCGCGGGCGGCATTGCCCAGGCTGGCCTGCATGCCGCCCTGGGCGGCGACCGAATGGGAGCGCTTGGCCGGCACCAGCGAGAGGATACGCACCTCCAGCCCGCGCCGCCGCGCGCCGATCGCGCAGCGCAAGCCGGCCAGCCCGCCGCCGATCACCAACACATCGGTGTGACGAATCTTCATTGCGCCGGCTCCACCCGCAGCCAGGTCGGCACATAGGGTTCGCCGGCCTGGAGCGCGTGCTCCTGGCCGAGCTTGATGTACGCCCCCAGCGAGGCCAGGCCGAGCGTCAGGAAGAATGCGGTGAGCGCCCATTTGACCAGGGCCAGCCGGCGGCGGCCGGCGCGGGTGTCGCCAGCCGGCAGCCAGCCCCATTTGAGCGCCAGCCGGTACAGGCCCACGCCACCGTGGATCTCGACCATGAACAGCAGGATCAGGTAGAGCGGCCAGTAGAAGCCGCTCCATACACGATCAGCAGACTCGAAGGGGCCGATCAGCTCGGGACGGGTCATCATCGTGTAGAGGTGCACCGGCGCGAGGAAGAACATCGCGAAGCCTGTCACCACCTGCACCAGCCACAAAAGGGTGTCGCCGTGCCCCATGCGGTGAGTATGGGCAGCGATGGCGCGATACTGCGCCCAGTCGGCCGGGAATTTGCGCAGTGCCAGCAAGGCGTGAACCGCCAGCAGGGAGGAAATGATCGCCACGAAGATCGACACCAGCCAGGGCAGCGCTCGGCCGAACACGAAATAGCCCTCGAAGAAGCGCGCCACGATCCATGCGGCATCCTGGCTGACCAGAATCGCCGACACGAAACACATGTGAAACCACATGAACAGCGCGAGGATCAGGCCGGAGACACTCTGTGCCAGGTCCAGCGTGGCCGGCCAGTGAATGGCGCGTGGCAGGGAATGTGCAGTGGGGGCAGGCATCGCGGATCTCCAAGTCCGTTTGACCTGACTATACTAGAAATGCGGCGCTGCACAATACGGTATGTATCGATTAATAACGCTTTAAATCTAGATTTTCCCAATCTCAAGACGATTTGATGATGCGTCGCACAATATGCAGATGCATACATGTCCGGCATGTCATCGTGCGACGAAGGCGAGCCGCCGCTGCGTCGTCGAGCGATCGATTTCGGCGCGGATCGCTTCGGTCCGCGCCAGTTGCGCATCGCGATAGAAGAGGTTGTGGCTCTCGAAGGGAATCATCCGTCCGTCCGGCTGAACCATGTGGATGCAGGATTTCTTGAGCGCGCGGATATCGAGGTTGGCCGCATCCATGAACTGCACGATGAGCACCCGGAAAACGTTCTCGTAACCGAGCTCGGGCGCATCAACGCGCGGCAGGCAGCACAGCAGCTCGGACAGGCAGCCGGCCTGCGATTCGGGCGAATGATTGGTCGAGAAGAGCCGGAACACCTGCTCCTTGAGCGCCGGGTCGCGCTCGAAGACGATGGTGTTGGCGGGCCCCGCCAGCAGCGCCTCGGGACCGAGATAACGGGTCAGCGGCACGGCCTCGCCGCCGAGCTTGAGCGCGTAGCCCATCGCCAATGTATCCGGGTTGCAGGGCACCGGCACGATGTCGTCAAGGGTGAAGATGCCGGACTGCTCGGCAATGCGGCGACGGATCTCGCTCACCGTGAGGCGATGCTCGCGTGCCTCGAAGCCCTCGTTACGGCCGGCGTCCTGGATCGGCTGCAAGGTCACCCCGCGCACGCAGCGGTAGCCGAGGCCGTGGCGGATGACCTCGCCGATCTCGTCATCGTTGAGGCCTTTCTTCAGGGTCATCACCAGCGTGGTCGAGATGCCGTGGCGTTCAAGGGCCTCGAGCGCCTGCGCGCGGATGCGGCCGAGCTCGGCGCCGCGCAGCGTCCTGAGCACCTCGGGGCGTAGCGAATCGAACTGCAGGTAAATCTCCAGCCCGGGCGTGTATTCGGCCAGCCGCGCGGCGAAATCCGGCTCCTGGGCAAGGCGGATGCCGTTGGTGTTCACCATCAGGTGGCGGATCGGCCGGGCGCGGGCCGCGTCGAGGATGGCGAAGAAATCCGGGTGCAGGGTCGGCTCGCCGCCGGAGAGCTGCACCACGTCCGGCTCGCCCTCGTTCCTCACCACCGCGTCGAGCATCGCCTCGACGACGGCCAGCGGCTTGTGGCTGAGCCGCTCCGGCCCCGAACCGGCATAGCACACCGGGCAGCGCAGGTTGCAGTGGTCGGTGATCTCGAGCACGGTGAGGCAGGAGTGCTGCATGTGGTCCGGGCACAGGCCGCAGTCATATGGACAGCCGTACCGCATGCGAGTGGAGAAATTTTCCGGCATCTCGGGGCGCTTCACGTAGACCTCGCGCGCCAGCCGGTAATAGTCCGCGTCGTCGGCGATCAGCACCCGCTCGCTGCCGTGGGCGGGACACCATTTCTCCATGTACACCCGGCCGTCCTTGATGAGGATCTTGGCTTCGACGGTATGCAGGCAGGTGCCGCACACCGAAGTGGTGGTGTCATAGAAGAGCCATGGGCGATTCTTGCGGGACACGGGCATGTCTCCTGAGTTGCCGCAGCGTGAGCGGCAGATAGATCGAAAGCGCGGCGAGGCACAGCCACTGGATGCCCGACAGGCCGAGCGGCCAGGGATGATGCACCGGCTTGATGGTGTCGATGCCGAGCCGCCACAGCAGGTAGGCGCTCAGCATCAGCTTGAAGCGCAGGCCGGGCGTGGCGGCGAGCGGCGCCCGCCAGCAGGCCAGCACCGCCGCCAGGGCGATGCAGAAGACGATCTCGTAGAGCTGCGTGGGATGGCGCGGCAAGCCGTCGCCGAAATCCACACCCCAGGGCAGCGTGGTCGGCAGGCCGTAGGTGGCATCGTTGAGGCCGGCCAGAAAGCAGCCGATGCGCCCCACCCCGATCGCCAGCAGCAGCGGGAAGACAAAGCGGTCGCCGGTCGAGGCGCGATGGCCGCTCAGCAGCTTGGCGGCCTCCACCCCGATCAGGCCGCCGAGCAGCCCGCCGACGATGGACTGGCCGGTGAGCAGCAGCATCCAGCCCTCGCTGCGCGAAAACAGCTCGGGCATCTCCAGCCAGAACGCCGCCTTGTTGCCGATCGCCGCGCCGAGCAGGCAGCCGGCCAGCACCGCGAACGGCGCCTTCACACTGCCGGTTGCGCGCTGGCCGAGGTAGCAGCGCACGCCGAGCGCGATCGCCAGTGCCTCGAAGAGGGCATGGACCGCGTGGGCGGTGGCGGGGTCGAGCGGCATCTCAGTCCTGGCCCTGGTTCGGTCCGATGTCGTCGTCCCCGGCCGGAGGCTTGCGGAAACTCTTGAGCAGCATCCATGCCGCCCAGCCGAAGAGCAGCGCCACGCCGCCACCGATCGGCACGAACAACGCGCCGCCATTGTTGAACTCGCCCAGGCCGATGACGAAGCACGCGCCGCCACCGAAGGTGAGCACGATCAGCGCCATGAGCAGCACGGTCTTGAAAAACGCTACGAAGAAGTTCATCGAATTGGCTCCGCTCTGATGGGATTGGGCACTCAGCGCATCTCGCCACGCAATTGCGCGATGATGTTCTGCAGGCGTTCTGGCGTCGCCTCCGCCGCGCTCAGGGGCGCCGCGCTGACAAGTTCGACACGGTTGAAGATGCCGCGGCGCAGCGGGCGCGACAGCGCCGGGCCGTCCTTGCGGCTGAAGCTGCTGCCCCACAGCCCGCGCAGCGCCATCGGCACCACCGGCACCGGCGTGCGCTCGAGGATGCGGGCAGTCCCAGGGCGGAAGGGCCCGAGCTCGCCGTCGTCGGTGATGCGGCCTTCCGGAAACAGCCCCACCAGCTCGCCCGCCTCGAGCGCCGCGGCCACCTCGTCGAAGGCACGCTCCATCATCGCCGGGTCTTCCTTGGCCGGCGCGATCGGGATCGCCCGGCTGGTGCGGAACAGGAAGGACAGCACCGGCCAGCGGAATATCTGGTGATCCATCACGAAACGGATCGGCCGGCGGCTCGCCGCCATGATGATCAGCGCATCGGCAAAGCTCACATGGTTGGCGACGATCAGCGCCGGCCCTTCGTCGGGAATGTGCTCCTCGCCCACCACCTTGAGCCGATACACCGTGTGCACCAGCATCCACACCACGAAGCGCAGCAGGAATTCGGGCACCAGGGTGTAGATGTAGATTGCCACGCAGGCGTTGAGCAGCGCGGTGACGAGGATCAGCTGGGCGATGCTGGCACCCGCCGCCAGCAGGCCCGCCGCAAGGCCGGCGGCAACCACCATGAACAAGGCGTTGAGGATGTTGTTGCCGGCGATGATGCGCGAGCGCCGCTCCGGCTCGGAGCGCGTCTGGATCAGCGCGTACAGCGGCACGATGAAGAAGCCGCCGAAGACCCCGATCATCACCAGGTCGAACAGCACCCGCCAGCTCGACGGCGTGGCGAGCAGCGCACCGATCGGCAGCGGTGCGGCCGCGGCCACACTGGCCGGGCTGGCCCACCACAGGTCGAGGCCGAACAGGGTCAGGCCGATCGAGCCGAAGGGCACCAGGCCGATCTCGACGTGCCGCCCCGAGAGCTTCTCGCACAGCAGCGAGCCGATGCCGATGCCGACCGAAAATACTGCCAGCAGCAGCGTCACCGCGTGCTCGTCGCCGCCCAGCACCTCGCGCGCATAGCCCGGGAATTGCGACAGGAACATCGCCCCGTAGAACCAGAACCAGGAGATCCCGAGGATCGACAGGAACACCGTGCGATTGCCGCGAGTTTCGCCGATGTTGCGCCAGGTCTCGGTGAGCGGGTTCCAGTTGATGCGCAGGTCCGGGGCGGCCGCCGGCGCGATCGGGATGCCGCGGCTGGCGGCATAGCCGAGCACCGCCACCACGATCGCGCCGATCGACACCAGGGTGGTGCCGCCGGGCAGGGCGATGGTGACACCGCCGGCGATGGTGCCGAGCAGGATCGACACGAAGGTGCCCGACTCCACCAGTGCGTTGCCGCCGACGATCTCTTCCTCGGCGAGGTGCTGCGGCAGGATCGCGTACTTCACCGGGCCGAAGATCGACGACTGGGTGCCCATCAGGAACAGCGTACCGAGCATCAGCGGCAACGACTTGAGCGCGAAAGCGACCGCGGCGAGCACCATGATGCCGATCTCGAGCAGCTTGGTGAAACGGATCAGGCGGCTCTTCTCGTATTTGTCGGCAAGCTGTCCGGAGGTGGCCGAGAACAGGAAGAATGGCAGGATGAAAAGCCCCGCGGCGAGGTTCACCAGCACGCCGGGCGCCAGCGTGGTGAACTGCGCCGCCTGAAAGGTCATCAGCACCACCAAGGCGTTCTTGTAGAAGTTGTCGTTGAAGGCGCCGGCAAACTGGGTCAGGAAGAAGGGCAGGAAACGGCGCTGCTCGAGGAGTTTGAACTGGGAGCTCATCTGGGTCTCAAGGACGGGTGGTGCGACGGTTGGAAAAGCGGGTCCGTAGCTCATCGGGCAGGGGACGAGCAGACGGCCGTTCTGGATCCCGGCGTTCGCCGGGATGACGCTGCCCGGCGCTTCGGGGCGAGATTACGGACGGCAGTTGCTGCGAACTCCGGATCCTGCGACGGGGCATTTCCGATTGGCGGCAAGTATGGGTGGGAAGGCTCCTGCACGTGGCCACCGGCCCGGCGTTACCCGGTAGCTTGCGCTTGGGAAGGTGCCCGTCATTCCGGCAAACGCCGGAATCCACCCCCACGGTGGAAACGGCACTCATCCGACAATCTCCTCGTAAAGGTCACGCCAGCCCGGGTTGGTCTTTTCGATCAACTCGATCTTCCAGGCGCGCTGCCATTCCTTGAGGGCTTTCTCGCGGCGGATCGCCGACGCCATGTCGTCGTGCAGCTCAAACCACACCAGCTGCTTTACGCCATAGCGCTTCGTGAACCCCTCGGCGAGTCCTTCCCGGTGCTGCCACACGCGCTGCACGAGGTTCGAGGTAACACCCACGTAGAGGGTGCCGTTGCGACGACTGGCGAGCAGATAGACACACGCTTGTTTCATGCTTGGTCACCTTGTCCGATGGGGGCCAGCGTCCATCGTGGATCCCGGCGTTCGCCGGGATGACGCGGGTTTCCGGTCCACCGAAGAATTCCGGACGGCCGATTCTTCGAAATCCATTTCCGTTCGCAACCTGACCGGGAGCGGCAGCAGGTTCGACTATGGCGGCTCGCGCAGAGGGCCCCGTCATTCCGGCGAACGCCGGAATCCATACCCACGGTGGAGAATGCACTCATCCGGCAATCTCCTCGCTCAGATCCCGCCAGCCTGGTTTGTTCTCCTCGATCTTCCCGGTGCCGAGCAGCGGCAGCGCCCCACCCTTGGTGGCGTCTGCCTGGGTCGATGCGGCGCGACGGAGTACTGGAGCCCGTCGTGGATCCCGGCGTTCGCCGGGATGACGCGGTTTTCCGATCCGCCAAAGAGCTCCGGACGGTCGGCTCTGCGAAATCCACCCCCGTTCGAAACGTGACCGGGAGCAGCAGGTTCGACTATGGAGGCTCGTACGAGGGGCCCCGTCATTCCGGCGAACGCCGGAATCCACACCCGCGGTAGACACGGCACTTATCCGACGATCTCCCCGTACAGGACTCACCAGCCCGGATTGTTCTCCTCGATCAACTCGATCGTCCCGGTGCTGCCACACGCGCTGCACGAGGTTCGAGGTGCCCCCCACGCAGAGCGTGCCGTTGCGACGACTGGCAAGAGGATGGACACAGGCTTGCTTCATGCCCTGTCCCCTCGTCCGCAAGCCGCCCCGGCCATCAGGCTGCCTCCGCCCATTGCTTCAGGGTCACGTAGTCGATCTTGCCGGTGCCGAGCAGCGGCAGCGCGTCGACCGTGACGATCTTGCGCGGCACCGCGAGTTCGCTCGCGCCCTGGACGCGGGCGGCGCTCACCAGGGCCTCGCGGGCCAGCGCCGGGTCGGTCGAGAAGAGCACCAGCGCCTCGCCCTTGGCGGCGTCGGTCTGGGTCGATGCGGCGTGCTGGGCGGCGGGAGCCGCGGCGGCGGCGATCTTTTCGACGACCTCGAGACTGACCATCTCGCCGGCGATCTTGGCGAAGCGCTTGACCCGTCCGACGATCCGCACGAAGCCGTCATCATCGACCTCGACCACGTCGCCGGTCTCGTACCAGCCCGTGCCAGCGCTCGATGCCGGGGGCTGCAGCACGCCGGGGCGATCGAAGCGCAGATAGCCGCTCATGAGGTTGGGGCCGCTCACGTGCAGCATGCCGCCGCGCGCGATGCCCGGCACCGGTTCGAGCCTGGCCTGCACGCCCGGCAGGAACTGGCCGACGGTGCCGCGACGAAAGGCCATCGGGGTATTGACCGCCATCACCGGCGCGGTTTCGGTGGCGCCGTAGCCTTCGAAGATGCGGATGCCGAACTTCTCGAACCACAGTTCGCGCACCGGCTCGGCGAGCTTCTCGGCACCGGCGATCACGTAGCGCAGCCGGTAGAAATCGTAGGGATGGGCATGCTTTGCGTAGTTGGCGAGGAAGGTCGAGGTGCCCAGCAGCACGCTGCAGCCGCGATCGTAGGCCAGTTCGGGGATCACGCGATAGTGCAGCGGGCTGGGATAGAGGAACACGTTGGCGCCCGAGAAGAGCGGCAGCAGGCCGCCCGCGGTGAGGCCGAAGGAGTGGAACAGCGGCAGCGCGTTGAGGATCTTGTCATCGACCGAGAAATCCACCACCGCGCGGATCTGGGCGATGTTGGCGAGCAGCGCACGGTGCGACAGCACCACGCCCTTGGGCTTGCCCTCGGAGCCCGAGGTGAACAGCACCACGGCGGGGTCCTCCGCGCTGCCGATGCGGGTCGCGGCGTAGGGAAAAGGCATCGCCCACAGCATCAGCCACAGCTTGTCCGAGAGCGTCATCGCGGCGCGCAGGTCCTCTAGGTAGATCAGCCGAATGCCCTGCAGGCTGGCCAGCTTGTCGCCAAGCCTGGCCTGCTCGACGAAGGCCCGGGAAGTGAGTACGGTGACCACCTCGGCGGCGGTGCAGGCGGCCTGCATGCCGTCCACGCCGGCGGTGTAGTTGAGCATCGCCGGCGTGCGGCCGAAGGCCGGCAGGCCCACCACCAGCGCCAGCGTCGGCGCGAGGTTGGGCAGCAGGATGCCGACGTTCTCGCCCTGCGCGGTCTCGCGCGCCACCAGGCGGCCGAGGGCCAGGGACATCTTGAGCAGGTCGCCATAGGAATACTCTTCCTGCTTGAGGTCCTCGACCAGCCGCCGGCCACGGCCGTGGATCGCCGCGGTGTCGAGCAAGGCCTCGAACAGGGTCTGGCGCGGCCGGCTGGCGAAGACCATCTCCTGCATCACCCGGCGCATCGCCTCGCCCGCCTTGCGGCGGCGTTCGCGTGCGGTCGGCGCCTCGGGCATGGCGATGCGGGTGAGCGGCTGGATGGCCAGGCGGATCTTGGGGAACAGGCGCTTCGGCGCCTTGCCCGAAACACGCGAGAACCAGGTGCGGGCGGCGCCCTCGAGGCGGATCGGCAGGATGCTGGCGCCGGTGCGCGCGGCCACGAAGGCGGGGCCGTCGTAGGTCTTCATGAGGCTGCCGGTGGTGGTGATGCGGCCCTCCGGGAAGATCACCACCGGGCGGCCCGATTCGAGCAGGCGCACCACCTTCTTCATCGCCATCGGGCTGGTCGGGTCCACCGCGAGGTAATCGACCAGCGAGAGGATCAGTCGGAACCAGCGGCTCTTCGCCACCGTGGTGTGCACCACGAACACCGGGTTCATCGGCAGGTAGAGGCCGAGCAGCAGGCCGTCGAGAAAGGATTCGTGGTTGGCGATGACGAGCAGCCGTTCGGGCTGCGGCGGCAGCGTGCCTTCCACGTCGATGCGGAACAGCACGCGGGTGAGGGTGCGCAGCACGGCCTTGGCGAGTGAGCGGAACATGGTCTTGGGTTCTCGACGTTTCGGAAATGAGTTTGCGGGGCTGGTGCTTCAGCGCGACGGGCTTTCCGGCCAGCGCGACTCGGGCCGCATCATGTCGCGGAAGGCCGCCATCAGCCAGGAGCGCATGCCGATCACCAGGGTGTAGGGGCGGCGCTCGGCGGCGGGCAGTTTCTGGTCGGCGATGTGCTGGTTGGCGAAATCCTGGCCGATGCGGGCGAGCCGCTCGCGGAAGGAATTGGCCAGGCCGCGACCGATCTGGCCGTGCACCACCATCAGCATCTCGGCCTCGCCGTCGAAACCGCCGGCGAAGTAATCGTCCAGCACCTCGTCGCGGAAGTATTCCATTACCGGACCCTGCGGCCGCCAGCGAAAGCCCTTTGCCACGCGCAGGTGATAGCGGTTGAGCGGGCGCAGGTCGATGATGCCGAGGCGGTCGAGGCGGGTGAGCTGCTGCACGCATTCGGCCTCGCTGATCGCGTAGGTGGAGACGATCTGCGCGAAGCTCCACTGGCTCATGCAGCAGATCGCCACGAGCAGCAGCTTGCGGTCGGCCATCACCGCCTTTTCCTGCTCCAGGGTGAGCTCCAGCAGCAGCGGCTGGGTGTCGGCCACGCGGCGGGCGAGATCGGCGAAATCCATGTTGAGCGCGCGGCAGATTTCGTCCACCCGCGACAGCGGCATGTCGCCGCTCGCCGAGAACATGCGCTTGACGCTGGATTCGGCCATGCCGAGGCGTTCGGCAAGCGTCGCGTAGGTGATGCCGGCGCTCTTGAGCTCGGCCTTGAGGGCGCCGACGAGATCGGAAGTGGTGCTCATGTCGTGTGCATCCGCCAGTGAAAGTGGTGCCAGCCTAAAGCCGCCGGGCGGCGCTGGCGAGCAAACCACGAAAAGTATCGGCAGACGATACGCAAAGTTTAATCAATAAAGACATCGCAGCGTTAGCTTGTACCGATGCGGCCGGGTGATGAAGATGAGGCCGTCTTCAACCACCCGGAGAAATCCATGGAACAGCTGATTCGACGTGACACCCGTGCCTGGCGCATGCAGGTCTGGATATCGTTCGGCCTGGCGCTGAGCGTGTGCGCTGGTGGGCTCGCCTGGTTGCCCGGTAGCGATCTCGACCGCGCCTTCATGGTGATGGGCTATGTGTTCTGCCTGTCTTCGGCGTTCGCCCTGTCCAAGTTCATCCGCGACAACCAGGACGCACCGGCCGACACGCCGCTGTGGCGCCTGGTGGTGTGGGGCGGCTTCCTGCTGGCGATGGCGCTCACCGGCTGGGGGCTGTGGCGGATGCAGATCGGTCCCAACTGGAAGGCCTGCCTCGCGGTGAGCTGGCTGTACCTGATCTCCAGCGCCTTCACGCTCGCCAAGACCCTGCGCGACGCCTACGAGGCTGACCGTGCCGAGGCCGCGCTGGACAAGGGCATTCACCGCACCGACGAAGCCATTTCCGCCGCCACCCCGAAAGGACATCAATCATGACCATGCTTACCCGCCGCCAGAGCCTCAGGCTGCTGGCCCTCTCCCCGCTCGCCTTTATCGTCGGTGCGCACGCCCACGGTGGCGCCTCCGA
This sequence comes from Cognatazoarcus halotolerans, assembly GCF_009800965.1. Lineage (GTDB taxonomy): Bacteria > Pseudomonadota > Gammaproteobacteria > Burkholderiales > Rhodocyclaceae > Cognatazoarcus > Cognatazoarcus halotolerans. Next base: position 4,771 of record NZ_WUAF01000018.1, on the reverse strand, counting down.
AGCCAGCGCGGCCTCCAGCCTGTCGCTCAGCCTGCCAATCGCTGCCTCGCTCGCCGCGCCGGTGATGATCCTCTCGGCCGGCGCGGTGCTCACCGTGACTGCGGTCGAGGCCTCCGCCCGCGGCACCGTGTGGGTACTGGAACGCGCCTCCGACGGCGCCAGCGCGGTCATCGAGTTCAGCGCCGGCGCGATCGGCGCCTCGGCGGTGGCCGCCGGCACGGTGGTCAGCGTCACCGTGCTGGCCGCCGGCTGGCTGCTCTCGGCCGCGGGGGAGGCGCTGTGCCTGATTCCCAATGCGCTCGGTGAAGCGCTGCTCTACGACGAGAGGATCACGCGATGAGAACCGCCCTGCTGCTTGCCGCCGTGCTGCTGATGCCGCTGCCCGGCCACGCCGGCCAGAACTGCGAGGCGCGCAAGCCCGGCGCGGCCGAACTGCGCCAAAGCCTGGAACTTGCCGCGGCCACCGCGCAGGCGCTCGATCGCAGCGGCGCCCGAGTGGTCATCCTGGCCCGCGCCGGACAGGACCTGGATGAATACCGGTTGCGCTACTCCCACCTTGGCATCGCCTACCGCGACCCCGCCGCACTCGGCGGCCGCGGGGCCTGGCGGGTGGTGCACAAGCTCAACCAGTGCGGCAGCGACCGCGGCGACCTGTACCGCCAGGGCCTCGCCGAGTTCTTCAGCGACGGGCTGTTCCGCTACCAGGCCGGCCTGGCGGTCCTCGCGCCGCAGGTGCAGGCGGCGATGGTCCCGGCGCTCGCCGACAACACGCGCATCTCCCGCATGCACGAGCAGCACTACAACATGCTCGCCTACCCCTGGAGCACCCACTACCAGCAGAGCAACCAGTGGGCCATCGAGACCATGGCGATGCTGCTAGAACCCGGCGCAGATGACCGCGAGCATGCCCAGGCCTGGCTCAGGCTGCACGACTACCGCCCGACGACCCTGCACATCCCGGCTATCAAGCGCCTCGGCGCGCGCATCGCCACCGCCCACATCGCCTTCGACGACCAGCCTTTCGCGCGGCGCATGAGTGGTCAGATCGATACCGTCACCGTTGACTCGGTTTTCGAGTGGCTCGTGCGCAGCGGTTTCGCCGGCATCCCGTCGACCATCGCCTCTTCACCGGCCGTCGGCCCTGCCCGCAGCCATCGCTTCAGCGATCCGCCGACATCGCCGCAGCACTTGCCGCAGGCACCCGGCAGGGCAACGCAGGTGGCCCTTGGACAAGGCTGACGTGTCGCCATTTTTCCGACACGATTTTTGGCAAATTCTTTCCTTGAAGAAGTCCCGGACTACGCCTAGAGTGGAATCTCCGAATAACGCACAGGAGCATGGATGACACGTTTCATATCGGCTCTGCTTGCCGCCCTGCTTTCGATTGCCAGTGTTAACGCCCTGGCTTGTTCGGGGGACAAGGCCAAGGATGATCGTGGCGGCATGAGTACGCCGAGCAAGCCTTCTACCTAGTAGTAGTCGCAGTCGGATTCATCCATTCACGCGCGGGTCGGCAATGCCGGCCCGCTTTGCATTGGTGCGCCCCGCGCCGCTATCTGAGGCGTGCCGAGCCTGCGAGACGCTCGACTTCGCCGATCTCCGCACCGAAGAAGTGGATTCGTGGCGCGGTGAACACGATTGCGGTGAGTTCGCCGCCGCTCACCGCAGCCCAGCCGACGCCCGACAGACGCACGTCGTCGCGCTTGCGAAGGCGCGTGAATTCGAAGCGGAAACCGTCCCCGTCGAGGAAGGAATCGGGGGCCAGGCGGTCGAGTCTGAAGGTGGAACCGTCCTGGGTGTAGAAGTTTTCGAACAGGCTCACGATCTCGTGGGCCTGCATGCCGTCGCGAAAGATCATCGGCTTGGCCTTGTCCCGTGCGGGGGCGATCGGCTTGCCGTCTTTCACCGCAACGAAGAATTGCAGCGCATCGACCGTGAAGCCCTCCCGCGTCCAGGTCGGGATGGGGCCGGCCGCACTGTTCTCGAAACGGTTCCAAGGCTGGTCGATCTGCACCGAAAGACGGTCGGAAACCAGCGCGTCACCATGTTCGACGACCGCCACGTTCGAGCACGCGGCGAGGATCGAGGCACAGGCGGCAAGCACGAGGCGATGGATCTTCATGAACGCTGCAATCCCTGTATGTATGTCTTGATCATTTCGACGTCCGGCCCCTCGGGCGAGAGTTCGATGTAGCGGCGATAGGCCTGGACGGCACGTTCTCCCGCGCCTTCGCCCTGCAGTGCGAGGCCGAGCGACCGATGGACCACCGCGGGGGCGTCGGCGAGGGTCGCAGCCTTCTCCAGATTGGCGATGGCTTGCCCGACGTCACCCTCGCCGGCACGCAGCCGATAGGCCTCGCCACGCGCGAACAGCAGGCGCCCGTTCTCGCCGTCGCGGCCGATCAGCCGCTCCAGCAGGACCAGCGTTTCGGCGAACTGGCCGCGGTGAAGCTCGTCCTCGAGCAGCATCAGCAGATGCGGATCGATCCGTGTCCGCCAGGCTTCGAGCCCGGTCTCGCCGGTACGTCCGCTGGCCAGTTCGGCGAGGGTTTTCTCGCGTTCGCCGGAATCGGGGTGAGTCGCAAAGAGCACGCTGCGCTTAGCCGGGTCTTCGCCCGAGGCCATGGCCTCGGCACGCAGATTGGCCCACACCCGCGCCGCCTCGTGCGGATCGTAGCCGGCCTTGCTCATGAGGATCACGCCAATCCGGTCGGCTTCGCGCTCCTGGTCGCGGGTAAAGCCGAACTGACCGGCCAGCAGGGCGAGCTGGGCGAGTGCGCCGACGCCGCCGAGTGCGATGTTGAGCACCATGCCGAAGGCCGAGCGCGAATGCGCGTCGCGCAGCCGCTCGACCGCATGACGCTGCAGGTAGTGACCGATCTCGTGGCCGATCACCGAGGCGAGCTGGGCTTCGTTGTCGACCCGCAGCATCAACCCCGACCACACCTGCATCATGCCGTTGGGGGCCATGCTGGCATTGAACCAGGGGGTGCGCAGTGCATAGACACGGATATCTGGACAATGATCTGCCCCGAGACGGCAGGCGATGCCCTGGAGGTAGTCGCGCAAGGCCTTGTCACCCATACGGAAGGGGCTGCGCCGCAGGCGCTTTTCCTCACGGTCCATGAATGCCCACAGTCCGCCTTCGTCGGTATCCAGCGGCGGTCGCTGGAAACGCGGCGGCGCCAGCCACTCGGCCGCCTGGGCAAAAGCCTTGCCGCCGGCCAGCACGGCACATTGTGCACAGCCGAAAGATAGCAGGCCGCGACGGTCGATCACTGCGGCGCCACCCGTGGGAATCCGCGCAGCAGTGTTTCGACCGTTTCGGCCGCCGGCGTGGCCTCACGCAGGTCACCGGTGCCACGTGCCAGCTGGTTGAACCAGACGACCCGCCCGGTGTGCAGGTCGACCAGCGTCGCATAGGCGATCTGGATCCCACCGCTCACGCCCACGCCGATCAAGGCCAGCGCAACCATCGCGGCCTTGCGCCCGCCACTGGCGTAACTGTCGCGTGCCCAGGTGAACAGCGCATAGTCGGCGCCGGTGGCGCGCTGCAGGTCGGCAAAGGCATCACCAAAGCTCCAGTCCAGCTGACCGGCCTTGGTGGGCAGCGCCCATGTGCCCGCCATGCCGTGGTGCAGCGAGATCGACTGCGCCACCGCGGCATGCAGCGACAGCGCCTCGGCATGCGAATCGGCCTCGTCCTCGTCGAGATGCGAGAGCTTCAGCCCGAGGCGCGCACCGAAGGCTTCGAGTGCGGTGTTCATGTGTTTTCCCGCCGCGGCGGTCCAGTCGGCCTTGGGTTCGGCGACGCCTCCTGCACCGAGCTCGAACAGTTCCACGTCCAGCGGGATCAACAGCAGGTCACTGCTGGCGGGGATGCTCGTGAAACCCGGCGCAAGAAATTTGTCGGCCGCGGTGGCGGTCAAGCTGCCAAGGAGGAGAACGGCAGAAAGAAGATAAACGGGCAAGCATCGTGCCCAGGAGGTGTGCACACCGGAAAGAAGCCGTCCCAAGATATTCCTCCCCGCGCCGGACAATCCAACATGTTGTGCGGACAGATTAGCAGCTACTGATGCGCCTGTGTCGCAACACTTTGCGCTACAGGCGGTGCCTGCTCAGGCGGGCGGCCTTGCTCTTCGCTACCGGAATCTACGGCGCGTCTGGCGATGCCCCGTGTCGGCCTGGCAACTCAAGCCAGGCGGGCGATGCGGGATGCGGCCTCGTCAATGTGCCGGCGTATCGCGCCAAGGCAGGGCGAGAAACTGCCGGAAAATCCAGTGCTGGCCTCGAGCGTGGCAACGAACTCTTCGGCCAGACGCAGTGCCTCGCGCCAGGTGTCACCATCGACCGAGGCAGTCAGCGAAGCTGGCGCAAGCGTATCGATGATGGCGCCCCCGCCTCGCGGCGCAAACCCCATGGGCAGAACATCGTATGCAGGCGCGAGCTGATACGGGCGGCCCTGATGACTGACAAACGACAGGTTGCCCGCATGCATGTCGGTATTGCCGATCAGCGTCCCGAATGCCCACAGCAGCGCAGCGCCTGCAACCGCGTCGGCGTGTACATGACCATCGGCGGCAAGGCGGCGCACCAGCAGCGGCCAGGGCGCCGACGCATCTCCGACGAATTCCGCTTCGAGTGCGTGTATTGACCCAGCAAATCCTGCACAGGTCACGCCACTAATGTAAATGCCTGAGCGGGCGTTTTCATATCCAGGGCCTGATGCGGCCGCTGGTGGTTGTAAAACTGGATCCAGTCGCCAATGACA
>NZ_WUAF01000017.1 GCF_009800965.1 Cognatazoarcus halotolerans | reverse complement strand
GAGAAGTAATGGAACATCGAGGACTGGGGGTCGAGTTGGCCGCGCATCGCTTTCAGGCAGAGAGTTCTGGGAGCGTTTTTATGACAAACCACCGCCCAGTTCGTTCACTGGGTTTTGCATCAACCTGTTAGGTTGCCGTGCCCCCAATCACTTCTATTATTTAGGCGTGTAGGTATGCAGAAATGGCGACAAGTGTGAAAAAGGTGGATTTAGATTCCAACCGCACAACGCTCGTACCCCTTGGCCTAACATTCAACCTCACTATCCAGGGCTATCGCACCTACATGACATAGCCACCGCTGAATTTTCGTTCACAGTCATGAGCTTACGAGACAGCTGTTCACGGCCCCTGAAATTGTGTAGTTTCCTCGTCTTTTGGGGCTCCCATGACGACGAGGGAAGTGATGCCGCTCACGCAGGTGTTCGTCTCGATTTCCGACCCGCGCAGCGCCCGCCAGGTGAGGCACGACCTGTCCGAACTGCTCACGGTGGCGGTGTGTGCGGTGCTGTGCAGCGCAGACGAGTTCTCCGACATCGAGGCGTCGGCCAAGGAGCGTATCGAGTGGCTGCGGGGGTTTCTGGTGCTTGAGCATGGCATCCCGTCGCACGACACGTTCGGAAGAGTGCTCGCGGCACTCGATCCGCGGGAATTCGAAGGCGCGTTTCGGCGTTGGGTTGGACAACTGGTTCCGACGCTCGGCACCGATGCGGTGGTGGCCATCGACGGCAAGACCAGTCGACGTAGCACCACCAAAGCCGACGCGAATCCACTGCATATGGTCAGCGCCTTCGCTGCCGACGTTGGTCTCGTGCTGGGTCAGACAGCGACGGCCGAGAAGTCGAATGAAATCACGGCGATTCCCGAGTTGCTTGCAACGCTGGCGCTGGAGGGCTGTGTCGTCACCATCGACGCGATGGGTGCCCAGACCAGCATTGCTCGGCAGATCCGCAAAGGCGGCGCCGACTACGTGCTGTGCGTGAAAGACAACCACCCCAAGTTGGTCGAATCCTTCCTGCTCGCCCTGGCAGGTGTCGGCGGCAAGCTCACGCCAACTTCCACGAGTGAGAGCACCGACGACGGCCACGGGCGGCGCGAAGTACGCCGCTGCTGGGCATTCGACGCCGTGGATCGGCTCTACAAGGCTGAGCAGTGGTCGGACCTGAAGAGCTTTGCCATCGTCGAGCGAGAACGAACAGTCGGAAGCAAGACCAGTTGCGAGAGGCGCTACTACATCAGTTCCCTGCCTGCGGACGCCCAGCGCATTGCTCATGCGGTGCGTAGCCACTGGGAAGTGGAGAACCGGCTTCATTGGTGCCTCGACGTCCAGTTCAACGACGACCAGTCCTCCGTGCGTACGGGCTTCGCCGCCAATAACCTCGCCATCGTCCGACACATCGTGATCAACCTCCTGCGCCTGAACAAATCACGCAAAGGCAGCATCAAGACAAAGCGCATGTTGGCTGCCACCTCTGATCAGTTTCGCGCTGAGTTGCTCGGGGCTATGACATGAAGGTGCGATAGCCCTGCCTCACTATCCCCATTTTCATTGGATGCTGGACATCGTGGTAACGAACGAAGGCGTGAACCCAATGGACATACGCCTATTCAATTCGTAAGCTGTAGTTCAGGTAGCGGATACGTTGGCGTAACCGGTCGTGGCCTTGGCCGATTCAAGCGGCGGCAGCTGGCCAGTGACGCTTTTCACCGATTATTGAATATTTTTTCATATAGCATTATTGCCACGTTCCGTTTTAACAAGAACGTTTCGGCGCCCCTTTTCGGACGATGTTATGGAGCAGAAACGGCTTTACGCAGCAAAAACGTCACCCCAAAACTAATTGGCGATTCTTGACAACATGGAAGAAAACAAATGACTGGAATTTTTTCTAATCGAACGAAGCAGCCGGATCCAACTAGTTGTTTTGTGATGATGCCGTTCGCCGAGAATTTTAACGCCATATATCGCTTGATACAACGTGTTTGCACGGACCAAGGCTTGAAGTGCGCGCGTGCGGATGAAGATGTTACCCCCGGGAAGATTACGGGAAAAATTTACGACATGGTTGCGGCGTCTGGAATAATAATTGTCGACATGACCGGGCGAAACCCAAACGTGTTTTATGAGCTTGGGCTCGCCCACGCAATTTCGGACAATGTCATATTGCTTACACAATTTCCAGATGATGTACCATTCGACCTTCAAGATTTCATGCATATTAGGTACTCAAACAGTTTTGATGGCGCGGAGAAGCTCTCGATAGACCTATCAAAGGTTCTTTCAACTATTCTGAGCTCAGCGGACCTGCGCATACCGCCTGACGATGAAAGAAGAAAACGGAATGCCGTAGTTCCTGATCAATATCCCGTTGAGGAATTCGATTTAGGTCTTGCCCACCTGCAGGCGGAGATGTCACGTGTTGGCAACGACATGCATAAGGCAGCTGAGTGGCTGCAAAGGGCTCTTGCAGCGGCAAAAGCCGGGGGAGGCGATGCAAATGAAATCGGCAACTGTGCGATCGAAGCAGAGAGTTGCAAATTCTATGATCTAGCTGAGGAACTCTATCGCATTGCAATTGAGCGCGACCCACTTCACGTGAACAATCGACAAAGTTATGTTTCTTTCATATTGGATCACCGTACAGCTGATCAGAAGAAGGTTGAAATTGCTGGTTCGATGTTGTCTGAACTTGAGGGCACAACAGAACGTCAGGAGCGCACACGCGGACTGAAAGCACAGTACCTAACAACGGCTCAAAATAAGGCTGACGGGCAGCTTAATTTAGATGAAATAATTGCAGATGTAGTTGGAGATGGAGAATTTGATTCTCTCGTGCAAGCGGCTCCCGCATTGCTTGTTCTCCAGAAGGCGGGTAAGTACGACGAGATGAAAGCGCTAATTGATAATCTGCGAAGCAAAATTGACGGAGATGAGACTAGGGCATTGGATCGAGTGCTTGCTGATGCGTTCGCAGGAAGCGGCAACGAAAAGTTGCGATCCGAAGCAATCACGATTTACGAGAAGCTGCTTCAGGCGCCCGATGAAGAATCCGTAAACGTTAAGCATAACTTGGCCACACTCCTATATTCACGTGGGCGAGAAGCCGCCAATGGACGTGTGTATGAGCTGTGGAAAGAAGCCTATAATGAACGTCCATCTGACGCTTCAATTCGAAAAGCATTTGCGAGATATCTCATGCGTCACGACCGAAAAGCTGACGCAGCATCAGTCTTGAATGGGGACCCGATAGGCTAGCAAATGCCTCTAGGGAAACGCTTCTCCAGCGTGCTTCGCCGCCAGTTTCCGCGCCCCTCACGTTGAGCGTTGAGGCTGTAGAAAAACCCTCCCTTCCGGCCCAGGGCTATCGCACCTACATGACATAGCCACCGCTGAATTTTCGTTCACAGTCATGAGCTTACGAGACAGCTGTTCACGGCCCCTGAAATTGTGTAGTTTCCTCGTCTTTTGGGGCTCCCATGACGACGAGGGAAGTGATGCCGCTCACGCAGGTGTTCGTCTCGATTTCCGACCCGCGCAGCGCCCGCCAGGTGAGGCACGACCTGTCCGAACTGCTCACGGTGGCGGTGTGTGCGGTGCTGTGCAGCGCAGACGAGTTCTCCGACATCGAGGCGTCGGCCAAGGAGCGTATCGAGTGGCTGCGGGGGTTTCTGGTGCTTGAGCATGGCATCCCGTCGCACGACACGTTCGGAAGAGTGTTCGCGGCACTCGATCCACGGGAATTCGAAGGCGCGTTTCGGCGTTGGGTTGGACAACTGGTTCCGACGCTCGGCACCGATGCGGTGGTGGCCATCGACGGCAAGACCAGTCGACGTAGCACCACCAAAGCCGACGCGAATCCACTGCATATGGTCAGCGCCTTCGCTGCCGACGTTGGTCTCGTGCTGGGTCAATACATGTCAAGGCCCCAGAAGATTTGATGGCGCCAGATTCACAGCCCATCGATCGCCTCGCGCAGCGCCTGGCATTCGATTGCGAAGCCGGCTCGGGCACTCTCGAAATAGGCCTCCCATTCGTCGCGACGCTGTGCACGGCGGTAGTCCTCGTCGAGTTGCAGGGTCTGGATGGCGAGGATCAGGTCGGCTGCTGAGGCGCGCATGGCGGAGAGCGTCCGCTTGAGCGCCGCGGCGCCGGCCGATGCGGATGCTGCCGGAGTGTGCGCACCCTGCTCGTCGATCTCGCGCAGCAAGGCACTCAGCGCGGCGATGTCGCGCTCGCGGTAGGCCTTCTGGGCGCGCTGGAAGTGTTCGTGGGCGCGGGTCTTGTGCGCTTCGCCGACGCGGTCCGGGTGGCAGCGCATGGCTACCGAACGATAGAGCCGCTTGAGCTCGTCGCGGCTTGCCTCGTCGAGTTCCGGCGCCGATTGCGCGGCATCATTCAGCGTCCCGGCAAAGCCCTCGCGTGCCTCGGCCGCACGCCGCGCCGCCTGCGCGTCCTCGTCGAGGCCGGAACTTTCGGCGAGCTTGAGCGCGTATTCGTGACGCAGCCGCAGGAGTTCGCCGAGCGCGTCGCCGAGCACGCGGTATTGCTGCACCTGGAAATCCAGCAGCACCTGCTGCATCTCGGCCTGACGTGCGGTCAACTCCGCGAGCATGGTCTCGACCCCCGCGATCTTCTGCAGCAAGGCTTCGGCCTCGGCATCCGGTACCGCCACCACCTGCTCCGCCGCGGGCGCGACCGCAGCGGCTTCTGCGGCCGGCTTCGGCTTTGCCTTGCGCTTTCGCCTGGGCTTGGGCGCCGCCGCCAGCGCCTCCGGCTGGGGTTCGGGTTCGGGTTCGGGTTCGGGTTCGGGTTCGGGTTCGGGTTCGGGTTCGGGTTCGGGTTCGGGTTCGGGTTCGGGTTCGGGTTCGGGTTCGGGTTCGGCAGGCATCGTGGCCGCTTTCACGGTTTCTCGCGAGTCGGCTCCGGTTTCGGCACCCGGCTCATCGGGCACGGCCACCTCGGCTGCCGCAACCGGAACCTCCGCGCTACCCGCTACAGGCTGCTCCACCATGGGCGGTGCGTCCGTATCGCCCGAGGCCACAGCGACAGCCTCGTCGACGTCGGCGGCCATCACCGGTGCATCTTCCGATGGCTGCACGGCCGCGGGCGGTGTCTGCGACGCGTCGCCGAACAGCGCGGCAAGCCGCCTGAGCGGGCCGCCCAGCCAGCGCAGCAGCTTCGATTCGGAGTCTGGCGAGGTGCTCATGGGATACGCGAGGGGTTGGGATGGCTGAATTGTGCCGTGCGATTGTGCCTCGCAACAAGACGCCATCGCGGATTGTTCCGAGGCCGCTCGACGCCAACACAGCTCTCTACCTACCGCGAGAGCACGATGGGCTCCAGCCTCGGCACCGTCTTCAGCAGCAGGCGATAGATGTCGAGATCGAAGGCCGGCCGCCCTGCTTCGAGCACCTGCGCCAGCGCAGCCTCGTCCTCGCAGCTTCCGAGGTAGCGCCAGCCGTCGACCACGTGCAGGGTCCGCCCTTCGCGAAAACCGACCGCGCCGGGCCACGGCCAGGTTTCCAGCTTGAGCGCGTCCAGCGCCTGCCGCAGGCGCCCGGCGTGTTCGGCAGGCTTCTCGATACCCGCGCACGCGCCGCCACAGCGCTTGAGCTGCAGGTTGAAGCAGCGCCGGCCGGAGCACGGCCTTTCCAGCCCCAGCAGCGGCGGGCACAGGCCGTGTTCGCGCGCCAGGCCGCGCAGCCCGAGCGTGGCCGCACGGCGACTGCGGAACAGACCGAAGAGGTCGTCCCGCCGGCCGAACTCGAGATCGGCGGCATGCAGCAGGTCGAGTTGCGGCGCGCCGAACAGATCGCTGCCGAGGCGCCAGGTGCACAGCTCGCGATGGCGGCGCAGCTGGCGGTTGTGGCTTGGCTGCAGCGCCTTGATCAGCTGCGCTTCCCTGACCAGGGCCGCGAACTCGCCTGCGGTCTCGATCCAGTCGATACGGCGCACCTGCTGGCTCAGGCTCAGTTCGCGCTCGCTGCGATGGTCCGCGCAGAAGTGTGAAAGCACCCGGCTGCGCAGGCGCTTGCTCTTGCCGACATAGAGCGGCAAACCGCCCTCGCCGTAGAAGAGGTAAACGCCGGGGGTCTCGGGCAGCCCTTCGAGCTGCGCCGCGTCGAGATGCGAGGGCAGGCTCGGATGGCCGATGATCTCGCGCACCGCCTGCTCGACCTGCCCGGCCGGGCAGTGTTTCTCGAGCCACTGCCAGAAGCCGACGAGCAGGCGCGCATCGCCGAGCGCACGATGGCGATCCGCCACCGCCAGGGCGCATCGCGCCGCGACCGCGTCGAGGTTGTGCCGCCGGTGCTCGGGAAACAGCCGCCGCGAGAGCTTGACGGTGCACAGCACGCGGAGCCGGATATCCATGCCGGCGCGACGCAGCGCCGCGCGGATGTGCCCGTGATCGAAACGCGCGTTATGGGCCACGAACACCCGTCCGTCGAGCCGATCGAAAACCTCGTCGGCCAGCTCCGCAAACGTCGGCGCAGCCGCGACCATCTCGTTCGAGATGCCGGTGAGCCGCTCGATATGTTCGGGAATCCGCCCTGCCGGCCTGACCAAACTGGACCACTCGCGCACGCCGGAAGCGTCGAACTCGACAATGCCGATCTCGGTGATCGATTCGCGTTGCGACGAGCCACCGGTAGTCTCGATATCGACGAAGGCAAGGCCGTTGGCCAGCAGCTTGGAAAGACTCATTGAAACCTTACGCGCTCGGAAGGGACAGCAGGCACTGTATATAACATCAGTCGCGCGGCGCAAGTTGCCGGAACTGCCACCGCAGGGCGGTACGTCGCGCACATGGACTGGATCGGAGCGGTCGGGCGTTCCGGCTGGCCCCTCCCGCACGATGGCCCCACCGTCAATTTCAGGGGCGAACCTTCGACGCAACCTCGACGCCGGCCGGCTGGCGCGTCACGCCGCTCACGGCGGGTGGATTCGGAAACTTGAGGTTGCGAGCGCTGCGGGAGGCGCACGATTCAGGTGGCGATGCCGCAGGTCCGTGGCCAAGCGTAGTATTTCCCTTGTCACCGTCTTCCCGATGGGTTGGCCCAACAAGGCTCATCCCTCGCGACATGCGCTTCAAGGCGCGATGCGCAAGCGTGCCGCGAGGGATAAACCCTTTTTGCCGAACCCCGCACACACGGGAAGGAGCGCACGATGAACGACGAACAGGCAATACCCGAGACGAAAGGCGTGACCGTCAAGCTGCTGGCGGCCCTCGACCTCGGCCCCGAGATCGAGGGCATGGAAGGGCGCCAGCTGCGGATGCGGATGGTGACGATCGAGCCCGGCGGCGTCTTCGGCCCGGTTCATAGCCACAAGGACAGACCGGGCACCGTCTACATCCTCGAAGGCACGATCACCGACCACCGCAACGGCGTCGCCACGGACTACGGGCCGGGCGTGGGCTGGCCCGAGGACCGGAACACCACGCACTGGCTGGAGAACCGGGGCCGGATTCCGGCGGTCGAGATCTCGGTCGATATCGTCAGACAGGCCTGACGCGGCATCGGCCTCGTTTTCTCCCGCCTGAACGTTTCCAGCGCGCGGTCCCGGTCGGCCCCGGACCCGGCAGCTTCGCGGCCCACCGACCGGCAGCAGTTCAAGCCGCGGGCGGCGCCAGCTCCACCCGGTTTCGCCCCGCGTTCTTGGCGACATAGAGCGCCCGGTCGGCGTCGTGCAGGACCGCCTCGCTGTCCCGCCCGCCATCGCCGAGCGCACCGCCGATGCTGGCCCCAAGCCGCAACGCGCTGCCATCGGCCGCACGCAGCCGGTCGCAGGCTTCGATCGCCTGGCGGATGCGCTCCCCGAGCGCGCGCAACCTCGCTTCGTCGCAATCCCTCACCAGCACCAGGAACTCGTCGCCCCCCCAGCGCGCGGCGCTGTCGTAGGGCCGGACGACCGAACGGATGATCTCCGCGACGGTTTTCAGCGCGAGGTCGCCAAGCACATGGCCGTGCCGATCGTTGATGTCCTTGAAATCATCGATGTCGAGCCACAGGATGCCGAACCGCCCGTCCTCGCGGCCGGCGCGGCTTATCTCCTCGTCGATGCGCCCGGACATGCCGCGCCGGTTCAGCAACTCGGTCAGCGGATCGATCTTGGTCAGCCGATCGAGTGCCTCGGTACGTTCGCGGACCTTGCTTTCGAGTTCCTGCTTCGATTGAAGCAGGCTTTGCGCCATGCTCCTGAAATGCAGCATCAGGCGGCCGATCTCATCGGTCCGCCCGCTCGAAAGCGACTCGGGCGGAAACTCGCCGAGCTGCACCCTGCTCACCGCCGTTTCGAGCTCGGCCAGCGGCCCCAGCACGAAACGCCCCATCGCGAAATTGAAAAGCGCCAGCGCGCCAAGCAGCGTCAGTGCGTACACCGTGAGGATGCCGGTGAAACTGCTGATCGGCAGCAATGTATCCAGGTCGAGAAGCGTGATCTCGTACCAGTCGATCTCGGGCAGGTAGGCAACCCCGGCAAGATAGCGCTTGCCCTGCACTTCCACGAACCGGCTCACCACCGTGACACCCGAGGTTTCGAGCTCTTTCATCGCGGCCTTGACCGCCTGCCGGTCCGTGTCGCGATCGAGCAGCAGATCAAGGCTGTTCCGCTCCCCGGGCTTCTTGGTAATGCTCGCGAAATCGATCATCCGCTGATCGCGATAGGCCTGTATCGCGCCACCGTGATCGACAAACAGGCTGGTGATGCCGGGCTGGCCGCTATCGACCACCTCGCGGATGAACCGCGTCAGGTCGAGACCGGTTCCGGCGACCCCGACGATCTTCTGACCGTCGCGTATCAGGACATCGATCCACAGCTTGGTGACCCCGAGATTGACATCGGGATTGACGTTGATGTGCATGTCGCGCTGCTGCTGGATGATGTCGTAGAACCAGCGGTCTTCGGCCTTGTCAGGATCGAGGGCATAGCGGTACTGCCTGCCGCCGAACTCGTCTTCGGCGTTGTTGTAGTAGTACCGACCGTTGCCAAGGAGAGCGATGAAATAGTTGCGATCGGCAAAATTGAGCCGGAAGGTCTCCATCTCGGCGATCGCCCGCCGGGTGAGCTGAGGATTGTCCGGATCGCGGGTCCATTCGCGGATCTGCTGGGAATTGGCGAGCTGGCGGGCCAGCGCAATCTCGCGCAGGACCGGCTGCAGGGTGCGGGCCTTGTCGTAAAGCACCTGCTTCTCGGCGTGGCGCAGGGCCCATTCCTCAATGATCCCTTCACCGAGTTCCCTCACCATCCCCCACGCGGCAATTGCCGAAACGACCACCAGCGAGGCGGTCAAGATCAGAATACGCGGCTTGAGATTCATGCAGGGTCCAGTCGAAAGGTCTTTTCGCAGGCTGGCGATGCCGAGGCATTGAAGCTCACAGCATAAAACAAGTCTCCGCCGACGTCGGTTTCAACGTGCTTCAGGCGACCCGAATCATCGCCCGCGCGGGCCCGGCGCCCGCGCGGCGGCTCACCCCTCGCCCAGCAGCCGGCGACGCAGTTCGATCTTGTTGTGCACCGACAGCTTGCGGAAGATCGACAGCAGGTGACTCCGTACCGTCGCCGGCGAGAGCGCCAGCGCGCGCGCAACCGATTTGTAGTCGCCACCGCCCGCATAAGCGCGCGCCACTTCATGCTCGCGCGGGGTCAGCCGCTGATCGGCCCCGCCTTCGGGTGCCCGAGTCTTTGCGGTGGCGGGGGGCACGCCCTCGGCAAGCAGCACGAAGGGCAGCGCGAACGCGGCAAGCCCGGCCTCCCGCTCGCTGAACGGGCGTGCTTCGTCCTCGCGGTACAGGGTGAGCCAGGCGAGCTGTCCCTCGGGACCACAGGGGGCACCGCACAGCATCAGTTGGCCGATGTGGTGGCCGCGCAGATAGGCGGCCACCGGGCGGATCCCGGGATCCCGGTAGTCGCGCTCGACGCTGATGTTCTGAAGCTGTCGCGGAGCGGTTCCGAAGCGCCGGCTTACCGGGTCGAGATCCGCAATCGAGGCAAAGCCGTCGAGCAGCGCCTGCGAGCGACCGACGAGTTCGGCGCCGTCTATCTCGATGGCACCGCCCGCGCCGCGACGGCCGCGCCCCCAGACCGAACCGTCGAACCCGATCTCGCGCTCGAGCCAGCCCCGCGCCACCTCGCGATAGTGCTCCGGCGCGCAGCGCGACGCCTCCAGGATCTCCAACAGCGCTTCTTGTGTGGCGTGCATGTTCCTCTCCGGTCGGCTGCGGTCATGCATATGCATGATGGCTTCCTCTGGCAGAAACACTATAGTTACCGGCGAGACGGCTCAATCCGGGTTGTCCCATTCCATCCACCCCATAAGCGAGGACACCCGCGCGGCCTGCGCCTGCAATTGCGCCCGGAATCCGCTTCCACGCAAACAGGCACCTCATGGCCATACGGGTTTACCCCGAGGAGGAGACAGATATGGCGTTTCACCCCACGCGGCTCAGCCGCGTCACCCTGGTATTGCTCGGCTGCGGCATGCTCGCCGGCTGCATCGGCGGCAAGGGCCGCTACAATGCGGCCCCCGAGTGGCTCGGCCCGATCACCACCACCGAGCATCGCGGCAGCGACGATCTTCTGACGGCCGGCCTTGGCAAGACCGGACTCGCCTCGGCAAGCGCACCCGCCATCGCCGACCCTGCCGCGCCGACCCCGGCCGAGCTGCGCCGGCTGGTGATCCACACCAACTACCGGGCACTGGTCGACATGACCCCGAACGGGGGTTTCGGGCGGATCTACGGCCCCAACATCGACCTCGCCGGCAACGACGTGCTGGGTGAAGGGATGATCCCGGGCACCGAATACCTCGCCTTCGCGAAGAACGTCTCCGGCGTGCGCAACGTAACCCTGCTGGTGCAGTTGCCTGACAGTTTCGATCCGGCCAAACCGTGCATCGTTGCCGCCCCGTCGAGCGGATCGCGCGGCGTTTACGGTGCGATTGCCACCACCGGTGAATGGGCGCTCAAGCGCGGCTGCGCGGTCGCCTACACCGACAAGGGCACCGGCGCGGGCGGTCACGAACTCGACACCGATACGGTCACGCTGATCGACGGCACGCTGGCCACCAGCGAGACGGCCGGCAAGGATGCCTACTTTTCCGCCGGTCTGTCGGCCGCCGAACGCGCCGCCTATCTGGCCGATCATCCGCACCGCTACGCGATGAAGCACGCCCACTCGGGCGACAACCCGGAGCGCATCTGGGGCCGGTCCACGCTCTACGCGATCGACTACGCCTTCTATGTCCTCAACGAGAAGTTCGGCCACAAGGCGCGCAACGGCAAGACCGAGCGCACCATTACCCCGGAGAACACCACCGTCATCGCGGCCAGTGTGTCGAACGGCGGCGGGGCGGTGCTGGCCGCGGCGGAGGAAGACGTCTGGGGCGTGATCGACGGCGTGGTGGCGGTCGAGCCGCAGATCAACCTCAAGCCGAACCGCAGGGTCTCGGTCGAGCGCGGCGGCAATGCGGTGTCGCACCCGGGCCGGCCGCTCTACGACTACATCACCTACGCCAACCTGGTGCAGCCCTGCGCGGCAATCGCGCCGTCGAACGCCGACAGCCCCTTTGTCTCCTTCGTGGTGCCGGCCTTTGCGCAGAACCGCTGTGCCGCACTGGCGAGCGCGGGCATGATCAGCGGCGCCACGGTCGCCGAGCAGTCCGAAGACGCCAAGTCCCGCCTCCAGACCTTCGGCTGGGAGCCCGAAAGCGCGCTGCTGCATGCATCGCACTACGGCTTCGCGGTATCGCCGGCAGTCAGCGTCACCTACGCCAACGCCTTCAAGCAGGCCGATGTGCGTGACAACCTGTGCGGCTACTCGATGGCCACCACCGACGCGGTCACCGGCGCGCCGGCAGCCCCGGCGGCGAGCCCGATGCCGACCCTGTGGGCACTCAACAACGGCGTACCGCCATCGACCGGCATCAACCTGGTGGCCGAGGACGCGGCCAACGGGCCGATCCGCGAACCACTGGCGGTCTCGGCGTCGACCGGTCAGGCCGACTACTACTTCGACGGAGCCCATTGCCTGCGCGAGTTGCTCAACGATCGCAAGGTGCAGGCCAACATCGCGGAGGCCAGCGTGCGCGGCAACCTGCACGGCAAGCCGACCCTGATCGTGCATGGCCGCTCGGATGCGCTGGTGCCGGTGAACCACACCTCGCGGCCTTACCTCGGTGCCAACAGCCTGGCCGAGGGCCGCGCCAGCGAGCTGAGCTACATCGAGGTCACCAATGGCCAGCACTTCGAGGCCTTCCTGCCGTTCGCGGGCTTCGACAGCCGCTTCATTCCGCTGCACGTGTATGGCGGGCGGGCGCTCGATCTGATGTGGGACCACCTGCACGGCGGAAAGGCACTGCCGCCCTCGCAACTGGTGCGCACCACGCCGCGCGGCGGTCTGCCCGGTGCCGCCCCGGCGCTGACCCTGGCGAACCTGCCGCCGATCTCGGCCACGCCGGCCGCCGGCGACCGGATCACCGTCAAGCGTGGTGCGGTCAGCATTCCTGACTGAGGCGGAAGCCCGCCAATCGGAGGGAGGCCCTGCGGGGCCTCCTTTTTTCATTCGGCGCCGTGTGGCGGATCGAAGAGATGTGCGTCCGTTTCCCGAAGCCGGCGGCTCACTTCACGGCCCATGTTCATTTCGAGCAGGGCGAACTGCTCGACATCGCGTTCATAGACCCGCAACAACCCGGCAGCGGGAATTTCCAGCGCGCGGCAGGCGCTCAGCGCCCGCACCGAGGCGCTGCGGCGCGACATGTCCATGAGCGCCATCTCGCCGAAACAATCCCCCGGCCCCAGGCAGCGCAGCCTGCGCGGGCCCGAAGGGAACGCCTTGATCACCTCGACCTGACCCTCGAGCAGCACGTAGAGCAGGTCACCGGCCTCCCCTTCGCGCACGAAGAATTCGCCTGCCTCACGGCTCATCTCGCGCGACTGGGTATCGAGCAACTCGAGGACGTCGCCACGCACGCCGCCGAATATGGCCATTGCCTGCAACTGCGCGACCCGCGTCTGATCCATCGCGTCCCCCCGGCCAGATTGACACTCCATGCTGCTTTATAGCCCCCCGGAAGCCTCCCTGCCCGGCGCCGCCATATCCGTGGCTACCAGAACTTCCACCACCACTTCTTCTTGGTCATCGATTCTTCGACGTGCTGCGACCAGTTGGGCGAGGCGCCCGTGGTAATGAAGTATGCACCGAAGCGCTTGTCGGCCTCGTTGATGTGGCGGGTCAGCCAGACCTTGAGAAAGTGCAGCAGTTCGAAGGTGATCGTGGCCTTGCCGGTATCGAGCTTTTCCTGCAGGGCGATCACCTGGCCGATGAGTTCCTCGTGGTTCTGCTTGTGAGCCGCAAACTCGGGATAGTTCGACACCCGCATGAGGCTCTCTTCCACCGCAAAGTGGGTACGCGTGTAGTCGGCAAGCTCGTCGAGGATCTTCCGCGACGTTTCGCTGCCGTGATGTTCGTGAATCGCCACATGCAGCTGGTTCAGGAGATCGACCAGCTCCTTGTGCTGCTCGTCGATTTCCTGGATGCCGACGCTGAAGTCGTCAGACCAGTGAAAAAGATCCGTCGTAGTCATGAAACACCCCGCTCAAGGAAATGCACAGCGATGCCTTCGGTAATGGATACGGCCGGCTGGAGTCCGCACCTCACGCCGGCCCGCTCATCTGGGCGTCCGAAGCGTCGGTTCGACCGGCACGACCCCTCCCGAAGGCAGGATCGAGGCGGCAGTCGTGCGAGTCACCGCGGCAGGCGCCCCCTGAGGCCCCTCGGTACCCAGCATCGACTCGATGAGCAGTGTCACCCGGCGGTTGCGTGCACGGCCCTCCTCGGTATTGTTGTCCGCCAGCGGGCGCTGGTCGCCATAGCCCGCCGCGGTCAGGCGGCCCGGCGCCACGCCGGAATCGACGAAAAGGCGCACGACGCTCGACGCCCGTACCGCGGAAAGCTCCCAGTTGGACGGGAAGCGGTAGGTATTGATCGGCGTGTTATCGGTGTGCCCCTCGATCGTGATCGGAAAATCCGCTCCAGCGAGCACCCTGGCCACGGCTGCGAGCGCCCTGCTGCCCTCGGCGTCGAGCGTCGCCTCGCCGATCGGGAACAGGACGCTGGCGTTGATTTCGACGGTGATGCCGTGCGCCCCCTCGGTGACACTCACCTGGCCGCCGCGGGAGAGGGGTTCGAGGACCCGCTTGATGTCCTCGGCCATGCTCCTCATCCGTGCGGAGAGCGCCTGGCGCTCGGCCTCGGCTGCGGGGTCGGCGGCCGGATCGCTTGCCGGTTTCGGCGGCGTGGCCATCTTCGGCGGCATGATCGGAATCACCGGAGGCACGATGATCTGGTCGCCTTCGGCATTGATGCTGATGCTGCGGAAGGCCTGCACCATGGAATCGGACAGGATCCGGTACTTGCCCTCGTTGACCGACGAGAGCGAATACATGACCACGAAGAATGCGAACAGCAGGGTGATGAAATCGGCGTAGGAGACCAGCCAGCGCTCGTGGTTCTCGTGCTCCTCCTCGGCCCGCCTGCGTCGCCCCATCCTGCCGCACTCCTTCGTCGTCCCAATCCGGTATGGCTGCCGTATCCGCAGACCCCCGGTCTTCAACGGGTAACGGCACGAAGCGGAACGACTTGAGGCAGGGTCGTGACGTCAGCCCCGTGCGGGCAGATCCGCCCGGAGTTCGCCGCCTTCAATCGCCGACGTAGCCCCTCAGGCGGCTTTCGATGATCCGCGGGTTGTCGCCGTTGGCGATGCCTTCAAGCCCGTCGACCACCATCTCGCGCTGCGACGTCATGCTGCCGATGATCGCCATGAGCTTCTTGGCGATGGGCAGGAAAACCAGGTTGGCAAGGCCGACACCATAGATCGTGGCGACGAAGGCAACGGCGATCCCGCTGCCCAGCTTGGCGGGATCGGACAGATTCTCCATCACATGGATGAGCCCGAGGACCGCGCCGAGAATGCCGATCGTCGGCGCATAACCGCCCGCCCCCTCCCAGACACGGGCGGACTGCTTCATCTGCCCTTCCCAGGTCCCGATCTCGACCTCCAGCACTTCACGCAGGCGATTCGGTTCGACACCGTCGACCAGCAGCTGGAGCCCCTTCTGCAGGAACGGGTCAGGCAGGTTGGGGATAAGGTTTTCCAGCGCCAGCAGGCCCTCCTTGCGGGCAGTGTGGCTCCATAGCACCACTTGCTGGATGAGTTGCTCATGCGACATCGCCGGCGGGACGAAGACCCATCGGGCCATTTTCATGCCACGCAGGAAGGTCGCGGTGCAGCTTTGCAGCATCACGGCACCGAGCGTGCCGCCGACCACGATCATGAAGGCGGTCGGCTGGACCAGCGAGCCGAGATGCCCGCCCTCGAGCACCTGCCCGACCACGATGGCCGAGAAGCCGACGACCAGACCGATGAGGCTGATACTGTCCATGACCGATCAACCGACGGGCTCAGGCCTTGGCCGCGGCACGTGGCGGACGACCCCGGCGGGGACGCTTCTCGTCGGGCTCGCGGGACCCGGCGATGCGCGAGCGCAGACGGGCGATCGCCTGGCTGTGCAACTGGCACACGCGCGACTCCGACACCCCCAGCACCTCGCCGATCTCGCGCAGGTTGAGGTCTTCCTCGTAGTACATGCCCATCACCATCTTCTCCCGCTCGGGCAGGTCTTCGATGGCGTTGACCAGGACGACCCGCATGTTCTGGTCCATGAGCAGCTCGAGCGGATTGTCGGTCGATATTCCGACCGTATGACGTTCGAGATAGTCGTCATCCTCGCTGTCGGTGAAGTCCTCGAGATACATCAGCTGATGTCCGCGGGCATCCTGCAGCATCTTCTGGTAGTCGGCGAGGCTCATGTCGAGCGCGTCAGCCAGTTCCTTCTCGGTGGGCTGGCGGCCGTACTCCTGTTCGAGCTGGTGAATCGCCCCCTCGATACGGCGCATGTCGCGACGCAGCGAGCGCGGCAGCCAGTCGTTCTCGCGCAGGCCGTCGAGCATCGAACCGCGTATGCGCTGCACGGCGTAGGTCTCGAACTGCGCACCGAGGCCCTCCTCGTAGCGGCCGATCGCATCGAGCAGGCCGATCATGCCGTTCTGGATGATGTCGTCCACCTGCACGCTGGCCGGCAGCTTGGCCATCAGGTGATAGGCGATCCGTTTTACCAGCGGGGCGTAATGAACGACTAGCTCGTCCCTGTCCATGTGTCCTGATGCGGTGTACATACTGTGGCCTGTTCGTCAGCGTTTGGCTAAGCCCATAAGGTCCTTGTCACCCATTCTGCCCCCTTGGGGCAATCGCATTCGGACAATAAGGGCCGAACTATCCCGCCAATTCCCCGCTTACCCGACGCGACATCTAGGCACCGCTCGGCGTCGGACGGCTCCAGCCGGCGAGCCGCCGCAGAAAAGCCGCGGCCGCGGCCTGATCGCTGCGCGCCGCGGTCCCGCCTGCGAGCGCCGCCCCGAGGTCATCCCGCTCCACCTCGCCGAGGAAGGCCAGCGGCAGTCCCACGTGATTGCGCACCAGGCCATCGAGCTGGGAAAACAGGGCGTGCGCATCGGCGCGGCTGCGCGCCCGCGCCACCGCCACATGCAGATCACCCGCCCCCGCCGCGGCGAGCCTCTTTATGCAGGCATAGGCATCGGTCACGCCGCGGCCGCTCGCCTCCACCATCAGCAAGCGGCGCGGCGCGGCCTGCACGAAAGGTGAATGCGGCAGCGCCTCCGACAGCGAAGCGTTGATCAACATCAGGCTGCAGCGGCGCTGCAGGGCGAGCAGGCCGGTGATGAGGCGCTCCCGGTAATCGTCCTCGAGCAACGCGAACGCCACCGCGGCGCCCGCCATCGGCAGATGCAGCACGCCTTCCGGGGAGACCCGCAGCAGGCTGTCGAGCGCCGTGCGCCCATCGATCAGGTTGAGCAGATCGCCTTCCGTGGCAAGACCCAGCCCGCTCGCCACGCTGGCTTCGCCGCGTCCCTCGTCGAGTACCGCGACGCGCCCCTGCCGGCTCATCCTGCGCAGCGCCTCGCCGGCGATCTCCGCCCGCGCGTGCCCGGTCACGAACGAGGCGACGACAATCGGTGGCGCCCGCCGGAACAGACGCCTCAGGCCGGCGGCCTGGTCTTCGCGACCGTCCAGCACCTCAGATCCCCGCCCCGGCCGCCATCAGCAGACCCGCCTCTTCCGCCCCGAGCCGCCACGGCGAATCGGCCGGCAGCTCCTTGAGCGCACGGTGCAGCAGATAGGCGCGATTGGGCAGGTGCAGATCTTCCGGGACCCGCTGGCCGTTACCCACGTAGAAGAGTTCGAGCTGGTGGCGGATGGCCACGTCCATTGCCGGCGCGAGCGACACCGCCTCATCCACCTTGGTGAAGATGCAGCCCGCCAGTTCGGGGCCATCGTAGGCCCGCACCACATCGTCGAGCGTGTCGCCACGGCTGGTGGCGTTGAGCAGCAGCAGGCGGCGCACCGCCCCCGCGCCCAGCAGCATGGCCGCCTGCTCGGCCACCATGCGATCGCGCTGGCCCATGCCAACGGTGTCGATCAGCACCATGTGCCGCCCCGACAGCTCGGCCAGGGTCTGGCGCAGATCGGCCGCATCGCGCACCACGAACACCGGCACGCCGAGGATGCGGCCATAGATGCGCAGCTGCTCGTGCGCGCCGATCCGGTAACCGTCGGTGGTGATCAGGGCAAGCTTGTCGGCGCCGTGCCGCACCACGCAGCGCGCAGCAAGCTTTGCGGTGGTGGTGGTCTTGCCGACGCCGGTCGGCCCGACCAGCGCATACACGCCGCCCCGGTCGATGATGTCTGCATCCGAGGCGAGCGCGCGCAGCTGCCGGTTGATCAGACTCTTGGCCAGCGTGCGGGTCTCTTCCACCGGCGTATCGGCGGCCACCTCGTCGGCGATGCGGCGCGACAGCTGAGACGAAAAACCGGCTTCGAGCAGCTCCGCGATCAGGCGCGTACGGGCCGGCGCCGTGCGGCTGCTCTCGCCCCAGGCGAAGCCGGCGAGCTGACGCTCAAGCATGCTGCGAATGCCCGACATCTCGGACATCAGCTTTTCATTGGTCTCCTGCAGGGCGCGGATGCGGGCCTCATCCTCGACGTTGCGGCGCGGTGCGGCCGGCGGCTCGGGCGGACGCTGCGCACGCTCGACGCGCTCCGGCACCCGTTCGGCAGCCCCGGCGGTAGCGGTGAACAGCGCATGATCGACGCGCCGCGGCGGCGGGTTCGACATCTCGATGCGCGGCGGACTGAAGGGCTTCGGGCGGACCACTGCCTCGCGTGGCGCCGTGTAGCCCTGCCGTGCGGCGGCGCGCGAGAGGCTCACCCGGAAGTCCTCTTCCGCATCGTAACCGGCGGCCTGGCTACGGGCGGGCTCGGCAGGTCGCTCGGTCACGGGTTGCGGCTCGACCGCACGTGCGGGCGCTGCGCGACGAGGCTCCGACGGACGCTGCAGCGCCCCCACCGCGTCGGCCGGAAGGGCGAGGATCTCGACCCCGCCATCCATGGCGCGATTGGAAAGCACGATGGCATCGACACCCAGCTCCTCCTTGAGCTGGCGAAGTGCCTCGCGGGCGGTCTGGGCGAAATAGCGTCTGACGTTCATGATCCTCTCCGGCACGGTGGCGCGGGGTCGCGACCCGGTTTTCACTGGTACCGATTATCGGCAGCAGCCGACAAGAGGATGGAGCCGATAAGCGGGTAAAAACCCCGCCTATTCGTCGCACGTACGGCCGTGCGCGCCCCTCATAGACGACGATAGCGCGTGAATTTCTGGCGGAAGGTGTTGAGTTTCGGCGCCACCACCCGCTGGCAATAGGGCTGCTTCGGGTTGTGCGCGAAGTAGTCGCGGTGGTAATCCTCTGCGGGCCAGAAGTGCGTTGCCGGCACCACCTCGGTCACCACCGGGGCACCGAAGGCCCGTGCGGCCCCGAGGGCGGCAATCGTCTCGTGCGCGATCAGCGCCTGCCCGTCGTCGAGCGCGAAGATCGCCGAACGGTATTGCGGGCCGACATCGTCGCCCTGCCGATCCCGCGTGGTGGGATCGTGAATCGCGAAGAAGATCTCGAGCAGGCTGCGATATTCGATCCGCTGCGGATCGAAGACGATTTTGACCGCCTCGGCGTGGCCGCTCTCGCCGCCGCATACTTGCCGGTAAGTCGGCTCCGGCAGTTGGCCGCCGATGTAACCGGGCTGCACAGCATGCACACCGGCCACTTCCTTGAATACCGCCTCGAGGCACCAGAAGCAGCCGCCGGCGAGAATCGCGATCCCGCTTTCCTGCAAGGTCGTATCGTTCATATCCTCTCGTCCGACTCATCCATCGGCCGGCGCATGTGCGGGCAGGCCATGTTCCTCCATCGGAAACACCCGGCGATGGAAAGCCTCGCCAGCATAAACGAAGAGTGGCAGCACCAGCGCCAGCAGGGGCGGCACGAGGACCGACGTCATGACCACCAGGGCCATCAGCAGACCCCACAGCAAGTGCGCCGGAAAAGCCGAGAACACCGCCCTGACGCTGCAGCCGACAGCCCCGACCAGGGCGGTCCGCCGGGCGATCAGCAAGGGGACGCCATGCACGGTGACGACGAATACGATCGAGGCCAGGCCGGCCCCCATGAGGCCCGATCCGAGGATGTAGTGCAGGGTGCGCTCGGTCAGCGGGAGAATGGCGACCAGGCCATGGCTGCGCTCGCCGATCATGAAGCTGTACAGCGTGCCCGCGTCGGTGATCCAGATCAGGAACAGGAACACGCACAGCAGGGCCATCACCCAGACTTCGCGCGACGCACCGAGAAAGCCGTCGCGCAGATCGATCAGGCGCGCACGTGCGCCGCCGCGGGCGACCCGTGAAAGCGCCAGGAAGCCGGCCGCCGAGACCGGCCCGATCAACAGGAACCCGCCCACCACCGGCAGCGTGAGTGGTGCAAGTCCGATCACCTGCAGGCCCCACACGAGCACGGTACCAACGAGGGCGAAGAGACCGCCGAAGGCGTAGGCCGGAAAACCGACAGCGCGCAGCATCGCCCAGCCTTCGCGCAGCGAAGCGGCAATTGCGGTGGGCGAGACGTGGCGGGGTTGCGGGCGGGCTGGGTCCATGGGCGTGGGGTCCGGGGGTGAAAAACCCGACCCTGCACCACCTCACCCGACAATTTCCACGACACAGATCAAGTCCCGACGGACGATCTCATCGGAAAACGAAGGTGTAGTACATGTCGACCGCGTTGTCGGTACCGCCGCGCGCCACCACCGAAACCCGCCGGCTCAACTGGTAGGACAGCTTGACGATGCTGGCGGCGCCGACCAGCGACTGCTCGAAGGAGATGAAGGCTTCCGCCGACAGCCGCTTGCCGAGCGTGACCACCTGCCCGCTCACCGAGCCTTCGCTGCTTACCCGCGAGCCCGAATCGACCACCGAACTGGTGGCGCCGCGACTCACGCTGTTGAGATCACCCTGACCGATCGAAATCTGGTCAAGCCCGAGACTGCCCGCCAACTGGCTGCTGATGCCGCCGCCCGTTCCGCCAAGCAGCGCCTGCGCGGCCGGGATGAGCAGGGCAAGGTCCGCGCCATTGCTCTCGTCCGGCGCCCGTCCGAGCACGATCCACGACAGCTTGGCCGGATCCGGCACGTTCGGCTCGGACACCAGGCGAACGCGCGGCCGGCGCGCAGTGCCGGTAATCGCCACCCCGGCCTCCACCTCGAGGCCCTTGCGCAAGGCCACGATGTTGAGCGCCGGACGCTCCAGCGGCCCCTGGAAGCTCACCAGGCCACGCTCGATCTCGAGCTTCTGGCCGTAGCCCTCGAAGACGCCGCCGACGGTCGAAATCTGGCCGGTCGCGCTCGGCGGCAGACCGTCACGAGCGACGATCAGCAGCTCGCCGGCGAGGCGCGTGTCGAGCCCCAGCGCGCTGACATAGAAGGCATCACCGAGATTGATGGTGACCCGCGCGGACACCTTGAATGGTCCGCCGGCAGGCGCCGTCGCACCGAGAATCACCACATCGTCGGAGAGCGAAGGCGGCGGCGCATCGCCGATCACGATCGACCCGGCATCGGCCTTGAAGCGCGCCTGCAGATCCACCGAGTTCCAGCCGCTGTCGATCTCGCCGCTACCGCTCACCGCTAGCCAACGGTCCGGCCGCTGCAGCAGGGGCAAGCGGTCGGCGGTGAAGCCAAAGCGCCCCTTCCCATCGGCAAGCGAGACCTCCCCGCTGGCATTGAGTTTCCCCGGCGTGGCAACGATGCGCTGCAGCGGCAGCCGTCCGTCCCTGGGGGTGACGCGATTCGGCGATATGAATTCGAGGCGCTCCAGGCGCAGGCGATCCTTGTCGAAGTTCGCCTCGAGCGAGCCTCCCGAAAGGCGCACACCCTGATCGGCGAGATTGACCGCAAGATCGCGGCCGCTGATCGAACCTGTCGCCACCGGTCTTTCTGGCGTTCCCGACAGCGAGAAGCGGGCATTGACGCTGCCACCGGTACGCATGTTGGCGCTCGCCAACGGCCCCAGCCAGCCGATCGAGGGCATCGCCAGATCCCCTGAGCCGAGCAGCGCGGCACCGGGCACCAGGCGCCAGCCACCCTGGTAGCGCTCCGACATGGCGGTGGCCGAACCGGCCAGCTTGCCGAGCTGGTCGCCCTCGGCATCGACGCTCAGGGCGAGCCGTCCATCGTTGGCCGACAATACCGCTTCGAAGCGCTGGAGGCCGAGGCGCGCGACCGAATCGCCAACCAGCACCAGATCGCCCGACTCCCGATAGAGACGCGCCAGGCCGTTGATCCGCTCGCCCAGTCGCAGATCCCACTCGCCACCGAGGCGCAACTCGCCCGGCCCGCGCCGGGCCTTGCCCGAGGCATCGCGCACCAATCCGATCTGCAGGCCGGACATGCGGCCGCGGGCGATGATCTCGGCGGGGCTCCAGCGCGTCTGCTCGAGCACCACCCGACCCTCGCCCGAGTGCAGCTCGGCCGCACCGAGCGCCACCGCATCTGCCGACGCCTCGAGACTTGCCGGCGCCTGCAGTTCGAGCGCCACCTGTCCGGCGGTCTTGAGGCGCGTGAGCTGTCCGACCCAGCGCATGCCCGCGTCGAGGCCACCCTCGAGTCGCGCGGCGACGGCATTGCCTTCGGCCAGCGCGGCATCGAGTTCCACGACGTGGGCACCGCGACGACCGTCCACCGTCAGCGAGGCGCGCTCGAGCAGGGGCGTCACCGTGCGATCCGGGTTGCGGCGGCGGATCTCGCCGACACCGGCGGCGAAGGCGATCGCACCATCGAGGCCGTCTCGCAGGCTGCCCTGGGCGTTCACGCCGGTCATCTCGACACCCTCCGGCAAACGCAGCTCGCTGGCACTGAGCTCCATTTCGCCGGCGGGCGCCTCGAGCGTGCCCCGCAGCTTCGCGTCGAGCTTGACCTGGCCGTCATAGCCCTTGGCGAGCCCACCCAGGTTGGCCGCATCCAGATTGAGCGCAAGCGTGTCACCACCACCGCCCCAGGCACCGCTGCCATCGAGACGGTTGCCCGCCAGGGCGAGCCAGAAGCGGCTGTCGGAAAGCCGCTTGCCACTCAGCGCGAAGCGCCCCTCGCCCGACAGCGCGCGACCGGCCAAAGTACTTGGTGCGAAGACATACCGCACCGAGGCCAGCGGCGCATCGGCGAACTCGCCGCTGGCCTCGAGATCCAGGTTAAGGTCAGCGGTCGGTGCGTCCTTCTGGAAGCCCTGCGGATCGAAGTGCGTCAGCGTGGCTTGCGCCGAAAATGGCCGCTTGCCCTCCAGATCGAGCTTCCCGGTGGCACTCAACCGGGCACGCCCACGGCTCAGCAGGGCTTGCTCGATAGTCAGCTTCGCCGCGGCGTGGGCGGCCTTCAAATCGAGCGCGAAGCCTGCATCGCGCAGGCTCGCAACCAGCGTCTGGCCGGCGCTGTCACCGTCCGCATCGATCTTGCCGGCGGCGCGGGTCTCGGGCAGCCGGCCGTCGAGCGCGGCGGCATTCACCCCGGCCAGCTGCAGCGCAGCGGCAAGCGAGCCGAGCGGATCTTCGCCACCGGGCTGCCAGGCGATGCGACCTTCGATACGCCCCTTGTCGGGCAGGCGGATATCGAGCTCTTCGGCGCTCAGCTTGCCGGCCGACCAGCCAAGCCGGCCGGACAGCGACAACAGCGGGACATGCCCCTTGTCGTAAGGTCCCGGGCGCCGGTTTTCGATGCGGATCGGGCCTTCGACCTCCCACTGCTCCGGTGGCCGCGGCGTCGCGCCCTCGCCGGCACGGGTCCGCAGGTCAGCCTCGACGATGAAGGCGCCCACAGGTGCCGAGGCATTGAAGGCCGAAGGGTCGATCTCGCCGAGGCGGATCTGCGCACGCTTGAGCGGCACCGCGGCGAACGGGCTGGCCTCGATCTGTGCGCTGCCGGACAGCCCCGCCCCGTCGGCCTTGAGCGCCAGAAGCGGCGCCTCGAGTGAGCCATTGGCGGCGAGCGCCAGCGAATACGACCGCCCGTCGCGCTCGCCGGCGAGGCTGCCGCTGGCCTCGAGCGCGAAGGGCGTGGCGCCGTCGATGCTGCCGGCGAGGCGTGCGGCGCCGAAGGGCGTCTTTGCTTCGAGCCCGGTGAACCGATGATGCTTGCCGTCGCTCTCGAGGCTGCCGCGAATGTTTTCCACCAGCAAGGTCTCGCCGCCGGCCACCGCAGCGTCTTCGGACCACTCCAGCATCTGCAGCCGGCCCACAACGATCTCGTCGGCCTTGATCGAGAGCGGCAGCTCGAGCGTCGCCGGCAGGCTCGCCGGCGCGTCGCTCGGGGCCGAGCTGAGCACCACGGAACCCACGGAGAGTCGCGCGATGCCAAGCTTGCGATCGATCAGTTCGAGCGGCCGCCAGTCGAGCGAGAGCTGCTCGACCTCAACACGCAGGTTCGGCAGGGCGAGCCGCAGCCGGCCGATCGACAGCTGGTCCGCCAGGCGCCCCGCCGGCGCGTCGATCTGCACGATGCCGCCGCTCAGTCGCCCGGCCAGACCGGCAAGCGTCCTGAAACCGCTGTCGGCGTAGAACAGGACGGCCGCCAGCAGCACCGGCACGAGCACCAGCGCCAGCACGAAACCGGCGAGCCAGCGTCGCCAGCGCAAACGGCCGCGCGGCGCGGTGGGCAGCCGTTCCTGCGGAGCCTGCGGCGCCTCAGCCATGACCGATCAAGCGAACAGCACCCCAAGCGCACGCCCCGGATCATCGGCGCGCATGAAGGCCTCGCCGACGAGGAAGGCGTTCACCCCATGGCCGCGCATCCGCGCCACGTCGGCGGCGGCGAGGATGCCGGACTCGGTGACCACGATGCGCCCCGCAGGAATGCGCTCGAGCTGGTCGATGGTGGTATCCAGCGACACCTCGAAGGTGCGCAGGTTGCGGTTGTTGATGCCGATCAGCGGCGTCTCGAGTTGCAGCGCGACATCGAGTTCGCCCGCGTCGTGGCTTTCGACTAGGACCGCCATGCCGAGGCTGCGGGCGATGCCTTCCATCTCCTGCATCTGCGCCAGCGAGAGCGCGGCGACGATCAACAGGATCGCGTCGGCGCCCATCGCTCGAGCTTCGTACACTTGGTAGGGATCGACCAGGAAATCCTTGCGCAGGACCGGCAGCGTGCAGGCGGCGCGGGCGGCCTGCAGGTATTCCGGGGCACCCTTGAAGTATTCGCGATCGGTCAGCACCGACAGGCAGGCGGCGCCACCGGCCTCGTAGGACGCGGCGATCTCGGCAGGCCTGAAATCGGCCCGGATGATGCCCTTCGAAGGGCTCGCCTTCTTGATCTCGGCGATGACTGCGGACTGCCCGGCGGCGAGCTTCGCGCGCAGGCTGCCGACGAAATCGCGCGCTGGCGGCGCGGCCGCGGCGCGGTCACGCACCACGGCGTCGGGCTGCGCCTTGCGCGCAGCGGCCACTTCATCGCGCTTGGTGGCAAGGATCTTGTCGAGGATGTCACTCATCGGCGGCTCACTTGAACTTGCGGGTACAGGCGGCGAAGGCCTCGGCCTTGGCACGCGCCGCGCCGGAGGCGATGACTTCGCGCGCGCGTTCGATACCGGTGCCGATGTCGGCCACCATGTTGGCGGTATAGAGCGCCACGCCGGCGTTGAAGGCGACGATCTCGAGCGCCGGACCCGGGCGATTGGAGAGCACCTCCATGACCACGTCCCTGGACTCGTCCGCGCTCCCTACCGCAAGGTTGCGACTCGACATCATCGCCAGACCGAAGTCCTCGGGATGGATCTCGTATTCGCGGATCTCGCCATCCTTGAGCTCGCCGACCATGGTCGCCGCGCCGAGCGACACTTCGTCCATGCCGTCGCGGCCATAGACCACCATCACGTGCTTTGCACCGAGCTGCTGCATCACGCGCACCTGAATGCCGACCAGGTCCGGGTGGAAGACACCCATGAGCGTGTTGGGCGCGCCGGCGGGGTTGGTAAGCGGGCCGAGGATGTTGAAGATGGTGCGAACGCCCAGTTCCTTGCGCACCGGCGCGACGTTCTTCATCGCGCTGTGGTGGTTGGGGGCGAACATGAAGCCGATGCCGGTCTCGTCGATGCATTCGGCGACCTGCTCGGCACTCAGGGCGAGGTTCACGCCCAGCGACTCGAGCACATCCGCGCTGCCCGAGCTGGACGACACGCTGCGCCCGCCGTGCTTGGCCACCCGCGCCCCGGCGGCGGCGGCCACGAAGGCGGTGGTGGTGGAGATGTTGAAGGTATTGGCGCCGTCGCCACCGGTGCCGACCACGTCGAGGAAGTTGTCGTTGGGCGGCGGCACGACCACCTTGGTCGAGAGCTCGCGCATGACCGTGGCCGCGGCGGCGATCTCGCCGATGGTTTCCTTCTTCGTGCGCAGGCCCGCGAGGATCGCGGCGGTCATCACCGGCGAGATCTCGCCGGCCATGATGCGGCGCATCAGCGAAACCATTTCATCGAAGAAGATCTCGCGGTGTTCAATCGTGCGTTGCAGGGCGTCCTGGGGGGTAATGCTCATCGTATTCTCCGTTCAGGCGGTCGCGACGGACTGTTCAAGAAAGTTCTGCAGCATCCGGTGACCACCGTCGGTCAGAATGGATTCGGGGTGGAACTGCACGCCCTCGACCGCCAGGGTCTTGTGGCGCATGCCCATGATTTCGCCGTCCTCGGTCCATGCCGTCACTTCCAGACAGTCGGGAAGGCTCTCGCGTTCAACCGCGAGCGAATGATAGCGGGTGCAGGTCAGCGGGCTGGGCAGCCCGCGGAACACGCCGACGTCGGTATGGATCACCGGCGAGGTCTTGCCATGCATCAGGCGCTTGGCGTGCACCACCTTGCCGCCAAAGGCGGCGCCGATGCTTTGGTGACCAAGGCAAACGCCGAGCAGCGGAATGCGGCCGGCGAAGGCCTTGATCGCGGGTACCGAAATGCCCGCCTCGGCGGGCGAGCACGGCCCGGGCGAGATCACCAGCAGATCGGGCTTCATCATCTCGATCTGCTCGAGGGTGATTTCGTCGTTGCGGAACACCTTGACCTTGGCGCCAAGCTCTCCGAAGTACTGCACCAAGTTATAGGTGAAGGAATCGTAGTTGTCGATCATCAGTAGCATGTCTTTCATCCCGCCGGCGCTCAGCCGGCCTTGTAGGGTTTCATTCCAAAAACCTCGCGCACTTCCGCCGCGGAAGCAAGGCCGAAGCCCAGTTCATTCAGCAGCCGCGCGAGCCTGCCGACCTGGTCGGCGTTGTCGCGCAAGGGACGCCCATCGGCGGTTGTGAGGTTGTTTTCGAAGCCGACCCGGCAGTGCCCGCCGGCCAGTGCCGCCTGGGTCACGCAGGCCAGTTCGTGAGGTCCGAAGGCGCACACGCCCCAGCGCCACTCGCCCGGCAGTACCGGTAGATAATCCAGCACGTCGCGCGGGCTGCCCGCCTTGGTACCGTTGCGGCCCGCCACCAGCAGCACGAAAGGCCGTCGCTGGGGAACCCAGCCCGCCTCCCACCAGCGTTGTAGGGTCTGCAGCTGGGTCCAGTCGTAGACGATATATTGCGGCACCGTCCCGGCCGACGCGATCTCACTCAGAAAATCGCGGCCCCGCGCGATCTGGGCATCGTCGTCGGGATCGAGCAGTTCATTCAGGTTGAGGGTGATCATCTCCGGGGCGAGGGCGCGCTGCACCGCCATCATGTCGTCCGGCGTGAAACTGCTCCCGCGCTCGGTCGTCGGCTGGATGCAGATGTCGCACGCCGCGCGTACGGCGTCGTAGGCTTCGCGGTAACGGGCGATATCGAGGCTGTGCATGCCCTCGCCGTCGCGCACGTGCAGATGCAGGATCGACGCCCCGGCCGCGCGGCTGGCACGTGCCGTGGCGACGATCTCTTCGGTGCTGAGCGGCACCGCACCGTGCTCACGCTTGGTGCGGCGAGCGCCATTGGGCGCCACGGTGAGAATCACCCGCGCGCGATTCATGGTCGCACCAGCCCGCCCGCGCCGATCCGACACGAGGACGGACAGCCTTCGGGGGAACGCGGTCTGCAGCAGTACTCGAGGGCGTAGTCGATCATGCCTGCCTCCAGTTAAAGGGGGGGCGTTCGAACAGTCGTCAGTCGATGCGGGTATCGAGCCCGGCTTCCGCCATCTCGGCCGCGCGCAGCATCGCGCGGGCCTTGTTCTGCGTTTCCTGCCATTCGGAATCGGGGTCGGAATCGGCCACGATGCCGGCGCCCGCCTGCACATGGATGACGCCGTCCTTGATCACCGCGGTACGGATGTTGATCGCCAGATCCATATCGCCGTGGAAACCGACATAGCCCGAAGCGCCCGCGTAAATGCCGCGCTTGACCGGCTCGAGTTCATCGATGATCTCCATCGCCCGCACCTTCGGTGCGCCCGATACCGTCCCGGCCGGGAAGGTTGCACGCAGCACGGCCAGCGCGTTGAGATCCTCGCGCAGGCGACCCTCGACGTTGGAGACGATATGCATCACGTGCGAGTAGCGCTCCACCGTGAACCGCTCGGTGACCTTCACCGTACCGATCTCGGCCACCCGCCCGCAGTCGTTGCGCCCGAGATCGAGGAGTTGCAGATGCTCGGCACGTTCCTTTTCATCGGAAAGCAGATCCTGCTCCAGCTCCAGGTCTTCCGCGGCCGAGCTACCCCGCTTGCGGGTGCCGGCGATCGGCCGCACGGTGACGTCGCCGTCCTCGAGTCGCACCAGGATCTCCGGGGACGAACCCACCACATGAAAATCCTCAAAATTGAAGAAGAACATGTAGGGCGAGGGATTCAGGGTGCGGATCGCGCGGTACAGCGACAGCGGGCTGGCGGCAAAGGGTTTGCTCATGCGCTGTGACAGCACCACCTGCATGACATCGCCTTCGACGATGTATTCCTTGGCGCGCTGCACGGCCGCCTTGAACTCGGTCTCGCCGAAGCTCGACACCGCATCCTGCGATTCGGCCACGACCTCGGCCGGAATCGGTACCGGCGCACGGAGTCTGGCGAGCAGTTCGCGAAGACGTTTGCGTGCGCGCTTGTAGGCGCCGGGCACCTCGGGCTCGGCATAGACTACCAGCGTGAGCTTGCCCGAAAGATTGTCGACGATGGCGATCTCTTCAGACAGCAGCAGCAGGATGTCGGGCGTGCCGAGCGGATCGGCCTTGTCGGTCCCGGCCAGCCGCGGCTCGATGTAGCGCACCGTGTCGTAGCCGAAACAGCCGACCAGTCCGCCCGAGAAGCGCGGCAGATTCTCGCGCGCCGGCACCTTGATCCGCTCCATCACCTCGGCGACGAAATTGAGCGGATCGCCATAGTCACGACGTTCGACGAGACGGTTGCCGGTGAGCAGCAGTGCCGAACGGCCATAGACCTCGATCCGGGTCGAGGCGGCCAGTCCGATCATCGAATACCGGCCGAAGCGCTCGCCACCCTGCACCGATTCGAGCAGGTAGGTGTAGGGCTCGTTGGCCAGTTTCAGGTAAATCGAAAGCGGGGTATCGAGATCCGCGAAGGTCTCGAGGGTCACCGGGATGCGGTTGTAGCCCTGCGCAGCCAGCGCGTTGAATTCGGTCTCAAGCATGAAGACTCCGTAAGCATCTGTTTTTCTAGGTTATCACGGGCATTCGCCCGTCAATCGCAGCAGGTCAGGCGGCACGCCATGACCACCAGCCGCGCCCCGTGAACGCCCGGGCGCGGGCCGCTGCGATCTCCTTGTCGAAAAGCTTCTGCTGAAGAGTCACGATACGAATTCTGGTTGGATTTACCGGCCGGTGCGCCGCAGACGGATCATTGGCACGACCTCGGAAAGCGACGATACTAGCCCATCGCATTCAATGCTGTCCACCGGCTTGCCTTCACTGTAGCCATAGGTCATCAGCAGCACCGGCATCTCGCAGGCACGCGCAGCCAGCGCATCGTTCTCCGAGTCGCCGACCATCAGGGCATCGGCCACGCCGACACCGAGCCGGTCGCAGGCATGACGCAACATCGCGGGATCGGGTTTCTTCACCGGAAGGGTATCGCCGCTGATCACCGCACCGAAGAAATCGGCGATACCCATGCGTTCGAGCAGCGGCATGGTGAATTCGCCGGATTTGTTGGTCACGCAACCAAGGGCGAAACCCATCGCCCGCATCTCGGCAAGGCCCTCGACCACGCCCGGATAGATGCGGGTCTGGCTGCCATTGACGAAGGCGTAATGGCGTCGGAAGACCGGCAGCGCCATTTCCATGTCCACGTCGCTTACCGGGCCGTCCCCGCCGAGGCAGCGCCGAACCAGATTCGGAATGCCCTTGCCGACGAAACTGTGGATCTCTGCGACGCTGCGGGTCGGCCGGCCGAGTTCGGCCAGGGTGCGGTTGGCCGCCTCGGCGAGATCGTGGATGGTATCGAGCAGGGTGCCGTCGAGATCGAGCAACACCGCGCGGATTTCGTACTGCTTGCTCACGTCCTGATCTCCGCCAGTTGTGTCCGCAGCGCGCCGATCACCGAGTCGTAACGGTTGGGGTCTTCAATGCGCGCGGCACCGAAAACCGCCGAGCCGGCAACAAAGGTATCCGCTCCAGCAGCTGCGATTTCGCCGATGTTGTCGACCTTAACCCCGCCGTCGATCTCCAGCAGGATCTGACGACCACTGCGCTCGGCATAGGCGTCGATCCGGGCGCGGGCTTCGCGCAGTTTGTCGAGAGTGCCGGGAATGAACTTCTGCCCGCCGAAGCCCGGATTGACGCTCATCAGCAGCACGACATCGAGCTTGTCCATCACATGGTCCATCCAGAACAGGGGCGTCGCCGGGTTGAACACCAGCCCGGCCAGACAGCCACTGTCACGGATCAGGCCAAGGCTGCGATCCACATGCTCCGAGGCTTCCGGATGGAAAGTGATGACGTTGGCCCCTGCCTTTGCAAAGTCGGGAATGATGCGATCGACCGGCTTGACCATCAGGTGCACGTCGATCGGCGCCTCCGTGTGCGGCCGGATTGCCTCGCACACCAGCGGGCCAATCGTCAGGTTCGGCACGTAATGGTTGTCCATCACATCGAAATGGATCCAGTCGGCACCGGATGCAACGACGTTTCTGACCTCTTCGCCAAGCCGCGCGAAATCGGCAGAAAGCAGACTGGGGGCGATGCGGAACATGGATGGACTCCGGTGACTGACAGGACAGGGATTCTACGCGCGACTCGGACGAAGGCGGAAATCACGCTTTGGCAAACATCATGGCTTGCCCAAGCGCCGGGTTTCCGCTTCAATCGAATTGCGGGCAGAACGCCAGCGTCCCAACAGGGTAGAAAAATGAACAACAATACCAAGTACGACATCCGGGTTTCCGCCGAAGCGCAGTACATCGAGGAACAATCGGCACCCGAAGAAGGACGATACGTCTTCGCCTACCACATCACCATCGAGAACGCTGGAACGGTCGGTGCGAAACTGGTCAGCCGCCACTGGATCATCACCGATGGCGACGGCGACGAACAGGAAGTGCGCGGCATGGGCGTCGTTGGCGAGCAACCGGAACTGAATCCCGGAGGGCAGTT
This sequence comes from Cognatazoarcus halotolerans, assembly GCF_009800965.1. Lineage (GTDB taxonomy): Bacteria > Pseudomonadota > Gammaproteobacteria > Burkholderiales > Rhodocyclaceae > Cognatazoarcus > Cognatazoarcus halotolerans. Next base: position 50,587 of record NZ_WUAF01000017.1, on the reverse strand, counting down.
CGAGTACACCAGTGGCTGCGCCCTCGCAACGCCGGTAGGGGTCATGCGGGGCACCTACCAGATGACCGCCGACGACGGCACCCGATTCGATGCGGTAATCCCGGAATTCACCCTGGCGGTACCGAGAGTCCTGCATTGAGGCGTCCGGTAGCTGCCCGGCCCTGATGTCGCTGCGCCGAAGTTACACCCTCATCGCTCCGTTCTACGACGCGGTCGTCGCTGCCGCCACGCGCAGTGCCCGTTCGGCCAGCGCAGCATGGCTGGCCGACAAGCCGCCCATGAAGGTACTGGTGAGCGGCGTCGGCACCGGGCTGGATCTGCCGCACCTGCCGTCCGGGCATGAATACGTGGGCCTCGACCTGACCGAAGCGATGCTGCAGCGAAGCCGACCAAGGGCCGGCAAGCACACCTACTGGCCGATCCAGGGCGATGCGATGCGGCTGCCGTTTGCGGATCACAGCTTCGACTGCGCGATATTGCACCTGATCCTCGCGGTCGTGCCGAACCCCGGTCAATGTCTGCTCGAAACCGCGCGTATCCTGCGCCCCGGCGGGCATTTGCTAGTGTTCGACAAATTCCTCAAACGCGGCGAACCCGCCCGCCTGCGGCGCCTGCTCAATCCCCTGTCGCGCCGCGTCGCAACGCGCATGGACGTGGTTTTCGAGGACTTGCTGGCGCACGCACCAGAACTGGAACTGGCGTGGGATGAGCCGGTACTGGCCGGCGGGTGGTTCAGGCGCCTGGGATTGAACCGACGCACTTGAGCCCACCCGGCGCTGCCCACCTCGACTCACACCGCGCGTCGGTTCTTTCGGCGACGCTGCAGGCGCAGGATCGCCTGCATTCGCCAGATGCCGAGCACCGCAAGATAGCCGAGCACTGCCGAGCTGACTGCCAGAATCAGCAAACCGACGGCGAGCGGCTGGCCGACGCCGGAGATCCACTGCCAGAACGCGGAAAATGACTCCAGAGCACCCGCAAGCTGGGCCTGACCGACCGCGGCCGCGTGCTGAGCCGACCCCGGCGGGGCCTCGATGAAGACCCTGCCGATACGATAGGCCAGCAGGTAGACGAACGGAAAGGTGAAGGGGTTGGTGACCAGCGTCGCAAGCGCGGCGACCGGCGGATTGGCCCGCAGGAACAGTGCGGCCACGACCGCAAAGACAACCTGAGCAACCGGGATCAGGAAGCCGAAAAAGAGTCCGAGCGCAACGCCCCGCCCCACCGACTGGGCACTGAGCTGCCAGTTGCCGTGCCGCTCCAGCCAGCCAGCCATGGGCCGCAGCATGCGGCTGCGTCGCATGCTGTCGGGCGTTGGCAGGTAACGACGGAGGGTTTTACGCATCATGTGATCCCGGGTACGGCCGGCAGTGCCAGCCGCTCAGTCTAGCCGATCGAACAAGTCACCGGTTCGACATCAAGATGACCGCGGTGTTCACCCCCGACAATCTCAGCTGCGGTAATCGGCGTTGATCTTGACGTAGTCGTAGCTGAAGTCGCAGGTCCACATCGTGACCGCGGCGTCACCCCGCGCGAGATCGACCCGCACCGTGATTTCGGACGACTTCATCACCCTCGCCCCGGCCTCCTCCACGTAGGAGGCCGCCCGACCGCCGGCTTCGGCGACCAGCACCTCCTCGCTCCCGGCTGCGAGCCAGACGCGGATCTTCGATACATCGAGGTCGTCGATCCCGGCATAGCCGATTGCCGCCAGGATGCGTCCCAGATTGGGGTCCGAAGCGAAGAAGGCGGTTTTCACCAGCGGCGAGTGACCAATCGCGTAGCCCACCTTGCGGCACTCCTCGCGGCTCGCACCACCCTGGATGGCAAGGGTCATGAACTTGGTAGCACCTTCGCCGTCGCGGACGATTGCCTGGGCGAGTTCGATCGACAGTTCGATGACCGCGCTGCGAAGCACCTTGTAGTCGGCCGAAGCCGCATCGGTAATCTCGGCATTTGCAGCGCAGCCGGTGGCAATCAGGATAAAGCTGTCGTTGGTGGAAGTATCGCCGTCGATGGTGATCGCGTTGAACGAAAGTCCGGCCGCCTCCTTGACCAGCCCATCGAGCAGGGATTGCGAAATGGCTGCGTCGGTCGCAAGGAAACCGAGCATGGTTGCCATGTTGGGCTTGATCATGCCGGCGCCTTTTGACATGCCGGTCAGGGTGACCGCCACGCCGCCAATCTCCACCTTGCGCGACACCGCCTTGGCGATGGTGTCGGTCGTCATGATCGCGTGCGCTGCATCAAACCAGCCATCGGCACGCAGGTTGCGCTGTGCCGCAGGCAGGCCGGCGGTGAGCCGATCCATCGGCAGATGCTCGAGAATCACACCGGTGGAAAACGGCAGCACGGCCGTCGCATCGGTGCCCAGCAATGCCGCGACCGACTCACAGGTCTGCCGCGCGTTCGCCAGGCCCAGCTCGCCGGTGCCGGCATTGGCGATTCCGGTATTGACCACAAGTGCGCGAATCCCGCCCCCTTCGGCGAGATGCGCCTTGCACACCTGCACCGGAGCAGCGCAAAAACGGTTGGTGGTGAAAACCCCCGCAACCCTGCTGCCTGCCGCGAGTTCGACCAGGGTCACATCCTTGCGGTTGGCCTTGCGGATTCCGGCTTCGGCAACACCGAGGCGCACCCCAGCGACCGGGTGCAGACTGTCAGGCAGGGGGGGGCTCAGATTGACTGGCATGAAGCGACCTCATTCTAATGACGGTTGGCATCCGGCACGGAGTGCCCTTGACGTCCGGTGGTCGAACGTGCGGATGCGAGCGGGAATGATACCGGATTCGCCTCTCGTGCCGCGGGGCGACGCAGGTCGATCCGTCGGGCGCGCCCCTGTCAGCGGGCCGGCGCACCCTGTCCCAGGGCCAGGCTGACCTGCTGCGCAAAATGGACCAGCGACGCATGGGCGCTCTCGTCGTCGGCATGATCCAGACCGCCACGGTCGCCGAGGAAGAGGCCCACCGCGCGCCCCGTCGCGACGATCGGCGCGAGACAGCAGACGGCGTCGCCGACAATGCGACGCAGACGAGCGTCGGATGTCTGCCCGTCGCCGGCCAGGCAGATCGCCCGACGATGCTGCAGCACCTCACGGAAGGAATCTGCGACTGCGAAATCGAGCGAAAAAATGAACTGCTGACAGAGCGCGTCCGCGCCACGCCCAAGCCCCGCCTTTGCAACGATCTGCGTACGGGCCGGATTGACCAGCGCGAAGAGCACCCGTTCGAAACCCGCCGATCGGTAGATGCCCTCCAAGGCAAGGTGCATCACGTCATTGATCGCGCCGTGCGAGAAGATCAGCTGGGACAGTTCGCGGAGAATGCCAAGCTGAAGCACCGGGTCGGCCCTGACGAGAAGATCTCCGGCCGCCATATCGTCTTCGGGGAGAGAGACCTTGCCGGGAATTCGTCGCGCAGCCTCTGCGGCACCATAGCCGGCCGCAATCGAAGCCGCCTCTTCTGCCCGTGAGGACAGGCGCAGCGCAAGGTCCTCGCGCTCCATGCCGGTCATCTTCGAGAGTGCGGCCAGCGTTGCGCGCGACGACGCGGTTTCCCATCCCTGTTCGGCGGCCTCGGCAATCCTGTGCGACATCACCACCAGCTGTTCACTGCGGGATCCGTGCGTGCCGCCATCGGCGACCGACTGCGCCAGCGCACCCAGACGCCATTCGCGAACCAATCCGCTGGTAAGCTGGCGCAGACGGAAGCCGAGCACGCGCTGCTGCACTTCCTCGGCAACGACGCCCGGTTCGCGCAGCGCCGCATCCAGCTCCACTGCGGCCGTGCCACCGAAACACCAGAACGCCATCTCGCCAACCCGCCCCAGCAAGGCGGCGATGAAGATCTCCTCGGCGCGTGCGTCTCCGAGTTGCACGGCCAGGCCGCGGGCCTGAACCGCTGCGTGGAAACTGTGCGCCATACCCTCCACGACACGTTCGCGCACCCCGCCGGCCAGCAGCGTATCGACAAGACGGATACCGAGCGCCATCTCAGCAACCGTATCGAAACCAAGCACGACGATGGCCCGGCTGATCGTGCTGATGCTCTGGCGTGCCGGATTGTAGAGCGCGCTGTTGGCAAGCTTGAGCACCTTGGTGGTCATCGCCGCATCCTGCAGGATGACCTGGGCCAGGCGCTGGGCCGACGCCCGATCGTCGTCCGTAACCTGGCGCACGCTCGCTACCGTGGCACCGAAGGCCGGCATGTCGTTGTCGCGGATATGGGTCACCCAGCCCGCGGCATCGCGTGGCAGGGCGGTCCTCGGCGCATCGGGCAGGTCGAAATCGAGATCGGGATACATGAGGGAACTTACGACATCCGGGGCGCCGGCTTGAGCCGCACCTGAAGGACGGCCCGCCCGGTCGAGAACGCTGCGACAGTGAACGGAAAAGGGCGCCCCCACGAGCGCCCCTTCGTCTTCACCGCTTGCTCCGCCGTCAGCTCAGCTTGCCGTGACAGTGTTTGTATTTTTTGCCCGAACCGCAAGGACAGGGATCGTTCCGGCCGACCTTCGGGCCCGCGTTGACCACCGGCTGCGCGCCACTGCCGTCATCGGCCTGCCCGCTGCCAAGCGCCTCGTCGTAGTCGGCATGATGGTACTGGACGTTCTCCATCGCGGGTGGCGGCTCGGTTTCCTCAAGCTGCTCTTCGGTGCGGATCTGCACCGTCATGAGCAGCTTGGTGACCTCGGAGCGCACCAGCTGCAGCAGGCTTTCGAAGAGTTCGAAGGCTTCGCGCTTGTATTCCTGCTTGGGGTTCTTCTGGGCATAGCCGCGAAGGTGGATACCCTGACGCAGGTGGTCGAGCGCCGCCAGGTGCTCGCGCCAGTGTGTGTCCAGGCTTTGCAGCATCACGTTGCGCTCGAACTGATGCCACGCCTCGAGGTTCACCATCGCGACCTTGGCTGCGTAGGTCTCGTCGGCTGCCGCGAGGATGCGCTTGAGCATCTCTTCGTCGTCCAGCGCGGGCTCGGCCTTGATCCACTCGCCAACCGGCACCCGGAGCTGGAACTCGGACTCGAACGCCTGCTCGAGCGCAGCGATCTCCCACTGCTCCTCGACGCTTTCCTCCGGTACATAGGTGCGGAAGGTGTCGTAGATGACGCCCTGGCGCATCGCGGTGATGGTCTCGGAGATGTCTTCGGTGGCGAGCAACTCGTTGCGCTGCTGGTAGATCACCTTGCGCTGGTCGTTCGAGACATCATCGTATTCAAGCAGCTGCTTGCGGATATCGAAGTTGCGCTGCTCGACCTTGCGCTGCGCCGATTCGAGCGAACGGGTCACCATGCCCGCCTCGATGGCCTCGCCCTCGGGCATCTTGAGACGCACCATGATCGCGTTGAGACGCTCGCCGGCGAAGATCTTCATGAGCGGATCTTCGAGAGACAGGTAGAAACGGCTGGCGCCCGGGTCGCCCTGACGACCGGCACGGCCACGCAGCTGGTTGTCGATGCGGCGGGATTCGTGGCGCTCGGTGCCAATGATCTTGAGGCCGCCAGCCTCCAGCACCTGCTGGTGCAGCTTTTTCCATTCGTCGCGCAGCGCGGCGATGCGAGCACCCTTGTCGGCCTCGGGAATCGATTCGTCCTCGTTCAGCACCGCAATTTCGCGCTCGGGATTACCGCCAAGCACGATGTCGGTACCACGACCGGCCATGTTGGTGGCAATCGTCACCACGCCCGGCCGCCCCGCCTGCACCACGATCTCGGCCTCACGGGCATGCTGCTTGGCATTGAGCACCTGGTGCGGCAGCTTGGCCTTGGTCAGGAGACCCGACAGCAGCTCGGAGTTCTCGATCGAGGTGGTACCGACCAGCACCGGCTGTCCACGGGTGTGGCAGTCGCGGATGTCGTCGATGATCGCGTTGAATTTTTCCTTGGCCGTGCGATAGACCAGATCGTTCTCATCCTTGCGGACCATCGGCCGGTTGGTGGGGATCACCACCGTTTCGAGGTTATAGATCTGGTGGAATTCGTAGGCTTCGGTATCAGCGGTGCCGGTCATGCCGGCGAGCTTGCCGTACATGCGGAAATAGTTCTGGAAAGTGATCGAGGCGAGCGTCTGGTTCTCGGCCTGGATCTTCACCCCCTCCTTGGCCTCGACGGCCTGGTGCAGGCCGTCCGACCAGCGCCGGCCTGCCATCAGGCGACCGGTGAATTCGTCGACGATCACCACTTCACCGTTCTGCACCACGTATTGCTGGTCGCGGTGATACAGCGCGTGCGCGCGCAGCACGGCATAGAGATGGTGCATGAGCGAAATGTTGGCAGGCTCATAGAGGCTCGAGCCCTCGGCCAGCATGCCGAGGCGCGCCAGAATTTCCTCGGCGTGAATGTGTCCGTCCTCGGTGAGCAACACCTGGTGGGCCTTGAGGTCCACGGTGTAGTCGCCCGGATCGGTGACGTCATCCCCCTCACCTTCCTGCTTCTTGAGCATCGGGGGGACCTGATTCATCTTCACGTAGAGCTCGGTGTGGTCTTCCGCCTGCCCCGAGATGATCAGCGGGGTCCGCGCTTCGTCGATGAGGATCGAGTCGACTTCGTCGACGATCGCATAATTGAGCGTGCGCTGGACCCGTTCGCCGGTCGTGTAGACCATGTTGTCGCGCAGATAGTCAAAACCGAACTCGTTGTTGGTGCCGTAGGTGATATCCGCGGCATAGGCTTCCTGCTTCGCAGCATGGGGCATCTGCGAGAGGTTCACGCCGACGCTCAGACCCAGGAAGCGGTAGATCCTGCCCATCCAGTCCGCGTCACGACTCGCCAGGTAGTCGTTGACCGTGATGACATGCACGCCCTTGCCCGACAGCGCGTTGAGGTAGACCGCGAGCGTCGCGGTCAGGGTCTTGCCCTCACCGGTGCGCATCTCGGCGATCTTGCCGTTGTGCAGCACCATGCCCCCGATCATCTGCACGTCGAAGTGGCGCATGCCGTGGACACGCTTTCCCGCCTCGCGGACAACGGCAAAGGCTTCCACCAGCAGGTCGTCGAGCGAGGCCCCGTCGGCGACCCTTTTGCGGAACTCGTCGGTCTTGGCTTTCAGCGCTTCGTCGCTGAGCTTCTCGATCTCCGGTTCGAGTGCGTTGATGGCACGCACGGTCTGGGAGTACTGACGGACAAGCCGGTCATTGCGGCTACCGAAGATCTTTTTCAGAAGACCAGGAATCATGGCGTGGGCAAAGGGTCTTTTCGCAAAGCGCGCATATTATCATGCGGGGCAGAAGGGGCTTCGGAAGCGTTCCGGCCGACCGCGAGATCAAGCACGGTCGGCACCCAATGCCTCGTCCGCCAGCAGCCTTCCGCGCAAGGCCCTGCCTCATTCGCGCCAGACACTTCAAACCCGGGACCCCCGCAAGATGAGCACCCCACTGCAACGCTATATCGGACAGGCTGATCCGCTCGCCCGGCTGCGGGACCACGCCGAGCGGCTGTTGCGCCTTGACTCCGCAGTGCAACGCGCGCTGCCGGAGCACCTGCGCAACAGCTGTCACGTGGCGAACATCAGGCAGGACGTACTGGTGATCCACACTGCCAGCGGTGCTGTCGCGGCAAAGTTGCGGCAGCTCGCTCCGGGCATCCTGCGTGCCCTGCATGGAGAAGGCATGCTTCTGTCAGAGTTGCGGGTCAGGGTTGCAATGCCGGATTATCGGCCCGAACCACCCGCGGTCCAGCGTCACGTCTCTGCGCCGTCGTTCGAGGCCATGAACAGGTTGGCAGAAACGCTGCCGGAAAATTCGCCGCTGCGAGCAGCGCTTGGCCGTTTCGTCCGACAAAGCCGCGGCGATTGACGCCAGTCAGACGAGAGGCACGAGGACCCGCTCCAGGGCAATCAGCGCGAAGAAGACAAGCGCCACGATCAAGGCGTAGCGAAAGATCCGCCATGCCAGGTCGAGATAACGCCGCTCACCCTTCAGGAAAAAGGCCCCGACGCTGAGCACGATGCCAATCGCCGCCAGAACGGCCAGCAGGCGCAGGATCAGCATCAGGCCAGTTGCAGCTGGAACAGCCTCGCCACGGCTGGCGGCGTTGCCTTGTCGCTCTCGAAAGAGACGATCTCCCAGGCACTGCGATCCTCGAGCAGGACCCTCAGGATCTGGTTGTTGAGTGCATGCCCCGCCTTGTGAGCCGAGTAGGCGGCGAGGAGCGGATGCCCGCACAGGTAAAGGTCACCGATCGCGTCGAGCACCTTGTGCTTGACGAACTCGTCGGCGTAACGGAGCCCATCGCTGTTGAGCACCCGGTATTCGTCCATCACGATCGCATTGTCGAGGCTGCCACCGAGCGCGAGTCCGTTCGAGCGCATGAACTCGACGTCCTGCATGAATCCGAAAGTGCGCGCGCGTGCCACGTCACGCACGTAAGCCTGCTCGGCGAAATCGACGACCACGGAGGTCCCGGTCTTGTCGATCGCAGGGTGATTGAACACGATCGAAAATTCGAGCTTGAAGCCGTCATGTGGATCAAGCCGCACCCATTTGTCGTCTTCGCGGTATTCGACGGTCTTCTTCACACGCATGAACTTCTTGGGCGCCTTCTGCTCTTCGATCCCGGCCGACTGCAGCAGAAAGACGAACGGGCCGGCGCTGCCGTCGAGGATCGGGATTTCCTCCGCATCGACATCGACGTAAAGGTTGTCGATTCCCAGACCAGCCAGCGCGGACATGAGATGCTCCACGGTCCCCACCTTCGCGGCCCCCTGCTGCAGACCCGAGCACATCCGCGTATCGACGACCGAATACGGGTCGGCGGGGAGATCGACGGGCGGATCGAGATCGACACGACGAAAGACGATACCGGTATCCGGCGCAGCGGGCCGCAGCACCAGATTGACCTTGCGGCCCCCATGCAGGCCCACCCCGGTGGTGGTAACGATGGACTTCAGCGTGCGCTGGCGGATCATTCTGAAAGCTCTCGAAAAGACGTCCTGAGTCTAACACGCACCCTTTTCCGGCCAGACCTATGCTTACCATAGTTCACGACCATCGGACGCGCCGCAAAGCGACACGGGCGCCCGGCACAGACGGAGGCGACGTCTGTGCCGGGCGCCCGTCGGGCGAGACGACTGTGGGCTCAGTCGGCCTGCTTGCGCAGGAAGGCCGGAATATCGTAGGTGCCTACGCCGTTGGCGCTCATCGCTTCGACCGCCGAACGACGTCCGGTACGAATCACCGCCGGTACGTCAAGATTGCCGTAATCGACCGCACCGCCATTGGGACCGTACGTACCGGTACCGGCCACCACCTGCATCACCGGCTGCTTGGCGACGCGCGGCAGGCCGAGACCAGTCGCGACCACGGTGACGCGGATGCGATCACCCATTGATTCCTCGAAGACCGTGCCGTACTTGACGAAGGCTTCTTCCGCAGCAAAGGCCTGAACGGTCTTCACTGCGTCGCGAACTTCGGACATCTTCAGCGAACGGCTCGCGGTGATGTTGATCAGCACGCAGCGGGCGCCGGAAAGCTCGGTGCCCTCGAGCAAGGGACTGACCGCAGCCTGTTCCGCGGCGATGCGGGCGCGATCCATGCCCTCGGCCTCGGCGGAGCCCATCATGGCGCGGCCCATCTCGGCCATCGCGGTACGCACGTCCTGGAAATCGACGTTGACCAGGCCCGGCACGTTGATGATCTCGGCGATACCGCCAACCGCATTCTTCAGCACGTTATCGGCGGAGCGGAAGCAGTCCTCGAAACCTGCATCGTCGCCGAACACCTCGAGCAACTTGTCGTTGAGCACCACGATCAGCGAGTCGACCTGCTTGGCAAGCTCTTCGACACCGCTCTCGGCTACACGGAAGCGATTCTCGAAATCGAATGGTTTGGTGACCACGGCAACGGTAAGAATGCCCATTTCCTTGGCGATTTCGGCCACGACCGGCGCCGCGCCGGTACCGGTACCACCGCCCATGCCCGCCGTGATGAAGCACATGTGCGCGCCTTCAAGGGCCGCGGCGATCTCTTCGCGCGACTCCTGGGCCGCAACACGGCCGGCTTCAGGTTTGGAACCAGCCCCCAGACCGGTTGCACCGAGCTGCACCTTTTTCTGTGCAAGACTGCGGGACAGCGCCTGGGCATCGGTGTTGGCGCAGACGAAGTCCACGCCCTGCACGCCCTCGCGGATCATGTGATCCACTGCATTGCCGCCCGCGCCGCCGACACCGACCACCTTGATGATCGTTCCGGTTGCGACCTTCTCAACGATTTCAAACATTTGCCTCGCCTCCTTGAAAAACAGCCTGAAATACAGGGTTTGCGCCCAGCCCTGCGGCTATTTAGTGTTAGCGCGGAAGCTTACAACTAAATAGCCGACGAGGACAGTTCCAACACTCAAATTGCTTCATTCCATCCGCAAATTTGCGGCGTTCAGAAATTCTTCTCGAACCAGCCCTTTATGCGACCGAAAAACTGCTTCACGTTTCGGGTTTCGCGCGCCTGCAGCCCTCGCCGCCGCTGCGCCGCGCCCTCCATCACCAATCCCATTGCCGCCGCGTAGCGGGCCTGGCAGACCACGTCGGCCAGGCCGCCGCTGTATTGCGGCACGCCGACCCTCACCGGCATGTGAAAAATCTCTTCGCCCAGGTCTTCCATACCGAGCATCACCGCGGAACCGCCTGTGAGCACGATGCCCGAGGAGAGCAGCTCCTCGTAGCCACTGCGCCGCAGCTCACCTTGCACCAGCTCGTAGAGTTCAGACACGCGCGGCTCGATCACGTCGGCCAGTGCCTGCCGCGAGAGCTTGCGCGAGGGACGATCGCCGACGCCCGGTACCTCGATCATCTCGGACGGGTCCGCCAGAGTGTGCATGGCCACACCGTGACGGATCTTGATGTCCTCGGCCTCGGCGGTTGGGGTACGCAGCGCCATTGCGATGTCATTTGTAATCTGGTCACCCGCCACCGGCAGGACCGCGGTGTGGCGGATCGCGCCGTGGGTGAACACCGCGATGTCGGTGGTGCCGCCGCCGATATCGACGAGACATACGCCGAGTTCCTTCTCATCTTCGGAGAGGGTGGCATAGCTCGATGCCAGCGGCTGGAGGATCAGGTCCATCACCTCGAGACCGCAACGGCGCACGCACTTGATCACGTTCTGCGCGGCGGACACCGCCCCGGTGACGATATGCACCTTCACCTCGAGCTTCACCCCGCTCATCCCGATCGGCTCGCGCACCCCATCCTGCCCGTCGATGATGAACTCCTGGGTGAGGATGTGGAGGATCTGCTGGTCCGCGGGAATTGGCATCGCCCGCGCCACCTCGATGACGCGCTCGACATCGAGCGGCGAGACTTCCTTGTCCTTGATCGCCACCATGCCGTTCGAGTTGAAGCTGCGGATGTGGCTACCGGCGATGCCGGTGTAAACGTCGCGGATCTTGCACTCGGCCATCAGTTCAACTTCCTGGATGACGCGCGAGATCGCATCCACCGTCGCTTCGATGTTTACCACCACGCCTTTCTTGAGACCACTCGAGGACTGGGTACCCAGACCCACCACCTCAAGCCGTCCATCAGGCTTCACTTCCGCGACCATGCAGGTGATCTTGGCAGTGCCAATATCCAGCCCGACGATCAGATCCTTGTATTCCTTGCTCATCATTTGCCCTTGACAGACTTCTGCACGGCTTCGGCCTTCAGGGCGAAGCCGCCCGGGTAGCGCAGATCCGCCACCGCCACCTGGATTCCCGTTTTCTCCAGTGCCACCGGATACGCCTTGACGAAGCGTGCAAGGCGTTCCCCGATGGGCACACTGGCCTGTTCCCGACCAAGCTGGATGATGAGACCGTCATCCAGCTTGAGTTGCCATGCCTCGCGCGCCGACAGCGTCAACGCAACCAGTTCGTGGCCAAGCGGCGCGACGGCTTCGCCGAAGTTTCGATAACGTGCCAGCAACAGCGGTGCCGACCCCTCGGGCCCGGCGAGGCTCGGCATGTGCGCATTGCTGGCGGCGACGAACACTTCACCCTGGCGATTGACGAGGCGTGTTTCGCCACTGCCATTGACCGTCCAGAATGCCGCCGCCACGTGCTCTTCGAGGCGCACCTCGATACTCGACGGCCAGTGCCGGCGAACCTCGGCCTTACGGACCCACGGCAGCTTCTCGAAGGTCTGACGCACCTGGTCAAGGTCGACCGTGAAGAAACCGCCCTTGACCGCGGTGCGCGCCGCGTATTCAAGCTGCGCAGCGGTCACCTGGGCGACGGGTGTGCTCACCACCACCTCATCGATCGGAAAGAGGGGTTGACGAAGAAACCAGCTGAAACACGCGTAGCCAAGCGCGGTCGTGCCGAACAGGATCAACACATCGGAAATCAGGTTCAGCAATGCGGGACGATCCCATAGCCCGTTGCCGCCCCGTTCGCGCGCGCCCGTGCCGCCTCCCTTGCGGGACGCCGCAGTGAAACCGGCGCGAGCCTGGATCTCAGCCAAGACGGGCCTCCTCCAGGATTGCGACACAGAGGTCTTCGAAGGAGAGGCCAGCAACGCGGGCCGACATCGGCACGAGCGAGTGCCCGGTCATGCCCGGCGCGGTATTCATCTCGAGCAGGGTGTAGCTGCCATCCTCGCGCAGGATCAGATCGGCACGGCCCCAGCCGCGGCAGCCCAGAACCCGGGCCGAGCGGATGACCACGCCCTGCATCTCCGCCTCGAGTTCCGGCGGCAGGCCGCTCGGGCAGAAATACTGGGTATCGTCGGTGAAGTACTTGTGCTGGTAATCGTAGTTGCCGTCGGGCGCGACGATGCGCACCAGCGGCAGGGCCCGCTCGCCGAGGAAGGGCGCGGTGAGTTCCTGGCCGGAGACGAACTCCTCTGCCAGGACAAGGTTGTCGTAACGCGCAGCAAGCGCCCAGGCCGCCTCGAGCTGCCCGGCATCGGTGACCTTGGTGGCACCCATGCTCGAGCCCTCGTGTACCGGCTTGACGAAGATCGGCAGGCCAAGCCTTGCCACGACCGCATCCCAATCGGAATCTGCGTAGAGGATCTCGTACTTCGGAGTGGGCAGGCCGACCGCCTGCCAGACCATCTTGGTCCGCCACTTGTCCATCGAGATCGCCGAGGCCATGACGCCGCTGCCGGTATACGGAATTTCCATCAGCTCGAGCGCCCCCTGGACCGTCCCGTCTTCACCGCCGCGACCGTGCAGGATGATGAAGGCGCGGTCGAAACCCTCTTCCTTGAGGGTATGCAGATCTCGCTTGGCGGGATCGAACGCATGTGCGTCCACCCCCTTCGCCTGCAGAGCCGCGAGCACCGCGCGACCCGACATGAGCGAAACCTCCCGCTCCGCCGAGCTGCCACCAAATAGCACTGCCACCTTGCCGAACCTGTCGCTCACCGCCTACTCCTCGATCGCCGCCAGTCTGCCAGGCACTGCGCCAACAGAGCCGGCGCCCATGGTGATCACCACATCGCCGTCCTGGGCCACGCTCAGGATGGTTCCGGGCATTTCCTCGATGTCCTCCACGAAAACCGGTTCGACCTTGCCGGCAACCCGCAGGGCGCGCGCGAGCGAGCGTCCGTCGGCAGCAACGATGGGCTGCTCTCCCGCGGCATAGACTTCCGACAACATGAGCGCATCCACCCCCGAGAGGACCTTCACGAAATCCTCGAAGCAGTCGCGGGTGCGGGTGAAACGGTGCGGCTGAAAGGCAAGCACCAGCCTGCGCCCCGGGAATGCACCGCGGGCTGCAGCGATCGTCGCCGCCATCTCGACCGGGTGGTGGCCATAGTCGTCGATCAGCGTGAAACTGCCACCGGCCGGCAGGGCAACATCGCCGTAGCGCTGGAAGCGCCGGCCGACACCCTTGAAATCGTTGAGGGCCTTGGCGATCGAGGCGTCGGGCACGCCCACCTCGGTCGCCACCGCGATCGCCGCAAGGGCGTTGAGCACGTTGTGCAGCCCCGGCAGGTTCAGCGTCACCGGGAAGCGCGTCACCTTGCCGTTGACGCGGACCACGTCGAAGAGCATTTGGCCATTCTCGGCGCGCACGTTCTCGGCGCGCACGTTTGCGGACTCCGACAGGCCGTAGCGCACGATCTGCTTCGATACCAGAGGCATGATCGAACGCACATGCGGGTCGTCCTCGCACAGCACCGCAACGCCATAGAAAGGCAAGTGCTGGAGAAAATCGACAAAGGACTGCTTGAGCTTCGCGAAGTCGTGCCCGTAGGTTTCCATGTGGTCGGCGTCGATGTTGGTCACCACCGAGATCACCGGATTGAGCAGCAGGAACGAGGCATCCGATTCATCCGCCTCGGCGACCAGGAAATCCCCCTTGCCGAGGCGCGCGTTGGCACCAGCCGCATTGAGTTTGCCGCCGATCACGAAGGTCGGATCCATGCCGCCTTCGGCGAGGATGCTTGCGACCAGCGAAGTCGTGGTGGTCTTGCCATGCGTACCGGCGATCGCGATTCCCTGCTTGAGCCGCATCAGCTCCGCCAGCATCTGAGCGCGCGGCACCACCGGAATGTGCGCGGCGCGGGCAGCGATCACCTCCGGGTTGTCGTTCTTGACCGCGGTCGAGGTCACCAGTGCGTCAGCCCCTGCAATATTGGCGGCGTCGTGGCCCTTGACGATCACCGCGCCGAGGGCCCTGAGGCGGCGGGTGGCGACGTTGTCCCCAAGATCGGAGCCGCTGACCTGGAAACCGAGGTTGACCAGCACTTCGGCGATGCCGCTCATGCCGGCGCCGCCGATGCCCACGAAGTGAATGTGTTTGACCTTGTGTTTCATGACTTTCCTGTCGATGCGGCGGCCTCGCAGAGCGCCGCCACCTTGCTTGTTGCTTCTGGCCGTGCCAGTGCCCGCGCATGCAGTGCCATTCCGAGCAGACGCTCGCGGCTCAGGCTGCCGAGCAGTTCGGCCAGGCGCTCCGGCGTCAGCTCCGGCTGGGGCAGCAGAATTGCCCCGTCACGGTCGGAGAGAAAACGCGCATTGCCGGTCTGGTGGTCGTCGACCGCATGCGGCAGTGGCACCAGAATGCTGGCGGCGCCGGCTACCGCGAGCTCGGCAACGGTGAGCGCGCCGGCACGGCACAGCACCACATCGGCGGCGCCGTAGCGTTCTGCCATGTCATCGATGAAGGGCAGCAACTCGCCGCTGACCCCGGCCTTGGCATAGTTCTCCTGCAGCGCATCGATCTGCTTGGCGCCGGCCTGATGGGTCACCACCGGGCGTCGATCCTCAGGAATCAACGCCAGCGCCGCCGGGACAGCATCGTTGAGCGGCCTGGCGCCCAGGCTGCCGCCCACCACCAGCAGACGCAACGGGCCGCTGCGACCCTCGAAGCGCTGCGCCGGATCAGCCAGCGCGGCGATCTCGCTGCGCACCGGATTGCCGGCCCATTCACCCTTGGCGAGCACGTTCGGGAAACCGGTGACGACCTTGTCCGCGACCCCGGCAAGCACCCGGTTGGCCAGCCCGGCCACCGAGTTCTGCTCGTGCACCACCAGCGGACGGCCCGACAGCGCGGCCATCATGCCGCCCGGGAAAGTGACGTAGCCGCCCATGCCGAGCACCACGTCAGGCCTCACCCTGCGCAATTCGCCGAACGCCTGCCAGAAGCCGCGCAGCAGGTTGACCGGCAGCAGCAGCTTGCGCAGCAGGCCCTTGCCGCGCAAGGCACCGAAACGCACGACGGCCATCGGATAGCCGTGTGCGGGGACGATGCGCGCCTCCATGCCGTCCGGATTACCCATCCAGACAACCTGCCAGCCGCGCTCCTTCATTGCGTCGGCGACCGCCAACCCGGGGTAGATGTGCCCGCCGGTACCGCCTGCCATGACCATCAGGGTCTTCATGCCCACCCCTCACGGGTGGCCACCCGGGCGGCGGTGTCGCGAATCGAAAGAATCGGGAAGTACCGACGCCCGGTCATGTCCGGCCTCCGCGCATGATCTGCCGGTTTTCCCAGTCGATGCGCAGCAGGATGGCCAGCGCGATGCAGTTGGCGACGATGCCAGAGCCCCCAAAGCTCATCAGCGGTAGGGTCAGGCCCTTGGTAGGCAGCAGGCCCATGTTGACGCCCATGTTGATGAAGGACTGCACGCCCATCCACAAGCCCAGCCCCTGCGCAACCAGGCCGGAATAGAAACGCTCAAGGCTGATTGCCTGACGACCGATTGCGAAGGCGCGCTGGACGAGCAGCGCGAACAGCACCACGACAGTCACGACCCCAACGAACCCCAGTTCTTCGGCGATCACCGCGAGGAGGAAATCGGTATGGGCTTCCGGCAGGTAGAAGAGCTTCTCGACACTCGCACCGAGACCCACGCCAAACCATTCACCCCGGCCGAAGGCAATCAGCGCGTGCGAGAGCTGATAGCCCTTGCCGAAGGCGTCCTGCCAGGGATCCATGAAGCCGAGGATGCGCTGGCGGCGATATTCGGAGAAGGTGATGAGCAGCACGAAGCCGACTGCGGCGACCACCGCCAGCATGACGAACAGACGTACGTTGATGCCGCCGAGGAAGAGGATGCCGAAGGCGATCGCGGTGATGACGACGAAAGCGCCGAAGTCCGGCTCCTTGATGAGCAGGAAGCCGACGCCGATGATCACGGCCGCCATGGGCAGGAAGCCGCGCTTGAAGCTCGACATGTAGGGCAGCTTGCGCACCGTGTAGTCGGCGGCATAGAGCGCGGCGAAGAGCTTCATCAACTCTGAGGGCTGGAGGTTGATGATACCCAGCGGCAACCAGCGCCGGGCACCATTCACCTCACGCCCCAGATGCGGTATCAGGACCACCACGAGCAGTACCACTCCGACGATGAACAGCCATGGCGCGGCCTCCTGCCAGGAGCGCATCGGAACCTGGAAGGCCAGCGTGCCCGCGACCATGCCGATTCCCAGGAAGATGCTGTGGCGAACCAGGAAATAGGTCGACTGGTGGCCGGTAAAGCGACTGCCCTCGGCCATGGCGATCGATGACGAATAGACCATCACCAGACCGAACAGCAGCAATGCGAGCGCGGCCCAGATCAGGACCATGTCGAGCTCGGCCGCCGGTGTGGCGGGCTGCCGGAGGCGCGCGGCCGCAGTGCCGCCCCCACCACGGGAAGCGAACAGACCGGTCAATGCGGATGCGAGCTTCATGGCGCGGCCTCCACCTGCGGCAAGCGCCGGACTGCCGCAACGAAGACTTCGGCACGGTGGGCGTAGTTGCGGAACATGTCGAGGCTCGAACAGGCCGGCGAGAGCAAGACCGCGTCGCCGGCTTCGGCAAGGTCGTTGGCCACGGCAACCGCCTGATCCAGGTCGGCAACATGCACCAGGCGAACGCCGCAGTCACCCACGGCATGCTCGATCAAACCCGCATCTCGACCGAGCAGCACCACAGCCCGAGCATATTCCCGGAAAGCGGGCGCCAGCGGGCCAAAGTCCTGCCCCTTGCCATCGCCACCGGCGATCAGCACCACCTTCTGGCGCAGGCCCTCGAGGGCGGCCACCGTGGCACCGACATTGGTGCCTTTCGAATCGTCGTAGAAGCAAACCCCATCGGCGCGCCGCGCCACCAGTTCGACCCTGTGCGCCAGCCCGCGGAATTCACGCATCGCCTCGAGCAGCGGCGCCCACGGCAGGCCGATCGCGCGGCAAAGAGCGAGCGCCGCGAGCGCGTTCGCGGCATTGTGCGTGCCGGCCAGAGCGAGTTCGGCGCGGGCAATGCGTTCACCACCCGGCAGCACCAGCGCTTCGCCATCCTCGTCCACGATCAGGCCGTATTCGTCGGCACCGAGCGGAGCATCGGCGCCAAACCAGACAAGGTTACGACCGCCGATTGCCATCGCCGCCACTCTCGAATCGCCCCGGTTAAGCACCATCACGCCGTCTCCCTGGAAAATCCGCGCCTTCGTGGCTGCGTAGTCCGCGAGATCGGCATAACGGTCGAGATGATCGTCCGAGACGTTGAGCACCGTAGCCGCATCGGGATCGAGGGTCTGCATGGTTTCAATCTGGAAGCTCGAGAGCTCCAGCACCCAGGCCTCGGGCAGTGGCTCCGAGCGATCCAGATGTGCCATCAGCACGGTCAGCGCGGCCGGACTGATGTTACCCGCCACCGCGGTGCGCAGGCCCGCGGCCCGTGCCATGGCGCCGGCCAGTGCAGTTGTCGTGGTCTTGCCGTTGGTCCCGGTAATGGCAATGATGCGTGTGTTATCGCGCTGACCGAGGTCGCGCAGCGCGGTGGCCAGCAGTTCCATTTCGCCGGTGATTGCGAGTCCGCGTGCACGGGCCTCGGCAACCAAGGGCATGCGCGGATCCAGCCCCGGGCTGATCGCCACGAGTTCAACACCATCGAGTAGCGCAGGTCCAAACGGCGCGAATACGCAATCGGCACCCGGCGCGAGCTGCGCGAGATCGCTGGCGCCGGGCGGGTTCGGCCGACTGTCGGCGATGCGCAGGCGCGCACCGCAGCGGCTCAACCAGGCGGCCATGGCCAGCCCCGACTCGCCGAGCCCAAGCACCAGAACCATCTTGTCGCGCCAGCGGGTATCCATGGTTATCGCAACTTCAGGGTTGAAAGGCCGAACAGCACCAGCATGATGGTGATGATCCAGAAGCGCACCACCACCTGCGTTTCCTTCCACCCGCCGAGTTCATAGTGGTGATGCAGCGGCGCCATGCGGAAGATCCGCTTTCCGCCGGTGGCCTTGAAGTAGAGCACCTGAACCATCACCGACAGCGCCTCGGCGACGAACAGACCGCCCATGATGAAAAGCACGATCTCCTGGCGCACGATCACCGCCACCGTGCCCATCGCTGCCCCCAGGGCCAGCGCGCCGACGTCGCCCATGAAGACCTCCGCCGGATAGGCGTTGAACCACAGGAAACCGAGGCCGGCCCCGGCCATCGCCCCGCAGAACACCGCGAGTTCGCCCGCCCCGGGGATGTAGGGCAGACCGAGATACTTGGAAAATCCGGCATGGCCGGCCACGTAGGCAAAGATCGCCAGCGCCGAGGAGACCATTACGGTCGGCATGATGGCCAGGCCGTCGAGCCCGTCAGTCAGGTTGACCGAGTGGCTGGTGCCGTTGATCACGAAGTAGGACAGCACCATGAAGCCGACCGCCCCCAGCGGATAGGCGACCGATTTGAAGAACGGCACGATCAGTTCGAGCTGCACCGCCACGTCTGCGGTCAGGCCCAGATAAACCGCGGCACCGGCTGCGATCAGCGAAGTCCAGAGATACTTCCAGCGGCTGGCAAGGCCCTTCGGGTCGCGATGAACGACCTTCTTCCAGTCGTCAACCCAGCCCACCGCGCCGAACCCCAGGGTGACCAGCAGCACGGTCCACATGTAACGGTTGGTGAGATCGCCCCACAGCAGCATGGTGATTCCGATCGCGATGAGGATCAGGGCGCCACCCATGGTCGGGGTACCGGCCTTGGTGAGATGGGATTTGGGGCCGTCGTCACGTACCGCCTGCCCGATCTTCTTTGCGGCCAGCCAGCGAATCACCGCCGGGCCGAAAATGAAGGAAATTCCCAGCGCGGTCAGGGCAGCCAGCACCGTGCGCAGCGTGATGTAGCCGAACACGTTGAAGGTGCGGATGTCCTGGCCCAGCCAGAGTGCAAGTTCAAGCAGCATGCTCTTGTTCCTGCCGGCGGCCCTGTGTCGCCGGCGCGGCATTCCTCAATTCGTTTTCTCGACAATCGCCTCGATCACGCGCTCCATGCGCATGAATCGCGACCCCTTGACCAGTACCACGGTATCGGCGTCCATCTGTTTCCTCACGGCGGACACCAGATCGTCCAGCCGCGTGTAGTGATGCCCGCCTTCACCGAAATTCCGGGCCGCCACTTCGCTTACTTCGCCCAGCGCAAAGAGATGATCGACCCCTTGGCTCTTGGCGTAACCGCCCACTTCGTCATGCAATTGCCCGCTGGTCTCACCGATCTCGCCCATGTCGCCGAGCACCAGCAGCTTCCGGCCCGGCGTCGCGGCAAGAACGTCGATGCCGGCACGGACCGAATCCGGATTGGCGTTGTAGCTGTCGTCCAGCACCACCGCGCCGTTCAGCCCGAGCTTCTGCTGCAGCCGTCCCTTGGCGCCCGTGAAGGCGCCGAGTCCTGCGCTGACGGCCTGATCGCTCACGCCCGCGGCAAGACAGGCCGCAGTGGCAGCGAGCGCATTGCGGACGTTGTGCAGACCCGGGGCATGCAGTTCGATATCGATCCGGCGACCCGAATTTTGCACTGCAACAGCCGCACCAAGCCCTTTCAGGATGTAACTGCCGGTGACTTCGGCGGTCGCATCGAGCGCGAAACGCAGGACCCGGCGGTGTTCGTTCAGGCCCGTCCAGTAGGCCGCAAACGGATCGTCCGCATTGATCACTGCCACGCCGTCGGCGCCCAGCCCGTTGTAGATGGCGCCCTTCTCGCGCGCCACTTCATTGACGCCGCCCATGCCCTCGAGGTGTGCCCGCTGAGCGTTGTTGACCAGTGCCACCGTGGGTGCCGCAATCGCCGTCAGGTAAGCGATCTCGCCCGGGTGGTTCATCCCCATCTCGATGACTGCGGCACGATGATGGGCACGCAGGCCAAGCAGGGTCAGCGGCAGCCCGATGTCGTTGTTGAGATTGCCGGCCGTGGCCAGCACCGCGTGGTCGGGGTCGAAACCGTCCATCGCCGCCTGCGCCCGCAGGATCGACGCGCACATCTCCTTGACCGTCGTCTTCCCGTTGCTGCCGGTGATGCCGACAAGCGGCAGCGTGAACTTGCTGCGCCAGTGTGCTGCGAGGCGCCCCAGCGCCAGCCGGGTATCGTCGGCCACCACCAGCGGCAATGGCGCCACCGCGCCCTCGGCATCGGCAAAGGCCCGGTCGACCAGCGCTGCAGCCGCGCCGCTCTGTGCAACCTCGGCAAGGAACGCGTGTCCGTCGAACCGCTCACCGCGCAGGGCAACAAACAACTGGCCGGGCCTGATCGCCCGGCTGTCGCTGCCCACCTCTTCGAAACTGGCCTGACCGCGGGCCTCTCCGCCCACGGCGAGGGCCGCTTCAAGCAGATCAATCATCATGCCCGGCCCTCCTCTTGTTGTTGCCAGCCCAGCAGGGCCTTGCGCACCTCGGCGATGTCGGAATATGGACGACGCTCGCCGTTCACCTCCTGATAGGGTTCGTGCCCCTTGCCGGCCACCACCACCACGTCGTTGGGGCCGGCCTCGAGGACGGCAATCCTGATGGCCTCGCTGCGATCCACTACCAGATCCGCCGCGCCCCCCGCACCCGCTGCGATATCGCGGAGGATCGCCAACGGATCTTCGCTGCGCGGATTGTCGCTGGTGATCAGCACCCGGTCGGCACCAATGCGGGCCACTTCGCCCATCATCGGACGCTTGCCAGGATCGCGGTCGCCGCCACAACCGAAAACGCAGATCAACCTGCCGTGCCGCGCCTGTGCGCTTCCTCGCGCGGCCTCGAGAACCTGCGCAAGCGCATCCGGCGTGTGTGCGTAATCGATGATCGCCAGCGGCTCCCCAATACCGCCAACCAGCTGCATCCGGCCTTCGGGCGGCGTCATCCGCGCAACCACCGTTGCAGCCTCGCCTAGGCTCACGCCTCGCTGCACCAGGGTCGCCAGCACCGCCAGCAGGTTCGACACATTGAACCGCGCCACCATGCGCGGCTGCATGCTTGCCTGCAGTCCATGCCAACTGGCCTTGAACTGCAGTCCCGCCGCGGTGGTACGCACGCCGTGAGCGGCAAAGACCTCGGCACCGGGAACCGCATCAATATTGCGCTCAAGCTGTGTGTATGCGATCACCCGATCGCCGCGCGCGACCAGACGACGCGCCAGAGCGATACCGAAGTCGTCGTCGACATTGATGATGGACGCCTCGAGTTCAGGAAAATCGAACAACTTCGCCTTGGCCTCGGCATAGGCTTTCATGTTGCCGTGGTAGTCGAGGTGGTCACGCGTAAGGTTCGTATGAATGGCAACGTTGAAACGCGCGCCGTTGACGCGGCCCTGGTCGAGACCGATCGATGACACTTCCATCGCGGCGGCACCCGCGCCCTGCTTGAGAAAGTCGGCAAGCAGACGATGCAATGCGATTGCATCGGGGGTGGTGTTGATACCCGGCTGCAGGGCCCCGGGGAAACCCGTGCCAAGCGTACCGATGACGCCGCAACGCAGGCCGAGATCGGTCAGGGCGCGGGACAACCACTGGCTGACCGTAGTCTTGCCGTTGGTGCCCGTCACGCCCGCCAGCCACAGATGCCTGCCCGGATGACCGAACACGACATCCGCAAGATAGCCCGACAGTTCGCGCAGGCCCTGCACGCCGATCTCGGGAACCGGACAGCCTGTCGGCCGTTCGCCTCCAGCCGATTCCCAGAGCAGTGCGGCGGGACCGCGCGCAATCGCCTGGGCGATAAACCTGCGACCATCGCTTCGCTGCCCGGGAAACGCCAGGAAGACCTCGCCTGGTGCCACGGTGCGCGAATCCGCGCTCAGCCCGGTCGGCACCACGCCTTGCGCGCGCAACTGCTCCAGAAGACGGATTGCGGCAGCCTCGCTCACATATGCTCCCGTGGGGCTTCCTGCTGGGCGACCTGCAAGGGCACCAGCGGTGCATCGGGCGCCACACCGAGCGCTCGCAGGGCACCGGATGCAATCTGTCCGAATACCGGCCCGGCGACCTGGCCACCGTAGTATTCCTTGCCCGACGGCTCATCCACCATCACCGCGATAACCAGGCGTGGGTCGGACATCGGCGCCAGCCCCACGAACGAAGCCACATAGCGGCGGGTGTAACGCCCGCCGTCGAGTTTCTGTGCGGTCCCGGTCTTTCCACCGACGCGGTAACCCGAGATCTGTGCGGCGGGGGCAGTCCCGCCGGGTTGCACCACCATCTCGAGCATCGCCCTGATCTCCCGCGCGGTCTGGGCGGAAAATACCCGCCGCCCCGCAACCGGTGTGCCGCTCTGCTTGGTCAGGGACACCGGGATGAGTTCGCCGTCGCGCGCGAAGGCAAGATAGGCGTGGGCCATCTGCATGACGGTTACCGACAGTCCGTGCCCGTAGGACATGGTTGCCTGCTCGATCGGCCGCCACGTCTTTGCCGGTCGCAAGCGCCCGCCGGCCTCGCCGGGAAAGCCAAGTCCAAGTGGGGCACCGAAACCGAGCTTGTCAAAGAAGCTCCACATCTCTTCCGGCGGGAAGGACAGAGCGATCTTGGCAACACCGATGTTAGACGATTTCTGGATCACCTCGGCGACGGTGAGCATGCCATGCTTGTGCGAATCCGAGATCGTCGCATTGCCGATCGTCATCCTGCCGGCCGAAGTATCGATAACGGTATTGAAGCGGTACTTGCCCTTCTCGAGCCCCATTGCCGCGGTAAAGGGCTTCATTGTCGAGCCGGGCTCGTAAGTGTCGGTCAGCGCCCGGTTGCGAAGCTGCGCGCCGGTCAGGCGCTCGCGATTGTTGGGGTTGAAGACCGGATTATTGACGAGCGCAAGCACTTCACCGGTGCGCGCATCCAGCACCACCGCGCTGGCGGCCTGCGCCTTGTACTTCTTGACCACATCGCGCAGCGCCGAGTACGCAAGATACTGGATCTTGCTGTCGATCGAGAGCGTCACGTCGCCACCTTCCTGCGGCAGGCGGATCGATTCGACGTCCTCGACGATGTGACCGCGCCGGTCCTTGATGACCCGGCGCGAACCGGGCTTACCGACGAGCTCGCCGTCGAACGCGAGCTCGATGCCCTCCTGACCGTGATCGTCAACCCCGGTAAAACCCAGTACGTGCGCCGTCACTTCTCCGCCTGGGTAGTAGCGACGGTATTCCTGCTGCAGATGGATGCCGGGCAGCTTGAGCGCTGCCACCCTCTCGGCCAATTCGGGTGGCAACTGCCGCTTGAGATAGGTGAACTCCTTTTCCGATGCAAGCTTGCGGTTGAGTTCGCGAACATCGAGATCGAGCAGCTCCGCCAGGCGTCGAGCCTGCGCCGGCTGAAGCCTCGCGTCTTCTGGAATTGCCCACACCGATTTCACGGGGGTGCTCACGGCGAGGACATCGCCGTTGCGATCCATGATGCGTCCGCGGGTTGCGGGCACGTCGATCACCCGCGCGTAACGGGATGCTCCCTTGGCCTGCAGGAAATCATCATTGACACCCTGCAGATACGCCGCTCTGCCGACAAGCGCGATCGAGCAGCCAAGCAATGCGAGCAGGACGAAACGCGGCCGCCATACCGGCAGCCCCTTGTCGAGCAAGGGATTGTGATTGAACGTCACCCCACGCGCGCGTTTCATTTGCTCACCTCCACGACCACCAGCGTTCCATCGGCGGGCGGCCGCATCCCGAGACGCTCACGAGCGATCTTTTCGACCCGCGCATGCGAAGCCCAGGTGCTTTGCTCGAGTTGTAACTGCCCCCATTCGACATCGAGTTCGTGCATGCCGGTCTGCTCGCGTTCGTATTCGGAATAGAGCTTGCGCGCCTGATGCTGGGCGGCAACAAGGCCCAAAGCGCTCAACACCACCAATACGACCATCATCACGTTCGTCCGCCCCATCTCACCCCCCCATCCGTTCGGCGACCCGCATCACCGCGCTACGGGCACGCGGATTGACGGCGACTTCATCGGGCGAAGGGCGTACCGCCTTGCCGAGCAGGCGCATCTCCGGTGCGGGGATCTCCGAGGCGCGCAACGGCAGGCGCGAGGGCAGACGCGGGGGGCGCGATGCATCGCGCATGAACCGTTTGACGATGCGGTCTTCGAGGGAATGAAAGCTGATCACCACGAGGCGACCGCCGGGTTTGAGCCGGTCGACGCAATGAGGCAGAACTAGCGAAAGCTCCTCGAGCTCCTGGTTGATGAAAATCCGTAGAGCCTGGAAGGTGCGCGTCGCGGGATGCTGGCCCGGCTCGCGTGTGCGGACCGTTTTCTCCACGATCTCGGCAAGTTGTCGAGTGGTTGCAACAGGCTGCCCTTCCCGAGCAGCAACAAGCGCCTTTGCAATCGCATGAGCAAACCGCTCTTCTCCATAATCCCTTATAACCTCCGTAATCCGGCCGAGCTCTGCCGTTGCCAGCCAATCAGCCGCGGTAAGCCCGCGGCTCGTGTCCATTCGCATGTCGAGCGGTGCATCGAACCTGAAGCTCATGCCCCTTGCCGCATCGTCGAGTTGCGGTGACGACACGCCGATATCCAGCAACACCCCATCGACGCAGGGGACCCCGAGCCGGTCGAGAGTCTCGGCAATGAGGCTGAAGGGTTGGTGCACCAACGTGAACCTGGCATCGTTGATTGCTTCGCCTGCCGCAATCGCCAAGGGGTCGCGATCGAACGCGATCAGCCGCCCAGCCGGCCCGAGGCGCGCCAGAATGGCCCGGCTATGACCACCGCGACCGAAGGTGCCATCGACATAGACGCCATCGGCAACGATGCCAAGCGCGTCAACCGCTTCTTTCAGCAGCACGCTGGTGTGTCCAAGAGCGGCGCTCACAGCGAGAAATCCTCCATGCCTGGCGGCAGCAGATCCGCACCGAGCGCGAGCATGGCTTCCTGCTGCGCAGCCCAACCTGCATCCGACCAGAGCTCGAAGTGACTGCCCTGCCCGACCAGCCATACTTTCTTTTCGAGTTGAGCAAAACTGCGCAGCTCCTGGCTGATCAGGACCCGCCCGGCCGAGTCGAGCGTCTCTTCGCGCGCGAAACCAACAAGCAAGCGCTTGAGGATCGCGGCCTTCTGCTCAAGGCTCGAACCCGCAAGCACCTTTTCCTTGATCGGCTCCCAGGCCGGCGCGGGATACACGAGGAGACAGCGATGGGGGTGCGCCGTCAGAACGAGGTGGCCATCAGCAATGGCAGACAGGGCGTCGCGATGGCGCGTCGGTATTGCTACCCGCCCCTTCGCATCGACGTTGAGCGCCGCCGCCCCCTGAAACATTGCATCCCCTTTGTAGGCCTCGGGAAACGCACCGTATCGACACGATTCCCCACATTTTTCCACCAATCACCACTGTAGAGTAAAGGTTACAGCCGGTCAAGTTGAGGCAAGAGGATTTCTTCTGTCGACACAATGACTTAGCGATTCCCGACAGCAAGACAGCGGAACCGCAAAAAGTCCTTGAAAATCAAACGGGATAGCAGAGAAAGCTGAGCATCCACCACAGCAAACGGGTGGAAATGCGATCCGGTGGGAGAAAGTGGGACAAATCGTGTCCGAAGGGAGGAAAGGTGGGAAGCCCGCCGATAAGCCGGGTTCTGTCGAGCGGCCTTTCGACCACCGGGCAGTCATTCCTCTTGGCTGCGCGTTACCGCGCGGCTCTAGCAGCCTACCCGGGAGCGGCGCGAGCCACGCCGATGCTCCCCTATTTGGCCTTGCCCCGGATGGGGTTTACCGTGCCGTCCGTGTCACCACGTCCGCGGTGGGCTCTTACCCCACCTTTTCACCCTTGCCCGGCCTCTGTTGCCGTCGGCGGTTCATTTTCTGTTGCCCGTGCGAAGGACCTCGGGGTTACCCCCGCCGGCAAGAGCCGGCACAGATCGATCCATCCACGCGAATCACCCCTTCGGGCGATACTTTCCGTCGCTTTTGCCTCGCGGCTTATGGCGCCCGGCCGTTAGCCGGCATCCTGCTCTGAGGGGCCCGGACTTTCCTCGATGCTTGCGCACCGCGACTGCCTGGCGAACTTCCCGCGGCGGATTATACGCATGGCCAGCGGTGGCTGCTGGACTAATCCGGCGGGACCGTTCGCCGAGGCCGTGGCCGGAACTGCCGGATGTCCCAATAGTAGGCCTGATCCTGATTCTCGGCGACGACCCCTGGAATTCCCAGCAAAGGCAGCGGCGAAAACTCGCGCGGTGAGCAAAAGCGGCTCTCGTCGGCGATCGTGCCGGCCAGCCAAGCATCGACATCGGCACTGCGGGCATCGCACGAAAGCGCGAACCATGCCGGATCGACCAGCCGATAGAGCGCTTTCCCGCAAAGTCCGACAAAGGGTTCGCGCAGCAGATCGAGGCTGGCGTGGCCAATCACGCGAAAATCCATGTGAGCGGCCAGAGTGGCCCTTCGCGACCAGAGTACCGATTCCCACTCGTGAGCAAGCAACCCGGCGGCAAGCTCCTCGACCGAGGTACAGACGACGACGCCACACTCGTCGAACTGCGTCAGTGCATCGCGCACCGCCCCCCGTCTCCGATCGCCGCCGCGACGACCAATCTCGAGAAGATGGCGGGCATTCGTGGCGAGCTTGGTGCGCGGATAGACCGCCCACACCAAGGCATTGAAGAAATCGTGCCAATCGTTGGGGCGTGTCACTACCTCACCGGTATCGAAAATGCGCTGCTCGTAGCCATCCTGACCGGCTCGCTCCGGCGAAACAAACCGAATCGGTCGGCCGGCACCCGACACCAGCCCGGGAACTCGCTTCGCAACGACTTCGCTCAATTCTTCGCAGGCTGGCAGAAACTCACCGTCGGCCAGACTCAGGAGCGCTTCGAAAGGCCGGTAAAGCGGTCGCCCGGCAAGACTCCGGGCATCGCGTCCACTCACTGTTTGGCTTCACCAACCCGGGCGGCCGGCTGCACCGGCTCGAAGACCACCCCGCCATCACGCATCATGAACACCCCGACCTCACGCCCGGGCGGCGCCGCGGGCGGGTCAGTCCATTCCTGGACACGACATTTTTCGGGGCTTGCGAGATACCAGTAGCGTCGATCATGAAGCGCCCAGAGTTCGTCACCGGCGCTGTAGACCTCGATCTTGAGGGTATCCGTCGTCCCCGGCCTGATCGCAAAGCGTCGTTGGCATTTGGGCATCTTCGATACCACCAGGGCCTGCTCCACCTCGCTGCTCCAGAACCAGCGCTGCTCGCGAACGAGCGTGATCGCGTGGGCTGCTCCATCGATCATGTACGGCGCTGCTGCGTTCTCGCAGGCAGTCAACGTGAGGGCGAGCAGCGCCGGAAGCAACGCCTTGAGGACAGCCACTCTCGCCATTGCAACCCTCCTCAGGCCAAGCGCCAGCCGATCTGCTCTCCCGCGCGCAACGGCACGAGCGGATCATCGGCGAGGTAATCGAGCGCTTCGGGCACCACCCACGCGTCGCGTACCAGCGTGATCGAATCGTCGTTGCGCGGCAGGCCGTAGAAATCCGGACCGTTGAAACTCGCAAAACCTTCGAGCCGGTCGAGTGCCCCTGCGGCTTCGAATACCTCGGCGTAGAGTTCGATCCCGGCATGGGCCGTGTAGCACCCCGCGCAGCCGCATGCCGCCTCCTTGGCGCTACGCGAATGTGGCGCGGAATCGGTACCAAGAAAGAACTTCGGACTCCCCGAGGTGGCTGCAGCCACCAGCGCCTCACGGTGTGTTTCGCGCTTCAGGACCGGCAGACAGTAGTGATGGGGACGAATCCCGCCGACAAAGATCGCGTTTCGGTTGAGCAGCAGGTGGTGAGCCGTGATGGTGGCGCCGACATTCGCGCCGGCCGCGGTCACGAACTGCGCCGCCTCTCTCGTGGTGATGTGCTCGAAGACGATGCGCAAACCGGGGAAGCGCGCCGCAAGTGGCGCCAGAGTGCGATCGATAAAGACGCGCTCGCGATCAAAGATATCCACACCTGCATGAGTCACCTCGCCATGTACGCACAGCACCATGTTGCACGCCGCCATCGCCTCAAGAACCGGGTAAACCTTCTGGATGTCGGTTACCCCCGCGTCCGAATTGGTGGTCGCTCCGGCCGGGTAGAGTTTCACCGCATGGACGAAACCGCTCGACCGCGCCCGCTCGATCTCGGCGGGTTGCGTGTTGTCTGTGAGGTATAGCGTCATCAATGGTTCGAACTTTAGATCCGGCGGAAGCGCCGCAAGGATGCGCCCACGATACGCGGCGGCCTGGGCAACGGTAGTGACTGGCGGGCGCAGGTTGGGCATGACGATGGCCCGGCCGAAACGTCTTGCGGTGTCGGGCAGCACCGCTGCAAGTGCGCTGTCGTCGCGCAGGTGAAGATGCCAGTCGTCAGGGCGGGTGATGGTCAGCGTCTGCATGGTGATTGCCTGGTGTCAATGATCGGGTACGACCGTGTGGGGGTCGATTATAGCGGCCGACTCAAGTGCTCTTGAGACTCAACGCAAGTTGATAAAGCGCGTTCTTGGGGCTGCCGGTAATCTCTGCAGCGAGTTTGGCCGCCGTCTTCAGGGGCAGCTCGTCCAGCAACAAGCGGAGCACCCGCTCGGATTCGAGGGGCAAGCCCTCGCGCGCAGGCGGCGCGGAAACCAACACGACGAATTCCCCACGGCAACGGTTCGGGTCAGCCGACAGCCAGGCTGGCGCTTCACTGATCGGCAGGCGCACGATCTGTTCGAAAAGCTTGGTGAGTTCACGAGCAATCACGATCTCTCGCCCTGCCTCGAGTTCGCTGACGAGGTCATCAATCATTTCCGCAATGCGGTGTGGCGCCTCGTAGAACACCAGGGTTGCATCGATCTCCCGGAGTCCGGCAAGTGCGGCACGCCGCGCTGCACTCTTTGCTGGCAAGAAGCCGTGAAAGTGGAAGTGGGGGTCATTGAAGCCCGAAGCACTGAGCGCGCTGACGACCGCACTCGGCCCCGGTACTGGCACCACCGGCAGCCCCGCTTCGTGCACGCGCGCCACGGTCCGCGCACCAGGATCGGAAACAGCCGGCGTACCTGCATCGCTGACCAGCGCCACGTGCTGACCCGCCTCGATCAGACGCACGATCTCACCCGCTGCGCCCTGTTCATTATGCTCGTGCACGGCCATCGTGCGGGTGCGAACGCCAAGCGCATCGAGCAGCCGACGGGTATGCCGGGTGTCCTCCGCGGCAATGAGGTCCACCGCAGCCAGGACGCCCGCCGCGCGACGACTGATATCTGCCAGATTTCCGAGCGGCGTGGCGACCACGTACAATGACGGCGTCCTGGAAAGGCTATCGCGAGATTCGCTCATGGATCGATTGCTGCGCTCAATCAAAGCACGCATTGTCGGCCTGCCCGACGAGACCCGGCAAGCACGGGGTGCGGCGGCCGAGGAGCTTGCCGCCCGACATCTTGCCACGCGGGGCGCTCAATTGATCGCCCGGAACGTGCGTTGCCGAGGCGGCGAGGTCGATCTCATCGTCGAACACGGTCAATGTATCGCATTCGTCGAAGTACGCTTGCGCAGCAGCAAGACCCATGGGGGCGCCGCCGAGAGCATTACCCACCGCAAGCAGCAACGGGTGATCCTGGCGGCGAAACACTGGCTCGCCGGCCCCGGCCGGGCCTATGCCGATCGACCGTGTCGCTTCGACGCCGTGCTGCTGGCCGATCTGGAGCCCGATTCGCCGCAGTGGCTGCAAGGCGCTTTCGACGCCGGATAAGTAACACACGGAAACAACCCTGCGGGCGTCGCCGGGCGATGATACAAAGCCCGCTCCGGGGGACCGGTGCGCGACGTATCGTTCTCATGGGAGTCGCCAATGACCGCCATGTTAGACTCGTCGTGCAATTTGCAATTCACATTCCGGAACATGGATCTCGCCGCCAGAATAATTCGCCAGTTTGCCGACAGCATCGATGCCAAGAGCAGCGCCTCGGAGTTGATGGCTTATCCGATTGCACAGGCAATC
This sequence comes from Cognatazoarcus halotolerans, assembly GCF_009800965.1. GTDB lineage: Bacteria > Pseudomonadota > Gammaproteobacteria > Burkholderiales > Rhodocyclaceae > Cognatazoarcus > Cognatazoarcus halotolerans. The sequence continues at coordinate 20,011 of NZ_WUAF01000017.1, read as the reverse complement.
GAGCTGATGACCGCCAGCCTGCTCAACAACGGCAAGATCCTCGCCTGCGGCAACGGCGGCTCGGCTGCCGACGCCCAGCATTTTGCGGCCGAGCTGGTCAATCGTTTTGAAATGGAACGCCCGCCACTGGCGGCCATCGCCCTCACGACCGACAGTTCCATCCTCACCTCGATCGGCAACGACTATAGCTTCGAAGAAATTTTCTCGAAGCAGGTCAGAGCCCTCGCCCAGCCGGGCGATGTGCTTCTTGCGATATCCACCAGCGGCAACTCCCCCAATGTGATCGAGGCAATACGGGCCGCACACGAACGCGACGCTCGTGTCGTTGCCCTAACCGGCAAGGGAGGCGGTCTTATCGGTGAAATGCTGGCACCGGACGATGTACACCTGTGCGTCCCCAACGATCGCACCGCGCGCATCCAGGAGGTTCACCTGCTCACCCTGCATTGCCTGTGCGATGGAATCGACTGTCTGTTTCTTGGAGTTGAAGAATGAAAAAATCCACCCGCCGCGGAGTGCTTGTCCTGGCCCTGGCCGCCGGCATCGTCCCGGCCCTGCAGGGCTGCTTTCCCGTTGTCGCAACCGGCGTAGGAATGGGGGCGATGATGGCCGCCGACCGTCGCAGCTCCGGTGCCTACGTGGAAGATGAAGGCCTCGAATGGAAGGTGCAGAATCGGATCGCCGAGCGCTTTGGCGATCGCGTGCATGTGAATGCAACGTCTTTCAACCGCAACGTTCTCCTCACCGGCGAGGTCCCCGACGACGCGATCCGGGCTGAAGCCGACCGGATCGCGGCGAGCGTACCGAACGTGCGCGCAATCACCAACGACCTGCAGATTGCGGGCATCGCCTCTCTGACCTCGCGCAGCAATGACGTCGTGATCACCTCCAAAGTCAAGGCGCGCTTCGTCGATGCCGGCACCTTTGGCGCACACCACGTCAAGGTATTGACCGAGGCGGGCACAGTTTACCTCATGGGTCTGGTCACCCGTGACGAGGCCGACAAGGCTACCGAACTCGCGCGTACCACCAGCGGTGTCCGCAAGGTCATCAGGGTTTTCGAATACATCACCCCGGAAGAAGCCCGGAGTCTGGACCAGCGCGAACCCCAGAAGAAGTAAGCCTCCCGGCGTTTGATCTGGAATGAGACGGGCCCCTTGAAGGGGCCCGTCTCATTCCAGATCACGGATATCAACGCGCGGACAAGGCGTCGAGCAGGCGCTGATGAATACCTCCGAAGCCCCCATTGCTCATCACCAGAATCCGGTCGCCATCTCGCGCTTCCTCGGCGATGGCCTTGACCAGGGCATCGAGGTCGCGACTGACCATGGTCTTCGGGGCGATCGGCGAAAGCGCCGCCGCCACGTCCCAACCCAGCCCCCCCGCATAGCAATACACCTTGTCGGCCTCGCCGAGGCTGGCCGGCAACTGCGAAGCCATGACACCAAGCTTCATCGTGTTGGATCGCGGCTCCAGCACAGCCAGGATACGTGCCTCGCCAACCTGGCGTCGCAAGCCCTCGATGGTCAGAGCGATGGCAGTCGGATGATGGGCGAAATCATCATAGACGGTGACACCCGCGACGCAGCCACGCACCTCCAAGCGCCGCTTTATGCCTTTGAATCGCGACAACGCATCGATGGCCATCGCAGGCGCCACCCCTACGTGACGCGCCGCGGCGATCGCGGCCAATGCATTCGAACGGTTGTGCCGCCCGGCCAGCGGCATGACGGCAGAGCCCAGAACCGCCCCGGCAATAGAAAAGGTGGCCTCGACCGGAGAAGCGCCGTCCTGTGCCGACCATCCTTCTGCCCGATCAAACCATTCCAGCTCGGACCAGCACCCCCGGTCGATCACCCTGCCAAGACTGTCCTCGGCGCCATTCGCAACGATCCTGCCGTTTCGCGGCATGATTCTCACCAAATGATGAAACTGGGTTTCGATCGCCGCCAGATCGGCGAATATGTCGGCATGATCGAACTCAAGATTATTGAGAATTGCCGTGCGCGGACGGTAATGGACGAATTTCGAGCGCTTGTCGCAGAAGGCAGTGTCGTATTCGTCAGCTTCGATCACGAAGAAAGGCGAATCGGTGAGCCGTGCCGAAACGCCGAAGTTCTGCGGCACACCGCCGACGAGAAAGCCGGGATTAAGCCCGGCGTCCTCCAGCAGCCACGCAAGCAACGACGTCGTCGTAGTCTTTCCGTGCGTGCCGGCCACCGCCAGCACCCAACGGCCCTGCAAGACGTTCTCCGCAAGCCACTGCGGCCCCGAAACGTAGGGCAACCCCAGATCGAGAATCTCCTCAAGCAGCGGATTCCCTCTCGACACCGCATTGCCAACGACGAACACATCGGGCGACAGCGACAACTGCTCTGCCCCGTAACCCTCGATCAGGCGGATGCCCTGTTCTTCAAGTTGGGTGCTCATGGGCGGGTAGACATTGGCATCGCAGCCGGTCACCGTATGACCTGCCGCACGTGCGAGCAGCGCGATACCTCCCATGAAGGTACCGCAGATGCCGAGGATGTGAATATGCATCAAGGCTCCGGAAATCGATACGCCACCGCGCGTTCACAATGATGAAACCCGGTGCACGTGTAGAATGGCCCGCATTGTAATCGATGGCGACCCAGGCCCCTCCATGCCCCATCGTGCTCCCACTCATCGCACCAGCACAGTGCGCCGCGAGATTGCGGCGCTTGCCGCCCGCATGATGGCCGAAGACGGCGTTCAGGACTACGGGTTCGCCAAGCGCAAGGCAGCCCGGCAAATGGGTGCAACCGACGCAGATTCCCTGCCCACCAACGCGGAAATCGAGGCCGAACTACGCGCGTGGCAGAGCATCTATCAGGATGAGGAGCACGCTGAAAGGCTCGTCGAGATGCGTCGAGCGGCGATCGAAGTAATGCAGCTGCTTGAGGAATTCCGCCCCTACCTGACGGGCGGCGTGCTTGATGGCACGGCAGGGCGCTACTCGGAGGTCGATATCGAAATTTACGCCGAAAGCGCCAAGGACGTGGAAATCTTCTTCCTCAATCGCGACATTCGTTACGAGCATCGTGAACCCCGCCGCGCCACGCCGGATACGGCGGAAGCCGTGCTGGTGTTCGACTGGAACGATGTGCCGATCCGTCTTTCGGTTTACGAACATCACGCGGAACGTTATTCACGACGCGGCGGCGAACGCGCCCGGCTTGCGGGCGTCGAAGCACTCCTTTTTCCGCAAACACAAGCGTCGCCATGAAATCGTTTCGACAAACCCTGCTGATGATCACCGTTGCAGCCGGTGCCGGTTTTGCCGGCTACCTGGTGAATCGCGGGGTCTCAACCCCCGAGAACGCCCCCGCCGGCTATATCGAATCCGCAGCGGGCGAAAAAATCTTTGCGCTCGCACTGACGGATCTCGCGGGGACACGGCAATCGCTCGAACAGTGGCGTGGCAAGGTGATGGTGGTGAATTTCTGGGCCACATGGTGCCCTCCCTGCCGCAAGGAGATCCCGGATTTTTCGAAAGTCAGCCGCAGCTTCAAGGACAGAGGCGTACAATTCGTCGGCGTCAGCATCGATACACCCGAGAATGTCGGCCCGTTCCAGCAGGAATACGATGTGCCCTATCCGCTGCTCATCGGCAATACCGGCAGCCTTCATTTCGCCGGGGAAATAGGGAATGCGGCAATGGGGCTGCCCTTCACGGTGATACTCGATCAACAGGGGCGAATCCGTCACGTCAAGCTTGGCGTTCTCAAAGAGTCGGAGCTCGAGAAGAAGGTCCTTGAACTGCTGCCCGGCTAACGGAGGATCTGGACAAACATCGTCCTTTTGCGGCAAACTTCGACGATCATGCCTAGAACCCGCAGCAAAAAGACTGAATCGGAACCACTCCAGCAGCCCCGGATCCTGGTCCTGCACGGCCCCAACCTGAACTTGCTCGGCACGCGCGAACCGGAAATATACGGCCGCACGACGCTCGGAGACATTCATGCGGCCATGGAAAGTCGGGCACGGGCCAACGGCTTCATGCTCGAATCCTTCCAGAGCAACCATGAAGGACAATTGATCGACCGGGTACAGGCTGCGGCGGCCGAAGGGGTCGAATTCGTCATCATAAATCCGGCCGCCTACACCCACACAAGTGTAGCCCTGCGCGACGCACTGACCGGCGTCGACCTGCCTTTCGTTGAAGTGCATCTGTCCAACGTCCACGCCCGGGAACCCTTCCGTCACCACTCCTATTTTTCGGATCGGGCGGTCGGAGTGATCTGCGGACTTGGAGCCTACGGTTACATGGCGGCACTCGAGTTCTGTCTCAGCCGCCTGGCATCGGAATAATTACGCGGCGCCTCCCGGGCGCCGCGAATCATTGGGAGAACTGAAATGGATCTGCGCAAGCTGAAGAAACTGATCGACCTCGTTCAGGAATCGGGCATTTCCGAGCTCGAAGTAACCGAAGGCGAAGAGAAGGTACGTATTGCCAAACAACTCGCGCCAGCAGCCGCGCCGACCTACGTGACAGCTGCACCGGCTCCCGCTCAAGCGGCCCCTGTTGCCGCAACTGCCGCTGCAAGTGCCGCGGCAGACCCAGTGGATAGCACACCGGAGGGGCATGTCGTCAAATCCCCGATGGTCGGGACGTTCTACCGGGCCTCTGCGCCGGGCGAAAAACCCTTCGCGGAGATCGGTGACAGCATCTCGAGCGGCGACCGCCTGTGCATCATCGAAGCAATGAAACTCATGAACGAGATCGAGTGCGACGCAAGCGGTACCGTCAAGGCGATTCTCGTGGAGAACGGCCAACCGGTCGAGTATGGTCAGCCGCTCTTCATCATCGGCTGAGGCCGACACTCATGAATGAACGAACGCCGTATGTCGTCAGCCGGAGAGTCGCCCATGTTTGAAAAGATCCTTATCGCCAATCGCGGCGAGATTGCCCTGCGCGTGCTGCGCGCCTGCCGCGAGCTCGGCATCAAGACGGTGGCGGTGCACTCCGAGGCGGATATCGAGGCCAAATACGTCAAGCTCGCGGATGAATCGGTCTGCATCGGACCCGCGTCATCTACGCTGAGCTACCTCAACGTACCGGCCATCATTTCGGCTGCGGAAGTTACGGACTCCGAAGCAATCCATCCCGGCTATGGATTCCTGTCGGAGAACGCCGACTTTGCGGAGCGGGTGGAACAATCGGGTTTCGTTTTCATCGGCCCGAAGGCTGAAACCATCCGGCTGATGGGGGACAAGGTATCGGCCAAGGATGCGATGAAGGCCGCCGGCGTTCCGTGCGTGCCGGGCTCCGACGGTGCGCTGCCCGATGATCCCAAGGAGATCGTCAAGATCGGTCGAGCGGTAGGCTACCCGGTGATCATCAAGGCGGCCGGCGGCGGCGGCGGTCGCGGCATGAGGGTGGTGCATACCGAAGCCGCACTACTCAACGCGGTCACGACTACCCGCGCGGAAGCCCAGGCCGCATTCGGCAACCCGATCGTGTACATGGAAAAGTATCTGGAGAATCCACGCCACGTGGAGATCCAGATCATGGCCGACCAGCATGGTAGTGCCATTTACCTTGGCGAACGCGACTGCTCGATGCAGCGCCGCCACCAGAAAGTGATCGAAGAGGCCCCTGCACCGGGCATTGACCGAAAACTGATCGCCAAGATCGGTGAACGCTGCGCAGAAGCCTGCCGCAAGATCGGCTACCGCGGGGCAGGCACATTCGAGTTTCTGTACGAGAACGGCGAGTTCTATTTCATCGAGATGAACACACGCGTGCAGGTCGAGCACCCGGTTACCGAGATGATTACCGGCGTCGATATCGTACAGGCTCAGATCCGGGTCGCCGCGGGCGAAAAGCTCTGGCTCCGGCAGCGCGACATCGTATTCCGTGGGCACTCGATCGAGTGCCGGGTCAACGCGGAAGATCCATTCAAGTTCATTCCGTCGCCAGGGAGGATCACGAACTGGCATACGCCGGGTGGTCCGGGCATCCGGGTCGATTCGCACGTCTACAATGGTTACACCGTTCCGCCTCACTACGATTCGATGATCGGCAAGCTGATCTCGTATGGCGACACGCGCGAACAGGCCATCAGGCGGATGCGCATCGCCCTCTCTGAGATGGCGGTAGAAGGCATCAAGACCAATGTGCCGCTGCATCAGGAGCTAATGCTCGACGCCAACTTCGTTCGTGGCTGCACCAGCATTCATTACCTCGAGCACAAGCTGGCGGATCGCAGCGAGGTCAACAAGGGCTAAACGGGATGTGGCGATCAGTAAGCCTGCAGGCCGACGCAAGCCGGGCAGAAGCGCTTTCCGAAGCACTGATGGAACACGGCGCACTGTCGGTTTCGATCGAAGATGCCGACGCAGGTACCGAAGACGAGCGACCGCAGTTCGGAGAGCCTGGAATGGACCCGGCCGGGCTCTGGGACCACAGCACGGTCGTCGCGCTCTTCGACCCCGAGGTCGATCTCGCCGAAGCGCTTGCCCTTGCTGCGGCCGGAGCGGGATTCGAGCAGCCCCCCGCATATACGGTCAGCGAGATAGCTGAACAGAACTGGGTCCAGCTCACACAAAGCCAGTTCGACCCGATCCGCGTTACCGGCAGACTGTGGATCGTCCCTTCCTGGCACGACGCCCCCGATCCACATGCGATCAATATCGTGCTCGATCCGGGCATGGCTTTTGGTACTGGCAGCCACCCCACTACCCGTCTTTGCCTCGAATGGCTCTGCGAGGCCGTCACACCAGACTGCAGCGTGCTCGACTACGGTTGCGGCTCCGGAATCCTCGGTATCGCCGCCGCACGGCTCGGTGCAGGCCGGGTGGTCGGTACCGACATCGACGAGAAAGCCCTGGAAGCCGCCGCCGACAACGCATCGCGCAATCAGGTCGGCATGCAACTCCAGCACTCTACGGCGACGCTCGACACGCAATACGATCTGGTGGTGGCCAATATACTCACCAATCCACTCTGCGTACTAGCCCCTGCGATAACCGCGCGCATTGCACCGGGCGGCCGTCTCGCCCTTTCCGGCGTGCTGGTCACCCAGGCAGAACAAGTCATTGCCGCCTACGCGCCCTTTATCGCGCTCGCAGTCGGCGCAACCGACGACGGCTGGGTTCGGCTGGAAGGCACCCGACGGTGATCCTGACCCGCTGCCCAACCTGCCAGACTGCGTTCCGCGTAACACCGGAGCAACTGCGGCTGCGTCAGGGAAGGGTACGCTGCGGCAGCTGTGGCAGGGCTTTCAATGCACTTGAAACACTGCTCGAGGAGCGGCCGGACCAGCAAATGGCAATGGCCATACCGGAAGAGCCACCCGCGGAGGGCGCCGATCTCCCCGTCTTGCCAACGGAAAAAGAAAACAATCCAACAGAGACCGAGCCGTCCGTGCCGGCCCCCCGCCCTAGCCGGCTTTTCGTCCTCGAAGAGAAGCCCGGGACTCCGTTCTCCGGCGAGTTCCTGCTACGTGACAGCTTCACGCCGGTCACACCGGACGATTCGGCCGATCTGCTGATCGAGAGTTTCCAGCGATATCGGCCTGCTCCTTCAGCAGCGCCTTGGCCAAGCGACAAGGCGGAATCGTCGCAGCCGGAAGCAGCACAGCCCTCAGATGGACGACACGAGTCTGACCCCGCGAACGCGCCTGACGACACGGCCACAGACGACACTCTGTCCGCCCCATCGGACACCAGTCTGACAGGACAGGTGGAAACCCCGGCAGCAGAAGCGCTTGCCGACTCGGCGGACGGCGCTCAGCTTGAGAGCAGCCCTGCAGACTGGCCCGAACTGCATACGGGAATAGAGGAATCCGACGCGGCGCCCCCCGACGCGCCGCCGGCAATGCCGGCTCTGCTCGCCGAAAGGCAGGAAGACATTGAAGCAGCTCCGGGCGAAGCGCCGTTCGACAACAGGGCAACAACGGTCATCCCGAACCCGGAAGCGGATACCTCCGATACGCATCAGGATACGGACGAGACGATCGAATCGGCAATCTCCGGAGCGGGCGACGACGTAGAGACCAACGTCACCTCCGCCGAACCGGGCGTGGACGAAGCGGATTTCGAGTTGGAGCCGGCCACCCGCCCGCGTAGCTGGGCATGGGGCCTCGGTATCGGCGTGCTCGGCATCGCCATGCTCGCACAAGCTGCGCTTCTGTTTCGCCAGGAAGTGATCCAGCGCATGCCCCAGACCCGTCCCCTTTATGCACAACTGTGCAGCAACATCGGCTGCAGCATGGCGTTGCCAAAGGATGCATCGAAGATTGCGATAGAATCTTCTGATCTGCATCCCGAATCCGGCGTACCAGACTTTTTCCGTCTTCGCGCAACCATTCGAAATCGCGCAGCTTTCGAACAAGCCTATCCGCACCTCGAATTGACGCTAACCGACTCAGAGGATCGGCCGCTCGCTCGCAAAGTGCTGGCGCCCAGCGAATGGCGCCCTGGTGATGCGCCGGTCGGCGGTTTTCCTGCGGGCAGTGATCTCGAGGTAAATCTGCCCTTCGAGACCAAGGACATCGCCGCCGTCGGTTATCGACTCTACGTCTTCTATCCATAGGGAGTCATGGACAGGTAATCTCGCCGGTGAATACTCCTGGATACCGTCGGGCCGCGAATGCGCTGAAAACCACGCCATCGTGGCCCGGTTTCCATCACCGGCGGGCCGATCAGACCCACCCCCGTTCAAGCGAGCCCCCCCGGAATGAACGATCCGCTGCGACCGGACGAAAACCAGAGCCCGTTCAAGGGCAAGACCGGACTCATCCGGATTTGGAATGCCTTTCGCTATTCGCTCGCCGGGCTGCAGGCCGCGTTCCATCATGAAGACGCATTCAGACAGGAATGTCTGCTGGCACTGCTGCTGCTCCCGGTCGCGCTATTCCTCCCGGCAAGCGGCACGGCCAAGGCAGTCCTGATCGGCAGCGTCATACTGGTGCTGATCGTCGAACTCCTGAATTCCGCGATCGAGGCAACCGTCGACCGGGTTTCACTCGAGCGCCATCTGCTGGCCAAGAGAGCCAAGGACATCGGGAGCGCGGCGGTCATGCTGAGTCTGCTCAACCTCCTGCTGGTGTGGGCTCTGGTACTTTTCGGCTGAGCAAGGCAGTACGCCACGAGCCGGCGGGGCCCGCCGTCTGCACAAACCGGCCACGGGCCTTTCCTTGCCGGTCGGCGCCAAACCCGTCACCGGATACTAGCGACTCACCCGGGTGGTTCCGCCATCACTCAGGATACGAACCCGCTCGCCAGCGCGGAAGCCCTCGCCGCCATCCTCCTGCACGACGGCAAAGTAACGACCGTTATCTTCGCGTACCGTGATCTCAAGGCCAGGGCGACGGGTCGCGCCCTCCTCGATTGCCGACCCCGCAAGGCCACCTGCCACCGCCCCCAGTACGGCACCGATCGTCGATCCCTTTCCACCACCGACGGTACTACCCGCGATACCTCCGACAGCCGCACCGGCAACAGTGCCAACCGGCGTCTTTGTACCTTCGATCTGGACAGGCCGTACCGAAGTAATGGTGGCAAAACGCACCTGCATGGCGCGTCGCGCTTCACCACGTTGATAGACATCGCCACCCAGTCCGGTTGCACAACCGGTTGTCGCTCCGGCCGCAAGCAGCGCGACGGCCAACAGTGCCGCATGAGTCGTTCGGAATTTCACCATGGAGCATCTCCAAAAGCAGCTACATAACGCGCAGCCAATTCGTCCCTGGTCGGAGCATGATTCTGACCGCCACGGAAACCAATTTTCACCGACCCCATCAAGGACGCCAGTCTGCCGGTCGTCTGCCAGTCATATCCATGCTCAATGCCGTAGAGCAGACCAGCACGATAGGCGTCACCGCACCCGGTGGGATCAACCACCTCATCGGCCTTGACACAAGGTACGTCGATTCGTTCGCCCGACGTGAATATCTGCGATCCCTCGGCGCCCAGCGTGACGATCAGCGCGTCGACTTCGGACGCCAGCGATTCGATGCTTCGCCCCGTGCGCTCGGCTAACAAGCGCGCCTCGTAATCATTCACCGAGCAGTATGTTGCCATCCGCAGGAAGGCCATCAGCTCATCACCCGAAAACATCGGCAATCCCTGGCCAGGGTCGAACACGAACGGGATACCGGCCTCCACAAACTGCCGAGCGTGGGCAAGCATGCCGTCCCGTCCATCCGGCGCCACGATCCCGAGTCGCGCACCGGTCACTTCGTCGATCCGGTTAAGGTGCGACTGGGTCATTGCACCGGGATGAAACGCTGTGATCTGGTTATCGTCAAGATCAGTGGTGATGAATGCCTGGGCCGTGTAGCTACCCTCGACCTGGCGCACGTGCGCGAGGCTCAGGCCTAGCGCATCGAATCGTCTGCGGTACGGTTCGAAATCGTCGCCAACCGTCGCCATGACAATTGGATTTTCACCGAGCAACTTGAGGTTATAGCCAATATTCCCCGCACAACCGCCGAATTCGCGACGCATGTCCGGCACCAGGAAGGCGACATTCAGGATGTGGATCTGTTCCGGGAGAATATGGTTCTTGAACCGATCGCCGAAGACCATGATCGTGTCAAAGGCGAGTGAGCCACAAACAACGATTGACATCTGGGATCTGCCGTTTGAAAACGGCCATTATATTCGTCCTGCGGCAGTACCCCGAAACCCTTATTCGCAAGCAACTGAAACGCCGCGAAATGCGTAGCCCGGTGCTCCCACGGCCGGCCAGCAGCCGCGACTTCAAATGGCGCCAGCGCCAACGAGTCCGGCACGCGCCTCATGTCTGAGCACGACGTCTTCCATGACCTCCACGAGGCATCTCGCGATACGTTCCCAATCCGCGTCGAGAACGCTCTCGCGGGCTGCGGCGGCCATCTCGAGCCGCAGCGCGGGGTCGGAAGCGACCTTTACGGCCGCGGAGACGAAGCTCTTCGCATCACCCTTTTCCGCCAGCCAGCCATTCAAGCCTGTACGCACACGCAGAGCCGCAGCCGCATAATCGAAACCGATCACCGGAAGGCCGCTCGCGAGTGCCTCTGTGGTCACGTTGCCAAACGTTTCAGTGAGACTGGGAAAAAGGAAAAGGTCCGCAGATGCGTAGTGCCTGGCCAGATCCTCACCCAAGCGCATGCCGGGAAAAATTACCTGAGGATGAGCGACCGAAAGGCTTTCCCGTGAAGGACCGTCGCCGACCAGCATGAGCCGGCAATCGATACCGGCGGCCTGCACCGCTTCGAGCGTGGCCACCGCGAGTTCGAGATTCTTCTCCGGGGCGAGCCGCCCGACCACGGCCAGCAACAGGGTTTCCGGCGATACGCCCCACGCTGCGCGCAGCATCTCGTTGCGCCGGGCCGGCGTGAAGAGTTCGGTATCTACGCCACGAGCGACCACCCCGACTGCATGTACGCCCGCCGCCCGCAATTCCCCGGCGAGTTCCTCGGTGGGCACGAGGCAGCGGTCTCCCTTGTTGTGAAAGCGCCGCAGATAGGCCGCCACCGACTGTTTCAACCATCCCACACCGTAGTAGCTGCTATAGGCGTGGAAATTGGTATGAAACTCAGTGACGATGGGCAAGCGTAGCTTGCGTGCCGCAGCGAGTGCCGACCAGCCCAACGGCCCCTCGGTAACCACCTGGACCACATCGGGCCGTCGCAACGACCACAACTTGATCAATGCACTACGCGCTGGCAGCCCTAATCTGAGATGGCTGTATCGGGGAATCGGGATCCCCCGCGACAGGATCTCTTCGAAACCATCCAGTCTCACGGGCGCCTCGCCCGGGTGCTGCCGCGGCCTGATCAACTGTATCCGATGGCCCAACTTCTGCAGGCCTTCGACCAGGCGACCTGTCGTCATCGCAACCCCGTTAACCTCGGGGGGGTATGTCTCGGTCACTACGGCGATACGCAACTCACGCAGCGCGGGATCGATGTTCTGCAGGCTGATCGGCGGAGAATTCATGCGCCCACACTTTGCATTCCCCGCAAGACAGGCTTGTTAAGCCCAGATGAAAGTCCCGTATCAGGCAACGTCATCTGTCTGCAACGGAGGCGTCACGCGTTCGCAATGCGATCTTCCTAAAGTGCGCCGAAAGCCAAGAGGAAAAGACATGCTACGCAAACAGCAAGAGCAAGCTACGCGCCCGGGCCGCAACCTGCACGTCGGACTTGCCACGTGCGAAACCGAGATTCTGGAAGCGCAGAAGCTACGCTACCGGATCTTCGCGGACGAGATGGGAGCCCGGCTGCAATCCCGGACACCAGGTGTCGATCGCGATATCTACGACCCATTTTGCGAACATCTCATTGTTCGCGACGAAGACAAGGGCCGGATTGTCGGCACCTACCGCATTCTTGCCCCCAGCGCCGCGCGCAAAGTGGGTGGCTACTATTCGGAGAACGAGTTCGATCTCACCCGCCTGCAACATCTGCGCAACAGCATCGTCGAGATCGGCCGCTCGTGCATCGATCCCGACTATCGTACCGGTGCGGTGATTGCATTGCTGTGGTCCGGACTTGCCCGATACATGAAAGAGAACGGCTACGACTACCTGATCGGCTGCGCTTCGATCAGCATGGGCGACGGCGGCCATGCTGCCGCGAGTCTGTATAATCGCCTCAAAGATTCGCATATGAGCCCGCTTGAATATCGGGTTTTCCCGCGCTGCCCGCTGCCACTCGAATCGCTGCGCAATGACCTGGACGCCGATACGCCACCGCTGATCAAGGGCTATCTGCGCGCGGGAGCCTGGATCTGCGGGGAGCCTGCATGGGATCCCGATTTCAATACGGCGGACTTGCCGATCATGATTGCGATGAACCAGCTCGACGGCAAATACGCCAGGCACTTCATGGAACGCAAAGACTGACTCGCCCAGCTGCCACAATGCATGTATCAACGCCGCTGCAGTACTGGCGGCTATTCAGGATGGCCCTGCATCTTCTCGCAGGCCTCGCCACAGTCGCGCTCGCATTTGGCTGGCTGGATGATGCGGCACGCGCCAAACGCCGACGTGAGTGGTCTCGCAAACTGCTGGCCATTCTCGGCATCACGCTGCAATGCGACGCCGACAGGCTGCCCGAAGGCTGCCTGATCGTGTCAAACCATATCTCGTGGGTCGATATCTTTGCGATCAACGCATTATTACCAGCGGCCTTCATTTCGAAAGCGGAGGTCAGAAACTGGCCGGCAATCGGCTGGCTGGCCAGTCGGAACGATACCGTTTTTCTGCGCCGAGGCAGCAGGGGCCACGCACGCATCGTCAATGCCGAAATCGCCGCAATGATGGACTCCGGGAAGGTTGTCGCCCTCTTCCCCGAGGGCACCACCACCGATGGCACTCACGTTCAGCACTTCCACGCCGCCCTGCTGCAGCCAGCGATCAACGCCCGTCGGCCGATCGTTCCGCTCGCCATCAGCTACCACAATGCCGACGGCAGCCGCAGCCTTGCCGCAGCCTATGACGGTGATGTCAGCCTCGGGCAAAGCATGATGTCGATCGCCGGAGCAAACTCGCTTGCAGTCCGGCTGCAGTTCGCGCCAGCCATCGACACCGCCGAACAGCCGGAGCGCCGAGTGGTCGGTCTGCGTGCCAGGGAGGCAATCGTATCTCTTGCCTGTCCCGAAAATCACGTTGACGGGGCCGTCACGGGTAGCTCCGTCGCGGCGAAGACATACTCCGGATTTTCCGCGGCGGGCGGGTAGCGGTCTGTCGTTGTTGACCAAGCTCGCGGCCAGGCCAACACCCGCTAGCGCGGCACGGGCGATCGTCGTTGGATGACATCGTTTCGATGGCAGTCCGTAACTGATCAGACTCTGGACTTGCTCCGCCCGCGGGCACTGCAAGGCAGCTGAAAAATACACCCATCCTCAAGCCGCATCGCGGTCAGCGCTCCTCCCCAAAGGCACCCCGAATCAAGCGCAACCACGCCTGACACCTGTCGATACCCAAGGGCCGACCAGTGTCCGCACAGGACCGTATGTGCCAAGCTTCGTCGCCCGGGCACCGCAAACCAGGGCAAGAAGCCTTCGGGCGCACTATCGACTGGCCCTTTGTGAGCGAATTCCAGGCGCCCCGAAGGCGAACAGAAACGCATGCGGGTCATCGCGTTGACGATCACGCGCAAGCGATCCTGCCCTTCCAGATCATCGCGCCATTCATGCGGATCGTTTCCCTGGAGACGAGACAGGAATACCTGCCGTCCGGGGCCACGCAGCGCAGACTCGACCTCGGATGCAAGCGAGCGAGCCTGCGCAATACTCCATTGCGGAAGCAACCCTGCATGCACCATTGCGAAGCGGCCCTCCGTGTGGAACAGCTTGCGTGACGCCAGCCAATCGAGTAACTCCTCGCGATCGGGTGCCCTGAGGACCGGCTCAAGCGTATCGTCCTTTCCGCGCTTGCGAAAGCCTGCGGCCACCATTAGCAGATAAAGGTCATGGTTGCCGAGCACGACCGTTGCGGCAGCACCCAAGCTCCGCACGAACCGTAGCACCGCGAGCGAATCCGGCCCGCGATTTACCAGATCACCAACCAGCCAGAGACGGTCGGAAGCTGGGTCGAAACGGACTTTCTCCAGGAGTTGCGACAATTCGGCATAACAGCCCTGGATGTCACCGACGGCGTAAGTAGACAACTGCACTCATCCAGCCAGGATTCAGGCCGCTTCACGAGTCTCGAGCGTCGGCTCGTGAAGGGTCTCTTGCGGCACACAGCGGGTTGCCGACAGGGGCACCTCTCCACTAAATACGACCGGTTCGCCGGAGTAAAACGATCCATTCACCTGTGTCAGATGTATAAGATAGTCTCTGTATCTACTAAAGACATCCGGAGACGCACTCTTGGGCTCTCGCCAGAAGCTATCAAGACGCCCTTGGTGTGTAAGGCCGTTCAGATCATAAATACATCGTCCCAACACCTTGACTGGCGCACCATGCAGGAGCGCCGACAATCCGACCGTGCTATTGATAACGACCACCCCACGCGCTGCCTTGAGAAGCGTCGGTAAGTGTTGATCATGAATGTAGAGCACCCTGTCACCAAGACCAGCCTCCTCCGCTTGATCCATTATCTGCCGACCGTAGTTCCGATGACCGCGATCCATCGGATGGTGCTTGAAAACCAGATAACAGTCCTCTGGTGCCGAACACGCAAAAGAGTTCAACACTTGGGCAATGAACGCCCTTACGCTCCGAAAATCACTGTGATGTCTGACTTGGCTGTCGTTGTACACCTGTAACGGGACGAGGAAGAATTTTTTTGCAAGAGGCCCCGACAATCGCCCCTGTATATCCCGCTCAACAAATTTGAACCAAACCTTCCTAAAACCCGAGCGAATCCAATACCAGACTTCGGGGTAAATATCGAAGGGCTTATGGTGACGATAGTTCGGATAGCGGTCTCGAAACAGCCGCCCAGCGAGATAGTACGTTATCGCATAGCGCGCCATTCGCGAAAACGGTGACGGAATCTGCTTCGAAGCCGGCTTAGGCAAAGGCAGCATGCGGAGCAAAGCGACTGATCGTGGCAACGATGAAAATCCGTTGACGCCCGCCGGCTCGAAAGTGATGTGGTTTGGCCGAATATACCCCTCCTCGAAGACAAACACAGGCACCCTGCGCATCCGGGCTCTCAAAATCGCCGCGCGATGATATGGCCTACAGTCCCCGAAAAGAACGACCCCTTCGATACCATGGGACTCCAGCAGTTCATCCACAAAGCGCGGCCAATGATCGGGAGGTTGATCAAAATTCACCGAACCAGGGAGGTCGTAAAACCAAGCATCCCCACCATTTAGGTGGACTTTCGTAACCTCACGCCCATTTGCAATGAGGAAACGTGCCAAATGGGCAAAAAAGGGGCCAACAGGCCCTTGGAGAAGAAGTAAGTGGCGGGCGTTACCGAGCCGCTCAAGTATCACTGAACCGTCCATGTCGGGTCGGATTATAGCCTGCCATCAACGAAAAAATGTGTCGGAACTTCTCAGGAGGAGAGTCCCGGGGACGATGTTGCAGGGCAAGATGTGCGACACCGCCATATGAACACAGTGGTCAAATCAGCGCTCTCAGCATCACCATCGCGCGCCTTAACTGTCGTCTAATGCGTCCGGACCTGAGGCTATTCAACCGACCCGAAGCTTCAAGATCATCGCGAGACTCGACGATCTGTCGCAAAGTCGCCTCGCATGTAGAGTAGCCTCGCAAATTCCAGTCCCAGTAGATCGGGTAGTACAACAACGCACCTGCCACAAGCTCGTCTATACAGAGGAGGCGGGTACGCCGCGAGACTTGCACCTTGTCGTCAGTCAGCCCCCATCCCGAATAGAACGGGCGCCCATAAACTACAACACGCCGGTCTCGCAGCAAAGCATCGAAACCAGCCAACGACGTCATCGTGTGGACCATGTCGCATCCTTCGATGCAGGAAACCACGGAAAGCTCCGTCTCAACCCAATCAGCATAATTCCGAGCCGCCTCTAGCACAACACGGCCTCGTCGGTTACTGGACAACACATCGGGATGTGGCTTGTAAACGATGAAGGCATCGGGATGCGACGCCCGGGCTGCCTTCAGCAATTCGAGGTTAGTCCTGACGTCCACGCAGCCGAGTCGAATTGATGCGTCATCCTCCACCTGTCCCGGTACGAGTAGAACCACGCGTTCCGTTGGCAGCCATGGGGCCTTCTGACGGCGCTCGACGTTGTATTTCGTGATCCCCTCAGCCACGACCAGCTCCCGCACACGGCGCGCACGCACGAGATCCTCAGACGAAAACAATCGGCCGTTCAAGATTTCTTCGAGATCCGAAGCCTGAGAGGGATCGAAGTAGATTCCACGACGATCCATCACGAGGGAAAGCGGAGGAACGAAATCGGACCCCAAACCTACCGAACGTACAAAGCCGTCCTCCATGCGTTCGAGCGCCGCCCCCCCGCGTTCCGCGACATCTTTCAATTTGTCAGATGCCCGTTCGCCCCAGCATACGAGGGTATCGCCCGATTTCGGATAAAGCAAAGCAGCCCGATCCGCATCTGGAACGAAATTGACCCGCTCGGGGAACAACGACAATAGGGGACGAAGCCTTTTTTGTCGCCACCGGCGAAACCCTACCGCGATAGTCCTACCTGGCCGTCGAACAGCCATTTCACGCTGCCTCACGAGCCAGCCAATAACGTCGAAGATCGAACCGAGACGATGGGTCTCAGGATCCAGATAGCGTGCGTAATGAAAATAGGCGGCAGCAAAAAGTTCATCGACCGTCCTATGACGAGATCGCCGGGGGCACTTCTGGCGATCGTCGGTGACCCCCCAACCCGCATACCAGGGCACTCCAAAACAAGTCACAGGTTTGCCCGCGAGCAGAGCCTCGAAGCCCATCGTGGAGGACACGACGTAGACCCGATCCATATGCTCGATCAATGACAAAGGTGTAACCGGATCCCTCAGCACGACGGTCCGGTCGTCATCCATCACCGTGGTCAAGTAGCCTCCCTTGCGACCGGCGGCTACTTCCGGATGGGTTTTCACGTAAACCGTCGCTTGCGGATTTTCTTCCCGCGCAGCACGTAACATGTCTGAAAATTCTTCCGTACCTCCCCCCCCAAGACGCACACTTAGGTCGCCCACGGTCTGATCAACCACAAGCACCCGTCCCCTCGCTCCAACCGGGAGACATCCCGCGTCCAAATCGGGCGCATGGTTATATTTGGAGAGTCGATGCTCCAGTAGCATGCGACGCGCCCTGCCAACCGACTCCTGGAGGCCTTCGAGCACGTCTTTCTCGGACTCAAGGAGAGTCTCAAGCGCACTGGGTCGAGTGCTATCGTAGTAAATGCCCACGGAATCGACGACGATCGAAAGGGGCGGGAAAACGTCACCGGTACCGAAGGATCTCAAAAATCCATCCTCCAGTCTCACCACCGGAAGTCCCCGTTTAGCGGCTAATCTCTCGCCTTTCGCGGCACTCGGCTTCCGCCCCCAGACGACCACTGCGCTGGCGCGGCGCACCGACCAAGGACCGACTACCGGAGCCCCCAGGAATGTATCGAGGCCGTGTGTGCGGAGCAGACCGGGTGTCACGGCACAGAAACCCGAAATCGTATCCGGCGAACAACCCAAGTATTTGCCGCGAAACCTCACCACCTGCACAGCTCCGCATAGCAGCGCTCTATGTGTTCACGCGGCACGGTGATCTCGTCAGGCGCTCTTATCTGCCGTTGCTCGCGGAGCGGAAAAAGTCGCGGCCGACGTCCTGCACGCAGTTCAGCAATCTGCCACCGTGTCCACGCCTCCCAGTATCCGAGTCGCACGGGCGACATTCCCGAAGCACAGTATCCGGTATCCGAGGCGGTCATCAGCGAATTCGGACGGTGAGCCCCGAAAGCCAAGGGCAACGCAATTCGCTTAACCGCCGTACGTCCGAACACCAGTCGCAGGCGCGCGTGAAATTCGCTATCGGCCCCGGTACGAACCAAATCCCACAACCCCATCTCGCGCGCGACCAAGTCTCGTCTAAATAGCGGAGATGCCGGATTCAAGCGGGCGAGAGGATGCACCGGCCGCGCGTAGAACACGCCGTCGTCCTGAATCCGGACCCATTGAGACGTCGTGGCAACGAGCCTCTGGTTTTCAAGAAGTGGTTGAATTTGCTTTTCAAAACGTAACGGGTGGGACCAATCGTCCGAATCGTGGCAAGTAACGAACTCCCCTCGCGAATGCTCGAATGCAATCGATTTAGCAACGTAGGTTCCAACATTGCACGGCATCCGCAGGTACTTGACCCGAGCGTCCTCACGCGCAATTTCCTGAACAATTTCGCCAGTACCATCAGTGCTTGCATCATCCACCACGATCAATTCGATGTTTTTATAGGTCTGCCCTAATATAGAACGAATCGCACTCCTGACCCGATCAGCGGTACAGAACGTCGTCATCAATACGCTAAGGAGTGGGCCATTTACTTGCCGGGACACGTCACCCGCGACCAAGTTTCCAGCGCCTGGAGGGAGGCTAGGATCCACCAATCCCACCTGTGGCAAACCCTTTATCTTGAGGTAATCATTCAAGCGCTGCAATTGAACCGCCGGATCACCACCCAGGGCGTTAGTTGCCAACAGAAGGAGTTCAGGAAAACGTTGCTGCTCACCCTGCCTGATAAGTGCCGAAATGGAGCTCCCCGCCTTCTCATCGCCTTCGATTCGAAGTTGCAATGCAGCCCGCAAGACTGGCGGTGCGTCAATACCGTCGAGAACAGCAAAGGCAAGTTCCGCATCAAACGGCGCGATCGCATCGGCTAACGATACCAAATACCGCTTCTTTCCAAATTTAGCAACAAGTTGCCCCACAGCTTCCCGCGCTTCCCCCGAACGCCCGCAAGCGGCCAATGAAACCGCGGCGGCGACCCCCCCGTGGCGAATACGCCTTCGCCAACCGTTCTCTGCAACCGTCCGATACAACCCCAAACGATAGGCGGCCCAGAGCTCCCAGTCGCCTCGCAACTGCCAACTCTCGGGATGGCTCGCTAGTGCATCGGCAAAGCGAAAACCAATAATATTTAGAAAAAAGCGAAATTCGCTCAGCATCACACACTCATGCAATCAACGGCCGCAATCAAGTCCACGCATTTTTTATTATTCGGCACAGTGCGGTTTTACCGTGTCGCGCAATCAATTCCTTATCCGTTCCACCCACGGCCAGTTACAAACACCAAGCCACGGCTCATGCAGACGTTATTTAGCAGCGGCAGCCGGAATTTATTGACATGCTTCGCCTCGATTTACAACTCTGGCTCATCGGATCTAACTCACCGCAAGAAAAAATTATCCACACACCCCGAGGCTCAAACGTTCAACTCCGACTTTCCCTCCGTGAATCATCGATCAGCGCAGAACAAGCTATTAACCCGGCAATCAAATAGATATTGATATAATTCTGGCATGGAGAAAATCGACGCCAGAAAGCTACCGCCCGAAGCCCTCGAGCACATCCGTCGGCAGGCGTTCGTGCTTCGCAAACAAGGTTA
>NZ_WUAF01000016.1 GCF_009800965.1 Cognatazoarcus halotolerans | reverse complement strand
CGTGTCATTGGCGACTGGATCCAGTTTTACAACCACCAGCGGCCGCATCAGGCCCTGGATATGAAAACGCCCGCTCAGGCATTTACATTAGTGGCGTGACCTGTGCAGGATTTGCTGGGTCAATACATCGCCGCGCGGCACGCGCCCGGCCGCCACGCGCGGTGGAGCCAAGCGACGCATTGCGCGCGTTCATCGCCCGCTTCGGCTTCGATGTCGAAGACCTCGACGCGCCCCGCGAACACGGCCTGACCCCGCTGATGCGCGCCGCGCTGCTGGGCGACGAGGCGCTGGTGGCGGAGTTGATCGCTGCAGGCGTGAGCCTCGACCTGCGCAACATGGACGGCAACAACGCCGTGTGGCTTGCCTGCGTATCGGGCAATCACGCGCTGCTGCGCCGGCTCGCCGCCGCGGGAATCAATCTCGACAACCGCAACGACATGGGGGCGACGGCGCTGATGTACTGCGCCTCGGCCAGCAAACCCGATTTCGTCTCGGCCCTGCTCGAGCTTGGAGCCGATCCGCTGATAAGAAATTTCGACGACGCCCGTGCCGTCCACCTGGCGGCAAGCCGCGAATGCCTGAATCTTCTCCGTCACACTGTTCGATGAGGTGTCCCATGTCGCAATCCGTCCTGACCCCCAAGCACCGTAGCCTGACCCGCCTGCTTGACTGCCTGCGCCCACCGATCGCCCGTGGCGACGTGCGTGTTGCGGATGGCTGGCGCGATGACGAACAAGGCCTCGGCCTGGAACTCCCCGAAGAGCCGCGCCTGTCGGCCTTCGTCTACACCTACGGCCAGGCCAGCGGCCGCTACGGCATCGAGCTGTCCTTTCCGGAAGCCGGCGAAGCCGAGCTCGCGCAGGTGCCGCTGTCGCAAGAAAACATCGACCTTGCGCATCTCATTTCGATCCTGGGGACGCATTTCGATCTGATGGTGGCGGCCTGAGGGTCGTCGTCGCCCCGGCGAACGCCGGGGTCCAGGGTTTTTCTTTTTTGCTGTTCGATTTGGCGCGTGCCGCCGATTGACGGTGATTGGCCGGGTTTCGCCCCGGCGGGCGACCACCTTTCTTGTGGCGACCAGAAAGGTGGATAAAGAAGCGCCCCCTGCCGCACCGCCGGCTTCGCCGGTTCCCTCGCTCCGTCCGCGTCCGGCGGGTCGCGTCGAAACTCGCCCTGCGGGCTCAGACAGCGACGCGACAATTCCCGCCGGCCACGGCCTGCACTCGGCGGTGCAGAAGGGGAAGGGGGTGCCGGCTCGGCTTCGCCATTGCCGGCGGGCGGCTGTGCGGCTCTTCATATCAATGCGTTGACGATCCGGGCTCCGGGCCAATCATCGCTTCTACACCTTTCGCTTCGACCTCCTCAAGGAACAGGTCGAAGGCCTCTTGATCGGTTTTGAACTCACCGTCCCAGACAGTTGAGTCGTTGTACTGATCCACGACTTACAGAGTCCAACCTGTATCAGGCATGCGGTAAATGCACACTTCAACAGTCTTGCCCCAGCGGTGCATTTCTGTTGAAAAAGGGAATAGATCAGCTCGTTTTCGACACATATTGGTTTTAAAAAGAGAGGTGGGAATGCGGTGGATGATAGCAACTGACCAGCCTTGCCCCTGCCTCCGAACTCTACCGAATCCACACCCGGAATCTTTCTGCTCGGGATTGCCCTATGAACGGCAGGTTACTGTCGTTCAAAGTGAATAGGAGCTTTCGGCCACCAGCCGACATTCACCCTGGCCCTCTTTTTGGCACTTGATTGACCGCTTCCACGGGAGAAAGCTGACTTACGTGCACCAATTCGGCGTTAGGTACCAACCTATCCAGATCACCCCGCGCTACGTTCAAGTTACGTCGCACGGGCAGACAAACGGGCCGCTTTACTCTTCCAACCAGGCCCGGCGGAAACTATTTCGTAACGGCTGCAGCAAGTACTCCGCCATTGTCCTTTCGCCAGTTCGCACAAATACTTCAGCGACCATCCCAGGCTGCAGTTGTTTGTCTCCAAGTCGTGCAACTTCTTCCTCTGGAACTTCGATTCGCGCAACGTAGTAGAACGATTTGCTCTGAGGGTCTTGGAGCACGTCGGCCGACACGTAGCGCAATTCACCGTTTAACTCGGGGGTCGTGCGCTGATTGAACGCTGTCAATTTGATTGCCGCCGGCAATCCGGCGACGACCTTGTCGATATCTTGCGGGTTGATTTTGGCCTCTACGATCAACTTGTCGTTTGCCGGGACGATCTCGAGCAACGTAGCGCCTGGCGATACCACCCCACCGATGGTATGTACGCCACTGCCAACGACAATCCCGTCCACAGGGGCACGCATTTCGGTTTGGCCAAACACGTGTTCCGCTGCGTTTAATCGCTCACGTAGATCGAGAGTGGTGGACTGGACCTGCTTGAGTTCGTTGACCACCCCTTGATGAAAAGTCTTCCCCACCTGGAAGATTTCCAGTTCCTTGCGCGAGATCTCTGTCTCGGCGGAACTGATCCGGGACTTCAACTCCGCACGTTCTCCTTCGAGCTTTGCGATCTCGCGCTCCAGTTCAAGCAGATGCTGCTTGCCCACCATGCCTTTCTCTCGAAGCAAGCGCATGCTCTTGAGTTCATCGTCGACGAATGAAAGCTCTCGCTGCTTTGCCGCAATCTGCTCTCGGTATCCGGCAATATCATCGCGCAGTTGACGCACTTGCTTCTGGATGATCTGGACCTCGCCATGCAACTCACTACGACGCGCTTCCCAGAGCGTGCGCTGAGACTTCATGATGCTTGAAACTTTGACTTCGTCACCGCGCCCTGTCAGAGCGTCGGGAAAAACAAGCGTTTCGGTTTGATCGCGCTCAGCAAGCAAACGCGCTTCTTGCGCGATAGCAGCGTCGTAACCATCTCTTAGAATTGCTACGGTCGCGGCAGCTCTTGTTTCGTCAAGCCGCACCAAGACATCCCCTTGGTGCACTCGGTCGCCGTCTCGGACCAATATTTCTTTCACTATTCCGCCGTCCAGATGCTGTATCTGCTTCCGACTCGAATCGACCTTTATCGACCCGCTGGCAACGACAGCTTCCGCGAGAGGCGCCAGTGATGCCCATCCGATGAAAATTGCGATAAACAGCAATATCACAGCGAATCCTGCCAGGATTGTCCCGCGTGGGTCGGTAGGCAGTGCAGGAGTGGCGAACTCGGCCGCATTACTCACAGTGAGACCTCCGTGCATGGCTCCAGGGGTGTTGGTCTCCGGGTGACTTGTGGCATGACCTCTGCCGTCGGGCCGAAATGAGTCAATCGGCCTTGTTGAACCACCATCATCTTATCGACGCCACCGACAAGCGATGGCCGGTGTGCGACAACGACAACCGTGTGACCGTTAGCCTTGAGTTCTGCAATGGCTGCCCGTACAGAGAATTCACCCACTGCATCCAGGTTTGAAGTGGGCTCATCCAGCACCACCAGCGCCGGGCGGCCATAAAAAGCACGCGCCAGACCGATTCGCTGCCGCTGGCCCCCGGACAGATTGACGCCGCCGGGGCCAATCATCGTTTCGTATCCATTAGGCAACTGCTGGATCGTATCGTGAGCACCTGCCAGCTTTGCTGCATCAACAACCAGATCAGCATCAGCCTGACCAAAGCGTGCGATATTTTGCGCAACAGACCCGGGCAGAAGCTCGACTTCCTGTGGGAGGTAACCGATGTGGGGTCCGAGGAGAGACTTGGACCAATGCGAAAATTCAGCACCATCGAGTCTGATGTCGCCCGACAGTTGCTTCCATGCGCCAACGATCAATCGAGCCAAGGTTGACTTGCCTGCTGCGCTGGGTCCAGTCAAACCAACGGTTGTGCCAGGTTGGATATCAAAGCTGATTGCTGCGAGTACGGGCTTCTTGACACCCGGAGGGGCGGCAAAGACATTCTCGAATACAAGACGGCCGGATGGGGGCGGGAGCGCCATCGGTTCGTCGGTCCCGGAATACTGTTCAAGATGATCATAGAGGCGCGATCTTGCGTCTCGCGCCTGAAGAAAAGAACGCCACCCCGAGATCGCAGATTCGAGCGGGGCAAGTGCTCTGCCGGTAATGATCGAAGCGGCAATCATCACCCCGGCGGTCGTGATCTCGTTGATCGCAAGGAAAGCACCGACGCTCAGAATCGCAATCTGGACTGTAATGCGTACAAATTTAGCCACGCCGCCGATTGCCCCCCCACGATCAGTCGCGACCGCATTAAAGGCAAGCCCTGCATCGTGCCAACGATGCCACACCTTGCTCAGTCCGGAGACCATGCCCATCGCTTCAATTGACGCGGCATTTCGACTGCCGGCTTCGACAAATTGATTGGCGAGCATCATCTGCCCCGTCGACTTCTTCAGAATGTCCCGCGTGGCCGATTCATTGATCAGCGCAATAACGAACAACATGACAGCACCAACGAGGGACACGTGACCAAGCCAGGGATGGAGCACGTAAACCAAGGCGATGTAGAGGGGCGTCCATGGCGCGTCAAACAAGGCCGTCAGGCTGCGCCCGGTCAGAAACGTACGGATGGTCTCCAGATCACGCAGCGGTTGGGCTCCGGCGCCGCTTTTCATGACGCTTTCAAAAACTGCCTCGGAAATTGAAATGTCGAAACGTGCGCCGACACGCACCAGAACGCGAGCCCTCAGCGTCTCTAGAACCCCGAGTATGACGAGTGCACCCAGCGCCACGACAGACAACAAGAGTAGCGTATCGACGCTCCGCGACACGAGCACCCGGTCGTATATCTGCAGCATGTAAAGGGGCGATGTGAGCATCAACAGGTTGATGCACAGGCTGAAAACGCCGACGGCAATCAGCGCAGAGCGCGCCTGCGCATACCCCTTGGCGAGTGGATGGTGTAGGTCACTCTTGCTCATAGATGAAGGACTGCCGGAAGGTAGTGGTAAGCAATATGCACTGACGATGAGTTACGCGGACACCGAAAAGCACCCATCGACGTGAGTGATTGGTGCCATTCCGCGTAAAAGGGTCAGGGCTTCTGAATACAAGCAACGATTTCCGGGCGAATGGTCGGCGCCCATGTCATGCGTATTCTGGTCAAGCCTCGGGCCTGCGCGTACGTTTCAATGCACACAGGCGGCGACTTCGCCGGAGCAAAGCCAGCAACCGGACCGACTCAGTTACCCCAACAAGCTACGACTACGAGACCTGAATGTCGCGGATCACTACGCCATGGTGCGCACGCTTGCGAGACCAGACCAACGCGCCGAAAGCAGGGACAAGCAACGCCAGCGTCGCCGGCACTGGCACTGTGCCCGTATTGGCTACATTCGAGATCGAGAGTGACCCGGTGTAGGGGTTGCCATCGACCAGTCCGCTAAAGGGGTCTGGGCCAAGCACATCATCAAAAGCAATACGCATCAGCACCGAAGAATTAAACGCCGCTGCACCGGCACCCACCAGATTGTCGAATTCAAGCTCGATCACATTTTCAGAAAACCCCACAGACTTCAGGTTACCGCCCAGGAACAATCCATCGTCATCGAAAACATCAAACCCGCCCGTCGCGCCTGTCGTCGGGTCGGCAAGGTTGAAACCGATACCAAACCCGATCTCGGCAAAGCCATTCGGAGACACGCCGTTTGTAGAATCCACTGCAGCGCCGAACGACGAGAGATCACCATCACCAAAAAATTCGAAGAAATCAATGAAGGCAAAGCTAGATTGAATCGTTGGAGCCTGTGTCGCTAGTCCCAACGGTGCAGCAAACGCTGCTGATGCCGGCATGACAAGAATCGAGGCAATCGCGAAAATAATACTCACCAGTCTGTTTTTCATTTTTTTTCAACTTCCCTGAATCAACCAAAATCAAATTCTGCATCGGCAAAGATCGTCAAATTGTGGTCCGTGACCCCATCGCCGCGCACATAAATCGCATCACCGTCCCCTTCCAGGAAGATCACGGCACCACCCGTGCTCGCGCGCACTGACCCCACCGTCGCGCCATCAATCAAGACAATCGAATCGACACCCACCTCGTAGTCCATGATGACGTCGCGCTCTCTGCGGCCGTTTGACGCCTCCGCACCAAAGATGAATTCGTCGGCACCCGCACCGCCAGTCATTCGGTCGTAGTCGCCACCCAGACTGTAGATCGCGTCTGCGCCGGAAGTGCCCATCAGGTTGTCACTGCCCAATGTGCCAACCAATGTGTTGATGGCAGGGGTCGGATTACTTTCTCCGGTAATGGAAATTTCGACTGTTCCGCGTACTGTGTCGACGCCATCTGTCACGAAATAGAAGAAAGAGTCGGTTGCGACTTCTCCGTCTTCCAGCAAATCGAAGGCGCCATTTGGATCGTAATTGAACGTACCGTCGCCATTGTCGGTCACAAGTCCGCGGGTTTCGCTTAGATCGATGTCAGATACAGTTAAAGCGTCACCATCTATGTCAATGTCGTTTCGTAGCAGACTTTCGATCACAATTGCTGATGACTCGGACGTCTCATAAATATCATTGGCAGCAATCGGCGTTTCGTTTCCCAGGTAGCGGATAAAGGTTCCGTCGGCAACATTTTCGACAACAAAACTATCTAGGCGAAAGTTTCCTTCTAGTGTGATTGTCATGTCATTCACGCCATCGTTGTCAGCATCGTAGCTTAAGATGGCCGAACCTTTTTTTCGCTGAAGCTCTTCTGCTTCGAACTGTGCTGCAGCAACAAAGACCTCATCCTTAATGCCAAAATTAACGACGTGCAGACCGTCTAGCGTCGTTAAGGATCCAACGATGAGGTGCTGATCGTGGGCAAGTTCAATAGCTGCATCGCTATCGTTAATACTGTAAATAACATTCCCTTCGGTCTCATAAATTAGTTCTTTGTATTTATCTGCAGAGACAATTGATGCCGCCACCAAACTTGAAGAATCGACGCTCTCCACCAAATCCGCCATTTTGTCAAAGACAGAGGTGACAGCCGTTCCAGTAGCTGAAACAAGGTCTGCAATGAATTCTGCTGTCGTTAACAGCACATTTTGTATTGCCTTACCTATCGCAAGGATAGATTGACCAGAAAATTCAAAAATTCCGCTCCAGATATCCCAGACTCTGACAAAAAAAGTTTCTACAAATGAGAATAAACCGGGACCGTAGGTTTCTCTTAAATGCTCAACACTCTCACGAGTACCGAATACTTTAAATACATCAAGAAAGTCGATGGCACTATCTGGGTTATGTATTGCATCAGGAGAATCGAGATATTCGTTGAATATGGTTAGGCTACCAGGAATTGCTGAAGTCGCAGCCAATGACAAGCCGCCGCTCAGCGTCCCTGCTGCCAAAGCTGTAAGCGTGCTAAAGATAGTTACTGCAAATTCGACCTGCTCTTCAAAGGAAATTAACCTAGTAGGAAAATCGCCATCGACACCAGGGTAATTATCAAAATATCCGAATAATGGATTGTTTATCTCGTTGATTCCAACTCCATCAATCTGATGAAAACTAGTATGGTAATTTGGATTGCTTGCATATGGATTGACGCCATCTAACTCAAAGCTGACGAATTGAGAACTCGTCATTTGACGAGTTAGATCACTTGCAGGGTCGTCATGATCGACGTAAACCCAGTGGCCCGTGTGCCATTCGGCAATGCTTTTCAGAAACCCAGGGTTGATTGCCGAAAAGTCGTAGTAATAAACATCTCCATAAACAAAACCGTCGCCTGTTAGAGATACAATATCGCCAGATGAAATGGCATGATTGATCGAAATGGCTTCTACGTAGTTTGCATCGAATGCAATTACCTGCGCTGCTGAAAGGCCTGCTGAGTTGAAAGTATCCAATTGTGAAATCGATACTTCGTCTTGCATAGATTGAGATAGAAGGAGAATTAGTTGCGCTTGCGCACCTGCTTGACTATGCCCAGTTAATGCAATGTTTTTGTCGTGCGTGACCATCCATGACTTTAGACCTGATGTTTCCCAGGCATCGGAAAGTTCTTGAAGACCAACGCCTGTCGATCTGAAGTTTTCTTTCCAGTCAGCAAATCCGGTTGCCGTGCCTCGAACAGCTATGACTGAAGCGTAACTCTCATGCGTTAATGCAACTGCACGAAACGTCCCGTATTCAAAGACTTCATCTACCGTCCAGCCATCGAGAAATGATGATGCACCAAAATCGACCAGAATATTTCCATTTGCGTCCAATGCTTTACCGTTGTGAACGGTATCACCCTGTTGACGGAGTACTAAAGCGCCGGAGCTTAGTTCGTTCAGCCCTGCAGTGCTTGTGTTCTGATTTCTATAGGCTATTTCTTTTGCGAAATATTCAAGAAGATAATGTGGGACTTCGTCATACTTTGGTTGTGAGACCGATTGATCGCTTTGTATATAGGAAGTTGCTACGTCTGATAGGTGATTTTGAGAGTCGACAACATAGAGGGCAATTTCGTCAACCTCTCCATCTGCCCCCGAAGTAAACGCCCACTTTTCAATGTCGGATATGGATATATCCGAAATAGTGTTTCCTTCTGCTTGACTAACCTGTACCCCATCAAAAGTCAGGTAACCTCCGTCTGTCGTCTGATCTACCACCGAAAACGTCAAAACGTCATCGATACCGTCGGGGTCACTCCAGGCGAACAGTTCCGAGAGGGGTGTGCTTGTGCCGGGAAGTACAGTGATCTCGGAGCCCGAAGCCGTTGGGCCGCCCGTATTCACCAATGAGATGAGCGTTCCACCCGACGGTGAGGTCGAAAAGATTAGGTCGCCGGCGGAGAAAGCGCCCTTCATGGTGAAGGTGCTTTCGGCTGTGCCATCAAGATCCACGTCAATACCAATGACGGTTGCAGCGGCGCCAGTGGAGATCTGAAGATTAGTCGCACTCAGATTGGCATCGGTCACTCGAAGCACATCGGGCGCGCCGAAATCTTCGATCACGTCGCCGTTGATGGCTGAGATGCTCGCTTCAAAGATGTCTGCGCCAAAGCCTCCTGTCAGGAAATCAGCGCCTTCGTCGCCGATAAGCACATCATTGCCGGCAAGACCGAAGATTCGATCGTCCAGCTTGGTGCCGATCAGTTTTGATGCATTTCCAGGCAGTCCATCGTCGTCGCCGGGTGTGCCGGTGACCACAAGTCCTGAGATTGATGAGTCGAAGGTCAGTGTCAGATCCGAGAACACGATGCTCTCAATGCCTGTCAGACGGTCCACGCCGTCCGGTGACGTGAGGCGGTTGTCGTAGACGTCGATCCCTTCAGCACCGAGCACGACCGAATATTGGCCGCGCTGTCCTGAGAAGTAGGCGGTGTCGCCGCTCGTTCCCAGGCTGCTGTTGTCTGCGCCCCCATCGATCCGGTCATTGCCGGCGCCGCCGAAGAACTCGTCGTCGCCGTCGCCGCCGCTTAAGCTGTCATCACCATCGCCACCAAACAGCCGGTCGTCGCCGGTACCACCGAGCAATGTGTCATTGCCTGTGCCGCCATCGAGGACATCATTGCCCTCGTCACCACTGAGATGGTCATCTCCGCCGCCTGACGACAAGGTGTCATTGCCTGTGCCGCCAAACATGCGCTCCGTTCCGCTCGCGCTTGACGCCTGAATGACATCGTCGCCGGCATTGCCTTCGAAGGTGAGATTGGCCAGCGGGCCGGTGGAGCTCAGAATGGTGATGCTGTCGTTACCGTCGCCGCCACTGACAAGGTCGTCGGTGGCGCCGGTGAGCCAACGGTACACAATCGCGTCATCGCCCGCGCCACCGGCGATATTTCCACTGGCATCGATGAAATCGTTACCTGCGCCGGCGTCAATCGTATTGGCGCCTTCCGTATCGATGATCGTATCGGCGCCGGCGCCGCTTGATATCGCGTCGTTGCCGTTGCCGCCAAGGATGAAGTCATCACCGGAACCACTCGAGATGACGTCGTTGCCGTCACCACCGAGGATACGGTTGTTGCCGTCGCCGGCATCGACCTGGTCGTTACCAAATCGCGCCAGCACGACATCACCCTGGTCGGTGCCGGTAATTGCATCGTCGACATCCGACCCGACGATGTAGAGACCAATGCCGAGCGCGGCAAGCGGGTAGTCGCCGTCGGAGAATCTAAAAATCTCGACGTTCCTGACCGTGTCTTCTTCGGTCCCGTCAAGCGTAGTGACGCGGAGAAGGGTGGCGTCGTTCTCGTCAGCGGTGACCACATAGTCTGCGCGCACCCGTTCGAAGACGGCGATGTCGCCAGTGCCGGCCCCGCCGTCCAGCGCGTCATCGCCTATGCCCCCGGAGAGCAGGTCGTCACCATCGCCGCCTGAGAGATCGTCCTCACCGGATTCTCCGAACAGGTAATCACTGCCATCACCACCGGAAAGTTCGTCGTCCTGGTTGCCTCCATACAACACGTCATCGCCAGTGCCGCCGAGGAGTGTGTCCGTGCCTTCGTCCCCACGAAGGATGTCATTGCCATCACCGCCGACCAGCAGGTCGATACCTTGCAAACCGACCAGCAGGTCGTTACCTGCCAGGCCGTATATCTGATCATTCAAAATGGAGCCGATGAGCGCGTCCGGATTGCCCGGCGCGCCATTGTCGTCGCCAGGCGTGCCGTTGATGATGAGGCCCACGAAGTCCGTCGCGACATTTGCGTCGCCATCCGCGAACCGAATCGTTTCGACATTGACGACACGATTCGTGCCGTCCGGGGAGTTCAACCGGTTGTCGTAAATCGTCAGACCGACCGCGTCTCCGACGACGGAATAGCTTGTACGTGCGCCAGTGAAGACCGCGATGTCGCCCAATGTTCCCGAAGCGCTGTTGTCGTCTCCGCCGTCGATGGTGTCGTTGCCCGAGCCCGCGTTGAGCAGGTCGTCGCCTTCACCGCCGTCTAGGACGTCGTTGCCGGCGCCACCGATCAGCGTGTCGTTACCACTGCCACCGCTGAGAGTGTCGTTTTGGTAACCGCCGTCGAGATAGTCGTTGCCAGCCCCGCCCAGCAATACGTCGTCTCCGTAGTAGCTGCGGATGGTGTCGTTTCCGTCGCCACCGATCATCGTTTCGCTGGTGTTATAGCTATTTTGTGAGTAGATGTTGTCGTCGCCATCACCACCATCAAGAGTCACGGCGGCTCCGGTACCACTGCGATACAACGTGTCGTTTCCAGCTCCGCCACGAAGGATGTCGCTTGCTCCACCTCCGACGTAGGTCAGGTTGTCATTTCCATCTCCGCCGTCGGCAATACCAATGAATGCAGATGAACCGTAAAGGGTAATGGTGTCATTGTCAGCGCCGCCGTCGAGCGTGCCAGAACCCAGGATGGTGTCATTGCCGGCTCCGCCAATGAGCGTGTTGTTCTCTCGGTCTGTGTCTTCGAGCCGGTCGTTCCCATCGCCACCGATGAGCGTGTCTTCACCTGATCCGCCAGTGAGATAATCATCGCTGGCGCCGCTCGTTAGCGTGTCATTGCCTTCACCGCCGAGTATGCGGTTGCGTCCCTCGCCACCGGCGAGAGTGTCATTGCCCGCTCCGCCGACCAGCACATCGTCGAACGCCGTTCCCGTCAGCGCATCGTCGTTATCTGTGCCAACCTGGTATTCACCAAGGTCCAGGGAGGCGACTTCGTAATCGCCATTTGAGAATCTAAGCACTTCGACATTGCGGACCAGGTTCTCTTCGCCGCCAATTGTCGATACCACCCGAAGGGCGCTCGAATCGCTGTGGTCCTGAGTGATTACGTATGTGTTCCGGTCTCCAGAAAAAACTGCGATATCGCCTAGAGTTCCCGAACCGCTGTTGTCGGCGCCGCCGTCGATGATGTCGTTGCCCGAACCAGCATTGAGCAGGTCGTCACCATCGCCGCCGTCGAGATCGTCGTTACCGACGCCACCGATGAGCGTGTCGTCACCACTGCCACCGCTGAGAATGTCGTTTTGGTAACCGCCGTCGAGGTAGTCGTTGCCAGCACCTCCCAGCAAAACGTCGTCTCCGTAGTAGCTACGGATTGTGTCGTTTCCGTCACCGCCGATCATCGTTTCACTGCTGTTGTAGCGACTCTGCGCGGAGAGCGAGTCATCGCCATCGCCGCCATCGAGCGTCACGGGGTACCCGCTGCTGCTGACGTATAAGGTGTCATTGCCAGCGCCGCCGTACATGACGTCGTTGGTTCCCCCGCCGACGTAGGTCAGATTGTCGTTGCCATCGCCACCGTCAGCGGTACTTGAAAATGAGGACGAACCATAGAGGGTGATCGTGTCGTTGTCGGCGCCACCGTCGAGCGTGCCCGAACCCAGAAGCGTGTCATTGCCGGCTCCGCCAATGAGCGTGTTGTTCTCTCGGTCAGTGTCTTCGAGGCGGTCGTTTCCGTCACCTCCGACCAAGGTGTCCTCACCTGTGCCGCCGACTAGCCGATCGTCTCCATCCCCACCATCGAGCGTGTCATTATCCGCTCCGCCGTCGAGCACGTCGTTGCCGCTACCCCCCAGGAGCGTGTCATTACCTTCCAGACCATTGAGAATGTCGTTGCCATCAAGGCCGCTCAGCGTGTCGTCACCAAGCGTTCCGTCCAGTGCGTCGTCGAAGTTTGTGCCTTCGATGACCTTCCCAGGCACTGGGCCGATACGAACATCAATGTCCGTGAATCGCAGGGTTGAAATGCCAACCACGATATCGACGCCTAATGTCGGATTGGCAGTGATATCTGCAACTTGCCACCCACCGGCGTAGGGGCCACTGGTGATCTTGAACCAGGAAAATTGAGCACTCGACCCCGAAAAGTAGGCGATATCGTCGTTTTGGCCTTCAAGCAGATCATCCCCTGCGCCACCGACTAAAACGTCAATCCCCGGGCCGGCTGTGAGCGTGTCGTTTCCAGCCCCGCCATCGATCAAATCATCTCCGTCAGTGCCAGAGAGACTGTCTTCGCCCGACGTCCCCTCAACGAATTCACCCGAGTTCAGCGTCGATATGTCGATATCGCCATCATTGAAGCGGAGAATTTCGACGTTCTTGATAACGTCAATTTCTGAACCATTCAGACGTCTGACTTGAATGGCATCGGGGTCGGTCGTGTCTCTAACAATCACGAACTGGCTGATACTCTCGGAGATAATTGCGATGTCGCCCAACGTTCCTGAAGTGCTGTTGTCGTCTCCGCCGTCGATAGTGTCGTTGCCCGAGCCCGCGTTGAGCAGGTCGTCGCCATCGCCGCCGCCGAGGCTGTCATCGCCGACGTCTCCGATCAGCGTGTCGTCACCACTGCCACCGCTGAGAGTGTCGTTTTGGTAACCGCCGTCGAGATAGTCGTTGCCAGCTCCACCCAGCAATACGTCGTCTCCGTAGTAGCTTCGGATGGTGTCGTTTCCGTCACCACCGATCATCGTTTCGCTGCTGTTGTAACGACTCTGTGCGGAGAGTGAGTCGTCGCCGTCACCGCCATCGAGCGTCACTGGGTACCCGCTGCTGCTGACGTACAAGGTGTCATTGCCAGCACCGCCGTACATGACGTCGTTGGTTCCCCCGCCGGCGTAAGTCAGATTGTCATTGCCATCGCCACCGTCAGCGGTACTTGAAAATGAGGACGAGCCATAGAGGGTGATCGTGTCGTTGTCGGCTCCCCCGTCGAGTGCGCCCGAGCCCAGGAGGGTGTCATTGCCGGCTCCGCCAATGAGCGTGTTGTTCTCTCGATCTGTGTCTTCGAGCCGGTCATTCCCGTCGCCACCGACGAGCGTGTCTTCACCTGATCCGCCATTGAGATAGTCATCGCTGGCGCCACTTGTCAGCGTGTCATTGCCTTCACCGCCGAGCATGCGGTTGCGTCCCTCGCCGCCGGCGAGAGTGTCATTGCCAGCTCCGCCGACCAGCACGTCGTCGAACGCCGTTCCCGTCAGCGCATCGTCGTTATCTGTGCCAACCTGGTATTCACCAAGGTCCAGGGACGCGACCTCGTAATCGCCATTTGAGAATCGAAGCACTTCGACATTGCGGACCAGGTTCTCTTCGCCGCCAATTGTCGATACCACCCGAAGGGCACTCGAATCGCTGTGGTCCTGGGTGATTACATATGTGTTCCGGTCTCCAGAAAAAACTGCGATATCGCCTAGAGTTCCCGAACCGCTGTTGTCGGCGCCGCCGTCGATGATGTCGTTGCCCGAACCAGCATTGAGCAGGTCGTCACCATCGCCGCCGTCGAGATCGTCGTTACCGACGCCACCGATGAGCGTGTCGTCACCACTGCCACCGCTGAGAATGTCGTTTTGGTAACCGCCGTCGAGGTAGTCGTTGCCAGCACCTCCCAGCAAAACGTCGTCTCCGTAGTAGCTACGGATTGTGTCGTTTCCGTCACCGCCGATCATCGTTTCACTGCTGTTGTAGCGACTCTGCGCGGAGAGCGAGTCATCGCCATCGCCGCCATCGAGCGTCACGGGGTACCCGCTGCTGCTGACGTATAAGGTGTCATTGCCAGCGCCGCCGTACATGACGTCGTTGGTTCCCCCGCCGACGTAGGTCAGATTGTCGTTGCCATCGCCACCGTCAGCGGTACTTGAAAATGAGGACGAACCATAGAGGGTGATCGTGTCGTTGTCGGCGCCACCGTCGAGCGTGCCCGAACCCAGAAGCGTGTCATTGCCGGCTCCGCCAATGAGCGTGTTGTTCTCTCGGTCAGTGTCTTCGAGGCGGTCGTTTCCGTCACCTCCGACCAAGGTGTCCTCACCTGTGCCGCCGACTAGCCGATCGTCTCCATCCCCACCATCGAGCGTGTCATTATCCGCTCCGCCGTCGAGCACGTCGTTGCCGCTGCCCCCCAGGAGCGTGTCATTACCTTCCAGACCATTGAGAATGTCGTTGCCATCCAGACCGGTCAGCTTGTCGTCGCCAAGCGTTCCGTCAAGTGCATCGTCGAAATTCGTTCCGGGAATATCTGCCATGATCTATTCACGCTCCAAAAGCAACGGTCAGGGTCTATGTATGTCGGTACTCGAGTGGGGTAGATGCTACGGGTCTAATTTGATGCGGCAGGAGGGGCTACTTCGATCAACGGGTGTTGATGCATTTCGATTCTCCCTTGGGGACCCGGGCCACGAGCTTCACGTATGAAATTTCGATTGCCCGTGCGGAACGTCACCCGGGCGAAATGCTCTCGACCGATTTCGTCGTTGAATCGAGTGCTTACGAAACATTCAGTTGCATAAAGCATGTACTATGCCAACTCGTTTATATTCTTGCAGGGCAACTACTTAGGATATGGCGTGTGCATCCAGGCAATGTCGCTGTGTAAAATTTCTCGACACGGGGTGTTGGTGTGACGAGTTGATCGAATTCGACGAAGATGCGCAGCGCGAATCGCGAAAATTGCTGAGTAATTCGCGTCCCACAGCCGATTCGTAGCACGGCTCAAGTAGGGATGAAGTCACTGGATGGGTTTCTGCTCTTCGGACCCCTTTGTTTGGGTTACCCGACGCTCGCATTTATGTACGGTGGCAGACAACTTTGGGTCGATTGCTCCAGTTCAGAAGATCCGAAAGCAGTTGTTCGTCAATGTCCCGTGGAGACTCTGTCAATAGTTCGTCTTTCGATCGCAGCTCGAGAGGATTTCGCTTTGATCGCCTTGGAGCGCGTCAGACGCAAGAGGCTGAATTTCCCGTGTCCCGCTTCAGGACAAACCGCAGGCGCTCGGTAAGCGTCCCCGGCGCATCCAGGCCACCCGGACCGTAGGTCACGAGGGACGGCGGTTCGCCGAAGATGCGAGTCAAGGCCGTCCGTGCAACCTCTACCTGGGCCTGTCCAACCAGGAGCACCGTCTTGCTCACCGCGCCGGTGTCGCGCAGCAGTTCGAGTTCCCAGCGGATATTTTCGCTGATACCGCTGAGGTCCATGACCACGCCGTGGCATTCACCGACCATGCGCTCTACGCAGGCTTGCCACGCCGCATCCATGCTGGCGACCGGGAAGAGTTTGTTGCGGCTCACGGCCCAGTTGATGTTGCGGCGCAGGCGTTGCTTCATGGCGGCTGAAAGGGCGGTGAGGTGGCGTGGGGTGACGATCTTGCGTTGGCGGAAGGTGAAGAAGGTGAGCTGGCCGTAGAGCAGCGGCAGCCTTTGCAGGGGCGGGATGCGGATGTCCGCGTCGGCGAGGGTGTAGCAGTGGCCGAGCGGGGCCACTTCGTCCCGCAGGATCCGTGTCAGGTCGCGGCTGAGGGCGCGGCGGTTGAAGGGCCGCAGGATCAGGAAGCGGGCGGGCTGGCGCCAGCGCATGGCGAGCGGCAGGGCAATCGGCATCGACAGGATGAAGGGTGCGAGAAACAGCGCCAGGTAGCCGAGCAGCAGGTAGACCGGCACGAAGCCGGCAATCACCAGAAAGGCGAGGAGCCAGATCAGCCCGGTGATCCCCGAGCGTGAGGACTGCATGCCGTGGGCGGCCTGGGTCAATGCTTCCATGCCGATCTGCCACAGCCAGACCGTGCACACGGCAAAGAGCAGCCAGGCGATTCCGCCGGTTACCAGCACGCTTATGCTCGCGAGGTGGCCCCAGCGGGCGTGACGGAGGATGGCCTTGCGCTCGGGCGGGTCGATCGGTGTGCTGTCAGCAGGGACGGCAGCGTGGCTGACCGATTTCCAGTCGTCCGCTCGGCCGCGATTGCGTCGGAGTTCTCCGAGTTCGCGCAGTGCTTCGCTGGCGTGCAGGCTGCCGGCGATGACCAGCAGCAGGGCGGAGGCGGAGAAGTTCAGCAAGGACTGGACATCGGCAAACGAGATGACGAGTTCGCCCACGCCGTGCACCGTCCCCCACAGCCCGAGGGCTGCACATGCTGCGGCGATCAGCCGGCGTGCCCACGCATGACCCCGATGGATCAGCCACAGAAAGGGCGCGAAAAGGGCGATGAAGAGGGCCGGTGGAGTCCATTGGCCGATATACACGCCCATGCTGGCTGCGATTGCCAGTGTCGCAGCGACGACCAGGAGCAGGACCGGGCGTGCCCGCCGGCGTGCGGCGTCGAGTTCGGCATCAGCTGGATGGCCGACCTCGCTGGAATCGTCCATGAAGTTGCCCTCCGGGGTGCATCACCGGCCGAGTGATCTCGGAATGGACAGGCCGGTCAGGCGCATCGTACGCCGTCGACGCGCCACGCAGGAAGCCGCAAGGCGCGGCGCGCGTGGCTCGGGGACCACCGGCCGCGCCCGCGGGCGTCTTACTTGAGCACGGTTGCCGTGGCGGCAACCGCGGCGGCAGCGCAGGGTGCGCCGCACACCAGACCGCCGGCCGCCCCTGCCGCAGCCGTTGCCACGGCCTTGAGTACGCCGCGCCACGACAAGCCGCCAGCGACCTGTTCGAGCTCCATCTTTGTCAGTTCCTGCATGATCGTTCTCCGGTTTGGAATGGCGAGAGCTGAGGTGCCGGCCGAGGGCGCGTTCCTCTCGGAGCGAACGCGCTGTTGCGTCGGCACGGAATCCACGTTACGCGTTCGGTTCGCGTCGGCCGATGGCATTCGACGCCGAAAAATGTGTACGAACGCACACTACCGGGGTCTGCGAGGGCAGGAGGACGCTTGGGAATGGCAGGCCGATTGTCTGCCGGCGGGCCGATCACCTGCATGGCGGCAGAGTTGGCCCAAATCGGCAGAACTGCGTCTGCCGTCTCGTGTAATCGAGGCGAACCGGTGTTTCGGTTCAGAGGATGACGGTGATCTCCTCGCGGCGGATCAGTTCGGTTTCGAATTGCAGCGCGTCGGAGCCGAGTGCGTCCCGCGCGCAGAGGATGCCCAGTGGCTTGCCCTTGTCGACGACCGGTACATGGCGGAATCCGTTTTCGTACATCAGGTGCAGCGCATGGCCAAAGGGCTTGTCGGGCGCGATGCACAGCGGGTCCGCCGTCATGACCCTGTCCACGGTGGTTGCATCCGGGTCGAGCGCTTCCGCGAGGACGCCGAAGACGAGGTCGCGCTCGGTGCAGATGCCCAGCAGGCGCTCGCGATGGGCGTCGACCACCAGCACTGCGCTGGTGCGGTGTGTTTTCATCAATTCCGCGACCTTGCGCACGCGGGTGCTGGCTGGAACGGTGACGCAGTCCTGATCCGTGATGACTGCGCTGACAGGGCGGTTGGGCATGGTAAGCCTCCATGTTGGGTGACGGGGCTCGACCGGATTGCGAGCGATGCCCCGATGTGACCACGCGCCGGATTGGCGTGCGGTCAGCGTGTCGTCTCCGGCGTGCGATCGATGGAAGGTGCGCCGGCCCGTGCGCCAGAAAGCTGCCTGAATGTGCAGGGCGCAAATCGATGATCTGCCGCGCCGGCCCGGTGCTCGGGGCCGGCGCGGCAGATCGTGAGCGTACCTGTTGAGTTTCCCGGCGGGTCGCGTCCGTAAGCTCATCCACACGGAGACGCCCCCGTCGATGCCGGTTGCGAGCATTTTCGCGGGTGGCCGGCATGACGGACGCAAGTTTCAGTATAGGCGCTGTGTCCCGATGTCAAGGCCGAGCCGGCCGGAGGATGACGGACGGCGGTGTGAGCGGCGCCGGGGGGCGTGCTCGATGACGCGGCTGCCCTCAGAGAACCTTGGCTGCGCGCAATTTGGCGATGCGGTCGGGCGAAAAACCCCAGTCGGCGAGCACCGCTTCGGTATCGCGCGCGTTATCGGCAAAGGGCGGTGCGCCGAGCTCCGACGGGGTGCGCGAGAAGCGCGGGGCGGGAGCGGGCTGAGTGAGGCCGTCGCGCTCGACGTAGGCCTGGCGGGCGCGATTGTGCGGATGCGCCGGGGCCTCGTCCATGTCGAGCACCGGGGTGATGCAGGCGTCCGTGCCGGCGAACAGGGCGCACCACGCATCGCGCGTGCGGGTGGCGAACACCTCGCGCAGCACCTGCTTCAGTGCCGGCCATTGGCTACGGTCCCATTGCTGCGCGAAGCGTGGATCGTCGATTTCGCATTTCTCCAGCAGCAGGGCGTAGAACTGCGGCTCGATGGGGCCGACCGCGAGCCATTTGCCGTCGGCGCAGGCGTAGGTGTCGTAGAAGTGCGCGCCGCCATCCAGGAAGTTGCTTTGGCGCTGCATCGTCCATTGGCCCATGGCCTTGAGCGTGTAGTTCATCGCCATGAGCATTGCGCAGCCGTCGGTCATGGCGGCGTCGACGACCTGGCCCTTGCCGGAGCTACGCGCTTCGATCACCGCGGCAAGCACACCCACCGCCAGCAGCATGGCGCCGCCGCCGAAGTCGGCCACGAGGTTGAGCGGCGGCACCGGACCCGAGTCGCTACGGCCGATGGCGTCGAGCGCGCCGGACAGGCCGAGATAGTTGATGTCGTGGCCGGCGGTATGGGCGAGCGGGCCGCTCTGGCCCCAGCCGGTCATGCGGCCGAACACCAGCCGCGGATTGCGGGCAAGGCAGACGTCCGGGCCGAGCCCGAGGCGCTCCATCACGCCGGGGCGAAAACCCTCGATGAGGACCTCGGCGCCGTCGATGAGCTGCAGCGCGGTGGCGAGGCCTTCCGGGTGCTTGAGGTCGAGCGCGATCGCCCGCCGGCCGCGATTGAGGATGTCCTTGTCCGGGTCGAACAGGGCGGCCGAGGCGCTTTTGCCCTTGCGGTCGATGCGCACCACTTCGGCCCCCATGTCGGCCAGCATCATGCCGCAGAAGGGAGCGGGGCCGAGCCCGGCGAATTCGATGACGCGGATGCCTTTGAGCGGGCCCATGGGAGACCTCCGGAAGGGTGAGGCGGGTGACCGGGCCGCGTGTGCGGCCCGATGGTCGGGATCAGGCCGCCAGTGCGCGGCCGATGACGAGGCGCTGGATGTCGTTGGCGCCTTCGTAGATCTGGGTGATGCGCACGTCGCGGGCGATGCGCTCGACCGCCGTCTCGTCGGTGTAGCCGCAGCCGCCGTGGATCTGGATGGCTGCCGAGCAGACTTTCTCGGCGATCTCGGAGGCGAACATCTTGGCCATCGAGGCTTCGGTGAGGCAGGGCTTGCCGGCGTCCTTGAGGCTCGCCGCACGCCACACCATCAGGCGGGCCGCATCGATCTGGGTGGCCATGTCGGCGAGGCGGAAGTTTACCGCCTGGTGCTCGATGATCGGCACCCCGAAGGTGATGCGCTCCTTGGCGTAGGCCAGCGCTGCCTCGAAGGCGGCGCGCGCCATGCCGACCGACTGGGCGGCGATGCCGATGCGGCCCGCTTCGAGGTTGGAGAGGGCGATCTTGTAGCCTTCGCCTTCCTTGCCGAGCAGGGCACCGGCCGGCACGCGGCAGTCCTCGAAGACGATCTGCGCGGTGTCGGAGGCGTGCTGGCCCATCTTCCGTTCGATGCGTGCCACCTTGTAGCCCGGCGTCGCGGTCGGGACCAGGAAGCAGGAGATGCCCTTCTTGCCGGCGGCCTTGTCGGTCACCGCGAAGACGATCGCGACATCCGCATTCTTGCCGGTGGTGATGTAATGCTTGACGCCGTTGAGCACGTAGTCGTCGCCGTCGCGATCCGCGCGGGTGGTGATCGCCGCCGCATCCGAGCCGGTGTGCGGCTCGGTGAGGCAGAAGCAGCCGAGCTTTTCGCCACGGGCCAGCGGCTTGAGCCATTCTTCCTTCTGCGCGTCGTTGCCGTAGCGGTTGGGAATGCCGCAGGCCAGCGAATTCTGCACCGACACGATCGTCGAGGTCGCGCCGTCGCCGGCCGCGATCTCCTCGAGCGTCAGCACCAGGCTCATGTAGTCCATGCCGGCGCCACCCCAATGTTCCGGCACCACCATGCCCATCGCGCCGAGCTCGCCCAGTTCCTTGAGCGCTTCGGCCGGGAAGGTGTGGTCGCGGTCCCATTCGGCGGCGAAGGGGGCGAGGCGCTCCTGCGCGAAGGCGCGCATGGAGTCGCGGATCATTTCCTGTTCCTGGGTGAGGATCATGTGGTGGTTTCCTTTGGTGTTCCGATTGCGACTTTGTTGTTGTCGGTAGCGCTTACTTGGCAGCCATGCGGATCGAGCCGTCGAGGCGGATCACTTCGCCGTTGAGGTAGCTGTTTTCGGCGATGTGTCGCACCAGCGCCGCGTATTCGGCGGGTTTGCCGAGGCGCGAGGGGAAGGGGACCATCTTGCCGAGCGCGTCCTGAACGTCCTGCGGCATGCCCATCAGCATCGGCGTTTCCATGATTCCTGGGGCGATGGTCATCACGCGGATGCCGCTGCGCGCCAGCTCGCGCGCCACCGGCAGGGTCAGCGCCACGACGCCGCCCTTGGAGCAGGCGTAGGCGGCCTGACCGATCTGGCCGTCGAAGGCTGCGACCGAAGCGGTGTTGACGATCACGCCGCGCTCACCGCCGGCGTTCGGTTCGTTCTTCGCCATCGCGTTGGCGGCCAGGCGCAGCATGTTGAAGGTGCCGATCAGGTTGATGCTCACCACCTTGGCGAAGCTCTCGAGCCGATGCGGGCCTTCGCGGCCGACGACCTTCTCGGCCGGCGCCACGCCAGCGCAGTTAACCAGCCCGTCAATGCGCCCGAAGCTGTCGAGCGCGGCGCGGATCACCGCCTCGCCGTCTTCCTCGCGGGTGATGTCGCAGCGGATGAACAGCGCGTTGTCGCCCAGCTCTCGCTCCATCGCGGCGCCGGCCTCGTCGTTCATGTCGGCCATCACTGCCCTGCCGCCGCCCGCGACGATCATGCGCGCGGTTGCCGCGCCAAGGCCCGATGCTGCGCCGGTAACGATGAATACGCTGTCCTGGATCTGCATGTGGAGTCTCCTCGAATGGACCGTCATTGGAATAGCCCTCAAGTCTAGTCGCTGGCGCGCGCTTCAGCGATGCCCGAAACTGCCAGGATTGGTGGCAGAATTTGCAACATGACGAGTTCGATTAACGAACAGCTCGACGGCACGCGCGGCAGCATCTCGATCCACTTCGTGCACGACGCGATTGCCGGCGCGCGCAAGCACGGCATCGACCCCGCGCCGATGCTGGCCGCAGCGGGAATTCCGCCCGAACGGCTCGATGCGCCACGTGCCCGCGTGTCGCCGCGCCAGTACGCCACGCTCTGGCGTCTGCTCGCCGACCACATGGACGACGAGTTCTTCGGCCTCGATTCGCATCCAATGCGCCGCGGCAGTTTCCGCCTGATGTGCCACAGCGTGCTCACCTGCCGCAATCTCGAACACGCCATGCGGCGCGCGCTGCAGGTTTTTGCCATGGTGCTCGACGACACTCGCCCGGAACTCGTGCGCATGGAAGAGTGCGCCGCGGTGGTGCTGCACGATCGCCATCCCGAGGTACCGCTGTTCGCCCATGGCACCCTGCTGACCATCCTGCAAGGCCTTGCCTGCTGGCTGACCGACCGGCGCATCGTGTTGATCGGCGCCGATCTCGCCCAGCCTGAACCGGTGCATGGTGACGAGTACCGGGTGCTGTTCGGCCACGAGACACGCTTCGGCCAGGGACAGACCGTGCTGCGCTTTGACGCCGGGGCGCTGAACCTGCCGGTGGTGCGACGCCCGGAACAGTTACGCGATTTCCTGATCGCCGCGCCGGCCAACTTCCTGGTACGTTACCGCAATCCAGATAGCCTCGCGGCGCAGATTCGCCGCGTGCTGCGCCGTAGCGACCCGGCCGACTGGCCCGATTTCGAAGCGCTCGCGGGTCGCTTCAATGCATCCTCGTCGACCGTGCGACGCCGCCTCGAGGACGAGGGGCAGTCTTACCGGGAGATCAAGGACGCTCTGCGGCGCGACATGGCAATCGAACTGCTGGGCGAGGGCAAGGCAACGGTGCTCGAGGTGGCGCAGCGCATCGGTTTTGCCGAAGCCAGCGCCTTTCATCGTGCCTTCCGCAAATGGACCGGTGCCAGCCCGGCCTCCTATCGTGGCCGCGAGGAGAACGTTTGATGCAAGGCGCAGTCTATCCCGCGCCGGACGGCTCCCAAGGGGCATCACGCGTCATCGTGGCACCGGCAATCAAACCCCCTTCAGATGAGGCCTGCCCGCACGCATGCTCGAACTCTCACAGCTGACACGCCGCTTCGGCGGTCCGGGCGGCCGCACCGTACTCGACCGGGTCGATCTGCGCCTCGAGGCCGGCGAATATGTGGCCATCGTTGGCGAATCCGGCGTCGGCAAGTCCACCCTGCTCAACCTTGTGGCCGGGCTGGACCGACCGGACGGCGGCACCGTCAAGCTATCGGGAACCGATCTGTCGACGCTGGACGATGATGGCCTGACGCGCTGGCGTCGCGACCGACTGGGCTTCGTCTTCCAGGCCTTTCATGTGCTGCCGCACCTGACGCTGGCCCAGAACGTGGCTTTGCCCCTGTGGTTGCAGGGGCAGCAGGACGCATCGAGCATGCGTGCGGCGAGCGAGATGCTGGCCGCGGTCGGCCTGGCGGGGCGCGAAGCGGGGTGGCCGCGCGAACTCTCCGGCGGCGAATTGCAGCGGGTGGCGATTGCGCGGGCGCTGGTGCACAAGCCGCGGCTGGTGCTGGCGGACGAACCTACCGGCAACCTCGACCCGCACCGGGCCGGCCAGGTGCTGGCGCTGCTGCGGGAGCGCGTGCGTGCGGCGGGCGCCATCGGCATCCTCGTTACTCACTCGCACGAGGCCGCTGCGACCGCGGACCGCGTACTGCGGCTCACCGGCGACGCCCTGGTGCCGGTCACGAACACGCAATGAGACGGGCGCTCGCACCGGTGTTCCTCGGCAGCCTCGGCGCCCGGCGGCTCACCACTCTGCTGTCGATCCTCGCAATTGCACTCGGCATCGCGCTTGGTGTGGCGGTGCAGGTGATCCACGATGCGGCGCTCGACGAGTTCGACCACGGCATGCGCACGCTCTCGGGCGAGGCTGACCTGCAGATCGTCGGCCCGCGCGGCGGCTTCGACGATGCCTTGTTCGAGACCGTGGCGCTGCGCCCCGAGGTGGCCGCGGCCAGCCCCTTGCTCGAGGTCGATGCGCGGCTGTTCGGCGACGAGCGCAGCCTGCGGCTGATTGGCGTGGACGTGTTCCGGCTCGGCGAGGTGCAGCCGGCGCTGATGCCGCAGCCCGGCGAGGGCCAAGGGCGCCTGGTGACGCTTACCCCGGATTCGGTCTTCCTCTCGCCCGGGGCCATGCAGGCGCTGGGTCTCGCGCTCGGCGGGACGCTGACCCTGCAGGCCGGGCTCGAACCGTTGGCGCTCAAGGTGGCGGGCGGCGTGCCTGGCATGGCCGGCCAGCAGGTGGCGGTGATGGACATCGACGCGGTGCAGCGCCACTTCGGCCTGCGCGGCCGGCTCTCGCGCATCGACCTGCGCCTGCGCGAGGGGCTGGGGCTTGCCGCCGGCCGCGAGGCGCTGGCGCCGTTGATGCCGGCCGGCGTTCAACTGCTCGCACCCGAGACGGCGCGGGCGCAGGCAGCGGGGCTGTCGCGGTCCTACCGGGTCAATCTCACCATGCTGGCGGTCATCGCGCTGGTCACCGGCGGCTTCCTGGTGTTTTCGACGCAGGCCTTGTCGGTGGTGCGGCGCCGCACCGAGTTTGCCTTCCTGCGCGCCATCGGCCTGGCGCGCGGCGAGCTGATGCGCTGGCTGCTGGCCGAGGGCGCGATCGTCGGCGTCGTCGGCGGGCTCGCCGGGGTGGCGCTGGGCTATGGGCTCGCCGCGGCGGCGCTCAAGCTGCTCGGCGGCGACCTCGGAGCGGGTTATTTCGCCGGCATTAGCCCGCGGCTGGCCTTCGAGCCGGCGGTGGCCGCGGTGTTCCTGGTGCTCGGGGTGCTGGCCGGCATGGCCGGCGCGTGGCTGCCGGCGCGCGAGGCGGCGGAGGTGTCGCCTGCGCTGGCGCTCAAGGCCGGTGGCGACGCCACGGGACTTGCCGGCGCTCGGCGGCATCCGGGGTGGGCGGTGGGCGCGGCGGC
The DNA here is from genome assembly GCF_009800965.1 of Cognatazoarcus halotolerans. Lineage (GTDB taxonomy): Bacteria > Pseudomonadota > Gammaproteobacteria > Burkholderiales > Rhodocyclaceae > Cognatazoarcus > Cognatazoarcus halotolerans. The sequence goes on along the minus strand of NZ_WUAF01000016.1, from coordinate 57,519 downwards.
GCTTGCTGCAGTGGCGTGCCTCGCGCCGGCCTGGCAGGGCATCCCGGTGGGTGGTTATGTCGCAGTGGCGCTGCTGCTTGCGGCCGGAGTGTTCGTGCTGCCGCAGCTCGCGGCCAATCTGAGTGCCCTGCTGGCGCCGCTGCGGGCGGTGCCGATTGCCTTGGCGCGCGCGCGGCTCGCCGCGGTTCCGGGGCACGTGGTGGTGGCCGGCGCGGGCGTGCTGGCGAGCGCCGCGCTGGCGGTGGCGATGGCGATCATGGTTGCCTCGTTCCGTGACTCGGTCGACGACTGGCTCGCCCGCATCCTGCCGGCCGAGCTCTATGTGCGCGGTGCGCGGGCTGGCAGCAGCGGTTATTTCGATGCTGCCGCGCAGGCCCGTATTGCCGGTACGCCCGGCGTGGCACGGGCCGATTTCATCCGCCACGACACGGTGCGCCTGTCGGCCGACCATCCGCCGGTGATGTTGATCGCCCGATCGTTGAGCCCTGACGGTCGCGAGCTGCCGCTGGTCGGCAGGCAGGTGAAAACAAGCTCGCCGGTGTGGATATCGGAGGCAGTGGCCGATCTGTTCGGCTATGCGCCGGGCGACACGCTGCGCCTGCCGCTCGCCGGAAGCCCGCACGATTTCGTGGTGGCTGGGGTGTGGCGCGACTACGCCCGCCAGAGCGGCGCGATCATGATCCCCATCGAGCGCTACCGCGCGCTGAGTGGCGATCCGCTCGCCAACGATGCCGCGCTCCATCTTGCCGACGGCGAGACCGCCAGCGCGGTGGCGGCGCGGCTCCGCGAACGTTTCGGCGCGCAGACGCTGGAGCTGGCCCAGGCGGGCGAGATCCGCGCGGTGAGCCTGCGCATCTTCGACCGCACCTTTGCGGTGACCTATCTGCTAGAGGCGGTCGCGGTGGTGATCGGCCTTTTCGGTGTGGCGGCGAGCTTTGCCGCGCTGGCCGCGGCGCGGCGCAGGGAGTTCGGCATGCTGCGCCACATCGGCCTCACCCGTCGCCAGGTGGGGCTGATGCTCGCCACCGAAGGGGCGCTCACCGCGGGTGCCGGGGCGCTGGGCGGGCTGGCGGTGGGCGGCGCGATCTCGCTGGTGCTGATCGAGGTGGTCAACCGGCAGAGCTTCCACTGGAGCATGGATATCCGCATCCCCTTCGCCTCGCTGGCGATCTTTTGCCTCACGCTGGTGCTGCTCGCCGCGCTGGCCGCGGTGCTCGCCGGCCGCCAGGCGATGCGCCAGGAGGCGGTGATGGCGGTGAAGGAGGACTGGTGATGCGCGCCTTGCTGTGCGTCCTGCTGCTCCTGGTCGCGCCACTGGTTCGTGCAGTGGACTACCCGCCGGTGCTTCCCGGTCGGACCATCGAGCTGCCGGCCGACTCGGGTGCGCACCCGGATTTCCGCACCGAGTGGTGGTATGTCACTGGCTGGATCAAGGACGAGACCGGTGCGGAGCGCGGCTTCCAGATCACCTTTTTCAGGGTGCGCAGCGGCATCGGCGAAGATGCGCCGGGGCGCTTCAGTCCGGCCCAGCTCATCCTTGCGCACGCCGCGGTGGCGGATGCCAAGCACGGCCGGCTGCTGCATGCGCAGCGCAGCGCGCGCGCCTCGGGCGCGCTTGCTGGTGCGGCGCGTGACCGTACCCATGCCTGGGTCGGCAACTGGCGGCTAGAGGAAGCCGACGGAAGCTATGTGGCCGAAGCGAACGGGCAGGATTTCGCATACCGCCTGGAGTTGACGCCGACACAGCCGGCGATGCTCAACGGCGACAAGGGCTTCAGCCAGAAGGCGCCGGATCCAGCGAACGCCAGCTACTACTACAGCCGGCCGCAACTCGCGGTGCGCGGTACGCTGTCGATCGACGGGCGCGAGCATGCGGTGAGCGGCAAGGCCTGGCTGGACCAGGAGTGGTCCTCGGAATACATGCCGGCGGGTGCGAGCGGCTGGGACTGGATTGGCGTCAACCTCGACGACGGCGGCGCCTTGATGGCCTTCAGGATGCACGATCGCACGGGCGACGCGCTGTGGTCCGCGGGGACGCTGCGCGATGCGATGGGCCGCGACCGCGCGCTCGACCGTGAAGCGGTGAGCTTCACACCGCTGCGCCGCTGGCGTTCGCCACGGACCAATGTCGAGTATGTGGTGGCCTGGCGAGTACGCGCCGGAGATCGCGAACTAGAGCTGCGGCCGCTGATGGACGACCAGGAACTCGACAGCCGCCGCAGTACCGGGGCGATCTACTGGGAGGGGGCGGTCAGGGTTTTCGAGGGCGGCCGGGAGGTCGGCCGCGGCTATCTCGAGATGACCGGCTACGCGCAGCGGCTCGAGATGTGAGGAACGCTGCGGCGGGCGCCATGCGGGCATGGCGGGCTCCGCCGCAGCCTGATTCAGCCTGGCAGGCGTGCGTTCTGCGGGAACATCGCCTTGCGCGCCTCGTCGTCCATTTCGGCCTTGAAGGTGAAGCGCGCCTTGAGCGCTTCGGCGCGCTGCGCAGCCGGACGGGCGTTGATTTCGTCGAGCAGGCGCTTGACGTTCGGCAGCGCCTTCCAGGCTTCCTCGCCGAGCACGAAGGGCACCGCTCGTGCCCAGCCCCACACCGCCATGTCGACCACGCTGTAGTCCGCGCCGAGCATGTAGGGCTGTGCGGCAAGCCGCTCATCGATGATTCGCCAGTGACGCCATGCTTCGAAGTCGTAGCGGTTGAGTGCGTAGGGATGTTCGCCCGGCGCGTAGTGCTTGAAGTGCACCGCCTGACCGCTGAACGGTCCGATGCCGCTTGCGACGAACATCAGCCAGGAATACATCGGGCCGCGCGCCGCGAGATCCGTGGGCATGAATCTGCCGGTCTTTTCGGCGAGATAGAGCAGGATCGCGTTGCTGTCGAAGATCACCGTTTCGCCGTCCTCGATCACCGGAACCTTGGCATTGGGGTTGATGGCCTTGAAGGCGGCCTCGTGTTGCTCGCCCTTGCGGGTGTCCACCGCGATGGTTTCGTAGGCGAGGCCGGCTTCCTCGAGGAAGAGCGCGACCTTGGCGGGATTCGGGGCCGGTGAGTAGTAGAACCTGATCATTGTGTTTTTCTCTCTGTCAGCGTTGGGGGGCGATGCGGCCGGGCAGGGTGCCCGGTCGCCGCGTCGTGGTCGCGACCCCGGGGCTATTTTTTCTCGACCGGTGCGAATTCGGCGGGTACCCATGCGAAGGCCTTGCCGTCCTTGCGGACGTGGCCGAGGCCAGGGAAGGGCAGGTGCATGCCGGCCACCATGAAGCGCTCTTTGGCAGCCCACTGGAAGGTCTTCTTGCGTGCTGCCACCGCCTGCTTCGGGTCGACATCGAACTCGATCGCGGTCTCGGGCCGCGCGAACTGGACCGCGTGGTTGTGCACGATATCGCCGAGGATCAGCAGCTTCTCTCCGCCGTCGTCAAGCAGGTAGCTGGTGTGGCCGGGGGTGTGGCCGTGGGTGTCGACGCTGTGGATGCCCGGCGCGAGTTCCTGCTCGCCCGTGAAGGTCTTCCACTGGCCGCTGGCGATGTAGGGCGCTGCGGCGTCGCGCGACATCTTGAAGAAACCCTGCATCTCGGGGGCGGCCTTGGCGGCGACCTCGGCACTCAGCCAGAAGGCGTTGTCGGCCTCGGAGGAAAACACCTGGGCATTGGCGAAGACGCGCTCGCCGGCGGGGCCGACGAGGCCGTTGACGTGGTCGCCGTGCAGGTGGGTGAGCAGCACGATGTCGACCTGCTCGGGCCGATAACCCGCGGCCCGCAGATTCTCCACCACGTTGCCGAGTTGCGGCCCGAAGAGCTTCGCAGCGCCGGTGTCGACCAGGATCAGCTTGCTGCCGGTATTCACCAGGAAGGCGTTCACCGCCGTCTGCACCGGTGGACTATTGACGAACATTTTCGCAAAGAGCCGCTGGATATCGCGCTGCGAGGTGTACTTGAGCACCTTGGGGTCCATCCCGAAGGGGCCGTCGTAGAGCGCGGTGATCTCGAATTTTCCCAGGGTGGTGCGGTAGTAACCGGGGACCTGGGTGAGTTGCTGCGGGGCCTCCGCGAGGGCGGGCGTGGCGGCGCCGAAGCCCGCGGTGCAGGCCAGCACGAGACTGGCGATCAAGCGGGCGCGGCGAATGGGACGCAAGGTGTCGCGATGCATTGGAGTTCTCCTGGATTGAGAGGGATGGCCGCCTGCGTGTGGGCGCGTGCCTGTATGAGCGCTGTCGGGCTGCTCGAACCGAGACGGCCGCGTGGCGCGTACATTATCGGGAGTCGAGGCGGCTGCCAAGCGTCTGTCATCGAACGCCGGTAACCGCGGCGCGAACCCTTTCGCGTGGGCCGCACTCTATTGCAGGAGTGCAATCGCCGGAGCCCTGGAGATGCTGGAAAATCGTCGTCGCGTGATGTTCGGAGCCGCCGCCCTGCTCGGTGTGCCGGGTCTTGCGCGAGCTGCATTGCCGACTCCCCGCCAGACCGCGGGGCCGTTCTACCCGGTTGAGTTGCCGCTCGACCGGGACAACGACCTGGTCCACGTGGAAGGCCAACCGGCGCCGGCCAGGGGCGCCATCACTGATCTGTCGGGGCGCCTGCTCGATTCCGACGGTCGTCCGCTGGCTGCGACGCGCATCGAGATCTGGCAGTGCGATGCCAACGGACGCTACCGTCATCCCCGCGACGGGGGGCGAGGGCCGATCGACCCGGGCTTCCAGGGCTTCGGACGCACGGTGAGCGATGCCGACGGCCGTTACCGTTTTCTCACCATTCGCCCGGTACCTTATCCGGGGCGTACGCCGCACATCCATGTGGCGGTGTTCCCGGCTGGGCGCGAGCCCTTCGTGACCCAGCTCTACGTCGCGGACGAACCGCGCAACGCGGAGGACTTCCTCTATCGCAGCATCGCGGTCGAGCGCCGGCCGCTGGTGACCGCATCGTTCGCACCGGGTGCCGCCGGTACGCCGTTGCAGGCGAGGTGGGACATGGTCCTGGACGCCGCGTCCTGACAGGGGCGGCTGGTATCACTCGGTCCGCATGTGATCGCACATGTCGAAGCTGGCGATCCGCGGGGGCTTGTCCGGGTCGACATACTCGATCAGCGCGATCACGGTATGGAGACATCCCCAGCCCGTGTAGCGCGCGGTAAAGGACTGTTGCGGACCCGCGGTCAGCAATGAGTTCTTGAAGGTCGGGTGATTCATCCAGTAGGTGACCAGCCCTACCGAGGCCTTGTCCTTTGGTAGCGTCCCGGCCTCCGGGTACAGGGAAAACTCGTACACTTTCTGACCCGCCGGGTTGCGGTAGTTGAGATATCGCGCACTGGCGCCGAATTTCACTCTGGTTTCGGCCAGATCCGAATCGAGGTATTGCGCGATCCTGGCCGAATCGCCGGAGAGCACCGCCTGCTTGAGACGCAGTCCGGCGACGATATGTTCGAGCCGTTGCTCCGCGAGCTTGCGCTGCCTGGCTTCTTCGGCCTGGGCACGGGCAGCTTCGTTTGCCGCGTTCTCCGCGGTTTCGCGCTGCGCCACGGCGAGCTTCCTCGCCTCGACCGCGATTTCACGCTGCTTCAGCGCGGTCCATCCCTGCCACACCGCCGCGACCAGGCTCAGGGCCAGCGCGCCGGCAAGAATCCGGAAGCGGCGCCCGGCCCTGGCTTCGGCCTGCAGCCTGCGCAGCTCCTCTGCCTGGCGTGCAGTTTCGGCACGCTTCGCGATTTCGGCCTTCTCGTCCTCGGCGCGGCGCCGGTCGCGGTGCTCGCGGACCACGCGCGTGAGCAGATCATGAGTCAGCTCGATGCGCTGCACGCCGAGGCGCGTTTCGACCCGCAGGAGCCGCAGCGCGACCAGCTTCTCGAGCTGCTCGGCGCTGAGAATCGAAGGCACCGCGTCCTCGCGCGCGAAGTTGTTGCGGTAGCCCTTTTCGGTGATGAGCTCGCCTTCGATGAAGCGGCAGGCCTTTTCGGGCAGGTCCGAGACGCAGGAAGCGTAGTAGTCGGCGATGATGCCTTGCTTGGCGCTGTCGAGCAGGGTCGCGTCGAAGCGTGCATTGCCGGCCTTGAGGCGTCGCTCGTTGAGGCCCCGGCAGAAGAGGCTCAGCAGCGCGGGTTCGATCGTCGCGGTGGGGTCGTCCGTACCCGTCCCGACTGGCGGCGGATTGGCGGCAGCGGCGTCCTGTGTCTGCCGTTCCGCCGCAACGAAGGAGACGATGCGACGCGCCAGCGATTCGTCCATCAGGCTGGCTGCGCTGCCATAGACGGCATCGAAGGCCTGCGCGGCGCTCATCGGCAGCAGGCGGTAGCGCATGCGTGTCAGCGTCGGAATCGCGGTGCACCAGCTTTCGAGTTCAGCGAGGAAATCCTCGCGCAGGCTGATCAGCAACTTGTAGCGCCGGCTGCGCAGATCGAGGCCTTCCGCCGCACGCGGGTCGTCCTGCAGGCGCCGTGCGAGCTGTTCGGGAATCCGGTTCTCGGCAAGGTCGCCCAGCGTCAGGCGAAAGCGGTCGACCGTCTCCCCGAGCGCACGGCCGAGCGTGAACAGTTCCTCGAACTGATCGATGACGATGAGCGGGGTGAGTGGGTAGTTCTGGCTGCTCCACAACTCGAAATCGCTGCGGTGCAGGGTTTGCCAAAGCGATTCGCCGGGGACGGCGGTCGGCGCATCGGCTTCGCGTTGCCGGATTTCGGCGAACAGGGCCGCGCCGAGCTGTTCATCGAAGGCGGGCGCCTCGGGGCGGATGTCGAGGCGGACCAGTACCGGTAGATAACCGCGTTTGCGCAATCGGGGGAAAAGTCCTGCCTTGAGCAGCGAAGTCTTGCCGAGGCCGGAACGCCCGAACAACACGGTCAGCGGCGAATCCTCGACGCAGCGGGCCAGCGCCGCGGTCTCCCTGTCGCGGCCATGGAAGAAGTCGGCACCGGCTTCGTCAAAGGCATCGAGGCCCGGCCACGGCCGTTCGCTGACGAGGGGCGGCGGGGCGGGGTGGTTGTGCCCTGTGTCCATGTCAGGCGAACTCCGCACGTCGCATCGAGCGGATCTCGGCGGTCAGCACGGCCTGCAGGGCCGCGTCGGCCTTGCCCCCCGGGGCGTGGGTGACGTTGAAGGTGGCAAATTCGGCGGGTACCTGCTGGTAGCGCTCGAAGTGTCCGTCGTAGTCCGGGTCGATGATCAGCGGCAGGATGAAGCGCCGCCGTGGAATGCCCTGCGCGCGTTCGACCGCTTCGGCCCACTCGCGGAACACGAAGCCTTCTTCGCGCGCCTCGGTGTTCTTCGAGATCAGCGGCAGGAACAGTCGCGCTTCGCGGCGGATGCCGCGCAGGATCTCGTCATGCCATCGATCGCCGGGCTGGAGCCGTCGCTCGTCCAGCCATACGTCGCCGCCAAGCTCGCGAATCGCGCCGGCAAGACATCGCGCCGCATCGATGTCTTCGCGCGCGTAGCTGATGAAGATCGAACCATGCTCTGCCGCCGACTCGGCTGCCGCCGGAGTCCCTGCGGCCTCGGGGGTTCGCGCCTTCCAGCGTGCGGCCAGCTCGATGGCAAAACTGTTTGCATCGGCCTCGAGCACCTGTACCCGCGTGGTGCCGCAATAGGTGCGGAAAAAATCGGTGAGTGCCGGTTGCGAGCCGATGCCGCTACCGACGATGAAGAACTGTTTGGCCGACAGTGATAGTCGCGCGTTGCTGGCCATGCGCAACATGAAGCGGCCAAGCCAGTCGGGCGTGCGGCACCCCAGGAAGAGCAGTGGCGAGTCACGCAGCTTCGCGCCGAGCCAGTCCGGCAGACGGGCCGTACCGCTGAGCAGGGCATGCAGCCATTCGAGCACGTCCTCGTCGTGCAGGGCATATTGCGGCATCGACGATGCTTGGCCGAACAGCTTGAAAACCACCGTCTCGCCAGCGGCCGGTGCCGGCGCGTTGGCTTGCTGCTCGAGTGTGGACTGGTTCGGGGCGAACCATAATTCGCGGGTCTGGCGAGCGCCACCAAAGCGCTCGGCATCAAGTGCCCGGGCGAGCATCGAATCGAAACTGGTACTCACGAACAGGCGCAGATCGCGCACGCTGGCAAGGGCTCGCAATGCCTCGCCCGGAGGCGCATCGATCTGGTCAAGAATGTCGTTGACCACGCGGTACAGGCGTTCCGATTCCTGTGCGCCGCGTTGCTGCATGAATGCGCGCACCACGGCGTCGAATTCGGCACCTGCGCCGGTGCCCAGCGAATAGCGCGCGTCGAGCCGCGCGGCCACCTCCTTCATCAGCGGCCCGGGGGTCCCGTCGGCACTCTGCACCGTGAGCATTTCGGGTCCCACGATCGGTAGCAGGAGCCCTTCTTTCAGATGCCCGAGCAGGTCGTCCCAGAAGTCTTCGCTTGCCGGCACCGGTGGTTCTCCCCATTCAACGCGTCGCGGACCTTTCGATCATAGTCAATCCGCGCCGGAAAAACGCCCCGAGATCCGCCATTGACGAACGATCCGGAGCGTCCGGGCACGATCTGTCAGCCCGATTCGACTTCGTTGTCCTGCAGCAGATAGTTGTTCTTTACGCGAACGTAGTGTTCCGCCGAATAGCGAAGAAACGATAGTTCTTCGCTGGTGAGCGCGCGAACCTTCGACGCGGGGCGGCCCACGTAGAGGTGCCCGCTTTCGAGTTCCTTGCCCGGAGGGACGAGGCTGCCCGCACCGATCATCACCCGATCACCCACGACCACATCGTCCATCACGATCACGCCCATGCCGATCAGGCATTCGTTTCCGATGGCGCATCCGTGCAGGATCGCCGAATGTCCTACAGTCACATGCTGACCGATGATCAGCGGCGAACCCTCGGGCTTTGCCTCGCGGCGGTGCGAAACGTGGCACATCACGAAGTCCTGGATATTGCTGCAGTCCCCGATTTCGATCCGGTTGACGTCGCCGCGGATCACCGCGTTGCACCATATGGAGCAATCGCGGCCGGTACGAACGTCGCCGATTATCCGGGCCGAATCATGTACGAAATTGAATTCACCCAATACGGGAAAAGTGTTGAGATAGGCGCTCAGCTGCATGATGGCTTTCCGGGGTGATTGGCGCGTAAGGAAAATGCGTTATAGCTGCGCGAGTCGGGCCTGTCGAGCCACCGTCATCGGTCGGCGCCACCGACCGGGATTTACGACCCGCCACTGTATGGGAGCAAAACGGTGGGCCGTGTATAATTGCCGCCTCTCCGGTGCTTTGCACCGGTGGGCCCAGGTGGCGGAATTGGTAGACGCACCAGATTTAGGTTCTGGCGCCGCAAGGCGTGGGGGTTCGAGTCCCTTTCTGGGCACCAGCGACAAGGCAGCGATTGACCGTGCTCTCAAGACGGGCAATCGCTGATGAAACGGTCGCGACACTCACTTGAATGGTGCTGGTAGCCGTTCTTGTTTTTAATCGGTTTCCTGTGCCTGGGTGGGCGCCGCACTTGAGGGGCGATATACGGTCGGTCCAAAAAGGAGCCGACGCGCAGCGTTTTCCTGCGTCGCTCAGACTAGCTCCAACTCGAGTCTTGCCACGCCGCTGACTTCGGCAAGCAGGTGGTCTCCCCGGCTGAGCGGACCGACGCCTTCCGGCGTGCCGGTGAAGATCAGGTCGCCGGGCATGAGCTCGAACCAGGTGGACAGCTCGGCGATGATGTGCGGCACGTCGAGGATCATGTCGGCGAGATCGCCTCGCTGGACCACCTTGTCATTCACGCTGAGTTGGATCGTGCCCCTTTCCGGGTGACCACATGTCGCAACAGGCGTGATGGCTGATACCGGTGCCGACTGGTCGGCGCATTTCCCCATCTCCCACGACTTGCCGGCCTTCTTGAGGGCGGTCTGAATGTCGCGGCGGGTGAGGTCCAGACCTACACCGTAGCCATAGACGCGATCCAGTGCGGCAACCACCGGAATGTCGCGACCACCGGACGAGAGCGCGACCACCAGCTCGACTTCGTGGTGATAGTCCTCGGTGCGGTTGGGGTAGGCGACGCGGCCGTGATGCTGCACGGCTGTTGCCGGCTTCATGAAGAAGAAAGGCGGTTCGGCGTTGGGGTCGGCGCCCATTTCACGGGCGTGGGCGGCGTAGTTGCGGCCCACGCAGAAGACGCGGCGTACCGGGAAGAGCGCGTTGCTGTCGGCCACCGGCAGGGTGGGCGGCTCGAAAGCGGGAATGGCGAGCTGATTTGCTTCGGACACGGGCGTGGCTCCATGGAGTTGACGCCCGCCAGTATGTGCGAAGCGGCCGGGCACCGCCACTGCAGGCGGTTCCCGGCTATTCGGGGACGCACAGCTCGCCGCGGCCGATGGCCTTGATCGTACGCATCGCCAGTGCGGCGATGACCAGGCTGGTAAGGATCAACAGCGCCACGCCGAGCAGGTGGAAGAATCCTGCTCCGCTGAGTTCGGCCATGCGCATCGTCGCGATGGTAAGCGCGGCGAGCGGGAAGGAGTAGGCCCAGGCCGAAACGAAGAAGGGCACGCGGAAGAAGCGCATGGCATTGCTGCCGAGGAGCAGGGCCAGGAACAGGGCGGTGTGATAGAGAATGCGGGCGAAAGCGTCGAGCCCGCCGACAAGGTTGGTGTAGGCAATGAAGCCGACCGATGGGGGCGCCAGCAGGATGAACAGTGTGGGCGTCAGGCGCAGCGCGAGCGGTGCATGAAAGAACAGGCGGTACATGACCACCGCAAAGAGGATCATCCAGAAAACCAGCCCGATGCTGAAGAAGAACCACGAGATCTCGGCAGGGGCATAACGCATGCCGACGACCGGCACGATGATGTTGCCGACGACTGGGATGAACCACGCCGGATTGAGGTGCTGAACCTCGAACTGGGTGTGATGAATCCAGCTGCTCATGATCATCAGCGTGAACCCGAGCTGCAGCGCGGCGCCCGTCATCCACAGCGCGGCGGCAGCCCGTGGTGCGACGGGGCTCCAGGCGATCGCCAACAGCAGGATGCCGATTGAAAAGGTCGGGAAGAAGTTCATCTTTACCGGATGCAGCCGTTCGGCCGTGACGGCGGAGGGATGGCGCAGCAGCTTTGCTGCGTAGAAGAGTGTAGTGATGACGAAGATGAAGCTGGCCAGCAGGGCAAGCAAGCCACCTGCGGCATCGGGCCAGCCGAGAGAATGCGCAGCCTTCTGCCAGGCGATGGCGAGCCCGGCGGTCCCCATCACGGTCGAAAAGAGTGCGATCGGGAAGTTTGCGAGGCGGGCAGGCGGGTTCATCGAATGCGCGTCGCTCGGGATTGGCTTGGCGGTGTTCATCTGGGTTCTCGTCGGGGGGTGACCTTATTGCGTGATCTGATCGCCGGAATGTCCGCCTTGAGCGGACCTGGCCGCGCAGGTCGTCTTTGCGCGGCCAGGAGCCTCGATCAAAGAGTCTTTCTGGAGAAGTACCAGTCGACGTAGTCGTAGCCTTCGCTGGCGCGCTTCTCGGCGGCCTCGGCGGTTTTTGGCGGCGGCACGATCACCGGCTCGCCGGGCTTCCAGTTCTCGGGCGTTGCCACGCCGTTGGCGTCGCTGGTCTGAAGTGCCTGCAGCAGGCGCACGAACTCGTCGATCGAGCGGCCGTTGCTCATCGGGTAATAGACCATGGCCCGCAGCTTCCCTTCTGGGTCAATGAAGAAGGTTGCACGGACCGCCGAGGTATCGCCAGCCCCCGGATGGATCATCCCGTAGGCCTTGGCGACCTCCATCTTGAGGTCTTCGATGATCGGGAAGGTGATGTCGACGCCGAAGTTCTGCTTGATGCTGCGGGTCCAGGCGAGGTGGGAGAAGAGGCTGTCGATCGACAGGCCCAGCAATTCGCAATTCATGCTGCGGAAAGTGTCGGCAGCGCGCGCAAAGCCCATGAACTCGGTGGTGCACACCGGCGTGAAGTCGGCAGGGTGGGAGAACAGGATCAACCATTTGCCGCGATAGTCTTCGAGGCTGCGCTCGCCGAAGGTGGTTGCAGCCTTGAAGGCGGGCGCGGGTTCATTGATCCGCGGGAAGGATGGGCAGGTGTTCTGGGTTTCCATCTTTTCACTCCTTGCGTTGTTCAACTGAGGTGAAATAAATATAAGCAAATGCTTATTTATAAGGAAGTTGCTTCTCCCTATCGGCCGTATAGTCACTGCCGATGATGCTTGCTTACGGAGCGTCGCTTCTCTTCTGCCTGCCGGCTCAGGGCGGCGAGGATCGGCGCTGGAGGTCGATGGTGGGTGTCCGATTCATCGGATCCCCTTGAGGTAGTGGGCCTCGAAATAGCGCTTCGACCAGTGCATGGCCCGGCTGGAGGGCAGCATGAAACTGCGGCGTGGGCTGCGGTACACGAGCATGCCGGTGTCGTAACTGTCCACGATGCAGATGAGCTCCGGTTTTGGCGTCTCGGTGGGCGGTTTCCCGCCGAGCGTGGCGAGCAGGTTTCGCGCCGCGGCGCGGGCCTGCAGATCGGCCATGTGGGCCTGCTTGGGTAGCCAGTCCGGGCCCGGGTAGCTGCCGGCGTCGCCCGCAACGAATACCCGCTCGAGCCCTTCGGCGGCGCAGTGGACATCGGCCTTGACGAAGCCGCCGGGCGAGACCGGCAGCTCGCTCGCGGCCAGCCAGTCGGGGCCGGTGAGGCCGGGCATGAAGAGGATCAGGTCTGCGTTGATGTGTCCGCCATCGGTGTCGACCCCGGTTTCACTGAAACCGAGTGGCTTGTGGCCGAGGTGGGTGTCGATACGCCGTCGTCCCATTTCCGCCAGCAGCGATTTCACCGCTCGCTCCCCGAGACGCTTGCCGGGTTCGGCGGCGGCGTTGAAGAAGGTGAGATCGATCCGGTCGCGCCGCTTCTGGCGTCGCAGCCAACGTTCCAGTCCGAACAGCAGCTCGAACATCGGCCCGCCGCGCATCGCCGAGGGTTCCGCAGGGTTGCCGCCGAAGCCCAGGGCGATGCGGCCTTGGTCCATGGCCAGGATCCGCTCGCGGATGCGCTCGGCCGCGGTGATGCCTTCGCACAGCGTGATGGCGTGTTCGATGCCGGGCAGCTTCTTGATGAAGCGTCCGCCGGAGGCGACGATCAGGGCGTCGTTCGAATATTCGCCGGCATCGGTGACGACACGCCGCCCGCCCTCGAGCACGGCGGTGACGCGCGCCTGCACATAGTTGACCGCATGCCGTGCGAAGAAGGGCTGCAACGCGATGCGCAGGTCGTCACCCCTGCGCAGCCCGGTCGGAATCCAGATCAGGCTGGGCAGGTAGATGAACTCCGGTCTGGGGGCGATCAGGGTGATGCGGGCATCCGGTGCATGCTTGCGAAGCTCCCGTACCGCGGTGAGCGCGGCGAAGCCGGCGCCGAGAATGCAGATTTCTGGATTGCTCATTTGTGCTCCGGATCGGGTCGTCAGGGCCCTGGCGAACGTGTGGCGTGCCCGCCGTGCGGATTCCCGCAGCCACAGCCGGACAGGGGTTGTTGGTCGCGGGGGGATCGGACATTGCGGAGATGGTCGGCCATGGCCTGGAACACCGATTTCAGCTCGTCAGCGAGGGCGGGTTCGGCGACCGTCTCGTCGACTGCGCGGCACAGGCAGGCCATCCACGCGTCGCGCGCCGCAGTGTCGATCTCGAAGGCGAAATGGCGGCGGCGCATGCGGGGTTCGCCATAGGCGGGGCGAAAGAGGTCGGGCCCTCCAAGCCAGCCTGAAAGGAAGGCTCGCAGGCGTGCCTTGACCTCGGTGAGATCGGGGTGATGCATGGCGAGCACATCGCTGGCCTCGGGAAGCTGCTGCATCCAGTGGTAGATGCGCTCGACCAGCCGTTCGACGCCGGCCGCGCCGCCGATGCGCCGGTACAGGCTTGCCGGTTCTTGCGCGCAGATGTTCTGTTCAATGGGCTTCATGAATGTCTTCTTCGAATGGATGGCGGGCAGGGGGCCGGGCGAGCCGTCGCATGCCCACGTCGGTTATGAAGGTTTCGCGGCTGCGGCCGGCGTAGGCGCGGTTGCGCAGACGCTCTTCGCGCACCGTCGAGATGCTGCGGCCGCTGCGGTCGTGACCCGGAAAGATCAGGGTTTCGTCGGGCAGCAGGAAGATGCGCTGGGTGACGCTGTCGTAGAGATGACCGGGCTCGAGTTCGTCGGACGGTTCGCAGCAGCCGTCGATCTCGAGGGTGTCGCCGCAGAACAGCCGGTCGCGCCACAGGTAGCTGACGCAGCAGGGGGTGTGACCGGGTGTGGCGAGCACGCGCAGCACTTCGTTGCCGAGGACCAGGGTTGCACCGTGCGCAACCCGCTCGCCGGGTTCGTCCGCCGGCGCGTCCGTGCCGATGACGATGCGTGCGCCGGTGTGACGGCACAGATCGGTGCAGGGGCGCCGGTCGGGGCGGTGCACATGGGTGCGCAGCACGTAGCGCAGGCGCAGATCGTATTCGCCGAGCAAGGCGAGCAGCAGTTCCGACTGCCCCGGTAGCGGATCGATCAGTGCGGCTTCCCGCTCGTCGGTATCGGCCAGCAGGTAAGTGAGGGTATTGCTGGCAGTGTCGTGGAGCTGGCGAAACAGCATGACGATCTCCTCAGCCCAGCAGCCGGATCCCGGCCAGCACCAATGCGGCCAGGCAGGCCCATCCCGACAGCGCGATCCGCAGCGCGCGGTTGCGCGGCACGAAACCGGTGCCGCGCACGAAGCCGGCACTCATCGCCCACATCGCAAGCATCGTCGCGAGGTGGTCGGCGCGACCATCTGCGCCGGTCAGCACATGCGGATAGATGGTGATGCCGAGCGTCAGCGCGATCGCGGTCAGCAGCGGGAGCCAGGCGAGGCCGGGTCCGGCCGGTGCCGCGTCCCGCTCGCCGGGCTCACCGATGCCAAGGGGCTCATTCATGGCGGCCATTGTTGCGGGCCTCCTCGTTTTCGCCCCACATCGCGTTGAGGATTGCCAGCAATACCGCGAAGCCGACGCCAAGTACCCAGGTGAAATACCACATGATTTTCTATTCCTTTTCCGGTTCAGTAGGCCGAATGGCTGTTCTCGCGCACGTAGGCGGCGGTGACCTTGCCCGACATCACCCTGTAGGCCCAGCTGGTGTAGGTGATGATGATCGGCATGAAGATCAGCGTGGCGAAGAACATGATCGACAGGGTGAGGTGACTCGAGACGCTGTCCCACACGGTGAGGCTGGAGCGCGGGTCGCTCGACGAGGGCATCACGAAGGGGAACATCGATGCCCCCGCGGTGCCGATGACGCCGACGATCGTCAGCGACGAGGCGACGAAGGCGGATAACGTGCGTCCCTTGAGGGCGAGCAGCAGGGCAGCAATGGTGCCGAGGTAGGCGAGTACCGGCAGTGCCATCGTGGCGGGCATGGTCTGGTAGTTGTGCATCCAGGCACCGGCTTCGCGTGCCACTTCCTTGGCCAGTGGATCGGGCAGGGCGGACGGATCGATCGTCGACGTGATCACGTAGCCCGGGATCCATTGCAGCCACACCCCGGCCGCCGAAAAGCCCGCCAGCAGCAACACGCCGAAGATGAGTGCCGCGTTTCTGCTGCGGCGCTGGATGTCACCCTCGGTACGGTGCATCAGGTAGATCGCACCGTGGAAGGTGATCATCGCGGTGCTGACCACGCCGGTGAGCAGGGCGAACGGGTTGAGCAGCCCCCAGAACGAACCGGTGTAGTACGACACCAGGTTGTTGTCGAAATTGAACGGGACGCCCTGCAGCAGGTTGCCGAAGGCCACGCCGAAGATCAGCGGCGGCACCGCGCCGCCCACGAACAGGCCCCAGTCCCAGGTCTTGCGCCAGGTCGGGCTGTGCAGCTTGCTGCGGTAATCGAATCCCACCGGGCGGAAGAACAGCGCCCACAGCACCGCGAGCATGGCCCAGTAGAAACCGCTGAAGGCGGTGGCATACACCAGCGGCCAGGCCGCGAAAATTGCCCCGCCGCCGGTGATGAACCACACCTGGTTGCCGTCCCAGTGGGGGCCGACGGTGTTGATGACGACGCGGCGTTCCACGTCGTCGCGGCCGACGAAGGGCAGCAGCGTGCCCACGCCCATGTCGTGGCCGTCCATGATGGCGAAACCGACGAGCAGCACGCCCACCAGCAGCCACCAGATGACTTTGAGGGTCGGGTAATCGATGATCATTCGAGCGGCTCCTGATTAAGCGTGTGCGACTTCATTGAGGTAGCGGCCGGTGCCGAGGCTGCCCGGGCCCTGCCGTGCGAACTTCACCATCAGGTACATCTCGACGATGAGCAGCACCGTGTAGAAGCCGACGAAACCGGCCAGCGAGCCATACAGCGAGGACACCGACAGGGTGGATACCGACATGTGGGTGGGCAGCACGCCGTAGATGGTCCAGGGCTGGCGGCCGTATTCGGCCACGAACCAGCCCATCTCGCAGGCGATCCACGGCATTGGCAGCGACCACAGCGCCCAGCGCAGCAGCCACGGCTTTTCCGCGAAGCTGCCCTTGACCGAGTACCACAGAGCGAGGCCAAAGAGCGCCGCCATGGCGAAGCCGAGTGCCACCATCAGGCGGAAGCCCCAGAACAGCGGCGTCACCCGCGGGATGGTGTCGGCCGCGGCGCGATCGATGAGTTCCGGCGTGACCTGGTCCATCGAGGTGACGTACTTGCGCAGCAGCAGGCCGAAACCGAGGTCGGCCTGATAGGTGAGCAGGCGCTCGCGTGCTGCGGCGTCCTGCGGGTTGCTGCGTACTTGGTCGAGCGCCTTGACCGCCTCGATGCCGGAGACCACGCGCGTGCGGTTGTGGGCGATGATCTCCTTGATACCCGGCAGTTCCTTGTCCAGCGAGCGGGTGCCGATCAGGCCGAGCAGCCAGGGAATCTCGATCTCCCAGTCGTTCTTCATTTCCTTCTCGTTGATGCCGGCGATGAGCTTGAGGCCGGCCGGGGCGGGTTCGGTCTCCCACATGGCCTCCATCGCCGCCATCTTGGTCTGCTGTGCCTCGCCGACGGTGTAGCCGGATTCGTCGCCGAGCACGATCACCGACAGCGCCGAGGCGAGGCCGAAGGCCGCGGCGATGCGGAAGCTGCGCTTGGCGAACTCCACGTCGCGCTTCCGCAGCAGATACCAGGCGGAGATCGAGAGCACGAACATGGCGCCGGTGACATAGCCCGCGGACACCGTGTGAACGAACTTGGCCTGGGCGTCGGGGTTGAACAGTACCGCCCAGAAATCGACCATCTCCATGCGCATGGTGGTGGCATTGAACTCGGCACCGACCGGATTCTGCATCCAGCCGTTGGCGATCAGGATCCACAGCGCCGACAGGTTGGTGCCGATCGCCATCAGGGTGGTCACCAGCAGGTGCTGGCGGCGCGAGAGGCGGTCCCAGCCGAAGAAAAACAGGCCGATGAAGGTCGATTCGAGGAAGAAAGCCATCAGGCCCTCGATCGCCAGCGGTGCGCCGAAAATGTCGCCGACGTAGTGCGAGTAGTACGCCCAGTTGGTGCCGAACTGGAATTCGAGCGTGATGCCGGTGGTAACGCCGAGCGCGAAGTTGATGCCGAAGAGCTTGCCCCAGAAGCGGGTCATGTCCTTGTAGATCGGCTTGCCGGTCATGACATAGACCGCTTCCATGATTACCAGCATCCAGGTCATGCCGATCGTGAGCGGCACGAAAAGGAAGTGGTACATGGCCGTTGCGGCGAACTGCAGCCGCGACAGGTCCACCAGTTGTTCAGTCACCATTGGGGCCTCCATGGGGTTGGGATGGTTGGTGTTTGCTTGTTTCGACAAGGGGACGCGCCGTCATCGCGCTGCCTTCCGGCGGCACCACGACCTCGACACGGAAGTCGCGGATGAAGAACCACCAGATGGCGGTGAGAATGGCGAGCTTGATTGCGACGATCACTGTCAGTTCGTGCGCGAGCGAGCGCTTGGTCATGGGTTCTCTCCCCGGGTCTTGCCCGAATGCTTATCAAGTCCCGTGCCAACCCGTAGAGCGTTCGCACGTGACTGATTGAGAAGGAATTTTTTCGGCGGTCGAGAATTGCCGATTGACGGCTGACGGACGCCTGGAGGATATTGGCAGTCGTTTCTGACAAATGTGACAGTCATGGCAGCGTCGATCCGCCCCCTTCCCGAGCTCGTATCCTTTCTGGAATCCCTGTCGGAGCCGCACATTCTATGCGATCGTCACTACCGGATCGTCGCTGCAAATGCGGCATATCGACGCAGCTGCGGAGCCGGGCGCAGCGTGATCGGACGCACCTGCTACGAGGTGTCGCATCACTACAGCGTTCCCTGTGATCGGGCCGGCGAGAGTTGCCCGCTCGCCCAGAGTCTTGATTCCGGCCAGCGCGAGCGGGTCCTGCATCTGCATCACACGCCGCGAGGCGAGGAATACGTCAACATCGAACTCTCCCCGCTGCGCGACAGCGCGGGCGAGATCGTGTTCTTCGTCGAGAAGATGGAACCGTTGCCGGTTGCCCGTGGGCTGGACGGAAGGCATGGGCTGATCGGCCGTGCGCCGCGCTTCCAGCAGATGCTCGGTCTCGTGGCGCGGGTGGCACCGTCCGACGCCACGGTACTGCTGCAGGGGGAGTCCGGTACCGGCAAGGAATTGGTGGCGAATGCGATTCACCAGGCCAGCAAGCGTGCCGAGCGACCGTTCATCGCGGTGGATTGCTCGGGTCTTCCCGAAACCCTCTTCGAGAGCGAGCTGTTCGGCCACGAACGCGGTGCCTTTACCGGTGCGACGACGCGCAAGATCGGCCTCATCGAGGCCGCCAGCGGCGGTACGCTGTTTCTCGACGAGGTCGGTGACATCCCGCTCGGCATGCAGGTCAAACTCCTGCGCCTGCTCGAGACCGGGACGTATCGCCGGGTGGGCTCGACCGAGCTTCGCACCGCGGATATCCGCGTGGTTTCGGCTACCCACCGTTCGCTGCGTGCCATGGTGGCCGAGGGGAGCTTCCGGCAGGATCTCTATTACCGGCTGAATACCTTCCCGATCGAGATTCCACCTCTGCGGGAGCGGGAAGAGGACATCCCCCTGCTTGCGGCAGGGCTGCTCGAACGGATCAAGACACCGCGTCCGATGCACCTGAGCGAGGCTGCAGTGGCCCGCCTGCGCAGCTACCCGTTTCCGGGCAATGTACGCGAGCTGCGCAACATCCTCGAGCGAGCGAGCCTGATGTGCGATGGCGACGAGATCGGCACTGAACATCTCGCCGGCGATGTCGCGTCTCCGCCGTCGCCGCCGGGCGCGACTGCCGGGGGTGAAGTGGCGCAAGACCTCGCCGGCCTCGAGCGGCAGGCGCTCCAGAAGGCTCTGGCGGCGCATTCCGGTAGCCGCAAGGCCTTGGCAAGGCAGCTCGGAATTTCGGAGCGAACGCTCTACAGAAAGCTCAGGGAGCACGAAATCGGTTCCGGTTCGTGAAGGGGGATGATACGCCCTGCTGTCAATTTTGACGTTTCTGGTAGCTCGAGGCTGTCAATAATGGCCTTTCTGTCGGTCGCATGCGTATAGGTTGCGCTGACAGAAATCTATTTTTTAAAGTAAAAACAAATACTTGTGAAATATGTCAGTGTTGGCACGGGACTTGTATTGGCGGTGGGAGGCAAGTCTGTGGACAGGCACGGCACGTGGTCCGGCCATTGGCGGTATCTCCCGCCGGACCTTCCGTCTCCCCGGCGTTCGTAAGTGTCCGCGGACTTGCCGCCCCCAATAGAACTGAACGGAGCGCAGCGAGATGGATGATTCACTGGAAACGCGGCGTCGGCTGCTGGTCGCGACATCGGCTGCGGGCGGTGCTCTTGCCGTAGCAAGCGCAGTGCCCTTCGTCGCCAGTCTCACCCCTTCGGAACGGGCGAGGGCCTCGGGTGCGCCGGTGGAAGTGGAAATCGGCAACCTTGCCCCCGGTGAGATGATGACCGTCGAGTGGCGCGGCAAGCCGGTGTGGATACTGCACCGCACGCAGGCAATGCTTGCGGGACTGGAGACGATCGAGGATGAACTCCTCGATCCGGATTCGACACGGCCGATGCAGCCTGCCTACGCACAGGGTCGATCGCGCTCGATCAAGCCCGAATATCTGGTCGCGGTCGGCATCTGTACGCATCTTGGTTGTTCGCCGAGCGGAAAATTCACGAGCGGTCCGGCGAGTGGCCTCGGCGAGCGTTGGTCAGGCGGCTTTCTGTGCCCATGCCACGGTTCGACCTTCGATCTCGCGGGGCGGGTGTACAAGAACAAGCCCGCTCCGGACAACCTGGAGATCCCGCCCCACAAGTATCTCGCCGATACGCGATTGCTGATCGGGGACGACACTCCGACTGGTTGAACTCCGGATTGCCTGTTATGGGGTGGCGGGCTATGCTCGAGCCGAATCCTGTTTTTGGCCCGGTAATCCATGAGACTGACGGTCTACACCGACTACACCCTGCGCGTCCTCATGTACCTGAGCCTGCGGCACGATAGCGGGACGCTGTCGACGATCGAGGAGATCGCCGATGCGTACGACATATCACGTCATCACCTGATGAAGATCGTGCATCAGATGGGTAACGCGGGGCTGCTGGAGACGGTCAGGGGGCGTAGCGGTGGTGTGCGCCTCGCGCGCGATCCCGAGGCGATCTCGATCGGCATGGTGGTGCGCATTGCCGAAGGTGATTTCTCGCTGGTGGAATGCTTCGAGAGCGGCAAGGAGACGCGCTGCGCGATTTCGCCCGCCTGCAACCTTA
The DNA here is from genome assembly GCF_009800965.1 of Cognatazoarcus halotolerans. Classification (GTDB taxonomy): domain Bacteria; phylum Pseudomonadota; class Gammaproteobacteria; order Burkholderiales; family Rhodocyclaceae; genus Cognatazoarcus; species Cognatazoarcus halotolerans. Next base: position 36,862 of record NZ_WUAF01000016.1, on the reverse strand, counting down.
CCCGCGGGCTGCGGCGTGCGCTCGATGCCTTCATGCTTGAGCTTGATCGCATGACGCTGCGTGATGCGGTTGCCGCGCCTAGCGTCGCCGCTTCGCTGCTCGGCATCGATCAGGCCGGGCGGAAGGTCATTCCGCTGGTGCCCGTGCCCGGGAAGGCCCGCGGTCGCGCGGGTTGAATACCCGCCCTTGCGGAGTGACGAGGCAGGTGACGGCAAATGCACCGATCAGGATGGCGAGGGCGACCAATCCCCTTCCGGTAATCAACTGCTCGTCCAGCAGATAGCTCACGCACAATCTTTGCTGCGCCTCCTGGTAAAGCAGGCCCGCGGTGGCAAGCATCCACCCGGTGTTGCCCAGGAAGAAAGCCGAGACAACCGGTCCCGCCCGTTTCCAGCTCGAGCGGAACAGCAGCCCGCAAAGCGTCCATGAGGCGTACTTCGAGGCCTGTACTGAAGCGTCGAGAAGACTCAGATCGAGCATCGAGGGGATCATCCACAGCGCGCCGACACAGCTTGCGAGTGCCAGTCCGAGCAGGCCGTGTGCGTCGGCAACCGCGGGCAGGCCGGCCGGCAAGCGGTGGTGCGTCAGCCAGCCGCCCGCAAGCCCGCCCGCGATGAACAGCAACGGGAACTCGACCAGCATGTGGGTCAGCATGCTTGCTTCCAGGATGTGTCGCAGGGGCGGGATCAGGAGCAGCAGCGGCAGCGCCATCGCGGCCCGCGCGATCCTGCCGTGCCGCGGGGGCGTCACGGGTGGCCCCCTTTGCTCATGGCGAGTGCCTGATCGAGTGCCCGAGGCCATTGATCCAGGTCGTGAATGGCTCTGACCGTCCCTTGGGCGTCGATGAGATGGATGGCCCCGTTATGCGTAAATCCGCCGAGGCCGTCAGGAATCGCCACGATGCCGAGAGTCCGCAGCAGATCTTCCTGAGCGGCCGCGCTCTGCGGTATCCCGAGCAGCCACAGTGCGGGGTTCTGCCGATGATCCGATGCGTAATGTGCCAACGCGGCAGGCGTGTCGTGCGGACGATCGAATGCGATCGAGACGAGGCGTACCGGGCTGTGTGCGCCGAACCGTTTGTCGAGCAGGGCCTGCATGCGCGTGTATTCGGCACCGAGTGCAGCGCAGACGGTCGGGCAGCGGGTATAGACGAAATCCACGATGTAGATCTCGCCGGGTGGCCCCGGCCAGGGCGTCGGCGTGGTGCCCTGCGGTCCCGCGAGCAGTATGGATGGCGCCTTGATCCGGCCGGCCGCGGCGTCGTCGCGACGCAATGACTCGAAGGTCCACAGGCGGTAGCCCCGGGTAAGTCCGTCGGCAAGGGCGAGGAAGGCGACCAAGAGCGCGAGGCACGCGAGGCTGGTGGCGACCAGTGAGCGATTGTCTGGCGGGATGAATCCGGTGGCGCCGCCGCGGGCTAGCATTGGTCGACGAGGATGCCGCCAGCTCCATCCTTGCGGAATCGCACCGAGCTGCCAAAAAAACCGAGGAACAGGCTGCGTCCGATCATCTCGGCTGTGTCGCGCAAGCGCTGGCGGTCCGCAGGCTGGAAGCCGTTCTCGGTGTGTTCGTACCAGAGCGTCATCCAGCGTTCGAAATGCGCAGGCTGGACGCCTTCCAGCCGCATGTGCGTACCGTAGACGTTGCCCGAAAAACTGCGTGCGTCGAGCATCAGCGTCGCCCAGAAATCGACCATCCTTGCCAGATGGGCGTGCCAGTCGGGACCGATTGCCGAATCGAAGACGGGGGTCAGCAGCGGGTCCCGGCGCACGTCCGCGTAGAAGGAATGCACCAGGCGATGCAGGTTGTCCCGGCTCAGCGGGTCTGGGGCCAAGCTTGTACTCATGCTGTTCTCAGGGAAGTGCTTTCAATTCATCACCACCGGAGAATGGTCCGGTGCGGCCCGCGTGTTGTGTCCGGACTTCGGCGACGGTTGCGGCGCTGAGCGGCGCCGCGGCGTTGCCCCACTGACTGCGCACATAGGTGAGCACCGCGGCGATCTCGGCGTCTCCGAGCGAAGCGGCGAAGGCCGGCATGGCGCCCTGATAGGACTGGCCCTTGACAGTGATCGGGCCATTGATCCCGTGGAGCAGGATGGCGGCGGCGGTGGTCGGCTTTCCGAGCACCCACTCGGACCCCGCGAGCGGTGGAAAAACGCCCGGCAGGCCCTGGCCGGTCGCCTGATGACAGGCTGCGCAGGTCGAAGCGAAGATCGCGGCACCGTCGGCCTTGGCGCCGTCCGCCGGTTTGTTGCCGGCCAGTTCCGAGTGGCTTCGACCATCGCCCCATGAGGCGGGCGTGTCGAGCTTCGCGTGGGAGATGTAGTCGACGCCAAATGCGGCAAGGATGATCGCCAGCGCAAGCACCAGCCAGGGGATTGGGGTAGTGCGTTCCTGCGGGTCGGGATTTTCCCTGCGCTGCTGGGGCAGTATCTCGGGAGAACTCATTGGCATGCGGTCCGGGTCAATTGGTTGTGGTGGGGTCGATCGCCGGATAGCTGCGATCCAGTGATTTCAGGTAACTCACGAGATCGAGCGCCTCGGGTCGTGCCACTACCGTTTTTCCCTCGGGTACGAAGCCCGGTGGAAGCGTGACGACCGTTTCGCCTGGCTCGGCCTTGTCACGCAGCTCGAACAGGAAGGGATAGGCCGGCATGATGCTGCCGGGAACATAGGCCCGGGGCTGGAACAGGTGGCCGAGATGCCATTGCTCACCGGGCTGGCGGACGCCGATGTTCATGAGATCGGGTCCGGTACGCATGGTCCCGAGCAGCGGCGGATCGTCGTACGCATAATCTCCCGCTACGGTGGCCCGACCCCATCCGCGCTTCGCGTCGGGCGCAAAATCACGTGCACGCGGTTGCTGGGAGTGACAATACATGCAGCCATGCTGAATGTATTGTGTGCGGCCCCTCAGTGCAGACGCGGTATAAGGTTTCAATCCCGGAGCCGGAGGGGTATCCCGGACGGTGAGGTAGGGCAGCACCACCAGGGCGGCGGTGGCCACCGCGAGCGTGGTGAGTCCGCCAAGTACAAGACGTGTTTCGCTATGCATCAGATGTCTCCCGTCGCCGCATTCAAGGCTGGCGAGGGTTGCACCGCGCGGCCGGATGCGCCGGCCAGCAAGCCGATGAAATGAACTGCAAAGATCACGTGTCCCAGCACCATCAGGGCGCCACCGACGCTCCGGCCCCGGAGATAGGGCAGGGTGGCATGGACCGATTCCATGAAGCCGCGACTCGGGTCGAGCATCGCAGTGCCCTGCAGCCATCCACCGATCGTCAGGGATACGAAGTAGATCGCGATCCCTGTCGCGGCCAGCCAGAAATGCACGGTGACGAGCTTCGGCCACGGCCATTCGCGTCCGGTAATGCGCGGCACGACGAAGTAGATCGCGCCGAAGAACACCATGCTGACGAAGCCGTAAAGGCCGAGGTGGGCATGGGCCACGGTGTAGTGGGTGAAATGGGTGACCGCATTCATGCTGCGCAGCGCCTCGAACGACCCCTGCACCGAGCTGGCGGTGTACATCAGGCCGCCGAGGCAGATGAATTGCAGCGTCGGCGAGCCACGCAGCGCCGAAAGATGGCCCTTGAGGGTGAGGTGCTGATTCACCGTGAAGGCCGCGACCGGAAGGATCATCATCATGCTCTGCACGATCGACAGCGTGACCAGCCAGCCCGGCACCGGTCCGCCGATCAGGTGATGCCCGCCGACCTGGCCATAGAAGAAGGCCAGCCCCCAGAAACCCAGCAGCGAGAGGTTGTAGGACTGGATAGGCCTGCCGATCAGCTTGGGCAGAAAGTAGTAGATCGAGGCCAGTGCCAGTGGCGTATAGAAGAGCCCGAGCACGTTGTGACCGAACCACCAGTTCATGGTCGCCGCTTCCACGCCGTGGTGAAGCCCCGGAAAGTTGGCGACGAAGAACAGGATCGGAAACCAGAACAGTGCGCAGCCCATGTACCAGACCGACACATACAGATGGGCGACGGTGCGCCGGAGCAGGGTCAGGATCAGCGGCAAGCCCACCAGCGCACCGCCGGCGACAAAGAGAATGTCGATCTGCCAGGGAATCTCCAGCCACTCCATGCCGTCGCTGACCCCGTAGGCGAGACTGCCGAGTCCCGCCACCAGTGCCGCATTCCAGAGTGCGCCGCCGAGCAGGGCGTAGCGGGCGCCGGCGAGTTCCGTCTTGAGCAGCCGTGGGATGATGAAAAGCGCGGTTCCGAGGCCGGCCATCGGCGCCCAGCCATAGGCGACCGCGTTCAGGTGGAGCGTGCGGATACGTCCGAAGCTCAGCCAGGCTTCGCTTGTGAGCCAGTCCGGTGAGTGGAGCTTTATCGAAGCGGTCAGGCCCGCCGCAGATGCAACCAGCAGCCAGACGAACGCGCAGCAATAGAAAAAGAAGACGACCTGGGCGCTCGAGGCGTCGGCCCGCACGCGGGCGAGCAGTTCAGCCTCGTCAGGCCGCGGGCTCACGGCCTGAGGGGTAGTTCGGTCGATTGCTTTTTCGGGATGGCCGATTTCACCTTTCGCAAAGATGATTTCGCTTGCTTCGGGGCCCGAGTCGGTCAGGCGGGCGCGCTGTGACCATATGAAGAAACCAAGGCCGACGATCGAAAGGACGAAGGCCGACATCAGGATCGAGAGGGTACTCATGTGCTCATCTACCGGGGTTGGAGAAGGATTCGTGCTGACGATCTGCCTTCCTTTAGGCAGGGATTGAACGCCTGCCGGAAGGTCTAAAAGATATATAAACAATACATCTTAAAATAGATGCGTGCAAGATGAATGTATTCGCAGCGCAGGCAAACCGGAACGTGGGGTTTGGCGATCGACCAACGCCCATGCGCTGGCCGTCGCCGTGGAGCAACGGGGAGAGATCCCTTGGATCGACGCACTGCCTTGCAGTTTGAACACGGACATGTCCGACCTGCGGTCGATGGCGCCGGACCGGGAATTCTTCTTGAAGGGGTGTCCGCCGCCGCGCCTCGCGAGAGCGCTGGCCGCTCAGGGCGGACCTGCGGTGGAGCAGGCTCAGGGGCGGATCGTCGAGCTGCGGTCGAGATCCGTCAAAGGTCGTACCCCCGGCATCCGCAGGCCGTGCCAGGCGGACCGGGCTTGTCAGGCCGGTTCGGGGGCGTCGCTGGCGAGGTAATCGGCGAGCGCGGCGATCGTCTCGTTCCGGTCGGCGTCGTCGCTGAACTGGTCAGCTTCGAGTACCGACCATTCCGGATGGGCGCGGGCCCGCTCGATCTGCTCGGGCAGGGCCGATTCGCGCCAGCGGCGGATCTCCGGCTGCCCCAGTTCGATTGGTGCCTGGGCGGCATGGCCGCGTCCTTCCAGCGCGGCCAGCAGCAGTTGCTGACGTGCGCCGAGGGTTCGCAGCACGGTGTCGTCGGCGGTCAGTTCGCGTGAGCCGGTGAGCTTTCCAATCAGCCGGCCGCCAAAGTTTTCCAGTGTCTGCCAGGCGCCTCCGACGAGTGCGCCAATCGCGGTCGCAGCACCCAGCGAGAGCCCGCCGGTGAGCAGGTCGATGCCGAAACCGGCGGCGGCGCCAGCTGCCGCGCCCTTGCCGAGCCTGACACCAAACTGGGAGAGCGCCTCGCTGCTGAAAATGTCGTGTTCCCAGCGACCGTCGAGCAACGGCAGCTCGCTGGCGCGCACGTCATCGGCGGCGAAACGATAGAGCCGCAGCAGCGCGTCGAGCGCCATCTGCTCGCGGTGGCGGATCGCGTCGTGGGTGAGGGCAAGTGCCTCCGCCAAAGCCTGCTCTGGCTCGGCCGGAACCTGCTGGCGGAAGGCCGCCACGTCGACCAGCATCTCGGCGGCGATGCGCGCGGCGGCGGCCCGGCGGCGCTCCGACTCGCGGGCGCGGGCCGCGATGAGCCGCTCGAGGCGCGGGCGCTGGTGATCCATCAGGGTGATGAGTTTTTCGTACAGCCGCGCTTCGCCATCGAGTTCCGGGGCCACGGTGTCGAAGCTCACGATCGCATGCAGCCCCAGCCGCGCCAGCGCCTCGCGCCACTGGGCCTCGCGCGATTCGGGCTGTTTCACGAAGTTGAGGACGGGCAGCAGTGGCTTGGCGCAGCTGGCCAGCAGGGTGAGTTCGTCGCGATGCTTGGCCAGCACAGGGTCGCGCGCGTCGACCACGTAGAGGCCGGCGTCGCTGGCCAGCAGCTGGCGCAGCACCTTGGCCTCCTGCTCGTAGCGAGTCGCCGCCGAGGGGCTGGCGAGGAAGCGTTCGATGCGTTTGGGGCCGTCGATGCGTTCGGCCGGGGGCGCCAGGCTGTCCACGTATTCGAGCAGCGCGATCGCGTCTTCCATACCGGGCGTGTCGAACAGCGCCACCATGGCTTCACCGTCGGCCAGCAGCTTGGCGCCTTCGACATGGCGGGTGGTGCTGGGCCGGCCCGAGACCTCGCCGAAGGCAGTATCGCGCAGCAAGGTGCGCATCAGCGAGGTCTTGCCGGTGTTGGTGTGGCCGACCACGGCCAAGCGCAGCAGCTCAGTCATCCGGGGACTCCAGCCAGGCCAGCGCCGCGCTGCGGTCGTCAAAGCGCAGCCCGGCCGGCAAATCGATGGTGGCGAGGGATTCGTGCCACAGCGCGAGCCGCTCGACGCCGCGGCCTGCGATCAGCCATACCGCGCAGTGTGCGGCATAGCGGGACAGCTCGCTGATCAGCGCCAGCGTGCCACGGTCGGGTGACTGTGAGGCGTCGCAGGCAATCAGCAGGCGCTCGGCCGGCGTAGCGGAGAGGGTCTCGAGCAGACGGTTGCGCTCCGCGCGGCTGGCGACGATGCCGGCGTCGCGGGCCTTCGACAGGGCGGGTGGCCAGTCGATCTCGTCGGGCAGTTCCAGGCCGATCAGTACCGCGCCGAGCGAGTCGCTGCCGAGGGCGGGTTGCAGGTGGAAACTGGGCAGCTGCTCCGGCGAAGCATCCTGGACACCGAGCGTCTCGACGCTGGGCATCAGGCGTTCGCGCAGGGTGGCGTAACCCGGCATGGAAAGATCGAGGCGCAGCTGCTCGCGGCGCCGCCAGAACCACAGGCTGACGCCCGTGAGCAGCAGCCGCGGGGCGATGCCGTAGATCAGCAGGCAGCCGATCAGCCAGGCAGACCAGGCGCGGCGCGAAGCTTCGTCGGCCAGCGCGTTGCCGCCGCTGGCCGCGATGGTGGCCGCATCGGGGATGACGAATCCGACGGCTGCCGGCAGGCGCCCGAGCAGGTCCACCATGGCGACAAAGGTGTCGGCCGACAGGATGGTGGTTTCCCACACGAAACCGTAGCGGCGCGTGGCGAGCAGCGCCAGCAGGCCCGCGAGTGCGGCGAGCAGCGCGAGCAGCCACAGCCCGTGGCTGATCAGGCCGAGCCACCAGCGCATCAGGCCGCTGCGCGAGAGCATGCCGGCCAGCGACTGCGGCAGCAGCGCGGCCTTGGGGTCGCGGAACAGTCGCGCGGTGAGCCACAGCCAGAACCGTCCAAGCGCGGTGCCGTCCGGTGTGTTGACCAGGAAACTCGACAGCCACAGCAAGAGGCTGAGCAGGTGGATGCCGAGCAGCCCGCCGATGGCCCACACCACGTTGACCGGCCGGCTGCCGTCGCCCAGCACCGACGCAGCGGTGCCTGCGCCGCCGAGGATCACGAGCAGCGCGAGGATGAAGAGGGTCCACCGCGCATGGCCCTGCCAGCGATGCAGGGCTTCGGTGAGCTTGGCGCGTTCGGCAAGCAGGCTCGCCCGTTCGAGAATACGGGCTTCCAGCTGAGGCGCAGCGCGGCGGGCCTGGCGCACCGCGTCGGCATCATCGATCGGGCCGCTGCGTTCTTCCTGCAGGCGGATGGTCTCGGCCAGCCAGCGGCGTTCGAAGCCGCCCGACTCGCCGGAGCGGGAGGTGTCTGAGGCAAGAGTCATGCGTGTGCCGGGCCTCGCAGCGGAGCGCGACGCGTGCATCGATGCATTGCGGATGTCCGGCTGCGCGCCGTATCGCATCGAAGGCGTGGAAATCCCGGGGGGCTGAGGTGTCTTTTCATTGCAGGCGCTTGTGGACGCGCGTTGTCAGGGTCCACAAGCATACCTGCAGCCGGGCTGCTGCTTCAGGCGGCGGGGCCCTTGAGCACCTGGCGGTCCTGGTCGAGCACCGTCACTGCAATCGGGATGCCGTCCTGGAGGCTCTGCGAAACCGTGCAGAAGGCCTCGAACTGGCCGAGGATGCGATCGAGATGCTCGAGCTCGCTGCCCTTGCGGCCGAGGGTGATGGCGACGTCGATGTTCTGGATGCGAAGGCGCTTTTCGGCGTTGCGATCGACGGTGCAGGTGGCGCTCGCGGTGAGGGTGCCCGGGTCCTGCTTGAACTTGGTCAGCGCGAACAACAGGCTTGCGGTCAGGCAGTTTGCCGCGGCTGCGGCGAGCACCTGGCTGGGTGCCGGCCCTTCGCCGCCGCCGAGCGGTGGCGGTTCATCGGCGATCATCGTGCTCATGCCTTCGCCGAAATCCACCTCGAATCGATATTTCTCCTGCTGGCGAATCGTGACCGTGACTTGTTCGCTCATTCCAGTGCTCCCTGGTGCGTGTGAAAACGGAATATTAGCGTGGGCTGCTGATTTGGGTATTGGAAGGCGCTTCAGCCCGCGGTCAGCTGGGCATACAGCATCGGCAGGCGCGAGGGCAGCTCTTCGGGCTTGCGGATCACCGTGTAGCCGGCCGGGCCGAACAGGTGCGGCAGGTAGCCCGCGCCTTCCTTGTCGATGGTCACGCAGAAGGGCCGCAGGCCCATGTTGCGCGCCTCGATGAGCGCCATTCGGGTGTCCTCGATGCCGTAGCGACCTTCGTAGTGATCGAGGTCGTTGGGTTTGCCGTCGGAGAGAATCAGCAACAGCCGCAGCGCGCTGGGCTGCCGTGCGAGCAGGGTGCTGGCGTGGCGGATCGCGGCGCCCATGCGGGTGTAGTAGCCGGGCTTGAGCGCGGCGATGCGCCCGCGCGGTACTGGGCCGTATCTTTCGGCGAAGTCCTTGATGCGATGAAAGCGGATGTGGTCGCGCCGCCGCGACGAAAAGCCGTACAGCCCGAAGCGGTCGCCGGTGGCGCCGAGCGCTTCGGAGAAGAGCATCAGGCTGTCCTTGATCACGTCGATCACGCGTGCCTCGTTGCCCACCCAGGCGTCGGTCGACAGCGAGAGATCCGCCAGCACCAGGCAGGCCAGATCGCGTTCACGCCGCTCGCACGAGAGGTAGCTGCCCGTAGCGCCGCTGGTGTTGCCGGCCTGGCGGTCCGACCAGGCCCGCACGCAGGCGTCCATGTCGAGTTCCGCGCCGTCCGGCTGGTTCTTGAGCCAGCGTCGTGATGGCGCCAGCGATTCGAACTGGCTGCGCAGGCGCCTGGCCGGGCGCACCAGTCGTGGCGGCAGCGGACAGGGCGAGGCATCGCGCGGCTCGAGCAGGACGAGGCTGCACTGATCCTTGCGCAGCAGCTTCTTCTTCCAGTCCCACTCGGGCAGCAGGATGCCCTCGGCGAGCGGCAGATCGTCGTGCGCCGCGGAGGGCAGGTCGAGGTCGAAGCGGACTTTCGAGGCGGTGTTGGTGCCGTCGTTTGCCACCGAGAGCGTGTCCATGTCGGTGGCAGCCTTGGCCGCATCGTCGCTTTCATCGTCGTCGAGCGCGCGATTCACCTTCACGTATTCGGCGAAGGACATCAGGCTTTCCGCGCGGAAGGGGAGGATGAAGGCGTCGCGTCCGTCGGGCATGTCGTTGCGCTCGGCGCGACGGCGCTTCTGGGTGGCATCCTCGCTGTTGCTGCCGCCCTCGGCCGGCTGCGGATCGGGGAGGCGCTTGTCGCGACGCAGGTCGAGCGCCTGCGGGGTCGGATAGAGCCACAGCACCACCGGCTGTGGCGGTTTGCGGGCAGAGGGAAGGGCGTCGACCGAGCCCGGCTCGAGGATCGCGGCGCGGATCGCGCGTTCGGCGGCGGCCTCTTCGGAGGGCAGGCGTTCGGGGGCGATGCGGCTGGCGACACAGGCCTCTGCGATGCGGCGATAGCGTGGCTGGAAGCCGGGGTAGCGCGCCAGCGTGGCGAGCGTCGCGGCCTGATTGGCGACGATCCAGTTTTCCTCCGCGGGTGGGAGCCCGGCTGCCTGCGCGATCAGCCACAGGTAGAGGTCGCGATTGTGGCCTGCATCGGGGAAGAACGCGATCTCCGGGGGGAGGCGCAGCGTTTCGTCGTCCAGCGAAGCCTGGGCGACGCGATCGTCCGCATGTGCCAGACGCGCCAGCCAGCGGCGGCGCCCGCCGTGCTCGACCTCGGCCGCGGCCGCCACGCGCAGGCCCGGATCGCCGCCCAGCGCGCGGAACAGTACCCCCGCGGTACGCTCGATGTCTTCGAGCCTGACGGCGGCGGCAGGATGGCTGCGGCTTGCTGCCCGGGTGATGAAGCGGTGCCACAGCCCGCCGACGAATTCTTCCATTTTCCGGCTCCCTTGCTACATCCACCAGCCGCCATGGCTGCCGGCGACCGCGCCGGCCACGGTGAGCAGGCTGGCTGCCAGCAGGATGCGATGCATCCGTTCGATCAGTGCGAAGGTGGCTTCCGGCGCCGCTGCCGCGCGCTGCCGAAACCAGCGGTGCAGCACCAGCGGCTCGAGCACGAACAGCATCAGGGTGAAGATCAGCCAGATTGCGACCATGGCGTGCATCCACCACCACTGGGCGGGGTCGAGGAACCTGCCCCAGGCTCCGAGCCGGTGCGTGAGCCATAGCCCCGAGGCGCCGGCCAGCAGCGTCGCCCAACGGGCCTGGCTGCCGAAGCGGTACTCGAGCGATTCGAACAGGGTGATGCGCGCCTCGGCAGCCGCGAGGCCGCGACAGGCCGGCAGCAGGGTCAGCGTGACGAAGGCGACCCCGCCGATCCACCAGACGATCGCCAGAACATGTACCGCGCGGGCAAGTGCGAAGTCGTTCATTGCCCGCCCCTGAGCGGCTTGCGGGCCTGCAGCACCGCTTCGTTGTGGCGCGCGGCCTCGCCGCTCACCCACTGCAGCAGCGGCCCGTCGGGGTTGTCGCGCTGGGTGGTTTCGCAGGCGGAGATGCACTGCGCACACTGGGTGCAGGTGAACATCATGCGTTTCACGTTGCGCGGTTTAAGGCGCATCGGGCAGGCGTGATCGCAGGCGGAATGGCAGCTCGCGCAGTCTGCGGCGCGGTCACGCTCGAAGCCCACCACCATGGCCGCCTTGTTGCCCATCCAGGCGAGGCTCTGGAAGAAACCCACCGCACAGGCATAGCGGCAGAACAGGTGACGGGCGAAGAGGAATTCGATCGACAGCACGACCGTGCCGGCGGTGATGAAGACGAACTGGTTGCGGGTGAGCGTGGCGCTGACGAGATTGCCGTAGATCTCGAAGGGCGGCAGCAGGTAGGTGAGCAGCACCACCGCCCAGACGAAGGCAAAGCCGATCGCAAGCGGCACGGTGATCAGCCACCAGCGCGTGTCGTAGCGGATTGGCGTGCCGTCCGGCTCGCGTGGCGGCAGCTGACGGGTGTCCCACAGGCTGGGCTTGCCGATGGCTCGGCGCATCAGCCGGTTGATGGTCTCGACCACCGAGAAGTGCGGACACAGCCAGCCGCAGTAGAGCCGGCCCCATTTCCACGACACCCAGATCAGGGCTGCACCGGCCCCGATGATCGGCGCGAACAACCGCAGCCCGATGTTGAGCCACAGATCGCCCAAGCCGATCCGGCCGGCAGAATAGTCGTCGAGGCCGATGTGCCATTCCATGCCGAGGAACCAGGCGTGCTCGGCGACCAGGTCGTAACGCAGCAGATTGAACACCGGGGCGAGCACGAACAGCACGAAAAACCCGGTCTGCGCGTAGAAACGCAGGCGCTTGCGTCGCTGCCCGGGCGATCGCGCGCCGTCGGCGGCGACGATCGGGATGATCCTGTGTCCGGCGCTAGTCATCGATGCGGCGCCCGATGAGCGGATAGCGGTAGGTCTGGGCGGACAGCGCGCGGGCGAGCCCGATGGCGCCGAAGCAGATCAGCGTCGCGTGGCAGGTGACGAAGTAAAGGATCACCACCACCCAGGTATAGGGCGCGTCGTAGCCGCCGAGCAGGATGATGGCGAGGTTGGCGCCCACCAGCAGGACCCCGGCCCAGATGCTGCCCGCGACCGTTTGGGCCAGGTGGGCCCGGGCGAGTGCGGGGGCGGTGCGACGGTGCTTGAACCACAGCGCGAGCAACGCCGCAAAGGCAAGCCCGGGGGCGATCATGAGGTTGATCAGGTACAGCGACTCGGCGGCCACAGCGAGGCCGAAACCGGGCGCGGATTCGGGTTTGTCGATTGGGTCGGGGTGTTTGGCGATCATCTTCTCACTCTCCCGGCGAGCCTATCAGTTGCAGGCCACCACAAACTTGATGGGAAACAAGTCAGTCCCGCCGGGTGTTGCAACATGTAAGCGCCGTCTGACAAACCTTTCGGAAGCGGCCGATCCTTTCACCTCTGCCACGCCGCTACAGTGAAGCCATGCATTCGCTGGCCGGCAGCACGGCAACGACAGGCGCCAGCGGGTTTCGTCCAATCGTTCAGAAGGAGAAAAGCACATGAACCGAGACATCATTGAGGGCAACTGGAAGCAACTGAAGGGCAAGGCAAAGGTGCAATGGGGCAAGCTCACCGACGACGATCTCGACGTTATCGACGGGCGTCGCGAGGTGCTGGCCGGCAAGATCCAAGAGCGCTACGGGTTGAGCGTCGAGGAAGCCAGAAAACAGCTCGAGGCTTGGGAGAAGGGTAATCGCAACTGATCGGAGTCCGGCGGCCGGCGATGCGGTCGGCCGCCGGAGAGGAGAGCGTCATGCTTCACTATGCAGTGGTTTTCTTCGTCATCGCGCTGATAGCCGCGGTGTTCGGATTCGGTGGCCTCGCTGCCGGCGCGGCCGGTATTGCCAAGGTCCTTTTCTTCGTGTTCCTGCTCATGGCGGTGGTGAGCTTTGTCGTCAACGTGTTCCGCGGCCGTGGCTGACCGTGCGATCGGTGGCGCGCCAGGGGTGAGGCATGGTCGAGTGCTTCGACGCCCTGGCATCGACTTGGTAGGATGCAGCCTTGGCATGCTTCGGAGTGGTTCATGATCAAAGTCGCCATTGTCGATGACCATCAGATCGTGCGGGCCGGTTTTCGCGAGTTGCTTGGCGAAGAAGTGGACATTCGCATCGCCTTCGAGGCCGCCAGCGGCGAAGAGGCGCTGCAGAACCTGCGTACGGAAGCGTGCGACGTGTTGCTGCTCGATCTCTCGCTGCCGGGGCAAAGCGGTGTCGACGTCCTGCGCGCCGCGCGCCAGCGTTATCCGGAACTCGGCGTCCTCGTGCTGAGCGGCTTTCCGGAAGAGCGTTATGCGCTGGCGATGATCCGGAATGGCGCCAACGGATATCTGTGCAAGGACTGCGAACGGAACGAGCTGCTCAAGGCCGTTCGTACGGTCGCCCAGGGCCGACGCTATCTTTCCGGCCGGACGGCCGAGTTGATGGCCGACGAATTGACCGGAGCGGGTAGCGCACCCTTGCACGAGAGTCTTTCGGAGCGCGAATTGCAGGTTTTCCTGCGACTCGCCAAGGGTGAATCCGTTTCCGATATCGCATCGATCCTGTCACTCAGCGTGAAGACCGTCAGTACCTACCGGTCGCGGCTGCTGGAAAAGCTCGCCGTCTCGAGCAATGCCGAACTCGCCGCCTACGCGCTTCGGCATGGATTGATCGTTGATGAGGTGGGACCGACGTGACGCGGCAAGGCTCCGGAGCGAATCTCAAGGTACTGCTCGTCGAGGATTCGGCGCTGCTGCGCGAACTGCTCGAAGAGATGTTCGACGAACTTGATGGCGTCGAGTTGGTAGGCGTCGTCGACGGCGAGACGAAAGCCCTCCAGACACTCGCACGCGAGACGCCGGATCTCGCGATCGTCGATCTTGAGCTGAGTGAAGGCAGCGGACTGGGCATTCTGCGCGAGCTCAGCGAATCCCCCGATCGTTACGGTCAGCCACGTGCCGTGGTGTTCTCGAGCTATGCCCGGGAGTCTCTGAGGCGGCGCTGCGAAGCTTATGGTGCGGAAGCCTTCTTCGACAAGGCCAACGGTATGGATGACCTGATCGATTTCGTCCAGTCGGCAGCGCAGCCGGATTAGTCGATCTCCGGTGAGTCGCCGCCGAGCGGTATCCGCGCGCGAATCAGCGTTCCCTTTCCCGGTGCCGTTTCGAGGTCGAATCTGCCCGCGAAACTCTGCACCCGATGCTTCATTCCCGCCAGGCCGTGTCGCGATACCGTCGGCAACTTGTCGTTGGCGAAGCCGCTGCCGTCGTCGCGTACCTCGAGGCAGGCTGTGTCCGGTTCGAGCTTCAGGCTCAACCGTACCGTCTTTGCGCTGGCATATTTCCTGATGTTGGTAAGCGACTCCTGGGCGATCCTGTACAAGGCCAGGGAACGGTCGGCCGGCAAGGCCGGCGAGTTCTCGTCCGGGAGATCGGCGTGGATGACGAACTCGCCGCCCATCTCGTAATCCTCGACGAGGGCCTTGAGTGCGGCGACCAGCCCGAGGTCCTTGAGAAGCGGCGGTCGAAGACCGTCGATGATGCGCCTCTTGAGGGCAATCCCTTCGCTCAATGTGCGCTGCAGGCGGGCAATGCGCTCGTCGAGCGGCGCACGTACCTCGGCGGGCAACTTGCGCGCGATCCATCCCGCGTCGAGCTTGGCGGCGGTGAGCAGGGAGCCGAGTTCGTCGTGAAGTTCGCGTGCGAGACGGGCCTGCTCCGCTTCGCGCGCATTGGTGAGGTAGCTGGCCAGGCTGCTCAGCTCGGAAGTGCGTGCCCGCACTTCCCGGTCGAGGCGTTTGTTCTCGCCGGCCATCAGGTCCGCGATACGGTCACGCAATTCGTGCTGGCGCTGCAGCACTGCGAACAGCAGAATCAGCAAGACCAGTGAGCCGCTTGCGAGCAGAATCCCGGCAAGACGGGTATGACGGAAATTCTCGAGCGACTGATCGATGTTGTGGTCGCCGTACGAGATGAGACTGGCGCGCAATTCGGTTGTCAGGGCGCGAATGTCGTCCATCAGCAACTTGCCTTCGAGCTCCCCCTCGATCTGCTGGCCCATTGTCTTTGCCGCGACGGCGAGCCCCATTACCTCCCGTTTGCGGTCCACCAGACTCACCAGCCTGAGCAGGCGGGATTGCTCCTCCGGCAGCGGGGAGAGCTCGGCCCGCAGGAGCCTCAGGGTCTCCGGAAGCCGCGCCGTGGCGGACTCGTAGGGCTCCAGGTAGAGCGGCTCGCCGCTCAGCAGGTACCCGCGCACGCCTGTTTCAGCGTCCACGAGCTGGATCTGGAGCTGATCGAGGCGATCGATGCGCGTCGCCTGATGGCGCAATGCGCTGATTGCCGCCAAGCCCAGCGAGGACTGCATGTAGCTCGTCGCGAGCAGGGTGATCGAGAAGACGCAGCCGCAGGCAAGCAGCAGATGCGGCCATGCCTGGGTTATCCGGTTGGCCGTTCGGGCGGGTGCGGGCGGTTCCGGCAGGGGCATCGCGTGATCTCCGGCTATGGGCAGGTGTGCCGCATTGTTGCAGGATTCGTCCGACATTACTTTCCTCCGAATCCGACATCGCGGGCCAGCCCGTCTGCATAGACTGGAAACACCTCGTTGCAACACAGGACGTATGAATGGCCTGGCGAGAGGTCGGCAGGCCCGGTCAACAGGAGAAAATCATGAAAGCGACCATTGCAATGCTTGTAGCCGCAGCCTTCCTGATCGGGGGGTGCAACACCATCGCTGGTGCGGGCAAGGATATCGAAGCCGGCGGGGAGAAGGTGCAGGATGCCGCGAAAGACGTGAAGGAGAAGATGTAATCAAAGCTCGCCCCGGGGTACTGCCGCCAGGCGTCTATTGGCACCAGGGGCGCCAATGTCTGGCCGGTCGCGGCTCGCCCGCGGCGTCTTCGAGCGGGAAAGCCGGCTTTCGTCGGGTTACCCGCGATTCAACGGCCGAAGGTGGCGCTGACGACCTCCATCAGCGCTTCGGCGACCTCCGGATCGTCGGTCAGGCTCTCGACCATCGAAGAGCGACACGCCTCGATCGGCGACAGTCCCACCTTTACCAGCTTTGCCGCGTAGACGAGCAAGCGGGTCGATACGACCTCCTCGAGGTCGACATCCTTCAGCGCCCGAAGGCTGTGAGCGATGGAGACCAGTTGCCGGGCAAGCATTGGATCGCATCCGGTCTCTCCGACCAGAATGGCTTCTTCGCGCTCGCCCGCGGGAAAATCGAAGCGCAGCGAGATGAAGCGCTGGCGCGTCGATGGCTTAAGACCTTTCAGGAAGTTCTGGTAACCCGGGTTGTAGCTCATCACCAGCATGAAGCCGTCCGGCGCTTCGAGCTGCTCGCCGGTGCGGTCGATCGGCAGTACTCGGCGATCGTCCGCCAGCGGATGGATGACCACCGTGGTGTCCTTGCGCGCTTCGACCACTTCGTCCAGATAACAGATGCCGCCTTCGCGCACTGCGCGTGTCAGGGGGCCATCGCACCATATCGTCTGGCCGTCGCCGATCAGGTGACGACCGACCAGGTCGGCCGCGGTGAGATCGTCGTGGCAGGCCACGGTGAACAGCGGCAGGCCAAGGCGTGCCGCCATGTGGGCGACGAAGCGGGTCTTGCCGACGCCGGTCGGACCCTTGATGAGCAATGGAAGCCGGTTTCGCCATGCATGCTCGAAGAGTTCGATTTCATTGCCGGAGGCCTGGTAGAAGGGGAGGGCGGCGGGTGAGGTCACGCGGGTATCCATTTCGTTCGTTTCCAGTCGTTCAGGCCGAAAGGCCGATCCAGTAAGCAAGGGCGATCAGGCTGAGCACCAGTACCAGCCAACCGACGAGCATGCCGCGCCAGAACAGCCTGACCGGGCGCAGTCCCATGTAATCGAGCGCGATCAGCCGGCCCTTGACGAAGGTCAGTACCAGCATCGAGACCATCGCGGCGACGCCTGCCGCACCTGCTTCGCCGATACCCCAGGTGGCCAGGGTCGCGGTGAGCAGTACCGCAAGGGTAATGTCGAGTTTTCGGGTTGTCATGATCAGCGCATCACATAAACGAGCGGGAAGAGGACGATCCACACGAGATCCACCATGTGCCAGTAGGCTGCACCGCTTTCGAGGCCATTGGCATTGTCGGGGCCGTAGCTGCCCTTGCGGGTCTGCACCCACAATACGACAAGGATCACCATTCCGAGGATCACGTGCATGAAGTGAAAGAAGGTCAGCGACAGGTAGAACATCCAGAAGGTGTTGGTCGATAACGAGATTCCGGCGCCGAACTTTGCACTGTATTCGAACATCTTCACGACGAGGAAACCCCCGCCGCAGAAGATTGCGCCGAGCAGCCAGCGGCTGCCAAGCCGGTGTGCTCCATCTTGGGTCACTGCGGCCACGGCGCGGGCCACGCACCACGATGCGGTGATCAGAAAGACCGTGTTCAGCGCGCCGAGGTTGCGGTTGACCTGCTGTTGCATCTCGTTGAACAGCGCCACGTCCGACGCCCGCGCGAACGCATATGCGGCGAAAAACACCGCGAAGGCGAGCAACTCGGCAAGGATGAAGAACCATATTGCCAGATCGCCGGGGGGGGACTGGAACTGCTCGTCGTATTTGTCTGTCCGGGTAAGCTGTGAGGCTGTGGCGTCCATTGATCGGGGAGCACTGATGTTGGCGTGCCTCAAGAATGCAGGCCGCGGTGTCGGGATTCCTTGATTCCGGCCAAGTTCGGAAATTCATTGTGGAAGTCGCGGACATGACGATGCGGGGCCGGGCGGGTGCCGGTTTCAACAAGGGGGGCGTGTGGCGGGAGCAAGCTGGATCGGAACTGTTGCGGGGATCGTTCACCTGCTGCTGGTGATCGTGGTGGTGGTGCGCGTGGTGTCGCGGCGTCTCTATCCCGGAACCTCGCTTGCCTGGCTGTTGCTGGTGGTGACGGTGCCGTACATCGGTCTGGCCTTGTACATCCTGATCGGCGAGCGGCCGCTGGGCCGGCGCCGCGTGCGGCGGATGCATCAGATGAGCGAGCCCCTGGCGCGCTGGCTGTCCGGCGTGCCAGCTGGATGCCGCGCGGATGCGTCGGCGATGCCGCTCGCGCAGGGGCTGCTTGCCCGCCTCGCCGACGCGTCCACCGGCTTTCCGCCGCTTGGCGGCGCAGACGTGGGGCTCCTTGATGGGGCGCCTGAGATCCTTTCGGCGATTGCTCGGGACATCGACACTGCTCGCGAAAGCTGTGACATGGCTTTCTACATCTGGAGCGAGGGTGGGCAGGCGGACGACGTTGCCTTGGCGTTGGAGCGGGCCGCGCAGCGCGGCGTACGCTGCCGGGTATTGCTCGACAGCGTTGGCAGCAAGCGCTTTCTTGCGAGCCGTTGGCGCAAGCGCTTGCTTGCCGCGGGGGTGCGTCTGGTCGCGGCGCTGCCGGTCGGTCTGGTGCGTGCGGCCTTCGTGCGCATGGACCTGCGGCTGCACCGAAAGCTGGTGGTGATCGACGGGCGCATTGCCTACACCGGCAGCATGAACCTCGTCGATCCGGCCTTCTTCAAGCAGGAGGCGGGGGTCGGTAAATGGGTGGATGCGATGCTGCGTATCGAAGGCGCGCCGGTCGCCGCGATGCGGATGGTGTTCTTTGGCGATTGGCTGGCCGAAACCGGTGAGGTACCGGAGGGCCCTGCAGTCGAGCCCGTATACGGGGACGGCGGTTCAGTGGTCCAGGTGGTTCCGTCGGGGCCGGACCGTTCGGGCGACAACATCCGTCGCCTGGTGCTCACCGCGATCTACGAGGCCCGACGCGAACTCATCATCACGACACCGTATTTCGTCCCCGACGAGGCGGTGCTGGTGGCGCTTGAATCGGCGGCGATGCGGGGCGTCGAGGTGACGCTGATCGTGCCGGCGCGGGTGGATTCGCGACTGGTGCGCTACGCCAGCCGGTCATTCTTCGACAGCCTGATGAGCTCGGGCGTGAACATACGCGAGTTCAGCGGGGGACTGCTGCATACCAAGAGCATCACCGTGGATGGAGAGCTGACGCTGTTCGGTACCTCCAACCTCGACATCCGCAGCCTGCGCCTCAACTTCGAGCTGACCGTGATCGCCTACGATGCGCCGCTGAGTCAGGCGGTGCGCGCCCTGCAGAAGGAATACGAAGCGGATTCTAAGGCACTCGAACTGAGTGCCTGGCAGCAGCGCTCGTCGCTGCGACGGCTCGCCGAGAATACGGCGAGGCTGGCCAGTCCGTTGTTGTGAGCGGCCTTCATCCCGCCTTCGCGATGATGGGCCTGAGCATGTCGATCGGGCGCGGGTCAGTCTGCGCGCTACCGTCGGGATCAAAGAAAAAGGCAACCCGACAGGTTGCCTTTTTCGTCCTTGCTGCCTCGTTTTC
The DNA here is from genome assembly GCF_009800965.1 of Cognatazoarcus halotolerans. Classification (GTDB taxonomy): domain Bacteria; phylum Pseudomonadota; class Gammaproteobacteria; order Burkholderiales; family Rhodocyclaceae; genus Cognatazoarcus; species Cognatazoarcus halotolerans. The sequence goes on along the minus strand of NZ_WUAF01000016.1, from coordinate 17,426 downwards.
AGCGGGGTGCGCGACGACGCGTCGATGCCAGGCCGAGAAGACCGATGCCGAGGATTGCCAGCGTGGCGGGTTCCGGCACGGTGCTGCCACCACCGCCACCGATGTCGTCGATCGGGTCGAAGGTGCTGTTGAACTGCCATGCGAGGATGTCATGGTCCGCACCGGCTGCGCCGGTGCCGGAGGTGAAGCCGACGAATGCGTTCGTCGAGCCGAGCACGCTGACCAGATCCACGGTGTAGGAAAGCTGCGCAGCGACCGGACGCACGCCGGTTGAGGAAATCCTGACTTCCAGCAGGTCGGTCGCGCCGTTGTAGTCGACCCAGGAAGTGAAGGTGGTGCCACTGTCGAGGGTGTAGCCGAGCGTGCCAAGGTCGAGGGATGCAACCGAATTGACACTGCCACCGAGATCGATGCCGACATGGTTGGCATTGATGTCGCTGCCGCTGTTGAACCAGTTGTCGAATTCGATTCCGACGCTCTTGGGAAGGCCCTGATAGCCGATGCCGCCACCGGAGCCACCCGTGGTGTTGGAAACGGTCTGAACCGTGAACACGATGCCATCGGCACCGCCGTTCTGCTGGTCAGTGAAACGGAAACGGAAGGCCGAGCTGAACGAGGCGTTGGCGTCGAGCGAGATCGCCGAAGTCGAGAAGGCACTGCCACTCTGGCTGAGATTGTTCGTCAATCTCAGAACCTTGTTGCCATCGAAATCGGTCACGGTGCTGCAGGTGGAGCCGGCGCCGGAGGCCGCGCAGCTGTGAATGCCTTGGGTTGCACCGTTGATCTGAAGCGGCGAGAGGTCTGAGAAATCGGTGAACACGATTGTGGTCGCGAACGCCTGGCCAAAGCTACCAAGGCACAGGCCGAGCATGCCGGTCTTGATGACGCTGGAAAGTTTCATTGCAAATCTCCGGAACTGGTGTGTTGTTGGCGTTCGGCCCGAAGATGTTGCAAGCCGTCACGCTTCTGGCTGGGACTTAGCAACGTCTGTGCCTAGACCGAAAACTGCCTTTTAAACAAATGGTTGGATTCTTTTCGGGCCGTCAGATCAAGTGATGTTGTAAAGATCGCCGACATGTCGGTGTTGTCCTTTTGCAACGCTTCTGGCGGCGGCGGCCGGATCGGCAAGCGGGAAACCGAGCGCGAAACGGAAACGGGGACGGTCCTCGCGGACCGCCCCCGTTCGTTGCGGAGCTCGTCGAATCAGGTGGTCTGGGCCTTGCTCTCACCCTTGACGAAGAAACTGCCGATATACACCACCAGGCCGATCAGGAAGATCACTCCGGCGCCTTCGCGCAGCCAGTAGAACAGACTGATCTGATCCTGCGCTTCCATGAACGGCATCGGTGTCTGGCTGTAACGCTGCAGCCACACCTGCAACACGCCTGCGGCGGTGAGGAAGAGCGTGATGAAGACCATCGACACGGTCATCAGCCAGAAGCTCCACATCTCCATCACCTGCGCCTTGTTGCTGTTGGCGGCGCGGCCGCGCAGCACCGGCATGGCATAGCTGATGATGCACAGCACCACCATGGCATAGGCGCCGTAGAAGGACATGTGGCCGTGGGCGGCGGTGATCTGCGTGCCGTGGGTGTAGTAGTTCACCGGGGCCAGTGTGTGCAGGAAGCCCCACACGCCTGCGCCGAGGAAGGCCATCACGCCGGTGCCCAAGGCCCACAGTGTGGCGGCGCGGTTCGGATGGTCGCGACGGCGGCGGTTCACCATGTTGAAGGCGAAGATCGTCATGGCGAAGAAGGGGATCGGCTCGAGTGCCGAGAAGATCGAACCCCACCACTGCCAGTATTCCGGCGTACCGATCCAGAAGTAGTGGTGGCCGGTACCGATGATGCCGGTGATCAGGGTCAGGGTGATGATCACGTACAGCCACTTCTCGATCACCTCGCGATCGACGCCGGTCACCTTGATCAGCACGAAGGCCAGCAGCGCACCGAGGATCAGTTCCCACACGCCTTCAACCCAGAGGTGCACCACCCACCACCAGTAGAACTTGTCGAGCACCAGGTTGTGCGGGTTGTAGAACGAGAACAGGAACATCACCGCGAGGCCCCACAGACCGAGCAGCAGCACCAGCACGATCGAGGTCTTGCGGCCCTTCAGCGTGGTCATGGTGATGTTGAACAGGAAGGCCAGCGCGACGATGACGATACCGATCTTGGTGATCAGCGGCTGCTCGAGGAACTCGCGCCCCATGGTCGCCAGCAGGTCGTTGCCGGTGAGCTCGGCGAGCTTGGCGTAGGGCAGCGAGAGATAGCCGACGATGGTCAGCGCACCGGCCACCAGAAAGATCCAAAACAGCGCCAGGGCCAGTTTGGGCGACCACAGCTCGGTTTCGGTTTCCTCGGGCACCAGGTAGTAGGCGGCGCCCATGAAGCCGAACAGCAGCCACACGATCAGCAGGTTGGTGTGCACCATCCGCGCGACGTTGAACGGAATGGCGGGGAACAGGAAGTCGCCGACCACATACTGCAGGCCCATGATCAGGCCAAACAGTATCTGCCCGACGAAGAGGCCGATTGCCGCGATGAAGTAGGGCTTCGCGACGGCCTGGGATTTGTATTGCATTTTCATCTCCTTGCGTCGATGGGTAACTGGCTATGTGCGATTGCTCGTCTGGCTGGCCCGGCGCGCTTCAGTTCTGCGGCGCGCGTGCAGACAGCCGATCACGAATCACCACATCACCCCTCGATATTGGGCGGCCATTTCGCGGAATTGATCTCTGAGCTGTACTTGAGGAAAGCCACCAGATCGTCGAGTTCCTGGGGCGTCAGGTTGAACTGGGGCATCTGGCGACGTCCCGGTGTGCCCGTGGGCTGCCCCATGATCCAGGCCTTGATGAAATCCGGGCCGCGGCGGGTGTAGACGTTGCCGAGTTCGGGCGCGAAATAGGCGCCTTCGCCGAGCAGCGTATGACAACCGATGCAGTTGCGGGTCTCCCAGATCTTCTTGCCGTTGATCACGGCCTGGGTGAGATTGGCGCGATTATCCCTTTGCGGCAGGACCTTCATGGTGTCGAAGGTCAGCGCCAGAAACAGCAGGACGAAAAACATCGACCCGCCGTAGAAGATATTGCGCGCCATGGATTTGGTGAATGTACCGCTCATGGAGCCTCCCTGATTCCTGGTTCGCTGCAATACGCAGCTTGGGGCGCATGTTGCGCCACAGCGTGTGCGCGGCTCCTTGATACCAGTCAAGGCCGCGTGTACGTGCGATCCGGGGCGGGGCCGGGGGTCGCGCTTGCTCTGAATCCCGCCTGCTGGGGGGCGATAGGCCGTGCCGAAAGGGAAAGCCTTGCGGGCTCGGCCTTGCCCTTGCCGGACGCCCGTCTTGCCTTCGTTACGGGCAGGACATCCGGGCACGATTCGTCGCCCCGGCGAAGGCCGGGGTCCAGCGACTTTGGCTCCTGCCTTCGGGGTCGTGGCTTGCCTTCGACTCGCCCCGGTCGGCCGGGGCGGGCCGCGACGGCGCTGCGGGGGCGAGGGAGCGCGAAGCCGCCCGGCTCGAAGGTGGCTCGCACACAGGGTGCCGAAGCCGGGGATTCTTCGGCCGCTTGATGCGGGTCAATCATTGGAGGCGGTCTCCCGTGCTACGAGTGGTGCCTGCGATGCAGACCTGCGGTGGCCGGCATGTGCGCCGGGCCGCATCCTGTACCTATACGATTGAGGAAACGAGATGAATGCTGCCAAACCCGCTGACTGGGACCCTCGCTCGGCAGAGGTGCTCGAAGACCAGATCGCCGCGTACGACGCCATGCGCAAGCGCTGCCCCGTCGCCCACAGTGACTACCTGTGGTGGTCGGCCTTTCGCCATGAGGATGTAAAGCGCGTGCTCGAAGACCACGAAAGCTTCAGCAACGCCGCCTCGAACCACCTCTCGATACCCAATGCGATGGATCCGCCCGAGCACACGCCTTATCGAAAAATCATCGAGGGCTACTTCACGCCTGAGCGCATGAGCGCGTTCGAGCCCGAGTGCCGCCAGATCGCCGATGCGCTGGTCGCAGAGCTGCCGCGCGGCGAAGACTTCGATCTGATGGCCGCTTTCGCGCAGCCCTTTGCGCTGCGCATCCAGTGCGCCTTCATGGGCTGGCCGGCCAGCCTGCATGAGCCGCTGCGTCAGTGGATCGGCAGGAACCACGCTGCCACGCGGGCCGGGGATCGCACCGCCATGGCGCAGATCGCGGTCGAATTCGATGGCCACATCAAGCAACAGCTCGTTGTCCGCCGCGATGCCGGCGAACAGGCCCCTGACGACGTCACCAATCGCCTGCTGCACGAGAGCATCAATGGCAGGCCGCTGAGCGACGAGGAGATCGTGAGCATCGTGCGCAACTGGACGGTGGGCGAACTGGGCACGATTGCGGCGAGTGTCGGCATTGTCGTGCAATACCTTGCCGCCCATCCGGCGTTGCAAGCCGAACTGCGCAAGCAGGCCGACGCGCTTGCCGACGCCATCGATGAAATTCTGCGCATCCATGCACCGCTGATCGCCAACCGCCGCGTCACCACCTGCCCGGTCGAGATCGGCGGGCGCAGGCTCGAGGCCGGCGAGCGGCTGACCCTGATCTGGGCCTCGGCCAACCGCGACGAAGCCGTGTTCGGCGACCCCGACGCTTTCGATCCTGTGCGCAATCGCGACAACAACCTGCTCTATGGCGCCGGCGTCCACGTATGTCCGGGCGCGCCGCTGGCAAGGCTGGAGCTGCGCCTGATCATCGCCGCGCTGCTCGCGAATACCACCGACATCTCGCTTGCCTCGAGCCGATTGCCAGCACGGGCCAGCTTCCCGGCCAGCGGCTTTTCGTCCCTGCCAGTGCGTCTGGGGTGAGGGTGCTTGCGCGTGGCGGCTGGTGCCGTCATGGCTGGCGGAATCGGGCAAGGATTGGAACGCGGGGGGAACTGCCCCGCGCCTCTTGCCACACGGCGCGCGACCTCAGGATGACTCTCGCAGCAGGGCCAGGCGGATGCGTTCTATCGCATGGGACGGGCTCAAGCCCTTGGGGCAGACCTCGGTGCAGTTCATGATGGTGCGGCAGCGATAGAGGCGATACACGTCGTCCAGATAGGCGAGCCGCTCGGCCGAAGCGGTATCGCGGCTGTCGGAGATGAAACGGTAAGCTTGCAGCAAGCCCGCCGGACCGATGAATTTATCCGGGTTCCACCAGTAGGATGGGCAAAATGCGCTGCAGCAGGCACACAGGATGCATTCGTAGAGGCCATTCAGGCGCGCACGCTGCTCGGGAGACTGCAGCCGTTCGCGCTCCGGTGGCTGTTCGTCGTTGATCAGATAGGGTCTGATTGCATGATAGTGGGCGAAGAACTGGGTCATATCCACGATCAGGTCGCGTATCACCGGAAAACCGGGTAGCGGTCGCAGCAGCACCGGCTCCTTCAGCGTGGATAGCGCGGTCAGGCAGGCCAGGCCGTTGCGGCCGTTGATGTTCATGGCGTCCGAGCCGCATACGCCCTCTCGGCAGGAGCGGCGGAACGACAGGCTGTCGTCGATGGTCTTGAGCCGCACCAGCAGATCGAGCAGCTTCTTGTCGCCGCTGTCGGGATCGACGTCGTAGTCCTGCATGTGCGGGCCGACATCGAGCTCGGGGTTGAAGCGGTAGATGCTGATGCGCATCGGATACTCTCCTTTCCGGCTAGGCTCCGGGCAAGAAGTGCGCTGCCATTGTCAGGGCCACGCGAAGCAGCACCGCGCAGAGGATTATCCCGATCAGCGCCAGCAGCGGTAGTCGCACGCCTGGAGCATGAACATAATCGAGAACGATGTCGCGAATGCCGATCCAGGCATGCAAACACAGCGCGCCGAAGAACAGCACGATCAGCACCGCGCCAAGGCTGCTGCTCGCAAACGCATGCCACTGCACATAGCTCGGCGTCGCGCCGGCCAGCAAACCTGCCGCGCCCAGCACCACGAACAGCAGGATCAGCAGGGCGGTCAGGCGTTGCAGTAGCCAGGCCCGCTGGCCCAGAAAGATTCTCATGACAACCACCTCGCCGCCGACGACAGGGCGATCAGTGCTGCCGTGACGATCGTCGCCCAGGCGCTGATGCGGGCACGGGTGAGCGTGCTGCCGATACCCAGATCCATCAGCAGGTGGCGCACGCCGGCCAGGATGTGGTGCGCAGCAGCCCACACCACGATGACCAGCAACAGGCTGCGCCATGGTCCCGCCCACTGTGCGGCGAGCGCCGCGAAGTCGGCTTCGCTGCGCAAGGATTGCTCAAGCGCAATTGCCAGAAACGGCAACCCAATGAGCAGCACGACCCCCGAAAGGCGGTGCCCGATGGAGACGAAGGCGCCAATCGGAAAGCGAATGCTGGGCAGCTTGAGAAATCTGGGGCGGCCTGGGCTTGGGGTGGGCATGAGGGTCTCCGTCAGGGGGATGGCGATGCATCGGCGCAACCGCAGTCTGCCTCGGCGGCGATTACCCGATGAAGCTGCGCAAAGCGCGCACCAACCACTTTTGCAAAGAGCGGATCGCGTCCGGGATGTGGCACCGCCTTCTCGATGGCGCGCCAGTCCGCCGTATCCAGGTAGCGTTGCGCTGCCGGGAAGAGGGCGAGCTCCTCGACCGCCATGTTGTGCCGCAAGCGCTCGGCGTAGAGCCGCAGATTGGTCTCCAGCAGCAACCAGGACATGGTCTCCTCGCGCGCCGCCGATTCCAGATCGCGCATCAGGTCGGCGCCCTGTCGCGCCAAGGTAAGGTGTTGCGCCTCGATCTCTTCGCCAAGGCCGGGCGGCAGCCTGCCATTTTTCTGCAGGCGTTCGACGATCCGGTCTTCGAGGGGATGGTGGCTTACGTCCGGGTAGCGGGTCAGGTAGTAGAGCGTATCGACGAGCACCTCCACAGGCTTGGCGCCGGTTTCGATGCTGGTGGGGTGACAGGCGTCGAGCAGCTTCACCAGGCGTTCGAGGTTGTCGTGTTCGGCGCGCAAGCGCTCGAGCGTCGCCGGCATCATTCTTCGGTACGCTCGCGTGTGGCCCGCATCGTTTCGATTGCCAGCGTCGAATGCGCATAGGCCGCGCCGGCGCGCATCTCGGCCGCTACCCAGATGGCCTCCATGATCTCCTCCTCGGTGGCGCCGCTCTTCAACGCCGAGGCGGTATGCCCACGAATGCAGTACGGACACTGGGTGACGTGGGCGACCGCTATGGCGATCAACTCCTTGGCCTTGCGCGTCAGCGCACCGTCCGCAAAAACGTTCGCCGAGAAGGCCTTGAACCCGGCCAGCGGTGCTGGCGCGAGTTGCTTGCGGATTCTTGCGGCCTCGCCGCTCCACGCGGGGTATATCGGTTCGTCCATTTGTGTTGCTCCAGGGTGCCGACCGCCTTACAAGCGCGCCACAGGTCGGGGATCTCGCTCCGCTGTCGTGACCGCGCGATTCCGGGGGGTGTGGCTGTGGTATAGGACGAGAGTTTATAAGAGTCAACAAAAATGAATCTTTTTGCAGCGGCAGGTTTCACCTGCCCGCAGCCTGCGTCAGTCGCCGCCGTCATCGCGGGCAGGGCGCCGCGATCATCCCCTGTCGTCGAAACGCAAGGGGCGCTGCAGGCCCGCGAGTGGCATGGCGATTCGCCTGCAGCGCCTGAATCGATGGTTCTGCGATCGCCAACGATACGTCGCCCCTGCGAAGGCCGGGGTCAAGGGCTTTCGATTCTTGTTGCCTTGTTTGCAGCGCGCCGCCGGCTCGCGACGGCTGCGCCGCGGTGCCACCGCGGCGCGACCACGCGTTCAGTTGATCGAGCCCACGAAGCTGGCGAGCTCTTCGGTCTGCGGATTGGCGAACAGCTCCCTGGGCGGTCCGGCCTCATGCACGCGGCCCTGATACATGAATACCAGCTTGTCGCCCACCTCGCGGGCAAAGCGCATTTCGTGGGTGACCATCACCAGGGTCATGCCCTCGGCGGCGAGCTGCTTGACCACCGACAACACCTCGTTCACCAACTCCGGATCGAGCGCCGAGGTGATCTCGTCGCACAGCAGCACGCGCGGATTCATCGCCAGCGCGCGGGCGATGGCAACGCGCTGCTGCTGACCGCCGGAGAGCTGGTCCGGATAACTGTCGAACTTCTCGGCAAGACCGACCTTGGCCATCATCTTGCGGGCGATCTCCATCGCCTCGGCGCGCGGGGTCTTCTTGACCACGGTCGGTGCCAGCATCACGTTCTCGCCCGCGGTCAGATGCGGAAAGAGGTTGAACTGCTGGAACACCATGCCCACCTTGAGGCGCAGCGGCCGAAGATCCTTGTCGCCGGCGTGCAGGGTCGCGCCGTCCACCACGATCTCGCCGTCGTCGATCGACTCCAGGCCGTTGATGGTGCGCAGCAGGGTGCTCTTGCCCGAGCCGCTGCGGCCGATGATGGCGACCACTTCGCCTTCGGCGATCTCGAGGTCGATGCCCTTTAGGACATGGTTGCTGCCGAAGTGCTTGTGCAGTCCGGCGATCTTAACGAGCGACATGGAATTTCCTTTCGAGATGCTTCGCATACAGCGACAGCGGATAGCAGAGGAAGAAGTAGCCGAGCGCCACGAAGCCGAACACCATGAAGGGCTGGAAGGTGGCATTGGCGAGCATCGAGCCGGTCTTGGTGAGTTCGGCAAAGCCGATGATCGAGGCCACTGCGGTGCCCTTGACCACCTGCACCGAGAAACCCACCGTGGGCGGAATCGCGATGCGCAGCGCCTGTGGCAGGATCACGTAGCGCATCTGCTCGGTGTAGCGCATGGCGAGACTGGCCGAGGCCTCCCACTGGCCTTTCGAAACCGACTCCACGCAGCCGCGCCAGATCTCGGCCAGATAGGCGCTGGTGAACAGCGTGAGGCCGATCGCTGCGGCCACCCAGGGTGAAACGTCCACACCGGCCAGCGACAGCCCGAAGAACACGATGAACAGTTGCATCAGCAGCGGCGTGCCCTGGAAGACCTCGATGTAGGCTTTTGAAGCAGTCTGCAGCAGGCGGCTCCCGGCGATGCGGGCAAACAGCACCAGCAGGCCGGCGATGCCACCCAGTACGAAAGCGATGAGAGTCAGCGCCAGCGTCCATTTGCCGCCTTCGAGCAGGTTGCGGACGATGTCCCAGGTGGAAAACTGGGTAAACATCAGGCGGGCCTCCCGATCACGAAGCGTCGGCCAAGCGCCATCAACACCTGGCGCAGCAGCACTGCCAGCGCGAAGTAGATGGCGGTGGTGACGAAGTAGGTTTCGAAGGCGCGGAAGCTGCGCGACTGGATGAAGTTGGCCGCGAAGGTGAGCTCTTCGGTGGCGATCTGCGAGCACACCGCCGAGCCGAGCATGACGATGATCACCTGGCTGGTGAGTGCCGGCCAGACCTTCTGCAGGGCAGGGCGCAGCACCACGTGGCGAAAGGTCTCGGCACGGCTCATCGCCAGGCTGGCCGCCGCTTCGAGCTGTCCGCGCGGGGTGGCGATGATGCCGGCGCGGATGATCTCGGTGGAATAGGCGCCGAGGTTGATCACCATCGCCAGCACCGCGGCCTCCCATTCGCCCATTTTCACGCCGAGCGAAGGCAGACCGAAAAAGATGAAGAACAGCTGCACCAGGAAGGGCGTGTTGCGGATCACCTCCACATAGGCGCCAAACAGCCAGTTGAAGGGTTTGAGTTGCCAGGCGCGACAGATCGCGCCGACGATGCCGAGGCCGATGCCCAGTACTGCGCCGGTCACCGTCAGCGCCAGCGTGAAGCCGGCGCCCTTGAGCAACAGGTCGGCATGCTCGAAGACCGGAGTAAATTCGAATTGATAGGCCATGGATCGTTCTCTATCTTGGATTCACGCGGCCGGCGCACAGCCGGCCGCCAATTGACGGTGGCTTCAGAGATCCTTCGGCAGCGGCTGCTGCAGCCACTTCTGCGAGATCGCCTCGAGACGGCCGTCGCTCTTCGCCTTGGCGATGATCGCGTTCACCTTCGCCATCAGCGCGCCTTCGCCCTTGGCCACACCCACATAGCAGGGCGAGTTCTTGATCAGGAACTTGGCGTCGAGCCGGCGCAGCTTGGTCATGTCGTTCACCGCAGCGGCCACGACGTTACCGGTCGCCACCAGCTGCACCTGACCGGTGAGGTAGGCCGAGATGGTGGCGTTGTTGTCTTCGAAGCGTTTGATGGTGAGATCGGCCGGGGCGATCTTGGTGAGTTCCAGATCCTCGACCGAACCGCGTGTCACGCCGAGCACCTTGCCGGCAAGGTCGGCCGGCTTGGCGACCTTCGTATCCGCCGGTCCGAACACGCCGTTGAAGAAGGGCGCATAGGCATCGGAGAAATCGATCACCTTGGCGCGGTCCGGATTCTTGCCGAGGCTGGAGATCACCAGGTTCGCCTTGCCCGTGGTGAGGTAGGGGATGCGGTTGGTACTGGTCACCGGGATCAGTTCCACCTTCACACCCAGGTCGCCGGCGATCAGGTTCGCCATGTCGATGTCGTAGCCGCGCGGCTTGAGATCGGTGCCGACCGTGCCAAAGGGCGGAAAGTCCTGCGGCACGGCAACCTTCAGCACACCGGCCTTCTGCACATCGGCGAGCACGTCCGCGCTGGCGGTGGTGGAGGCAAGCATGCCGAAAGAGGCCGCGGTGATCGCGATCAACTGAATGAAGGAACGACGTTGCATCTGAATCTCCTGTCTAGGGTGAGGGAGTGGGTGAGAAGATCATTGGCCGTCCATGCGCAGGCCCGCGCGGTCGGCCGAGTGGTGCAGGTGGGCGAGCATCGCGGCACGCGCCGCCTCGGGGTTGCCGCTGGTGATCGCCAGGGTGATGCGCTGGTGCTCGGCGGCGGTCTCGCCAATGCGGGTATGGTCGGCAAAGGGCAGGCGCAGGCTGTACGCAAGGTGAGGGCGGAACTGCAGCGCCGCCTGCTGCATTGGCTGATTGCCCGACATCTCCGATACCAGCAGGTGAAAGGCCAGGTCAGCCTCCGAGGCGCCCACCAGGTCGCCATGAGCGATCGCCTGCTCGAGTTCAGCATGCAGACTCCACAGGCGCGACGCATCGCGCGGTGCCATCCGCCGCGCCGCCATCGCCGCCGCTGCCGGCTCGATCACCTCGCGAAACTCGAACACTTCGGCGGCAGGCACCGAAGCCGGCCCCGCCGGCAGCTCCGATTCCGGCCGCGCCTTGCCGCTGGTAACGATCACCCCCTTGCCCGGCTGGGAACGCACCATCCCCAGCGCCTCGAGCATCGAGATCGCCTCGCGCAGCGAAGCCCGGCTGATACCCATCGATGCCGCCAGTGCACGCTGCCCCGGCAGCATCGAACCGCTACCCAGCCGCCCATCGATAATCTGTTGCTGCAGCATCTGTGCCGCGTTGTTTGAAAGCGTCGTCATCGCCCAAGTCCGTAAGATCTGACCGGTCAGACCAGTTGCGAGGCATTAAGCGATTTGTGTGCCAGGGCGACGGGGCGAGGCTCAAATAGCCGTTTCTCTATTCACATCAATGTCTTGTGGATTCTTTGCGGCGTGAGTGCGCGGACAGGGCGAGGTGAGTTCAGGGGATGCCGTGCCCAGTGATGGGGCGCTGGGCTTCGTGGTGGTGCCTTCTCAACGGCCGAGGGGGCAATTCGGAGGGAGCGAATTGCCTGGGGTTCAAGGGGCTGAACGGTCGTTCCTGGGAACTGAAAGTGATCGAATGGTAGAACGTCGGCCGAAGCTGCTATATGGACAGCACGCCCACTTTGACGGTGGTAATGTCGTTAGCCGGCGTTCGGCTCTGATTTGTCGACAATGCCTCGGCCTTGGTACGACATCAAGATATAAGGCTTTGCAATTTCGAGATCGGCCTGACTGGCAACGGACAACTCTAAGTCGCCGGTTCCCCAATGGCCTTGCTCACTGACGTCGCGACCGGTGGGTGGGGATGGCTTCAGCGTGCTGGGTGTGAGGTGCAGATAGAGAACTAAGCGGTTCTTTTGCGCCACGATCGTTGCGAAATTCTTAAGTCGCTTGAACGCAACGTACAGCCGTAGTTCTTTGCGTTGCACGTCGTCGCCCAAGGACATCACGTAGTCCTCCAGTGAGGACAGCAATTCGGTCAGATGCGCTGGTAGTAGGGGCAGCCACTCCGCAAATGAGCGATCACGCTGAGCTGGTTTGGTTTGAATCGAATCGGCCGGTGACAGCCGGGCCGGTTTGGTGGCGGGAGTTTTGCCGTTGGCGCTGCTGGTCGCGTTGGCGAGCTCTAGGAGCAGCAGCTCTTCGCCAAAACGCCTGTAGCGGATCAGCTCGATATTGCGGTTGATCTGCTGCACAGCATGCCCATCGTACTTGGTGAAGTCCGCTGCAATACACACCAAACGGGGTGCGCTCCAGTCGATGGCATCCGCCGCCGACTTCCCTAACGCGTCCATCACCAGCAGCTTGAACTCGGCCTGGTGGTCCATCAACCAATCCAGATAGAACAGGCCCTGGTTGATGACGTTTTCACCCACCGAGCGCTTGTATTCCAAGATCACTGGGCAGTTGTTTTCGTCCAGCCCAAGCGAGTCGATGCGACCGCCGTGCGTCTTACCCGTTGAGTATTCTGTAGCCAGAAAACGAATGCCGAGCAAGGGCACCAGATTAGTCTCGATCAACGTCTGCAGCGGCTTCTCCAGGTCGGAAGCATCACCCTGTAGTTCAACGGCCTTGCCTGATTGCAGGCGAAAGAGCTTTATGTCGCTCATACGGCTACCTCTGCCAGTTCGGTGCGAAGGCACAGGTCCTCGTACCCCATCAGTTTCAGCTGGGCTCTCGCTGCTGACGCGAACGGTTGGTTTGGCGTCGTCAGCCGTTGAAGCATATCCAGTTGGTTGTCCGCGCGCAGATGGTTGGATACAAAAGCAGAGGCTGCTGCGCTCAGTTCGGCGGCGCTCTTATTCTGCTCAACCAACTCTACGATTTCTTGAACCAAGCGCATTGCGCGTTGCCGTGCCGACACCAGCCCAGGCAGGTCCAGCCCTAGCATTTTCACGGTCTCACTGACTCGGGTTCTCTCGCACTGGCCCAAGCAGTACTTAGTTGGCCCCATCTTTCCCGTTGCTGTGACTTCGATTAGTCTGACGTCCGCGACCCTGGCCGGATCCAACAGCACCGGACGCTCATCGGCGACGCAGCGATCGTCCCAGGTTGCCCGCTTGCTACCCTGCATCAGCGGGAACCACGCGCCCTTACCGACCGATTCATTGGTGTTCTCATCACGGTTGACCTGATTAGATCGTTGCGCGGCAAGTCGGAAATTTTCCCAAGAGAACGCGAGCCAGGGGTAGCCATCATCGGCTTCTGTTTCGCTGCGCTTAGCCTGCTTCTTGGGGCGGTAGTGATCCACGTCCTTAAAAGACTGGACGCACCCGCTCTCCGAATACCAGCACTTTTCGTGCGACATCTTGGCTAGATAGCGGGCGAAGCCGCGCCACACATGTGACTTCTTCTCGATGAATGCTGAACGTTCAGCGGGCGGCAAAGCCTCGAGTTGAGCCTGAGCACGCTCAGCAACCTTGAGCACTCTTTCTGGAATCAATGTTGGATCACGAGGGACGTAGATCACTGCTTGCCCTCCGAAGTAGTCAGTTGCTGGATCAACGCCTTCATCGCGTTTCGTCGAGCTTCCAAATCGGTGGGAGTCAGGGGTGGTCTGTCGGCATAGCGTACGTCGTGCCAGGCGCGTAGGAAATCCTGGTACAGCGGCTCCCGGTCTTCATTGAGAAAGCCACGTCGGGCGAGCTGATCATTTAGCGCGATGAGCGTGCGCTGCTGTGCCTCGGTCCGGTCAGTAAGCTGCAGTAGCTCGTTCCGTTCATCTACAAGGCGCTGCGTCTCTATATCCAAGCTCGTCGACAGACCGAAGATCTCGGTTAGCGTGGCTGTGAAACCCATGCCCCGCGGATCCGTGTAGGGCGCGGTTGCAGTTACGCGGTCATCCTCGGTCTGGGCAAGAACGCGAACCTCGTCGCGCGACAGCGCAGAAATCGTCAGCGGGTTGTGGGACGTCAGCACAATGTGGCAATGCTCCTTCTCGGCTGCGATTCCGGTCCAGTCTTCGATCAGCTTTAAATAGCTATGCTGCCAATGCGGGTTGAGGTGCGTGTCGGGTTCGTCCAGCAGGAATAGCGCTCGTTTGCCCCGCGAGACGCGGATCAAGCCCAGCACCATCAGCAATTGCCGCTCGCCGTCCGAGAGGTCAGCGAAGCCAACGTCGCCGCTAGCATCGTTGCTGCGCGTCACCCAGACCTGGATTTCGCGTACCAGGTCGGAAATGTCCATGGCCTCCAGTGCGTAGAACATTTCCCGCTCATTTTTAAACTGAGAGGCTAACTCTTGGAGCCGTTCAAGCGACGGCAAGAATGCTGCGAATTGTGGTTCCGATTGCTTCTTGTCGCGATAGTCGTCGACCGCATTACCTTCCAGTGCAAACGGGTGAAATGCGAGTTCCTTGAAGCGGCGTGCAGCGCGGCCTGCCGGGCCGGCGGCCCCCCACAGGGTTTCCGCATAGACTCTCTTGCCCTTGGCAAACCAAGGCTCTCGGAAGAGCGCCAGCAAGGAGTGAAATCCCGTGATGCCCAAGCGGCCAGCCAGCTCGTCGGTGACCTTGGGATCGGGAAAGGCAAACAGCGCCATCAGTGCCAGCACGCCATGAATGGGCCTGCAGTAAAAAAGGCGTCGGGCTTCCTGCGCCTTGGCAACCTTCTCACCATCGTCTTCGCGCTTGATATCGTCGTAATAGCGCCGCTGATGGCTGTCGAAGAGCGCTTCCAACCGGCGGCTGCCGCCTGAGTAGTATCCAAAAACAAGGTCTGGAAACCACTCGGTTTTGCGCCGCTCGAACTCGGTGCGCTTGACCGCTTGGCCATTGACTCGAATGGCTGGTTCGTCAGGGAAGTTGCTCAGACAAATGCTCGGCGGGTTTGGCACCGCTGAGCCCTGAGGTTGGATGCGATAGGTGACCCGGTAGCGAAAGCGCGGCTCGTTGCGCCTTAGGTCCACCCAGCGAAAGACCTGGGTAATGGCCTCGATGAGGTTGGATTTACCGGCGCCATTCTGGCCGATCAGCACCGTGGTGAGCTGGCGCTCATCGAAGTCTAGCTCCAGCCCGCGAAGGTTCTTGAAGCCGTCGATGCTGACCTTATCAAGCCGCATGCCCGGGCTCCAGCGTGGTCTGGTTGTCCTGCACGTGGCCTTGCGCGACCTCCCAGGACAGTTGTTTGTAAAAGTCAGCAACGGGCAACTCCGCTACTTTAAACAGGGTCTCGGCGCTGGCGGGCGTACCCATGCGGCGCAGGTGCTCGGCCAAGTACGGCTGGCCCATCACGTCGTCGTCCTGGCGGCTTTTGGTCATGCTGGCAGTTTCCTTCGGTGCGCGGGGTAGGCGGCCGACGCGGGGTGATCGGGGCCGGCGGCTAGGTGTTGGGGTGGGGCGTTCGACGGCGATGCGCTCTAGCAGCGCGCTAGCCGGCTCATCTTCGGGGTCTTGCGGGACGAGTTCGCCGCGGAAGGCTTTGGCCAACAGCGCTGGTGTCAGGCGTAGAGCGGCGTTGCGTGCGAATTGCAGGCGGGCTTCGACGCGGTCGGCAAAGTCGAAGAGGGCTTCGACGCGGCGGACGATTTCGGCTTGTTCCAATCGTGGCGGAAGCGGGATTGGAAAGGTCTTGAACATCGATAAGTCGATTCGCAGCCGCGTAACGCCAAAGCAAAGAGCTTCAACTATCTTCTTCGAGTTCGGGGAGTTGAAGAAGTACATCAGATAGCGCGACTCCGCAGCTTGCGAGTTCACGCTCATCTTCATCACATCGGGCGTGACCATGGCCGTTCCAATGCCCGTTGGATAGATGCAGGCGGTACCAGGTGGGTCTCCTAGCTTCGCAACCAGAAGCTCACCACCGAAGACAGAGTACGACTGGTGGAGTTCTCGCCACACCTGCGCGTCCATGAACCCGGGCTTGTGCGTTAGGTAGTTTCCATCCCCAATGTGCCTCAAGAAGATGATGGGAACACCCTCGTCGCGAAAGTCCTTGGCCTTGAATATCGTGCCAAATGGGCCTGCACAGATTGCGTTCGAGTCATCCACTGCCAATTGATGATTGAGTACCCAAGCCCAGGATTCGGGCACTTCGTAAAGCAGTTCTGGCGTAACACGAGCCGCTTCACCACGAATCCGCAAATGGCCAGATTGATCGCGAAGGATTGCTTCAAGCTCATGACTCGCGCCTGGAATAGAAGAGCATTGGGCTTCTCTCCAATCGTCCGTCAACTGTCCCGAAGTTGCCGCAGAGAGAACCGCCTGACGAAACCGCTTGAGTAACGCCGGAATGGCCTCCAGGCGATCCTGGCAGGCTTGGATGCGCGCCAGCAGGGTGTCGAGTTGGTCGGCGATGCGGAGCTGTTCTGCAGCCGGTGCAACGGGCACCTCCAATCCTCGGATATCCTCAAGTCGTATTCCCTTCACGGTCGTGCCAGTGCCCATCGCCTGTATGCGGATTGCGTTTGCCCGCCATACATACTCTATGTACGTCTTGCTCACACCATCACGAAGAAAAAGGGCTTTTAGATCTTGATTGATTGCGACTGCCTGTGTCGGGCGCACGATCTTTCCAAGCGACATTCGACTAGCAACCACCAGCGTATCTGCTGGCACAACACGACTGGCACTTGATACCAAGGCTTCTTGCGAAATGTGGTCTTTGGTGTCGTCTATGAAGCGCGAATGCATGTCTTTCACGGTCATGAAGGGAATATCGCCGCGAAAGTTCTCGGCTTTGGACTTGTCCGGTGTGCCTCCACCCAGGATTTCTTCGAGCAAGTCGCCCAACGGGGCAATCGCCCAACTCGATGGAAGTTGGCTCACTCGGGTACCTCTGACGGGCGGGCTACATCAATTCCGATGTCCTCAAGTGACTGGTCGGGGTCCTCGCCAAGCTCTTCAAGCAACGCTCGAAGTTCAAGCACCGCGGCATTCAGTTCGCTTAGTACCAGGTGTGCCACCGTGGCCGGCTCGTCACATGTTTTCTCCGAGGTTTCACCGCTTTCGTCCTTCAGCCAAGCGATGTCCAAGTTGTCGCCTCGTTGCGCGATCTGATCGCGCGTGAAGCGGCGCCAGCGCCCCGCCTCGCCAGTGTCCTCTCGCGCCGACAGCGCGGCCGGGCCGCCGCGCGGATCGCTGCCGAAAACGTCTTCGAACTTGTCGCGCGGCTGGCCGGCCGCAGCGTTGGGCGGCGTGCGGAAGTAGTCACGGGTGAAGGGCGTGCGCTTTCCGAAAACAGGCATGTTGGCGCGCATGTCATACACCTGTCAGTAGGAACCCAATAATCCCCAGTTGTGGGAACTGAAAATTCCCCACCCATTTTTGACAAGGAGTTCAAAGATGGAAGGGAAGAATGAAGTGGCCGATGCTCTCGGCCCGCGGGCCGAGAGC
>NZ_WUAF01000015.1 GCF_009800965.1 Cognatazoarcus halotolerans | reverse complement strand
CCCCTACGTTCGGGCCTTCGGCCCTCTCTCCAGGGCGAGCAAAGCGCATGACTATGACTTGGGGGTGTATCAGTTTTAAATCGGCAATATGGGCAAAAGCGTGTCAGTTTTAGATCGGCATTGACAACGCTGAACTTCCTCTAACCGTGGAGCCAGGCATAAACTACATTGCCAAGGTGGAGTTTCGTTCAGAGGCCAAGGCCACTGGATTGAAGTGGCTGCAACGGGCATGGAAGCCACCACCAGGACGGAGATCGCTCTCAAAGACAGTCCCCCGGAAGGGCATTCCAACCGGGTTTGCAGCCATTGCCAGTTCATGCTCAATGCCGTGACGCGATGCACAACCGATCACTTCACCGGCCTGCGCGAGAAGCCGCGCAGGCCGGTGAATTCAGACGCTGGGGCCGCACAGCCAGCCCCCACCATGGACACCTCGCCGAAGGAGACGCGAATGACTACCCAAGGCTTCGTTGCAACTCACGCCAGAGACGCCAAATTCGAGCGCGGGCTTCGATCCTTCTTCGAGTACCGCGACCTGGGGATCAAGGAAGCGACGCAAGGTCGAGTAGTGGCGCACGTCATTCGTGCCGCAGGTGGCACGGAGTTCTCAAGTCAGCCGCACCTCCACCAGACTGAGTTCCAGTTGGTCTATGTGCTGAAGGGCTGGATTGAATTTGAATACGAAGGACAGGGCGTCGTTCGGCTGGAAGCTGGCTCCTGTGTCCACCAACCACCTGGAATCCGCCATCGAGAACTTGGCCACAGCGATGATGTCGAGTTGCTTGAGGTTGTGCTGCCCGCAGACTTCAAGACCGAGGAAGTATCAGCCGTCAACTCATAGCCATAGCGGCGGCGCGAAGAGTGCCAGTTCGAATGCGGGCGCCCCTGATGTGTCATTGCGAAAGCGGGCCCGAAGGCCCGACAGATCCAGTTCCCGATCAACCAGATGACACAGCGCGAACTCGAAGGAACCGGGCAAGACCTGCCGCTCGAAATCCACCGGGATCATCTTCAAACCATAATCAGGGGTCTTGAAGCGCGGCATCGGGAGGCTCCGGCGGGAGATGCCGAATTATACCGGGGGGATTGATGTGCTCGGCGGGAAGGGAGGGTTTTTCTACAGCCTCAACGTGGAGTTAAGGTGCCTACGCGGCTTTTCACGCAGGTTGCCTCGAACGCAGGGTTAGCGAACATTGAGTTCAATGAGTGGTCCCCGCATTCGCTGACCAGGCCCCGATCCAAAGCGACGGGGAACAGATTCCGATTCAAGGCATTTCGCCCAGAGTACCTGTGCCTGCTCCTCGGAGATCTGTTCGGTCGCAGTTGCGAACTCGACAAATCGCTTTATCAGCATGGCAATCACTGCATACGAAAATGAGACAACGTGTGGGAGCACGTAATCTGGGTCTAAGCGACGGAAGCCGTCGTAAGCGAGCTTATCCTCCGAAGCAAGGATGTAGCTCATGAGCAATGCTCGATAGGTTCGATGGGTGTACTTGCTGAAGTCATTGTAGGCGGACCGCAGGCGCTCAAACTGTTTATCCCCGTGATGGGGCTTAATGAATTCTCGAAAAACCCGGTGGGGTATGACCTCGTTCTCGTACCACTTGGCGAGATTAGCCTGTGCCTTCTCTCTGCCGTGGAAGAAGTAGAACGACGCATCCATTGTTTCAACGACATCCCGAAAAAGCCGCGAGACCAAACGATGCCGCTTATCGTTGGTAAGGGCCAATGCGTCCGTCAAAGCGCCTAGCGCGTCAACTTGCAGCATCCACACTGCCTTTTCAGCTGTCCTCTCGTCGCCAGCAAAGGCCCGATCCAATAGTGCGTAGTGCGCCTTTAGCTCACTGAGTACGGCATTGGCTTCGCGCGCAAACTGTTCCTGCCCTCCGTACTCATATGGTTCGGAGAATGCTTCGGCTGGCTGTCGATCCCACACAAAGCTTGGCATACGGACCTGTTCGCTAACGACGCTGTAGAAAAACCCGTTTCCGGGCCGAATCGGGACGTCCGGCCCTCGCCGGCTGAATCAGACACCTCATCTTTCAGTGTCTCCGTTTTCGCATTACCAGATCCCGTCTCATAGCTTTACCGGGCCATCCCGTCCGGTTTCCGCCAATCTATCCCGCATACCCGTGATGCGCCAGCTTTTTGATGTTGTGCACAATGCAGTAGAGCTTCCACTGCCCGTCGACCTTCCTCTTTCCGCGTAAGCTAAAGCGGGTCAGCCGCTTGTTGTGCCGCTTGGCCATAAAGAAGGCAACCTGGCGCGTCTTGGTGGTGTCGGGTTTCCTCAGACACTGGCCACGTAACGCACACGGCAAACAGTCGCGCACAGCTCCGCAGAACTTGATGGCCTTGCGTCCGCCGATCGTCCAGTCCGATCCATTGGAATACAGCCGCTTGCCGGCCAGGCAGATGCAGTGGCTATGGTCGTCCGCGAGCCTGAAATCCTGTGGGCGGAAGCATTGGGTCTTGCTCTTTTTCTTCGACTTGTCCCACAGCGGATCGGGCTTGACCTTGTGTGCTTCCTGCCCGGCGTAGCGTGGATCGCGCGAACGGTACTGGTTGTCGCAGATCCATGCGTCGATGCCGCGCTCGGAAAGGGCCTTGAGGTTTGCTTCCGAGTGATAGCCGGCGTCCGCACAGATGGCCGTCCCGTCGCTTCGGTAGGGCTCGGCGCCTTCGACTGCGCCGAGGAACAGTTCCTGTTCGCTGCCGGTGCCGTGGGCCTGGGCGTCGAGCACGACCTGAGCTTTTGCATCGACCGTGGCAACGCCGGTGTAGCCTTGGATCACGCCCTTGCCGGTGGCCATCTTGGCTGACTCGTTGTCCGTGCGGTTAGAGAGCCTGATCGCACCTTTGGCGCCCTTGCGATCCTCCGAATGCTCGGCAAGCCAAGCGCGGATCCTTGCAGCCTCATGGGTAAGCCGTTCGCGAGTGCGGACGGCGCGCTCGGTCTCAGGGTCGGAAGATGGCCTGGCATCTGCCTGTGCATGCCGATCCATCATCCGCTGTACCGCGGTTTCCATCTTTGCCGCTTCGCGCTCGAAATCGGCCCGCATTCTGCGGCGGTCAAAGGCGTGCCTCGGCCTCGACTCAATCGCAGGCGCTCAACGCGATCGTTTTTCTCTACGACGCGCTACTGAACCAATCGCTCGAAAGAATGATATGGCGAGAACCTACGTGCCGTGACAGGTTCATTCGCGCGCCGATTCGGCAAGCGACAGTGCGCCCTCGCTGCGCACCCATTCGCCGAAGCGGCGCACGTTCTCCGGCGGCTCGGCCAAGGCGTTGATGAGCCAGAAACCGCGCCCCGCGACATCGCGTCGACTATTGCCGAGCGGCACCAACTGGCCTGCGGAAATCAGTCGGTCCACCAGCTGGGTACGGCCGATCGCCACACCCTGACCCGCCACCGCGGCGTGGATCAGCTGATCGTAGTGTGAATAGGTGAGCCGGGCGCGCGGGCTCATGCCTTCGAGCCCGGCAGCGGCCAGCCAGTCGTCCCAGCGCAGCCAGGGGTAGCGCGGGTCGTCGAACTCCAGCAGTGCGACCCGGGACAAGGCATCGCCGTCAAGTTGCACGAGACCCAGCACGGGACTCGCCACCGGCACCACCGATTCGCCGAACAGGCGCTCGGCGCCGGGCGGCGCGTCCTTATCGGCGCAATAACGGATCGCCACGTCGATGCCATCGCGGCGAAGGTCGAGCAGGCGATTGCCGGCAGCGAGACGCACGTCGATGTCGGGATGCAGACGCTGGAACTGTGCCAGTCGCGGCACCAGCCACAGGGTGGCGATGCCGATGCTGGCCGTGACGGTCACCGGCCGCCGCTGCTGGCCGTGCTGCAGCCGCTCTGCAAGTTCGGCGTAATCCATGAGCCAACCTTCGGCCGCGCGCAGCAGCTGTGCGCCGGCGGGGGTAAGGGAGAGCTGGCGGGTGCCACGTTCGAAGAGACGCAGGCCGAGCGCACTCTCGAGGGTCTGGACCTGGCGGCTGATGGCCGACTGGGTAAGGCACAGGTCTTCGGCCGCGCGGGTGAAGGAGAGGTGCCGAGCGGCCACCACGAAACCCCGGAGGGGATCGAGCGGGGGGAGTCTGAGCAGCGGTTCATCCATGCGTTTTTCTCATGAAAATGATGCCGATTCACCGTTTGTACGGAACCGGTCGACTGCCAATACTTCAGGAACGGCAGACGAAAATCCTCTTCTGCCTGATTCGCGACCTTAGGAGGGCCGGACGATGAATGCAAGCATCTCATGCGATAGACGACAGATCGAGGGCCGTCGCAGCCTGATTCTCGAAAATGCCGCGGGCCTCGAGGTGAGTGGCCTGAGCGGTGAAGTCTGGATTACCCAGCACGGCGATTCGCGCGATTTCGTGATCCGCCCCGGAGAGCACCTGTTGCTCGATCGACCCGGCAGCGCGGTGCTGAGCGCGGTCAGGCACGCCGAGGTACTGGTCATCCGCAGGGATGCCACGGCGCGGACGCCGCACCACAGCCTGTGGCGACGCCTCGCCGGGCTCTTGGACCCGCGCTGGAGCGGGGCCGCGCAGCGCAGCATGGTACGCGGCCGCTTCGGGCAAGGATGAGAGAATCGCGGCGGCACCCCGACATTGCGATGGTCGACGCCGCCCGGCGGCTGCGCTACTGTCAGACAAGGCTAACCTCGAGGGACATGGACCATGTTCGGAGAAGCTTTCACGCAGCAGCGCATCCCCGTCGGCGGCGCCGAGATCAATCTGCTGACCGGCGGTGACGGACCGCCGTTGCTGCTCATCCACGGCTATCCGCAGACCCATGCGATGTGGCATCGGCTGGCACCGGAGCTGGCACGGCATTTCACCGTGATCTGCCCCGATCTTCGCGGCTACGGCGACAGCAGCAAACCGCCGGGCGAGCCTGACCACGGCAACTACAGCAAGCGCGAAATGGCCCGCGACCTGGCCGAGGTGATGACCGCGCTGGGCTTCGAGCGCTTCGCGGTGGTCGGCCACGACCGCGGCGCACGGGTCGCCCACCGCCTGGCACTCGATCATCCGGCGCGCATCGAGCGCGCCTGCGTGATGGACATCGCGCCGACACTGCACATGTTCGACCACACCGACCAGGCCTTCGCCACCGGCTACTACCACTGGTTCTTCCTGATCCAGCCCGACGGCCTGCCCGAGCACATGATCGGTGCCGACCCCGGCTGGTTCCTGCGCGAGAAGCTGCGCCGCTGGTCCGCGCCCGGGGCGCATTTCGACGAGGCTGCGGTGGCGGAATACGTGCGCTGCTTTTCGAGCCTCGAGGGCGTGCACGCCAGTTGCGAGGACTACCGCGCGGCGGCCAGCATCGACCTCGAACACGACCGCGCCGATTTCGGCCGGCGGCGCATTGCCTGCCCGCTGCTGGTGCTGTGGGGCGAGCGCGGTTTCGTCAGTCGCAGTTACGATGTACTGACGGTGTGGGGCGAGTATGCCGACGATGTTCGCGGCGCGCCGGTGCCGGGCGGCCATTTTCTGCCCGAAGAGTCGCCCGACGAGGTGTTGCGGCAGCTCCTTCCTTTCCTTTCAAACGCCTGAACCGCAGAGGATCCCTCAATGAGTACGCAGCCCGCGATCGACTTCTGGTTCGAGTTCGCCAGTTCCTATTCCTATCTCTCGGTGATGCGCATCGAAAAGCTCGCCGCCGCGGCCGGGGTGAAGGTGCGCTGGCGCCCCTTCCTGCTCGGGCCGGTGTTCCTGAGCCTGGGCTGGAACGATTCGCCCTTCAACATCTACCCACCCAAGGGGCGCTACATGTGGCGCGACCTCGAGCGCCTGTGCGCACGCTATGGACTGGCGCTGTGCAAGCCCTCGGTGTTTCCGCGCAACGGCCTGCTGGCTGCGCGGGTAGCACTGCTGGGCCAGGACGAGCCGTGGATCGCCGACTTTGCCAAGGCGGTGATGTGCGCGAACTTCGCCGAGGATCGCGAGATCTCTCACCCGGCGGTGATCGGTGCGATTCTCTCGGACCTGGGGCTGCCCGCCGACGATCTGCTGGCGCGCGCCGCAAGCGACGAAAACAAGACCGCGCTGCGCCGCCAGACCGAAGAGGCGGGTGAGCTGGGGGTGTTCGGCGCACCGACCTTTGTGGTGGACAAAGAGCTGTTCTGGGGCAACGATCGCCTCGAGATGGCGCTGGAATGGGCGCTCGAACATGGC
This sequence comes from Cognatazoarcus halotolerans, assembly GCF_009800965.1. Lineage (GTDB taxonomy): Bacteria > Pseudomonadota > Gammaproteobacteria > Burkholderiales > Rhodocyclaceae > Cognatazoarcus > Cognatazoarcus halotolerans. The sequence goes on along the minus strand of NZ_WUAF01000015.1, from coordinate 78,174 downwards.
TGAGCAGCCTGTCGGGACGCGTGCGGACGGATGCCCGGGCTCGAAATAAAGAAAACCCTGATATACCATCGGGAACGCCGGGTGGTCCACGCGGTCACACCGGGCTGGCATGCGCCGGGAATAAACCCGCAATGCCGGACGTTTACCCGGCGGGCCGCACGTGTGCAATGGCAGCCTTCCACCCTAACCCCCACCGTAAAACAACCGGAGAACACCGATGCAATTTCCCTTCGTCCGCAGCCTGATCGGCGTCGCAGCCCTCACCATCGCCGCCGGCGCGTCCGCCCAGATGAAGCCCGAAGACATGATCAAGATCCGCCAGTCCGGCTACACCTTCATGGCCTGGAACATGGGCAAGATCAAGGCCCAGGTGGTCGACGGCAGCACACCCTTCAACAAGGATCAGGTCCAGGCCGCGGCCAACCTGATCGCCGCCACGGCCAATTCCGGCATGGGCGCGCTCTACGCCCCGGGCACCGACAAGGGCATCGGCTGGCATGAAACCCGCCTCAAGCCCGCGTTCTTCAAGGAGCAGGCCGAGGTGGGCAAGATCGCCAAGAACTTCGTGATGCAGGCCAACGAGCTGCAGAAGGTCGCCGCCACCGGCGATCAGGCCGCCATCAAGGCCCAGTTCGGCGAACTCGGCAAGGCCTGCAAGTCCTGCCACGACAAGTACCGCGAAGAAGAATAAGCGGTCACACCCGCCCGCGCGAGAAGCGCGACATGCAGAACGGCCACCCTCGGGTGGCCGTTGTCGTTATGCGGAGTCCGGCCGCCGGGTCAACCGTGCCTGCGCAGCGGCTCGAGCAGGGCCCGCAAGTCGTTGTGATCGAGCTCGTACATGAGCTCCAGCAGGCGACCGAGTTCGCCGCGCGGAAAGCCCTCGCGCGCGAACCAGCCCAGGTAATGGCCCGGCAGATCCGCGATCACGCGGCCCTTGAACTTGCCGTAGGGCATCTCCAGCGAGAGCAGGCGTTCGAGATCCTGCGGATTCATCGCCGCGATCACCAAGCGGGCGTTTCGACCGGCGGTGGCGGGGGTGGGACAATGCCGCCCGACGCCGCCCAGGCCGCGCCACCGGCAATCGCCAGTGCCACCACCAGGGCAATGATGCCGCCGCCGCGGGCCGATTCGACGCTGTGCTCGCGCACCTGCTTTTCGCCGGTGATCATGGGTTTGACGATGTTGTCCTTCTTGACCCGCACGTAATAGACGATGGCCGCGACGTGCAGGCTGATCAGCCCGTAGATGAACCATTCCGCCTGGTTGTGCAGGCCGCTCAGCCAGTCGCTGGTGTCCTTGCCGACAAGCGGGTAGAGCGGTCCGTTGAAGGAGATGTCGTCATTGGCGAACAGACCTGTCGACACCTGGAAGACCAGCAGCCCGAGCAGCGCGAGCACCGACAGCGCGCCGAGCGGATTGTGGCCGACCCCTTTCCAGCGGCCTTGCAGATAGGCGCGGATGGCGCCCGGGCCGCGCACGAAATTGGCGAAACGCGCATAGGTCGAACCGACCAGTCCCCACACGATCCTGAAGGCCAGCAGGCCGACGATGGCGACGCCGATACGGCCATGCCAGACCATTGCGTTGCCACCGATCTTGACCGTGACGATCGCTGCCATCACCAGCAGGAACAAGGACCAGTGGAAAATGCGGGTCGGCAGATCCCACAGGCGGATCTTCTTGATGCTCATGCGTGTTTCTCCTTGCGTTTCCGGGATGCGGCCCTGGCGGGCTCTTTTGGTTTAACACTTCGGGCGCGTATGAATTCCGCGAGGATGCGCCCGGTATGCGAAGCCTTGGTTGCACAGACCTGCTCGACCGGTCCGGCGACGACGATGCGGCCGCCCTCGTCGCCCCCCTCGGGGCCGAGATCGATCAGCCAGTCGGCCTCGGCCATGACGTCGAGGTCATGCTCGATGACCAGCACCGTGTGGCCCGCATCGGCGAGCCGGTGGAGCACCTGGATGAGCTTCTCGACATCCGCCATGTGCAGGCCGACGGTGGGCTCGTCGAGGACGTAGAGAGTGTGCTTCTCCGGCCGCAGTATGCCACCGTCACCCCGTACCTTGGCCAGTTCGGTGACCAGCTTGATGCGCTGCGCCTCGCCGCCGGAGAGGGTCGGGCTGGGCTGGCCGAGGGTGAGGTAGCCGAGCCCGACTTCTTCGAGCAGGCGCAGCGGATGCGCAATGGCGGGGTGTGCGGCAAAGAAGCTCACCGCTTCCTCGACCGGCATCGCCAGCACCTCGGCAATCGTGCGCTCGCGCCAGCGCACCGCCAGGGTCTCGGGGTTGAAGCGGGCGCCGTCGCAGGTCTCGCAGCGTACCTTCACGTCGGGCAGGAAGTTCATCTCGATGGTGACCTGGCCCTGGCCCTCGCAGGTGGGGCAGCGGCCGGCACCGGTGTTGAAGGAGAAGCGGTTGGCCTTCCAGCCACGCAGGCGCGCCTCGTTGGTGTCGGCGAAGAGCTTGCGGATCGCGTCCCAGAAGCCGATGTAGGTGGCCGGGCAGGAGCGCGGTGTCTTGCCGATGGGCGTCTGATCCACCTCCAGCACGCGGCCGACCTGCTGCCAGCCGTCGATCGCGCTGCAGCCGGCGAGCGCCGGCGCGTCGGCGGTTTTGGCGGCGTCCGCGGCAAGCAGCTGACGCATGCCGCTCAGCAACACATCACGGGCGAGCGTTGACTTGCCCGAGCCCGACACCCCGGTGACCACGGTGAGCCGTGCCAGCGGCACCCGCGCATCGACTTTGCGCAGGTTGTGCAGGCTGGCGCCGCGCAGCACCAGCGAGGGATGGTCGTCAGCCACCCCGCGACGCGGCTTCACCGGATGCATCAGCGGCTCGCGGAAACAGCGCCCGGTGGCGGAGTCGGGCGCCGCCATGAGATCGGCGAGCCTGCCTTCGGCCACCACCTGACCGCCGCGCACCCCGGCGCCGGGGCCGAGGTCGATGACATGGTCAGCGCGGCGGATGGTGTCCTCGTCGTGCTCCACCACCAGCAGGGTGTTGCCGCGCGCCTTGAGCGCTTCGAGGGTGTCGAGCAGCAGCCGGTTGTCGCGCGGATGCAGGCCGATGGTCGGCTCGTCGAGGATGTAGCACACGCCGCGCAGGTTGGAACCGAGCTGTGCGGCGAGCCGAATGCGCTGCGCCTCGCCGCCCGACAGGGTGGGCGCGGCGCGGTCCAGCGCGAGGTAGCCGAGGCCCACCTGGTGCAGGAAGTCGAGCCGGCCGCGGATCTCGCTGACCAGGTCGCGGGCGATGTCGGCCTCGCGCGGCGCCAGCACGAGCTCGCCGAAGAACTCGGCGACGCGGTCCACCGGCCTTGCCGCCAACTGGTGGATGCCCAGCTCGCGAAAGCGTACCGCCCGCGCCACCGGATTGAGCCGCGCACCGGCACAGGCCGGGCAGGGCTCCTCGCTCTGCAGCTCGGCTTCGCCGAGATCGAGCGCGTCCGGGTCATCGACCTTGCCGACGGTACGCAGGCCGGTGCCGTAGCAGCTCGGGCACCAGCCGTGCTTTGCGTTGTAGGAGAACAACCGCGGATCGGGCTCGGGGAAGCTGTCGCCGCAGGACGGGCAGGCCCGCAGCGTCGAGAAGGTCACCGGCCGCGCGTCGAGCTCGCCGAGCACCAGCAGCTTGATGACCCCCTTGCCATGCTCGAGCGCAAGCTGCAGCTGCTCGCGCAGCAGCGCCTCGTTCTTCGGTTCCACCACCACCATGCCCACCGGCAACTCGATGTTGTGTTCCTTGTAGCGATCGAGGCGCGGCCACTTGCGCGTCGGCAGGTAGTCGCCATCCACCCGGAGCTGCTCGAATCCCTTGGCCCGCGCCCACTTGGCGAGGTCGGTGTAAAGACCCTTGCGGCTGACGATGAGCGGCGCCAGCAGCTCCACCGAACGACCGCGGAAATCGCTCATGATCTGCGCCGCGATGGCCTCGAAGCTCTGCGGCTTCACCGCCACCTCACACTTTGGGCAGAACTGGGTGCCGAGCTTCACATACATCAGCCGCAGGAAGGGCTGGATCTCGGTGAGCGTCGCCACGGTACTCTTGCGGCCGCCGCGGCTGGTGCGCTGCTCGATGGCGACGGTGGGCGGAATGCCGAAGATGGCGTCCACATCGGGCCGGCTGGCCGGCTGCACGAACTGGCGCGCGTAGGCGTTGAGCGATTCGAGATAGCGGCGCTGCCCTTCGCCGAAGACGATGTCGAAGGCCAGCGTGGACTTGCCGGAACCCGACAGACCGGTGACCACGGTGAAGGCATCGCGCGGGATCTTGAGGCTGACGTTCTTGAGGTTGTGCTCGCGGGCGTGGCGGATCTCGATTGCCGGTGCCGGCAGGTAGCGCGCACGCGGTTCGGCCACTGCCAGCGCGCCGGCCGCGCTGCGGCCCATGTCGGCCAGCTGCGCGGTGTATTCGGCGAGCGCTGCGCCGGTGTGCGAGCCGGCCACGTGCATGATCTCCCCGGGCGTTCCCTCGGCGATCACCCGGCCGCCGCCTTCGCCGCCTTCCGGGCCGAGGTCGATGAGCCAGTCGGCAGCGGCGATCACGTCGAGGTTGTGCTCGATCACCACCAGGGAGTTGTCGGCGCCAAGGAGCTTCTCGAAGGCTCCGAGCAGTCGTGACACGTCTTCGAAGTGCAGGCCGGTGGTGGGCTCGTCGAAGAGGAACAGCATGCGCCCGCCAGCGCCGGTCTTGGATTTGCGCTTGCTCGCCGACTGCGCCGCCAGGGCCAGGTAGCCGGCCAGCTTGAGGCGCTGCGCTTCGCCGCCCGAGAGCGTCGGCACCGGCTGGCCGAGACGCAGGTATTCGAGGCCAACGTCGGCCAGCGGCGCCAGCACGGCAGCTACCCTGGGCTCGTTGGCGAAGAACTGCAGCGCTTCGGAGACGGTCATCTCCAGCACTTCGTCGATGGCGCGGTCCTGCCAGCGCAGCTCGAGGATCTCGGGCCGATAGCGCTTGCCGTCGCAGTCCGGGCAGCGCAGGTAGACGTCGGACAGGAACTGCATCTCGACGTGTTCGAAACCCGATCCGGTGCAGGTCGGGCAGCGTCCGTTGCCGGAGTTGAAGCTGAAGGTGCCCGGCGTGTAACCGCGGGTCTTTGCCTCGGGCAGGGCCGCGAAGAGGTTGCGGATCGCGTCCCAGGCGCCGACGTAGCTGACCGGGTTAGAGCGCGCGCTCTTGCCGATCGCGGACTGGTCGACCATCACCACATCGGCCAGCGCATCGACGCCTTCGAGCGTGTCGAAGTCGCCCGGCGCCTCCCCCGGCTTGCCGAAGTGCTTGCCCAGGGCCGGATAGAGCACGTCCTGGATCAGCGTGGATTTGCCCGAGCCGGAGACCCCGGTGATGCAGACGAGCCGACCGAGCGGGATCGCCACGTCGATGCCGGCGAGGTTGTGCTGGCGGGCGCCGCGCAGGGTCAGGCGCGGCGTATCGATGCTCACCGGACGCGGCTGGCGGCGGGTGTCGACACGCTTGCGCCCCGACAGGTAGGCGCCGGTGAGCGAATCGGTCATGGCCGCGACCTCGGCCGGCGGCGCGAAGGCAACGATCTCCCCGCCACGCTCGCCCGGGCCGGGGCCGATGTCGAGCAGGCGGTCGGCGGCGAACATGAGCTGCGGATCGTGCTCCACCACCACCAGCGAGTTGCCGGCGTCGCGCAGCCGTGTCATGACCCCGAGGATGCGCCCGATGTCGCGCGGATGCAGGCCGATGGAAGGCTCGTCGAGCACGAACAGGGTGTTCACCAGCGAGGTACCGAGCGCGGTGGTGAGGTTGATGCGCTGCACCTCGCCGCCCGAGAGGGTGCGCGACTGGCGGTCGAGGGTCAGGTAGCCGAGGCCGACGTCGGCCAGGAACCTGAGCCGCGAGACGATCTCGCCGAGCAGCAGCTCGGTGGCCTCGTCGATCGGGGCCGGCAGCGCCAGGCTGTCGACAAAGCTGCGAACCCGGTCCACCGGCAGGGCCATGAGCTGATGCACCGCCAGATCGCCGAGGCGCCACAACAAGGCCTCGGGCTTGAGCCGCGCACCGTGGCAGGCCGGGCACTCGGTGTAGCTGCGGTAGCGCGACAGCAGCACCCGGATGTGCATCTTGTAGGCCTTGGTCTCGAGCCACTCGAAGAAATGGCGCACCCCGTACCACTTGCGCGGCCAGGAGGATTCCCAGCTCTTCCAGGCCGGGTCGCCTTCCAGCACCCAGTTGCGGTGTTCTTGGGGCAGGTCGCGGAATGGCACGTCCATTGCCACGCCGTACTTGGCGGCCATCTTGGCCATGTCGAGTTGGCACTCGCGGTAGCTCTCGGTCTGCCAGGGCTTGACCGCGCCCTCGGCGAGGGTCTTCGATTCGTCCGGAATGACGAGTCCAAAGTCGACACCGATGACGCGGCCGAAACCGCGGCAGGTGTCGCAGGCGCCGACCGGCGAATTGAAGGAGAAGAGGCTCGGCGAGGCTTCGGAGTAATGAATGTCGCAGTCGGCGCAGTGCAGGTCGGCACTGTAGCGCCACTCGGTCTCGCCCGCGTCGCCGAGCGCTCGCACCGAGACCCGCCCCTGTCCGACCCGCAGCGCCGATTCGATGGCCTCGACGACGCGGCCCTTGTCGGCGTTGCCGAGCCGGAAGCGGTCCTGCACCACATGCAGCACGTCGCCGTCGCGCGCGTGGATGCGGGTGTAGCCCTGGCGCTCGAGCAGCGCGGTGACCTCGGCCTCGGAATAGTTGGCCGGCACCGTCACCGGAAAGCTCACCACCAGGCGCGGATCGCCGGCATCGGCGGCACGGCGGCCAAGGTCGCGGTGGATGGATTCGGGGTCGTCGCGGCTGACCGGCTTGCCACAGCCACGGCAGTGCAGGTGCGCGGCGCGCGCGTAGAGCAGCTTGAAGTGGTCGGTCAGCTCGGTCATGGTGCCGACCGTCGAGCGCGAGGTCCGCACCGGGTTGGTCTGGTCGATGGCGATCGCCGGCGGGACGCCCTCGATGCGGTCCACCGCAGGCTTGTCCATGCGGTCGAGGAACTGCCGCGCATAGGGCGAAAAGGTCTCGACGTAGCGGCGCTGTCCTTCCGCGTAGAGCGTGTCGAAGACCAGCGAACTCTTGCCCGAACCCGAGACGCCGGTCACCACCAGCAGCTCGCCCAGCGGCAATTCGAGAGAGAGGTTCTTGAGATTGTTCTGGCGTGCGCCGCGGATGCGGATGCTGCGCGGGTCCTGCGTGGATGAAGGCATGAAGGTGGTCGAAGGAGGCAGGGCTGAGACTGAGAGATTGTATTTGTGCACGACGGTTCCGCGACACAGGAAACAACTCTATCCTTGCCGCCCTTTTGCGAAACGCTATTGTATGAATATGAATGGCATGGGGTTTGCTTCGAAGATCGACGGAGACAGTTCGGAAAGACAAAAAAACCCGAAGTCAGCCTTATTTACCGCCTGCCAATCGGGTGATGGCTCCGTTTCATGCGTCCACATGAAGCGTGGATGCACCAAGAACGTGCACATTCGCCGGCGCCCGCTGGCTGGAGGGCCATCATGTTGAGCCTGATCGATTGTCTTGATTTCATTGATCTGGATAGTGCAACGATCGAGATCATTGCCGAGCATGAAAAGCTCGCGCCCATCGTCGCGGCAGAGCTCGGTAATCAGTTGATCGCCGACTTGCGCGGCATCCATGCGCTGCATCTCATGCATCAGGATCTCATGGCCCGCGCAGCCGAACGTCGGGATCTCGCGCGCGAGAAAGAGTTGCGCAAGATCTACGATGCCTTCAAGCGCAAATACCCGATGCCACGACAGTTCTGAGCCGTCGCTCGGGCGAGAAAAAACCCCGATCGATGATCGATCGGGGTTTTTCCGGGACCGCCGGTCAGATGCCGGACAAAGCGGCTATCGCCGGGTTTTCGGGTCAGTCGCCACGCGGTCCGTTGTGGCAGTCGTAGCAACCCACCTTGTCTCCGGCAGCGTAGCTACGTGTCCGGTCTTCGGCCTTGAAGCTGCGCGCCATGCTGGTCTTCGACAGGGCACTTCCTCGATAGTCGCTGCCATGGCAGGACTTGCAGTCCGCCAGTCGCGATTCTGCCGCATCGCCGTGACGCCCGACCCATGCCTGCCCGATCGTATGCAGGCCGTGCGGCCCGCCGCTGGTGGTAGTCGGTACGCTGGCATGGCAGGCGGTGCATTCCGCGATGGTACCGGTATGCCCCTGCAGGTCGATGCTCTGGACATTGTCGTTGGCATGGGAGCTCGGATAGATCGCATGGGTCGAGCCATGACACGACTCGCATTGCAGATCACCGTGGCCCTTGCTGAAGCGGTATAGCGAAACCCCTGCCAGTGGAACGTCCGCGTTGGTCGCAAAGCGCTGGTCGCGCACGCTCCGCGGTGCGCCCGTGCTGCCAAAGACCGAGGTATAGCGCACGAAGCTGCCGGTCGCGGTGTCCTTGTCATGACAGCTCTGGCAATTCGGCTGATCGAGCCAGCCCTGCCGACCCGGCGCACCAACCCGTGTCATGTTGCCATGGCAACTCTGGCAGTCCATGGCGTTGCTGCCATCCGGATTCTTCGCATTGCCCATCGCGCCACGCAAGCACTTGGTGACCGACCCGGGGTGGCACAGATAGCAGGAGTTCCGGTTCGACAGATCGTTGAGGGCAAGGCCGCTGGCTGGATCCTTGGCCGTGGCGTGCCGGCTATGCAGTGCTTCGGTGAGCGGCTTGATGCCCGGCTTGGCAGGCGTCGCCAGCGCATTGGACTGATGACAGGCAGCGCACAACACCGGCTGACCCGCGTTCGCGGTGGCGAGCAGACCCGCTCCGGTGTAGGTGGACTGCATCGCCGCGGTGGTGATGGCATCCGGGAACTTCTCGTCGTGCAGGCGCAGGATGTTCTTCTTCCAATCCTTCTCGGGGTCGGGATCGTTGATCCAGCCCGCCGCCGGGCGCGCGTCATTGCCACTGCCCGAGGCGTGGCAGCTCTGGCAGCTCATTTCGTCCGAGACCGGCAGCACCACCCTGGTCGATGCCAGCTCCTTGCCCGCCGTATCCCTCGCGACGACCTTCACCATCGGGTAGAAGTTCTTGCGGCCGGCATCGTCATACGGCGTGATCGGAATGCCTTCGGCTTCCCACCAGTCGTTGGTGCTGTTGTAGCTCATGCGCACCGGGGTGAGCGAAGGCGTCGGGTTGCTGACCGAGGGATCGCTGAGGTTGAGGCCTCTGTCGGGTGCCGGATCGGCGCCGAACAAGGCCATCACCCAGTCCCAGAAGTTGGTCTTGCCGGCGCTCCCGGTGTTGATCGAGCCAGTGGTATCGGCCACCGCCTCATAGGTGAGGGTGACGCCGCTGCTGACGCGTTTGCTGCTGTTGGCGGTGCGATCGATCAGGTGGGCATGCAGATTGTTGTACGGCGGCAGGATCGAGAACACCGAGAAGTCCTTGCCATCGGTGCAGTGCATGCCGAGATCGTTCCATGCGACGAGCGCATGGCTTCCGGTCGTTCCGCCCGGCGTGGTCGGTGGCGGCGTGTAGTTGTCGTCACTGCCGGAATCGTCTTCCCGGTGGCGTTCGAAATGATCCGTGGCTTCGTTCTCCGAAACCTTGTATTCGCCGATCAGTCCGGTCACCTGCGTGTCGGTGGTGCGGCTCGATGACAGATCGACCATGTCCTGGCCTGCAAGAGTCAGACGGACCGCTTCGGCGATCTGGATGCCATTCTCTGGATTGCCGTCCGAATCGAGCGACTGCAGGGTCCGCAGCATGCGCACAACCCGAGCATCGTTCAGGTCACGTGTGCCGACCAGTTCGAGCGGACTGACCTTGCGGTCCTGCGGCTTGGCCGAACCGAGCAGCAAGGCGCCGATGCGAAAGCTGACCGTTTCCCCGTCGCGGTAGGTGAATTTGCCGTTTGCATCGGTAATGCCCGTGCCGCTCGCCGACTCGAATTCGACCCCCGATACCGGTGCATCGACAAGCGTGCCGACCAGACTGGTTCCACCGCCCCCTCCGCCGCCACCGCCACCGCAGCCCGCGAGGACCAGTGAAACGGCGGCCGTCATGATTCTTCTGTTCATGATGCACCTCCCGTATTCCATGTCTTGCGGCAGACGCCGGCAGAACGGTTCCATGCCGCACCGGGCGGAAAACCGACGACCCTGCGATATCGGTCGATCCGCCGTATGCGAAGCGGCACCAAAAAACGACTGCCGGCAATTCGCGATCGAATCGTAACGTGTAATATTTTCCCACGCAACAGGGCGAGAACTTTTATACTTAGACTTCGCTTCCGCCCACCGCTTTTCGATCCATGGTTCGCCCACCCCGTCGCCTGCCGGATTCTTCCACCTCGCCCCCCCAACCGCCGGACGGCGAAGCCTTGCTGAACGAGGTGCTTCGCGCGATGCGGCCGCTGGTACGGGCATTGCTCGCCGCGGGTGTCGACTACACGCGCCTGGCTGCGGCACTGAAGCCGGTCTTTGTCGACGAAGCACGTCGAGCGCTCGCACAGCACGGCCGCAAGGACACCGACTCGGCGCTCAGCCTGCTCAGCGGCGTTCACCGCAAGGACATCAGAAGCTGGCGCGAATCCGGCATACCGCAGCGACCGACCGGCGAGCTGTCGATCAGCAACCGGGTATTCGCAAGATGGATGCAGGATCCCGATTACCAGGACCGCAGGCGAAGACCCAGGGCATTGCCACGGCTAGGGCCGGCACCGTCGTTCGATAGCCTCGCGAGTTCGGTGACGCTCGACGTCCGTCCTTTCAACGTGCTGGCCGAGTTGGTACGACTCGGCCTGGTACGAATCGAGCCACATGAGAACGGCGACATGGTGGTCCCCTGCCGGGACGGCTACGTTCCACCGCCCGGTTCACTGGAATTGCTCGAGCTTTTCGGTGGCAACGTCTCGGATCATGCCGCCGCTGCCGTTGCAAACCTGCTCGGCGAAGCACCTCGCCTCGAACAGAGCGTCTTTGCCGAAAGCATCCGGATCGAGTCGGCGAAGCAACTGCACGAACTGGGTCGCAAGCTCTGGGCGCAGGCCCGGCGCGAGATGATCGCGCAGGCCCAGCACTTCTACGACGCCGACCGCGCACACCCGGAAGCCACGCATCGCGTGCGCTTCGGCATGTACTTCTGGGACGACGCGATCAACCGCACCAGTGCGGACGACACTCACGAGGATGACCCGCATGACTCTCCTTGACACCCTGCGCCGTCGGCTCGCGGCATTCTCTGCACTGATCATCCTCGCCGGCTGCGGCGGCAGCGGCCCCCTCGCGGTGAACGGTGGCGTGGGCTCGGGCGGTACCGGCATCAGCTGGGGCTCGGTAACCGGATTCGGCAGCCTGCTCGTCGACGGCGTGCGCTACGACAGCGCAACCGGGACCTATCTCGCCGGGACCGAAACAAGCGAATCCGCGGCCACGACTGCAATGTCGGTGGATCTCGGCAACCAGTTGCAGATCGAGCTCGACGCCCAGGGAAAACCCGCCACGGTGCAGGTCGATGCCGCCCTGATCGGTGTCGCGGGTTCGATCGATGCCGCACTCGGCCGCTTCGTCGTGAATGGCATGACCGTACGCACCAATACAAACCTCGCCGCAGGCCCAGTCACCTACTACAGCGGCATGGACGGTTTCGGCCCGGGGCTGGACGGCAGCATGCTCGAGATCCATGGGATCCATGGAATCGACGGCGCGAACCACGGATTCATCCAGGCCACGCTCGTCCGCCGACTTCCCTTGAGCACGCAGGTGCGCCGCATCACCGGACGTGTCGAGGCCCTCGACACCCTTGCACGCACTTTCCGCATCGGCGGCATGTCCATCGACTACACCACCGCGACCCGTCTGCTGCCCTCGGCCAGTGCCCTCGCTAACGGGGCACTGGTCAATGTCTGGAGCACCACACCGGAAAGTTCGGGCAGGATTGCCGCCGAGGTGATCCGTGTTCGCACACTGGAGGGTCTTTCCGGCAGCGCACGGATCTCGGGGCTGGTATCGTCTCTTTCGGCCGGCCATTTCATGCTCTCGGGCATCCCGGTCGACGCGAGCCTGCCGGCGCTGGCAACACACGTCGCCGCCCTGGTCGATGGCGACTATGCGATCGTCACGGGATCGATACGTGGTGGCGAAGTCGTGGCAAGCGGACTCGCCAGCGCACGAAGCCAACCGGAAGCGGTCGAGCTGCATGGCACGATCAGCGCCTACGTGAGCAATGCCCGCTTCCTGGTTCGAGGCGTCGCGGTCGATGCTTCACTCGCCAGCTTCCCGGACGGGCCGATACCTTCATCCAACGCCGACGACACCTACGTCGAAGTGACGGGACGCGTGGTCGCCAACAAGGTTGATGCGGATACCGTGCGCGTACTGCGAGGCGTGCCCGAAGGCGTTACCGTGGAGCACAACGGCACGGTCAGTGGATTGTCGGGCCGGACATTCACGCTCACGCTGCGCGACGGCAGTACCCGTGCAGTGACCCTGGCAGCCAACGCAAGCTTCGAGGACGGCTCTTCCGACCGGCTAGTCAATGGCGCGAACGTGGAAATCGAAGCGACCAGCACGTCCACCGGGCTCCTCGCCTACAGCGTCGAGTTCCGCAACCTCGATGCGAGTGACGATGACAAACTGGAAACGCGCGGTCTTGCATACGATGTGAGCGGTACGCGCTTCTCGGTGAACGGTCTGGTCATCGAGATCAACGGCCAGGATGCAAGTGGTCTGGCCGAAGGGGTCGAGGTGGAGGTGCACTTCGTGCAGTCGGGAGGCTTGTACCTCGCGACCGAGATCAGCGTCGAGGACGACTGACGAACGGCTCGATGGAACCGTGATTCAAGGGCGGAGTTCGCTCCGCTAAAAACCGGCAAACGAAAAGCCGCAGTACCGGTCACTCCTTGCCGGCGGCATCCTTTACCGAGTCGACCGCATCCTTGCCGACCTGCTTGACCTTGCCGACCGCTTCACGGGTAAGGTCGAGGAAACGATCCGCCGCTTCCTTGGTGGCATCCATCGCGTCGCGGGTCGGCTCTTCGGCCGCCTTGCCAGCTTCTTCGGCAGCGTCCGCGGTCTTGTCTGCCGCCTCGGAAGCCTTTTCGGCCGCCGCATCACCGAGCGCGGTGGCGGCTTCGCCGAGCTTGTCCACCGCTTCACCGGCCTTCTTGCCGGCTTCCTTGGCTGCTTCGAGTGCCTCTGACGCCGCCTTGCCCGCCTTGTCGACGGGTTCTTGCGACGTGTCGCAGGCACCCAGTGCCAACAACAGGATCGCAGAAAGGGTCAGCGCGCGCGGGCTCATGAAACGGTCTCCTTCGAAGTTTGCGGTAGAAATCTGCCCGGCTCACTCGGGAACGCGCAGGCAGGGCCGAGAGCATTCCATAAAAGATGTTTGCAGGGAATCTGCATTTGCCACGGTGTGGCCTAAATACTGCAGTTTCCGCATCAAATTTACGCTTTCGAAGCCAAATACATCAAAAAGGGGACCCGCAGGTCCCCTTTTTCGATTCCAGGCCTGGCGGCGCAGTCGATCACTTCACGCGGTTGCGGTACTCGTCGGTACGGGTATCGATCTCGATCTTGTCACCGATTTCGACAAAGGCCGGAACCATCAGTTCGAAACCGGTGCCGATGGTGGCGGGCTTGAGGACCTTGCCCGACGTATCGCCCTTGACGGCCGGTTCGGTGTAGGTGACTTCACGGACCACCGAATTCGGCAGTTCGACCGAGATGGCCTTGCCGTTGTAGAACACGACTTCACAAGCCAATCCGTCTTCAAGATACTTGAGGGCGTCGGTCATGTTCTCGGCTTCGACCTCGAACTGCTCGTACTCGGCATCCATGAACACGTACATCGGATCGGCAAAATACGAATAGGTGACTTCCTTGCGCTCGAGTTGGACGACCTCGAACTTGTCATCGGCCTTGTAGACCGATTCCGACGGGGCGCCGGTGAGCAGGTTCTTGAGCTTCATCTTCACGACCGCGGCGTTGCGGCCGGACTTGTTGTACTCTGCCTTCTGAACCACCAGCGGGTCGCTGCCCACCATGATGACGTTGCCCGAACGCAGTTCCTGAGCGGTTTTCATGCTGTTTCCTGGATTGGCTGTTCGCGCGGGCACGGCCGCACGGGATTTTGGAAAAACCGCTATTTTAGCTTGGACTTACAGAAGCTGACCAGATTTGTGGCGAGGTCGCCCGACAGACGGATCTGCTCCTGCCAATCCTCCAGCGCGGCACCGATCGCCACCGCTTGCGCCCGAAATGCCGGCAGCCAGGTCGAAACCGTCTCCTGACGATTCCATGCGCGGGCCATGCCGCCGAAAGCCGCTGCCGCTTTCAGTGGCATCGAGCCGAGAAAGCGCTCCAGCAAGGCTTCCAGCTTGATCAGGTGAAGGTCGTCCTGCTGGACGTAGGCGTGCCACACGAACGGGCGACCTGCCCACAGTGCCCGCACCAGTGAGTCCTCGCCCCGCACGAAATTGATGTCACATGCCCACAGCAGCCGATCGTACATGGACTGGCTGACGAACGGCAGCACGTTTATCGTCAGGTTGCCCCGCCGGATGCAGGCGCCTCGCTGCAGCTTCTCGCCACACCAATCGGACAGGGCCGGCACGATCCTTCCCTCGGGCACGAGCAGCCTCGAGGACCTGCCGTCTTGCGCCAGTGAATCGAGCAGGCTGCGAACGGCCCCGTTCTCGTAACAGAACAGGGAAATCCGGGTTTCCTCCAGATCGCTGACGGGTTCAACACCGAGGGTCTTCCACACGGCCTCGCACGCGCTGGCCTCAGCCTGGAAAGCCTTGCGCATCTGTATGAGTCCGTGTTCGCAAAGCAATCCGCCGGTATGCGGGGCGAAACCGGGAAAGAAGAAATGCTTGGCAAGACCGCTCGCGGGATGGGGGGAAGGCAGCAGATGGCAGCCCTCGACCCAGTCTTCGGCGCTGAGGTATTCCAGATTTATCCACAGCGGCGGATTTTTGCTTTGCAACATCCCGGCAAGAAAACCGGCAGGCAATTCGCACGCAAAGGCCTCTATCACAAGCTCGCCCGGGATAGGCATCGGCGCTGCATCACGCCACGGAATCAGCTCGACAGTACCGTCCCTAAAGGGATTCAAGCCGATCACCGATTCCGGTGCAATTGCTGCCATGCTTTCCGGATGGTCGACCCAGAGACGCACGAAGATTCCGTGCTCGCCGGCCAGTTGCCTGGCAAGCCGCCAGCAGACACCGATATCCCCGAAGTTATCCACAAGCCGGCAGAAGATGTCCCAGACCCTGTTCGGCAAGGAAGCAGAAGTCATGATGCACGGCCCTGTCGGTGGACAACCATGCCGGACAGCACTGGATGGATTGTGGGTAAGCGGGACAAGTTGAAAATCCGGAAATTTGATCAACAATCCATGCACCCGTTCACAACCTACTTCTCAAGAGGCTTATGAACACGGTCAAGGTGATGATAATAAAAGGAAAAAGTCGATTTTCCACAGAAAACGGCCGAGCATGTTTACTAGTTTTTATTTATATAAGAAAAAAAGTAAACACACTGGTGTACAACCGCTTTGCCCGGCTACGACTGTTCGGAAAGGCGTTTACGGACTGGGCAGAGCAAACGGCGAACCAGTAGCCTGAGGAGCATCGTTTCCACCATCGACATGTTCAGGGAATCTGCGCCAGTGGCGTCCCCCGGATGAGGAAACCCGGGCGATCATCATTGTCCCCGTGTTTGGCACTTGCGGATTTCCGGAGACTACTCGGAACGCTTCAGTGGGAAACCCGATGGGAATCCAGAGGACAGATTGTGGAAAAGCAGTGAAAAGGGACACGACGCCGAATCGATCAACAATTCATTCACCGCCTCGATACCCACTTTTCCAGAGATTCATGAACATGATCAAACCATTGTTATTAAACGATAAAAAGTTGTTTTCCACAGATAATGGCCGAGCATGTTTACTAGTCTTTATATAAATAAGAAAAATAGTAAACACAACAGCAGATGGGACTTTCGAGACGGCTTTCAGGACAGAAACGGCTTCAGCCCGTCGACCATCAGCTTGATGCCGGTCAGTAACAAGGCCAGATTGATGATCCGGTAGAACCAGACTCCGTCCACACGATTGAGACACCTGAGACCGATCCAGTACCCCACGGGCGCCGCCAGGGCGAACAATGCCCCCTGACCCAGGGTGGAAGGCGAAAACAGGCCTAGGAGGCTGTACGGAAGCCATTTCGAAAAGTTGATTGCCGCGAAGAGCAACGCGGTCGTGCCGACATAGAGGCGCCGATCAAGTCTTTTCGGGATGAGATACATCGAGATCGGTGGTCCGCCAGCGTGGGCAATGAAGCTGGTGAAGCCGGAGAGCGCGCCCCAGAAGCGGCCGCGCAGGGTGTCGTGATCTCCCGAATCGACACTGGATTCCGGGCCGAGCCAGCGTTGCAGCACGAACAGCACGGAAACCGTGCCGAGAATCAGCTTGAGCCCTTCCGGGCTGACGTGACGGAAAGTCGCGAAGCCGAATCCGATGCCGATCAGGGCGGCGGGAAGCAGCAGCCTGAGCAGCTGCCTGTCGAAGCTGCGTCTGAATACCACCAGACCGAAGAGGTCCATGACCAGCAGAGAGGGCAGCAGCAGGGCGGCAGCATGGGAAGGAGAGGTGACGAGTGCCAGCAAGGGCACCGCGAGTGATCCAAAGGCCGCCCCGAAGCCCGATTTGGAGATGCCCAGGATCGTCACCGCAGCGATTGCGGTGACGATGAAGAGCGCACCTCCCGCCTCGGCCATGGCGGGCCTCCCGTCAGGCCTGCCAGGCGTTGAGCTGAACCAGGTCCTCGTCGCTCAGCCAGCGCCACTTGCCCTCGGCAAGATCGGCCGGCAGCCGAAGGCCACCGACGTGAGAGCGGTGCAGTGCTTCGACGCGGTTGCCGGCCGCTGCGACCATGCGTTTGACGAGGTGGTACTTGCCCTCGGTGATGGTCAGGCTGAGTTGGTGCTCGGAACCTTGCTCACAGGCTGACGCGGCCACGATCACGCCCGGTTCGTCGTTGAGTTCGACACCGTCGAGCAAGGTCTTGAGCAGTGATTCGGTGATCGGGTGCTTGGTGGTGACCTCGTAGACCTTCGGGATCTGTTTCTTGCCCGAGCTCCACACGTGGATGAACTGGCCATCGTCGGAGAACAGCAGCAAGCCGGTGGTGTCCTGGTCGAGGCGCCCGATCGACTGGATCTCGCGGCCGACAAGCGGGTAGGGAAAGAGGGTGTAGATGCTAGGGTGGAACTGTGGCGCGTGGGAGCATTCGAACCCCGGCGGCTTGTGCAGCATGAGGTAGGCCTTGTCGCGGAATTCCCATTCCTCGTCATCCACAGCGAAGCGAAAATTCGCTGTGGAAAAGTCTTCCCTGGGATTGTCGACGATCTCGCCGTTTACCGTGACCAGACCTGCACGAATGAGCTCCCGGCATTCCTTGCGGCTGCCGAATCCCTGGCTGTGGATAAGTCGTTCTAGTTGCATGGCCGCAATGGTAGCGGGAATCGGCTGGGGATGGCGTCGATTGCTTTGCCGGGCAGCGCCGCGCAACAGGCTCTACACTAGAGACGACCGATATCCTTGTCCGCAGCCATGCACTTCGAACACCTCGTGGAAATCAACGACCGTGAAAACCCGCTCGTGCCCGACCTGACGCGTGAAGAGTTGTGGTTTGGTCTGCTGTGCCGCGCGGAGGATCCGCGGCCCTTTCTGCCCGGTCTGGACAGCTGCCGGATCATCGAGCGCAGCGAATCCGGACTGGTACGCGACCTGCATTTCGGCACTACCGTGATCCGCGACAAGGTCACGCTGTCGCCGATGCAGTGGATCCGCTTCGAGTCCGAAGCCAACGCGCAGCACGCGGGCGGGATGCTGACGATCACGATCGAGGAGCCCGAGGGCGCAGACCTGTTTCTTCGCTTCGAATACCGGACCTCGCTTGCCGACGGTCGGGCAGATCATGGCGTGCAGGTCTCGGAATACGTCAAATCCGCCTACCATCAGTCGGATATCGAGACAGTGCGGGTGATCCGGATGATCGCGGAGAGTTCGCGGCTGCAGTAGCGGCTTGTGCATGGGAACAGGTTTGCGCAGGAAGGACTCGAACACACGTCGGCATGGTGTCGCAGCGAGGTCCGGACATGGATCGTCACGATCACTGGAAAGTGGGGTTTTACGACAGCAGGCTCGCCTGGCAGGAGGAGCGTTCGAAGATCACGGTCGATTTCGAGGACGGTGAGCTTGCCAGGCTGTGGGCGCGAACCCAGGAGCTGGATGCATACCCGCTGACGGCGCTTTTCCACGACGACAGCGTGGTAGCAATGTTCATTGTCGCGCCGCGTGACGGCAGTCTGATGCGCCAGGAAAGGGCCGAGATACCGGTAATCGTCGGCCGACCGGATGTGCGGCCGAATTGATCTCGGCAAGCCTTCGGCAGCGTACGCTGCCGTTGGCAGGGGTGGCTTTCCGGTTCAGAAATCGCCCTTCGCGGTCGTGAGGCCAAGGGCATCCCAGTCGAGCATGCCGCCGCGGTAGTAGTAGATGCGGTTTGCCGGAAAGCCGTCGCGCACCATTGCGTGAATGGCAGTGGGGCTTTGCGGGCACACCGGACCGTTGCAGAAGGCATACACCTTGAGGGCGGCGCTGCAGTCCCATTTCCCGGTGATTTTGCGGCAACCGAGTTCATCGAGCCGGGTCGACACTTCGGTGTAGGGAATGCCGATCGAACCGGGGATGGTGCGGGCCAGATACTCTTCCTGGCTGCGCATGTCGACCACGCGTGACCCGGGGTCCGCGATCGCGTTGAGAATCTCGATCTCGCCGACCGGGGTGACGCCCGGCTCGGGCACCATCTCCTGCAGCCAGCCCTTGTTCTTCGCGCAGGGAGTCATCGTTCGGGTGATGACGATCGTCCCCTTGGCCGTCCTTGCGACGAACTCGATGTCCTTGTCGATGATGCGCAGTTTCTCTTCCTGGGCCATCGCGCCAGCGGCGGCCAGTGCAAGACACAGCGTGATGCAGGTGCGCTTCCTCATGTTCCCGGTCCCCCATGTTGTTCTGTCGGTTCGGTGAAGCTAAGTGATTCATAAGTAAATCCGCAAGTGGTCATTTTCATGGCGGACCTTCGAGTCGCCATCGAGAATGCGGGCAGGGATATGCTTGAATTTCGGATCGATCGGGACGCTGGGATGACTGGAAAGGAGCTTCCGGAGCACACGCGTGCGAGCGGATCGGGCATGCCGCGCGGCATCTGGGCGCTGGGCCTGTGTTCCATGTTCATGGACATCTCGTCCGAGCTCGTGCATTCGCTGTTGCCGGTATTCCTGTCGACCGTACTCGGTGCCAGCATGCTCACCATCGGGTTGCTCGAAGGTATTGCCGAAGCGACCGCGGCGATCGCCAAGGTCTTCTCGGGCAGCCTCAGCGATTGGCTGGGGCGCCGCAAACCGCTTGCGGTGCTTGGCTATGGCATGGCGGCGCTCACCAAACCGGTGTTTCCGCTGGCCGGATCGATTGCCTGGGTGTTCCTTGCGCGCTTTGTCGATCGCATCGGCAAGGGCATTCGCGGCGCACCGCGCGATGCACTGGTCGCGGATCTGGTGCCTGCCGAGCGTCGCGGCGCTGCCTACGGCCTGCGGCAGAGTCTCGATTCGGTGGGTGCCTTTCTCGGCCCGGCGCTGGCCATCGTTGCGATGGGCTGGTTTGCCGATGATGTGCGGTCGGTGATGTGGGTAGCGGTGCTGCCAGCCTTCATTGCCGTCGCGGTCCTGATCGTCGGGGTCAAGGAGCCCCCGTCGGCCGGCGTTTCGGCGAGGAAGGCGCGTCCCGATCTGTTGCGCGGCTGGCGTGGCTTGCCCCGCGCTTACTGGCGGGTTGCCGCGTTCGGGACGGTATTCACGTTGGCGCGTTTCAGCGAGGCCTTCCTGATCCTCAAGGCGCAGCAGACCGGACTCGCGTTGCAGTGGATCCCGCTGGTGCTGATCGTCATGAACGTGGTCTATGCGCTCAGTGCCTACCCGGTCGGCTGGCTATCTGATCGTCTTGCACCGCGTCGCCTGTTGCTGGCCGGCTGCATTGTCCTGGTGGCGGCCGATGTTGTGCTGGCCTTGGCATCGGATACCTCGATGGCTTTCGTGGGGGCTGCCTTGTGGGGTCTGCACATGGGGCTGACGCAGGGCCTGCTGTCGCGACTGGTGGCCGATGCAGCGCCTGCCAACCTGCGCGGCACTGCGTTCGGCGTGTTCAACCTGGTGGTGGGGGTGGCGCTGTTCCTGGCGAGCGCCCTGGCGGGTGGCCTATGGGCGGAGTTTGGTCCGGAAGCGACGTTCCTGACCGGGGCCGCTCTGGCCGCGACGGTGGTCGTGGCGCTGCTGGTGCTGCCCTCGCGGCGCGCACAATCGTGAGTCGCCGGAGGGCTGCCATGTCATTGAAGGAATGGTAGAATCGCGGCGAAAAGTGCGCCGGCCGCTTGCCCGGCGCTTTGTTTTTTGCAGGAAGTCCGCACGTGCTCATCGCCAACAACATCACCATGCAGTTCGGGGCCAAGCCCCTCTTCGAGAACGTTTCCGTCAAGTTCGGCGACGGTAACCGCTACGGCCTGATCGGCGCCAACGGTGCCGGCAAGTCCACCTTCATGAAGATCCTCGCCGGGGTGCTCGAACCGAGCGCCGGCAATGTGTCGCTCGACACCGGTGAGCGCATGGCCTTCCTCAGGCAGGACCAGTTCGCCTACGAAGACTTCCGGGTGCTCGACGTGGTGATGATGGGCCACGAGGACATGTGGAAGTGCATGCAGGAAAAGGACGCCATCTACGCCAACCCGGAGGCGACCGAAGACGACTACATGCATGCCGCCGAGCTCGAGGGCAAGTTTGCCGAATACGACGGCTACACTGCCGAGGCGCGCGCGGGCGAGCTGTTGCTCGGGGTGGGCATCCCCACCGAGCAGCATGGCGGCGCGATGAGCCACGTGGCGCCGGGCTGGAAGCTGCGGGTGCTGCTGTGCCAGGCACTGTTCGCGAACCCGGACATCCTGCTGCTCGACGAACCGACCAACAACCTCGACATCGACACCATCCGCTGGCTCGAGCATGTGCTCAACCAGCGCGAAAGCACGATGATCATCATCTCCCACGACCGTCACTTCCTGAACCAGGTATGCACCCACATGGCCGACCTCGACTACGGCCGCATCCAGGTGTGGCCGGGTACCTGGGACGACTACATCGAGGCCTCCACGCAGGCCCGCGAGCGCCAGTCGGCGGCCAACCAGAAGGCCAAGGAGAAGGTCGCCGAGCTGCAGGAGTTCGTGCGCCGTTTCTCGGCCAACAAATCGAAGGCGCGTCAGGCCACCAGCCGGGCGAAGCAGATCGAGAAGATCAAGATCGAGGAATTCAAGCCGTCGAGCCGCCAGTATCCGTGGATCCGCTTCGAGTACGACGAGAAGGAAAAGCTGCACCGTCAGGCCGTCGAGATCGAGAACCTCACCTTTGCTTACGATGACGGCGAGACCATCATCAAGAACTTCAGCTTCACCGCCGATGCGGGCGACAAGATCGCGGTGATCGGCGAGAACGGCGTTGGCAAGACCACGCTGATGAAGCTCCTGATGGGCGAACTCAAGCCGCAGAAGGGCACCATCAAGTGGGCTGAGAAGGCACGCCTGGGCTACTACGCGCAGGACCATTCGGCCGACTTCGACAGCGACGAGAGCCTTACCGACTGGATCAGTGGCTACGTGCGCGAAGGCGGCTACGAGGGTGACGACGCCGAGACCCTCATCCGCGGCACCCTGGGCCGCCTGCTCTTCAAGGGCGATGAAGTGCGCAAGCCGGTGCGGGTGATCTCGGGTGGCGAGCAGGGTCGCATGAGTTTCGGCAAGCTGATGCTTCAGCGCAAGAACGTGCTGTTGCTCGACGAGCCGACCAACCACCTGGACATGGAATCGATCGAGGCGCTCAACCTCGGCATTGCCGATTTCAATGGCACCCTGTTCTTCGTCTCGCACGACCGCGAGTTCGTCTCGTCGGTGGCGACGCGGGTGCTGGAGATCAAGCAGGATCATCGCATCATCGACTACCGCGGTACCTACGAGGAATATCTGGCGAGCCAGGGTATCGAGTAAGCCGCACAGCGCCCGCCGATACAGTCCCGTGTCCCTGATGGGTCACGGGATTTTTTTCGCCCATGGATCCAGGGAAACCCGGCGGACGATGTCGTGTGAATAGTCTGGATCTATCGTGCGAGGCGTTGAACTATATTTATGCAAATACATCTGCTATAGTCGCGCCTTACCAATTACATAGAGCTGGCGTTTCAGGACGCACCGACGAGGTGTCTCCTGCCGCGATCTGGCGCATCGATTCACGCCCGGACTGCCTCCCCGGCAGTCGTCTCCGGCCTTGCTCCGGATGCTTGTGGATCGATCAGGTTTCTTCTCCGTGAAGTGATTCAGTTCCGCGCGCCGGCCTTCAGTCAATGAAGCCGAAGCTGGTCATCAAGAATCTGTACAAGGTCTTCGGGGACGATCCCCAGGGCGCGATGAAACTGGTCGAAAAAGGGCTCGACAAGGCCGAGATCTTTTCCCGCACCGGCCATACCCTGGGCGTCAATGACGCCTCCTTCGAGGTTTATGAGGGCGAGATCTTCGTCGTCATGGGCCTCTCGGGATCGGGAAAGTCCACCCTCGTGCGGCTGCTCAACAGGCTCATCGAGCCGACCGCGGGCCAGGTTCTGGTCGATGACCGCGACATCGCGAAAATGTCGGAAGAGGAGCTGCGGGCGTTCCGGCGTCGCAGCATCAGCATGGTGTTCCAGTCCTTCGCGCTGATGCCTCATCTCACGGTGCTGGAAAACACCGCCTTCGGGCTGATGCTAGCCGGCGAGCCCGAGGCCAGCCGCAACGAGCGTGCCCTGGCGGCGCTCGGCCAGGTGGGTCTCGCCGAATGGGCGGCAAGCTTTCCGGACGAACTGTCGGGCGGCATGCAGCAGCGCGTGGGCCTCGCCCGTGCGCTTGCCAACGACCCCGAGGTGCTGCTCATGGACGAGGCCTTCTCGGCGCTCGATCCGCTGATCCGCACCGAGATGCAGGACGAGCTGGTCAAGCTGCAGGCCGGCCAGAAGCGCACCATCATCTTCATTTCGCACGACCTCGACGAGGCGATCCGCATCGGCGACCGTATCGCCATCATGGAAGGCGGCAACGTGGTGCAGGTCGGCACCGCCGAGGAGATCCTGCGCAACCCGGCCAACGATTACGTGCGCTCCTTCTTCCGCGGCGTCGATGCGACCTCGATCCTGTCCGCCGCCGACATCGCCCGCAAGACCCAGGTGAACATCATCGACCATGCCGGCATGGGGGTGCGCAGCGCGCTCGAACGCTTACGTACCCACGACCGCGAATTCGGCTACGTGGTCAGCCCCGACCAGCGCCTAATGGGCGTGGTATCGGTCGAGTCGCTCAAGCGGGTGGCCCGCGAGAGTGACGATCCCAAGCTGCGCCAGGCCTTCCTGCCGGAGGTGCACGTGGTCACTGAAGACCAGTCGATCGTCGATCTCTACGAGCCGCTCACCCTTCATCCCTACGGCCTGCCGGTGGTCGATGCAAAGGGTCGCTACCGCGGCGCGATCACCCGCAACACCATGCTCGAATTCCTGCACCAGCAGACATCAACCGCGGAGGCCAGCCAATGAGCGAGCAAGCCGGAAATCCCTGGGCCGCCGCGCCCGCCGAAGAAGCACCCGCCGCGGCCGGCAGCAACCCCTGGTCGGCCGGCTCCGCGCCGGCACCCGAGGCCGCTGCGCCAAACCCGTGGTCCGCACCTGCCGGCGGCGACGGGGCTGCCGCCCAGGTACCTGCTGCAGTGCCCGATGCCAGCAGCGATTGGCTCGGCCAGCCACCCGCGCCGGACGTGGGGAACGGTGGCGGCTTCGACATCGTCCATCCCTTCAACGATGCTGTGGTCCCGCTCGACGACTGGGTCGATCACGGGCTCAACTGGGTGGTCGACCACTTCCGCCCGGCTTTCCAGGCAGTGCGGGTGCCGATCGATGCGAGTCTCACCGGCATCGAGCACGGCCTGCAGGCGGTTCCGCCTTTGCTCATGATTGCCCTGATCGCGCTCGTCGCGTGGCAGGCAAGCGGCCGCCGGCTGGCCATCGGCACGGTGATCTCGCTGCTCGTGATCGGGCTCATCGGTGCCTGGGACCAGGCGATGGTGACCCTCGCGTTGGTCATCACCTCGGTGTTCTTCTGCATGGTGCTGGGCTTGCCGCTGGGCATTCTGATGGCGCGCAACGACCGCATCGAAGCCCTCGTCCGGCCGCTGCTCGACGCGATGCAGACCACGCCGGCCTTTGTGTACCTGGTGCCGGTGGTGATGCTTTTCGGCATCGGCAACGTGCCGGGGGTGATGGTGACCATCGTCTTTGCCCTTCCGCCCTTCATCCGGCTTACCAATCTCGGTATCCGCCAGGTGCGGCCGGATCTCATCGAGGCATCGCGCGCCTTCGGCGCATCACCCTGGCAGTTGCTCACCAAGGTGCAGCTGCCGCTCGCCATGCCGACCATCATGGCCGGCATCAACCAGACTCTGATGCTGGCGCTGTCGATGGTGGTGATCGCCTCGATGATCGCGGTTGGCGGCCTTGGCCAGATGGTGCTGCGCGGCATCGGCCGGCTCGACATGGGTCTTGCCACCATCGGCGGCCTCGGCATCGTCATCCTCGCCATCGTGCTGGACCGCATCACCCAGGCCATGGCCAGCCGCGAGCGCAAGCGCGGTCGCTGGTACGAGAGCGGGCCGCTGGGCGCGCTGCTCGCCCTCAAACGTCGCACCGCCAATGGCGCGGGCAACACCGGACATCGTCACGCGTGAGCGTGAAGACGGAACGAATCACCAGAAGGAGTACGAATTGATGAAAAGGACCTTCCTGAAGAACCTGCTGGGCGGCATGGCACTCGCCCTGAGTGCCGCATTGCCGCTGTCGGCCGCGGCGGAAGACATGCCCGGCAAAGGCGTCACGGTGCAGCCGATCAAGAGTTCGATCGCCGAGGAAACCTTCCAGACCGAGCTGGTCATGCAGGCACTCAAGGACCTCGGCTACACGGTGCAGCCGATCAAGGAAATCGAATACGCCGCAGGCCACATCGCGCTCGCCAACGGCGATGCCACCTTCATGGCGGACCACTGGAATCCGCTGCATGTCGATTTCTACGAGAAGGCCGGCGGTGATGCCAAGCTGTATCGCGAGGGGGTGTATTCCGAAGGCGCGCTGCAGGGCTACCTGATCGACAAGAAGACCGCCGACAAGTACGGCATCAAGCGCATCGATCAGCTCAAGGACCCCAAGCTCGCCAAGCTCTTCGATTCCGACGGTGACGGCAAGGCCGACCTCGCCGGCTGCAACCCGGGCTGGGGCTGCGAGAAGGTCATCGAACACCACCTCGATGCCTACGGCCTGCGTGACACCGTGACCCACCGCCAGGGTTCCTACGCGGCGATCATCGCCGACACCATTGCCCGTTACAAGCAGGGCCAGCCCATCCTCTATTACACGTGGACGCCCTACTGGGTGAGCGGCGTGCTGGTTCCGAACAAGGACGTGGTGTGGCTGCAGGTGCCCTTCTCGAGTCTGCCCGGTGAGCGCAAGGACATCGATACCGCCCTGCCGGACGGTTCAAACTACGGCTTCCAGGCCAATAACCAGCAGATCGTCGCCAACCGCGCGTGGGTCGAAAAGAACCCCGCCGCAGGCAAGCTGTTCGCGATCATGAAGCTCTCCAACAACGACATCAGCGCGCAGAACAAGCGCATGCGCGACGGCGAAACGAAGCCGGCTGACATCCAGCGCCATGTCACCGGCTGGATCAAGGCCCACCGTGCCACCTACGACGGCTGGCTGAAGGCAGCACGCGAAGCGGCGAAGTAAGCACTCGCAGGGGGTTTTCACTCAGAAACGGCGGCCGGGTGGTCGCCGTTTTTTGCTTCAGGCGAAGGGAGGTTTGAGCGCCTGGTCTAAGGCAGTGTTCTGTTTGTTCGGCTCTGTGCAGGAGTAACTGGTTGATACCCACTCGGGATAGCCGTTGCTCAACTGATTCGATATGCTTTCCGCCTGAACACCACATGGATCGGATCGGCACACCATTCTGTCGATTGCTCCTTTCCCTGCCCTTTTATTTTCCGTTGTTCCTGGTTTCCTAATTTAAACAGCGACTTGCTGTACATGTTATCTGGGGTTCCGATGGCATGCGGGAATACTGTCGCCCGAAAACAAAAGTTGGCCTCATCCTCGGCATGGACGCTACCATTGCTGCATCGCTTCTACCCGGTTTCGAGCTACAGCTTTATCAGGCTGCGCATCGAAACTTGGCTGACCAGAACAATCCACTTCGGTTCAGCAACTTCGCATACGCGATGCGTGAACTCGTTCGCCATCTGCTAGAGCGGCTCGCTCCTTTGGATTCCGTCATCGCATGCGAGTGGTATCAGAACCAAACGTCCAAGCCAAACGGCGTGACGCGGCGGCAGAGGGCTTACTTTGCGGTCCAAGGAGGGCTATCCGACGAGTATGTGCGCGATATTCTGTCGCTAGAGACGGCGGACATTCACTCAGCACTTGTTAGGGCAATTGATCGACTGAGCAAGTTCACGCACATAGAGCCGGAGGTGTTTGGTATCGATCAAGGCGAGATAGATAAGCTAGCCACACAAACTGAGCAAGCTGTTGCGGATCTGCTGGCCACTATTTCAAAGTGTCGTCACCAGATCACGTCAGCCCTATGGGATCAAGTGGATGATGCTGTTGTGTTTGAGACTATTCGCGAAACTATCGGTGCGATTGACGAAATTGCCACCCATCACTGCGTTGATGAGGTCTACGTCGACAAAGTAACCGTCACCAGCATCACGCACGATAGAGTCATGTTTCGCGCCACGGGCATGATAGGTGCCGAACTCCAGTGGGGATCGAACTCAGACATAAAGAATGACATGGGAGCCGTCATGTCAGAGTCATTCCCATTCGAGTGCCACCTTTATAGCTGGGTTACAGAACCGGACGAGCTCGAAGTCGAGGATGATGGTCTGCAGGTTGATACTAGCAGTTGGTACGGGAGGTACGGTGAAGATGAGGCCTAACCTTCAGGGCTATCGCACCTTCATGTCATAGCCCCGAGCAGCTCAGAGCGAAACTGATCAGAGGTGGCAGCCAACATGCGTAAAATAGGGGTCAGGTCTAGCATAATTCCACCAAACCTCGTTGCGATTCACCCTATTGCAACCATTCCACGGCCCACGGAACCTGTGGGAACGTGCTCTACCTGACCCCAGCCTACCAACCGGCCGGTCTTCAATCCTGACAGCGGCGCCGGGCGAGTACGCCGATCAGGCCGAGACCGGCCAGCATCATCGCCCAGGTGTCTCCCTCGGGCACGGCTGCGACGTCACCGTCGGTGAGGGCCCAGGCGTAGAAGCGGGCGCCCCTGAGGTTGCTTCCCTGGGCGCCGCCGTAGAAATCGAAGTCCCAGGCTTCGCCCGCGGCGGCATCGTAGGACGTGGCAGTCCAGAACGAACTGATGTTGACGCTGGAGAACGGCCCGGAGTTAAAGTCGCCCCAGCCCGGTTGGGGGCCGTCGCAGCCGAAGGTGGAGGTCTCGGGCTTGCAGATCGATTTGTTGCCGAGGGTGTTGTAGAACAGGTAGGCAATCTCGCTCTGCTTGCTGCCAGCGGAGGCCGAACCCGGGGCGCTCACGTTGTAGCCCCGGTCGGTGCTGCCGTTGAGGCTGGGGGTGTAGTCGAAGGCGGTGCCGTTCAGGGGATTGACGTCGGGCAGGCGCCAGTTGTCGTAGACATGCACGCCATCGGTGAAGCTCAGGGCGGCGGCCCAGTCGTTGGCCTCATACCAGGTCAGCGCGCCGGTTTGGTGGAAGCCGGAGGTCCTGGCGAAGTTGGCGTCGGCCAGCCAGGTGACGTCCAGCTCGGTATCGTAGTAGGCCTCGTAGGTGGCCAGGTTGCCGTCCAGGTCGCGCCCTTGCAGGGCGGCGTTTGCGGTGCCTGCGGTCATCCCGGCCGCCAGCAGGGAAACGATTAATTCGATGCGTATCTTCATGGGTGCTCCTTGGGCCTGATGGTGGCGCATGCCGGCGCCACGCGATTTGCTATGGCACGGCCAGCGCGATGACGTTGTGCTTGACCGTGACCGATGTCAATCGGATTCTATTGAGCCGATGGCGGCTGTTCTCGCGACACCAGACGAACCGCATCGGCGATGCGGATGGATCGCGCGAATTTCGACCAATGGCTTGTTTCCGTCGACGAACTGCACGCCACGATGACCCGGTGGAGCGACCATGAAGACCATGACATTCCAGACCCAACAGCCCGGGCACGACACCGTGAGTGACTTCCGCTCCGCATTGCGCCGCTCGGCCCTGCGGCTGGGCGTGATCTACTGGCTTTGCATGTTCGTCGCCGACACCGTGCTGGGCATCTTCATCGGCATCGACCCACTGGAATCGGCCCCGCTCAAGCTGGTGATGTTCGGCGCCTGCGCGCTCATGACCTACGTGATGTCGCGGGCCCTGCTGCGCCAGCGCGACGTCACGTTCATCCGCAAGGCGCTGCTCAGCTTCGCGCTCACCGCGGTGGCGGCGCCGCTGTTCACCGCCATCGATTTCATCAACTACACGATCTGCCAGTACCCCACGCCGGTCAGCTTCGACCCGATGTATTCCGGCTATACGCTGATCGAGGGTGCGTCCATGCTGTTCGGCTGGAACTGCCTGTTCATCAGCCTGCTGTACAGCTTCGAGGTGCGGGACCGCGAGCAGCGCCTCGCTGCCGCCCGCGAAGAGGCGCTGGCGGCGCAGATGCGCGCCCTGCGCTACCAGGTCAATCCGCACTTCCTGTTCAACACGCTCAACGCCATCGCTGGCCTCATCGAGGAGGACTCGACCCGCCGCGCCGGGCGCATGGTGCTGTCGCTGTCCACCTTTCTGCGCACGACCCTGTCGCTCGACCCGATGCACGACGTCAGCCTGGCTGACGAACTCGCCCTGCAGCACGACTATCTCGAGATCGAACGCGAGCGTTTCTCCGACCGCATGCATCTGCGGATCGACACGCCGGACAACGTCCTCGGCGCGCGGGTGCCGAGCCTGATCCTGCAGCCGCTCATCGAAAACGCGATCAAGCACGGCGTCGGCTCCGCCACCGGGCCGGTCGAGATCCTGCTGGCCGCGCGGCGCGAGGCCGACCGTCTGCACATCGTGGTGGAGAACGACATGCCCACGGCTCAGGCCGCCGGCATGCCCGGCATGGGCGTCGGTCTGCGCAACGTTGCCGAGCGGCTGCGCGCACGCTTTGGCGGCCGTGGGGCGCTGGTCTGCGGCGAAGCGGCGCCCGGGCGCTTTCGCGCCGCGATCGACCTGCCCTGGGTGAGCCAGTGAGCGACGCGCGGGTGCTGGTGGTGGACGACGAGCCGCTGGCGCGGCGCCGGCTCGTCCGCATGCTGGGTGAAGTGGACTGAGTGGGGCGGATCGATGAAGCCGGCGACGTGCGGGAAGCCTCGCGCCAGCTTGCCACGCTGCGCCCCGATGTGTTGCTGCTCGACATTCAGATGCCTGGCGGCAGCGGCTTCGACGTGCTCGCGCTGAGCGAGCATATGCCGCCCGCGGTGGTGTTCGTGACTGCCTTCGACCACCATGCGCTGCAGGCCTTCGAGGCCCGTGCCATCGATTACCTGACCAAGCCGATCGAGCCGGGCCGTTTCGCGGTGGCCATGGCGCGCGCACGCCAGGCGGTGGCCGCCCGCGGGCAGTCAGAGCGCATCGCCGAACTGCAGGAAACGGTTTCGGCGCTGCGGCACGCACTGGCAGGTCAGGCCCCGCGCAGGGAGGATTTCTGGGTCAAGCGCCGGGATGAGTTCATCCGCATCGCCATGGGCGATGTCATCCGCTTCCAGGCCGAGCGCGACTACGTACGCATCCATGTGCCCGGTGCCGACTACCTCTATCAGGACAAGCTCTCGGCCATCGAACAACGTCTCGATCCGGACGATTTCCTTCGCATTCACCGCAGCAGCATCGTGCGCTGCGGTGCCGTCACCCGCATCAAGCCTGCCGCCTTCTCCTCCCTCGTCGTGGTGCTCGTCGACGGCGCCGAATTGCGCGTGGGGCGTACCTACACGGCGACGGTGCGCAGGCGGTTCATGGGAAAACCCGGCTAGGGTGTCGTCCGGGAAACCGGCGGGCTCCAGGAATGAGCGCGGGCTCGGCGAGGTCGCAGTGTCCGGAGCCAGCCCGATCACCAGTGCTACCACACGGCTCACCGGCGGGTAGCCGGCAGCGTTCCTCCTTTCCCGATGTGTCATGCCTGCGGCGCCTCCGTGCGAGGCGTCGGGCGAATATTTGACCTGCAGGTATTCGGTTTTCCGTGATGCTGCCGTTACAAGACCTGGACGGGATGGCCCTCCGGCTGGGCGCAGGTCGGCGCTCGGCATGGCGCGGTGTGGGCGGCCCGGATCCGGTTTCGTTCTGGAACGGACCGCGGACCGGGGTTCCTGTCGGTTTGTGAGCGCATGATGGTTCCTGGTAGATGACCAATCCCAAATATCCGATCCTCGACGATCTGGAGATTCCCGATGCCCTGCTCAGCTCGTGGCAGGACACCGTCGATCTGCTGGCCGAGCTCTTTTCGACGCCGGCGGCGCTGATCATGCGCGTGCATGCGCAGGAGATCGAGGTCCTGGTCGCAAGTCGAAGCGAGGGCAACGTCTACCGCCCGGGTGCGACCCACCCGCTCGATACCGGCCTCTATTGTGAGCACGTGATGGACACCAAGCGCGAACTGGTGGTCCCCGATGCGATGGCGGACCCGGCGTGGCGTGGCAATCCGGATATCGGGCTCGGCATGATCTCCTACCTCGGTCTGCCGCTCACCTGGCCCTTCGGCGAGCAGTTCGGCACGATCTGCGTCCTCGACAACAAGGAGATCAGTTATTCCGCTCGCCTGCACGGAATCCTGAAGCGTTTCCAGCAGAGCGTCCTCTACGGCCTGGAAAGCGTCTATCAGGCGAACTACCACATGATCAAGGCGCAGGAGGCGAATGAAAGATTCGGGGTCCTGCTCAAGGCCTTGCAGCAATGTCCGGTAGGGCTCGCGATTGCCGACGAGCGGCTGAGAGTGGTGCACGCGAACCCGCGCTACGAATCGATGGCCGGCAGATTCCGCGGGCTGCGTCGCCAACTACCTGATCATTCGGGAAGACGTCACCGAGGCCCGGGGCCGCGAGGCCAAGCTGCGTCAGCTTGCGATGTTCGATCCCACGACCGGGCTGCCGAATCGCGCGCTGGTGATCGATCGGCTGAACAACCTGATAAAGGTCGCCCAGCGAAAGGCAAACAAGGTCGCGGTGCTGTTCATCGATCTCGACGATTTCAAGATGATCAACGACACCATGGGGCACGAGAGTGGCGACGAGCTGATCGTCGACGTGGCAGGGAGGCTCAAGGAGATCATCCGTTCCAGCGACACGTTGGGGCGCTTCGGAGGCGACGAGTTCGTCGTCCTCATGGGCGATATCGAAGACGCCGAACCGGTCGAACGCCTCGTGCAGGATATCCGTTCGGTGCTCTCGGTCCGTTGCAAGGTCAAGAACCGGAGCGTGTCGGTGTCGGCCAGCATCGGGATCGCGGTCTTTCCGGAAGACGGCGACAGCGCTTCACTGCTCTTTCGTAATTCCGATCTGGCGATGTATCAATCGAAGGCGGTCGGTCGCGGCAGCGCAACCTTCTACACGCCGATGCTGAACGCGGTGTCCGAGCGCAGGTTGCGTGTGGAGGAGCAGCTCCATCAGGCGATGGAATGCGACGAGTTCGAGGTGGCGTATCAGGCTCAGGTGGAGATCAGATCGGGAAGAACGATCGGTTACGAAGCCCTGCTTCGCTGGCGGAACGGGGAACTCGGCGAGGTCAGTCCGAGCGATTTCATTCCGATTGCCGAGCGGTCCCATCTGATCGTCACGATCGGCGGATTCGTGCTCGATCGGGCGCTTGCGCAGTTGTCGGCATGGCGGCGGAATCACGGGCAGCACCTGAAGATGGCGGTAAACGTCTCTCCTCGCCAGTTTTGCGACGAGTCGCTGCTGACGACGATCCGCGCTTCGCTGGAGCGACATGGCCTGCCCAGCGAAAGCCTCGAAGTCGAAATCACCGAGGGCCTGTTGCTGAGCACGAAATCCCATGTATTCGAGAAAATGAGCGCGCTGCGGGAACTCGGTGTGACCATCGCGATGGATGACTTCGGAACCGGGTATTCATCGCTGAGCTACCTGAGCCACTATCCCTTCAACGTCATCAAGATCGATCAGGAATTCATCCGCAACATCGAGGTGGATTCGTGTAACCGGCATCTGGTCAAGTCGATCATCCTGATGGCCCACGGGCTCGGCCACAAGGTTATCGCCGAAGGCGTCGAAACGAAGGAGCAACTGGCGCTCCTGACCGAGTTCGGCTGCGATTTTGCGCAGGGCTATCTGTTCGGGAAACCGATGCCGGCCGAGCGTATTCCCGCGCTCTCCCCGGGTTTGCGCATGCCTCCATGAACGCATGAAACCGGACCATGCCGGCTTCGACATCGTCTCTCGCTGGACGCGGTTGAAGCCGGGCACGCCCGGCACCGTGACACTTTCGTGATCATTTCTTGAGAAGGGCTGGAGGATTGGCCTGCCCCGCCGGTCGTAACGTGGCATCTCTGCCACACGACAAGGGGGACATTCCATGGCACGCAAGTTCATGGCCGCAGCAGTGCTGCTGGCGGTTGGTGCGGCTCAGGCCGCCGACCTCGAGATCTCGGTGACCAACCTCACCGGGAATACCTACTTCACACCGCTGATCATCGCCGCCCATCCGGCCGGCAGTCATCTCTTCCAGCCCGGCGTCGCGGCCGGGACGGCGGTGCAGGCGATGGCCGAGGGCGGTGACATCTCCGGCCTCGAGGGCGTGGTGGCCGGCGCGGGCGGTCAGGCGCTGTCGAATCCCGCGGGGGGCTTGCTGGCGCCGGCGGGCAGCTTTGCGGTGGTGCCGCTGAGCACGACCGCGGGCAATACGCGGCTGTCGCTGGCGGCGATGCTGCTGCCGACCAATGACGGTTTCGTGGGGCTGGATTCATGGACGATTCCGACGACGCCCGGCACTTATACGGTTTACCTGAATGCCTACGATGCGGGCACCGAGGCCAACACCGAGCTCATGAATCCGGGTGCCGGCGGCACGCCTGGCGTTGCCGGGATTCCGGCCGACCCGGGCGGCAAGGCTGGCACCGGCGGCAGTGGCGTGGTGCCGGCTTCGCCCAATGATCATGAGCCCAACGTGGTGCACATCCACCCCGGAATACTGGGTGACACCAATCCGGCCGGCGGCGCGAGCGATCTCGACAGCACCCGCCACCGCTGGCTCAACCCGGTGGCCAAGCTCGTGGTCACGGTCAAGTGAGGTCCGCCATGAAAACCAGGACACGCAATGGCGCCCTCGCCCTGCTTGCCGCGGCCACGCTGGCCGGCTGCGGTGGCGGCGGCAAGTCGCAACTTGAATACCGGGTGACCGTCACCAACCTCACCGCCGGCCAGCCGATGAGTCCGCTGCTGGTGGCGGCGACCACTGGCGGCGCGGTGTGGCAGGAGGGCCAGCCTGCCTCGGTGGCGCTCGAGAAGCTCGCGGAGGGCGGTGACATGAGCGATCTCGCCAGGGAGATTGCCGCCAACGGCGGGGTGGGTGGCGCCGCGGGTGCCGCGCCGATCGGCCCCGGTGCTTCGGAAACCCATACCTTCAGCTTCCGGCGCGCGCGCGGTGTGACGCTCACCGTGGCGAGCATGCTGGTGAATACCAACGATGGCTTTGCCGGTATCACCGCGCTGCCGATCAGCGATCTCGCGGTGGGCGAATCGATGAGCCGTGCGGTGGTGGCCTGGGATGCCGGCACCGAGGCCAACAGCGAAGCGGCCGGTACCATTCCGGGGCCGGCGGATGGCGGCGAGGGTTTCAACGCGGCGCGCAGCGACGCGCCGGACGCGGTACGCATCCACGCCGGCGTGGTGAGTCACGACGATGGCCTGGCGAGCTCGGTGCTCGGCGTGCAGCAGCGCTTCGACAATCCGGTGATGCGGCTGGTGGTGGAGCGGCTGCGCTAAGCATGGGCATGCGGGAGCGGGCCGCGGATCTGGCCTCGCGGCCGTATCCGCGGCACCATGCGGGGGTCGGGACGGCGGCATGGCAGGATCGGACAATGGTTGCGGACATTCTGGTGGTCGAGGATCAGGCGGACATCGCCCGGCTGGTGCGCATGCACCTGGAGATGCTCGGCCACCGGGTGCAGTGCTGCGACACCCTGGCCTACGCTCGCCAGGCGCTCAGCGCCCGCCGTTGGGACCTGCTGGTGCTCGACCTCGGCCTGCCGGACGGCGATGGCCTGGCGTTGTGCGCCGAGCTGCGGGCGCGCGACCCGGGCATCGCGGTGCTGATGCTGACCGCGCGCGGCACCGAATACGACCGGGTGCGCGGACTCGAGACCGGCGCCGACGATTACCTCAGCAAACCGTTCAGCGTGCTCGAGCTGCAGGCGCGGGTGCGCGCCCTGCTCCGCCGTGCTGGCCTGGCTGGCGCTGCGGCGGCGGGTGAGGTGCTCGAGGTGGCGCCGCTGCGTATCGATCTGTCGCGCCACGAGGCGAGCGTGCGCGGCGTGGCGGTGGCGCTCACCGCCACCGAGTTCGACCTGTTGCTGTTCCTCGCGCGCAATCCGGGCGTGGTCTACAGCCGACAGCAGCTCTTGTCGGAGGTGTGGTCCTATAACCACGAGGGCTACGAGCACACGGTGAACTCGCATATCAACCGCCTGCGTGCCAAGATCGAGCGCGACCCGGCGCAGCCTGCGCTGATCCGCACCGTGTGGGGCGTGGGCTACAAGCTGTGTCCCGAGGCGGCGGCATGAAGCGCTGCGCGATTCGCTGTCCGGACGCGCCGCGATGATCGGCAGCCTGTTCGGCCGCCTGGCGGTGATCCTCACCGTGCTGGCGCTCGCCGCGGCGGCACTGCTGATCCATTTCAGCAGCCGCTCCGAACAGCGGCAGGCGGCGCTGGTGCAGCAGACGCTGCACCGCGAACTGGCCGCCAACATGGTCAGTGACAATCCCGCGCTGAGCGCCGGACGCATCGACAAGGCGGGTCTCGAGAACGTGTTTCACACGCTCATGCTGCTCGGCCCGGCCTTCGAGATCTACGTGCTCGACAACGATGGACGGCTGCGCGTGTATTCGGCGGAACCGGGTCAGGTGAAGGCGGAGCGCGTCGATCTGGCGCCGCTGAAGCGCTTTCTCGCCGGCGCGGCCTTGCCGGTGTTCGGCGACGATCCGCGCGCTCCGGGGCAGCACCGGGTGTTTTCGGCGGCACCGATCCGCGGCGCGACGGGGCAGCAGATCGGCTATCTCTATGTGATTGTCGGCGGCAGCCACCAGGCAGCGGTCGCCTCCAGCCTGGCGAGCCGGCTGCAGCAGGATCGTGCGCTGCTGTTCGGTCTTGGCGGGGTGATCCTGCTGGTGCTGCTGGGCGGTGCGCTGTTTGCGCTGATGACGCGGCCGCTGTCGGCGCTGTCCCGCGAGATGGCGGATTTCCGGCACAGCGGTTTCAGCCGCAACGCGATTTCGCGCCATCTGCCGGGATGGCACAGTCGTGAGGTGACGCAGTTGCAGGCGAGCTTCGCCGAGCTTGCCGAGCGCGTGGTTGACCAGCTCGACCAGATCGGCAGCGCCGACGCGCTGCGCCGCGAGCTGCTGGCGCAGATCGCGCATGATCTGAAGACGCCGCTGGCGGCGCTGCAGGGCTACCTCGAGACCTGGTTGCTGCAACACCCCGGGGCGGCGGATCGCGACTACATCGACGTGTCGCTACGCAGCAGCCGTCAGCTCAGTCGCCTGGTGGACCAGCTGCTCGAGCTGGCGCGGCTGGAGGCCCGCCAGGAGGGCCTCACCCGCGAGCCGGTGGCGGTGGCGGAGCTGGCCCAGGACGTGGTCGCCAAGTTCGCGCTCGAAGCGCAGGCCAAGGGGGTGAACTGCCGGGTCGACACCGAGGACCAGAACCTGACCGTGAGCGCCGACATCGCCAAGCTCGAGCGGGTATTCACCAACCTCATCGAGAACGCGTTGCGCTACACGCCGGCGGGCGGCGAGGTGGTCACCCGGCTGCGCCGCGATGGCGACGCGGTGGCCATCGAGATTGCCGACAACGGCCGCGGCATACCCGCCGACAAGCTGCGGCGCATCTTCCTGCCGCGCTACCGCATCAATCATGCCGAGAGCGGCGAGTCGGCGGGCGATCGCCATCTCGGCCTTGGCCTGGCGATCGTCGAGCGGCTGCTCGCGCTGCATGGCAGCGACATCAGCGTGCGCAGCGAACCCGGCCACGGCACGGTCTTCGGCTTCGTGCTGCCGGGGCGCGAGGCGACGTCCTAGTCGTCCTGCAGCGCCTGCATCCGCCGTTCGCGCAGGCCGGGCGGCATCACCAGATCCTCGAGATCCCAGCCCTCGAGCTCGAGCACATCGAAGAGGCAGGATTCGAGTTCGTCGTGGGCCCGCTCCACGCTCACCATGATGCGTTCATGAACGCCGTAGTCCGCGTCGCGGGTGCTGCGGCACAGCTTCTGGTACTTGTAGAGCTCGCGCAGCTGGAGAAGGTTTTGCGCAAGCTGTGCCGGGCAGGCACACTGATAGACCGTTGCCTCGTCGAGGATCTTCATGAGCTCGCTGCCGGAGAATCGTTCGTTCATCTGCATTGGCCCCGCCTCCACATCCGATCCTTGTGCATCGGCGGTGGTCACCCCGCCGGAACACCGCTGAGGTGTCCCGGCACTCTAGCGCCGAAACTCCGGCGAATACAATCGATGGTGCGGCACTGGGCGCCCGTCCGCGCCGCTGGGCCCAGCGCCTGCTTGCGCGGCTGGGATGGCAGTTGGCGCTCGCAGTGCCACCGGGGCCGCGGGTACTCGTAGTGGTCTATCCGCACACCTCGAACTGGGATTTTCCGCTCGGCATCCTGGCGCGCTTTGCCTGTGGATGGCCGATCCATTGGATCGGCAAGCACACCCTCTTCCGGGGTCCCGTGGGTCGCCTGTTCCGCAGCTGGGGCGGCATTCCGATCGATCGTTCGCGCCCGGGCGGGTTCGTCGAGGGCATGGTCGAGGCGTTCACCAGCGGGCCGGTGTGCATCGTGGCGATCGCGCCGGAGGGCACCCGCAGCTACGTGCCATGCTGGAAGTCCGGTTTCTACCGGATCGCGCTGGCGGCCGGCGTGCCGGTGGGGCTCGGCTTCATCGACTACGCGACACGGCGCATGGGTATCCTGGACTACGTCTCGCTCAGCGGCGACAGTGCTGCCGACATGGCCCGTATCCGCGACGCCTACGCCGGGGTGGCCGGCCTGAGGCCGGAGCATGCCGGGGAGATCCGTTTCGGCGATCGGCCCGGGGCATCGCGCGACCACGCCTGAACGCATCGAGGGTACGTCCGGCGGGGCGGCCTTCGTGCGCGTTCAGCCGATCTTCACCTGGATGTCGTGCAGGGTGTTGGCGCAGTTGGCCATGCGGTCCGCGGCGTTGGAGAGGTGGCGGTAGATCTCGCGGCGCTTGAACATCGCGCGGTAGTCGTCGCCTTCGAAGAGCGCGGCAAGCGCCTTGCGATAGAGCTTCTCGACCTGGCGCTCCGCGTGCCGGGCGACCGCGGCGTCGTCCGCTGCGCGTTCGGGTTTGCTCGCGAGATTGCCGAATCCGCTGGCCAGCGCCTGCACGCCTTCGTGCAGACGGGCGGCCATCTCGCGAGTGAAGTCGTCCGGACCGACGACGAGGATGTCCATCTCGCTGACCGTGCTCTTGCAGTAGGTGACGACATCGTCGAGCGCCATGATGGCGCGGTAGATGTCCTCGCGGTCGATCGGCGTGGAGAAGGCTTCGTTGAGCGTGTGCAGGTTGCGTGCCTTGATCAGGTCTGCGGCGTGCTCGTCCTTGCGGATCTGGTAGCCGACGCCGGGATCGCCGCGCTCCATGAACCTGACCAGCAGGTCCACGGTGTGGGCGGCATGCTCGCATTGCTCGCGCAGCAGCGAGAAGAAATCCGGGGCCTTGGGAAAGATGCGGTCTACGACCCGGTGAAGGATTGAGGCGGGTGAGCGGATCATGGCGGACTCCTTCAGCGCACCAGTGATTGGACGAGGAACTGGCCGGTCGCGGCCAGGCTCGCGGCGGCGGGGATGGTGATGATCCAGGTGGTGGCGATCTCGCCGGCCTTGCCCCAGCGCACCGCGCGCGGGTGTTCGGCGGCGCCGACACCCATGATCGAGGTGGCGACCACATGGGTGGTGGACACCGGGGCGCCGGCGAGCGAGGCGCCCAGCACGGTGGCGGCGGAGGCGAGCTGGGAATCCAGCGCGTGCAGCGGACGTACCCGGTAGATGGCGAAGCCGAGGGTGCGCACGATGCGCCAGCCGCCGGTGAGGGTGCCGAGGGTCATCGCGGTGGCGCAGGCGATCATCACCCAGCCGGGCACGACGAAACGTTCGAGGTGGCCGCCGAGCAGCAGGGCGAGGGTGAGCAGGCCCATGCTCTTCTGGGCGTCGTTGGTGCCGTGCGAGAAGGCCAACCCGGCCGCGGTCAGATACTGGGTGCGGCGCAGGCTGCGGTTGAGCGAGGGCCGTGCGGCGCGGGTCAGCAGGGCGGCGAGGCGTTGCAGCAGGTAGCCCGCGAGAAAGCCCGCGAGCGGCGACAGCATCAGGCCGAGCAGCACCTTGGTGACGCCGGTCAGTTCGCCATGGGCGAGCTGGCGAAAGCCCCACACCACGTGATCCGCGCCGGCTGCGATGGTGACCGCGCCGATCAGGCCGCCGACCAGCGCATGCGATGAGGAGGACGGGATGCCTTTCAGCCAGGTGAGCAGGTTCCACGCGATCGCACCGCCCAGCGCGCACAGCACCACCGACATGCCGTGGGCGGCGCTCATCCCTTCCAGTTCGACGAAGCCGCCGATGGTGTTGGCGACCGCGGTGCCG
This sequence comes from Cognatazoarcus halotolerans, assembly GCF_009800965.1. Classification (GTDB taxonomy): domain Bacteria; phylum Pseudomonadota; class Gammaproteobacteria; order Burkholderiales; family Rhodocyclaceae; genus Cognatazoarcus; species Cognatazoarcus halotolerans. The sequence goes on along the minus strand of NZ_WUAF01000015.1, from coordinate 39,080 downwards.
CCCAGCAGGGGACCGAGAAACTCGAACACGCCTACTACCAGTACCGCCTCGAGCGGGCGCATCGCGCGCGAGGCGATCACCGTGGCGATGATGTTGGCGGCATCGTGGAAGCCGTTGGTATAGTCGAACGCGAGCACGATGACGACGGCGGCGATGGTGAGCAGCAACATGGTTTCGGGCATGAAGGGATCTCGGTCGAAACGCGCCGTTCGTACGTGGGCAGTCACGGTATTACGGGCTGTGCGGTCTGCAACATTAATCGTTTCCGGACCGGCCTGCTGCAGCCTGACCTTCCCGCGCGGATGCGGCGATAATTGCCAGCCCGCCACCGCGCCCGCACGAGACGGCCGGGTCAGGCCCCAAGGAGAACCGTGTGCACCAATCCCGAAACCAGCTCGACGCCACCGCGATCGGCTTGATGATCCTGTTTTGCATGCTGTGGGGTGTCCAGCAGGTGGCGATCAAGTTCGCCACGCCGGGCATCAGTCCGGTATGGCAGGCGGCGCTGCGTTCGATCGGTGCCTGCGTGCTGGTCCTGGGGTGGACACGGCTGCGCGGCATTTCGCTGTGCGAGCGCGACGGCACCCTGCTGCCCGGTCTGCTCGCGGGGCTGCTGTTCGCGGGCGAATTCGCGCTGCTCTATTCGGGCCTGCTGTTCACCACCGCCTCGCGCGGCGTGATCTTCCTGTACACCGCGCCCTTCATCGTTTCGCTCGGCGCGGTGCTGATGTTGCCCGGCGAACACATGCGGCGCATCCAGTGGCTGGGGCTCGCACTGGCCTTCGGCGGTGTCCTCGTCCTGTTTGGCGACAGTCTCTTCAGTCGCGCCGGCGGCACCTGGGTCGGTGATGCGATGATCCTGCTGGCGGCGGTGTTGTGGGCATCGACCACGCTGACGGTAAAGCTTTCGCGGCTGGCGACTGCGGCGCCCGAAAAGACCTTGCTCTACCAGCTCGGGATTTCGGCGCTGGTGTTGCCGGTACTCGCGCTGGCGCTCGGCGAGCGCGGCGTCGGCACGCTCACCGCTACGGTGGTGGCGAGCATGCTGTTCCAGATCGTGGGGGTGGCCTCGCTGAGCTACGTCGGCTGGTTCTGGCTGGTGCGCCACTATCCGGCAACCCGTCTTTCGGCGTTCTCGTTCCTGACGCCGGTGATGGGTGTGCTGGCCGGCGTGGTGCTGCTCGACGAGCCGCTGAACCCGGGTGTGGTGTTTGCACTGGCGCTGGTCGGTGGCGGCATCTGGCTGGCAAACCGGCCGCCTGTCGCGACGGATTGAGGAGGGATCGACAGTGCGCATCGGCGTGGACCTTGGCGGTACGAAGATCGAGATTCTTGCCCTCGGCGACGACGGCACCGAGCGATTCCGGCAACGGATTCCGACGCCGGCGGGCAGCTATCGCGACACCGTTGCGGCGGTGGTGTCACTGGTGCGGAGCGTCGAGCAGGCACTCGGAGGCAGGGCCAGCGTGGGGGTGGGCACGCCGGGTGCAATTTCGCCCGCCAGCGGATTGATCAAGAACGCCAACTCGACCTGCCTGAACGGGCATGCGCTCGATCGGGACCTGTCGGATGCGCTCGGGCGGACGGTGCGTGTCGCCAATGACGCAAACTGCATGGCGCTGTCCGAGGCGGTGGACGGCGCGGCGGCGGGTGCGGGTTGCGTGTTCGGGGTGATCATCGGTACCGGCGTGGGCGGTGGGGTCGTGGTCGATGGACGGGTGCTGCGTGGTCCCAATGCGATTGCCGGCGAGTGGGGCCACAATCCGCTGCCTTTGCCCGACACGGAGGATCTGCCGCTGCCGCCCTGCTACTGCGGCAGGCTCGGTTGTATCGAGACCTGGCTGTCGGGACCGGGTCTGGTAGCGGACCATCTTCGCCACGGCGGGGTAGAGACCGACGCGGCGCAGATTGCGGCCGCCGGCAATCCTGCCTGCGAGGCCAGCATGCAGCGCTACGAGCGGCGCCTCGCGCGTTCGCTCGCCGGGGTCATCAACATCCTCGATCCGGATGTGGTGGTGCTGGCGGGCGGGCTCTCGAATGTCGCGCGACTCTACGCCAACGTGCCACGGTTGTGGACGCAACATGTCTTTTCCGACCGGGTGGATACGCGTCTGGTGAAGAGCCTGCATGGCGACGCGTCCGGGGTGCGCGGGGCGGCGTGGTTGTGGCCGCTCGGCCAGGGCAGCTGAGCGACGTCGCTGCACGGTGGCGGCTCAGACGTCGACCGGATCGACGTCAATGCGCCAGCGCAGCTCGCGCTTGATGCGCAGCGCGTAGAGTGCGGGAAGCCAGTTGCCGAGGAAGTGCTGCAGCGCCGGCCGCCGGGTGCTTTCGACCAGCAACTGGGCACGTTCGCGGCGGGCGAGACGGGTCATGCGCATCGGTACCGGGTCGTAGAGCTGCACACCCTCGGGCAGCATGCTCTCGGCGGCATGGCCCGCCGCGGCGAGGAAGGCGAGCGCATCGTCGATGGCGGGTGCATCGGCGCGCAGCATGGCCTGGAAGGAGAACGGCGGAAAGCCGGCGCTGCGACGCTCGGCGAGCGCCATGGCCGCGAAGCGCGCGTAGTCGTGCTGGCGCAGGTGCTGGTAGAGCGGGTGCTCGGGAAACTCGGTCTGGATCAGCACCTCGCCGGGCAGCGTACTGCGGCCGGCCCGCCCGCCGACCTGCATGAGTTGCTGGAAGAGGCGCTCCGGTGCGCGGAAGTCCGCGGCATGCAGCGAGGCGTCGGCGCCCACCACGCCGACCAGGGTGAGCCTGGCGAAGTCGTGGCCCTTGGCCATCATCTGGGTGCCGACGAGGATGTCGGCCTCGCCCGCGCCGATCTTCGCCAGTAGTTCTTCCCACTTCGCGCGGGTGCGCGCCGCATCGCGGTCGACGCGCAGGATGCGGGCCTGCGGGAAGCGTTCGGCGAGGCGTTCCTCGAGGCGCTGGGTGCCGCGCCCGAAGGCGTGCATGTCCTGGTTGCCGCAGGCCGGGCAGGCACGGGGGATCGGTTTGTCGGCGCCGCAGTGGTGGCAGCGCATGCGCTTGTCGGCGAGATGCACCACCTGGTTGGCGGAGCAGTGATCGCAGTGACTCACCCAGCCGCAGGCGGTGCACGCCAGCACCGGCGCGTAGCCGCGGCGGTTGAGGAACACCAGGCTCTGTTCGCCGCGCTCGAGGCGCTTTTCGATGGCTTCCAGCAGGGCGGCGCTGAGGCCCTCATCGAGACGGGTGCGACGAGTGTCCACGCGGCGTACCGTCGGCAAGGTGGTGGCGACCGCGCGGCGGGTCAGCTCGAGCTTGCGATAGCGGCCACCTTCCGCGTGGTGCCAGCTCTCCAGCGAGGGCGTGGCCGAGCCGAGGACAACCGGCACCGCGCGCTGGCGCGCGCGCCACACCGCCACGTCGCGTGCCGAGTAGCGCACGCCCTCGAGCTGGGCATAGGAGGCGTCGTGCTCTTCGTCGATGACGATCAGGCCGAGCCGTGGCAAGGGCGTGAACACCGCGAGGCGGGTTCCGAGGACGATGTCGGCGTGACCGCACAAGGCCTGCACGAAGCCGCGCGAGCGGGCGCCATCGGCCTGGGCGGAATGAAGGCTGACGATGCGCGCGTCGGGGAAGCGCGCCTGTACGCGCTGCTCGAGCTGGGGCGTGAGCGCGATCTCGGGCACGAGCATCAAAGCCTGCTCGCGGCGGGCGAGCGCGTCGGCGACAAGATTGAGGTAGACCTCGGTCTTGCCGCTGCCGGTGACACCATGCAGCAGCCAGGCCTGGAAGCCCGCGGGGGCAGCACGAATCACCGTCAGTACCGCCTGTTGCTCGTCGGTGAGCGGCGGCGCTCCGCTGCTGCGCTGGCGGTCTTCGAGACTGTCGGGGGCGATCCAGCCGCGCTCCAGCGCAGCCGCGATCGGCGTCGAGGATGGCAAGGTCGCGCGCAGCAGGCTGCGGCGCAGTGGGCCCTCCGCGGTAAGCCTGCGCAGCAGTTGCAGCGCCCGGCTGTCGCGGCGGTTTTCGGCGAGGGCCGCAAGACCGGCGGCGGTGACGGTGAGGAGCGGGTCGATTTCGTCGCTGCTGACCGCGTCGGCGCGGCGCAGCCCCGGCGGCAAGGCCAGCGCGATGACTTCGCCGATAGGCGCGTGATAGTAGCGGGTGACGAAGCTGACCAGTTCGATCCAGTCGGGCGGCAGGGAGGGAACGTCGCGCTGGATGGCGCCGACCGGTTTGAGCCGGGTGGCGTCGATATCGCTTTCCGTGGGTATGGCGATGATCAGCCCGGTTCGTTCACCTCGACCGAACGGGACCCGCACGCATCGCCCGATATCCTCATCGGATACGAAATCCGCCGTGTAATCAAACAGTTGTGGAAGCGGTACCGGAAGTGCGATGCGCACGATTCGCATTCTGGACAGAGGGTTTTCAATAAAAATTCAATAAAACAATGATTTGCGGTCGATAGTGAAAGAAAAACTCTCAAAAGACGGACTAATCACGCGACATCAAACCGCAATCACGGTTTCTCCACAGAAGCTGTGGATAACTATGTGGGAAAGCGGTCCGGTATTACCTCTACACGCCGGTCTTGCAGGGAATCGGGTGCTCTGCCTAAACAATAGGCAATAATAAATTCGATATAAAACAAAGACTTGAGTGTATGCGTATATCTCGGTGCGAGAAGGGGCACATTTTCTTTAAGGCGTGGCGCGATGTGCATAAGTCAAGCCCCTTGAGGACTTTTTTTGCCTTGACGAACGACGAATTTGCGGGATGGCCGGACCTTGCCGGCCTTCCACATATGCAGACGTCCGCCCCGAGCCCTTGTCAGCCCTGCCGCATGCGGCGGCTATGGCTGTGGACCGTCTCGACCAGTACCGAAACATTGTCGGGCACGGTGTACTGCGAGATGCCGTGGCCGAGGTTGAATACGTGGCCGGGGTGATTGCCGTAGCTGTCCAGCACGCGGCGGGCTTGTTCGGCAACGGCCTCGGGGCTGGCGAACAACACCGCAGGGTCGAGGTTGCCCTGCAGCGCGACCTTGTCGCCGACGAGTGCGCGGGCCTTGCCGAGATCCACGGTCCAGTCGAGTCCTACCGCGCTGTAGCCGGCGGCGGCGATGTCCTCAAGCCACAGACCGCCACCCTTGGTGAACACGATGCTCGGTACCGCGCGTTCTTCACGTTCGCGGATCAACCCGGCTGCGATGCGCTCGAGGTAGGCGAGCGAGAACTCGCGGTAGGCGTCATGGGCCAGTACGCCGCCCCAGGAATCGAACACCATCACTGCCTGGGCGCCGGCCTCGATCTGCGCGTTGAGGTAGGCGATGACCGCCCGGGTGGTGACGTCGAGGATGTGGTGCATCAGGTCCGGCCGCGAGTACATCAGCGACTTGACCTTGCGGTAATCGGAGGAGGAGCCACCCTCGACCATGTAGCAGGCGAGCGTCCACGGGCTGCCGGAAAAGCCGATCAAGGGAACCGAGCCGCCCAGCGCACGACGGATTTCGGAGACCGCGTCCATGACGTACTGCAGTTCGGCGTGGGGATCGGGCGCGGCGAGGTTGCGGATTTCCCACTCGTCCTTCAGCGGGCGTTCGAAACGTGGCCCCTCGCCTTCCGCGAAGTACAGCCCGAGACCCATCGCATCGGGCACGGTGAGAATGTCCGAAAAGAGGATTGCGGCATCGAGGTCGTAGCGGGCGAGCGGTTGCAGGGTGACTTCGCAGGCCATGCTCGGACTCTTGCACAGTTGCAGGAAGCTGCCGGCGCGCTTGCGTGTTTCGCAGTATTCTGGAAGGTAGCGGCCGGCCTGGCGCATCAGCCACATCGGAGTGTATTCGGTGGGCTGGCGCATCAGCGCACGCAGGAAGGTGTCGTTCTGGAGTTGGCTCACGATGGGTCTCGGTTGCCGGCCGGCTCGGGCCGAAAGCCGCGATTATCCCGCTTTTCGGCGGCAGCCGCAGCCGATGCAGGTCAACCTGTCCGAATCGACGCGCTCACTTGCGCCAGAAGGCCGGGGTGAGCACCACCAGCAGGGTGAAGATCTCGAGCCGGCCGAGCAGCATGGCGAAGGTGCACACCCAGGTCTGGAAGTCGGTCAGCACCGAATAGTTGCCGGCCGGCCCGACCGCGCCGAGTCCGGGGCCGGTGTTGTTGAGGCAGGCGACCACCGCCGAGAACGCGGTCACGAGCTCCAGACCGCTGGCCGAAAGTACCAGGCTCAGGCTGACGATGGTGACCATGTAGATGAAGGAGAAGCCGAGCACCGCGTGGAGGATGTGGTCGGGGATCTGCTGGTTGCGGAAGCGTACCGGCAGGACTGCGTTGGGATGCACCGCGCGGGCGAGTTCGCGATAGACCTGCTTGTAGAGGATGATCGCGCGCATCAGCTTGATACCGCCACCGGTCGAGCCCGAACAGGCGATGAAGCTGCCGAGAAAGAGGATCCACACTTGGGCGAACATCGGCCAGAAGGTGTAGTCGGCGGTGGCGAAGCCCAGCGAGGTGGCGAGCGAGATCGAGTGGAAGGCAACGTAGCGCAGCGTGCTCCAGTAGTCCTCGTAGACGTTGTAGGGCATCAGGTAGAGCGACAGGGCGAGGATGCTGACGGTGAGCACGCCAAAGTAGAAGGGCAATTCGCGATCGTGCACATAGGCCTTGAAGTCGTGCTGGAAGAGGGCCATGAAGTGGGTGGCATAGTTGATCCCCGAGAGCAGCGCAAAGAAGATCACCACGCCTTCGACCTGCAGGCTGTTGTAGTGGCCGAGGCTTGCGTCGCGGGTCGAGAAGCCGCCCAGCCCCATCACCGAGAAAGCGTGCATCAGCGCATCCCAGGTTTCCATGCCGACCAGGTTGAGTGCGCCCCAGCAGGCGAGGGTGAGCACCAGGTAGACCATCCACAGGCCCTTGGCGGTTTCGGCGATGCGCGGGGTCAGGCTGGCGTCCTTCATCGGTGTCGGCGTTTCAGCCTTGAACAGACTGCGCCCGCCGATGCCGAGCAGCGGCAGGATGGCGACCACCAGCACGATCACGCCCATGCCGCCGATCCAGTGCATGAAGGTGCGCCAGAAGTTGATCGAGATCGGCAGGTGGTCGAGTCCCGAGATGGCGGTGGCGCCGGTGGCAGTGAGACCCGAGGTGGCCTCGAAGTAGGCGTCCGTGAAGGAGATGCCGGGGAGCTGGATGTAAAGCGGCAGGGCACCGAACAGGGGCAGGATCAGCCAGGTGAGCGCCACCAGCAGGAAGGCGTCGCGGGGGCGCAGGTCGCGGCGGTGCCGATGGGTGGACCACCACAGCAGCGCGCCGGAAACGAGCGTCATCAGCAGGGCCTCGTCGTAGGCGCGGACGGCGCCGTCGCCGTGATGGATCGACACGCCCAGGGGCACCAGCAGCAGCAGCCCGAAAAAGACGATGATCAGGCCGAGCGGATTGAGCACCGGCGCGTAGCTGCGCATCATCCGCATTGCTCCGGTCGGGACGGTCGGCAGGGACGGAACCGGCTGTTCATCATTTGCGCCAGAAGTACGGGCTGAGCACGACCAGCAGGGTGAAGATCTCGAGCCGGCCGAGCAGCATCGCAAAGGTGCAGATCCAGGTCTGCAGGTCGTTGAGCACCGCGTAGGTGGTCGACGGGCCGACCTGGCCCAGCCCCGGACCGGTGTTGTTCACGCAGGCGACCACGGCGGAGAAGGCGGTGATCGGGTCGAGGCCGGTGAACACCATGACCAGGGTCAGGCTGACCAGCACCACCATGTACATGAAACCGAAGGCCAGCACGGCGAAGATGATCTGGTTGGCGACCGCTTCGCTGCCGAACTTGATCGGTGCGACGGCGTGCGGGTGCAGCGAGCGCAGCAGCTCGCGGAATACCTGTTTGTAGAGGATGATCGCGCGCATCATCTTGATGCCGCCGCCGGTCGAGCCCGCGCAGGTGATGAAGCTGCACAGGAACAGCATCCACAGCGGGGCGAATACCGGCCACAGCGCATAGTCGGTATTGGCAAAGCCGGTGGTGGTGGCGATCGAGATGGTGTTGAAGGCGGCGTAGCGCAGCGCCTGCAAGGGGTCGGTGTAGGTGCCGGTGGCGTAGAGGTAGAGCGCGATGGCGGCGACGCTGCCGAACATCACGTAGAAGTACCAGCGCACTTCGGGATCTTGCTTGTAGGCCTGCAGGCTGCCGCCGCGGATGGCGACGAAATGGGTGGCGAAGTTGATACCCGCGAGGGTCATGAAGACCATCGTCACCATCTCGATGGTCGGCGAGTTCCAGTAGCCGAAGCTCGCGTCGTGGGTTGAGAAGCCACCGAGGCCCATGGTGGTGAACATGTGCACCACCGCGTCGTCCCAGCTCATGCCCGCCCAGCGGAAGGCCAGCGCGCAGACCAGGCTGAACAGGCCGTAGACGACCCACAGGCCCTTGGCGGTCTCGGCCATGCGCGGGGTCAGCTTGGATTCCTTCATCGGCCCCGGCGCTTCGGCCTTGAAGATCTGCCGGCCACCGACGCCGAGCAGCGGCAGCACTGCCACGGCGAGCACGATCAGGCCCATGCCGCCAAGCCATACCAGCAGCATGCGCCAGAAGTTGATCGAATAGGGCAAGCTGTCCAGATTGGAGAGCACCGTCGCCCCGGTGGTGGTGAGTCCCGACACGGTTTCGAAGTAGGCGTCAGTGAAGCTCAGGTTCGGAATGTAGAGCAGCAGCGGCAGGGTCGCGAGCGCCGGCAGCACGGTCCACGTCAGCACCACCAGCAGGAAGCCGTCGCGGACCGTCAGTTCGCGGCTGTGGCGGCGCGTGATCCACCACATGAAGGCGCCGATCGCGATGGTCAGCAGGAGCGCTTCGTCATAGGCGGTCTCGGCGCCGTCGCCGCGCCACCAGGAGATTCCGAGCGGTGCTGCCATGGTGGCACCGAAGATCATCATGATCAGCGACAGCACGCGAAAGACCGAGAGGAGGTGATTCATCGCCCTGTCCGGAAATCAGAAGAAGCCGAAACCGACCTGGAAGAGCTTTTCGACCTTGGCGACCTGCTTCTTGCTCACGCAGAAGACGATCACATGGTCTTCGGACTCGATGACCGTGTCGTGGTGGGCGATGATCACCTCGCGCTCGGGGATCATCACCGGCGTGTTCTCGCGATGGATCAGCCGATGCTGACCGGTCTCGCGAACCACTGCGCCGATGGTGACGCCGCGCGGCAGTTCGATCTCCTCGATCTTGCGGCCGACGATCTTGGAGGTGGCGCGGTCGCCGTGGGCGACCAGCTCGAGGGCTTCGGCCGCACCGCGCCGCAGACTGTGGACCGCCGCCACGTCGCCACGCCGGACGTGTGCCAGGAGGGTGCCGATCGACGCCTGGGCCGGCGAGATGGCGATGTCGATCGGGCCGCCCTGGACCAGATCGACATAGCTCTTGCGGTTGATCAGTGCGAGGGTACGCCGTGCCCCCATGCGCTTGGCCAGCGAGGCCGCCATGATGTTGTCTTCTTCGTCGTTGGTGAGCGAGAGGAACATGTCCATGTCCTCGATGTTTTCGCTCTCGAGCAACTCCTCGTCGGTGGCGTCGCCCTGCAGCACCAGGGTCTTGGTGAGATTGAGGGCGAGGAAGTCGGTGCGGCGGTTGTCGCGCTCGAGCACCTTGACTTCGTAGCGCTCCTCGATCGAGCGTGCCAGGCGGTAGCCGATGTTGCCGCCGCCGGCGATCATGATGCGGCGGATCGGGTTCTCGAGCTTGCGCAGTTCGCGCATCACCTGGCGGATGTGCCGGGTTGCCGCGAGGCAGAAGACTTCGTCACCGGACTGGATGACGGTTTCGCCGCTCGGGATGATCGGTTTCTCGCCGCGGTAGATGGCCGCGATGCGGGCGTCCACGTTGGGGATGTGACGTCGCAGGTCGGCCAGCGGGTGGCCTACCAGCGGACCGCCGGCGACGGCCCGTACGGCAATCAGGCTGAGCATGCCGTCGGCGAACTCGAGAACCTGCAACGCGGTCGGGAATTCGATCAGCTTGCGGATGTACTCGGTGACGATCTGTTCCGGGCAGATCGAGAAGTCGACCGCGAAGTTGTTGTCGTCGAGCAGCTCGGGGTATTCGACATAGTCCGCCGAGCGCAGCCGCGCGATCCGCGTCGGCAGGTTGAACAGGCTGCGGGCGATGCGGCAGGCGCACAGGTTGGTCTGGTCCGACTGGGTGACCGCGATCAGCAGGTCGGCATCGTCGGCGCCTGCCTGGCGCATGATCGACGGCGAGGCAGCGTTGCCGACCACCGCGCGCAGGTCGAGGCGGTTCTGCATCAACTGCAGCAGATGGGGATCGGTATCGACGACGGTGATGTCGTTGGCTTCGGACACCAGGTTCTCGGCGACCGAGGAGCCCACCTGTCCGGCACCAAGGATGATGATCTTCACGGTTGTTCAGGACTCCACTGTTCGGCCGGGGCCATTCTACGCGTGCCGGGCCGGATCAAGAACGGATGCCGCATCGCAGCATGAAAGCCCGCGGAATACCGCAGGCCTCCGCGTCATTCGGTGGAACCCTCGTCGGTGCGCCGCCCGCCGTGCAGGCCGAGCTGGCGCAGCTTGCGATAGAGGTGGGTGCGCTCGACACCGGTGCGCTCGGCGATGCGCGTCATGTTGCTCGCTTCGCGGGCGAGGTGGTATTCGAAGTACATGCGCTCGAATTGCTCGCGGGCCTCGCGCAGCGGCTGATCCAGCGACACCGGGCTGGCCGCGGATTCGAGTGGCGGTCCGAGCTCCCGCTCGACGTCCTCGAGGTCGATGGTTTCGTTGAGGGTCGCGAGCGCGAGCGAACGGATCGCCGCGCGCAGCTCGGGATAACCATTCGGCCAGTTGCGGGTGCGCAGTGCATTGAGTGCGGCGCTCGACAGCTTGCGCGGCGGGGTTTCGGCGGCTTCGGCGAGGTGCTGGAGGATCAGCGTCGCCATTTCGGGAATCTCGTCGCGCAGTTCGCCGAGACCTGGTGCGAGCAGGCTCACTTCGGCCAGCCGGTTCAGCAGCGCCTCGTCCCAGCCTGCCTTGAGCAGACCGTCGTTACCCTGGTCGGTGGCGAGCGCGACGGTGAGCTTGTAGCGTTCGAGACGGTCGATCACGAAAACGAGGTTGGTGCGCTGGACGCGGTTGAGGCGGAGCAGTTCGGGGACGAACACCACGCCACCGCGCAAGGCCTGCAGCTGCTCGCCCTCGACCGGTTCGGGCAGCGCCGAAAGATCGAGCCAGCCGCTGCCCGGCGGCTGCAGTGTGCGGGCGGCGAGTTCGGCGATGCTGCCGCTGCCGATACGCATCAGCAGCAGGCGGGAACGTTCGCGCACCTGCAGCAGGCGCTGGCGGAAGTCGCGCAGCGGCACCGAGCGGTTGAAGGCGGTGAGGGTCAGCTGGGAGGGGACGCTGCTGGCCGCCTTGCGCGCCAGTCCGTTGCGTACCGTCGCGAGCAGCTTCTGCAGGGCGATCGGTTTCTCGAGGAAATCGAGCGCGCCGATCCGCGTTGCCTCGACCGCGCTGTCGATGGTGCCGTGCCCCGACATCATGATCACCGGCATGGTGAGCTGACCGTTGGCCGCCCATTCCTTGAGCAGCGAGATGCCGTCGCTGTCCGGCATCCAGATATCCAGCAGGACGAGGTCGGGACGCTGCGCATTGCGGGCGGCGCGTGCCGCGCCGGCGTTTTCGGCGAGGGTGATGTCGTAGCCCTCGTCCTGCAGAATCTCCGAGAGGAGTTCGCGGATTCCGACTTCGTCGTCAACGATAAGGATCTTGGGCATCTTTCTTCTGCTTCAAACTGATTGTGGCGCCGGACGGAGGCGTATGCGGATCTCCGCGCCGCCGCTGTCGCGGTTGCCGATACGGGTGTCGCCCCCGTGTTCATCGATGATCTTCTTGACGATCGCCAGCCCGAGACCGGAGCCGCGGGTCTTGGTGGTGAAATAGGGTTCGATCGCGCGGCTCAGTACTTCGGGTGCGAAGCCGGGGCCGTTGTCACGGACCAGCAACACCGCTCGCGCGCCTTCGCGGCGGGTGATCACCTTCACCTCGCCGCCGGCCACTTCGGCGACTGCATCCTCGGCATTCTGCAACAGGTTGTGGATGACCTGGCGCAGCTGGCCCTGGTCGCCCAGAACGAGGGGCAGGTCGCGATCAAGTTCCGCAACAAGCGAGATCGGGGAGGCCTCGTACAGCGAGGCAACTTCCCGGACCAGGGCGTTGAGGTCGAGCGGCGAGAGTTCCGGAGCCGGGAGTTTCGCATAGTCGCGGAAGGCATTCACCAGATTCTTCATCGCCTCGACCTGGTTGACGATGGTCCGCGTGGAACGCGAAAGCATGGCCTTGCCGGCCTCGTCGAGCTGGCCCGAGAGGCGGTGTTCGAGACGTTCGGCGGAGAGCTGGATCGGGGTCAGCGGGTTCTTGATCTCGTGCGCGACGCGGCGCGCGATCTCGGCCCATGCGGCGGTCCGCTGGGCGGAGATGAGGTGGGAGATGTCGTCGAACACCACCACCCAGCCGCCGTCGGTGGCATGCGGCAGTCGTGAGCCGTGCATCAGCAGGGTCTGTTGCAGGCCATTCTCGGCGTTGATCTCGATCTGCTCGTGCCAGTCCTCTTCGTTTTCTGCAAAGCCCTTGAGGATGGCATCGCGGAAGTCCTTGTGGTGGGTCCATTCGGCCAGCGTGATGAGCTCGCAACCCTCCAGCCGGTCGCCGAGGATGCCGGTCGCGCCGGCGTTCGCCGCGCGCAGGGTGCCGTCGGCGGCGAAGGCGAGCACGCCGGCGGAGAGGTTGGCCAGCACGCTCTCGAGATAGGCACGGGAGGCCTCGACCGCGGCGCGGTTGCGCTCGGCCTGTCCGCGGGCGTCGTCGAGCTGTCGGGTCATCTGGCTGAAGGACTGGGTCAGCACACCGAGTTCGTCGCGCGCCGGCAACGCCCGACGCGGCGAGAAGTCGCCCTGCGCAACCGCCTGGGTGCCCTCGGCGAGGAGGCGCAGCGGCGCCGAAAGACGACGGGCGAAAACGAAGGCTGCCGCTGCCGCGGCGAAGAGCGCGAGCAGCAGCGTGAGCGTCAGCGTGAGGGTGTAGATCTGGCGCAGGCCGGCGCGGCCGAGGGCGAGTTGCTGATAGTCCTGGTAGGCGTCCTGCACGGTGCTGGCATGGTGCGAGAAAGGTTCGGGGACGCTGCCCAGTAACTGGAGGTAGTAGGGATCGGCGCGCAACTGCAGGCTGGGCAGTTCGACGACGATGCGCAGGCGCAGCTGGCCGCCCTCTTCGCTTTCGACCTGCCGGAGTCGGTGGGTCTTGCGCAGGTCGCGCAGCTGACTGGCCGAAGGGAGGTCGGGCAGCAGGCGGGTCGGGTCGATGTTCGAGGTGGCAACGATGTCGCCGCTGGCGGTGAAGATGAGTGCCGCGTCGGCGCCAACCTGTTCGCGCAGGCGGTTTAGGCGCACCGGACGCAGCGCTTCACCGTCGGCCAGTCCCTGGGAGATGGTGTCGGCCTTTGCCTCGAGCTGATCGAGGAGGTAATCCAGCGAGCCGCGGCCGAGCGCGATGGCGCTCTCGAGTGCGGTGTCGACCCTCACGTCGAACCAGGAGTCGATGCTCTTGATCGCGAACTGCAAGGACACCGAATAGATCAGTACGCCGGGCACGATGGCCATCATGGCGAACATGGCCACCAGCCGGAGCTTGAGTTGGGAGCCGAACTGCGCTGCCTTGCGCTCCAGCCAGAGCTTGCGGATCTGGTAGCCGACCAGCGCCGCCAGGGTCACCGTAAGGACGCCGTTGGCGGCGAGCAGCATCGGGTAGTTGCGGGCGAACAGCGTGGTGTTCGCGCTCGCCGAGGCGAGCAGGAAGAGCAGGATGCCCGAGATGGCAGCGAGCACGGATACGGCGATCAGTTTCATTGTGACTCGGGCGGGGCGGCAAGGAAGGTCCAGCGGAGCCAGTCGCTGTCGATCGTCCAGTCGTTGCTGCCGATGGCCGTGACCTGGAACGGCTTGGGCAACTGGTTGAGCTCGAGACGGAAGCGCACGGCGGCGTCGTAGGAAATGCCATTGCGCAGGGCGCCGGCCGGCGCGATGAGCCAGTTGCGGGTGCGTTGCATGGCCTGGACCGCGGGTTCGATGCTGTCGAAATTGCGGTAGAGGCTACCGATGTTCAGGCGGTACTTGCGGGTGATCGGCTGGTAGGAGAGCCGGTATTCGAGCCGGCGTCCGACGACTGCCTCGTCGAACCAGTACCAGCGCGGTGCGGTGATTTCGGCTTCGAGCACGAAATGCAGCGCGACACCACGCTGCACGGCATCCTCGAGGCGCGAGTTGAGATGAAAGTCGATATCGGCGTCGAGGGTGAAGCCTTCTTCGTGTGACTGGATGGCGGCGTAGCTGATGGTTGGTGTTTCGGCGGCTGCAGGCAGACAAAGACTCAGCAGCGTGCACGCAGCCCAGAAGCGCAGCAGCGACGCGATTCGTTCAGCCATGCCTGGCCAGCAACGCGTAGTAGAAGCCATCGTGCTCCGCGCAGGGGCGGAGCTGACCGTCCTCCATGCCGACGAGCGGAAGCTGGCGGGCATCGGGTTGGCGGCTGAGGAAACGGCTGACTTGTGCGGCATTCTCTTCCGGGAAGAGCGAACAGGTGACGTAGAGCATTTTGCCACCCGCTTTCAGGGTGTGCCAAAGCTGATCGAGAATGCGTGCCTGCTGGCTTGCAAAGCGGTCGATGTCGTCGGCACGGCGAAGCCACTTGATGTCGGGATGTCGACGCACGACGCCACTGGCCGAACAGGGCACGTCGGCGAGGATGCGATCGAAGGGCTGGCCGTCCCACCAGTCGTCGAGGCGGCTGCAATCGGCAATGCGCAGGGACGCATCCAGGCCGAGGCGTTCGAGATTTTCCTCGATGCGCCGTGCCCGCTGCGGATCGAGTTCGATCGCGGTCAGTTCAAGGTCGCACCGTTCGAGGATGTGGGCGGTCTTGCCGCCAGGGGCGGCACAGGCGTCGAGTACCCGTTGTCCCGGGGCAAGGTCGAGCAGGTCCGGAACCCACTGCGCGCCGATGTCCTGCACCGACATCAAGCCTGCCTCGAAGCCCGGCAGGCGGCTGACGGGCGAGGCCTGCTCGAGCAGGAGTGCCCCATTGGGTTGGGGATGGCTGGCGATGCCCGCGTTGCCGAGTGTCTTGTGCAGCGCTGCGGCGGTGGTGCGGCGCAGGTTGGGGCGCAGCGCCATCGGTGGATGTATGTTGCCGGCGGTCAGGATTTCTTCCCAGTGCTGCGGATAGGCCTTGCGAATGTGTTCGATCCACCATTGGGGGTGGCGATAGCGGGCAACCGGATCGTGATCCGCAGCCTGGGTCAGTTCGCTGCTGCGGCGCAGGTAGTTGCGCAGTACGCCGTTGACCAGTGCGCGCAGGTTCCCGCGGAGGAGCTGCCCGGCCGCTTCGACGGCCTGGTCGACAATGGTGTGGGCGTCGGCGGGGCGCTGTTCGAGGCGGTGCAGGGCCACGAGCAGAAGGTTCTCGATCTGATCGGGCGGCGGCTTGTCCATGAGGCGCGAGAGCATGAAGCCACCTCGGCCGAAGTCGCGCAGGGTGTTGTAGGTGTAGTCCTGGATGGCGCCGCGTTGCGCAGCAGTCAGTCGCCGGTCGGGGTCGAGATCGGCGAGTGCCTGGGTCAGTGTCGTGCCAGTGCGGATTTCTCCGACCAGTCGGGCTGCGCCGAGAAAGGCGCTGGCGAGGCTGTCAGGTGGTGGTACTGGATTCGGTCGCGTGCGGGGCGAAGAGGATCGGGGCTTCATCGGGGTCTCGTTGCGGATCAGGCCCGGCAGCGCAGCGCGTTCAGTCGGCGAGCAGGTCGCGGATGTAGTTGGGGAGCGCCTGCACCGCCCGGTGTGTGGCGCCATTGTAGTACCGAAGTGCACCGATGCCGCGCTGGCTGATACGGGTGTCGACTTCGACCTCGGAGAGACGTGCCGGTTCGAGAACGTCGGACGCACAGGCCAGTCCCCATAGGCTCCCGTAGAGGGGGATGTGGACGAAGTACGGCGTCACGTGGCGGAAGGTGCTTCGTAGTGCCGTGTGAAGTCGGCGAACCCGTTCGGGGTGGTAGAAGGGGGCGCCGATGTGCAGGCAGAGTGCGCCGGATTCGGTGAGGAGGGCCTTGCAGTCGGCGAGGAAACTGGGGGAATACAATTCTTCGGCGGGACCAACTGGGTCGGTGAGATCGAGTACCACGAGATCGAAGCGCTGATGGTTGGCAGGCGCGACCGTGCGGACGTAGTGAAGACCGTCTTCGATGCGGATTTCGAGCCGGGGGTCGTCAAGGGCACCGCGGTGTATTTTCGAGAAATGCTCGCGGGAAAGCTCGACGATCTTGCCGTCGAGTTCGACGAGTACGATGTGCTCGATCGTCGGGTACTTGAAGAGCTCTTCGGCCGCCCCCCCGTCGCCGCCGCCGATGATCAGGGCCGTGCGAGGACCCGCGTGGGTGATGGACGCAAGATGAATGAGATTCTCGTGGTAGAAGAACTCATCCCGCTCGGAGGTCATGAAGCAGCCGTCGAGCCTGAAGAGCTTGCCGACAAACGGGCTGTCCCAGACTTCGTAGCTTTGGAAAGGGGTTACGCCTGAGTCGATCAGCCTGGCGCCGGCAAGATAGAAGCCCGCATGATCGTTGAGTGCTTCGCACAAGGCATCGGAGGGGAGTTGCATCGCGCTGCTGGTCATGCCGGCTGGAGGATCTTGCCGCGGGTGACCTGGTGCGCAACGATTTCGAGTGGCTTCAAAGCGGTGACGATACAGTCATATACCGATCGTGCTCGATCGCTGTTGTCGCGGCTGAAGTTGCAGACGTAGACATCGAGGGTGACATCACCGGTTTCAGGCCAAGTATGGACAGCGAGGTGGCTTTCGGCGAGGACCACGGTTCCGGTTACGCCGGCCGGCTTGTCGGCATCGTCGGTGAATTGATAGAAGTAGCTACCCAGCGGGGTGAGACCGGCGTTGCCGCATTCGTCGACGCAGAGCGTCTCGAGGGTGGCTCGGTCGACAAGCAGATCAGTGTTGCATTGACAGCGATACAGATCCGCAATCAGATGTAGTCCATTCATGCTGCGCCCCCATCCAACTACAGATAAAGCGGCCGATTATAGCAAATGGATTGGTGCAAACCTTTCCGGGCATTTCGGACCGTGGGGGTGTTTCACGTGAAACATCGTCAGGGCGCAAGAGTGTCGTAGGCGAGTTTCAGTATCAGCGCGCAGACCACGACGAGGAAGAGCTTGCGTACGAAGCCTGTTCCGTGACGGACGGCAAGGCGTGCACCAAACAATGCGCCTGCCAGATTGCAGGTCGCCATGATGCCGGCGGCAAGCCAGAGTACCGAACCGTGGCCGACGAAGAACGCAATCGCCGCAAGGTTGGTCGCAACGTTGACGATCTTCGCGGTGACCGACGCCTGGAGGAAATCCTGTCCGAGAAAACGAATGAAGAGAAAGATCAGGAAGCTGCCGGTTCCCGGACCGAAGAAGCCGTCGTAGAAGCCGATCGAGGCGCCGATTACGCAGCTGATCGTAATCTGGATGCGGTGGGTGTGGGTCGACGGACGCGCGATCTTCCCGAAGTCCTTGCGGATGAAGGTATAGATTGCCACCGCGACGAGGAGGATGAGAACCAACGGTCGGACAAGCTCGGGGGAAAAATGCGAAACCGAGCGCGCACCGAACCAGGAGCCGATCAGTGCAGCGCTCGCGGATGGGAGGGCCAGCGCCCACGGAACCGGAATTCGCCTCGCGTACTGTATTGCTGCGCTGCTGGTGCCCACGACGCTCGCGAGCTTGTTGGTGCCAAAAAGGACGGCAGGGCTGGCGCCGGGAAATGCCGCGAAGAGCATTGGAATCTGGACAAGTCCGCCTCCGCCGACGACAGCATCAACCAGGCCGGCGACGAATGAGCCGATGCCGAGCAGAATGAGCAGTGTGGTCGAAAGGTCGTCGGGTGCCATGAGTCGCGTGAACCTGATTGCTATGGTGTTTCACGTGAAACACCGGGGAGTGAAAAAGCTGGAGCGGCGGAAGGTGTTGCGGTGATTCTGTGCGTCTCGGGAGGTCGCTACTTGCCGATGCAGAAACGCGAGAAAATCACGCCGAGCAAATCGTCGGAGCTGAACTCTCCGGTGATCTCGTTGATTGACTGCTGGGCGAGGCGCAGCTCTTCAGCCATGAGTTCGAGCGCATCAGCACTTTCGCTCGCATTGACGATATGCTCGCGCGCGGAACGAAGAGCGAGCATGTGGCGCTCCCGCGCCAGGATTACGTCCCCGCCCCCGCCGTGCCATCCGGCTATGCGCAGTAACTCCTGTTGCAGCAGCTCTATCCCGACGCCCGCCTTCGCCGAGAGCCAGATTGCAATCTTTCCTTCATGCTCGCCCCGCCGTGGCGTTTCATTGGCGAGATCGATCTTGTTGAAAACCGTGAGACGTTCGATACCGCCGGGCAGGCGACGATCGATTTCCGCATCCTGTGCGCACAGGCCTCCGCTGCGAATGTCGACAAGGCGGACGATAACGTCGGCTCGCTCGATCTCCTTCCAGGTGCGTTCGATGCCTATCCGCTCGACCGCGTCTGCAGTGTCCCGCAGCCCGGCTGTGTCGATGACGTGAAGCGGGATACCTTCGATCTGGATCGTTTCGCGCAGCGCATCGCGAGTCGTACCGGCAATGTCGGTAACGATCGCACGCTCTTCGCCAGCGAGTCGGTTGAGCAGACTGGACTTGCCCACATTGGGTTGACCGACGAGGACCACGTGAAGACCGTTGCGCAACAGGCTGCCCTGGCTGGCCTTCTCGAGGATTGCATCGACTTCGGTGCGAAGTGTGGAGAGCTTGCCAAATGCGTCCGCCGCCTCGAGGAAGTCGACTTCCTCCTCGGGAAAATCCAGTGTCGCCTCGACCAGCATGCGCAGGTCAACCAGATGGTCGCGAATGCTGTTTGCCTGCGCCGAGAATACGCCCGACAGACTGCGGAGCGCCGATCGTGCCGCGGCAGCGGTCGAGGCTTCGATCAGGTCGGCCACCCCCTCTGCCTGGGCAAGATCGAGCTTGCCGTTCAGGAAGGCGCGCTTCGAGAACTCACCCGGCTCGGCAAGGCGCGCGCCCAGCTCGATGCATCGCGCGAGCAGCATCTGCATCACCACCGGCCCGCCGTGGCCCTGTAGCTCGAGGACATCCTCGCCGGTGAAGGAATGTGGTGCCGGAAAGTACAGCAGCAGGCCTTCGTCGAGCGGCACGCCGTCCGCATCGAGAAAACGTGCGAAATGCGCATGGCGCGGCTGTGGTTCGATGCCACAAAGGGTGCGCGCAAAAGGAAAAAGGGATGGACCGGAAACCCGGACCACCCCGATTCCGCCACGACCCGGGGCCGTGGCGACTGCTGCGATCAGATCACGAGGTCTTTGTCTTTCCACCCTCGATCATCCGTGTGATCTGCCATTGCTGTGCAATCGACAAGGTGTTGTTGACCACCCAGTAGAGCACCAGGCCGGACGGGAAGAACAGGAACATGAAGGTGAACACGATCGGCATCGCCATCATGACCTTTGCCTGGATCGGGTCCGGCGGCGTCGGGTTGAGGCGGGTCTGGATCAGCATCGAGATGCCCATCAGGATCGGCAGCACATAGTACGGATCCTTGGTCGACAGATCGTGGATCCAGCCGAGCCACGGTGCGTGACGCATTTCGACGCTGCCAAGCAGCACCCAGTACAGTGCGATGAAAACCGGGATCTGTACGAGAATCGGCAGGCAGCCGCCCAGCGGGTTGATCTTCTCCCGCTTGTAGAGATCCATCATCGCCTGCTGCATCTTGACCTTGTCGTCGCCGAACTGCTCCTTCATGCGCTTGAGACGGGGGCCAAGGGTACGCATCTTGGCCATCGACTTGTAGCTCGCCGCCGAGAGCGGGAAGAACACGGCCTTGATCGCCACGGTCACGAGGATGATCGCCCAGCCCCAGTTGCCGGTGAGCTTGTGGAACCACTGCAGCAGCCAGAACAGCGGTGCGGCGATCACCGTGAGCCAACCGTAGTCCACCACCAGATCGAGACCCGGGGCGATGGCCTTGAGATTGTTCTGCTCCTGTGGGCCGGAATACATCGGTACGTCAATGTTGGCACTCTTGCCCGGCTCGATCGTACCGACCGGCAGGATCACCCCCGAGGAGTAAAGATCGTTGCCGACCTTGCGGGCATAGAACTCGCGCTCGGCGTTGCCCTGAGGCAGCCAGGCGCTGACGAAGTAATGTTGCACCATTGCGATCCAGCCGTTGTTCGCCTTGTGGGCAAACTTGGCCTTGCCGTCGGCAATGTCCTCGAACTTGAGCTTCTGGTATTTCTCGCCATCGGTATAGACGGCCGGGCCGGTGAAGGTCGAGACCCCGACCGCCTTGACGCTTTCGGCAGGCTTTCCGTCGCGGGTGAACTGGAAGTACGCGAAGGGCGATACCGGCGCACCGCTGCCGTTGTCGATTTCGTAGCCGGTCTGGATTTCGTAGCTGCCGCGCTTGAAGGTCAGCAACTTGGTGACCTTGATGCCATTGGCGGTTGGCGGGGCGGTCAGCCGAATGGTCAGGCTGTCCTCGCCATCCTTCAGCGCCTGCTCGCCGGCCGGTAACGAGAACATCGTCTTGTGGTTTGGCAGACCGTCGCCGATCAGTCCACTCTGCGCGCTGTACTGGTGGACGGTACCGTTATCGAGCAGCAGGAAATTGTGGGTCTGGTCCTGACTGTCCTTGTGGCGCACCAGCTCGAGCCGCACGATGCTGCCGCCAAGGGCCGAAATCTCGGCGACGACGGTGTCGGTCCGCACGGTCACGGTCGGCGCCGCGCTGGCTTCCGCGGGGCTGCTGCCACCCACTGCGCCTGGAACCTCTCCGGGCGTTGCCAGCGTGGTGGTCGGTGCGGCCGAGTTCGCCGTACCCTGCCCTGCGCTGGCAACTGGCGGCGGCGCGGGCGGCTGGTTGTGTTTCATCCACCCTTCCCACAGCATGAACAGTGAGAAGCAGAAGATCAGGGTCAGGATCAGGCGACGATTGTCCATCGGGCAATTCGCTCAACAGTTAGGGGACGGGATCATACCCGCCGGGCTTGAACGGATGACAGCGACCGACCCGTTTAAGGGCCAGCCAGCCGCCTTTGAGGGCGCCATGGCGCTCGACGGCTTCGACCGCGTACGCAGAGCAGGTGGGATGATACCGGCAGTTGCGTCCGAGCATCGGACTGATGGCGTATTGGTAGAAACGCAGCAGGGCGAGAAGAATGGTTTTCATGGCCGCAGGCGTAGCAGGAGGTTCTCCAGATCGTCGCGCAGTTCGCGGCGGCTGGCCTCTTTCGGGGGCGCGGCCAGCCGGACGATCAGATCATGTGCCGGCAGCGTTGCCCGGCGATGACGAAAGGTTTCCCGCGCGATGCGCTTCACCAGGTTTCGCAGCACCGCACGCTTGGCCAGCTTCTTTGCAACCACGACGCCGAGGCGCGCAGTGTCACCGCCGTTGGGACGGTAATGCAGATTGAAGAAGCGTCCCCGATAGGCACGGCGAAAAGCAAAAACGGATGAATAATCATCCGTTTTTCGTAGGCGGAATTCCGCAGGAAAACCCTGCGATACGAACCCGGACTCCGCCGGTTCAGGCACGTCAGACTGCGAGGCGATGACGACCCTTGGCGCGGCGGGCAGCCAGTACATTGCGGCCACCACGGGTGCGCGAGCGAACCAGGAAGCCATGGGTACGCTTGCGACGCACGACGGAGGGTTGGTAGGTACGTTTCATGATGGGCTACGGCTATTGGATCAAACGCGCAATTTGATCGGATAATGCCCTGTTTGTCAATACAATTTTTAGGTTCAGCCTGTGGATAAGTCGGGCGATGGGGAGTACAATCACCCCTCGTTTTCGATCTCGGGGTGTTGCGCCACCGCTTGCAGATCGGCTGCGACCAATAATAAATTCTTCCGCCACACGGGCGGTTGTCCCCCCGCAGAACACCGTTATCCGTACTGGCACCCGAGAATCCGTGAGCCGAGAATTCTGGTCCTATTGTCTATCGCAGCTTGAACAGGA
Source organism: Cognatazoarcus halotolerans (assembly GCF_009800965.1). Taxonomy (GTDB): domain Bacteria; phylum Pseudomonadota; class Gammaproteobacteria; order Burkholderiales; family Rhodocyclaceae; genus Cognatazoarcus; species Cognatazoarcus halotolerans. The sequence goes on along the minus strand of NZ_WUAF01000015.1, from coordinate 16,993 downwards.
ACTGCCTCCGCAGCAGTTCAACACCTGGATCAAGACCCTGCACGCTGAAGATGGCGACGGCGGCGAAAGCCCCGCGTTGAGACTGATCGCGCCCAACCGTTTTGTCCAGCAGTGGGTGCGCGAGCGCTATATGCGCCGCATCGTCGAACTGGGCGCCGCCTTCTTCGGTGTCGAACCCGCATGCGAACTCGCCCTGCCTGCCGCCGGCGCGGCCCGTCCCGCCGCGGCGCTGCGTCCCGCCACCGTGAGCGCGCCGCGCGAGGCAGCCGTTGCGCAGACCGAGACTCCCGCAGTGAGTATGGCAAGCGACGTGGCGAAGCTACCGCCGAGGCGTGCGGAGCCCGAGCGCGCGGTGTCCAGCGAAGCTGCCGCCTACGACAAGACCCGCCTGAACCGCGATTTCACTTTCAACAACCTGGTCACCGGCCGAGCCAACGACCTGGCTCGCGCGGCGGCCATGCAGGTCTCGCAGAATCCGGGCTCTTCCTACAATCCGCTGTTTGTCTACGGCGGCGTGGGCCTCGGCAAGACCCACCTGATCCACGCCATCGGCAACGAGATCTTTCGCCGCAACCCGCGCGCGGTGATCCGCTATGTGCATGCCGAGGACTACTACGCCGACGTGGTACGCGCCTACCAGCAGAAAAGCTTCGACGTCTTCAAGCGCTACTACCGCTCGCTCGACCTGCTGCTGATCGACGATATCCAGTTCTTCAACAACAAGAACCGCACCCAGGAAGAGTTCTTCCACGCCTTCAATGCGCTGACCGAGGCCAAGAAGCAGATCATCATCACCTGCGACACCTACCCCAAGGATGTGCAGGGCCTGGAAGATCGCCTGATCTCACGCTTCGACTGGGGCTTGACGGTGCAGATCGAGCCGCCGGAGCTCGAGATGCGGGTGGCGATTCTCAAGAAGAAGGCGGAGGCCGACCGCATCGACCTGTCGGACGACGTGGCCTTCCTGATCGCCAAGAACCTGCGTTCGAATGTGCGCGAGCTTGAAGGCGCGCTCAAGAAGGTCGTGGCCTACGTGCGCTTCCATGGCAAGGAAATCACCCTGGAGCTCGCCAAGGAGGCGCTCAAGGACCTGCTCAACGCGCACAACCGCCAGCTCACCACCGAGCACATCCAGAAGACCGTCGCCGATTACTACAAGATCAAGGTGGCGGACATGCACTCGAAGAAGCGTACCCGCGTGATCGCCCGGCCACGTCAGGTGGCGATGTTCCTGGCCAAGGATCTCACGCCGCTGTCGCTGCCTGCCATTGGCGAGGCCTTTGGCGGGCGGGACCACACCACCGTGCTGCACGCGTGCCGTACGATTGCCGAGCTGCGCTTGGGCGACCCGCAGCTCAACCACGATCTGCACGTGCTCACCCAGGTGCTGCGCGGCTGAAACAGGCAAGCGCCCCGCGAAACGCCCCGACCGACGAAACCCGACCGATTAACGGAGAGAACCACACCATGCTTCTGCTTACCTCCACCCGTGATGCCTTGCTGGGCCCCCTGCAGTCCGTCTCGGGCATCGTCGAGAAGCGCCACACCCTGCCGATCCTCTCCAATGTTCTGCTCGAGAAGCAGGGCGACATGCTCACCCTGTTGGCGACCGACATCGAGATCCAGATCAAGACCAGCGCCACCGGTGTGGGTGGCGGTGAGGACACGGCGATCACGGTGGGGGCCAAGAAGCTGCAGGACATCCTGCGCGCGTTGCCGGACAGCGCCGACATCACCTTAACGCTCGAGGACAAGCGCCTCACCGTCAAGGCCGGGCGCAGCCGCTTCCAGCTGCAGACCCTGCCGGCGGCGGACTATCCACGCCTCACCCCGCCGGAAGACCAGGGTGTGCGCATCCGCGTGCCGCAGAAGGTGTTCAAGCACCAGCTCGCGCAGGTGTCCTACTCCATGGCCCAGCAGGATATCCGCTACTATCTCAACGGCCTGCTCATGATGGTCGCCGGCAACGCCTTGCGCATGGTCGCCACTGACGGCCATCGCCTCGCCTTTGCCGAAAGCCAGCTCGAGGGCGAGTACGACAAGGCCGAAGTGATTCTGCCGCGCAAGACGGTCATGGAACTCGGCCGCCAGCTCGGCGATACCGACGAGCCGCTCGAGATCACCCTGGCCGGAAACCAGGTGGTGTTCCGCTTCGGCCCGATCGAGCTCATCTCCAAGCTCATCGACGGCAAGTTCCCCGACTACGAGCGGGTCATTCCGCAGCACCACCCCAAGCAGCTTGCCTTCGCACGCCAGCCGCTGCATGCCGCGCTGTCGCGGGTGGCGATCCTCACCAACGACAAGTTCCGTGGCGTGCGCGTGGTGCTCACCGAGGGCAGCCTCAAGATCATCAGCACCAACGCCGAGCAGGAAGAGGCCCAGGAAGAGCTCGAGATCGATTACCAGGGCGAGGGTCTCGACATCGGCTTCAACGTCACCTACCTGCTCGACGTGCTCAACAACACCAGCACCGAAGAGATCATCGTGCACCTCAACGACTCCAATTCGAGTGCCCTGTTCACGCTGCCGGGCAATGACAGCTTCAAGTACGTAGTCATGCCCATGCGCATCTAGGGAGACGCGCATAAACCTACTGCGCGCGCCCATACTGGCCCTGCGATGCTCGCCGTACGCTTGTACGGCTGCGCTTCTCGCGCCAGCCTGAACGTGCTCGCTACGGTTTCTGCACGCCTCCTTGGCCTGATTTTGTTTGCCATTGGCCACAGCTTTTTCGTGGCCGATCACCGAGATTATTTATGTCCGAACCGCTCAATACCCCGCCGCAAGCCGATTACGACGAATCCAGCATCCAGCAGCTCGAGGGGCTGGAGGCGGTACGCAAACGCCCGGGGATGTATATCGGCGACACTTCGGACGGGACCGGCCTGCACCACATGGTGTTCGAGGTGGTCGATAACGCCATCGACGAGGCGCTGGCCGGGCATTGCGACGACATCGTGGTGACCATCCATCTCGATAACTCCATCTCGGTCAGCGACAACGGCCGCGGCATTCCGGTCGGGGTCAAGATGGACGACAAGCACGAGCCAAAGCGCTCGGCGGCCGAGATCGTGATGTGCGTGCTGCACGCCGGTGGAAAATTCAACCAGAACAGCTACAAGGTTTCGGGCGGCCTGCACGGTGTGGGTGTGAGCTGCGTGAACGCGCTCTCCAAGTGGCTGCGCCTCACCATCCGCCGCGACGGCAAGAAACACTTCCTCGAGTTCAACCGCGGCCATGCCCAGGACCGCGTCATCGAGCTGGTCGATGGCATCGAGACCTCGCCGCTCAAGGTCGTGGGCGAAACCACCAAGCGCGGCACCGAAGTGCACTTCATGGCCGATGAAGAGATCTTCGGCACCATCGAGTTCCACTACGAGATCCTCGCCAAGCGCTTGCGCGAGCTCTCCTTCCTCAACAACGGCGTGCGCATCCGCCTGCTCGACCAGCGTACCGGCAAGGAAGAAGATTTTGCTTTCTCGGGCGGCGTGCGCGGCTTCGTGGACTATGTAAACCGCAGCAAGAGCGTGCTGCACCCCACCGTGTTCTACGCCGAAGGCGCCACCCAGATCCCCACCGGTGCCGGCCACGATGTCGAGCTCACCGTGGAAGTGGCAATGCAGTGGAACGACAGCTACCAGGAACAGGTGCTGTGCTTCACCAACAACATCCCGCAGGCGGACGGTGGCACTCACCTCACCGGCCTGCGCGCGGCGATGACCCGCGTCATCAACAAGTACATCGACGAAAACGAGATCGCCAAGAAAGCCAAGGTCGACGTCACCGGCGACGACATGCGCGAAGGCCTCGCCTGCGTGCTTTCGGTCAAGATGCCGGACCCCAAGTTTGCCAGCCAGACCAAGATGAAGCTGGTCTCGTCCGAAGCGCGCCCGGCCGTTGAAGAAGTGGTTGCCCAGAAGCTCGCCGAATACCTGCTCGAGAACCCGCTCGACGCCAAGACCATCTGCGGCAAGATCGTCGAAGCCTCGCGCGCCCGCGAAGCCGCCCGCAAGGCCCGCGAGATGACGCGCCGCAAGGGCGTGCTCGACGGCGTGGGCCTGCCGGGCAAGCTCGCCGACTGCCAGGAGAAGGACCCTGCACTGTGCGAGATCTACATCGTCGAGGGTGACTCCGCCGGCGGCTCCGCCAAGCAGGGCCGCGACCGTAAATTCCAGGCCATCCTGCCGCTGCGCGGCAAGGTGCTGAACGTCGAGCGCGCCCGCTTCGACAAGCTCATCAGCTCCGAGCAGATCGCCACCCTCATCACCGCGCTCGGCACCGGCATCGGCAGCGGCATGGGCAAGGACGACTACAAGCCCGAAAAGCTGCGCTACCACCGCATCATCCTCATGACCGATGCGGACGTCGACGGCGCCCACATCCGCACCCTGCTGCTCACCTTCTTCTATCGCCAGATGCCCGAGCTGGTCGAACGCGGCCACATCTACATCGCCCAGCCGCCGCTCTACAAGATCAAGCACGGCAAGAACGAGCTCTACATCAAGGACGACCACGAGCTCAACGCCCACCTGCTCAAGCTCGCGCTCGACGGCGCCATGCTCGTCCCGACCGAAGGCGCCGAACCGATCGTCGACGAAACCCTCGGCGGCCTGGCACGCGGCTACCTGCTTGCCGAAGCCGTCATCAACCGCCTGGCCGGCTATGTCGATGCCCAGGTGCTGCACGCGGTGCTGCACCACAACCTCGAGATCGACATCTCCGACGAAGCCACCACCCGCGCCTCGGTCGAGCGCCTGCAGGCCGTCATGCCGTCAACAGTGACCCTGCGTGCCGACTACGACGAAACCGGTGAAGCCTGGCGCATCGCCATCGAACGCATGCGCCACGGCAACCGCAAGCTCGGCTGGATCGAGGAAGACCTCATCCTCTCCGGCGACTACAAGACCATCCGCACCGCCGCGCAAAGCCTCGACGGCCTGGTCGGCAAGGGTGCCACCATCCGCCGCGGCGAAAAGGGCGCACCGGTGAAGAGCTTCGCCGAAGCCATCCAGTGGCTGCTCAAGGAAGTCGAGCGCGGCATCAGCAAGCAGCGTTACAAGGGCCTCGGCGAGATGAATCCCGAGCAGCTCTGGGAAACCACCATGGACCCCGCCGTGCGCCGCCTGCTGCGCGTGCAGATCGACGACGCCATCGCCGCCGACGAGATCTTCACCACGCTGATGGGCGATAACGTGGAGCCGCGCAGGGCGTTCATCGAAGAGAACGCCTTGTATGCGCAAAATATTGATGTGTGATTGTTGTCGGGTGACACAGAAAGTGAAAACACCCCGATTGATGGGTAAGTGATTTTTCACGTTTCACGTCACGAGTACCGGTTCATGTGCCACAGAACGCGAAAAGGTTCGGACGTTATGCCATCAAAAGTGACAAGATCAGACCGCTGGTAGAATGGCGGCCCGCGGGCTGGATTCGGCCACGACCGGCCCATCGCGTTTACTCTCAAGCTGCCGATCGAGAGGCAGCTCCACTCAAAAAACTGCCGTCCTGCCTACGGGAGCAACTCGGCCTGAGGGGCATGCCCATCGAGCGGCGGCAATCCGGCCGACACCTGCTACACGGCGCTCAGCGTGGGCGAACTGCAGGTCCTTGATGCTGCGGACTCACAGATTCGACGCTCGGCAGCCGGCCGAGCGCTGCAAGAGCAAACTCTCAACGTGGAGTTGAAGCGACAGGCTGACTGCAAATCGGAACCGGCGACCACCATTCCATCAGGTGACGAGAGAACCCTTCTTCAAAGCGCGATACGGCGCTTTCACGTTTCACCAATCGTATCTGCTACACGCGCGCCGCCCACGCGATCAACTCGCGCCGCTTCTACCCCCGCCGTGCCAAACCTCCTCGACGATGTTCATCGCCGCCGCGATCAGTGGCTCCTCTTTGCATTCTTGACGGCAAATGAAGCCAAGTTCGGCGGGTACCGACACCGCATCGGCCATGACGATGCCTTCGGCGTGCGCAGCACGCAGCGCGAGACTTTCGCGCGCAAGCGCCAGCGCGACGCCCGACTTCACCAGATCGATCATCGAGGGCTCGAGATCGACCCGTGCGACGACCCGCTGCGCAACGCCTTCAGCGGCAAAGATGCGGCTCAAGAGGCGCGAATGGACTGAGTCGGGCGGCGTACCAATCCACGGTAGTCGCGCAAGGTCGCGCCATCCTTTCCCCCGCACCTGGCCGCTCCAGCCTGCCGGAGCAATGACGCGATAAACGAACGCGGTTAGCGTGACAACGTAAAAGCGATTCTTCAGTTCCGCCAACCCGGGTGGGCCGAGCGCGTAAGCAACGTCGAGCCGCCCCGCCTCCAACTCGCGGGCAACCGCGCCCGACATGCCGTGTGATAGTTCGAACGACAGACCGGGGTGGCGCTCCGCCAGCAGGCGCAGGAACGGCCCCATGCGCAGGAACTCGGGATCGACGATGGTGCCGAGCCTCAACCGTCCGGTCACCGAACCCTTCAGCCTCGTCGCCGCGGCGCGGAACTCGGCCACGGCAGTCAGCGCCCGCTCGGCGGCCGGCAACAGTTTCTGCCCCGCCTCGGTCAGGCGCATGCCGCGCGGTCGCCGCTCGAAGAGCGTGACACCGATTGATTCATGCAACTTCTTAAGCTGTAGGCTGAGCGCCGGCTGGGTCACGAAGAGCCGCTCCGCGGCGCGGGTGAGGTTGCCCTCGCGTGCCACGGTGACAAACGCGCGCAGTCCTGAGTAGTCCATTCTGAAATTAGCAATTCGAATAACGAAACCAAGAATAACTCATTGGATCCTCTGTGGCACATGGTTCTAAATACGATCCATCGTCACAGCCGTTACACAGCGAAGGAAGAGATATGAGCCTTACTTACATCAACGCCCCCGAGCACATCGACCACTGGATCGACAACGAACCCCGTCCGGCCGCCGAGCGCAGCCAGCCGGTCTTCGACCCGGCTCTGGGCCGCTCGACCCGCCAGGTCGGTCTGGCCACCGAAGCGGAAGTCGACGCGGCAGTCGCCAGCGCCGCCACCGCACAGCAGGCCTGGGGCGCGATGGCGCCGCAGAAGCGCGCGCGGGTGCTGTTCAAGATGAAGGAACTGGTCGAGCGCCACACCGACGACCTCGCCCGCCTGATCACCCGCGAGCATGGCAAGACCTTCCCGGACGCCAAGGGTGAAGTGCAGCGCGGGCTCGAGATCATCGAGTTCGCCTGCGGCATCCCCCAACTCCTCAAGGGGCAGTACTCGGACAACGTTGGTGGCGGCATCAGCAACTGGAGCCAGCGCGCACCGCTGGGCGTCACAGCCGGCATCACGCCCTTCAACTTCCCGTTCATGGTCCCGATGTGGATGGCGCCGGTGTCGATCGCCTGCGGCAACAGCTTCATCCTCAAGCCCTCCGAGCGCGACCCCTCGCCCTCGTTGCTGACCGCCGAGCTGTTCCGCGAAGCCGGACTGCCAGCCGGCGTGTTCAACGTCGTCCAAGGCGACAAGCTCGCGGTCGATCGTCTGCTGAACCACCCCGACGTGCAGGCAGTGAGCTTCGTCGGCTCGACCCCGATCGCCAAGTACATCTACGAGACCTCGGCCCGCAACGGCAAGCGCTCGCAGGCACTGGGCGGTGCGAAGAACCATATGGTGGTGATGCCTGACGCCGACCTTGATCAGGCCGCCGACGCGCTGATCGGTGCCGCCTACGGGTCCGCCGGAGAACGCTGCATGGCGATCTCGGTCGCGGTTGCGGTCGGCCATATCGCCGACGAACTTGTCGACAAGGTTGCCACCCGTGCCCGCGCGCTGAGTGTGAACGACGGTGAAGCAGAGGGTGCCGACATGGGCCCGATCGTGACCGCCGAAGCCAAGCAGCGCATCGAAGGCTACATTGCCTCGGGCGTCGAGCAAGGGGCGACGCTGGTGATGGACGGTCGCGGGCTGGTCGTGCCGGGCCGCGAGCAGGGTTACTTCCTCGGCGCCTCGCTGTTCGACAACGTCACGCCGGACATGAAGATCTACCGAGAGGAAATCTTCGGCCCGGTGTTGTGCGTGCTGCGGGTCGACACCTTCGCCGAGGCGGTCGAGCTGGTCAATTCGCACGCCTTCGGCAACGGCGTCGCCTGCTACACCCGTGACGGCCGCACCGCACAGGAGTTCGCGCAGAAGATCCAGATCGGCATGGTCGGCATCAATGTGCCTCTGCCAGTGCCGATGGCCTGGCACTCGTTCGGTGGCTGGAAGCAGAGCCTGTTCGGCGATCACCACAGCTACGGCGAGGAAGGCGTGCGCTTCTACACCCGCTACAAGAGCGTGATGCAACGCTGGCCGGATAGCGGTTCGAAGGGGCCGGAATTCGTGATGCCGGTCAATTGATCCTTCACTGAAAAGACGAGCTGTACGGCGGGCCTCGGCCCGCCGCTTACTGATCGGGTCAGACGCCGCATGCGGCCGGAATCCCGCCGGCCCCGAGTGCGTCGGCGACGGCCCTCCAAAATTCGAATTCAGGAACTTCCCATGAAAGATATAGGTGAATTTGACTACGTCATCGTTGGCGGCGGCGCTGCGGGCTGCGTGCTGGCCAACCGCCTCTCGGCCGACGCGGACGTTAGCGTGTTGCTGCTCGAAGCCGGCAACGACGAGAAATGGATCTGGACCAAGATCCCTGTCGGCTATCTCTACTGCATCAACAACCCGCGCACCGACTGGTGCTACAAGACCGAGCCCGAGCCGGGCCTGAACGGACGCAGCATCATCTACGCCCGCGGCAAGGGGCTCGGCGGCTCGACGCTGATCAATGCGATGCTCTACCTGCGCGGCCAGGCCCGCGACTACAACGAATGGGCCGAGCTCACCGGCGAAGCCGGCTGGAGTTGGGACGCGGTACTACCGCACTTCAAGGGCGTCGAGGACAATTGGCGCGGCGGCAGCGAGCACCATGGCAGCGGCGGCGAGTGGCGGGTCGAGCAGCAGCGCCTGCGCTGGGACATCCTCGACCGTTTCGCCGAAGCCACCGCGGAAGCCGGCATTCCAATGACCGAAGACTTCAACCGTGGCAACAACCTCGGCGTCAGCCAGTTCGAGGTCAATCAAAAACGCGGCACCCGCTGGAGCGCAGTGCGCGGCTTCCTCGATCCGGTGCGCCACCGGCCCAATCTGACCATCATCACCGGCGCCCTGTCCGACCGGCTGCTGATTGACGGGCGGTGGGTGAAAGGCATCATCTTCCGCCGCGATGGCGAGGAGTGCGTCGCCCGCGCACGCATCGAGACCGTGCTTGCGGCTGGTTCGCTCGGTTCGCCGGCGATCCTGCAGCGCTCAGGCATCGGCGACGGCGCAACACTGCAAGAGCTCGGTATTCCACTCGCCCATGAGTTGAAGGGGGTCGGTAACAACCTGCAGGATCACCTGCAGCTGCGCAGCATCTTCAAAGTGAGCGGCATCAAGACCCTGAACCAGCGGGCCAACAGCCTTTGGGGCAAGGCGATGATGGGCCTGGAATACGCCTTGTTCCGCCGCGGCCCCTTGACCATGGCGCCGAGCCAGCTCGGCCTGTTCGCCTGTTCCGACTCCTCGGTCGAAAACCCAGACCTCGAATACCACGTGCAACCGCTCTCGCTGGACAAGTTCGGCGACCCGGTGCACAAGTTTCCGGCCTTCACCGCCAGCGTTTGCGACCTGCGCCCGAAATCGCGCGGCCACGTCACGATCCGCGACCGCGACCCGGCCAGCGCTCCGCGCATTGCGCCAATGTATCTCACCGATCCGGAAGATCGCGCCAAGGCCGCCAGAGCGATCCGCCTGACCCGGAAGATCGCGGGCCAGCCCGCGCTGGCACCGTTCAAGCCGGTCGAGCACCTACCCGGCCCGGGCTTCGAGACCGACGAAGATCTGGCGGTCGCCGCAGGCAACATCGGCACCACGATATTCCACCCGGTCGGCACCTGCAAGATGGGGCGGGAAGACGATCCGAGCGCGGTGACCGATGCCCGCCTGCAAGTGTTGGGGTTGGGCGGCCTGCGCGTGGTCGATGCATCGATCATGCCGACCATCACCTCCGGCAACACCAGCTCGCCGACGATCATGATCGCGGCACGCGGCGCGCAGATGATCCGCGAGGACCGACTGCGATCAGCCTGACGTTGCAGACGGGGCGCCAGCAGCGCTGCATTTGCTGGCGCTGGTATTACCAATCAAGCTGACAGAATAGTATGTAGCTTGGGGTGCGGTGATTCGCCAATCCGCCCAGTTTTCTTGTCAAGGGTGAAGGAGAAGGGAAACCTGTTCTGGGCAGGAAAGCAACGAAACCGATCGTTGCAGCTGTTCTGCGATAAGCGATCGATTACCAGGGTGGAGAAACGCGGGTCAGAGTGCAGAAGGAAGTGTTTGCAGGTGCGGAAGTTAGCGGCGCCAATTTGTCGCTCAAGCATTTGCCTCGACGCACAAATCACGCAGGCAGCAGCCAAGGATCTCTGTGACCACGCTGATTGGGAACGGGCCCCGCAAGCTTCAGCACCTGCCAGGTGGATCTGGAAACCACACAGACCGATATCGACATCCGCTACGGCATGCGACGCCTGCAGCCGCCCGGGACGTTGGTGCTGCCGCTCCCGCCCGAGACCATCGTGCCCTTGTGCGGAGAGGAAGCATAGGGGTCAGTTCTAGAATTGTTGCATACGACCGGCCGTACAAAAGCGTAATCCCCGGCCCTTCACGTTTTTGTTTCTATATGACGAGGATCGTCTGATCCCTGGTCGGAATCATCTTGCCATGTCCGGGAGCTATTCATTCTCATCGCCCAGTTTCGCCAATTCTTCCCTCAGCGCCTTCAACTCGCGCCGGTACCCTTCCGCGTCGCCGAAATCCACGAAGCCGCCGTAATACGGATGTGCCTGCATCACGCGCCGGGAGTGTTTGATCGGGCACCAGAACTGTTCGGTGCGGCCGAGCACTTCGCGGATGTAGGCGGCGAGGCCGTTGCCGTATGAACAGTAGGCGCAGTTGATCTTTTCGATGATGTTGAGATAGCCGAGGTGGGCGCGATCGAAGACGAGGTAGTCGCGGCGGCGCACGCGGGCGATGCCGTAGAGTGGGAAGCAGATGAGCTGGTAGAGCGTTACCGCGATATCGGTGAGCAGCAGTGGAAAGAACACCGCGTAGATGACCGGCGCAGTGATGACGTTGCGCAGGCGGGCGCCCAGCAGGTACTTGAGCAACCCGGTCTTGAAGCGGCGCTGTTGTTCGAGCACTTCCTGTTCGAAGCGGATGCGCTTGTCTTCGAAGTCAGCGTTCAGCTCGGCGCGGCGGCGTTGCAGTTCGTGCTCGATTTCGTCCTCTATGTGGCGGATGCGTTCGAGCAGTTCATTGATTTTCGGGCTCATTCCGGGCCTCTGGGGGTGGTGCGGCGCGATAGGCCGATACAGTACCGGCAGTTCGCACGCGGGAGGCGCGATTGCATTGCAGCGCCGGCGCTTTCCTCAAGCGAGTGGTTGTCGGTGCATCTCGCGCAGCAGCGCGGTGAAGTGCCGTGCGACGCGACCGGGCGGCGGTGTGCGGGCGATCGAGACGCCCCATTCGCAGTGGTATTGCAGGGTGTCGGAGGGGATGCGGCGCAGTGTGCCGGCCCGCTCGAACGACGCCGCATAGTGTTCGGGCAGAAAGCCGAGGTAGCGCCCGGAGCGGATCAACACCACACTGCCTTCCTGTTCGTGGGCGCGCGCCGCCGGCTGGAGGCCGAGACGCCAGAAGTGCTCCATGTTGCGCGAGTGGTAGCCCAGGCCGACGAAAGCGGCGGTGCGCAGCGCTGCTTCGTCGGGCAGCCGGCCGTCGCGCAGCAGCGGGTGTTCGGGGGCGCCGTAGAGCCACATCTGCTCGCCGAACAGCGGCCAGTAGAGCAGGCTCTCGCTGGCGCGGTGAAAGGGATGGATGGCGGCCTGGATGTCGCCTTCAAGCAGCCCCTTTTCGATGGCGATCGTGCCGGCGACGTGCATGTTCAGCGTCACCGCGGGTGCCTCGGCGCCGAATGCGGCGATGGTCTCGGCGAGCCGGCAGGCGGGGTTGGTGACGAACTTGTCGAACACCGCCAGGTTGAGTTCGCCGCGCGGATCGCCATGCAGGCTGGTCACTTCGCGCCTGAACCCCTCGATCTGCGAAAACAGCCGCCGGGCGGCGTCGAGTACCGTGGCGCCTTCCTCGGTGAGCGCAAAGCCGGAACGGCCGCGCTCGCACAGGCGTACGCCGAGTCGCGTCTCGAGGTCCTTGAGGTGGCGGCTGATCACCGAGCGGCTGATGTTGAGCCGCAGCTCAGCCGCCGCCAGCCCGCCCGATTCGGCGATCGCGATGAAGATGCGCAGCAGACGTAGGTCCGCCTCGGCGAGACTGGTGAGCAGGGCGCGGGCTTTCATGGTGGCGATTGTTTCACGAAACCTGCACGGACCGACCCGCCGGGCTGCTTTGCCCGGCAGGTGTGTCGCGCCTCAGCCGTTGCTCGGGAAGGCGAATTGCGCTTTTTCGATGCCTGCCGTGGGCCAGCGTTGGGTGAGCGTCTTGCGGCGGGTGTAGAAGCGCACCGCATCCGGGCCATAGGCGTAGAGGTCGCCGAACAGCGAGCGCTTCCAGCCACCGAAGCTCTGGCAGGCGACCGGCACCGGCAGCGGCACGTTCACGCCCACCATGCCGACCTGAACGCTGTCGGTGAAGTGCCGCGCCACCGCGCCGTCACGCGTGAACACGCAAGTGCCGTTGCCGAACTCGTGGGCGTCGATCAGGGCGATGGCTTCCTGCAGGCTCGCCACCCGCACCACCGCCAGCACCGGGCCGAAGATTTCTTCCTGATAGACGCGCATCGTCGGCTTGACGTGGTCGAGCAGGGTGCCGCCGAGGAAGAAGCCCTTTTCATGGCCGGCAACCTTGAGGCCGCGGCCGTCCACCACCAGCTCGGCCCCTTCTTCGGCGCCCAGGTCGATGTAGCTTCTGACCTTGTCGCGGTGCGCGCCGGTGACCAGCGGTCCCATGTCGAGCCCGCGCGTGGCACCGTTGCCAATGGCCAGCGCCTCGACCTTGGGCTTGAGCCGCTTCACCACTTCGTCGGCTACTGCTTCGCCCACCGCGACCACCACCGAGATCGCCATGCAACGCTCGCCGCACGATCCGTAGGCCGCGCCCATGATCGCGTTCACCGCGTTGTCGAGGTCCGCGTCGGGCATCACCACGGCGTGGTTCTTGGCGCCGCCGAGCGCCTGCACCCGCTTGCCGTGGGCGGTGCCGGTTGAATAGATGTACTCGGCGATCGGCGTGGATCCGACGAAGCTCACCGCCTTGACCCGCGCATCGGTGAGCAGGGTGTCGACCGCTTCCTTGTCGCCATTGACCACGTTGAACACGCCCGGCGGCAGCCCGGCCTCGGTGAGCAGCTCGGCGAGGATCATCGCCGCCGAGGGGTCCTTCTCGGAGGGCTTGAGGATGAAGCAGTTGCCGCAGGCGATCGCCATCGGAAACATCCACATCGGGACCATCGAGGGGAAGTTGAACGGGGTGATGCCGGCCACCACGCCGAGCGGCGGAAACTCCGACCAGGAGTCGATCTCCGGGCCGACGTCGCGGCTGTGCTCGCCCTTGAGGAATTCCGGTGCGCCACAGGCGTATTCCACCACCTCGATGCCGCGCTGCAGCTCGCCGTGGGCGTCTTCCCAGACCTTGCCGTGCTCCTCCACAATCGCCGCGACGATGCGCTCGGCGTGCTTGTCGAGCAGCGCCTTGTAGGCGAACAGCACGCGCGCGCGCTTGAGCGGCGGCGTCTTGCGCCAGCCCGGGAAGGCGGCTTCGGCTGCCGCGATGGCCTGCTCGACGGTGGCGCGGCTGGCCATGGCCACCTCGCGCACCGGCTCGCCCAGCGCCGGGTTGAAGACCGCCTGGGCACGGTTGGTGTCGGCGACGACCTGCCCGTTGATGTAGTGACCGATGGTGTTCATTGCCGTGTCTCTCGTGTTCTTGTGGGTTCAATCAATCGTGTGCAGCGCCTGGCGCACCGTCTCGACGATGCGCGCGAGCTCGTCCGGCGTGGAATCGAGGAAGGGCGAAAACTGGATGATGTCGCCGCTGTTCCTGATCACGACCCCGGCCTCGAAGCATTTGAGGAAGACCGCCAGGCCACGCGCACCCGGCGCACCCGGACGCGGCGCGAGCTCGACCCCGCCCATCAGGCCAAAGTTGCGGATGTCGATCACGTGCGGCTCGCCCTTGAGTGCGTGGAGCATCTCCTCGAACACCGGTTCGAGCGCCCGGGCGCGCGCAAACACGTCCTCGTCGCGGTAGACCTTCATCGTCGCCACACCGGCGGCGGCGGCAAGCGGGTGGCCCGAATAGGTGTAGCCGTGGAACAGCTCCACCGCGTTGTCCGGGCCCTGCATCATGGCCTGGTAGATCTCCTCGCGGACGATCACCGCGCCCATCGGCACCACGCCGTTGGTGAGCCCCTTGGCGGTGGTGATGATGTCCGGCGTCACCCCGAAGCGTTCCGCCGCAAAGGGCGCGCCGACCCGGCCGAAGGCATTGATCACCTCGTCGAAGATCAGCAGGATGCCATGCGTGTCACAGATCTCGCGCAGGCGCTGCAGGTAGCCTATTGGTGGCACCAGGATCCCCGCTGAGCCCGCCACTGGCTCGACGATCAGCGCGGCGATATTGGAAGCGTCGTGCAGCGCGACGAGGCGCTCGAGATCCTCTGCCAGATGTGCACCCCAGCCCGGCTGGCCGCGGCTGAAGGCCATGTCGGCCAGGCTGTGGGTGTGGCGGATGTGATCCACCCCGGGCAGCAGCGTGGCGCTGAAGACCTTGCGGTTGGCCGTCATGCCGCCCACCGACATGCCGCCGAAGTTCACCCCGTGGTAGCCGCGCTCGCGTCCGATCAGCCGGGTCCGCTGGCCCTGGCCGCGGGCGCGCTGGTAGGCCAGCGCGATCTTCAGCGCGGTATCCGCCGATTCCGAACCCGAATTGGTGAAGAACACCCGGTCGAGCCCCGGTGGCGCCAGCTCGGCGACCTCGCGGGCGAGCTGGATGGCGCGGTCGTTGGTGACCTGGAAGCCCATCGCGTAGTCGAGCGTGGCAACCTGCTGCTGCACCGCCGAGACGATGGCCGGATGGCAGTGGCCGATCCCCGAGGTCCACAGCCCGGAAAACCCGTCCAGCAACTGCCGGCCGTCGTCCGTGGTGTAGTAGTGGCCCAGTGCGGCCTTGATGACGCGGGGCGATTTCCAGAAAGCGCGGTTGGCGGTGTAAGGCAGCCAGTAGGCCTGATCGTGATTCATGGTGGCAGGTATCCGTGAGGGTATCCGTTCATGCTAGTCAAGATTTCTGATGCAGAAAACGACCGGATTCGAACATGAAGTTTCGTCTCGGTGAAACATGCCGTATCTTACGTGCTGTGGGTATCGCGGTCCGCGCCGGTTGCCTCGGACGATGAGCAGCCCCGAGGAGGGGGCCTGTGGTGGCGTGTATCTTTGATCTGTCGCCCCGGCGGACGCCGGGGTCCAGGGTCTCGTTCTTTGCTGTTCGTTTTGGTGTGCGCCGCCGATTGATGGCGATTGGCCGGGTCTCGCCCCGGCGGGCGAGTCACTTTCTTGTGGCGACAAGCAAGTCACCAAAGAAGCGCCCCCTGCCGCACCGCCGGCTACGCCGGTTCCCTCGCTCCGTCCGCGTCCGGCGGGTCGCGTCGAAACTCGCCCTGCGGGCTCGGACAGCGATGCGACAAGTCCCGCCGGCCACGGCCAGCACTCGGCGGTGCAGAAGGGGAAGCGGGCGCCGGCTCGGCTTTGCCGTTGCCGACGGGTGGCGGTGCGTGGTGATGATCTAGGTTGGCAATCCAGCTGGCGGCTCAACGTGGGCAGGACGTTGAAGTGGTACGAGTTGGTGAGTGAAGCGCGACCTGAGCCCAATGCTCAGGTACGAACATGAAGTTTTGTCTCGGTGAAACACGCCATCTCATGCGTGCTGTGGGTATCGCGGTCCGCGCCGGTTGCCTCGGATGATGAGCAGCCCCGAGGATGGGGTCCGTGGTGGCGTGTATCTTTTGATTCGTCGCCCCGGCGGACGCCGGGGTCCAGGGTTTCGTTCTTTGCTGTTCGTTTCGGCGCGTGCCGCCGATTGATGGCGATTGGCCGGGACTCGCCCCGGCGGGCGAGTTACTTTCTTGTGGCGACCAGAAAGTAACCAAAGAAGCGCCCCCTGCCGCACCGCCGGCTACGCCGGTTCCCTCGCTCCGTCCGCGTCCGGCGGGTCGCGTCGAAACTCGCCCTTCGGGCTCGGACAGCGACGCGACAATTCCCGCCGGCCACGGCCTGCACTCGGCGGCGCAGAAGGGGAAGGGGTCGCCGGCTCGACGTGGGCAGGACGTTGAAGCGGTACGAGTTAGTGAATGTAATGTAATTAAGCGCGGTATCTGACTCCACTGCTTGCGCTACTCTTCAGAGAAAAGTAGAACACTTCGCTCGAACAGAAGGTCCAAGAGTTCCCGCACTTCAGTGAGGGCAACAGACCCGTCTCGGCTGCTGAGGCTCAAATAGGCGGCGCCACGTTGGACATCTCGTCCGCCAAAATTCATTAGATGCCCAACGCGGAAAGACAAACTCTTGAATCCCAAGTCTTGGTCGCCTGCTAGGTGTATACCAGCGCCCAAGAGTCGGCCAGTAAGTTTGTGGTGCTGTTCCACGGTATCAACGAAGCGGACGAAGTCAAGCCGAACGGGGATGCCGATCATCCCCATTGGACATACGGTTCGAATCGACCGCTCAATCAATGGACAGGCGGTATCTACCACGGCGGGATCAAGCTCTATGCGAATTCCATTGAGACCAATCCCGTCCCTTGCATGCAAGACCATTCCCTGAGCCCTAACAGGGTGATGCAAAAGCGCCAGACTCCTCACCAGCAAAGGGCCCCAGCGTAATTTTCATGGCGACTTCACGGCGAGATTTGATTTTTCAATTCGATTCGAGGTGCCGAATCGCGCATCGGAGG
>NZ_WUAF01000014.1 GCF_009800965.1 Cognatazoarcus halotolerans | reverse complement strand
TCTGCAATGTCGCTTCGGGCTGGGAGAAGGGCGTCGTGGAGAAGAACGTCCAGGACAGTCGGCGGCGGATCTGGCTGGATGCCGGCAAGCTGAGGTTCGGCAGCTTCGCCGAACTGAACGACTGGCTGCTGCGACGCTGCCAGGCCCTGTGGCAGGAGTTGAAGCACCCCGAGTACGAACTGACGATCGCGGAGATGCTTGAGCACGAACAGCCGCAGCTGATGCCGATGATCGCCCCGTTCGACGGCTACGTCGAAGAGACCGGGCGGGTCTCCAGCACCTGCCTGGTGAGCGCGGCCCGCAATCATTACTCCGTGCCGTGCGAGTTGGCCGGTCGGCTGATCAGCAAGCGCTTCTACCCCGAGCGCATCGATGTCGTCTTCGACGATCGTGTGGTGGCGAGCCATGGGCGCCTGTTCGATCGCGGCCAGACGCGTTACGACTGGCTGCACTACCTGCCGCTGGTGGAGAGAAAGCCCGGCGTACTCAGAAACGGCGCGCCATTCGCCCACATGCCCATGCCATTCGTTCGCCTGCAGCGTCTGCTGCTGCGCCGGGACGGCGGCGACCGGGTGATGAGCCGGGTGCTGGCGATGATTCCGAAGGTCGGGCTCGAGGCGGTACAGGTCGCCGTCGAACTGGTGCTCGAATCTGGCCAGGTCAGCGTCGAGCACGTGCTCAACGTGATCAATCGGCTGCAGCAGGCGCCGATGCCGCAAAGCGTGGAAACCGCGCTGACGATCAAGACTGCGCCGACTACCGATACCGGGCGCTACGACCGGCTGCGCAGGAAGGAGACCGGCCATGCGTGATCTTGTCACCGAGTTGAAGGCGCTGCGCCTGTACGGCATGGCAACGGCCTGGGGAGAATGGGTGGCGCGGGACGAAGCCGAACTGTCGCACAGCCGGCAGTGCCTCGAACAGTTGCTCGAAGCGGAACGCACGGACCGTGCGATGCGTTCGGTCCGCTACCAGATGCATGCCGCGCGCTTCCCCGTACACCGCGATCTGGCCGGATTCGACTTTGCCCAGTCACCGGTGGAGCGCAAGCTGATCCTTGAACTGGCCGACTGCCACTTCGCCGAGGAGGCCCACAATGTCGTGTTCATCGGCGGGCCTGGCACGGGCAAGTCGCACCTGGCCACGGCGATCGGCGTCTCGGGCATCACCCGCCACGGTCGGCGCGTGCGCTTCCATTCCACGGTTGATCTGGTCAACGCGCTCGAACAGGAGAAGGCCGCAGGTCGCGCCGGCCGGATGGCCCAGTCGCTCAAGAACATCGATCTGCTGATCCTGGACGAACTGGGCTACCTGCCATTCAGTCAGGCCGGTGGCGCGCTGCTCTTCCACCTGCTCTCCAAGCTCTACGAGCACACCAGCGTGCTGATTACGACCAATCTCGCCTTCGGCGAGTGGGCCAGCGTATTTGTCGATGCCAAGATGACCACGGCGCTGCTCGACCGGCTCACCCACCATTGCCACATCGTCGAGACCGGGAACGACTCCTACCGCTTCCAGCACAGTACGGGCGTCGCCAAGGCGCGGATCCGTTCCCGCGAGAGCGCCCGGCACGAGCCTGTACCCGGGTAAGCACGCCGTCGCCGTGTCCGCCGCTTCGGGCTACGCCCTTCGCGGCGGACACGGCGAAACCAATTCATCTGAACACTCAGAAAAGGAGGACCCACAGGGCGCTGAAGCGATACACTTATCCACAGCTGCCGTCATGACAGGCAGCTATCGCCCCTGGTCAAAATTCAATCGGCACCCCTGGTCAAATTTGGATCGGCGCGGACAACTTGCCAGAAGCGGTGACAGGTATGACGAGGTAGACGGGCAAGAATTGCGCTCTACCCCAAGAAGCTGTACTTCCGTAGCACCGCCGAAAAAGTCAGGAGGTTTGGAGACAAACGGCCCAAGAGACGCGATTTCTGGCTCGGCGCCGTGCGGCGCAGTCAGGAGGTAGACGCAAAAAACCCCGCACGTAGCGGGGTTCTGTGCGCTTCTTCGGCCCGCTGAGCGGGTTGGAAGCGGTGTTACTGGCGGCAAAAGGGAATGTGAACGATCGGTATTGTTTCCGCTTTCCGCCCCCGTTTGCAGGCAGTGTTTCCTGACCGCTCACGCCCCTGCCCGCGTGCCCGAGGCGCGGCGACGTGGAGTCTTCTCGACCCCGAGGTGCTCGATCACCACAGGCGGTCGATTGGGGAACTGGGCCACCAGTTCCAATTTGCCGCCCATGCTTTCCACGTAGTGCCGCAGGGTAGACAGCAGCATGTCGCTGCGCTTTTCGAGGCGGGAGATGGTGTCCTGACCGACGCCGAGCGCAGCCGCCAAGTCCTCCTGAGTCCGTTCAGCCGCCTTGCGCAGATCCTTGAGCGTCGCCAGTTCCATGGCACGCTGCTCGACCCGCTCCCGGCGTTCGGCCGGAAGCGCAGCCATCACGTCATCGAGTTTTCTTGCCATGTTTGGCCTCCTTTGCTCCGGTGGCGTTGAGCGAGGCGAGATGATCATCGTAGCGATCGTCGGCCACCGCAATCAAGCGCCGGTAAAAACGCCGCTGGTCCGCGCCACCCTTGTCGCCCCCGACCAGCAGGATGGCCTGCCGCTGAGGGTCAAAAGCGAACGCCACGCGCCAGACTCCGCCCTGCCACGCAAAGCGCAACTCTTTCATGTTGGCGTGCCGTGAGCCTTTCAAGGTATCCACCGTCGGCCGGCCCAGGTTGGGCCCGAACTCCACCAGCAGCTTGGCGTGCGCCAACAACTCGTCCTGCAGATTTTCATCCAACGCGGCGAACTCGGCGTCGAAATCGTCGTGCAGGAGAACGGACCAAGTCATGCGCCGATTATGGCTTTGAGTACATATGCAGTCAAGACCATGTCGTATCGGGCCTCCTTCGCAGACTAATCCGTGTCTGAGATGATGACGTTAAGATGGATACCCCTGGATCCTCCTCGACGACGGAAAACCGAAACGCTCGGCCGCTGCGCTGCGCGGTCTATACACGTACGTCCCGCGAGCAGGAAGACGGCCCGACGTTCAGTTCCATCCACAGCCAGCAGGAGGCGTGCTACGCCCACATCGCCAGCCGACACCATCTGAGCTGGCTGCCGGCCTCTGCCTCCTACGACGATCCCGGCTTTTCCGGCGCGACGCTCGAGCGCCCGGCCTTGCAGCAGATGCTGGCCGACATCGACGCTGGCCGGATCGACAGGGTCGTGGTCTACAAGCTCGACCGTCTCAGCCGCAGCTTGGCGTACTTCGCCCAGCTGATGGCGCGGTTCGAGCGCCACCGCGTCGCGCTGGTTTCCGTGACACAGCACTTGAACAGTGAGGACGCCGCCGGCCGCCTGGCGATCAATGCTCTGATCAGCTTCGCCCAGTTCGAGCGGGAGAACACCGGCGAACGCATCCGCGACAAAGCCCGCGCCACGCGGCGCCAGGGTATGTGGACGGGCAGCGTACCGCCGATGGGCTACGATGCCGATGGTCAGCGATTGCGGGTCAACGAGGATGAGGCGCGCGTGGTGCGGAACATCTTCGAGCGCTTCGTGGCGCAGGGGTCGATCACCGCCCTCGTCAAGGAGCTCGGCACCCAGGGCGTGACCACCAAGGTCTGGGTGACGCGGACAGGCCGATCGCGGGGCGGTCGCCCGGTCGACAAGAATGATCTCTACAAGCTGCTCAACAACCAAACGCTGATTGGCGAGATGAAGTCAGGCGACGAATGGCATGTCGGCGTCCACGAGCCGATCATTCCGACCGACCTGTGGGACCGCGCCCACGCCCTGCTCGATGCCCGGCGCCGCCCGCAGAAACGAGCGCGAGGCAGACTGGACGATTTCCTGCTCAAGGGGCTGGTGTTTGGCACCGACGGCCGCGCCTATTCGCCTTGGCGATCCAGTGTGCGCAACGGTCGCAGTTACGCGTATTACGTCCCGCAGCGCAAGATCGCCGAAGGGGCCGGCGCGTCCGATCTGCCACGATGCCCCGCGTCCGAGTTGGAGGCGGTCGTGGTCGAGCATCTGCGAGGCCAGCTTCGAGGTCCTACGTCCTTGCTGGCCCATTTGCCGGAATCAGCCAGGCAGCACCCACGCTACGATGAGGCTGCCGTGGTCGCGATGCTGGCCAACATCGACGCCGCCTGGGACTTGTTCCTGTCCGGGGTCCAGCATGAGCTGATACAGACACTGGTCGAGCGCGTTACCGTCGGCACGGACAAGGTGAGCATCAGCCTTGACCGGGACGACGTCGGTCGCATGGTACTGGATCTGCTCAGGGGATGATCAACCACGCTGGAGACACACTGAGCGCCTTGGAATGCGAGGCTGCACGACGACCAGCTTGTCGCAGACTCCAACTGCGTGCCACTCATTCAGGAGGCACTGAGCGCTGTAGGCAAGACTTGCTCGAATGCCGTACCGCGCCCCAAAAAGTCAGGAGGTCCAGAGACAAAATGGCCCAGAGACGCGATTTCTGGCTCGGCGCCGGAACGCGCAGTCAGGAGATGGACGCAAAAAACCCCGCGCGAAGCGGGGTTCTGTGCACTTCTGCGGCCCGCTGAGCGGGTTGGAAGCGGTGTTACTGGCGGAGAGGGTGGGATTCGAACCCACGGTAGGCTCGCACCTACGCCTGATTTCGAGTCAGGTACATTCGACCACTCTGCCACCTCTCCGCTCGAAGGACGGCATTGTAGACGATTGGAAGAAAAAGTGAAGCGTGCAGAACAAAATTTAGGATTTCGGCGAAAACTCTTCGAATGCACGAACCGCTTCAGCCGCATACATGAGCGTCGGACCGCCACCCATATAGGTACAAACGGCAAGGGTCTCCATGAGTTGCTCGCGGGTCACGCCCAGACGAATCAGCGCCTTGACGTGAAAACCGATGCAGGCGTCGCAGCGCGACGACACACCGATCGCCAGAGCAATCAGCTCCTTGTTCAAGGCCGAGAGACTGCCCTCTTTCAGCGCGGCCTTGGAAAGGGCATGAAATCCCTGCATTGTTTCGGGGACGTCCTTGCGCATTTTCTCGAGTGCAGATGAAACATCCGAGGTGATCTGAGTAAAAGATTTGCCTGCCATGATGACTCCGGACAATAAATTAGAGTTTTCGAATATACAGGATGCGTTCGCTCTAATCGCCCCCAGAATCCCAAATATTGTTAATCCGCCCAGTAATTGCTTGCATCGCTCTTGAGGCAACTACAAAATCTCCCGACCTTTCCGTCCGGTAAGCCTTCGAACCAGTGAAACGCCGCCTCGCCCTGCTGCTGATTGCGCTGCTGCTAACCGGCTGCGAGCGCGCCCCACCGCCTCGCCTGCTGGGCTATGAAGAACTTGGTGAGCTGCGCGTCGCCACCCGCCGCGATGCACTCTCCTACCGGATTGCGGACGACGGCGAAGAGACCGGATTCGAGCACGATCTGCTACTGGAACTGGGACGCTATCTTGGCGTTCCCGTGAAGTTCTCGATCATGCCCGGCTCACTCGACTCGATCATGTCGGTTACCCGCAACAATGCGCATCTTGCCGCTGCGGGCCTGGTCCGCAATGATCGACAACAGGTGATCTGGTCCATGCCGATCCGCGAGGTCGAGTACGTGCTCGTCGGCCGGAACACGCCGCGCCGGATGGCCGGCGAGGCCGAACTCGCCAATCGGCGCATCGGCGTTCGCCGAGGATCCGTTCCTGCCGAAGCGCTTGAGGAAATTCGCAAGCGGGTGCCAAGCATCAAGCTCACCTACCCAATCGGCGGCGGCGAAGCCGAGCTGCTGGAACGCGTCGCGCGCGGGGAGATCGATCTCGCGGCTTCGGACAAGGTGAATTTCAACCTTGCGTCGAATTTCCATCCCGAACTCGCAATCGTGATGCCACTGAAGATCAAGGCGGAGATTGCCTGGGCGATGCCCAAGGGCGCGGACCCGCGATTCGTCGACGAAGTGAATGCGTTCATTGCCCGGATCAGGAAGAACGGCCTCCTCGCCCGTCTCGCCGATCGTCACTTCGGACATGTGGAGCGGCTCGACGAGGACGATGTGACCGCCCTGCTCCAGCGAATCCAGACGCGCCTGCCACGCTACAAGAAGTACTTCATGGAAGCGGAGCAGATTACCGGTGTCGACTGGAGGCTGATCGCTTCGATCGCCTACCAGGAATCACAATGGGACCCGCTCGCGACCTCATACACCGGTGTCCGCGGCATGATGATGCTCACGGCCGAGACGGCGGACCGCCTCAGAATTTCCAATCGGCTGGATGCACGGGAAAGCATCAAGGGCGGCGCGCGCTATTTTGCGATGCTGCGCGACCAGTTGGCACCGGAGGTCGGAGAGCCCGACCGCACCTGGATGGCAGTCGCTGCCTACAATCTCGGCATGGGCCACATGAACGGCGCGAGGGCAATCGCGCGACGCCTTGGAAAGGACAATACTGCCTGGCTTCCGATGAAGTCGGTCCTGCCGCTCATGTCGAGACCGGCCTATGCCGCCCAGCTCAAGGCCGGCCCGGCACGGGGAGGCGAAGCGGTGATCATGACCGAGAACGTGCGCAACTACTTCGACATCCTCAGCCGCTTTGAACCCGGCCACCGCAAATCACTCGGGTTCGCCAACGTGGATAGCGAACCCGGCCTGAAGGCTCAGGGGACAAGTACTTCCAGTCCGCCCATGTAGGGCTGCAATGCTTTCGGAATAGAGACCGATCCGTCGGCCTGCTGATAATTCTCAAGCACGGCGACGAGAGTGCGACCAACCGCGAGGCCGGAACCGTTCAGGGTATGGACGAATTCGTTCTTTCCTTGGGGGTTCTTGAAGCGTGCCTGCATGCGGCGCGCCTGGAACGCCCCGGTATTCGAACACGACGAGATCTCGCGGTAGGTATTCTGTGCAGGCAGCCAGACTTCTAGATCGTAGGTCTTGGCTGCAGAGAATCCCATATCACCGGTACACAACACGATCTTGCGGTACGGCAGATCCAGTTTCTGCAGGATTGCCTCCGCATGACTGCAGAGTTCTTCCAAGGCATCCCACGAACGCTCTGGTGTCTCCACGCGAACCAGCTCGACCTTCTCGAACTGGTGCTGGCGAATCATGCCCCGCGTGTCCCGCCCATAAGACCCGGCTTCCGATCGAAAACATGGCGTATGGCAGACGAACTTGAGCGGCAACGCGTCGGCCGCCAACAGTTCGTCGCGCACCATGTTGGTCACCGGGACCTCTGCCGTCGGGATCAGGTAGAAACGGCCCCCATCGGCTTTGGGCACGGCAAACAGGTCTTCCTCGAATTTGGGAAGCTGCCCCGTCCCGTACATGCTCGCCGGATTGACGAGGAAGGGCACCGTGACCTCGGTGTAACCATGTTCACGAACATGCGTATCCAGCATGAACTGCGCGAGCGCGCGGTGAAGTCGGGCCAAGCCGCCGCGTGTGATGGTGAACCGGGCGCCCGATATCTTCGCCGCCGTTTCGAAGTCGAGCAGTCCAAGGCGCGCGCCTACATCGACATGATCATTGACCTCGAAATCAAACTCCCGCGGAGTTCCCCACTTCAGGACCTCCACGTTGGCGGACTCGTCGGCTCCCTCCGGAACGCTTTCGTGCGGCAGATTGGGCAGCGCCGCCACAAAACCGTTGATCCGTTCAAGCAGCGCGGACAATGCCTGCTCGTTGGCCTTCAACTCGTCACCGATACCGCCGACTTCAGCCATGACCGCGGACGCGTCTTCTCCCTTTCCCTTGAGCATGCCGATCTGCTTGGAGAGCGCATTTCGGCGCGCCTGCAACTCCTGGGTCCGGGTCTGGAGTTGCTTGCGCTCCTCCTCGAGCGTCTCAAAAGCGGACACGTCAAGGCGCATGCCTCGCTTCGCAAGCGATTCGGCCACAAGCGGCATCTGGTTACGCAACAACTGGATATCGAGCATCGAAAGAGTCCGGAGAAACCTGAAGGCAATCAAGACGCGCATTCTAAGCTGTCCGGGCAACATGCGCATGCCTTCGTCCTCGCGACGGCGCGAGGCCCTGCCGATGATGCAGCCGATTGTCTGCGTCAATCGACCTGCCGGTTTTTGCAAGAGAAACTTTTCTTGCAATAGAAGGACAATAGGCTTGAGTTAGAGAGAAAGAGAGGCCCCGACAGAGGGTCTCCTGTGCTTACACTTTGGAGGAGAACACCATGCTCTCGATGAGAGATTGTCTCGATTATTGCAACCTGACAGACGACGAGGTCGCGTTGATCGCGGAGCACGAAGACATTCCCGATGCGGCCGCTGCAACGATTGCCTGCGGACTCGTTCAAACGCCCGAAGGCGTTCTACTACTCACCCAGTATCTGTCTGAAATTCTCGAGCGTGCCGAACGATCCGGCGACACCGAACGGGTTGAACGGGCCCGAAATGCGTGGCGGCAGTTCCAGCAGGACTTCCCTCAGACCCATTGAAGTGTAGCGGTCGGCAGCAGCGGCAAGCGACGGAGGAGATGCCGGAAATCTGCACACGGCGATAAGTGGCTGCTGGTCCCCTGAGGAGCCCCGATAATTGAGCCCGCATGAAGATCAGAGCATGAGCAGAAACCCCCGCCGCAATCATTTGCCGGCGTTCAAGGTTAAGGTGGCGTAGGGCGCCGTTCGCGGCGAGAGGATCTGCTAGTTCTTGGCGAGGCAAGAACTGGCGAATCGGCCCTTGCCATTCTTGCCGGGGACGAATCGCGGAAGACCTTTTACCCCTGATGGCGGTGCTGTTGCGGCACCGCCCTTGGAGATACGGTCATAGGACGTGGCACGCCAGATGTAATCGAACTCGGCCTTCGTCATGCCCTTACCGTTGTCCGAGATGGAGAACTGCTTATGGGGTCCTCGGCTCAGGCCAGCTTATCTTGACTTCGGTGGCGTAGGCGTCCAAACAGTTGGCAACGAGTTCGACAATGGCCGCGTTGGATTGGTGACGATTGCGCCCGCCCAGCTTTCAAGAAAACGGTCTTCATAGAAGAGGTCTTCTTGCTGCAAGTTTTAATTGCTGATGGGTCAGACATCGCCCCTCCAGAAAGATTTTATTTTTCGCCAGCCTCCTCGTCCCACTTCTTCAGCATGGCGAGCTTTTCACCTATCTTGATCTCCAAGCCCCTTGGCACTGGCTGATACCAAGCCGGTTCTACAACACCGTCAGGCAAGTAGGTTTCACCAGCAGCGTAAGCATTGGGCTCGTCGTGGGCATATCTGTATTCATGCCCGTAGCCAAGTTCCTTCATGAGCTTGGTTGGCGCATTGCGAAGATGGACAGGAACCTCACGGCTCTTGTCCTGCTTCACGAAGGCTTTGGCCTGGTTGTAGGCGTTGTAACCCGCATTGCTCTTGGCAGCTACGGCCAGATAAATCACTGCCTGACCAAGTGCCAGCTCACCTTCAGGACTCCCCAGCCGTTCAAAAGACAGAGCCGCATCGTTGGCAATCTGCATCGCTCTGGGGTCGGCAAGGCCAATGTCTTCCCACGCCATGCGAACGATGCGCCGTGCCAGATACCGCGGATCAGCACCGCCGTCCAACATGCGAGTCAGCCAGTAGAGGGCAGCATCAGGATGCGAGCCACGCACCGATTTATGCAAGGCCGAGATCTGGTCGTAGAAGTTATCCCCGCCCTTGTCAAAACGCCTTGAATTAAGGGACAGGGCATTCTGTATAAAGTCTGTATCAATCTTGCGGACACCAACAGCACCAGCGGCCGTTTTGCACTGCTCCAGCAGGTTCAGGAACCGTCTTGCATCACCGTCTGCATACCCAACAATCGTATCTACAGCCTTGTCGTCAAACTCCAGCTCACCAAGGGCCTTCTCTTGAGCCCGTCGAAGCAGCTTCTTCAGTTCTTCGTCCGTCAGCGACTTAAGCACATAGACCTGAGCCCGCGACAGCAATGCCGAATTCACCTCAAAGGAAGGGTTCTCCGTAGTGGCGCCAATGAAGGTGAACAGTCCAGACTCCACATGAGGCAACAAAGCATCTTGCTGAGATTTATTGAACCTGTGAATTTCGTCTACAAACAAGATGGTGTTCTTGCCCTGAGCGAGATATTGCCTCGCCTGCTCCATTGCTTCCCTGATGTCCTTGACACCGGAAAGAACAGCCGACAAGGCGATGAACTCACACTTAAAGGCCGTGGCTGTGAGCCGTGCCAATGTGGTCTTGCCAACACCGGGCGGCCCCCAAAAGATCATGGAGTGCGGCTTGCCCGACTGGAAAGCCAGTCTCAGCGGCTTCCCCTCGCCGAGTAGGTGCGACTGCCCAATGACCTCGTCCAAGGTCTTGGGGCGAAGGGCTTCAGCGAGTGGTGCGGCAGGCTCTTGTGCGAACAGATCAGGCATGGTTTTCCCCCGAAAAACAATAGGGAAGCCCAAAATCTCGCACAAAAAATCTTGTAAAAAGTTGATTTATATATGACCTGACAACTCTATTGAGGCCGTACACCTCATCGACGAACAGAATCGTGTGACGGCCCCTGGCACGCGCCATTTCTGCCCGCTGAATTGCCTCCCGTATCTCCTTCACCTCCGAAAACTCGGCGGAAAGAGCAATGAAATCGGCATCGAAGGCAACCGCCATCGGTCGCGCGAGCGTGGTTTTTCCCACTTCCGGCGGCCCCCACAGAATCATCGAATGCAGCTTGCCCGATTCGAATGCGCGCCGCAGTGGCTTGCCCGGACCCAGAAGATGAGACTGGCCAATGACTTCATCGATACTGACGGGCCGCGTTGCCTCGGCCAGGGGCTGGCCGAGCGTCTCGTCGGAAGCGAACAGATCCCGCATGCCTCGTGGTCACTCGCCGCCGATCACGTCGGCACCGGCCGGTGGCGTGAAACGAAAGAGTTCGGGACTCAAGCGGGGGTTCTTCTCGAAGCGCTCGAACACGAGCCGGGTGTTCTGGCCGAAATTGTCACTGATCTCCATGACCTTCAGAATGGATTCCGAGAAGCCGAGGCGCAGCGACGCGAACGCGCCCCCCTCGACCTTTGGCTTGGCGTCCACCCACGCGAGCCCATCCGCGGCTGCGCCCTCCGTGAGGTCGAAATTCTTCTCGATGGCCGCCTTGCCGGCAATGATCGCAGCCGGCGTGGCGCCGAGCGCATCGTCCATGCGTTTGACCGTAACCTGATTCAGGTCCCTGTCGTAGGACCACATGCGTTCCCCATCTCCGACCAACAACTGCTGGTAAGGCTGCTCGTAAGACCAGCGAAAGCGGCCCGGACGTTCAAACCAGAACTTTCCGGAGGCGACCTGCGGCTTGCGACCGGACCGCGGAATGACCGTCTGCGAAAACTCGCCCGACCCGCTACTGGTTTGAGATACGAACTGCCGCAACTGATCGAGCCCACCCGCCCTCGCCTGCAGGCTGCCGAGAAGCACCACGGACAGAAGCAGGAGCCGGAATCGCAGAACAATAGGCATCATCGTGAATCCAGAACGGAAGAGCGTGGTTGACCGCGTCAGTGCTGGCCGGTTCAGTCCGCTTCCTTGGCCGGGGTCAGCACTTCACGATTACCATTGCTGCCCATCGAGGAAACAAGGCCGGAGCGTTCCATCTGCTCGATGAGACGGGCCGCACGGTTATAGCCGATCCGGAGGTGTCGCTGAACGAGCGAAATCGATGGACGACGCGTCTTGACCACGATCTCGACGGCCTGGTCGTAAAGCGGATCGGCTTCTCCGTCAGAATCCCCGCCACCTCCGCCGAGCACACCGTCACCGTCGTCTTCCGGCGCCGAGAGAATGCCCTCGACGTAATCCGGGGCACCGTGCTGCTTGAGGTGATCCACCACCTTGTGCACTTCGTCATCGGCCACGAAGGCGCCATGCACCCTCACCGGCAGTCCGGACCCCGGGGGCAGATACAGCATGTCGCCCATACCCAGCAGATTCTCTGCCCCCATCTGGTCGAGAATCGTGCGCGAATCGATCTTGCTCGACACCTGGAAGGCCATGCGGGTGGGAATATTGGCCTTGATCAGGCCGGTAATGACGTCCACCGAGGGGCGTTGGGTGGCAAGGATGAGATGAATACCGGCAGCCCGCGCCTTCTGCGCCAGACGGGCAATCAACTCTTCGACCTTCTTGCCGACCACCATCATCAGATCGGCGAACTCGTCAACGATGACGACGATATGCGGCAGCGATTCCAGAGGCTCGGGATTTTCCGGTGTAATCGAGAACGGGTTCGTGAGCGGAATACCCTGCTTTCGAGCGTCCACTACCTGCTTGTTGAAGCCCGCCAGGTTACGTACACCCACTGCGGCCATGAGCTTGTAGCGCTTCTCCATCTCGCCAACGCACCAGTTGAGGGCGTTGCCTGCGTGCTTCATGTCGGTCACAACGGGCGCGAGAAGATGCGGAATGCCCTCGTAGATGGACAGCTCCAGCATTTTCGGGTCGACCATGATCAAACGCACCCGATCCGGCTCCGACTTGTACAGCAGTGACAGGATCATTGCATTGACGCCGACCGACTTGCCCGAGCCGGTCGTACCGGCGACGAGCAGGTGCGGCATCTTCGCCAGGTCGGCAACGATCGGCTGGCCACCGATATCCTTGCCAAGCGCCACGGTCAACGGCGAAGTCATGTCCTGATAGGCCTTCGAGGCGACGATCTCGGAGAGCCGAACGGTCTGGCGTTTCGGATTCGGCAATTCGAGCGCCATGCAGGACTTGCCGGGAATGGTCTCGACCACGCGGATCGACACCAGCGACAAGGCGCGCGCCAGATCCTTCGCCAGATTGACGACCTGACTGCCCTTGACCCCCGTCGCCGGCTCGATCTCGTAACGGGTGATCACAGGCCCCGGATATGCCGCCAGCACCTTGACCTCCACACCGAAGTCAGCCAGCTTGCGCTCGATCACGCGGGAGGTGTACTCGAGGGTTTCCGCAGAGGGCGGATCGACATCACGTGACGGCGCGTCGAGCAACCCGATCGGAGGAATCAGACCCTCGGCGATATCGCTGAAGAGCGTCTGCTGGCGCTCCCGTTCTACGCGCTCGGACTTGACCACCTCGGTCACTGCGGGTTCGATGCGAAATGGCGCCGGTGGCGAAAGCTCGGTCTTCCTGCGCTTGGTCTTGACGACGGCCTCGCGCTTTTCAGCCACTTCCCGCCCGACCTTGCGATCCTGCCACTCCTTCCACTTGCGCTCGATGAAGTACCAGCCGTCCTCGAGCCACATGCCCATGCGCTCCGCGGCACCAACCCACGACACGCCGGTAAACAGGCTCAGGCCCGTCGCGGCCAGCGTCAACAGCACCAACGTCCCGCCCGTAAAGCCGAGGTATCGAAGAGCCATCTCGCCGAGCTCGACGCCGAGCATGCCGCCCGATTTAAGCGGCAAATCCGCCGTCGACGAATGGAAGCGCAGTGCCTCAAGGGCACTGCTCGAAAGCAGCGTTATGCAGAACCCGCAAAACACCACCAACAGCGAACGATGGTCGGTATGGCTGGGATGCCGCAAACGACGGTAGCCGCTCACAAGCCCCAGACCAAGAAAGAAGACCCACCACCAGGCCGAGAGGCCGAAGAGGTAAAGCATCAGGTCCGAGATCCAGGCGCCAAGCCTGCCGCCCGGGTTTGCGACACGCTCGACGGCGGCAGCGTGGGACCAGCCGGGATCGTTCTTGCTGTACCCCAGCAGAACCATCGCCAGATAGACCGCCACCAATCCGAAAAGAAGCCAGCGAGCCTCTTGGAGGCGAGCGGCGATCTTTTCCGGCAATGGCTGGGAACGGGAAGAAGCGGAAGGCAACATCAAATTTCACCGCACCGGGCGGCTGCGTACAACAATCCGCGATTATATGTCATCGCAGCAATACTGCCCGGGCCGTCCGGCCCGGCGATACATCCAAAGTATCTCGACAGATTACAAATCGAGGATCCGTTCGCGCAGAATGATCCCCCGGTCGGACTCTTCGATGAGGCCGCGCAATCCAAGATCCTTCATGACCCGGCTCACCATCTCGCGCGAGGCGCCGATCATCTTGGCGATATCCTGCTTCGAGATCTTGCGCTGGACGATACGCTCTCCTTCCACATCCTCGGCCATCTCAAGCAGCAACCTGGCCACCCGGCCGTAGACATCCATCAGCGCCAGGCTTTCGATCTTGCGATCGGCAGTGCGCAATCTTTCCGCCAGGTTGCTCATGATGCGCCAGGCGATGTCGAAATTCTCCTGCATCATGCGGCGGAAATCCGATTTGGCAATGACGACCAGATCAACGGGGGAAACGGCGACAACCGACGCAGAACGCGGCTGCTCGTCAAAGACGCCCATCTCCCCGAACAGTTCTCCCTGTCCAAGCATCGTGAGAATGACCTCACGACCATCTTCATCGCTGACCAGAACCTTGAGCGTGCCGGTCAGGACAAAGTAGACATAGTCGGTACGATCTCCCGCGTGGACGACCGCCTGACCACGCGCCACCCTGCGCATGAGGGCATGCTGGGCGATTGCGGCAAGCCGATCGTCGCCAAGACCATTGAACAGGGGGAAGGTTTTGAGCGCAATGGTGGAAACGGCATTGGACAGGTTCATTGTGCCTCCAGCAAGAAGCCAGTTTCGTAGACCTGCCGATGGTAACCGACAAATTCTTCCGGTAGAACAACACGCCCGC
The DNA here is from genome assembly GCF_009800965.1 of Cognatazoarcus halotolerans. Lineage (GTDB taxonomy): Bacteria > Pseudomonadota > Gammaproteobacteria > Burkholderiales > Rhodocyclaceae > Cognatazoarcus > Cognatazoarcus halotolerans. The sequence goes on along the minus strand of NZ_WUAF01000014.1, from coordinate 104,332 downwards.
ATTTTTGAACACGGGCCCACCCGGCATGTCGCCCGCCTTCGCGAATCGCCACGCCGCAGCAGCCGGGCAAGGACGAGTCTCCCCAGGCCGGCCTGAAGTACGAGATGGTTATAATTCTTCCTTTAGCCCCCGCCAGGAAACCAAATCAACATGGAAACCCGTCACGCCCGCCTGCTCATCCTCGGCTCCGGCCCCGCCGGCTATACCGCCGCTGTTTACGCTGCCCGCGCAAATCTCGAGCCTGTGCTGATCACCGGGCTTGCCCAGGGCGGCCAACTGATGACAACGACAGACGTCGATAACTGGCCAGCAGATGCCGACGGCGTCATGGGCCCGGAGCTCATGGAGCGCTTCCTCAAACACGCCCAGCGCTTTAACACCGAGATCATCTTCGACCACATCCACACCACACATCTGACCGAGAAGCCGATTCGGCTGACAGGCGACTCAGGCGAGTACACCTGCGACGCCCTGATCATCTCGACCGGGGCAACCGCCAAATACATCGGTCTCGCGTCCGAAGAAAAATTCATGGGCCGCGGCGTTTCTGCCTGCGCGACCTGTGACGGCTTTTTCTATCGCAACCAGGAAGTTGCGGTCGTCGGCGGCGGAAACACGGCGGTCGAAGAAGCCCTCTACCTCGCAAACATCGCGAGCAAGGTCACTGTTGTGCATCGCCGCAACAAGTTCCGCGCGGAGAAGATCCTCATCGACAAGATGATGGAAAAGGTCGCTGCCGGAAAGATCGTCCTGGAACTCGATGCAACACTCGACGAGGTGCTCGGCGACAACTCCGGCGTAACCGGCATGCGCATCCGCGGCACGGAGTCGGGCGAGACGCGCGACATTGCCTTGAAGGGTGTATTCATCGCGATTGGACACAAACCCAACACCGAAATCTTCGAGGGGCAACTTGAAATGGATGGTGGTTACATCGTGACCAAGGGAACGCGCGAGGGAAACGCCACCGCCACCAGCATCCCCGGCGTCTTCGCTGCCGGTGACGTCCAGGATCACATCTATCGCCAGGCAGTCACCAGCGCGGGTACCGGCTGCATGGCGGCGCTCGATGCCGAGCGCTATCTGGACGCGCTCAAGCCTGCCTGAAATGGGGCGGCGCTCTCTACGTGCCAAGCCGGAGTCCCGGCCATCCGCTGGGCGGACCGGGCATGCTTCGGGCTTCGAAGCCTTGAAGCCGCTTCGCGGCACGCTCGCGCCACCGAAAGTCAAGGGGAGCACCCGAAAGCCCCGGAAAAGCGACGCCGCAAATACGGTGGCGTTGCAATCCGGTCCTCAAGACGAAGACGATGCGGCATTATTCAGGGCCGCGCTGGCAGACGCGACGGCTCTGCCGACGGTTAACAGGGTCATCCTTGAACGCCCCAAACCACTGCCACAGCCGCGCCGCCGCGAGCCGGAGCACGAGGCAGAAGCTGACGGCGCACTCGACGCGCCGGGCGACGAAGATGCGCTGTTTCGCTTCGAGATGCGGGATGTCGTCCCGATCAAGGACGCAGGACGGGTCGATCCGGGCCACCCTGGATCGCGCCGCAAATCCCCCCTGGATCCGCATGCAGCGGCAACGTTCGACCCGGCGTCCCTGCTCGAACATCTGCCGTCCGACGTCCACCCGGACGACCCACGCGCACTGCTTGACTGGGCGCTGCAAGGAACCCGCCCACTGAAAGCGGATAACCGGGCGATCGTCTCGACTCCGCCAGCCCCGCCGCATCCGGTGCAACGGCAGGCCGATGATCGCTCGGTGCTCGCCGAAGCGCTCGGCAGCCCTCTCAGCCTCGAAGACCGGCTCGACACGGGAGAAGAAACCGCATTCCTTCGACCGGGCATTCCCAGACGAGTGCTTACCGATCTACGACGCGGACGTTGGGTCGTCCAGGGACAACTGGACCTTCACGGCCTCGTCCGTGACGAAGCGCGTGCCGCGCTGGCCACATTTCTCGGGGAAAGCCTGCATCTGGGCCGGCGCTGCGTACGGCTGATACATGGCAAGGGTCTCGGTTCGCCTGGCCGCATCCCGGTGCTGAAACACCTTTCGCGCGGCTGGCTCGCACAGCGTGAGGAAATTCTTGCCTTTTGTCAGGCACCACCGCACGACGGCGGTGGAGGTGCGCTGCTCATACTGCTGCGTGCCAGCACTACGGTACCGGGGCGCGCCTCAGCACAATGAACTGCCGCCATCGCGTTACCGGCAATGGCGGCGCCGGTCAGATCGCCGATTCGTCGGTTTCGCCGGTACGAATCCGTACCACCTGATCGACAGGCGACACGAAGATCTTGCCATCACCGATCTTGCCCGTGCGGGCTGCCTTGATGATTGCCTCGATCGCCTGTTCTACGACCGCGTCGCCGACCACGATCTCGACCTTGACCTTGGGAAGGAAGTCCACCACGTACTCTGCTCCCCGGTAGAGCTCGGTATGACCCTTCTGCCGCCCGAATCCCTTGACCTCTCCCACGGTAAGCCCCGTGATGCCGACTTCTGACAGCGCTTCACGCACTTCATCGAGTTTGAACGGCTTGATGATCGCCTCGATTTTCTTCATGAGTCTTTCCTTTGTTGCTGTTTCATTCTTGCTCCCGCTCAGTATTCATCCTGATATCGGGAAGTAATCGGATACCGCCAGTCCTTGCCGAATCCTCGCGGTGTGACGCGAACACCGACAGGCGCCTGCCGGCGCTTGTACTCATTGCGCTTCAACATCCCTACCGCACGGCGCACCTCGGCTTCAGGATAGCCACGCGCAATGATCTCGCGCGGAGCGAGATCCTGCTCCATGTAGGCCTCTATGATTGCATCGAGAACCTCGTACGGGGGTAGAGAATCCTGATCCTTCTGGTCCGGTTTGAGCTCGGCCGAGGGCGGGCGCTCTATGATGTTACGCGGAATATCGGGACGAACGGTATTGCGCCACTCCGCGAGACGATACACAAGCGTCTTGTAGATGTCCTTGAGGACCGCGAAACCACCCGCCATGTCGCCGTACAGCGTTGCATATCCGGTAGCCATTTCGCTCTTGTTGCCCGTGGTCAGGACGAGGCGTCCCGTCTTGTTCGAGAAGGCCATCAAGAGGTTTCCACGGATCCGCGACTGGAGGTTCTCCTCAGTGGTGTCGGCAGGCAATCCAGCGAAATACGGCGCCAGCATGTTCGAGTAGACCTGCATGGCCGGCTCGATCGGGATCTGGTCGTACTGCACGCCGAGCCTGTCGACCAGCGCCTGCGAATCGTCGAGACTCATCTGCGCGGTATAGGGCGACGCCATCATGATCGCCCTGACCTTGTCCGCGCCGAGTGCATCAACCGCGATCGCGAGTGTCAGCGCCGAATCGATACCACCCGAGAGACCGATGATTGCTCCAGGGAAGCCATTCTTGCCGATGTAGTCACGTACGCCGGTGACAAGGGCGGAGTACACCTCCGCCTCGTCGCTACGCAGCTCGGTAATCTCCCCACCGTGCCAGCGTCCGGAATGCCACTCCAAGATATCGAGGCGCGCTTCGAAACTCGGTGCTCGGTAGGCCAACTCACCATCGTTATCCAGTGCGAACGAGGCCCCGTCGAAGACCAGTTCGTCCTGGCCGCCGGTCATGTTCACATAGAGTACCGACAGACCCGATTCCGAAACACGGTCTTTCATGACCTGCATGCGGGTTCGTTGCTTGTCGATATGGTATGGCGACGCGTTCAGCGTGAGCAGCAGTTCGGCTCCGGCCTGCCTCGCCTTCTCCACCGGTTCGGGCTCCCAAACATCGGCACAGATGTTGATCCCGCACGAAATTCCGTTGATCGAGAAGGTGCACGCCTCTTCGCCAGGCTCGAAATACCGCTCCTCGTCGAACACCTGATAGTTGGGCAGGCGCAGTTTGCGGTAGGTCGCCGCCACCGCACCGTCGCGCAGCACCGATGCAGCATTGAAGCAATGCCCATTATCCGAGAATGGATGGCCCAGAATCACCACGATATCGCGCGTCTGGGCCGCAATCTCTCCGACCATTTCGGCGCAGGCCCGGTAAAAATCAGGACGCAGCAACAGGTCTTCCGGCGGATAACCGGACAGCGCGAGTTCGGGCGTGACGATCAAGTCCGCGCCGCGCCGCGCCGCCTCCTTCGCCGCATCGACGATCAGGCGCGCGTTTCCCTTGAGATCGCCCACGTGCACATTGAGTTGGGCGACCGCGATCTTGAGTGGTTTATCCATAGCGGCGTAACTATAGCGTGATCATCAGCGTTTTGCGCCATTGAGCCGAGGCTTTGCGTTGCCGCAACGAGGAGCGGTCGAGCGGGCGGGATATCATGTGCCGACCGTCGGCTGCGCGGCACCGATCCGGTCTGCCCGCCTCCCAGGACCCATCACTGACATGCCATCACACTTCAAACTTCTCGACCGCATCTCACAGATTCAGCCTGAGGCCTGGGATGCACTCCATGATGGCCATCCCGGACTTCGCCATGCCTTCCTCGAAGCGCTCGAGTCTAACGGCTGCACAGGCCCGGGGACCGGCTGGCTGCCCGCCCATGCGGTGCTGTTGCGCGACGCCAGCCTGGTTGCCGCCATGCCGCTCTACCTGAAGGAACACTCCTACGGCGAGTATGTGTTCGACTGGGCATGGGCAGACGCCTATCAGCGCAACGGCATTGCCTACTATCCCAAATGGCTTTCCGCCATCCCGTTCTCGCCGTTGCCCGGTAACCGCCTGCTTGGCCGGACCACCGGCGACCGCGCAACCCTGCTCGATGCGGTGCTCGCCCAGGTCAAGGAAAGCGGGGCTTCATCGCTGCACATCCTCTTCCCCGGCAAGGACGAAGCCGAACTGATGACGTCGCGACGGATGCTGGTACGCGAAGGCGTCCAGTTTCACTGGCACAATGCCGGTTACCGCGATTTCGAAGCGTTCCTGACTTCACTCAATCACGAAAAGCGCAAGAAGATCCGCCAGGAGCGCCGCAGGCTCGAGGGGCTGACGTTGAGCTATCGATGGCTGGACGGGCATCAGGCCAGCGAGGAGCACTGGCGCTTCTTCTACTCCGTCTATGCGCAGACATACCGTCTGCATCGATCAACGCCCTATCTCAATGAGGCGTTCTTCATCGACATCGCCTCGCGGATGCCGGAACAGGTCCGGCTGCTACTCGTCGAGGAGAACGGCAAGGCGCTTGCCGGGGCATTCTTCCTGTGCGACGGGAGTGCACTCTACGGACGATACTGGGGCGCAAGCCGGCACATTCCCAACCTGCATTTCGAGGTGTGCTATTACCGTGCCATCGATTACTGCATACAGCTCGGACTTGCGCGCATGGAGGGCGGCGCCCAGGGGGAACACAAGCTCTCTCGCGGACTCACGCCAGTTCAGACCCGCTCTGCCCACTGGATCGCCGATTCGCGCTTTCGCGATGCGCTCGATCACTTTCTGGCGCGGGAGCGGGCAGGCATCGGCCTGTATCTGGATGAGCTCGCCGAACGCAGCCCCTTTCGCCAGAGCACACAGACCGGACACACATGAAAACGGCCCGCATCGAGCGGGCCGTTTCGTGCTGTAAACCAGCGATCCTGGTTTATTTCGCAGCGGCGGCAATCCCGCTCAGGATCTCTTCGCGTGCATCGTCGACTGTGCCCCAGCCCTTGACCTTGACCCATTTGCCGGGCTCGAGATCCTTGTAGTGCTCGAAGAAGTGGGAAATCTGCTTGAGCAAAAGCTCGGGCAGATCGTCGGTCGTCTGGACCTTGTCATAAAGCGGGGTAAGCTTCGAAACGGGAACGGCCACCACCTTGGCGTCGATACCGCTCTCATCTTCCATCTTGAGCATGCCGACAGGACGGCAGCGGATCACCACGCCCGGCTGCAGCGGGAAAGGTGCTACCACCAGCACATCCACCGGATCGCCATCACCGGCGATGGTGTGGGGCACATAGCCGTAGTTGCAGGGGTAGTGCATTGCAGTACCGAGGAACCGGTCAACGAAAACCGCGCCGCTGTCCTTGTCCACCTCGAACTTGATGGGGTCTCCGTTGGCGGAGATCTCGATAATCACATTGATGTCGTTCGGAACATCTTTCCCGGCTTTGACGAGGTCGAAACCCATGACTTCCTCCCTTTTGAAAGTGCGCGAATTATAGAGGTTTTTCGGTGTCTTTCGCAGCGCGATTTCCGATGCCGACAGCTACGTTTCAGCGCTGCGCTCACCTCTCGGTGCCACGCCGGCCTGCCGCCATCCTTCGGCACGTCGGACCCGATCGCGCAGTTGCGTATAATCCGCCTCCAGTCTGGATCGGCAGGCCACCGCAGGACCGGCTGCGCGCCCTACCGGGAAACAGGTGAGCGTTTTGCAAATCCTGTGCTGTGGCCACAACGGGGCAAATCGTTCCTGCGCCATTACGGCGCCGACGAAGCCCGGAGCCGGGCCGTTCCGACTACGATCGACCGCGGGATTGCGGCGGCGGGCGGAGGTCGGAATCCCCGACGGTTTTCCGCACGCCGCTCGAATCCCGGCTGACGAGGACAACCGATGTGCAGGGCGTGACCCCGTATGCAGGACGAACCGAGCGGATGCCAGCGGCCACGCCACGGAACCGGCACGCACGGGAGAGCCTGGCAACACGACTGCTGCTGCTCATCTTGGTGGGCATCGTTCATGCAGTCGTCCTCGCCTGGCTGTTCGAACACGCCCCAAAGGAATCGAAAACCGACGAGCCGCCTCCCATGCTCGTCCAGCTTCTCGCTCCGCCCGCGCCGCATGCTGTGACGCAGCCTCCGGCCCGCGCCGCAGCCCCGTCGGAGCGGCACATCCAGCCGCCTGCACCGCCGCCCAAGCCCCCACACAGGCCACCGCCGCGGCCACCGGAACCCGCGGTACGAACGGCACCGCGACCGACGCTACAATCGGCGCCCCCGCCGCCGGCCACCACAGACACTGAAGATATCAGACCGGCCGAGACCATCGCGCAGGCGCCCGCGCCCAAGTCCGCTGTACCACTGGACGGAGAACGCGCCACTGCCCAGCCAAGTACCAACACCACGAGGAACAAGGCACCGGTGGAAACGCCGGCGCGCTTCGATGCGGCCTATCTGCGCAATCCGCCACCGCGATACCCACCGCTGGCAAGACGCCTTGGCGAACAGGGACGCATCCTGCTCAGGGTCAAGGTCGATGCAGACGGGAATCCTGGCACGGTCGAGGTCATCGAGAGTTCGGGCTCGTCCCGCCTGGACGCCGCGGCACAACAGACGGTGACAAACTGGCGGTTTACCCCCGCGATGCGTGGTACGACACCGATCGATAGCTGGGTTCAGGTACCTATCGTATTCAAACTGGAGAATTGACCATGCCACAAGGTGCAGACTTCGGCCCAGGCAATCTTTGGGCGCAGGGGGACGCAATCAGTCATGCGGTGGCGATCGCCTTGCTGATCATGTCGCTCACCAGCTGGTACCTGATCCTGCGCAAGGGTTTGCGCCTGATCCGACAGCGAAATCGGGGCTCGGCGGTCGACGCCTTCTGGCTGGCCCCCCAACTCGCAACCGGTCTGGAGGCCCTGACGAGAAGCGCACCCGGCTCATCATTCGACGAACTCGCCCACCATGCTGATCTTGCAATCCGACACTTCGATACGCGCGGTGCGCAGACGCTGGGGGGCTCGCTGGAGCGCGGTGAATTTCTCACCCGGGCGCTACGCCAATCCATGGCGCGAAGCACCGCAAGCCTGGAGAGCGGACTGACCACACTTGCCTCGATCGGCTCGACAGCGCCCTTCGTCGGGCTGTTCGGCACCGTCTGGGGCATTTACCACGCACTGGTCGGCATCTCGGCCTCCGGCGCGGCGACGCTCGATCACGTTGCCGGGCCGGTCGGCGAAGCACTGATCATGACCGCAGCGGGGCTGTTCGTGGCGATTCCCGCGGTGCTGGCCTACAACGCCTTCAATCGGGCGAACCGGGTCGAACTCGCGGAGCTGGATGCGTTCGCCCATGACCTGCATGCTTTCTTCACCACCGGCGCACGCCTCGCCAGCAGCGGGAAGACCCGTGCGGCCTCCGTCGAATCACGGGAGACAAGCTGATGGCATTCGGAGGATTCGACGACAAGGGCACCAATCAGCCGATGAGCGAGATCAACACCACGCCGCTGGTGGACGTGATGCTGGTGTTGTTGATCATCTTCATGATCACCGCGCCCCTGCTGACGCACGCGGTCAAGATCGACCTGCCCACCGCCAGCAGCAACCCGGCCGTGACACCGCCCGAGACGATCACCCTTTCCATTGACGCGAAAGGACAGCTGTTCTGGAACGACGCCGCGATTGCCGCCGATGCACTCCCGGAGCACCTCGCCGCTGCCGCGGCAACCGACCCGCAGCCTGAGCTGCAACTGCGGGCTGACCGCGACACCCGCTACCAGGCGCTGGCAACACTGATGTCCGAGGCGCGCAAGGCGGGTATCACCCGCCTCGGCTTCGTCACCCTGCCCGACCACGCCGAACGCTAAAAAAGCTCAGGCTGCGTCGAACCCGGCCTCCTCGACCGCCTCACGCAAGGCCGCAGGACTGGTTGCCGCCGGATCGAACGTAACCTTTGCCTGCGCCTTCTCGAGCGACACATCCACTGCCGAAACACCCGCCTGTCCGTTCAATGCGGCAGTCACGCTGCGAACGCAACCCTGGCAGGTCATGCCATCAACCCCAATCACGATTTCTTCCACTTCCACACACCTCCATCAAAGGCGCCGCCTGTGCCAGCGACGCAACAACAACGAATTAGTGACGACCGAAACAGAACTCATCGCCATCGCGGCGCCGGCAACGACGGGGTTGAGGAACCCGAACGCCGCCAGCGGAATCCCAAGCACGTTATAGATGAACGCGAAGAACAGGTTCTGCCTGATCTTGCGCAGCGTGGCGCGCGAAAGTTCGATGGCATCGTACACCCCGGTCAGGTCGTTGCGAACCAGGGTCACGTCCGCCGCCTCGACGGCAGCATCCGCGCCGGTGCCGATGGCGAACGAGACATCCGCCGCGGCGAGCGCGGGCGCATCGTTGATGCCGTCGCCCGCCATTCCCACGAGGCCTTCGCCAGCCAGCGTGCGAACCGCCTCGGCCTTGTCGGCCGGCAGCACGCCGGCACGGTAGTCCTCGATTCCGCACTCCCTGGCAATCGCCGCCGCGGTGAGCGCGTTGTCACCGGTCAGCATAACCACCCTCACACCGGCGCCCTTCAGGCGCTCCACGGCCTCTCGCGCACCGGGACGAAGACGATCGGCAACCCCGAGCAGGCCAACGAGCATGCTGCCGCGACTCACCGCGACGACGGTACGCGCCTTCTCCGCCAGCTCGGCCCCGAGCGGCCCGGCGACGCCAAGCGTCTCGCAGATGAACGCGGGCGAGCCCAGCGCCACGCGATCACCGTCCAGCGTGCCGACAATCCCCTTGCCCGCCACCGCCTGTACATCGTCGATGTCGATCGCCCTGATTTCGCGCGCGCTGGCACCACCTGTGATCGCCGATGCGATCGGGTGCGCACTGCCCTTCTCCAGGCCCGCGGCCAGAGCCAGCAGCTGCTCTTCGCCGACGCCCTCACTCGGGCACACGTCTGTCAGCACGGGGCGGCCCTCTGTGAGCGTTCCGGTCTTGTCCACCGCCAGAACGCTGACCTTCTCGGCCAGTTCGAGCGCTTCAGCATTTCGAACCAGAATGCCGACCCGCGCCCCCTGGCCGGTACCCACCATGATCGCCGTCGGGGTCGCGAGTCCGAGAGCGCAGGGACAGGCGATCACCAGCACGGCAACCGCGTTGACCATCGCCGGGGTGAAGCTCCCGCCGAGCCACCACCACAGCACCAGCGTGAGTACGGCAATGCTCACGACTACCGGCACGAAGACCGCAGACACCTTGTCCGCCAATCGCTGGACCGGCGCCTTCGACCCCTGGGCAGCCTCGACCATGCGAACGATACCGGCGAGCAGCGTCTCCGACCCAACCCCGGTCGCACGGCAGTAAAGTACGCCTGCACCATTGAGCGTCGCGGCAAACACCTTGTCGCCGACACGTTTGCTCACCGGCACGCTCTCGCCGGTGAGCATGGCCTCGTCGATCGCCGACTCGCCGCGCTCGACGACGCCATCAACCGGTACCTTGTCACCGGATCGAATCACGAAGGCATCGCCCTGGCGCAGGGATTCTACGGGCACTTCCACCAGCTCGCCGTTGCGCTCCACACGCGCAATCGCGGGTTGCAGGCTGACGAGTGCCTCGATCGCGGCAGAGGTTCGGGCCTTGGCCCTTGCCTCGAGCAATTTTCCCATCAGGATCAGGGTAATGATGGATGCGGACGCCTCGAAGTACACGTACTGTCCCTCGAATCCGCCAAGCGTCACCACGAGGCTGAACAAGTAGGCGATGCTCGTACCAAGCGCCACCAGGACGTCCATGTTGGCGGTGCCGCCCCGCAGTGCCGACCATGCGCCTCGATAGAATCGCGCACCGATCCAGAACTGCACCGGCGTGGCAAGAAGGAGCTGCAACCATCTCGGGAGGAGGTCGTGATGCCCGCCACCACCGAGCATCGCCGGCATCTGGGCCAGCAGCGGCAACGTGAGCGCGGCGGCAATCCAGAAGCGCCGTAGCTCCTGCCTGTACGCTGCCTCCTTGCGGGCCTTTTCGGCCTCACGATCGGCCTGCCCGCTTTCGATCGCGTCATACCCCGCCTTGCGAATCGCATCGATGATGTCGGACTTGTCTGCCAGTCCAGGCTGGTAACGGACCAGCGCACGTTCGGTCGCGAGATTGACCTGAGCCTCCACACCGGCCATGCGATTGAGCACTTTCTCGATCCGCGTGGCACAGGCGGCGCAGGTCATGCCAACGATCGAAAGCTGCATCTCACCGCGAGGAACCGAGAATCCGGCGCGCGTGATTGTTTCGAGTACCTTTTCGCCCGACACGGCGGCGTCGCTCAACCGCACCACCGCACGCTCCGCCGCCAGATTGACTTCGGCCTCAACGCCGGGAAGACGGTGGAGAACCTTTTCTATCCTCGTTGCACATGCTGCACACGTCATGCCAGCCACGGGAAGCTCAAGACGACGCTTGTCACTGGAGGATATGTCTTCGCTGTTCATCGTTCCATGCGCTCCTGCTCGATGAAACGAGTCTAAACTCCGTACCCTGATACGGAGTCAACAGATGAAACCACTTACCATCGGTACCCTCGCAAAATCGGCCGGCGTCGGCGTCGAAACCATCCGCTACTACCAGCGGCGCGGGCTACTCAGCGACAAGGGGCCACGCCGGGGGGCCTATCGGATCTATGAGAGTGGGGATCTTGCACGCTTGCGCTTCATACGTCGCGCTCAGGCGCTCGGGTTCTCGCTCGACGAAATAGGAGACCTGCTTAGCCTGGACGAAACCGACGATCGCGCCGAAGCGCGTGCGCTGGCCCAGGCGCGGCTCGGCGAGGTGGAAAAGCGCCTGCGTCAGCTCCAGGAAATACGCGATGCACTGAAGGGGCTGATTGCTTGCTGTGAGCACACGGAGTCACCCGCGCCCTGCCCGATCCTGCACACGCTCGCCGAAAATGATGAGCTGGACACCCACGCGCGCTGACTCCGACGCCGGACGACAATGCACTAACACACCAGCCTCAGATGTGGCAGACGACACCGTTCCAGAGGTTTGCCCCGAGCGACGGCGCATTGACGAGCCCGAAGACGCCGAAACCGAGTACCACGATGCCTGACACGGCACGGACGACCTTGTTGCGTGTGTAATCACGCAACCGCTTGAGCAACATCCCGGCCAGCAGCAGGTTTGGCAGAGTACCGAGGCCGAACGCCAGCATGAGCATCGCCCCACGTGAAGCCGAGCCGGTCACGAGCGCCGTAGCGAGCACGCTGTAAACGAGACCGCATGGAAGGAAGCCCCACAGCATTCCCAGGGGTAGAGCCTGGCTCACCGAACGCGCCGGCAGGAAACGCCTCGTGAGAGGCTGAATGCGCGACCACAGCCTGTGGCCGAGCCGCTCGATCGGAGTGAGAAAACGGGTAAAACCGGTCAGATAGAGGCCCAGCGCGATGAGCATCAGGTTGGCCACCACATACAGCGTCATCTGCACTGGCAGCACGTTATTGAACAACATGCCCACCGTACCGAGCGCGCCCATCGCAGCCCCCGCGGCGGTGTAGCTCGCAATCCTCCCGAGGTTGTAGCCGAGATGTAGCGGCCAGTCCCGACGTGACTCTCCCGGCAACTGAACGGTAAGTGCGCTCACGATGCCACCGCACATGCCTATGCAGTGCGTACCGCCCAGGAGGCCGATAAGAAATACAGCGATATAGCCGGTCTCAGGCATTGATCACGCGCACCCCGAAAACGTGGTCCGATATTGTCCGCCGATAGATCGGTTGCTGCAACGCAATATTATCAAATGACCTTCGAATAACGCGTCCGTTCCCTGTCGGCCCGCAGGTAACGATCGAATACCATCGCAATGGCACGGACCAGCATTCGCCCCGCGGGAAGAACGGATATCCATTGGTCGTCGATCTGTAACAACCCGGCCTCTTCCATCTCCCGTAGATCTTCGAGTTCCTCCGCGAAATACTTGCGAAAATCGATCAGATAGGAGATCTGTATCGATTCGATCGACAGCTCGAAATGGCACATCAAGGCCTGGATTATGGAGCGTCGCAGCAGGTCGTCCGGAGTGAGTTCGATACCACGCAGGATCGGCAGGTCATCGCGATCCAGGGCGTCATAATATTCGTCGAGCGTCTTGACGTTCTGAGTGTAGGTTGGGCCAACCTTTCCGATGGCCGACACTCCGAAGGCCATCAGATCGCATTCCGCGTAAGTCGAATAGCCCTGAAAATTTCGGTGCAGCCGACCTTGGCGTTGCGCGACGGTAAGCTCGTCATCCGGTTTCGCGAAGTGATCCATGCCGATATAGACATACCCCGCTTCCGTCAGACGGCGAATCGCGAGTTGCAGTATCTGCAGCTTCGCTTCAGGAGCAGGCATGTCCGAGGCCGAGATCCGGCGTTGTGGCTTGAACAGCCCGGGCAGGTGGGCATAACTGTAAAGCGAGATTCGATCCGGCGAGAGCTCAAGCACCTGCTCGAGCGTACGATTGAAGCTGATAACGTTCTGCTTGGGCAATCCATAGATCAGATCCATGCTGATCGACTTGAAGCCAACCTGCCGCGCAGAGTCCAGCACGAGCTTCGTTTCCTCAAAACTCTGGATCCTGTTAACCGCCTGCTGTACATCCGGGGAAAAATCCTGCACACCGATGCTCATGCGGTTGAAGCCGAGCTCGCCGAGCAGCGCCACGGTTTCAAAATCCACTTTTCGCGGATCGACCTCGATCGAATATTCACCGTTCGGAACGAGATTGAAAGATCCTCGCACCGCAGCCATCAGTTCGCGCATTTCGGTGTGCGACAGGAACGTGGGGGTTCCACCACCTAGATGCAACTGCAGTACATCTCGCCCGCCATTGAGATTCGAAGCCTGGAGATCGATCTCTTTTGCAATGTATTTCAGATACTTGGCAGAGCGCCCGTGGTCTTTCGTGATGATCTTGTTGCACGCGCAGTAATAGCAGATCGTGTTGCAGAACGGAATGTGAAAGTATAATGAAAGCGGTTTGTTGATACCGCCTATGGACCGTTGGCCCAACCAATGCTTGTAGGCGTCGGCATTGAATGCCTCGACGAAACGATCTGCGGTGGGATAGGAAGTGTACCGCGGCCCATTCACATCGAAACGCTTGATGAGTTGGGGATTGAACAAAGTGTCTCTGCTGTCGGCCATGTCGATCTTCTGATGGAATTCGTGGCAAAGATCGCAAAATTCGACGCCAAAGGGGTTGACGTGGATCAAAGAGCTGAATATGGCATTGACACCGACAGGGGAACCGAAAATCTGGACATGAAAGCATCGTTTGCGATAACGCCTCAAAACCTCAAGGTTGCGTGTTCGCAATGCAATCTTCGTGAGCTCTGCCTGCCTTTCGGTCTCGCCGCGCACGAGGTGGACCGCCTCGACGAACTCGTCGGCGCACGACGCAAAGTCAAGCGCCAAGGCCAGCTCTACCGTGCCGGTGACTCTTTCGAGGCAATCTACGCGATCCGCACCGGTTCGTTCAAGACCGATGTATTGCTCGAAGATGGACGCGAACAGGTAACAGGCTTCCAGATGACCGGCGAAATCCTGGGCCTCGACGGCATCAGTGGAGAAAACCATTCATGCAATGCAACCGCGCTCGAAGACAGCGAAGTGTGCGTCATTCCATTTGCCCGTCTCGAAGAACTGTCCCGCGAGGTTGAGTCGCTGCAGCGCCAGTTTCACAAGGTCATGAGCCGCGAGATCGTGCGTGACCATGGTGTCATGATGCTGCTTGGCTCGATGCGCGCCGAGGAACGCCTCGCGGCGTTCCTTCTTAACATGTCACAGCGCTTCATGGCACGCGGGTTCTCGGCGGCCGAATTCCATCTACGCATGACGCGCGATGAAATCGGCTCCTATCTTGGACTGAAGCTCGAAACCGTATCGCGAGCATTCTCGAAATTTCAGGATGAGGGACTTGTTTCGGTACAGCAGAAACATATCCGGATTCTCGATATCGACGGACTGAAGCAACTCCTGGTCCGCTGTACCCGAAACTGATCGCGCAAGCGGTCGGGGCTCCGGGAAGCCCCCGCCCGCTCACATCTTCGAGGCATCGGAACGTCTCAGCGGAACTGCGTCGGTCGTTTTCGCGCGGCGCCTCTCATCACGGCTCCAGCACGTAGGTGCCGGGAGCAGCCGCAAGACTTGGGAAAGCCTGCGATGCGGCCTCGCTTGCCGGTACCAGCTCTCCACAGCGGGGCTTCAACCAGGCCATCCAGTCTTCCCACCAGCTGCCATCCGCCTGTGGCGTACGTGCGTGCCAGGCATCGGCGGATTCGGCCCGGTGGGCATCACCGGCCCGGAAGGTCCGCTTCGGAGGTGATACCGGCGGGTTCACGATTCCCAGAATGTGTCCGGAACTCGACAGCACATAACGCTTCGGACCGGTAACGAGATTGGCGATGCGAAAGGTCTCATGCCAGGGAGCAATGTGATCGTCTTCGGCGGCCACAGCGTAGAGCGGTTGTTCGATCCGGCTCAGTGCGATCGGCTGACCGGCCACCTCGAGGGCGTCATCATCCTTCAGACGATTGTTCAGGTAGAGCTCACGCAGGTACCACGAATGCATGGCATACGGCATTCGCGTGGTATCCATGTTCCAGAACAGGACATCGAATGGCGCTGGCTTTTCACCGTAAAGCCAGCCGTGCACCACATAGTGCCAGATCAGGCTGTTGGACCGGAGCAGCCGGAAGGATGACGCCATGTCCTTGCCGTCGAGATAGCCCTTGCGGGCCATGCCGTTGTTGATGAAGCGTACGCTGGCTTCGTCGATGAAGACCTCGATGTCGCCAGGTTTGTGAAAATCGACCAGGGTGGTAAACAGAGTCCAGTCTCGGACCGGGACATCCTCCGCCGCAAACTTCCTGTTGGCCCAGGCCATGTAGATGGAAAGCGCTGTTCCTCCGATGCAATAGCCGACCGCATGCACCTTCGGGGCGCCGGTGAATCCACGTGCGGTTTCGACGATCGCATTGACCCCATCGGTGAGGTAATCATCGAAACTCACATCGCGCATGCTTTCATCAGGGTTCTTCCAACTGGTGATAAAGACGTCGAGGCCTTGTTCGAGCAGGTAACGCACCATGCTCTTCTTGTGATTCAGATCCAGAATGTAGAACTTGTTGATCCAGGGCGTCACGATGACGACCGGCTCCTTGTGTACCTTCGGCCGGGTGGGCGCGTAATGGATCACTTCCAACAATCGATTGCGGAACACCACCGCGCCCGGCGTCATCGCCAGATTTTTCCCGACCACGAAATCAGAGGGGTCGGTCATACGTACCGAACCGGCCTCGAGATCATCGAGAAAATTGCGGAATCCGGAGACCAACGAGTTCCCGCGTGTCCCGATCGCCTTGCGCAAAGCGACCGGGTTGGTCAGCAGAAAATTGGTGGGGGCCGTGGCGTTCAGCCACTTGCGCCACCAGAAGGCGGCACGCCGCCGCTCCTTGCTGGAAAGACCGGGTGTTGCGTAAAGCATGTCCTGCATGTTTCGGGTAAAGATCAGGTAGCTCTCCTTGAGAACGTCCCAACCCGCCGATTCACGCCACACCGGATCGCGAAAACGCGTGTCGTCCGCATGGGGTTCGGCCGGGTCGCGGCTGGAAAGACCGACCATGCGCCGCCAGTTGTGCCACTGCAACTCCCACAATTCCCCGGCAAGCCGGGTACTCGCCTCCGCCAGTTCCTGCGGATGGGCCATCCAGGCAAGTTGGGCATGCACGATGGGCGCGGCGAGGCCGAGCGGATCAACGGCGCCCTCGACGGTCTCGTGGATCTGCCGAAACGATTTTCTCGCCAGTTCCCCAGGATTCACGGCCGGCGAACTGGTCCGCCGCGCCCGTTTGGTCTTGGTAGGTTTATCGCTCATGATTCCCATTGTCCTTGTTTGTCTCTCTCTGACGCCGCATCAAGCGCGATGCATTCCCCGGCCGAGGGAATGGTCACATTGCGCCACTGCAACCTTTCCTCAACGAGCTTCGTCAGCGCGCATGCGCTGCTCTGCTCACCATGGACTACAAACGTCATTTTCGGAGGAGAACTGAAGTTGCCCAACCAGGAAATCAACGCTGCCTGGTCCGCGTGGGCGGAGAGTCCGCCGATGGTGTGGACAGCCGCCCTCACCACGACTGGGTCACCAAACAACCTTACGAGCTTCGCCCCATCCACCAGGCGCCTCCCGAGCGTACCGGCGGCCTGAAACCCGGCAATGACAATGGCGCATTCCGGCCGCGGAAGGTTGTACTTGAGGTGATGCTTGATGCGACCGGCGTCACACATCCCGCTGGCGGAGATAATCACTGCACCGCTCTTTACCTGGTTCAGCGCAATCGACTCCTCTACATCGGAAACGAAACGCACCCTGAAACGCTCGGGATTGCTGCGCCACCAAGCCTGCAACGCCTTGCTCTCGTCGTCCCAGAGGTCGTCGTGACGCATCGTCAGTTCGGTGACTGCCGTGGCCATCGGAGAATCCACGTAAACCTGCAGTGGCGCAACGTCACCGCTTCTGACGAGTTCGGCCAGCACGACGAGAATCTCCTGAGTGCGCCCTACTGCAAAGGCCGGAATGACTACATTGCCATGTCGTACGTGTAACGTGTTGTGCAGGGCTTCGATCAACTCACTCCGGGTATCATCGAAGGCCCGGTGGAGGCGATCACCGTAAGTTGACTCGACCCACAGGTAATCGGCTACGGATATCGGCGTCGGATCGCGCAGAATGGGTCGATCGGGTTGCCCCAGATCACCCGAGAAAACAAGCTTCCGGCGCTGCCCGGCGGCACCGAGCCACACCTCCACGATTGCCGATCCGAGGATGTGTCCGGCGTCTCGGAAACAGACTTCGATCTGCTCGGAAACAATTATCCGTTCGTCGTAATCATGCTTCTCGACATAGCGCAGACAATGCTCGGCCTGCGCCACCGTGTAGATTGGCGCCGTCTCCGTGACGCGCTTTGCGCCACCCCTGCGCTGACGCCGAAGGCGCCACTCGGCCTCCTTTTCCTGGATATGGGCGGCATCGCGCAGCATGACTTCCAACAGATCCGCGGTCGCGCTGGTGCATATGATCGGACCACTGTAGCCAAGCGCGAAAAGTCGCGGAAGCAGGCCTGAATGATCGATGTGTGCATGGGTCAACAGTACGAAATCGATCTCGCGGACGTCGAAATTGAGCGCGCGACGATTCTTGCCGTCTGCCTCCCGGCCGCCCTGGAACATGCCGCAATCGACCAGGAACCGCCCACCGGGGTGCCGGACCTCGTAACAGGAACCTGTCACTTCTCCCGCCGCGCCGTGAAAGCATACTTCCATACTTGTCATGTGAGCTCCCCGACCATCGATTGATCGAATCATCGCGCGAACATCGCGGGGCTGCTTGATCCTTGTCAATCGGCTCTTGTCCGAACGGGCGCATATAATGAATCGTGATCCCGCTCCTACTGGAGGTTTCAATGTTCAAGAATATCCTCGTCCCCACCGATGGCTCCGACCTCTCCAAGAGCACCGTTCGACGGGCAGTTTCGTTTGCACAGGAGTCCGGCGCAAAGATCGTCTTCTTCTATGCCCAGCCGGACTTTCCAATGCCGATCTACGGCGAGGGTGCGCTTATCGACCCGACGACACCCGAGCAGTTCGCAGCTTCGGCAAAAGCGGAAGCCGACCGGATTCTTGCCGATGCATGCGCCATGGCCAACGCATCCGCAGTGAGTTCGACGAGCGACACGGTCGTCAACGAGGTACCTTACGAAGCAATCATCGCCGCTGCGAAACGTCACGAATGCGACCTGATCTTCATGTCGTCCCACGGTCGCCGTGGCTTGGCAAGCCTGCTTCTGGGCAGTGAGACCCAGAAGGTGCTGACACACTGCCGTATTCCGGTTCTCGTTTATCGCGAAGAGGCGACAACCTGAACGTCGTCACGCTGCCCGAGACGCCATCCGGCGAGCAGCGTGACGTCGCAACATAGTTCCGCGATCTTGCGGGCGTCGGATTTTTCACCCGGAGAACGGCGTCCAAAGGAAAGTTCATGCCCGGAAAGGGCCGCATCCGGGGTAATTTCGCAACCGAATGCCTAACTTGAATCTCTAAAGTGTATCGATTCGCCGCATGCTCGAGGCGAATCGAAAAAACACCGAAGGAGAGACAAGATGAGTACCCTCGACCTGTGGTCAAACCCCATGGGGACGGATGGATTCGAGTTCGTCGAATACGCGGCACCCGATCCGGTCGCGATGGGCAGGCTTTTTGAACAGCTCGGATTCACGCCGATTGCTCGACATCGACAGAAGAATGTCACCCTTTACCGCCAGGGCGGTATCAATTTCATCCTGAACGCTGAGCCCGACTCATTTGCCCAACGGTTTGCTCGGCTGCATGGTCCGTCCATCTGTGCCATCGCTTTCAGGGTGCAGGATGCGCGCT
The DNA here is from genome assembly GCF_009800965.1 of Cognatazoarcus halotolerans. Classification (GTDB taxonomy): domain Bacteria; phylum Pseudomonadota; class Gammaproteobacteria; order Burkholderiales; family Rhodocyclaceae; genus Cognatazoarcus; species Cognatazoarcus halotolerans. The sequence continues at coordinate 85,224 of NZ_WUAF01000014.1, read as the reverse complement.
CTGCCTACCGCAAGGCACTCGAATTAGGCGCATGGGGATTCGACAATCATGCGGGTCCGATGGAGTTGAACATTCCCGCGATAAAGGGCATCGGCGATTCACTCATCTATCTTGTCGACCGCTGGCGGGGGAAGAACGGTCGCAAGGGCGGCGTGGGTGACATCAGCATCTACGACGTTGACTTCGAGCCGCTCCTTGACGACTCAGGCAACGAAGTGGACCCCGCACCCAAAGGACTCGGTCTACGGGCGATCGATCATCTCACGCACAATGTTCATCGGGGACGAATGAACGAATGGGCTGATTTCTACGAACGACTGTTCAACTTCCGCGAGATTCGTTACTTCGACATCGAAGGTCAGATAACCGGGATCAAGTCCAAGGCGATGACATCGCCCTGCGGCAAGATAAGGATCCCGATCAACGAAGAAGGCAACGAAACCCGAGGCCAGATCCAGGAATATCTGGATCGTTATCATGGCGAGGGTATCCAGCACATCGCCCTTTCAAGCGAAAACCTTTATGAAACCGTCGACGGGCTTGGAGCCAACGGTATCAAGCTGCTGGATACTCCCGACACCTACTACGAGATGCTGGACGAACGAATCGTGGGACACGGCGAACCGACTGCCGAACTTCGACGGCGCCGCATTCTGGTAGATGGTGCCGCGGGCGATCTGCTGCTCCAGATTTTTTCGGAGAACCAGATCGGTCCGATCTTCTTCGAGTTCATTCAGCGCAAGGGCAACGAGGGCTTTGGTGAGGGCAATTTCAAAGCCTTGTTCGAATCGATAGAGGTCGATCAGATTCGCCGGGGCGTGCTCAAGCAGGAACCGTCCTGAATACCCGAGCCACTGATCAACATGGCGGATCAGGATCCCTTATCATCTCGAGCCAAACCAACCAGGAGACTCCCAGTGACCGAAACCGCGGCGTTGATTGATCGTCTTGTCGAAAAACTCGGGGCCGATCAAGTCATCGTCGGCGACGCGATCGAAGCCCGCTACCTCAAGGACTGGAGTGGCGTGCCCGAAGGTAAGCCACTGGCCCTGCTGCGGCCAAAAAACACTGCCGACGTCGCGGCGGCTCTTGCGATCTGTCATGGTTTCGGTACGCCCGTGGTACCACAGGGCGGTCTCACCGGCCTGACGGGTGCAGCGGTTCCGGGAGCCGGGCAGGTGGCGCTCACGCTTGAGCGCCTGAACGGTGTAGAGGAGGTGGACACCGCTGCGGCCACGCTTACGGCACTTGCCGGCACACCGATTCAGGTCGTGCAGGAAGCCGCACATGCCCATGGGTTCCTCTTCGCGCTGGATTGGGGAGCACGCGGCAGCGCAGTGGTCGGCGGCGGCCTGTCGACCAACGCGGGAGGAAACCGGGTGATTCGGTACGGCATGGCCCGTGATCATGTCCTTGGTCTCGAGGTGGTACTGGCGGACGGAACGGTGCTGTCTATGTTGAACAAGATGCAGAAGAACAATTCCGGCTACGACCTAAAGCACCTATTCATCGGCAGCGAGGGGACGCTCGGCGTGATTACCAGGGCGGTATTGCGTCTTCAACCGCAAACCGCTGCGCCCTGCACCGCACTGTGCGCAGTCGATGGCTTCGACGCTGCCGTGAAGCTTTTGCGCCTTGCGCAACGTCGCCTGGTCGGAGCGGTCGGTGCGTTTGAGGCCATGTGGCCCGATTACTACCGCGCAGCAACCTCTTATGGCAAAGCCCGCGCCCCCTTGGGCGACGCACCATTCTATGTACTTACCGACATGGTGACCGCCGATCCGCTTCGCGATGGTGAGCGCTTCGAGGCCATGCTAGAAGAGGCGATGACGCTGGGTCTGGTGCTCGACGCAACGCTTGCCCGATCGGAATCCGATACGGCTTCATTCTGGGCGCTGCGCGACGCAACGCCCGAGATCATGAGCCATCTCGCGCCAATGCTGGCCTTCGACGTCAGCATTCCGATCGGCCAGATCGGTGAGGCCGTCGAACGTATGCGGACCGCGCTGGACGAACGTTGGCCCGGCCAGGAGGGGCTGTATTTCGGACATATCGGCGACTCCAACCTGCATCTCATATATAGCCTGGCGGATGGCAGTGAAGCGACGGCACATGAGGCCGAAACCGCGGTATACGAGATTGTGAAGGACTATGGCGGGGCAATTTCGGCCGAACATGGTATTGGAACGCTGAAGCGCCCCTTCCTGAATTACTCCCGCAGCGAGGCCGAAATCGCGCTCATGCGAACGCTCAAGCGGGCACTGGACCCCGACGGCATCCTCAACCCGGGGAAGGTTATCTGAAAAGCTGCTCCGTCGGCGTTCCCGCCCCGGCACTGGGTGCGTATGGCGGCACGGTTTGCAGCACCCCTGCCCACTGCTATCATTGCCGGCCCAAACGCCCGAAACGGGTGCGAAAACAACAGAAGAGGTTAGACCATGCCGATCTACAGGCTGGGTGATCGCGCCCCCGAAATCGGGGAAGGCTGCTGGATTGCAGATAACGCCACGGTCATTGGTGACGTGAGGCTCGGGGCCAGAGCGAACATATGGTTTGGCGCGGTGCTCCGCGGCGATAACGACCCGATCACCGTGGGCGAAGGAAGCAATATCCAGGATGGGTCGGTACTGCATACCGACGACGGTGTTCCCCTCACCATTGGCAGCAACGTGACGATCGGGCACATGGTAATGCTCCACGGCTGTACCATCGGCGACGGCAGTCTGATCGGCATCAGCGCAGTCGTGCTCAACAGGGCGGTCATCGGCAAAAACTGCATCATCGGCGCGAATACCCTGATCCCCGAAGGCAAGGTCATCCCGGATCGTTCTCTGGTAGTAGGCTCGCCCGGGCGCATCATTCGACAGCTCACCGATGACGATCTGCATCGCCTCATGGAGAACGCAGACGGCTACGTCGGCAATGCACGCCGCTACGCGGCCGATCTGGTGGACATCACACCCGTGAAAGCCTGAGGAAACTCGTCGAGAAGCAGGACAGGCGGAGCCCGCTCAACCCGGTCGGGGCGTTGCAGCATGCGCTCTGGCCAGCACGACGACCGCGGTGAGAATAACCGCACCGCCAACGACCTGATTCGCAAGAACCGGTTCACCAAGAAATATTCCGGCAAGCACAAAGGTGACAACCGGCTCCAGCGTCGACAGGGTCGCCGCATCGGAGGGCCCAAGCCGCCGCATGCCGGCAAAAAAACAGACGATTCCCGCAACGCTGCATAGCAGCGCGATCATCACGATCGACGTCCACCCACCGCCGCTTTCCGGAAAACGCGCGCCGGCCGTCATCACGATCGCCCCGAAACTCGCGGCGGCAGCAAGCATCACCACGCACGCGGCGGCAAAAGGATCCTCCTCACTGAGAACTCGACTGCCAACCAGGATGTAGATCGAATAGAGCACTGCGGCGCCCACGCCCAACAGAATTCCCAGTGGCTCTCCGCTGATATCGGAGCCTATGGTAAGCGCAGTCCCGAGCAATGCGGCAATCACGGCCCCCAGGCGCAGTGCCGTCAAACGCAGCCCAAACAATGCCGCGCTGATAAGTGTGACCATGAAAGGATGTAGATAAAGCAACAGCGCGACGAGGCCTGCACTCGCGTAATTGAGCGCCGAGAAGAAACAGAACGACTGCCCAACGTAACCGATTCCGCCCATACCGACCAGCACGGCGAGATTGCGCCCACGCGGCCAGCGCCGCCGGAACAGGAGCATTGCGCAGCCCATCACCGCGCCGGCGATCAGGAAGCGCAGGAACAGGACCGCGGTAACATCGGCACCACTTGCATAGGCATTGCGGGCAAAGATCGCCATTGCGCCAAACGCGGTTGCGGAAACGGCTACATAAAGCGCACCGACGAGACGGTTTGCATCCATGGATTGTGTTGCTCAACGAGATAGCCCGGCATCATGACGATCTACCGCACAGCCTGCAAGCAAGCGTCCCGCATCGATTTGCGTTACGAAGCCGATCTGCGGCAGCATTGAGAGGGGTCGGGATCCGGCGCCATCCGTTACAACATGAAGAGGTCCAAATGCGCACTCGATTTTGGTCGCACCTTGTTTATGCAAGCTTCCTGAGTCTCGCTGCAGTCGGCGCAAACGCTGCAGAACCGGCGGTGCCCAGCGTCGAGATCAATGCCGAGGGGAGCGCCGAAGCGGCGAACGACCTGGCCACTGCGGTGGCGTATTTCGAGGCGACGGATTCAAATCCGGCGGGACTTTCCGAAAAGGTGAACAAGACCATTACCCAGGCGCTCGCGCTCACCAAGGATTACCCTTCAGTCAAGGTCTCTACCGCAGGTACAAGCACCTATCCGATCTATGACCGCGACGGTCGCACGCTTTCGGCTTGGCGGATGCGTTCGCAGATTCGGCTGGAGAGCCGTGATATCGCGGCCATGTCCACCCTGATAGGCAAGCTGCAGTCACGTCTGGCTGTCTCGCAGATCAATCTCGAACCCGCACCCGAGACACGCAGGGCAGCCGAGAATCAGGCCACGGTAGCTGCAATCTCGGATTTCCGGCGCCGCGCCCAGCTGATCGCCGACACGCTCGGCCGGAAATACCGGATTCAACGACTCAGCGTCAACCAATCAGGCACGCACCCACCGGTCTATATGCGAGCGAAAGTGGCGATGGCAACCGCCGAGGCGGCACCAGCACCGATCGAGGGTGGGGAAAGCACCGTATCGGTTAACATCAACGGAACCGTGGAGCTGACCGACTGATGCGTCACTGCACGCCTTTCGGGAAAAAGGCTGCGCGGGGCCGATCGCGGGGAATGTCCACGGCCCCCTGGGGCTCTTCCGCGCCGGAGCAATGACTTGATCGGACTCATTCAACGGGTCACCGAAGCGCGGGTGATCGTCGACGATCAGGTGGTCGGCGAGATCGGTCACGGTCTGCTGGCCCTGATCGGCATTGAACGAGACGACGTCGAACGCAACGCCCAGCGGCTTGTCGAGCGGCTTCTCGGTTATCGGGTGTTTCAGGATAAGGACGACCGGATGAATCGCTCGCTGACGGACGTCGGCGGTGGCCTGCTGTTGGTGCCGCAATTCACCCTGGCTGCCGACACCAGCAAGGGAACACGCCCCGGCTTTTCGACTGCCGCCCCGCCAACCGACGCTCAACGCCTGTTCGATTACCTCGAACGTCTCGCGCGGGCCGCGCATCCGGTCGTTGCGAGCGGCCGCTTTGGCGCCGAAATGCGGGTCTCGCTCGTGAATCATGGCCCGGTCACCTTCTGGTTGAACGCATGATGGACGGCAAACCACTGCGGCCGCGCACATGGCAGGCAGCGATCATGCTCATGGCCGCCATGATCTCGGCGTGCAGTTCGACGCCACAACGTCACTGGACAACGTCGGATCAATCGGAAAGCGCCCGTAATGAGCGTTTCGAGCTACCAGACGCCGGGCAGCGGGAGCAGATCGTGCTCTCAGCCTTCAGCCTGCTCGATACCGGCTACCGATTCGGTGGCCGCAACCCGGAAGCCGGGCTGGATTGCAGCGGCATGGTCAGCTTCGTCGTCGAGCAAGTGTCCGGGCAGCGGCTGCCACATAATGCGGCGAAGATCGCCGCGCGTACCCGCCCAATCCCGCGTGAGGCGCTCGAAGCCGGCGACCTGGTGTTCTTCAATACACAGGGGAAGGCGCATTCCCACATGGGCATCTATATCGGGGACGGCCGTTTCATCCATGCACCAAGCAGTCGTGGCAAGGTGAGGGTGGAACTGATGGACAATCGCTATTTCGCGACCCGCTTCGACGGCGCCCGGACCCTGCTTGGAGAGGAGACACGGCTGGGGTCAGACTCGACCTACTGAGAAGACTTGGGTGTCTGTACGAATATCTCGCCCGGCTTGGTGAGTCCGAGTTCGAAGCGCGCCCGCTCCTCGACAGCGTCCAAGCCGGTCTTCAGATCGCGGACTTCCGCCTCCAGTGCGGCATTGCGCTGCTCGAGCTTCTGATTGAGCTCTCGCTGCTCCTGAAGTTGACGATCGACTTCCCAGACCCGTAACCAGCCACCCTTGCCAAACCACAGCGGGTACTGCAGCACGACAAGTAACACGGTCAGGATGATGGTTGGCCAGCGCATCGTTTTCTGAAGGGCTTAACTGAAGCGGGCCGGCACCTTGCGGAACCGACCCATATCGCGGGGCAGCGAGGCCTGACGGGCCTCGCACCCGGCATCGCGGTCAGCGACGCTGCAGGTTATAGAACGCGCTCCGGCCCGGGTACACCGCCACATCGCCAAGATCCTCCTCGATCCGCAGGAGCTGGTTGTACTTCGAAATGCGGTCGGAGCGGGAGAGCGAGCCCGTCTTGATCTGCATCGCATTCAGCCCCACGGCGATATCGGCGATCGTCGAATCCTCGGTCTCGCCCGAGCGATGCGAGATCACGGCCGTATAGCCTGCGCGCTTGGCCATCTCCACCGCTGCGAAGGTTTCCGAAAGCGTGCCGATCTGGTTGATCTTGATGAGGATCGAGTTGGCGATACCCTGATCGATGCCTTGCTTGAGAATCTTGGTGTTGGTCACGAACAGATCGTCGCCGACCAACTGCACTTTCTTGCCCATCACATCGCTGAGGTGCTTCCAGCCGGCCCAGTCGTTCTCGGCCATCGCGTCCTCGATCGATACGATCGGGAACTTGTCCGCAAGCGTGGCGAGGTAGTCGGTAAATCCTTGTGCAGACAAGGTCAGCCCTTCTCCAGCCAGAACGTAATTGCCGTCCTTGTAGAACTCGGAGGCGGCACAATCCAGTGCCAGCAGAACATCAGTCCCCGGCTCGTAGCCAGCATTGGAGATGGCTTCCTGGATCAGGTTGAGCGCCTCCTCGGTACCAGTCACGTTGGGTGCAAAACCACCCTCGTCGCCCACGGTGGTGGGATAGCCCTTGCGATCCACCAGCTTTTTCAAATGGTGAAAGACCTCGGTACCGCAACGCAGTGCTTCGCGGAAACTCGGCATCGACACCGGCATGATCATGCATTCCTGGATATCCAGGCTGTTGTTCGCGTGCGCACCGCCGTTGATCACGTTCATCATGGGCACCGGCATCGAAACTGCTCCCATGCCGCCGAAGTATCGATAAAGCGGCAGACCGGCCTCATCGGCCGCGGCACGCGCCACTGCCATGGACACGGCCAGGGTGGCGTTGGCGCCCAGTCGCGACTTGTTCTCGGTGCCGTCGAGTTCGATCAGGGTGCGGTCGATGAAAGCCTGCTCTTCCGCGTCGAGCCCGACCAGCCCTTCGGAGATTTCCGTATTGATGTTCTCCACGGCCTGCAGCACGCCCTTACCAAGATAACGGGCCGCATCACCGTCACGCAGTTCGATCGCCTCGCGGGAACCGGTGGACGCACCGGACGGCACTGCAGCACGCCCCATCACGCCCGACTCGAGGAGAACGTCGGCTTCTACGGTAGGATTCCCGCGGGAATCGAGAATCTCGCGGGCAATGACATCAACGATTGCACTCATAGCATTTCCTTCGGCAAAAAACTGAAAATCGATCTGCTCAACTGACCTGTTCGGGTCGCGGCACGATGCGGCATGCCGTGCCGCGCCGCCCACTCTCCAGCGGGCAATACGGCGAGCGTTCGGTCACGGTTGCGGCACGGCCTCACGCGTCGCCGGACTCGAGCAATCCTTGCTGCTTGACCAGCGAGTCAATCTGCTTGAGCGTTGCCAGCAAGGCCTGCATCTTCGGCAGCGGCCAGGCATTGGGACCGTCCGACAGCGCCTTCGATGGGTCGGGGTGCGTCTCCATGAAGAGGCCCGCGACGCCCACCGCCACCGCCGCGCGCGACAGTACCGGCACAAACTCGCGCTGACCACCCGAGGAGGTGCCCTGCCCACCGGGCAGTTGCACCGAATGGGTGGCATCGAATACCACCGGACAGCCAGTCTCGCGCATGATGGCAAGCGAGCGCATGTCCGACACGAGGTTGTTGTAGCCAAACGAGGCGCCACGCTCGCAGACCATGATCGTATCCGCGCCACCGTTGGCCTCACGGGCCTTGTCAGCGACGTTCTTCATGTCGCCCGGCGCGAGGAACTGGCCCTTTTTGATATTCACCGGCTTGCCGCTTGCCGCCACCGCGTGAATGAAATCGGTTTGGCGACACAGGAAAGCCGGCGTCTGGAGCACATCCACCACTGCGGCGACCTCAGGGACCTCGGCCTCCGTATGTACGTCGGTCAATACCGGCACACCGATCTGGCGCTTCACCGCTTCGAGGATTCGCAGCCCCTCGGACATGCCGTGGCCACGGAAACTCTTTCCGGAGCTGCGGTTGGCCTTATCGTAGGAAGCCTTGAAGATATAGGGAATCGACAGCTGCGCGCAGATTTCCTTCATCTGCCCCGCCACATCGAGGCAGAGCTGTTCGGACTCGGCCACACAGGGACCGGCAATCAGGAAAAACGGCTGGTCGATACCGGCCTCGAATCCGCAGAGCTTCATGCCGCGACTCCTTTCTTGGTCTTGACTCCACCCGCCTGGCGAGCGAGCGCGGCACGGACGAAGGCGGTGAACAACGGGTGGCCCGCACGCGGGTTGGACGTGAACTCGGGATGGAACTGGCATCCGACGAACCACGGGTGATCGGGCAGTTCGATCATCTCGCAAAGATCGGTACCAGGCGCACGGCCCGAGACTTTCAGGCCTTTCTCTTCGAGCTGGCCCAGCAGTACATTGTTCACCTCGTAGCGGTGCCGGTGCCTTTCCACGATTTCCGGTTTGCCATAGATCTCGCGTGCCAGAGAGCCCTCCGCGAGCTTGCAGACCTGACCACCGAGTCGCATGGTCCCACCCAGATCGGAATCCTCACCGCGCTTCTCGACCTTGCCCTCGCGGCTGAGCCACTCGGTGATCAGGCCGATAACCGGGTATTTGCTGTTCTTGTCGAACTCGGTGCTGTGAGCGCCTTCGAGGCCCACCACATTGCGGGCATACTCGATCACGGCCAGCTGCATGCCGAGGCAGATGCCGAGGTAGGGAATCCTGTTTTCCCGGGCATAGCCGATCGCCTTGATCTTGCCTTCGGTACCGCGCTTGCCGAAGCCGCCGGGCACGAGGATCGCATCCATGCTGCGAAGGATGTCGCAACCACCGGTCTCGATGTCTTCCGAGTCGATGTAATGGATGCGGACCTTGCTGCGGGTATGCATGCCGGCGTGGTTGAGTGCCTCAATCAACGACTTGTAGGATTCGGTGAGGTCCACGTATTTTCCGACGAAGCCGACATTCACGGTGTGCTCGGGATGCTCGAGCGCATCAATGAGCCGCTCCCAGACCGACAGATCGGCGGCGCGCGCCAGAATGCCAAGCTTGTGGCAGACGATCTCGTCGAGCATCTGGTCGTGCAGCATGCCGGGGATCTTGTAGATCGAGTCGGCATCGAGCGTCTCGATCACTGCCTCGGGCATGACGTTACAGAACAGCGCAATCTTGCGCCGCTCGTCCACCGGAATCTGTCGGTCGGCACGGCACAGCAGGATGTCGGGCTGGATACCGATCTGGCGCAGCTCCTTCACCGAATGCTGGGTCGGCTTGGTCTTGAGTTCGCCGGCCGTCGGGATGTAGGGCACGAGCGTCAGGTGGATGAAGCAGGTCGCGCCACGCCCTTCTTCGATTCCCATCTGGCGAATCGCCTCGAGGAACGGCAGCGATTCGATGTCGCCGACCGTGCCGCCGACCTCGACGATCGCCACATCCGCGCCTTCCGCGCCACGCTTGAGGTAGAGCTTGATCTCGTCGGTGATATGCGGAATCACCTGCACCGTCTTGCCCAGATATTCGCCGCGACGCTCCTTCTTGATCACCGATTCGTAGATCTGGCCGGTGGTGAAGTTGTTGCGCTTTCCCATCTTGGCGCTGGTGAAGCGCTCGTAGTGACCAAGATCGAGGTCGGTCTCAGCACCGTCTTCTGTCACGAAGACCTCGCCGTGCTGGAACGGGCTCATGGTGCCCGGGTCGACGTTGATGTAGGGGTCGAGTTTGAGGTGGGTAACCTTGATGCCGCGGGACTCGAGAATGGCGCCCAGCGACGCGGCGGCGATGCCTTTGCCCAGCGAGGACACGACACCACCGGTAACGAATACGTATTTGGTCATGAGAAAAGCGACTGCGGGAAAGCGCAATGATACCCGAACTCCCGATCGCCCCTCAACGCGCTCAGCGCAAACTCATCGCATCAGGATCAGCGTATGAACTGCGCGTTCACCGTCCGGAAATCCTCGGTTGCCGCACGATGCAACCACTCGAACGCAACCATCTCGCGCGAGACGATCTCGATTCCGTGGGCTCGCATCCGAGCCAGCGCAAGAGCCTTGTTCTCAGGGTTCCTCGACCCGACGGCATCGGCGACGACGAAGACCTCCTTGCCCTGCCAGCGCAACTCGAGCGCAGTCTGTTGAACACATACGTGTGCTTCCGTGCCGCACACCACCACTTGTCGACGTTCCTCCACCGCGGTGCCCACCAGGCACCCGTCAGCCACGCACGAGAAGTGAACCTTTTCAACCCATTTGGCATCACTGGCAGCAGAGCGAAGTGTCGTCTCTGTCGGGCCCAGGCCTTTGGGATACTGTTCGCTCACCACCGTCGGTACGGCAAGCTGCCTCGCGACACCGGCCAGCCACACACAGTTGGCCAACACCTCGTCACAGGCGTGGATGGCCGGAATCAGTCTTTCCTGGACGTCCACCACCAGCAGAGCGGATTTTTCGCGACACATCAGCACGTTGATATCTCCTTGGACCCAGGCAGCGGAATTGCCTGGGTCCTCTCGTGTCAGGAAGTCAGTTCACCGCGATCGCGGAAATCTTGGAGTGCTTCGGGATTGGCCAGCGCCTCGACATTCTTCACGGCACGCCCGTGCACGATATTGCGGACCGCCAGTTCCACGATCTTGCCGCTCTTCGTACGCGGGATGTCTCCCACCTGAAGGATCTTCGCCGGGACATGGCGCGGTGTCGTGTTGTCGCGAATGGTTTTCCTGATCCGCGCAACGAGTTCATCGTCCAGCGTCAGACCCTCTCGCAGGCGCACGAACAGCACCACACGCACATCCCTGTCCCAGTCCTGGCCGATAACCAGGGACTCCACCACCTCGTCAAGCTTCTCGACCTGGCGATAGATCTCCGCCGTGCCGATGCGCACGCCCCCAGGATTCAGCGTGGCATCCGAACGGCCGTGAATGATCAGCCCTCCATGCGCGGTAATCTCGCAGAAGTCGCCGTGACACCAGATGTTCTCGAAGCGTTCGAAATAGGCGGCATGATACTTCGCCCCGTCGACATCGCCCCAGAAGCCGATCGGCATAGAAGGAAATGGCTTGGTGCACACCAACTCGCCCTTTTCTTCACGCACCGGCCGGCCGTTCTCGTCGAACACGTCAACCGCCATGCCCAGCCCACGACACTGGATCTCGCCACTCCATACGGGGAGTACGGGACTGCCGAGCACGAAGCAGGAAAGAATGTCGGTGCCGCCCGAGATCGATGACAAGCAGACATCGGCCTTGATCGCGTCATACACGTAGGCGAAGCCCTCCGGCACCAATGGACTGCCGGTCGACATGATTGCCCGGACAGTGGCGAGCGAATGGGTGTCGCGTGGACGACGGCCGATCTTGGCAAGGTGATCGATGAATTTTGCCGAGGTGCCGAAGTGGGTCATTCTTTCCGCATCGGCATAGTCGAACAGGATGTCTCCGTCCGCGGCGAACGGTGATCCGTCATACAACAGCAAGGTCGCGCCGGAAGCCAGTCCGGACACCAGCCAGTTCCACATCATCCAGCCGCAGGTCGTGAAGTAGAAGAGCCGGTCCCCCGGCCTCACGTCGGAATGCAGCTTGTGCTCCTTCAGATGCTGCAACAACGTACCGCCAGCGCCGTGCACGATGCACTTCGGCACCCCGGTCGTCCCCGACGAATACATGATGTAGAGCGGATGGTCGAACGGAAGGTCCTCGAACGGGATTTCTGACTCGAAATGCCAGGGCGCAATGAAATCGGCGAGCATACGACCGTGCTTGATCGCGGAGAGATCATGCGCCGCATGCACGTAGGGCACGACGACGACACGTTTCAGCGACGGCAGCCTATCGACCACTTCGGCCACTTTCCCAAGACAATCCACCGTTTTGCCGTTGTAGTAGTAGCCATCGACGGTCACCAGCACCTTCGGTTCGGTCTGGCCGAAACGATCGACTACCCCTTGCACTCCGAAATCCGGCGAAGCGGAGGTAAACACGGCACCGATCGCGGTCGAGGCAAGCATCGCAACAACCGTTTCCGGCATGTTGGGCATGAATGCAGCGACTCGATCACCCTTGCAAACGCCGGCGTCCTTGAGCGCAGCGGCGAAATGCGCCACCTGGCGATACAGATCCGCATGGGTCATGCGATTCTTGACCTTGTCTTCTCCCCAGAACACGATCGCATCGGACTCATCTCTCGACCGCAACAGATTGCGGGCAAAGTTGAGCCTGGCCTCGGGGAACCAGCGTGCGCCGGGCATGCGGTCACCGTTCTCGAGCACCACGCTCCCGGGATCGCCCAACACCTCCCCGAACGCCCAGACGCTCTGCCAGAAAGACTCTGGATACTCAATGGACCATGCATGAAGTGCGTCGTAGTTACGCAGATCAAGCCCCCAGCGGGCACCGGCTTCTGCCATGAATGCGGTCACATTTGCTGCAGCGATACGCCCGGCATCGGGGCGCCAAAGAGGATTGTCGATTGGGGCACTCATGCTTCGTCTCCTTTCATCAAATTATTTTGTTATTGTCTAACTCTCTATTACGGAGCGCAATGCATCCGGAAGTGGCACCGACTTGCCGGTCTCGTGATCCATCCACACGATCTTGCTGGCGCCTTCTGCAACCAATTGATCCTGTCCCTCAATATAGAGTTCATACCAGGACATCACGCTGCTACGCCCGGGCTCTCCCGCAAACAAGCGTACAACGACGTTCGCGGGGTAATTGACCGGAACAAGAAACGTACAGGACGCATTGATGATAACCGGCGCTTCACGGCGCTCCGGACGAACCTCGAAACCCGCCGCTTCGATCCATTCGACCCTCGCCTGCTCGCAGAACCGGAAGTAAAGCGTGTTGTTCAAATGGCCATACGCATCCAGATCTCCCCAACGGACGGGAATGAGGCTGGTATGCATGAGTTTTCTCTTGGTGCTCAATGGTGTGCTCCCGAAACGCAACCGAATTTGGGACAAGGGGATTCCCTAATGAATGGCGGCTACTGTAACATACGCAACCGTATGTTTTGCACGATGACCGTTTGCATGAAACTTGACGCCTCCCGGGGCGCGCCCTAAGTTCATGCGCTGCACCGATGCTACATCGCCGCCCGAATGCGGTGGCGCCATGAATCAAGGACAGAGGCAGGAGAACACACATGGAACGCGAATCAATGGAATTCGACGTCCTGATCGTCGGTGGCGGCCCGGCCGGGCTGGCGGCTGCGATCAGGCTCAAGCAGCTTGCGGCCGAGAAGGGCCAGGATTTTTCGGTATGCCTGATCGAAAAGGCTGCCGAGATCGGTGCCCACATTCTCTCGGGGGCGGTCATGGACCCGAAGGCGCTGACCGAACTCATCCCCGACTGGAAGGAACAGGGGGCGCCGCTGAACACCCCGGTATCCGAGGACCGCGTGCTGTTCCTCTCCGAAACGGGCGGCCGCGCAATTCCCAACGCACTGCTGCCGGACTGTTTCGTAAACCACGGCAACTACATCGTGCGCCTGGGCAACGTCGTCAAGTGGCTCGGCGAGCAGGCCGAGGCGCTGGGCGTGGAGGTCTATCCCGGCTTCGCCGGCGCGGAGATCCTGTTCGACGAGAACGGCGCGGTGAAGGGCGTGGCCACCGGCGACATGGGCCTGACCCGCGAGGGTGAGCAGGGGCCCGCCTACGCGCCGGGCATGGAACTGCACGCCAAGTACACGTTGTTCGCCGAAGGCTGCCGCGGCCACCTGGGCAAGCAGCTCGAGGCTCACTTCAAGCTTCGCGACAACGCCGATCCGCAAACCTACGGCATCGGCATCAAGGAGCTGTGGGAAGTACCCGCTGCAAATCACACGCAAGGCCTGGTCGTGCATACGGCCGGCTGGCCGATGGACAACGCCACATACGGCGGCGGCTTCGTCTACCACCTCGAGGACAATCTCGTGGCGGTCGGCTACGTCGTCGGCCTGAACTACGCCAACCCCCATCTCTCGCCCTTCGAAGAGTTCCAGCGCTACAAGACGCACCCGGAGATCCGCAAGTATCTGGAAGGAGGCAAGCGTCTCGCCTACGGTGCCCGGGCGATCGCGGCCGGCGGCCTGCAGAGCCTGCCCAAGCTGACCTTCCCGGGTGGCGGCCTGATCGGCGACGACGCGGGTTTCCTCAACGCAGCCCGCATCAAGGGCAGCCACGCGGCGATCAAGAGCGGCATGCTGGCGGCCGAGGCCGCCTTCGAGGCGCTTGCCGCCGAGCGCGAGCGGGATGAACTCACCGACTATCCAAAGGCTTTCGAGCACAGCTGGCTGCACGAAGAACTGTACAAGACCCGCAACTTCAAGCCCTACATGAAAAAAGGGCTCTACTGGGGCTCCTTCCTGTTCGGTGCAGAACAGAAGCTCTTCAAGGGCAAGGTGCCCTGGACGCTGCCCAACAGCGCGGACCACACCGCACTCAAGCCGGCCGCCCAGTGCCAGCCGATCGACTATCCCAAGCCCGACGGCAAGCTCAGCTTCGACCGGCTCTCGAGCGTCTTCCTCTCCAACACCAACCACGAGGAGGAGCAGCCCTGCCATCTGCGGCTCAAGGATGCGGGCGTGCCGATTTCGATCAACCTGGCCCTCTACGACGCCCCCGAGCAGCGTTACTGCCCGGCCGGCGTGTATGAGATCGTCAAGGACGACGCGGGGCAGAACCCGCGCCTGCAGATCAATGCGCAGAACTGTGTGCATTGCAAGACCTGCGACATCAAGGATCCTACCCAGAACATCAACTGGGTCGTGCCGCAGGGTGGCGAAGGACCGATCTATCAGGGGATGTGATCACCTGATCGTCCTCTTGCCTCGATCGATGCCCCGCACATGCGGGGCATTTCTTTGCAGGGGCGCAGAAAAATGGCCCCGTGCGCAAGGCGCCGGGGCCAAACCGTTCAGCTTCGGAATTGAGGTGACTTACACGCTGAAGTGCGCACATGATGCACCGCACAGCAGCTGCGCGGAATGCGGCATGTCGTCGCACCCCATGGCGCTACGAAACGATCACCCCAGCCATTTGCGCGCATTGCGGAACATGCGCATCCACGGCGAGTCCTCACCGAGACCCTCCGGCGCCCAGCTCATCTGCACAGTCCGGCGCGACCGCTCAGGATGGGGCATCATGATCGTGAAGCGGCCGTCGGGCGTCGTCAAACCGGTGATGCCATCCGGCGAACCGTTCGGGTTGGCTGGATAGCGAACTGCCGCACTCCCTGTGTTATCGACGAAACGCAGCGCAATATTCGCGCGCGCCATGTCGTCGACATCGGCAAAAACGGCCCGGCCCTCACCATGCGAGACGACCACCGGCATCCTGCTTCCCACCATGCCCGAGAGCATGATCGAGGGGTTTTCAAGCACTTCTGCCATGACGAAACGCGCCTCGAACTGCTCGCTGCGGTTGCGATGGAAAGTTGGCCAATGCTCCGCACCAGGGATGATCGGTGCGAGATGGGCCATCATCTGGCAACCGTTGCAGACGCCAAGCGCGAAGACATCCGCACGCAGGAAGAACGCCTCGAACTGCTCGCGCAGCGCCGGATTGAAAAGAATCGACTTGGCCCACCCTTGCCCTGCGCCGAGCACGTCGCCGTAAGAAAAACCACCGCAGGCAGCCAGGCCCTGAAAATCGGACAGGCGCTTGCGGCCAGTCTGGAGATCCGACATATGGACATCGTAAGGAGCAAAGCCCGCGCGCTCAAAAGCGGATGCCATCTCGGCCTGCGAGTTGACGCCCTGCTCACGCAGAATCGCGATCTTCGGACGCGCGCCGAGCACGATCATCGGCGCCGTCACATCCTCGGCCGGATCGAAGCTCAATGCCATCGACAGACCCGGGTCGGCCGCATCGGCCAGCGCCTCGAACGCCTCCTGGGCACAGCCTGCGTCATCTCGCAGGCTGGCGATGCGGTAACTCGTTTCCGACCATGTTGAAAGCAGCTCGGCACGCGAAGCGCCGAACATCAGCTTGGCGTTGCGCCACAGACGAATCTCGTCACGGTCGTTGGGTTCGCCGATGAAGTGGTAGGACAGGCCCGCTTCGCGCAGCGGCCCGGTGATCCGCGCCCGATCCTCGCGACGGATCTGCACGACGGCACCCAGCTCCTCGCTGAACAGGCCCGCGAACAGGCGGTCGCTGAAACGCCCCTTGAGCGTATCGGGTTTCTTCTCGAGGCCATCCACATCGTTCATGTACGGGTCGTAGCAGACCGTGTCGAGCACCAGCGACAGGCCGCACTTCGAGGCAAAAGCCATCTCGCAAACGGTAGCGAACAATCCGCCGTCGCCGCGATCGTGATAGGCGAGAATCAGATCCTCATCGCGCAGCTTGCGCATCACCGCGAAGAAAGCCTTGAGCATGGCTGGTTCGACATCCGGGGCATGCTCGCCGACCGAATTGTAGGCCTGCGCCAAGGCTGAGCCGCCGAGGCGATTCGCCCCCTTGCCAAGATCGATCAGCAACAATTCCGTGGCGACGCCTGCGGGGCGCTGCAGCTGCGGCGTGAGGGTACGCCGGATATCGGTGACGGGCGCAAAGCCGGTCACGATCAGCGACAGCGGCGAGATCACCTGCTTGTCTGCGCCCTCCTCCTGCCACGCCGTCTTCATCGAAAGCGAATCCTTGCCCACCGGGATGGAAAGCCCGGCCTGCTGGCAGAATTCGGACACCGCCTTCACCGTCTCGAAGAGCTTCGCGTCCTCGCCACGATGCCCGGCCGCAGCCATCCAGTTGGCAGAGAGCTTCACGTCCCCCAGCTGCGCGACATCGGCGGCGGCGATGTTGGTGATCGCCTCGCCGATCGCCATGCGGCCCGAAGCGGCCGCGTCGACGCAGGCCAGCGGCGTACGCTCGCCCATCGCGAAGGCCTCGCCACGGTAGCCTTTGAAGTCCATCGCCGTTACCGCCACGTCGGCCACCGGCATCTGCCACGGACCGACCATCTGGTCGCGCACGGTAAGGCCGCCGACCGAACGATCGCCGATCGTGATGAGGAAGCTTTTGGAGGCCACGGCAGGCACCCGCAACACCCGCATGCAGGCATCGGCGAGGTCGATGTCGATGAGATCGAAAGGCGGCAGATGCACCGCGCGGCGCGACACATTGCGGGTCATCTTCGGCGGTTTGCCGAGCAGCACCTGCATTTCCATATCGACCGGCTTGTTGCCGAAATGGCGATCGGTAACAGTCAGCTGGCCGTCCGCAGTGGCTTCGCCGAGCACCGCGAAGGGACAACGCTCACGCTCGCAGATGGCACGGAAATCCGCCAGCCGCTCCGGCGCGACCGCCATCACGTAGCGCTCCTGCGATTCATTGCTCCAGATCTCGCGCGGGCTCATGCCCGGCTCTTCGATGTGCACTTCACGCAACTCGAAGCGCGCGCCGAGCCCCGCCGACTCGGCCAGTTCGGGCAGCGCATTGGAGATTCCGCCAGCACCGACATCGTGGATAGACAGGATCGGGTTGGCTTCGCCCTGCTGCCAGCAGGCATCGATGACTTCCTGGCAGCGGCGCTGGATCTCGGGGTTGCCGCGCTGCACCGACGCAAAATCGAGATCTGCCGTATTGCTGCCAGTCGCCATCGACGAAGCGGCGCCACCACCCAGCCCGATCAGCATCCCGGGGCCGCCGAGCTGGATCAGCAGGGTGCCCGACGCAAACCGCACCTTGTGCGACTGACGCGCCTGGATGCTGCCCAGACCACCCGCGATCATGATTGGCTTGTGATAGCCGCGCACCTCACCCTGCACCTCCTGCTCGAAGCTTCGGAAGTAACCGGCGAGATTCGGACGCCCGAACTCGTTATTGAAAGCCGCGGCACCGATTGGCCCCTCGATCATGATGTCCAGCGCCGAGGCAATGCGATCGGGACGACCATACGCATGCTCCCACGGCTGCCGGAACCCGGGGATATCGAGATTCGACACCGAGAACCCAGCCAGCCCGGCCTTGGGCTTGGAGCCACGACCGGTCGCCCCCTCGTCGCGTATCTCGCCACCGGAACCGGTTGCAGCCCCCGGAAACGGTGAAATCGCGGTCGGGTGATTATGGGTTTCGACCTTGGCGAGGATGTGGGTTTCCTCTTCGTGGAATTTCCAGGCGCCGTCCGCATCGGGATAGAAACGATCAATCACCGCACCTTCGATCACCGAGGCATTGTCGGAATACGCGACGACGGTACCCTCCGGGTGCGCCTTGTGGGTTTCCTTGATCATGCCGAAGAGCGATTTCTGCTCGGGCCTGGCATCGATGATCCAGTCGGCATTGAAGATCTTGTGTCGGCAATGTTCGGAGTTTGCCTGCGCGAACATCATCAGTTCGACGTCGGTCGGGTTGCGGCCGATGCGGGTGAAGTTATCCACGAGGTAGTCGATTTCATCGTCCGACAAGGCAAGGCCGAGCTCGTCATTGGCGACGACCAGCGCCTGCCGGCCTGCACCGACCACATCCACCGTGGCCAGGGGCTGGGGCGCATAGTGATGGAACAGGGCCTCGCCCGCCTCCACGGTAGGCAACACCGACTCGGTCATCCGGTCGTGAATGAGTGCATGCGCGACGCTCACCGGGCCACGCGCGTCAAAACTGTAGACAATCCCTCGCTCGACCCGCACCACTTTGTCGAATCCACATTGACGCACGATATCGGTGGCCTTGGAGGACCACGGCGATATGGTCCCCAGGCGCGGCGTCACGAAGACCGCTTCTCCTGCAGGCAGCGTGTCGCTTTGGCCGGCGGCACCGAGCAGATCCACCAGCCTCGAAAGCTCTTCCGCCACCAATGGCGTCTCGAGTTCCACCAGATACCAATGCTCGGCGGCGAGGTTGCGGAGCTTGGGAAGAACGCGCCGGACGGATTCAGACAGGCGGGCGAGACGGGATGCCGACAACGCGGGCGCGCCGCGCAGCTTGAGTATCAGGGACATGGTGTTCGACGGGAGCGTGATCCGGATGCGGGCCGCATCCTGGCAGGAATTCGGAGCCGGGATTATAACCGAGGCGCCCCCGGCTCCACGCCCAGCTTTAACACGCTCGAATTCGCCGTTTGCCCCTGACAGTCGCACGAACGCGGCACCCGATCGGCTAGAATGCGGGGTTTTCCCGTTTTCCGGCACCGTGATCAAGCCCCTTTCAGATCGACTTGCAACGCTTCTCGCGATCGCCGCCTTGCTGGCAGCGATGCTCGCATTCGCGCTGCAGGTGGTCTATCAGGATGCGAACCGTGCCGCCTTCATCACTTTCAACGCGTTTCTCCAGGGTCTTCCCGCCGGCTTGTGGGCAAGCGTGAGCGTGCTTGGATCGAGCCTCGGTGCCCTCGCGCTGTTTGCGCCAACACTGCGGGTCAGACCACGCTGGGCCGCAGCGATGCTGCTGAGCATGCCGTTTGTCTGGCTCTACAGTCAGGGCTTCAAATGGATGATGGATGCACCCCGGCCGCCTCAGGTGCTCGACCAAAGCGTGTTCCATTTCACCGGCACCCTTCCGCCGGATCCTGCCTTCCCGTCTGGCCATGCGACCACCGGGTTCTGTCTGGCGGCAGTCGTCACGCTACTCCCCTCGCGAAACTATCGCGCACTGTTCGCTCCGGTGGCGCTTGCACTGGCCGTTGCGGTAGCACTTTCGCGAATCGCCCTAGGTGTGCATTGGCCGCTCGACGTCGTCGCCGGGGCTGCCGGAGGCTGGATCTGCGGAATGCTCGGGGTTGCCGCCTCCGGTCACTGGCGTTTCTGGGAAGGTCGGCAGGGCATTCGCCTGATGGCCGCAACGCTCGGCGCCCTGAGCCTCCTGCTGGCGCTCCAGAACCCCGGCCACCCTTCCGCCCGCCTGTTCCAGTGGTTGCTGGCGCTATGGGGCATAACCGGCGCCGCCATGGCCTGGCCAGCGTGCCGCGCGGGGCATCACGCATGAAACGCGCATTGGCCATCCTGACAAGTATTGCCCTGTTCGGCTGGCTTCTCGCCGATGGGCGCTGGCGGGAGCTCGGAGCGGCAATCTCCCGTCTGTCGCCCGACGTGCTGTCAATCGCCGTTCTCGGCTTTGCGATCAGTTATCTCTTGCGGGCACTGCGCATCCACGACGAGTTCCGAGCCGATGCGAGGGGCCGCTATCCAGCCTGCCTGCGCATCGTTCTGGTCCATAACGCGATGATCAACGTCGTGCCCTTCCGCGGTGGAGAAGCCGCGTTCCCGCTGTTGCTGCGCCACACCTTCGGCACACCTCTTGGCCGAGCGATCACCTCTCTCTTCTGGCTTCGCCTGCAGGATGCCTTCGTCGTCATGACCTTGGCCGCGATCGTCTGGCCGGGCCTGCCGATGTGGTTGCGCGCGCTCGCCGTCGCCGGCGTGATCGCTACGGCCTGGTGGTTGCCACGCTGGGCGCGGCAACCCCACGACTGGCAGCAGGGGCGCCCTCTGACCGCAAAGCTTGCCAAACTGCGTGATGCCTTCGCCGAGACCACCCGGCACGCGCGATTCGGCTGGCTCTGGACACTCGCCAACTGGTCGGTCAAGCTGCTCGTCCAGGCATATGTACTTTCGGCCGTGCTGCCAGCACCGCTGACGACCGGTGCAGCCGGAGCGCTTGGTGCCGAGCTCGCCGCGATCCTGCCGATTCAGGGTGTCGCGGGCTTCGGCACATACGAGGCCGGCGCAGCGGCAGCGATGCTGCCCGCGGGCGTTGCACTTTCAACCGGCCTGCAGGCCGCACTGGCGCTCCATTTGTTCGTGATTGCCAGTGCCGTCATTGCCGGAGGCATCGCCTGGCTGTTCCCAACCCACGGTCCTGACCGGCAGCACGAATCGGAATCCATTCAACCATGACCCAATCCATGACCAAATCGCCCCTGCCGCCGGCAACACCCGAGATCCCGGCTGACTTGCCCCCTCACCGGCTGTCGCTTGTAGTGCCGATGTACAACGAGGCGGAAAACGTCGAACCCCTGCTCGAACGTGTCCACCTCGCCCTCGACGGGTATCCCTATCCCTGGGAAATCCTGCTGGTGGACGATGGCAGCTCGGACGCCACACCGGCCGAACTCAGGCGCTGCGCGATGGCCTACGGCCCTCACGTACGGATCATCGAGCTGGTTCGCAACTTCAAGCAAACCGCGGCGATGCAGGCCGGACTCGACGCCGCGCGCGGCGACGTCATCGTGACCATGGACGGCGACCTGCAGAACGACCCGATCGATATCCCGCGCATGGTCAATCGCCTGCTCAAGGAAGATCTCGACCTGGTGGCAGGCTGGCGCAAGAACCGCCAGGACGGCCTGCTGCTGAGAAAAATTCCGTCCCGCATCGCCAACCGGCTGATCGCCCGCATGACCGGGGTACACCTCAAGGACTACGGCTGCAGCCTCAAGGTCTTCCGCGGTAGCGCCATCAAGAACGTCAAGCTCTACGGCGAGATGCACCGCTTCATTCCTGCATGGCTCGCCACCGTCACTACCCCGCGCCGCATCGCCCAGGAGGTGGTAACCCACCACGCACGCGTATTCGGTGAATCCAAGTACGGCATCTCGCGCACTTTCAGGGTGGTGCTCGACCTGCTGTTCGTCTATTTCTTCATGCGCTTCCGCACACGGCCCGGCCACTTCTTTGGCGGCATCGGCATCGGGCTGGGGGCCATCGGCATGCTGATCCTCACCTACCTGATGGGCCTAAAGCTGTTCTTGGGCGAATCCATCGGGACCCGCCCGCTGCTTTTTGGTGGCTTCTTCATGGTCATCGCAGGTATCCAGATGGTGACATCAGGCGTGCTTGCGGAGCTGCTGACCCGTGTTCTCTTCGAATCCGGTGCATCCCAGGCCTACCTCGCGCGCGACCGGCCACCGCTTGACGACGCCGAGGCATGGATGAGCGGCCCCCGTCAATGACGAACACGCTCGAGCGCAGGGCTCTCGAGCCGTGGCTGGTTGCCCTGCTACTGGCGCTTCCGCTGCTCGCATTCCTGCTACGACTCGGCGGTGCACCGCTCTTCGACGTGGACGAGGGCGCATTTTCCGAGGCAACCCGCGAGATGTTCGAACGTGGCGACTTCCTGTCGACCTACCTCAACGGTGACCACCGCTTCGACAAGCCCATCCTGATCTACTGGCTGCAGGCCCTCGCCTACCTGGCGCTAGGCCCAAGCGAGTGGGCGTTCCGGCTGCCGTCCGCGCTCGCCGCAGTCGGCTGGTGCTACGCCACCTGGCTGTTCGTGCGCCAGCGTTTCGGACCGGACACCGCGCTTGTCGCCCTCGGCATTGCCGCAACGGCGCTCGGCCCGTTCGCCATCGGCCGCGCCGCCACCGCAGACGCCTTGCTCAACCTGCTGCTCGCACTGACGCTCTTCGATGCCTGGCGTCACCTCGAATCGGGACGCAGGCCTCCCTTGCTCAGAGCCTTCGTGTGGATGGGCCTCGGGGCCCTCACCAAGGGTCCGATCGCACTTATCGTGCCGTCGGCGGTTACCTTTCTGTACTGCGCATCACGTGGCGAGTGGCGCAAATGGGCCAAGGCTGTCTTCGATCCGGCGGGCTGGCTGATCCTCGCGGTCATCGTGCTGCCGTGGTATCTGGCCGCGCTGTCGATTCACGGCCAACTCTTCATCGATGGCTTTTTCCTGAAGCACAACGTCCAGCGCTTCGCCGGCACGCTCGAAGGCCACGGCGGCAGCGCGCTCTACTACGTGATTGCCGTCCCCCTGCTGTTGCTCCCATGGTCGGGCCCCTTCTTCGCGGCACTGCGCAATGTTCGAGACGATACCCACACCAGCGTACGGCGCTTCCTGTGGATCTGGAGCGGATTCGTCGTGCTGTTCTTCAGCCTTTCCGGCACCAAACTTCCGCACTACGTCCTGTACGGCATCACGCCGCTGTTCGTTCTCATTGCGGCTCATCGTGATGCGCCGCGCCGGACATGGCCGCATCTGCTCGCACCAACCCTCTTTCTTGCGGCCTTTCCACTGCTGCCCCTGATCTTCGCGGCCCTCTCCCACTCGAGTGCCGGAGACGCCTTCTACCGTGCGCAGCTCGGGCGCGCACTCGAGCTTGCCCATACCTCCTACTATCTCGCCACCCTTTCCGCCCTGCTCATCTGGGTCGCAGTCATGCTCCGATGGAAACAGGCGCTCTGGAAACGGCTCGTCGTGGCGGCCGCACTGCAGGTTGTGGTTCTCGCCGGAGTTGTCGTCCCTTATGCGGGTACGCTCGTCCAGGGACCCGTGCGTGACATGGCGCTGAAAGTCCGTGAGATGAACGAAGAGGTGACACTGAAGAGCTTTACCGCACCAAGCTTCAGCGTCTACCGCCAAGCCGTTACACGCCGGGAAGAACCCGCCTCGGGCGGCCTTGCCGTTACACGCATCGACCGCATCCCATCGTCGGGCTACGACACGCTCGAAACCGAAGGTGGCGTCGCCTTGATCCGCAGGCATCCGGAATGAGCGCGCCCCGGAGCACGCTGCTGCTGCTCGTCATCGGTATGCTGATAACCGCCTACCGGCTGTGGGTCGTTCGCCATCTCGGCATCGATCTCTATGTGGACGAGGCCTACTACTGGGGCTGGTCCAAGTCGCTCGACTGGGGCTACTTCTCGAAACCGCCGGTCATTGCCGCGTTGATCGCGGCCTCGACGGCCGTGTTCGGCGACGGCATTCTCGCCGTCAAATTGCCAGCCCTTCTGCTCTATCCGGCCACGTCGCTGGTGATTGCCGCCATCGGCACACGGCTTTTCGATGCCCGCGTCGGCTTCTGGTCCGGCCTCGCCTTCCTGACCATGCCGCTGGTCGGCGCACTTGGCCTGTTCGTCTCGACGGACGCCCCGTTGCTGTTCTTCTGGTCCCTCGGCATGCTCTTCCTGCTGCGAGCGCTGGAACGCGACCGCTGGCCGGACTGGCTGGGCCTCGGCCTTTCGGTTGGTCTGGGCCTGCAATCCAAGTACACCATGGCCGCGTTTCTGCCCTCCGCCCTGCTGGTCATGCTGATGCTGCCCGCCGGCCGACGCGCTCTTGCCAGCGCGCACCCGTGGGCGACCCTGCTGCTGGCGCTGGCCGTGTTCGCCCCGAACCTGTGGTGGAACTGGCAGCACGACTTCCCCACGCTGCGTCACACTGCGGCAATCACGCACGTCGATGACGGGATTTCGGATAGCGCCAATCTCGGCGAGTTTCTAACTGCCCAGCTCGCCTCCTTCGGTCCGCTGCTTTCGATCGGTCTGGTATGGGCATTGTTCAGCATCGGCAGAGTCTGGAAAAATCGTGCCAACCATGCGCTGCTTGCGTTCTGCCTTCCCTTGTTATTGCTGGTCGGGATTCAGGCGTCGTCGGGCGGGGCAAATGGCAACTGGGCCGCCCCGGCCTTCGTCGCAGCCGTGGTGCTGACCGTCGCGTTCTGGATCGGCAGCGGCCGGCCACGCTGGGCAATCGCTGCCGTCGTGGTCAACGCCTTGCTGGTATCGCTGATCTACCATTGGCCCGACCTCACCGCGCTGGCTGGTGTCGAGATGACCCGCAACAAGGATCCGTACAAACGGGCCCGTGGTTGGCACGAACTGGCCGAAGGCGTCGCACCCGCCATCCGTGCGCACCCCGATGCCATTCTGGTCGCGCGGGACCGGGAGTTGCTGGCCCAGTTGATCTATTTCGACCATCCACGCGACTATGCCAGCTGGAACCCGGCCGGCAGCGTGATAGACCATTACCAGCTCACTACGACGCTCCACGACAAGCTCGGCCGAGATGTGCTGCTTGTCTCCCGCACGCCGTCGATCGACGACATCTCGGCTCGCTTCTCAAGCACGGAGGCGCTCGGCACCGTCAAGGTCACGATCTATCGGGATTTCGGGCGCGAGGTGTATCTGTTCCTGCTGAAAGGCTTCAAGGGCTACGAGTAAGTTGCTCACACCGCAAGCCTTGCCTAGCGACCCGCCCCGGAGAACAAACCCTTGACCGCCTCTTGCAGATCACCCGGCAGGAGCACGATCTTGGCGTTCTGGGATTCACCCAGACTCTGCAGCGAGGTCACGTACTTCTCACCGAGCAGGTAATACATCGGCGCGGGTTTGTCGCCGACGGCACTGGCCACACGGCGAATCGCTTCGGCAGAAGCCTCGGCCAGCATCACCTGCGCATTCGCGTCGCGTTTCGCGGATTCGAGACGAGCCTCGGCTTCGAGAATCGCCGACTGCTTGGCGCCTTCCGAACGCGTCACCATGGCCTTGCGCTCGCGCTCGGCGGCGGCCTGCATCTCCATCGCCCGCTGCATCGATTCGGAGGGGTTGATGTCCTGGATCTCCACCGACTTCACGGTCAGACCCCAGTCGATGGCCTCGTCGGCAATGCTCTCGCGCAGACGCGCCTTGATCTTGTCTCGCGAAGACAGCGCCGCATCGAGATCCATCTCGCCGATGATCGAGCGTAGCGTCGTCATGATCAGATTGCGGATCGCTTCCGCATAGTCGGTCACGCCATAGACGGCTTTGACAGGATCGGTGACCTTGATGAATGCCAGCGCATTGGTGAGGATCACAGCATTGTCACGGGTGATCACCTCCTGCTCCTGGACGTCGAGGATGAGATCCTTGGTTACGAGGCGGTACGCCACCCGGTCGAGATAAGGAATGATGATGCGTAGCCCGGGCTTGAGCGTCGAATGATACTTGCCAAGACGCTCGACGACCCACTCCTCGCCCTGCGACACGATCCTCACACCCTTAGCGATGGTGACGATCACGAATATCAAGATCGCAAGCATCACGATCAGGCCTTCACTCATTCCCTTCTCCCGGCCGTTCAGGCCTTTGTTACCTTAAGAAAACTGCCCTCGACCGACACAACCCTTATCCGTTCCCCGGCCGAGATGGCCTCGTCGGCGATACAGACCCACTCTTCCGAGCCGAGCAACGGCTTCTGAAAACGTACGCGTCCACGCGCATACGGTGCAACGTCCACCACAAGCAGGCCGGGCTCTCCGATTATTTCCCCATCGGACTGCCCGATTCCCGTGCGCTGAAAACCTGGCCGAAAGACCCGGAACCACAAGAACACCATTGCCACGGACGCCACGGTCCAGACGCCAAGCTGTGCCGTAAGGGAAAGATCGGGAAGAGCCACCAGCAGCAAGCCGACAAGCAGCGCGCCGAAGCCAAACCAAATTACGAAAAACGAGGGTATCGCCAATTCGGAAAGCATCAACACGATGCCGAACACGACCCAGTGCCACCATTGCAGCGCATACAGCATGACTGGAATATGTCAGGACTGCTTGGCAACGGCCGGTTGCAACTCGACCACATTGCGCTCCGCAAGCTCGTCGCCGATGCGGGTCAGCGTACCGTCCACCGAGGCACCGCAGTCCATCTGCAGCTGACGGTAACTGATGTTGCCGGTCACGCGCGACTTGGGCTGGAGTTCAAGAAAGTGATCGACCGTCAAATTGCCGACGATCGTGCCGTTGACCACCGCATCGTAGACATGCACATCGCCCTCGATACGGCCCTGGTCACTGAGGACCAACAGCCCTTTCGAACCTTCCTTGTTGCTCAGATTTCCACTGACACGACCATCGACCCGCAATCCGGCCGAAAACGCGATGTCACCGTTGATCTCTACGTTGTCGGCGACGAGGCTCGACAATTTGTTGATTTCGATCGATTTATTCTGCTTCTTCCGGAACATGCCCGTCTCCTGATCTGACTGAATTTTAAGAGCTAGCGGCGCGCCGGCTGCGAGCG
Organism: Cognatazoarcus halotolerans; assembly: GCF_009800965.1. Classification (GTDB taxonomy): domain Bacteria; phylum Pseudomonadota; class Gammaproteobacteria; order Burkholderiales; family Rhodocyclaceae; genus Cognatazoarcus; species Cognatazoarcus halotolerans. The sequence continues at coordinate 58,209 of NZ_WUAF01000014.1, read as the reverse complement.
CTTGAAAAACCCCACCTCCTCCCGGAGGCGTCGCAGTTCTGAATTCAGTGTCGTGAGTTGATTCTCGAGTTCGCTCCGCGTGGCGGCATCCATTTCACGTTGCAGTCTCGCCTTGGTCAGCTCTTCCTGCAATTTTGCGTTCTCGGTTTCGAGCTCCACGACACGCTGCGAAGGGCCGACGAACGACTGAAAAAATCTGAACGCGCCAAAGGCCGTTGTCGTGAGCACGACGGCGAGCACAAGGAAGAACAATGATCTTCTGAGCCCCCCGCCACGCTCGACCGAATATGCCGGATCTGTCAAGCGCCTGGTCTGCGGCCGGCGAAGCCCCCCGAGGAATCTCAAGACAGATTCAGGTAGGACTCTGGATCGACAAATTCGCCATCCTTGAGTACTTCGAAATGCAGGTGGGGTCCCGTCGACCGGCCGGTCGAACCCACCATCGCAACCACCTGACCCGGAGTCACCACGTCTCCAACATTCACAACGAGTTTTGACGCATGTGAATACCGCGTAAGCAGACCATTGCCATGGTCGATCTGAACCTGATTACCGTAATCGCTGCGCCAACCCGCGAATACGACCCGGCCGCCGGCACTTGCGCGGATCGGAGTACCTATCGGCGCGGGGAAATCGAGTCCGCTATGAAATGCGAGGCGATGATTGAAAGGGTCCGAACGGTTTCCGAATCGCGAACCGACGCGAGAATCCGACACAGGGACGCGGCTCGGAAAGGCCATGTAACTGAGGTTGCGTTGCAAGGCGAGGTGATCGATCGAACTCAACGTGTTCTCCAGTCGCTGGAGATCCGATTCGAGCGCTGACAGGCTGTCATCAACCGAATCGGCCATTACGTGAGGATGGGCCCGTGTGCTGCCGACAGGCGGAATCATCGGACCACCTTGTCCCGGCATTGCCTTCGCCTCCGGCCCACCAGCCTTTACAGCGGGGCCTTTGCCCCGCTTTTCATAATCCTTCAGGGCACCAATGCGCTTGGCAAGCTGAACCGCCTCTGACTCGAGCTTGTAGAGCCGCCCAGCAAGCTCTCCGACCCGGTTGATCACGAATTTGCTTTCGGGCTCGACGCTCACCGTCTGCTGTACAACCGGCGCCTCGTTGCGGGCTATCCCGTAACCGATCCCCAGCCCTGCGAGCAAGGCCAGACCGACCGTCGCCAAAGCAGTCATACCGAGCGCTTTCGCACTCAAGGTTCTGACCTTGGAACTCGTCGTGGTTCCGGCTGAAAGAATGACGAATGCCATGGCTCTCGTCTCCAGTAATGTCAAAGGCCCCGAAAACTCGATTCGGAACAACCATGTTTCTCGCAAGATATCGGCAGCGAGCAACAAAACTTTTGCAGTATATCATCGACCGGTACTCGGAAGACGCCGGGACCCCATCTAATAAGGCGTCATCGAGGCCCTCAAAGCAAAAGCGGTGAGGCTATGCCTCACCGCTTTTGCACATCTCGCCGTCAAGCGGCAGAACAGTTACTCCATGCGATGCGCGGCCAACCTCAGCCAAGTGTCGACCACTGTATCGGGGTTCAATGAAATCGTCTGGATTCCTTCGTCCATGAGCCATTCGGCAAAATCGGCGTGATCCGAGGGCCCCTGGCCGCATATCCCAACATATTTGCCGAGACGATTTGCTGTCGTGATCGACATCGACAACAACATCTTCACTGCCGCATCCCGTTCATCGAACGCATGGGCAACCAGACCGGAATCACGGTCCAGCCCGAGCGTCAGTTGTGTCAGATCGTTGGAACCGATCGAAAAACCGTCAAAATACTCGAGGAACTGCTCCGCCAGGAGCGCATTCGACGGGATCTCGCACATCATGATCAGTTTGAGATCATTGACGCCGCGCTTGAGGCCGTGCTGAGCAAGCAATTCGACCACGCCGCGGGCCTCGTCCACATTGCGCACGAACGGCACCATCAACTGAACGTTGGTCAAACCGAGCTCGTTGCGCACCTTCTTCATCGCAGCCACTTCCATTTCGAAGCAGTCGCGGAAAGCCGGCGCGATATAGCGAGATGCGCCCCGGAAACCCAGCATCGGGTTTTCTTCTTCCGGTTCATAGATTTCGCCACCAAGCAGCTTGCGATACTCGTTGGACTTGAAATCGGACATGCGCACGATCACCGGGCGCGGATAGAACGCCGCCGCAATCGTCGCAACCCCCTCGACCAGCTTCTCGATGAAGAACTGTTTCGGAGTAAGGTAACCACGCGAACGACGCAGGATCTCCTCGCGCAGACTCGCGGGCACCTGTCCGAGCTCGAGGATCGCTTTTGGATGGATCCCGATCATGTTGTTGATCACGAACTCCAGTCGCGCAAGTCCAACGCCACTGTTGGGAATCTGGGCAAACTCGAAGGCGAGTTCCGGATTCCCGACGTTCATCATGATCTTCACCGGAATCTCGGGCAGGTTGCCCATATCGGTGGTAACCACCTCGTAGTCGAGCTTGCCGCGGTAAACGTAGCCGGTATCACCCTCCGCGCACGATACGGTCACCGATGAACCTTCATCAAGCACGTCGGTTGCATTACCGCAACCGACGATTGCCGGGATACCCAGCTCGCGGGCAATGATCGCTGCATGACACGTCCGTCCGCCACGGTTGGTGACGATCGCACTCGCGCGCTTCATGACCGGCTCCCAATTGGGGTCGGTCATGTCGGTCACCAATACATCTCCCGGCTGGACACGATTCATTTCACTCGGCGAATGGATGACCCGTACCGGACCGACACCGATCTTCTGACCAATCGCGCGTCCATGGGTCAGCGATTTTCCGTACTGCTTGAGGCGGTATTTCTCCATCACCGAACCAGCGTTCTGGCTCATCACCGTCTCAGGGCGTGCCTGCAGGATGTAGAGCTTGCCGTCGTCACCGCTCTTGCCCCATTCGATATCCATCGGACGACCGTAATGCTGCTCGATGATCACCGCGTAGCGTGCCAGCTCGAGGACGTCCTCGTCCGACAACGAAAACTTGTTGCGTTCCGCTTCGGGAACGTCGACCGTGGTGGTCGAACGGCCCGCAACCTTCTTCTCGGTAAATACCATCTTGATGAGCTTGGAGCCGAGATTGCGGCGAATCACCGCAGGTTTGCCGAGGGCGAGCGTCGGCTTGTGGACGTAGAATTCGTCCGGGTTTACAGCCCCCTGCACGACCGTTTCGCCAAGCCCGAACGATGCGGTGATGAACACCACATCCTTGAAGCCGGACTCGGTGTCGATCGTAAACATCACGCCTGAAGCGCCGATATCCGAACGGACCATGCGCTGCACACCGGCAGAGAGGGCCACATCCGCATGCGCGAAACCCTTGTGCACCCGGTAGGCGATCGCCCGGTCGTTATAGAGCGAGGCAAACACCTCCTTGATGGCGTGCAGGATATTCTCGTAGCCGTGGATGTTCAGGAAGGATTCCTGCTGTCCCGCGAACGATGCGTCCGGCAGATCCTCAGCGGTGGCCGATGAACGCACCGCAAAACTGCCTTCGCCTTCGGCAGTGATTTTTTCGTATGCGGTCTTTATCTCAGCCTCGAGCTGAGGCGGGAATGGCGTATCGACAATCCACTGGCGAATTTCGGTGCCGGTCTTCACCAGTGCATCGACATCGTCCACGTCGAGATTGTCGAGCGCTGCATTGATTCGGTCGGACAGGCCCTCATGCGCGAGAAATGCCCGATAGGCTCCGGCGGTAGTGGCAAAACCGCCAGGCACACGTACACTCGAAGGCAGCTGACTGATCATTTCGCCGAGCGAAGCATTCTTCCCGCCAACCTCCTCGACGTCGGACATGCGCAGTTCTTCGAATGGGATCACGTAACGGGTCATGGGCAATGGCCTTCCTTAAATTGATTTGAGAACGCAAAATGCAATTTTAGCTTTTGCTGCTCTGCCGCATAGCAGGGTAAACCCAGAAATTTCGGAGTTTGTCACACGAACCATGACGCAGTCCAACACCCGAACCGTGTTCTTCATATCCGACGGGACAGGCATCACCGCCGAAACCCTCGGGCACAGCCTGCTCGCCCAATTCCCGGAAAGCCGCTTCCGTCAGGTGCGCCTGCCTTTCGTAGACAATCTCGACAAGGCAATCGACTGCGCAACGCAGATCCGCGAGGCGGCCGAGTCAGATGGCGTCCGTCCGATCGTCTTCAATACGCTGGTCAATCCCGACTCGGTCGACGTGATCCGCAAGTCGAACGCGCTGTTTCTCGATCTGTTCGAGAAATTCATCGTCCCCCTTGAAAGCGAGCTCGGCCAGCGGTCAACCCACGCAGTCGGGCGCTTTCATGGAATCGCCGACAGTCTCGAGTATAAAAAACGCATTGAAGCGATCAACTTCACCCTTGCCCACGACGACGGGATTTCCAATACGGAGCTTGCGGAAGCTGACGTCATCCTCGTCGGCGTATCCCGTTCGGGGAAGACACCTACAAGTCTCTATCTGGCCATGCAATTCGGCGTCAAGGCGGCGAACTACCCGCTGATACCGGAAGACTTCGAGCGCAACAAGATGCCCGGCGAGCTTCACAAATACCGCGCGAAACTATTCGGCCTCACCATTCTTCCCGAGAGACTTGCACAGATCCGGCAGGAACGCAGACCGAACTCCCGCTACGCTTCGCTCGAAAACTGCCGATACGAAATCGACGCCGCCCAGCGACTGATGCGCCGGGAAGGAATCAAATGGCTCGAATCCACGACCAAATCGATCGAGGAGATATCGGCAACGATCCTCCAGGACGTTCATCTCAACCGAAAGCACGTATTCTGAGGATCCGCCTGCATCCAGCTACAATCCCGAGGTTACGCGTGCGATCGACTCGTAACGCAATTCACTGGACTCGACAGGACAATTCATGAAACGCAGCCGATTTGCGCGTCGTAGCGGCCTATCCCGCGACGCGGAGAATCTTTCACGCCTTGCGGTAGGTATGGCCGAATCGGGGAGCCGCGCCGAGGACAGGTTCTGGGAAACGCAGCTCACGGCAACCATCGACAGGCTGCTGGAGGACAAGGACGAAACTGCGTTCAACGATACCCTCGACCACCTGCTTTCCTCGAATCCCCGCGCCTACGATGAACTGGCGGATTACATCGAGTCGCGCGCCGAAACCGCACTCCGCGGCAATCTGCAGCATGACATCCTGCTGCTTGCAGCACCTGTGTTGTCGTGGTCCCGGTTCCGTATTCCCTCGAGCAGCATTGCTCCTGCGGTGGTGGCCAACCTGCGCGTTCATCTGCAGGCCCATGTCCTCGCGGACGACGCGCTGCTCGCGGTCGCAGATTTTCTCTTCAGTCCGGACCAATTGCCGGCAGGCTACTGCGCCACGGCCCAGTTTGCGGATGCACTCGGGCAGGCGGCACTCGATCGGCTGGATCTGCATATCGATCCAGCCGCCCTGGCAGAGACCGGTCAATTTCTTTCCGACACCCGCTACCTGCTCGCGGCGGTAGCGGTACCCAAGGGGCAGGCGCTGTTCCGTTGGCAACATCCGGGCTGCTCGCGCGACCAGGCTCTGGAGCAGTGGCGCGCACAGGGCGGTGCATGTATCGCCCCCATGCTGCCCGGCTGCGCACTCGAGGTCGTTCTTCCGGAAACCTATTTCGCGGCAAGCCGTGAAGCGGATCGCGAGAGCCGCCCCTATTCCGTGCGTGCCTCGGTTTCCTTTCTAGGAACAACACTCGAGACCCCCGCATCCTCGCTTCGTGCAGTCGTTGCCCCATTTTACGATCAGCAACTCGAGGAATACCGGATCGGTTTTGCGCAGCGCGAGAAAGACACCGTGGTCCACGGCGTGGTATGGCCTCTGCTCGGCGCCGAGGATGAAAACGCGGATATAGTAGGCCAGATCGAAACGGTACTGCGTGATTCCGGCGTACGTGACATCATCATTCTCGATCACCGCTATCCGCTCGAGTACTGTGACGACTGCGGGGCCCCCTACTACCCTTCACCCGAAGGCGAAGTAGTTCACGCCGAAATGCCCGAGGAGCAGGCCGAACAGGCGCCACGGCATTTGCACTGAAACCGCCTCGCGGCAAGCTGCTCCGAGGCAGTAGGCAATGGACCGGCGCCTCTTTCCTGCCCCAAGAATCAACCGAGCAGAAAACGGCGCACGATTCCGATCTGCCCCTCGTCGAGAAGCATCGGAGCATGACCGACGCCTGCAATCTCCACCACTTCGGCATGTGGGCCACGCCGCGACATTTCCATTAGTGTGTCACGCATCAGCAAATCGGACTCCGCACCACGAATGGCCAGTGTCGGACAGCGAATCGCGTCGTAAACACCCCACAGATCCACGTCTTCATCCGCCGGCGCGGCCCGGAAGGCATCTCCGATTGCAGGGTCGTAGACCATCGCAAACCCCTTGCCTTCCGGTCGGACCGCATACTTGGTGAGATGTTTCCATTGCTCATCGGTCAGCGGCCCGAACGGCGCGCTGACCTCTCGGATGTAGGCCTCCGCGGCATCCAGCGAAGCAAATACGGGGGCGGTCCCCACATAGGGACCGATCCGCTGCAGTGAGACGGCGGTCACGATCGGTCCGACATCATTGAGGACCATGCGGGCAATCGGGGTCCCGGGCTGACTGGCCAGGAGCATCCCGATCAGCCCCCCCATCGACGTCCCGACCCAATGCACCGTCTCGACATCAAGGCGCGCGATCAGCGCGGCCATATCTGCCAGATACGTAGGAAAGCCGTAACCCATCTTGTCGCGCAACCAATCGCTGCGGCCACGCCCGACAACGTCCGGGCAGACCACCCTGTAGCGGTCGCTCATCGCCCGCGCGAGATCGTCGAAATCGCGGCCGTTACGGGTCAGCCCGTGCACGCAGACGAGCACATCCGGATTTCCCGGATCACCCCATTCGGTATAGGCCATGCGATGGAATCCACCCGACCCGAGACACGAAACGCTCCGCTCCCGCATCCCGGCCACGCTTGCGGAGGTCCCCGACGATGTATTCATTTTGCTGCCGCTCCAGATTTTCAGGCACTCCAAGTGTATCCCGAGCACGGTTTCCATGCCGCCGCGCATGGCTCGATCAAAGGTACACGCGACGCATTGACCCGTCAGGGCTTAACGCCCGTGCCAGTAACGCGGATGCTCTTCGCGTTCGGCAGTCAGTTTTGGCGGACCGTCCGCGACGTCGACACTGATCGCCCCCTGAACATCGGTACGGTAGGCATACGCGCCCGCGGCGCTCCAGCGCGCCCAGACGTCGGCATGTGGATGTCCGAAGCGTGAGCGGTAACCCACCGAATAGATCACTGACCCGGGACTGACGGCGTCGACCCATACGGACGAGGATGACGATCGGCTGCCGTGATGAGCCACCAGCAGGACATCCGCCTTCAGCTTCGGACCGAGCTTTCGAACCAGGGCGGTTTCGACCTTCGCCTCTATGTCGGCGGTCAGCAGAACACTGCCGTGAACGCCCGTTACCTTCAGCACACAGGAGCGGTTGTTTCCGTGCGATTCGCGTTCGCCGTCATCCCGGACATCCGGATGCAGCCAATCGAAACGCACCCCATCAAACAGCTCGCTCCGGCCTGCCCGGCAATACTCCCAGCTTGCCGGCTCGATCATCCTTTCGGCATCACCCGGCGAAATCATGCGCCTTCCGACCGGCACCCCACCAAGTACGGCTCCTGCGCCGCCAGCATGGTCGAGATCGGGATGACTCACCACCAGGGTATCGAGCTTCCGCACGCCAACTGCGCGAAGATAGGGCAACACGACGCGCTGCCCACTGTCCCCACCTCCCGGTATTGCCGGCCCGGCGTCGAAAAGCAGATCGTTACCGGCGGTCTGGACGTGCACCGAAAGGCCTTGGCCAACATCGAGCACCACGACCCGGAAGCCGCCTGCTGCGGGTCGTTCCGGCGTCCACGCGAGCATCGGCCAAAGTGCAAGAATGCCCACGAAGCGTCCGGGAGTTCCAAGCGGAAGAAACATCCAGATGCATCCGACCAACCCGGCCAGCACCACTGGCAGTGGCGGTGGTGCCTGCTGCCAGACCGCCGAGGGCAGCGCCGCGAGCCAATCGAGCGGGATCATCGTCCAGTCCAGCAGAATGCCGACCGCGCTACCGATCTGCCCGATTGGCAGCACCGCGTAGACGAGGCTGAGCGGCGTGATCACCATGCCGAGTACCGGTATCGCAAGCGCATTGGCCAGAGGGGCCACGACCGAGAACTGGTGAAAGAAGACCAGCAAAGCCGGCATCATCAGCAAGGCCACCGCCATTTGCGCACGGACCATCGCACGCCATCCAGTCAGCCCCGCGATCTCTCCGGAAGAGATGTACACGAGCACGGCAACCGCACCGAAGGAAAGCCAGAATCCCGCCGCAAGCACAGCCCAGGGATCGATCACCAGCACGAGAAGCCCGGCCCAGCCGAGGACCGTCGCAGTCCGGACCCTGCGCGCAAGAAAATGGGCCACGGCAACGACCAGCAACATGATGAGACTGCGCTGTACCGATACGCCCATTCCGGCCAGCAAAGCATAGGTCGACGCGGCAAGCGCGCCGCCAAGCGTGGCAAAGCGTTGTACCGGCAGGTGCAGCGGTCCACGCGTATGGCGCCAGATCCACGCGGCGAGCAGATACGCGAGGCCGCCGACGAGGGTGATGTGCAATCCGGAAATGACGACGAGATGGACAATGCCGAGCCGCCGGAAACGATCCCATTGTCGCTCGTCAATCGCCTGTTGATCACCAACCGCTAGGGCAACCAGCACGCCAGCCCACTCGTTACCCTGCATTCCTCCGAGCATCCGTTCGCGAATTCGCTCACGTAACCTCAGCACCAACAGCGTCAAACCGTCCGCCTCGGCCTCGCGTCGCTCGTTGTCCAGCGCATTGCGCACGTATCCGCTCGCCCGTATGCCTTCTTCAAGCATGTGAAGACTGCGGTCGACCCCACCGGGGTTGGCGGCACCGTGCGGCCGCTTGAGCCGGACCGTGAGCGCCCAGCGCTCCCCGGCGTGCACTTCGGGCAGCGGAGAATCATCGCGGTTTGCCGCATACCATGTCAGAGCAACCCGTCGCGGCAGCCATGTCGGCCCGGCTTCGATCAGGAACGGGAAATGTACGCCGAGTCCGGTGGCCGCAGGCAAACCATCGATCACGCCGACCACGGCAACGTCTTGTCCCTCTGCACTCATCGGCAGGACCTCCGCGAGTCGCAACTCCGCCCGCCACCATGCCCAGCCGAATCCGAGAAGCGTCGCCAGCGCCAGCAGGGATACCGACCGCCAGACGACGGCATCGACCGAACGAACCGCAATGACTGACAGTGGTAACGAAAGCATCGCGAGCACATAGGCAAACCAGCCTACGGGCAGCTCTGGCTGGCACTGGAGAAGGCCGGTTCCAACAAGAGCGCCAATGACAATGGTATTCATCGCGGCGACTATAGCCTGCTTCGGTAGCGATGCGTGAGCAGCTGCAGACGAAATGGCCTCGGTTACAATCGTGCCGCGGACCCGACATGCGAAACCTGCTCAAGACCTACCTCCCCGACCCGGACGCGATTCGCTCGAATCGCTGGCTCGCGCCGTTCGGCAATACCCTGCTCCACCCGAGACTATGGCACCTGAACCGGCATTCCGCAGCAGGCGCAGTGGCAGTCGGCCTCTTCTGCGGCCTGATCCCCGGCCCGTTCCAGATGCTGGGTGCGGCGATCTGCTGCGTGGTATTCAGGGTCAATCTTCCCCTGGCACTACTCACGACGCTTTACACCAACCCGTTTACCATCGTCCCGCTCTATCTCGCAGCCTTCGGCGTCGGCGAATGGCTGATTGGCAGCGGCAGCACCTTCACTCCACCACCAGAACTCGGGTCATTACCGATCTCAAACTGGGCCGGCGCACTGATCGACTGGATGGCTGGTCTCGGCAAGCCATTGGCGCTCGGCCTGATCGCAATGGCCGGAGCCCTCTCGACGAGCGGTTACCTGATCGTGCGGGGGCTGTGGCGCTGGCATCTGATACGTGCGTGGCGAAAACGTGCGATGCGCAAGAGGGGATCTTGATCTTCAGGCATACCCATCGAAAGGAAATACCGGCGGTTGGAACCGGTCGCCGCACCCAGCTTCGCCGTATTCTCAAGCGCATATACTTTGCGCTCGGCGTGCTCCTCTTCCTGCTGCTGATCGGCTCGGTCGGTTTCTACCTCATCGGGGACGGCGAGGCGAACCTTTCGGACGCCTTCTACATGACGCTGATCACGATCACGACAGTCGGTTACGCCGAGGTCGTGCCCGTCGAAGGCTTCGCGGCGCGCCTGTTCACCGGCCTGATATCGCTGGCCGGCTTCGGTGCGGTCACGTTCCTGTTTACCAGTCTCGCGGTCTTCTTTCTGGAACGCGACCTCGATTACACCCTGCGGAGAAGACGCATGGAAAAGCAGATCCGGAAGTTGCGGCATCACTATATCGTCTGCGGTTTCGGGCGTGTCGGTCGCAATGTTGCCCATGAACTCAAGATTACCCGCCGTCAGTTCGTGGCGATCGATACGGACGAGGAATGTCTCGAGAGTCAGCGCGAGCAGTTTCCCGATCTGCTTTATCTGCAGGGCGATGGAAGTGACGATGATCTTCTGCTCGCCGCCGACATTGGCGACGCGGCTGGTGTATTTGCCGTAACAGGCGACGACAGCCGCAATCTCATGATCGCGCTGACCGCCAAGCAACTCAATCCCCAGCTTCGCGTCGTCGCGCGCTGCCATGAGCTACGCAATGTACAAAAGATCCGCAAGGCCGGTGCGGATGTCGTGGTCTCACCGGATTTCACCGGCGGGATGCGCATCGCGTCGACCATGCTGCGCCCGCACGTCCAATCGCTGCTCGACGAGATGCTGCGCTCGTCCGAAGGCTACCGCCTCGAAGAGCTGCCGGTACCGGAAGGTTTCGAGCCGCGCAGCCGCGGCCGACTGGCCCTCGACAGTGCCGAAGTCATCGTCCTCGGCGTACGCGTGGGGCGTGACTTCATCTTCAATCCTCCAGCGGATTTCCTGATCGAACCGGGTCAGATCATCGTCACGATGTGCTCACCCGACGGGCGACTCGCCGCGGATGCCCTGGTCAACCAGGCATGAGCGTCGGCAGGATGGATCGCCAGCGGAATCAGGCTACCTTGAAACGCTCCACCTGCGATTGAAGCTCGCGTGCGAGGCTCTCGAGGCCTTCCGCGGTCGAAGCGGTAGAACGGACGGCCACGCTGTTCTCTTCCGCCATCTGCGCAATCCGCTCGACGCTTCGGGCGATTTCGTTGCTAGCGGTGCTCTGCTCCCTGAGCGCATCGCTGATATCCGTCACCGAACCGACCACGCTCTGCGCACCGTCGTTTATCTGATGCATCGCGGCCCCGGCCTTGCTGGTCAGTGCCACGCCCTCGTGCACCCGGGTGACCCCCTGTTGCATGGTCACAACGGCCTTGCCGGTGCCCTCCTGGATCGCCGTGACCATGGTCGTGATTTCCTGGGTCGCCGTGCTCGTGCGCTCGGCCAATTTCCGGACCTCATCGGCAACCACCGCAAACCCTCGCCCGCTCTCACCAGCCCTCGCTGCTTCAATCGCCGCATTCAGCGCCAGCAGATTGGTTTGATCCGCGATCTCGCGAATCGACTGCACCATGTTGCTGATGCGCGAGGATTCGGTACCAAGCTGTTCGATCACCCCGGCGGCCTCATTCACGGTTGCGGCAATCCGCTCCATCTCCTGCACCGAGAGCTTCACGACCTCCTGGCCCTCCTCCGACAACCGACCCGATTCCTGAGACTTGCGTTGGGCATCGCCTGCATGCCGACTGATTTCGTCGATTCCGACGGTCATCTGCTCGATTGCCGCTGCCATGCTGGAGGCCGCTTCGCTTTGCTGCTCAGAGCCGCGCGCCACCTGGGTCGATGATGCAGCAAGCCGCGAAGCCGCTTCGCCGACACTCATCGCGCTGCGCTGGACCTGCCCCACCAGTCCCGAAAGGCTGCGTGCCATCTCGTTGAACTGACCGGCCACGACGGCCAGCTCGTCACGCGCGGAGAACACCACCCGGGCGGTATAGTCGCCGCCGGCAAGTTGCGAAGCGCCGGCAGACAGCTCGTTTACCGATGTCTGGATCGACAGGTAGGTTGCAATGAAAAGGTAGCCGACGACCAACAGCGCGGCGATCGCCACACCGACGTTCAACCACAGTTCATGCCGAAGTTTCGCACCCCGTGCCTCCAGCAAGGCCACGGCAGCGGGACGGATATCCTGTTCGAGGTGACGGAGCACGACGTCGATCGCGGCGGTACCGATATCGAAGAACGCGCCCGGCGCCATGGCGAAGCGCTGCGACAGAATCTCGTCGGCAGTTGCATCGCGCACCTTGTTAATGGCACTGGTGATTTCGGATTTCGCAGTGTCCAGTGCGCCGGATGCCGCCGTGCGTTCACGCGCCGCACGGCCGAGCCGGTCTTCCAGCACTGCGCGGGCGAGATCGAGTTCGGCAAGCTGCGAGATCAGCGCAACCTCGTCGGCACGCACAAGGGCCCCCTTCGCAATGACACCGGTCCCCTTGCCGCGCAGTTTCCCGAGACGCTCCGTCACCTCCGGAATGACCCGGAGCATGGGCTCGATCAAGTTGTAGGACGCCGCCTCCGGGTCCAGCGAAAGCTTCGATTGATCGCCCAGATCACCAATGAAGGTGAGCATGCCGTTGATCATCCTGGTATGCGCACCAAAATTGTCACTCTGGACCATCGCCAGGCCCTCACGGCGCAGCCTCGCCCATTGGTCCTTCAGTGCGGACCACCCCTGGTCGAGCCCGAAATCGCTGCCCGGCCCGGCGAGCGCGGCGTCAAACGCCGCCACCGCGGCGTCCAGCTCGGCCGTCTTGGCCACGACTTTCGGGCGCAGCGCTTCACTGCCGCCCAGGAGTCCCGATGACAGGCCACGGTGTTGCTGCATCAACGTGAGGACCTGCATTGCCGGCGTCAGGACCTGGACCCCTCTCAGCTCGGAGTCCACGAACCCAACCTCCTCGCGCACCTGCACGAATATCTGCGCGATAAGCATTCCGCTCGCCAACAGCGCGACACCGCCGATGAGAAGGAACTTTGCGTTGTAGCGCAGCCTGTTCAGCAGCGCGATGGCGGGAAAAAAGAAGGCATTCACGATTGACTCCGGATTGCGCGCCGGGAAGCAACGCATCATTCAAGACGTGTACACCAGCGATGTAACGACAGGTTGAGCACCGCCTTGAGTGAATTTGCCCCGGAATCGCCGCCCACCCGCACCAGGCTGCGGCAAACAGCACAGCCGTCAAACGAGTCGGCCATCCTCCAGCCTCAACACCCGCCCGGCCCGCCGTGCGAGACTTTCGTCGTGGGTCACGATGACGAAACTCGTCTTCAGCCGCTGGTTGAGCGAAAGCATCAGGTCGAAAACCACCTCGGCGGTACGACGATCCAGGTTGCCGGTGGGTTCGTCCGCCAGCACGCAGGCCGGCTGGGTGACGAGAGCACGTGCGATCGCGGCCCGCTGACGTTCGCCGCCCGAGAGTTCGCCCGGAGCGTGATCGAGACGATGCCCCAGCCCGACCTCTTCGAGCATCGCCCTTGCCTGCGCATCCGCGGCTTCCGCCGACATGCGCCGGATATACAAGGGCATCGCCACGTTCTCGAGCGCACTGAACTCCGGCAGCAGGTGGTGAAACTGATAGACGAATCCCAGGCATCGATTCCGCAGACGCCCACGCTCCGCATCGCGCAGCTTGCCGAGATTGAGCCCCATCAGGCGGACCTCTCCGGCGCTCTGCACATCCAGTCCGCCGAGCAGGTGCAAGAGCGTGCTCTTGCCCGAGCCCGAGGCGCCGACGATGGCCACCCGCTCGCCGCGGGCGACCGATAGCGACACGCCGCGCAATACCTCTACCGCATCCTGCCCTTCCCGAAAACTCTTCGAGAGATTGACGCTCTCCAACACCGGCGATGCCGCGTCGAGAGCCAGATTTTCATTCATAGCGCAGCGCCTCCGCCGGATTAACCCTCGATGCCCGCCAACTCGGATACAGCGCCGCAAGCAGGGTCAGGACGAAGGAAACGCTCGTGATGGTGATGACGTCGGACGACAACACCTTCGAAGGCATTTCGCTGATGTAGTAGATCTCCTTGTTCCACAAGGTGGTTCCGAGCAGATGCTCCAGCGCTGGAATCACCACATCGAGGTTGTTTGCCAGCAGCGTGCCACCGAGCGTACCCGCGGCCAGTCCGACAAAGCCGATGATCGTTCCCTGAAGCACGAAGATCGCCATGATCGATCCGGGAGACGCTCCGAGCGTGCGCAGAATCGCAATATCCGCATACTTTTCCTGCACCGCCATGACCAGCGTCGAAACAATGTTGAAGGCCGCGACCGCGACGATCAGGAACAGGATGATCGCCATCATCTTCTTTTCGAGCGCGACCGCGCGGAAGAAATTGGCATGGCTGCGGGTCCAGTCGGTGACCCGCACTGCTCCCAGCGTGGCAGCAAGTTGGGCACCCACGCGTGGCGCGGAAAAGAGGTCGCCCAGCTTGAGGCGTACACCGGAGACCCGGTCACCCATGCGGTACAGAACCTGCGCATCATGCATGTGGATCAGCGCAAGTCCGGAATCGAACTCGAACATGCCTGCCTCGAACACCCCCACCACGGTGAACTGCTTGACCCGCGGCAGAACGGCTGCCGGCGTGACCAGCCCTTGTGGTGCGATCAGTGTCACCTTGTCACCGAGACGAACCCTGAGAGCCTGCGCAAGCTCGGCACCGAGGACGATACCGAAGCGCCCCGGCTGCAGGTCCTCGAGCTTGCCGGAACGCATGTAACCGGCGAAATTCGCGACAGTCTCCTCCTGGGCCGGCAAAACACCGCGCACGAGTACGCCTCGCACCGAGTCGTCTACCGACAGCATTCCCTGAGCCTCGACGAACGGTGCGGCGGCAAGCACATCCGGATTCTTCACCGCCGCATCCGCAACGGCCTGCCAACTCTCGAGCTCGCCGTCGTAACCCGATATCTGGACATGCGACGCAACGCCCAGGATACGGCTGCGCAACTCCTCCTGAAAACCGTTCATCACCGACAACACGGTGATCAGGGCCGCCACGCCGAGAGCGATGCCGCACATCGACACCAGGGAGATGAAGGAAATGAAACGGTTACGCCCCTGAGCCCGCTTTCGCGAGCGGGTGTAGCGCAGCCCGACGAGCCATTCGTATCGCATTATCCCGGGCCAGAATCGCCCGCCAGTCCGAAAGAAGGCGCTATTGTGCCGCAACTGCCCCGACCCTGCCGGTACCACCTGCGATCGGGCCGCGGCGTCGCCTCGTGCTAACATCGTCGCCTCCGCGAGAGATACCCATGCCGTACCGTCTGATCATCCCCGGCCTGCTCTGGCCTGCCTCGCGCACGCCGACGCCGGCCGGTGGTCTTGCACTCCCTGCCCTCGAGACCATTCTTGGTCATGCCAGGCCCGCTGCAAGGCCTGCTCAATCGCTCGACCGCTGCCTCGCCGATCTTTTCGGGCTCGCAACGGATGCCTTGCCACATGCCGCACTGCGCCGCGCGGGAGAGCCTGTGGCGCCGCTGCACGACATCGGCACCTGCCTGTGCGCCGACCCGGTCAACCTCCACTTCGCGCGCGAACATCTGCTGCTGGCCGATGCCAGCGGACTCGAGATACGTGAAGACGAAGCAGCCCGGATCATCGAGGGGTTGAACGAAACATTTTCAGACATCGGCCGGTTCGAGGCGCCCGCGGCAGATCGATGGTATCTGTGGTCGACGAAGCGACCCGAGGCGAACTTCGCGGCGCTTTCCGACGTCGCCGGCCGGCCGGTGGGGCCCTTCATGCCAGAAGGTATTCAGGCCCGCGACTGGCACAGGCTCAGCAACGAGATCCAGGTGTGGCTGCATGGCCACCCGGTCAATGCAGCCCGCGAAGCCAGCGGTTTTCGTCCGATCAACAGCCTGTGGTTCTGGGGTGCCGGCGATCCGCCGAGCGCGCTGCAACGACCCGCGCAGCTCATCCAGGCAAACGGCACCCTGGCACGCGGTCTGGTCCGACTCGCCGGCCTTGTCTGCACCGATTCGACACGCCTCGACATCAAGACCGGCAGCAGTGCGTTGGCGATCCTGGAACAACTCCAGCAAAGTGCCCAGTATCTGAATCTCGACGACTGGCGCAATGGACTCATCGCACTCGAGCGCGACTGGTTCGCGCCCGCGCTCGCCGCCCTCAAGACAGGCAGCCTCGACGAGTTGCGAATCACCGCACCATGCGAGCGTGCAACCCTCGACTTCACCCTGAAAGCGGGCAGCCTGTGGCGCTTCTGGAAGCATCCGCTCCCGCTCGACGCCTTTCATAAGAACATCGCATGACCAGAATTCTTGCCCGAACCATGCCTGCCGGCACCACTCAACGCCTCGTGGACGCGGGGATATCTCCCCTGCTGGCCCGTATTTACGCGGCACGTGGCATCAGCGCTCGCAGTGATCTCGACTATGGGCTCAAGGCCTTGATACCGCCACAGCAATTGCGCGGCGTTCGGGAGGCCGCGCAATTGCTGGCGGACGCAGTGGAAGCCGGTGCGCGCATGGTCATCGTCGCGGACTACGACTGCGACGGCGCCACGGCGTGCGCGGTGGGCGTGCGCGCCTTGAGGGCCTTCGGTGCAGACGTACATTACCTGGTGCCGAATCGCTTCGAATACGGCTACGGCCTGACACCGGCCATCGTCGAGTTGGCCACCGGGATCCAGCCCGAGGTCCTGATCACTGTTGACAACGGAATCGCCAGCGTCGAAGGCGTCGCAGCCGCCCGGGAGTGTGGCATTGCCACCGTGATTACCGATCACCACCTGCCTGGTGACGAACTCCCCGAAGCCGACGTGATCGTGAACCCCAATCAGCCGGGTTGCGATTTTCCGAGCAAGGCCCTCGCCGGCGTTGGCGTGATGTTCTACACCATGCTGGCCCTGCGCGCGGAAATGCGCAGTCGTGGGGCCTTTGAGAATGCCCCGGAGCCGAACCTCGGAGAATTGCTCGACCTGGTTGCGCTCGGCACGGTAGCCGACGTTGTTCAACTCGATCACAACAACCGGATTCTGGTTTCTCAGGGCTTGCAGCGGATGCGTGCGGGGCGGGTCCAACCGGGAATCCGCGCCCTCTTCGCCGCGGCAGGACGCGAAGCGGAGCGGGCCACGACCTTCGATCTCGGTTTCGCGCTTGGGCCCCGGCTCAATGCCGCTGGCCGACTCGCCGACATGTCGCTTGGAATCGAATGTCTGATCACGGACGACATGGGGCGTGCACTCAATATCGCGCAGGAGCTCGATCGATTGAACCGTGAGCGCCGGGCCATCGAAGCCGACATGCAGGAAGGCGCACTACTGCGCCTGGAGGCAGTCGACCCAGGGGAATCCGTATCGATTTCGCTCTTCGAACCTGACTGGCATCAGGGTGTGATCGGCATTCTTGCCGGCCGCATCCGGGAACGGTTCCACCGCCCCACGATTGCCTTTGCCCGCGGAAACGCCGGAGAGCTGAAGGGCTCCGGGCGATCCATTCCAGGTCTTCACCTTCGTGATGCGCTTGATCTGGTCAGCAAACAGCAACCGGACCTGATCCTCAAGTTCGGCGGGCACGCAATGGCTGCCGGACTGACCATCCATGAGGCCGATTTCGAGCGCTTCCGGCGCGCTTTCGAACTCGTTGTCGCCGCACTGGTCGACCCGGCCGCGCTTACCCGGACCATCGAGACAGACGGGGCGCTCGAAAGCGCCTACATGTCGCTCGAAGGCGCCCGCCTGCTGGAAAGGGAAGTCTGGGGTCAGGGTTTTCCGGGCCCGGTGTTCGATGACATCTTCGAAGTGGAGAGCCAGCGTCTGCTCAAGGACCGGCACCTCAAGTTACGCCTCAGGAAGGGACAGGACGTGTTCGACGCGATCCAGTTCAATTTCGCCGAGAGCGCGCCGGGCCGCATCCACGCCGCATACCGGCTCGCCGTCAATGAGTACAACGGCCAAAGCAAGGTGCAATTGATGCTCGATCATTTCGAAGCGGCCTGAGCCGCGGCAATCAACAGCTGCGATCGATCATTCGCCGGACGCTTGCGCACCCGTCTCAGGCGTAGCCGGAGCCTCGGGTCGAAGCCTCAAGGCTGGCGCTGCAACCGAGCCGGACACCTCGATCGGCAGGGAAAGCTGCCGCTCACCCGCCCGAACCGAGCCTTGGATTCTCCCGTTCACCGTGCCATCGGCAGGAAGACGAAGTGTCCCGACTGCGTCGAGCCCTCCGGCATCGAGCTGTCTGATATCCACCGTGATCAGCTCCGCCGACGTCCGCAGATGGCCACGTACCGTATCGAATCGCGTCATTCCCCCTTGTACCGTTCCGCCGCCACGCTCGCGCAGAACGCCGCCCAGGTCGGCGCTGCCGAGGTTTCCCCGAACGACCTTGAAGTCGCCGTCGATACGGGCATTGGCCGCCAGCCCGCTGGTCGTCTGCGCACTGCTGGTCAGCTTGAAACGGCCCGAGATGCTCCCCTCCGCTCGGGCGCCCGGCAAGACCGAAAGCAAAAGGCGTTCGAGTTGCACACCATCAAGCCACAGCATTCCTTCAAAGGACGGAGCGGGATTCCACAACAGCGTCCCGGTCGCAGAATAACGCCCACCTTGGGCTGCCGCCCGCATGTCGGTCAACCTGAGTTGATCGTCCAGAAGCTCACCATCCATCTGCATCTGTTCGAATTTGAGCTTGTCCAGTAAAGGCGAGGTCCACCCCGAGGCTGCCATCGACACCTTCAGTGGCATCGCGTCGAGGCCATCGACCCTGATTCGCACCAGATCCGACTCGTCACGCAGATTCAGCGTCCCGACATAACCTCCGGACACCGATGCCTCTCCCGCAAAAATCGGCGCCATGCCTTCGGCAAGCTCGACCCTCAAGCCTCCGAACGAGATCCTTCCGGTCGACAATGAATCGAGGTCAAGACGCGCCAGCAGGTTTCTGAGGGCCGACGGACGCCCCCTCAATCCGTCGATGTCCAGTCGCGTCGATAGTCTTCCACGCGACATCAACTCATACCAGTCCGGCGCCACCGCAACCGAGGCGATTCCGACCGATTCGTCATCGACGAAGCTGATGCCCTCAAGAAGCAGGACTGGTCCCCGCTTCCAGGCGACGCCAAGCGAATCGATCCTCAGCGTCTGGCCGCCGACTCCACGAGCATGCGACTCGATTTCACCGCGATACCATTCGGGAAGCTTGAAGGCCAATGCGAACAGCGCCACCGCAAGCGTCGCGAGCACCAGGTAACCGAAACCGCGCATCGTCCGGACGAAGTGGTAACGCGCACGGTCCGCCGCCAACACCGCCCGCGAAGGCTCTTTCGGCTCTTCGGGTCGCGGGGTGCCCGACTCGGTCGGAGGCGGCAAATCGTCGTCCGGGAAAACGGTATTGGTTCGCAGGCTAGGCTCGATTCGCAGATCACTGGCGGGCCCCTCGCCCGAGCCCGACCGTGCCTTGCCGGTAGGCAACTCCGTCGGAGGGCCGTTGCCCTCTTCCGTAGCCGCGGTCTGCACCAGGGAATCCGATCGCGCATCGATGGACGTTGCCGCGTCGGCGCCTGACGGCGACTCGTCGCGATCCGCCACGAGACCTTCCGCCAGCAATTCCTCCATCGCAGCCTCGACTTCCAGCGAATCGCCAAAGCGCCGCTTGAGTTCGCCGATCGTAAGCACGCCATCCAGCAACAACAACGCTGCCCGCGCACGCGAAGACGCAATTCGGCGAGGCCGCCGCGCCGCGCTGTCCCCGGCCTCGGTCCGGACGAGGACCAGGTCGTCTCGCAATTCGCTCATGCCGATCTACCAGAACCCATTGATGTCATTATTGTGGACCCCATTTTATCGGAAGTGGTTGACAGGACTAAGATCCATTTCTATAATTTTGGCTTCTTGATTCCCCGATAGCTCAGTCGGTAGAGCAACGGACTGTTAATCCGTGTGTCCCTGGTTCGAGCCCAGGTCGGGGAGCCAAAGCAACCAAGCCTCAACTGAGAAGTTGGGGCTTTTTTGCGCCCTGCCGCCGCGCGAATATCAGACAGCCGTCTAATACCCATCCCCGGACCGAATGATAGCGCTTCGCGGCACCGACCACCGACATTGTCCCGCTGAACCCGGCGACGGCCCACGCCTTGCAGCGCGCCATCTCGCGCTCGATAATGCCGGCAGTTGTCGGCGCTTGTGCCAGCGCAAGGAACCGCTGACGCATGCGATGTCCAATCCAGCATTCCCTCAGTGACGAACACTCCCACCATGTCGAGTGACCGAATCATTCCGATCCTGGATGCACGCCACACTCCCGACATCGCCTCGCTAGGCGAAGAGCGTGCTACCGGTGCGCTCCACGACCGCCGCGGCAGGGTCCTGCACGACCTGCGAATTTCGGTCACCGATCGGTGCAACTTCCGCTGCATCTATTGCATGCCGAAATCGGTCTTCAGCAAGGACTATCCGTTCCTTGGCAGAAACGAACTGCTGAGTTTCGAAGAAATCGAGCGCGTCGCGCGGATCTTCGTGAGCCATGGCGTCCGCAAGATTCGAATCACAGGCGGCGAACCGCTGCTCCGACGAGGCGTGGCGGAACTGATCGGGATGCTCGCCCGAATTCCGGAAATCGAACTCACCCTGACGACCAATGGCGTCTTGCTGCCCCGCCTGGCGCCGCGCCTCAAGGCTGCCGGTCTGCAGCGGATCACGGTCAGTCTGGACGCGCTCGACGACCCGACGTTCAAGGCCATGAACGATGTCGACTTTCCGGTCTCCGACGTACTTGCAGGCATCGATGCGGCAGCGGCAGCAGGTCTGGCGCCGATAAAGATCAACATGGTCGTCAAGCGGGGAATGAACGATCACGGCATCCTGCCGATGGCGCGGCATTTCCGCCGGAGTGGCCACATCCTGCGCTTCATCGAGTTCATGGACGTCGGCGCATCGAACGGCTGGAAGATGGATCAGGTAGTACCCTCCCGGGAGATCATCGACCTGATCGGTGCCGAGTTTCCGCTCGAACCGATCAGCCCGAACTACGACGGCGAAGTGGCAGAGCGCTGGCGTTACATCGATGGTGGCGGCGAAATCGGCGTGATTTCCTCGGTAACGCAGGCATTTTGCTCAACCTGCAGCCGCATCCGGCTTTCCACCGAGGGGCGTCTTTACACCTGTCTGTTCGCTCAGGAAGGCCACGACTTGCGCAGCCTCCTGCGCAGTGGCGCGAGCAATGCTCAGCTCACTGCCTTCATCGGTGGGTTGTGGCGTGGTCGGGACGACCGCTATTCGGAAATCCGCACCGCCGAAACCGCGGCACTCAAGAAAATCGAGATGTCCTATATCGGCGGCTGAAAGAACTCAGCGCTGGGTGCCTTCGATCAAGGCGCCTTCCGCATCAATTCCATCGAGCTGGGCGGATTCGATCTTCTGGAAATGCGCCGAGATCTTGCGACTCGATACCTGCACGTCCTGAACATCCCTGCTGGCCTGCTCGATATGCGTTGCAAGCCGCTGCATGCGTTCGTCAAAACGGGCGAAATCCTTGGACAGCTTGCCCAATGCATCCTTGATCACATGGATCTGCTTGCGCGTCTCCACGTCCTTGAGCACGGCGCGGGCGGTATTCAACACCGCCATGAGGGTAGTCGGCGAGACGATCCACACGCGTCGTTGCTGCGCATAGCCGACCACCTCCGGGTGATAGGCATGGATTTCAGCAAATACGGCCTCCGCCGGCAGGAACATCACGGCGCCGTCGGAGGTCACGCCGGGCAGAACGTATTTTGAGGCAATCGCGTCCACGTGTTTCCTCACGTCGGCGCGAAAAGCATTGCGTGCCGAACGGCGTTCGATCTCCGCAAGCTCCGTGTCGAACATGCGGTGGTAGTTCTCTAGCGGGAATTTCGAATCCACCGCCACCCGGCCGGTCGGTTCAGGCAGGCTCAGCAGGCAGTCGACCCTCGATCCGTTCGGCAGCGCCGCCTGGAATGCGTATGCGTCAGGCGGAAGCGCATTGGTGATCAAGGCCTCGAGCTGGACCTCGCCAAATGCGCCCCGAGCTTTCTTGTCGCCAAGCAGTTCCTGCAGGCTGACGACATTGGTGGTCAGTCCATCAATCTTCTTCTGCGCCTCGTCAATCGTTGCCAACCGCGCCATCACGCTGACAAAGGTTTCGTTCGTCTTCTTGAAACCCTCTTCGAGCCGCTCATCGACCCTCCCGGAAATCGATTCGAGGCGCTCGTTGATGGTCCGGGTAAGCTGTTCGATACTGGCCGCCAGCTGGACCGAGGATTTCCTGATCCCCCCTTCCAGCAACTCGCGATCGGCACGCGCGTGTTCGGAGAGCGTCGTGAGTGTCTTTTCGAGCAACTCACCGCGCAGTTGCTCCTGACGGCTGGCAATGGCGGCACCAAGTTCAGACAATTTCAGGGACGCGTCCTCACGCTGGCCCGCGAGCGCGCCCTGCAGCGAGAGCTGCAAGGTCTGCATTGCATCGCGGGTGGCGTTCAGGTCGCCCGCAATGCGCACCTGCAAGCGCTCCGCATTCGTGTTCGCCTGGCTGCCAAAACGATCCCCTTGCCGCTCGAGACCGAGGTGCAGGTTGCCCAGCATCTGCCGATGCAGATCCTCCAGCATCGGGCTGAGCCGACCCGCAACGAGATCCGGAAGATCCCTCTGCCCGCGTCGCAGACGCATGGTCGTCAGCAACAGCCAGAGAAAGCCGCCGAGCAACAAGGCGACGGCACCAATCACATAGGGCCACCAAGGCCGCAATTGATGCAACAGATTCTCGAACTCAGGCGCTGACATGGCCGCGAGTATAGCGCGGCGAGCCCGTCCGACAGTTCAGGAAAGGGCTCGCAGGCTGGCCAACGGCGGGCGCTTCAGCAATGCCCGCGTACCCAGCCATCCAGCCAGAATCACGCCGGTGCAACCTATCAGCGCACCAAGCACCATTGCCGACGTTCCGGGTACATAGTCGGTCAGTTTGAAGGCCTGGTTACCCAGCACCCAGCCGATTGCGGTAGCCCCGCCTCCAGCCAATACCCCGGCGATCGCACCCAGCGCCGCAAACTCGGCCAGCAAGGCATGCCGCAACTGGCGATTGCGGGCGCCAAGCGTACGCAGCATGGCCAGTTCGTATTCGCGTTCATCATGGGTCGACTGCAACGCAGCCCATAGCACCACCAGCCCGGCCAGGACCGCGAAACCGAAGACGAACTGCACCACCGCGATCAGACGGTCCATCATCGACTGGATCTGGGCAAGCACCGCGGTCACATCGATCACCGAAAGGTTCGGAAAAGCAGCCACCAGACGCGTGGTGAAATCATGCTCGGATGACGGCAGATGGAAACTCGCGATCAGGCTGGCCGGTCGCCCGTCGAGCAGACCCGGAGAAGCGATGAAGAAAAAATTCACCCGCATCGAATCCCAGTCGAGTTCGCGCACACTGCTGATGGGTGCCTCGATTCGTTCGCCGGCAACATCGAACGCGACCCGATCGCCCACCTTGAGGCCGAATTCGTTGGCCAGCCCCCTTTCAACCGACCATTGGGCAGCATCGGTCGAGCCGTGCCAGTGCCCATCGACGACCCGGTTGCCTTCGGGCAACCCCGCAGCTGACGAAAGATTGAACTCCCGCTCCGCAAGGCGGCGGGCGCGATCGTCCTTATAGTCGTCGGGTTTCACTACCGCGCCGTTGATCGCTACCATCCGACCGCGGATCATCGGCATGAGCACCGGTCGTTCAAGCCCCGATCTGACGAAGAAATCGGCCACTTCGTCTTTTTGATAGGGCTGCACATTAATGATGAAGCGGTTCGGCGCATCCGGCGGAGCCGTGCGACGCCATGTATCGAGCAGATCGGCCCGGATCACGGTGAGCAGGAGCAAGGCGCTCAGCCCGATGCCCAGCGCCACCACCTGCACCACGCTTCCCCCCATGCGCCGTCGCAAGCCCGCGATCCCGTAGCGCCAACCTCCACCGATTGCCGTAACCGGCAGCGCCCCGAAGGCACGCAACACAAACCACGCGGCGATCGCAAAAATACCCAGCGCAGCGGCAAACCCGCCAGCCACCAACACCCCGAGCCTGAAGTCGGCGGCGATCCACAACAACATGCCGAGCAGCACCGCCGCGCCCATTGCCCACGCGGTGCCGGCGGCTGGCTCGACCACGCCCCATTCCCTTCGCAGCACGCGCAATGTCGGCACAGAGCCCAGTCGCATCAATTGCGGTGCCGCGAACCCGATCAACAAGACGAGCCCCACCGACAAGCCGTGGACAAAGGGCAGCATCGACGGATTCGGCAGCCGCGCGCCGAGTACCCCGGCCAGCACACTGCCAAGCCCCCACTGCACGCCCCAGCCGAGCACCCCGCCAATCAGGGAGACAACGACGCCGAAGATCAGGAACTCGATCAGGATGAGCAGCATGACGCGCCGTGCCGGTGCGCCCAGACAGCGCATCACGGCACAGCCGTCAACATGTCGCTGCATGAAGCGCCGGGCCGAAAGGCCGACCGCGACAGCCGCAAGAATCACCGCCAGCAGGGCAGCGAGCCGCAGGAATCGTTGCGCCTGATCAAGCGCGCGCCTGATCTCTGGGCGCGCATTATCGACCGATTCGAGCGATTCGCCGCGCCCCAGCCGCGGCCCGACCCACTCACGGAAGGCCGCCACCGCCGCCTCCCTGCCGGCTACCTGCAAGTGGTAGCTGACGCGACTTCCTTCCTGGATCAGCCCGGTCGCCGGAAGATCACCGGCGTTGATCATGATCCTGGGTAACAAGCTGAAAAAGTTTGCCCCCCGGTCCGACTCGAAGCTCACCATGGCACTGGCCTTGAGTTCGACATTGCCAAGTCCGACCTTTTCACCAGGCTTCAGCGCCAGCGCCGCGAAAAGCCGCTCGTCGAGCCAGGCCTCTCCTCGCGGCGGCACACCCGGCGCTGGCGCATCGGCGCGGTTGGGCCCGGGCGCGATACGCAGACTGCCCCGCAAGGGGTAGCCCGGCTCAACCGCCTTGATGCCCGCCAGCTGTGCAGCTTCCGCGGTACTCGCCATGCTGGTGAACTGCGTCGTCGTCACCACTTCAAGCCCCCGCGACCGAGCGCCTTCGATCACGCTGCCCGCCCACGGGTGATCGGCCTTGAGCAAGAGATCACCGCCGAGCAGCTGATTCGCCTCACGATGAAGCGCCTGGCTCACCCTGTCGGTCAAAAAACCGACACTCGTGAGGCTGGCCACGGCAATGATCAGGGCAAGCGCGAGCAAATGAAGTTCTCCCGCGCGCAAGTCGCGCAGGAGCATTCGAAAGGAGAGGCGGAGCAATGACATGGAGTTCGGACAAGCGAGGCGCTGGCGGGTTCTCAATATCGGGCAGACCATCGAGGGTGAATCATTTCCCGCCCCCCGGAAGCATGGCCTGAACCAGCAGGACGAGCAGCCTGCGGATGAACGTCGGGCGAAGCGCGATAACGGGCAGCCGGTCGATTGCGCGGTGTACGCAGGTACGCAACCCGGCAAGAACCGGATCCTCCGAACTTCCTGCCATGCTAGGCACTGACGGCGAGAAGGCGCGCAACGAGCCGGACCCAGTAAGCCACGCCGACTGCCGCGATGTCATCATTGAAATCGTAATTGGGATTGTGCAGCACGCAGCCGCCCTCACCCGGACCATTGCCTATCCACACATAGGCCCCCGGTCGCTCCTGCAGGAAATAGGAAAAATCTTCCGCGCCCATGCTGGGCTTCATGTCGGTCCGCACCATCGATTCGCCAACCACGCCAGCCGCCACCTCGGCGCACAGCGCCGCCTCCTTGCTGCTGTTGATGGTCGGCGGATAGCCGCGACGGTAGGCGAACTTGACGTTGGCGCCGAACGCCGCACCAACCCCTGCGCATATCCGCTGCATGCTCTCTTCGACGCGCTCACGCACCTCGGGCCTGAAAGCACGGACCGTCCCGGACAGCGTCGCTCGATCCGGAATCACGTTGTAGGCCTCACCCGCATGAAACTGGGTCACCGACACCACCACCGCGTCCACCGGGTCGATGGTTCGGCTGGAGATGGTCTGCAGGGCCTGCACCAGAGCCGAGCCCGCGGCGACCGGGTCGATGCCGAGATGAGGCATCGCGGCATGGGCACCGTGGCCGAGAATCTCGATGTCGAAACGATCGGCACAAGCCATCACCGGACCATCGTGGACCGCGAACGAGCCCGCCGGCAAACCGGGCCAGTTGTGCATGCCGTATACCGACCCCATCGGAAAACGCTCCAGCAGACCGTCCTCGATCATCTCGCGACCGCCGCCATCGCCCTCTTCCGCAGGCTGGAAGATGAAATAAACGGTTCCGTCGAAATCGCGATTCGCCGCGAGATGGGTGGCTGCGCCGAGCAGCATGGTGGTATGACCATCATGACCACAAGCATGCATTCGCCCCGGGATGCGCGAATGATGCGGAAAGGTATTGCGCTCCTGCATCGGCAAGGCATCCATATCGGCGCGCAAGCCGATCGCCCGGGAAGTGTTGCCAGCGCGCAACACGCCGACGACACCGGTCCTGCCAACGCCGCGATGCACCTCCACGCCCAGTGCCTCGAGCCGCGAGGCGACGAGTTCGGCGGTACGATGCTCGGCAAAAGCCAGTTCCGGGTGAGCGTGAATATCCCTGCGAATACTGGCCAGATGAGCCGATTGCTCGCGACGTATCTGTTCGACGATGCTCATGCGTGAATCCTCGCTCGGCGCTGCACGGCCTGAAGTGGTTCGATGTCCAAGTGTATCGCGGCTGCCAGCCTCACGACGCACCAGTGCGGCGCACTCAATGCATCGAAGCGGTGCAGACTGCACCGCAGCATGCACGTTCCGCTTTTACTGGCGGGTCCGCGCCTCATCGGATACGCTTGTATCCGTTGGCCTGCTCCTTGCTATCGTCTCAGTCAGTTGCCCTACCGGAGTTCACTAGATGTCCATTCATGTGGCCCTGCACCACCTTACCCAGTACCACTATGACCGACCGGTCAGCCTCGGACCCCACATCGTCCGGCTGCGCCCCGCACCGCACAGCCGCACCCGGATACTCAGTTACTCGCTTCGAATACTGCCGGAACCGCATTTCATCAATTGGCAGCAAGACCCTCAGTCGAACTATCAGGCCCGGCTGGTATTCCCCGAAAAGACCACCGAATTCAAGGTCGAGGTCGATCTGGTCGCCGAAATGGCGGTCTTCAACCCGTTCGACTTCTTTCTCGAGAGCTACGCAGAGGAATTTCCGTTCGCCTACGAGTCGTGGCAGAGCGAAGAGCTGGCCCCGTTCCGGAAATGCCTGCCGGCAACACCCGAGTTCTCGAAGTACCTCGCCGGCATCTCGCTCGAGAAACGGCGCACGATCGACTTCCTGGTTGACCTGAACAGCAGTCTGCAACAGCACATCGGCTACACGATCCGCATGGAACCGGGTGTCCAGACGCCCGAGGAGACGCTCGTCAGCAGGTCCGGATCGTGTCGCGATTCGGCGTGGTTGCTGGTCCAGCTCTTGCGCCACGTCGGCCTCGCAGCCCGTTTCGTATCCGGTTACCTGATCCAGCTCAAACCTGACGTCAAATCGCTCGACGGCCCGTCGGGAACCGAAGTGGACTTCACTGACCTGCACGCATGGACAGAGGTCTTCCTTCCCGGCGCCGGCTGGGTTGGCCTCGACCCGACGTCGGGTCTGCTGGCGGGAGAGGGTCATATTCCGCTCGCCTGCACGCCCGAGCCGGGCTCCGCGGCACCGGTCACCGGTGGGCTCGAAAAGTGCGAGGTCACGTTCGATCACGAGATGTCCGTCACCCGGATCTGGGAGGCGCCAAGGGTCACCAAGCCCTACACCGAGGAACAATGGACCGCGATCGAATCTCTCGGTCACGCGGTGGATGACGCGCTCGAACGCATGGATGTGCGTCTGACCCAGGGCGGAGAGCCGACCTTCGTATCGGTAGATGATCCCGACGGAGCGGAATGGAATACCGACGCCCTGGGACCCACCAAGCGCCTTCTTTCCGCGGATCTCTACCACCGGATGCGTGACAAGTACGCGCCCAAGGGGCTTGTCCATTTCGGCCAGGGAAAATGGTATCCAGGGGAGCAGCTGCCGCGCTGGTCACTCAACTGTTACTGGCGCAAGGACGGCGAGCCGATCTGGGAGAACGGTGCGCTCATTGCCGATGAGCGCAGTGGCGGCATTGCCGATGACCGCATTGCCGGCGAATTCCTTCAGGCCCTGGCGATACGGCTCGAGCTGGACAGCAAGTACGTGTTTCCCGCCTATGAGGATGTGTTCTACTACATGTGGCGCGAAAGCCGACTCCCGGTGAACGTCGACCCGTTTGACTCGCGTCTCGACGATGAAATGGAACGCGCGCGCCTCAAGAGGGTATTCACCGCAGGCCTCGACAAGGTTTCGGGCCACGTGCTACCGATCACCCGCAATCCGGCGACGCGAAAATGGCAGACCGGCCCCTGGTTTCTGCGCGAGAGCCGCTGTTACCTGGTGCCCGGTGATTCGCCGATCGGCTATCGTCTGCCGCTCGACTCGCAACCGTGGACCGGCGCGACGGACTATCCCTGGATTCACCAACCGGACCAGTTCAACACTTTCCCGCCCCTGCCGCGCTATTCCGAAATTCGCCCCCAATCGATTTCCGGCGGCCCGCGCAACCTGATGGGGGAGCCGGTAGCGGGCGAAATTGCAGCTTCAGCGCGGGCAAAGGCCGCAGCTGCAGCCGCGGCCGCAGCTTCCGACCGCAGCGCATCGACCAGTACCCGTCCGACCTTCGGCCAGTCCGCAGCCTGGATCACCCGCACGGCGATGTGCACCGAAGCGCGCAACGGCATTCTGTACATCTTCATGCCACCGGTCGCCGCGCTTGAGGACTATCTCGAACTGGTCGCCGCGATCGAAGCCACTGCCGATCTGTTGAATCAACCGGTCATGCTCGAAGGCTACGAGCCGCCCGGCGACCCGCGCCTGGCACACTTCCGGATCACCCCCGATCCCGGTGTGGTCGAAGTCAATATCCACCCCGCAGCAAGCTGGGATCAACTGGTCGATCAGACCACCCACCTCTACGAAGCGGCCCGGCAGTCGCGCCTGACGACCGAAAAGTTCATGCTCGACGGTCGCCACACCGGCACTGGCGGTGGAAACCATTTCGTCATGGGCGGCGCCACGCCTTCGGATTCGCCCTTCCTGCGCAGGCCCGACCTGCTCAGAAGCCTGATCAGCTACTGGCACAACCACCCCAGCCTGTCCTTCCTGTTCTCCGGCATCTTCATCGGGCCGACCTCGCAGGCCCCGCGCATTGACGAGGCCCGCAACGACTCGGTGTACGAGATCGAGACCGCGTTCAAGGAACTCGACCGGGTCCTCGCCGAGAACGGCGACAAGTGCCCGCCGTGGGTGATCGACCGCGCGTTGCGCAACCTGCTCATCGACGCGACAGGCAATACCCACCGTGCCGAGTTCTGTATCGACAAGCTCTATTCGCCAGACGGCCCCACAGGTCGCCTCGGGCTGCTGGAGATGCGTGCCTTCGAGATGCCGCCCCATGCCCGCATGAGCCTGACCCAGCAATTGCTGCTCAGGGCCCTGATCGCGCGTTTCTGGGAAAAACCGTTCAAGCCGGCCAAACTGGTCCGCTGGGGCACCGAGCTGCACGATCGCTTCATGCTGCCCCACTTCGTCGCCCAGGACTTCAACGACGTCATGGACGAAATGCAGGCCGCGGGTTATCCGATGAAGGCCGAATGGTTTGCCCCGCACCTAGAATTCCGCTTCCCGAAATACGGAGACTTCGCGGTCAAGGGCATGGAGATCGAAGTACGCGCGGCCCTCGAGCCCTGGCACGTGATGGGCGAGGAAGGCGCCATCGGCGGGACGGTGCGCTACGTCGACTCGTCACTCGAGCGCCTGCAGGTCAAGGTGACCGGCATGGCACCCGATCGCTATCGGCTGACCTGCAACGGCCAGACCGTGCCCCTGACACCAACGGGCACCGCGGGCGAATTCGTCGCGGGCGTCCGCTACAAGGCGTGGGGTCCCCCTTCGGCTTTGCACCCGACCATCGGGGTGGACAATCCACTCACGTTCGATCTCGTCGATACGTGGATGGATCGCAGCCTGGGCGGCTGCCAATACCATGTCACCCATCCGGGCGGCCTGAGCTACGACACTTTCCCGGTCAATGCATTTACTGCGGAGAGTCGCCGCTTGGGCCGTTTCTTCCGGCACGGACACACGCCGGGTCAGATCAAGGCAGGAGAAGTTCGACACAATCCCGAGTTCGCTTTCACGCTAGACTTGCGCACCCGGTAATAACCAACCAGGCGTCGGCCCCAATCGAGCCGGCGCCTTAGAACTGATGCCAAGCCTCCTTCAGGACTACCCGCGCCTGCCCCACAGGTTCGACGAGATGCGCCTCGACGACGACGGCGTTCGTCCCCAGTGGGCACCCTTCGTCGACCGTCTGGAGCTTCTGCCCTCGGACACGCTGCAGCGGCGTGCCCGATATGTGCGTGAGTCCATCGAGGCCGACGGTGTCACCTACAACGTTTACGAAGACCCGAAAGGCGTGAAGCGGCCCTGGGAGCTCGACCTCCTGCCGCTGATCGTCGATCCGGTGCAATGGGAAACGCTCTCGGACGCGCTGGCTCAGCGTGCCCATCTCCTCAACCTGATCCTCGCCGACCTCTACGGCCCCCAGACACTCATCGCCGATGGACTGATTCCACCTGCCCTCATTTTCGGTCAGCTTGGTTACAAGTGGCCTTGCCGAGGGATTCGTCCCCCCGGGGGCATCTACCTGCACCACTACGCTGCCGACCTGGCACGTGCGCCGGACGGTGAATGGTGGGTTCTGGGCGACCGGACGCAGGGCCCCTCCGGAACCGGATATACGCTGCAGAACCGCATCATCCTGTCGCGGACCTTTCCGGACGCCTTTCGCGACCTCAAGGTCCAGACCCTGGCGAGTTTCTTCCGCGCCAGCCAAGAAGGCATGTCGCGCCTCGCACCGACCGACGGCGAGGCGCCACTTGCGGTCCTGCTGACCCCGGGACCTTTCAACGAAACCTATTTCGAGCACGCCTTCCTCGCCCGATATCTCGGCTTTCCGCTGGTGGAAGGCCAGGATCTGACGGTACGTGACGATACGGTGTACCTGAAGACGTTGCGTGGCCTTCGTCGGGTGCATGCGATCTACCGACGCCTCGACGATGATTTCTGCGATCCGCTGGAGCTGCGCTCCGACTCCGCACTTGGCGTTCCCGGCCTGCTACAGGCAGTACGTGCCGGCCGCGTGCTCATGGCCAATGCGCTTGGCAGCGGTGTACTCGAAACCGGCGCTTTGCTGGGTTTCCTGCCTGCCATCGCGGAAAGGCTGCTTGGCGAACCGCTCAAGCTCCCCGCGGTCGCAAGCTGGTGGTGCGGGGAAGAACCCGCGCTCGAATACGTGCTCTCGCATCTCGACGAACTTGTCATCAAGCCGACCTTCCCGAGCATGCGGATGGAAACCGTATTCGGCTATCAGCTCAAGGGCGATTCGCGCACCCGCATGATCGAACGCATCCGTGCCCAGCCACACGCCTACGTTGCCCAGGAATGGGTTCGCCTGTCGCAGGCGCCGGTATGGAGCCGGCGACACGAGCGCCGGATCGTCCCTCGCTCGGTCGGACTACGTATGTTTGCCGCGGCAACGCCGGACGGCTACACCGTCATGCCTGGCGCGCTTACACGGGTATCGCCGCGCGAAGGTGACGAAGTCGTGTCGATGCAGCGCGGCGGCCTCTCGAAGGATACCTGGGTGCGCACTACCGGCCCCGTGCCGGACACGACCATGCTCAAGACACGGCTCGGCGTGATCGATCTGGTCTGCTCGGGCACCGAAATACCCTCCCGCGTCGGCGAAAACCTCTTCTGGATGGGCCGCTACGCGGAACGTTGCGAAGGCAGCGCGCGGGTACTGCGTGCGGCACTCACGCGGGTCTCGGACACCGACCCGGAAGCCCTGGCAACCTTGCCCGGCGTCGAACGCGCAGCCCGCAACATGGGCCTCATCGAGCCGCCGGAGGAAGACGAACCCGAAAAGGATACCGAGACCCTGCTGCTCGCGGCGGTATCCGATCCGCGTCATTCCGGTTCGCTGGCGTCCTGCCTCTACAGGCTTTCGGGCGCTGCCAGCCAGGTCCGCGAGAGGCTGTCATCGGACAACTGGCGTGCGCTCAACCGACTCTCGCAGTTACTAACCGGACCGGTCGACGACGTCGAACAGGCGCTACTCGCAGTCGACCAGGTGATGCAGTCGTGTATCGCCCTGGCCGGTTTTGCCATGGACGACATGACGCGGGACGAAGGCTGGGGCTTTCTCATCGTCGGCCGCAGGCTGGAGCGGCTTGCCATACAGGCCACCTTGCTGGCCGGCGTGCTGCGCGCCAGCCGGAACATGCGGCGTCGCTCGCTCGAATGGCTGCTCGAAACCGGCAATTCGATCGTTACCTACCGCGCCCGCTATCGCCGCGCACCCGAGTTGCTGCCGGTACTGCATCTCCTCGCCTTCGATGTCACCAATCCGCATTCGGTCGCATTCCAGCTCGACAACCTGCGCCGTTACCTGCAGCGGAATTCGCGCGAACTCGGACAATCGAGACCGCTGCAGCTCGATGCGCTATCCGAGACCCTGCGCGGTTTTGACCTCACCCGCTTTGAAGCGGACAGCTGCGATGAAGCATGCGAAGAACTCGCGGATCTGTTGTTCCAGTGCGAAGCCGCCTCCTACCAGGTCTCCGACGAACTCCAGCGCCAATACTTCGCCCACACAGGCCTGACCGCGCGGATGGGAGGATGGCAATGAGCTTCGTCCGTTATCACATTCGCCACGATACGCGTTACGAATATGATCAGCCGGTCGGGGAATCGCGGCAGATGCTCAGGCTGACACCACGCGAGTTACCTTGGCAGCACTGTCTGTCCCATCGTCTGGCGGTCGACCCGCAGCCGACCCGCAGCAACGACTTCGTCGACGATTTCGGCAACAAGGTCAGGACCCTGCATCTGCAGCGGGATCACGACGCGCTGGTGATCAGGGCCGAGTCATGGGTCGAGGTCACACCGCGTGAATGGCCGGAACTCAACAAAGGGCTGAACTGGGAGCGTGTTCGAAGCACGCTGGCCTATCAGGCCGGGAAGCGTTTTCCGCCCGAACTGCTCGAGGCCAATCGCTTCCTGTTCGAATCGAGACATGTTCGGGTAAAACGCGAGTTTGCCGAATACGCACACGATTGTTTTCCGGAAGGCGAGGCAATGCTCGTCGGCGTCGAACGCCTGATGAACCGGATTTTCGACGAATTCACGTTCGATCCCGAGGCCACCACCGTGTCAACACCGGTGACCGAAGTGTTCGAGAAGCGCCGTGGGGTGTGTCAGGATTTTGCGCACTTCATGCTGTCGTGCCTGCGCTCAATCGGGCTGGCCGGCAGATACATGAGCGGCTACCTGCTGACCCGTCCCCCGGCCGGCAAGCCCAGGCTCATCGGCGCGGACGCAACCCACGCCTGGGTGGCGGTGTACTGCCCCGAATCAGGCTGGATCGATTTCGACCCGACTAACAACGTCAAGCCCGACATGGAGCACATCACGCTCGGTTGGGGGCGCGACTTTGCCGATGTTTCCCCGCTCCGCGGCGTGCTGCTGGGCGGCGGCAGCCACGATCCCGAAATCAAGGTGACGGTCGTACCGGAAGGTGAGTTTGATGAAGTCTATGCCGAGGTCGAAGACGCACCGGCATGGCTTCCCGGGCTTTCCCCCGAACCCGAAGACGATTGATCGACGCAGGCGCGCGGCCAGCGGAAGATTTGCGCCGACACGCACTCGCGGGTGCGAGGCCCCGCTGACGGACAGGCGGTATGCAACCCTACGCCGCACAGATGCCTGACCCGCTCGCCGTAACACAGCCCATGAAACCGGATCGGAGAGTCATGTGAAAGCGCTCGGCAAGATATTCGCAACCGGCTTGCTGACGGTCCTGCCGCTCCTGGCAACCGTTTACCTGTTGGTCTGGATTTTCGTTACGGCCGAGTCGTTCTTCGGTAACGTACTGGCATGGGTGCTGCCACGTGAAAGCCGCATGCCTGGCATGGGCATCGCGTTCGCCGCGCTCATCGTGTTCGGCGTGGGGATCCTGATGCGGGCCTGGGTGATTCGTGCCCTCTTCCACAAGGTCGAAGAAGCCTTGCTGCGCATACCGCTCATCAACTCGATCTATTCGGCTTTGCGCGACCTTTTCAGTCTGCTGACAAGCAAGGACAAGGACGACGACCTGCAGCTTGTTTCACTCACCCTGCCCGGCACGTCCCTGCGGCTCATGGGCTTCGTGACCCGCAGCGATTTCTCGGCGCTGCCCGAGGGATTTGCGGGAGACGACGAAGTGGCGGTCTATCTTCCGATGAGCTACCAGGTCGGCGGCTACACGGTGTTCGTCCCGCGCGCCGACCTCGTGCCGGTCGACATGCCCAGGGAGGCGGCGATGCGCTTCATCCTGACCGCCGGTGTAAACGGCGGCGCCCGGAAGACGGCGGCCCGGGAATAGCTCCTAACTGCCGCACTCATTGCCCTCGTGGCAGTTCGCGAACCCGCCAGAAGGTCGCGAAACGCGGCGTGCCCCTCCTGGTAAATCCGCGATAGCGATAGGTCACGAGACTCCCCACCGGCGGTGGATCGCGGCGCAACGCGTCAGTGAGCCCACTGCCTATGCGGAATCGACGACCATCCGGCATTTCCACCAGCAACGCGCCGGTAAGGCCACGATAACGCCCCCTGCCCGGCAGATGCGCAAGCACGCGCGCCTCCGCATCGTCCACCATCTTGAGCTTGTAGAGCGCATCGGCACGGCCGGTAAGATAAAGC
This sequence comes from Cognatazoarcus halotolerans, assembly GCF_009800965.1. Classification (GTDB taxonomy): domain Bacteria; phylum Pseudomonadota; class Gammaproteobacteria; order Burkholderiales; family Rhodocyclaceae; genus Cognatazoarcus; species Cognatazoarcus halotolerans. Next base: position 23,147 of record NZ_WUAF01000014.1, on the reverse strand, counting down.
GAATCGGCGCGATGGAGCATCAGACCCTCGCCACCCGCGGCGACAACTTCGCGCAGGCGACGGAGGAGATCACGCGCATCGATGACCCTGAACTGCTTCACCAACGCAAGCCAGCCGACATCGGCGCGCGTCACGATCGTCTCCAAACGCGCGAGGCGTGCGGCGAAGTCGCCCTCGCCACCGGGGAGCTCGAATACCATGTAACGCACCGCCCGCCATTCCTCGTCACGTGCCGCCTGCCTGCGGACGGTCGCAGAAAGCGCCTCGAAGCGCCCCCTGCCGATCCATAGCTCGCCGTCGAGCGGAACGGACGGAAGACCGACGACGAACCAGTCTGGCGCGGCGATGAGTTCTCCGGCACGAGTACGTAGCGTCGTTCCGTCCCAAAGCGCACGCACACCATCCAGCTTTTCGCTCACCCAGTAGCCACGCGGATCGCTGCGGACGTCCCAGTCCCGTGCCAGGAGAAGTGCCGGCGGATCGGCCGCACAGCCCCCGGCGAGTCCGAACAGGGCAAGCAGGAAAACCAGGAACCGCAATATCCGTTGCATGCCGTCCTCAACGCAAAAAAATGCATTTTGCATTAATCGGGCAATTCGGGTCGTCTCGCGCGGGATGCCCGATGGGCCCGTATCGACGCGATGCACGCGCCGCACGGCAGGACTAGAATCAAGCCTTGACTCAGTCGCCGCCGCAGCAAGGCGCACCATGAAGCTCTTCTACGCCGACCATTTCGTCCTGCCATTGCCGACCGGACACCGCTTTCCGATGGAGAAATACGCGATGCTGCGCGCATCGTTACGCGATTCGAAACGGTTCGCCGAAGCCGATTTCGTCGTACCGGCGGCGGCCAGCGACGCGGAAATACTGCGCAGCCATGATCCCGACTATCTGCAGCGGATCATCGACGGCTCACTCCGTCCGGACGAAACGAGACGAATCGGCTTTCCCTGGTCACCGGAAATGGTGGAGCGCTCGCGACGCTCCGCCGGTGCAACGCTCGCCGCTTGTCGCAGCGCGCTCGAGGACGGTTGTGGCGTAAACATGGCTGGCGGCACCCACCATGCGCACCGGGATTTCGGCGCGGGTTTCTGCGTATTCAATGACGCGGCGATTGCCGCGTGCGCAATGAAAGCCGAGGGACGGGTCGAACGGGTGGCCATCGTGGATTGCGACGTCCACCAGGGTGACGGCACCGCGTCGATTCTCGAGGATGATGCAAGCATCTTCACCTTCAGCATTCACGGGGCAAAGAATTTCCCTTTCAGGAAGGGTCGCTCCGACCTCGATATCGAACTCGAGGACGGCACCACGGACGCCGCATATCTCGAGCGCCTCGAATCCGGCCTCGAGGCGGTGTTTGCCCGGTGCGCCCCGGAGCTGGTGATCTACCTTGCCGGTGCCGATCCGTATGTCGACGATCGCCTTGGCCGCCTGAGCCTGAGCTGCGCAGGGCTCGCCGCCCGCGATCAGATGGTGCTCGAGGCTTGTCGGTTCCGCAGCGTTCCGGTGGCAATCGCAATGGCGGGCGGCTATGCGCGCAACATCGCGGATACGGTCGCAATCCATCAGGCCACGATTCTCCTCTCCAGGGAACTGCTGACTTAGAATTCAGCCGGGGGGCGCGACCCATTGCATTCCCACCGCTACAGAAACAACGGCGACGGGCCGTTGATATCTCCTTGTCGTCCATTTGACCAAAGCCACGCACCCGACCCTCAAGCAATGTTTCGAAGATTTCGCCGCTTCGCTCTTCTGCTAAGCCTCATTCAGCCGCTGCTGGTGGTTGCGAGCGAGGGGGGGCTCGACAGCGTCCCGGCAGAAAACCCGAAACGGGTCCTGGCAATATTTTTCGGGCAGCGCGACACGCCCTACGAACGCACCCTCGAAGACGGGTTGCGCAAGTCACTGGCAGCGGGCCCGAACAAACCGGGGGTAAGACTCGAAACACTTTATCTGGGCATGTTTCCGCTCTACGACCGGGCTCGGGCCGAGGCGATCTCGAAGCTCTACGCCCAACATGTCGACACCGCGCCCGGATTCGACGCGGTCTTGCTTTCAGGCGTTGCCGCAGCCAAATATTTCATCGATTTCGGCGGAGACCTTGCCAAGGGACCGGTCGTATTTCTCAAGCCCACGTCGGCCGATGCCGCATCCCTGGATATTCCCCCCGACGTACGCGTTGCCGAGAACGGCCTCGCCGCTGCTGAAACACTCGAACAGGCGGTGCGGCTGCTGCCGCATACGCGAAACGTGCTCGTTATCGGCGGATCCACCCCGGTCGAGAAGCGGATGATGGAGATCGCACGTCGGGACCTGACACGATTCACGCAGACGCTGACGATCAGCTACATCGGTGATTTCGATGCCGACGAACTTCCGGCACGACTGGCCAAGGCCTCACCCGACAGTATCGTCCTGTTGCTGAGGGCTTCCAGGGACAGCAAGGGCCGTAACCTCCTGCCGCCCGCCACCTACGCTGCGCGACTTTCCAAGGCGTCCCGCGTACCGATGTTCTGTACCTTCGAACCGCTCTTGAAGGCGAGCGATTGCGTTGGCGGAATGGTATCTGCCGGCAGCACGGCGGCCACCGCCATCGCGGATACCATGCGAAAACTCGTTGAGAATCCTGCCAGCTGGCCAGCCGGAAAGGTACTCGAACTTCCGGGCCACCCGATGTACAGCGCCCGCCAGATGGCGCGCTGGAAGCTCCCCATCGACCAGCTTCCGGGAAACGCCATCCTGCTCGACTACAACCCCTCGACCTACGAGCGCTACCGAACCGAGATCTGGGCCGGGGCAGCGGTGCTGGGACTGCTCACGCTATCGCTTCTCTCCTTGCTCGGAATGCTCGGGCAGAACCGCCGCCAGCGACGAACGCTGGCCGAACTCGAGCAGCGCTGGCAGTTCGCCCTCGAAGGCTCGGGCCACGGCGTATGGGACTGGGACATTGCCTCTGACCGCGTTTTCTATTCGCCCGAATGGCTCGATCTGCTCGGTGTGGACGTTGCGCCCAAGGGGCCGGAATTCCGGCGAAGCCGCATTCACCCGGACGATCTGGAAGAAGTGGAGCGCAGGCTTGCCGCCCACCTTGAAGGACTCGACCAGACCTTCGAGAGCGAGCACCGCATGATGCGGACCGACGGTAGCTATCTGTGGGTCATGGAGCGAGGCAAGGTCGTCACCCGCAGCACGCAGAACGCACCGCTGCGGCTGGTCGGCACGCTTTCGGACATTTCCGAGCGACGCAACACCATGGAGCAGATCGAATACATCGCCACCCATGACGGGCTCACCGGGCTGCCCAACCGCAGCCTGCTGAACGATCGCCTCGATCGCGCCCTCGCGCGGGCTCATCGCGAGGGGAATCAGGTCGCCGTGATCTACCTCGATCTCGACCATTTCAAGACCATCAACGACACGCTCGGCCACCAGTGCGGCGATCTGGTGCTGATCGCCGTGGCGGGCCGCCTCATGGCGCATCTTCGCGAGACCGATACGATCACCCGCCAGGGTGGTGACGAGTTCGTGATCCTGCTGCCGGAATTGCGCGGTGCGTCCGATGCCATGCACGTCTGCGAGAAGCTGCAGGAAGAACTGGCCGATCCGGTGAGCCTCGATGGGCGGGAGCTCAGGATCAGCGCATCGATGGGCATCGCGATGTTCCCCGAAGATGGGGACATTGGCGAGCAGTTGCTGCAGAAAGCCGACGTCGCACTCTACAAGGCCAAGAATGCCGGACGCCGCGGCTTCTGCTTTTACTCCGAAAGCATGAACGTCGCGCTCAACGACAAACTTGATCTCGATGTGCGGTTGCGCAAGGCGATGAGCAGCGGCGAACTCCACCTGTGGTTTCAGCCCCAGTTCGACCTGCGCAGCGGCAAGCTCTTCGGTGCCGAAGCGCTGATGCGCTGGGTACTGCCCGACGGAACACACATCCCGCCCGATCATTTCATTCCGGTCGCCGAGGAATTTGGCCATATCCACGAACTTGGAAACTGGGCCCTCGCCGAGGCCTGCAAACAGTCGAAACGCTGGGCACAGATCGCCGGGCGCCCGATCCCGGTTGCGGTCAACCTTTCGGCAGTGCAATTCCGACGCGACGGGCTGGTCAACACCATCGCCCAGACGCTCGAAGAAACCGGCCTGCCGGCCAGCAGTCTGGTTCTCGAAATCACCGAGTCGGTCGTCATGGAAGATGCGTCGGCCACCCACACCGCCCTTACCGCGCTCGCAGGCCTCGGCCTGAAGCTCGCCATCGACGATTTCGGTACGGGGTACTCGAGCCTTGCCTATCTCAAGCGTTTTCCGGTCAGTCACCTCAAGATCGATCGCGCCTTCGTCAAGGACCTCGGCGTGGACCCCGACGACGAGATAATCGTGCGCACGATCATCCAGCTGGGCCACAGCCTCGAACTCGAGATCGTCGCCGAAGGCGTCGAAACCGAAGCACAGATCGAACTGCTGACCCGGAACGGCTGCGAATACGCACAGGGATTCCATTACAGCAGACCACTGCCCGCGGAACGCTTCGCTGCCTTGCTGGCACCGCAGGATCTATCGCAGCGCAACATGGATGAATAACATCTGGAAACTTGGCGACCGCCCGCAAAAGCCTCATCATCGCGCCTCACCACGGGAGGAACATCCGCGATGGAGACGGAAAACCGCATCGCCTTGCTGATCGATGCAGACAATTGTCCGGCCGCGAAGATCGAGGTGATACTCGACGAACTGGCCAAGTACGGGGTCACCAACATCCGCCGTGCCTATGGAAACTGGAAGAGCCACGGTCTCAAGAGTTGGGAAGACGTGTTGCACGACTATGCCATCCAGCCGATGCAGCAGTTCGCCTATACGAAGGGCAAGAACGCCACCGACGCCGCAATGATCATCGATGCCATGGACTTGTTGTACACGCAGAAACTCGATGCCTTTTGCCTCGCGTCGTCCGACTCCGATTTCACGCCGCTGGTGATGCGCATACGCGCAAACGGTCTCAAGGTGTATGGGTTCGGCGAGAAGAAGACTCCGTCGCCATTCGTGAATGCATGTTCGAGATTCCTGTATCTGGAGAATATCGGCACCCCGCAGCCCGTCGAGAGCGAAACCGTCGAGATCGACGAGACACCGCGCCCCGGCAAGGAACTCCGTGGCGACGCAAAGCTCGTCAATCTGCTGCGCAATGCGGTCGGAGCCTGCGACGACGACGATGGCTGGGCCCCCCTTTCGGCGGTCGGCTCGCACATCGGCAATCAGACCTCGTTCGATCAGCGCAACTTTGGTTACAAGAAACTGAGTGATCTGATCGAGGCCATCGGCCTGTTTGAAACCGAGCGCCGTGGCAATCATCTTTATCTGCGCGACAAGCGCGGCAATCGAAAGCAGAATCAATGAGCCACCTGGAACCGATCCTGCGTCCGGCACGCGAGAGCGATGCGGACGCCATTGCCCAACTCCACGCGAGAAGCTGGCGAGCCAGCAATCGCGGCATCATGTCCGACACTTATCTGGACGGCCCCGTTTTCGAAGAGCGCCATGCCGTCTGGCGGCACCGACTCGCCGACGGGGACCCGCGCTTCCTCACCTTCGTCGCAGAAGCGCGAGACGGACTGCACGGCTTCATCTGCTTCGAGCTCGACGCCGATCCGGTGTGGGGCACCCGGCTCGACAATCTTCACGTAGACCCCCGCCTGTGCGGCCGTGGTCTCGGCGACGCGCTGATGCGCGTCGGTATCGCGCGTGTCCTCGAGGTCGCACCGGACAAGGCCTTGCATCTGCTGGTTTTCGAAGCGAGTGCGGGCGCAAGACGTTTCTACGAGCGTCTTGGCGGGCATGCCGAGAGTTGCGTTCCTGAAAGCCTTCCGGACGGAACGGGCAGCGTGCCTGCGATCCGCTATGTGTGGCCGGCACCCGTAACGCTTGCCAAGCCGTAGGGACCGCATCCGTCGTACCGAACGGGACACGGCCCGCAAGGGCAACCACCGGTATCCACATGAACCCGGACATGAGCCTGCTGGGCGTCGACTTCACCTCCGCCCCGTGCAGGCACAAACCAATCACCGTGGCTACGGGCCGCTTCGTCGACGGGGCACTGCATCTGCTCACGCTAGAGGACTGCGTCGACTGGCAGGCCTTTGATACCCTGCTGCGTCGGCCCGGCCCCTGGCTCGGTGCCTTCGATTTTCCTTTTGGTCTGCCCCGCGAGGCCGTGATCGATCTTGGCTGGCCTGACGACTGGCCTTCACTGGTGCGGCATTGCCGGCAGATCGGCCGAACCTCGTTCCGTGCAAGCCTGGATGCCTACCGCCAGACACGACCATACGGCAGGCGCTACGCACATCGCGCGGTTGACAGCCACGCGGGTTCGCACAGCCCGTTGAAGCTCGTGAATCCTCCCGTCGGCCTGATGTTCCTCGAGGGCGCCCCTCGCCTTCTCGACGCGAACATCTCCATACCCGGGATGTTCGCCGGCGACCCGACCCGAAACGCCCTCGAGGCCTACCCAGGGTTTCTCGCCCGCTCGATCAATACCGCCCCATACAAGAGCGACGAGCGCGCGAAGCAGACCCCGGCCCGCCACGCCACCCGCAGACAAATCCTCGATGCGGTCGAAGCCGGTACGCATATGCTTTCACTGCCGGTGAGACTCACTCGCGAGCAGCGCCAACTTCTCACCGACGATGCCCGCGGCGACCGGCTCGACGCATTGCTGGCCCTGGTCCAGGGCGCTTGGGCGGCGATCCGTGGCGATCGCAATTTTGGCTTGCCTGCGCAATTCGATCCGCTCGAAGGCTGGATTGCCGGCGTGCCATCGCAATGCTGATCTGCATCCTTGCCCTGCTGACCCTGCTCGGCCTGGCCCACTGGCTACTGCACCGCAGCCTGCGCGCACCGCGCATAGCGGAAACGACGGCCCCTGACTGCTTCGGCCTGCGCTTCGAGGAAGTGCGCATTCCGACAGCACGATCGCGCTCACTGTTCGGCTGGCTCATCCCGGCGGCTCGCACCGGGCCCGCGCCCGCCATCATCGTGCTGCACGGCTGGGGCGGAAACGCGGGCATGATGCTGCCGCTCGCCCCGCCATTGCATGCGGCCGGATACGCGGTATTGATGATCGACGCGCGCAACCACGGAAACAGTGACGGCGACACCTTTTCGTCGATGCCGCGCTTCGCTGAAGATCTTTCCGCCGCATTTGCCTGGCTGACGATCCGGAAGGAGAGCGACCCCGCCCGGATCGCCGTGCTCGGTCACTCGGTCGGGGCCGCAGCTGCGCTGCTCGCAGCCTCGCGCCAGCCGGATATTGCCGCTGTCGTCAGCATCGCCGCTTTCGCCCATCCTCGCGAGATGATGCAACGCTGGCTTTCCAGCCGTCGCATCCCTTACGCGCCGCTCGGCTGGTATGCACTCCATTACGTCGAATGGATCATCGGCCATCGCTTCGACCAGATCGCGCCGATCGACACCGTCACCCGGCTGCGCAGCCCGCTCCTCCTGATCCACGGCGAGCACGATGAAACCGTGCCGCTGTCCGATGCGCGACGCATCCTTGCTGCGGCGGGCGTGCCATCGCGGTTGATGCTCACGCCCGGCCGCCACGACGAGCTTGCCGCACTCGATCACCATTACGACGCACTGTTGCGCTTTCTGCGGAACGCGATGCCGGAACCCGAAGGAAGCATTGAAGCAACCGCCGGTCTTGACTAGAGTGGAACCCCATCCACAACACAGGAGCATTCCCATGGCGAGCGAAGGCTACCACGAGCCGATCGATGAACTTAGCGACGAAACACGCGACATGCATCGCGCAATCGTCTCGCTGATGGAAGAACTCGAAGCGGTGGACTGGTACAACCAGCGCGTCGATGCCTGCAAGGACGCGGAGCTCAAGGCGATTCTCGCCCACAACCGCGACGAGGAAAAAGAGCATGCGGCAATGGTGCTCGAGTGGATCCGTCGCAAGGACAAGCGTTTCGACCACGAACTACGCGACTATCTGTTTACCGACAAACCCATCGCGCACGGGTAAGGCCGCCGGATCAGGTCGGCGCCTCGGGCACCGGGTCGACGCCAGCCACCGGCAGGATCGGCGCTGCGACGGTCGGATCGGTTGCCCCGCGGCGGTCGACCAGCCAGTCGGTCAGCGCCGCGCCAAGCCACATCGCTCCCAGAGTCACCCACGCCGTGACGGTGAACACCGCCGCCCCGGACACGCCTGCGCCGACCGCACAGCCTCCGGCGAGCATCCCGCCCATTCCCATCGCCAGCGCCCCGACGATGTAGCGGCGCATGCTTGCACCGCCCTGAAAGCCTTCCAGCTTCAACTCGCCGGCAAACCATGCCGCAAGGAAGGAACCGAGAAAGACGCCGGGGACGAGGCCGAAATCAAAGTTCCAGGTCTGATCGGGTGGCGTCAGAACCCGCATCAACAGACCGGCGGAGGGACCGGTGAAAGACAGACTCTGCACGGTCACCGGCTCGAAGGCCCGTGCCGACATCTGAAAGGTAAACCACCAGCCGGCAGCAACCATGAGGCCGACACCAACGCTGCCGAGCCAGCCCCACACGCCGAGGCGGTGGCGTATCGCCAGCACTGCCGCAAGGGCAAGCCATGCCATGCCGAAAAGCAGACCACCGAGGTGACCCGCACCAAACCACGCCAGCATGTCCCGTGCCGACCCCTCGATCGTCCACCATGTGCTGATCCACTGACGCAGCGGCGAGAGCGCACCATCTAGCGCCGACTGGGCGGTCACCGCGAAGACCAGCCCGGACAACAGCGCCCTCAGATTGCCGTTCGCCGCCAATACCAGCAGCCGACTGGCGCATCCGCGGGCGAGCACCATCCCGATGCCGAACAGCAGGCCGCCGATCGCGGCACCGGAGAGACTCCCGCGCGCGGTAAGCTGACGGGCGGAGGAGACATCCAGCGCGCCGAAAAGCATCATTGCCTGGCTCATCACCACCGCTGCAGAAAAGGCAAAGAGCCACACCGACAGCTTCGCCCCAAGCACACCCCGACTCACCTCGATGGTCGCGGAGCGCAGACAGAACCGCGATCGCTGAGCGAAGTATCCAAACGCCAGACCGATCAGGAGACCTCCGGCAGCAAGCAGACGCTGCTCGCCCACGGCTTCCATCAGGCTTATCCAGTCCATGTCTCTCTCCAGCACGCCGGCCCGAATGTTCTGCGTCGCGTTTGGTTTCCGCGGGGGTTCGACGGCAACGCGCTTCGTTGGTGCAGGCCTGGCAGATTGGCATTGGGCCGTGGGACCCCACCCCGCCACCGGGCGCTGGCGCCTCTCCTGGCCGGGAGGAGAAGCAGCAATTTAGTGCATTCTTATACACTACCGTCCTGCCCTCGTGGTTGACAACGCTCAACCCGGCCGGAATCGCGTCCTGACGATGCGGCGGACGTCACCCGCATGGGTAATCGCGCGCGCCCGTCTCTTCGGTCGAAGACGCGACTCGGCTATAGTGCGCACGCCATTCAAAGTCCATCCTGACCGAACATGTCCAATCCTGCCCGTTTCATGCAGCTCTCGATTGCCGCCGCAATCGCCACCATCGCACTCAAGATGCTCGCCTGGTGGATCACCGGGTCGGTCGGCCTGCTTTCCGACGCGATGGAGTCCTTCGTCAATCTCGCCGGCGCGACCTTCGCCTTGTGGATGGTTTCGGTCGCACGCATGCCCGCCGACCGCAACCACCCTTTCGGTCACGGCAAGGCCGAATATTTTTCGTCCGGCTTCGAGGGACTGCTGATTCTCGGCGCAGCCGGTGCGATCATCTTCACCGCGATCGATCGCCTGCTGAATCCGCGACCGCTGGAGGCGCTCGACATCGGGCTTGGATTTTCACTCGTCTCCACGCTGATCAATTTCGGGGTTGCCCGCACCCTCAAACGCGCTGCCGTGCAACATCGCTCGATCGCGCTCGAAGCCGATGCGCGCCACCTGATGACCGACGTGTGGACCTCGGTAGGCGTCGTGCTTGGCCTCGTCGCCGTGGCGATGACCGGCTGGCTGTGGCTCGACCCCCTGATTGCCATCGGGGTCGGCCTGAACATCCTGCGCGAGGCGCTTCATCTGGTTCGCGGCGCTGCGGACGGGCTGATGGATCGCGCCATCCCCGCAGACGAAGAGCGGACCATCCGGGAAGTCCTGGACGGCTTTGCGGGCGACCAGGTCGCTCATGTTGAACTGCGTACCCGGCTGGCAGGGCATCAACGCTTTGCCGCGGTCACGTTAAGGGTTCCGGACGAGTGGTCGGTCCGCCGGGCCCACGATATCGCGGACCGGATCGAGGCGGCAGTCGGGGCACGGGTGCATGGCATCGAACTGGTGACCCACATCGAGCCTGCCTCATCGGGTCTGTCGAAGCCACCGGCGGCCTGAAATTCAAGCGGCTCCGGCGCAAAGTCGGACGGGTAGAATGAATGCCTTCGCACCCCGAAAGGCATGCCATGTTTACATCTGCGAGGCCGATCTACTGCGTCGCCGACATTCGTGCAATCGAGGCGCATCATCTCGAATCCGCGACACCTTCGCTCATGGAACGTGCCGGCCGGGCTGCGGCAGACCTCGCCCTGCGCCTGCTGGCACAGGACCGGCGCCCGGTCCTGATCTCCTGTGGCCCCGGAAACAACGGCGGCGACGGATTCGTCCTCGCACGTCACCTGCTCAAGGCCGGATTCTCGGTACATGTGCTCCTCACGGGCAAACCCGACCGTCTGCCGGCCGATGCCGCAAAGGCGCTGGCCGCCTGGTTTGAGGCAGGCGGGACCTGTAAGGAGACGCTCCCCCTGACGCCACCGGAGGGCTGGGGCCTGGTGGTCGACGCGTTGTTCGGCATCGGTTTGCAACGGCCGCTCGAGGGGCACCTCGCAGGCCTGATCGAACAGCTCAACCGGCTCGATGCGCCGCGCCTTGCGCTGGACATCCCGAGCGGTCTCGACGCTGACACCGGTCGCGTGCTCGGGACCGCCTTCGAAGCGACCCATACGATTAGCTTCATTGCACTGAAGCCGGGACTGCTGACGCTCGACGGCCCTGATCACTGCGGTCGGATCACGCTTGCCGCACTCGCGATTGACGCCGAGGCGGCGGTGGCGCCACGCGGGCGAGAGATCACGCCAGCGGCATTTTCGAGTCGCCTCGTCCGGCGCCGCCGCAACAGCCACAAGGGTAGCTACGGCGACGTGGTCATCGTCGGTGGAGATACCGGGATGACCGGTGCAGCCTTGCTGGCCGGGCGGGCAGCCCTCCACGTCGGCGCAGGCCGGGTCTTCGTCTGCATGCTGGCGCCTGGAGCACCACAGCTTGATCCGCTGCAGCCGGAACTGATGCTGCGCCCGGCGGAGCAGGCCCCGCACCTGGGCGGCACGGTCGCCGTCGGGCCGGGCCTCGGACAAAGTCCGCAGGCAGCGGCGCTGCTCGATACGCTGATCGCGACGGCGCCGGAGTTGATCCTCGATGCGGACGCCCTGAATCTGGTCGCAGCCAGGCCCCAGCTCGCCCAGCGACTACGGGCACGCCCGAGCCCTGCAATCATCACGCCGCATCCCGCCGAAGCGGCCCGACTGCTGGAAACCGAAGCCGCCAGTATTCAATCGGATCGGCTTGCCTCGGCGCAGGCCCTTGCGCGGCGTTTCAACTGCCTGGCACTGCTGAAAGGCTGCGGCAGCCTGATCGCAATTCCTGATGGACGCTGGTGGATCAACGGCAGCGGGCACCCGGGAATGGCGACTGCAGGCATGGGCGATGTGCTCAGCGGACTGATCGCCGCACTGCTCGCACAGCGCTGGCCGACCGAACCCGCGCTCATCGCGGCGGCCCACATGCATGGACTCGCGGCCGACCTGCTCGCTGCCGAAGGCTGCGGACCGGTCGGTCTGCTGGCCGGCGAGATTTCCCCCGCTGCGCGGCGCATCCTGAACGGCTGGCTCTACGGGCATGCAGCACACACCAACATACCTCGATGAGCCGGGCGGACTCCCGATCGCGCGGTAACGGGTAACCGGTTACCGTGCGATCGTCCGGTCACTACCCGCCACGATGGGCGATTCCACGGTTCTTCAAGCGATAGACCATTTGTGGCCGGGTGATGCCCAGCAGGCGAGCAGCCGCGGCGACGTTTCCCTGCGCCTTGTCGATCGCCTTACGCAGCAGCATGGTTTCGATGTCGTCCAGCGACACCCCTTCCCGTTCGGCATCATCGTCCTTGCACTCACCGGGGCTGAGCAACACGTTGACCCTGTGATAGATGCGTTCCACATCCGCATCGAGGTCCTCATCGTCGATATAGGCCTTTGGATCCTTCGCAACCAATCGACCTTTTCTGTCGAGTTCAAAGCACTGGTTGACGATTTCCTCGCCACAGGTGAATAGATGGGGTGAATCTATCGCGGTGTTGTCGGCGGCAAGAATCACGCCTCGCTCGATGACGTTCTCCATCTCGCGGATGTTGCCCGGCCAGTCGTACGACAGCATCGCATCCACCGCGCGCTGCGTGAAACCGGTCAAGCGCCGCCCATGCCGACGATTGAATCTGGCGAGAAAGTGCGTCATCAACAGCGGGATGTCCTCACGCCGCTCACGCAGTGGCTGGATGCGGATCGGGAACACGTTGAGCCTGAAGAACAGATCCTCACGAAAACGGCCCGCCCGGGCCTCGGCGCGCAAATCGACATTGGTTGCCGCGATGACCCGTACGTCGATGTCCCGGATGCTCGAATCGCCTACACGCTCCACCTCGCCCTCCTGAAGGGCGCGCAGCAGCTTGCCTTGGGCATCGAGGCTCAAGGTGCCGATCTCGTCCAGAAAGAGGGTCCCGCCGTCGGCGCGCTCGAATCGTCCCGCACGGCTTTGCGTGGCACCGGTGAAAGCGCCCCGCTCAACACCGAACAGTTCCGACTCGATGAGCTGTTCGGGAATCGCGGCACAGTTAAGAGCGATGAAGGGTTTGTCGCTGCGCGCGCTGAAACGATGCAGGGTACGGGCGAATACCTCCTTGCCGACCCCGCTTTCGCCGAGAAAGAGCACGGTGGCCTGGGTCGGCGCGACTTTTCTGACCATATGCATGGCCGCATTGAAGCCCGGAGAGATCCCCACCGCATCATGCTTGTCGCCCACCTCTCCGGCGGTGGGCAGCATGCCACTGGCCGGCCGGCCGCCGCTCGAAGCGAAACCACCCGCGACCGCACCCGGCATGAGATACCGAAGATCCTCGAGTGCGTCGTCACCCCACTCCTCGATCAGTTTGCCGACGATGCGACACGCCGGCTGTCCCATCGACTGACACTCCACTTCGCGGTACAACACCGGACGACCCATGAACTCCGTCGAGAAGCCCGACGCATAGCCGATCTGCATCCAGCATGCGGGCTCGGTACCGATCTCGAAATGCCGTGTATGTTCTTCGTCCTCGACCGGGCTGGTCCAGAGAAACTCCCCGTAGTGGGTACCTTTCTCGACGTCGAACTCAAGCCGTACGGCCTCCGACAGCCCGATCCCCTCGAGACAATGCATCTGGGGGCCGACGATGAAGGTGTCCTTGACGGTTGCGTTCGAGCGCACACGACGGGCCATCTGCGCGTCCTGAACACCGGAGTGGTAGCCCATCCGCGTCAGGAATCCGCGCGCCACGTCGAGCCCTAGCGTCTCGATCATCTCCTTGCGCAGGGTGCCAAGCGCCGACGCATGGACCAGCAGCATACGCTGCTCGTCCAGCCAGATGCGACCATCGCTGGTGGAAAAATGCAGCCGCGCGAGCAGATCGGCGAGGTCGGGGAAACGCACCTTGTCGATCTTCTGGCTACCTGGCGGCACCACTGGAAGATGCCCTCGCGGAAGGGGCGGGACACGACTATCCGTTCCCATGGCGCTCACCCGAAAGACATGATTTCGCTTGAAAAATCATCTCGTCTCCATCGGGCCATCGGGCCCGTTCTTCTAGTTCTCGTCCTCCTCTGGAGCAAGCACGTGGCGTACCAGTCAATGGCCGAAGCCCTTGACCCCAAGCCTGCTGCCAATACGGACAACGACGACTCTGCGCAGTTTCGAACCCGGTTCGGCCGTGAACCATTTGCTTCACAGCCAGCGCCGATGCTGCACTGCCCCTAAATCATTTGATTCATCGATCAACGTCATCGATGCGCCAAACACTCCGTGCCCCTGGTTCGGAATTCCCGACCTGAATCACCTAAAGTCTCGAGATTACTGCTGAAACGCGTTGCCCGCCACCCGTAGCGACACCACCGTGAAAAACTTGGCACGGGAAGTGCTTTAAGCCCTCCACAAACGAGGCGCGACATCCCGTCCCGGACTTCGCAACGCGAAGCCCGGGACGGGGCCCGATCGCACCGCAGATTGCAAAAGCAGTCGATGACGAGGAGGAGAAACGAAGTGACAAAAAGCAGATTCCTGCGAGATCCGCCCCAGGGCCGGCGCTCGCGCGGGCCGGAATAGCAGCCCGCCCTTCCCCCCTTTCAGAGAGACATACGACCGGAGCGTTCGCGCGCCCCGGCCGGCGGACCAGCTCGGCCTCGAGAAACCGCACATGCATGACGCCCGAACAGGCGGAGATTCGATTCACTCAGCACACAGGAGACGAACGTGATCCAGATACAGCAAGACAATTCGGCGAATCTGAAAAAACTCGAGGCAATGCTCGAAGACGACCCCGCCAGCCACAACTACCGGCTCGACCGGTCGGCTTTCACCGACGAGCAATTGTTCGAACTGGAGATGAAATACATCTTCGAGGGCAACTGGGTCTATCTCGCGCACGAAAGCCAGATTCCCAACGTGAACGACTACCTGACCGTGTATATCGGGCGCCAGCCGGTCGTGATCACGCGCAGCAAGGACGGTGAGCTCAACGCCCTGGCCAATACCTGTACTCACCGTGGCGCAATCCTGTGCCGCCACAAGAAAGGCAACAAATCGAGCTTCACCTGCCCGTTCCATGGCTGGACCTTCAACAACAAGGGCAAGCTCCTGAAAGTCAAGGATCAGACGCCTGAAGCGGGCTATCCGCCGAGCTTCAACTGCGAAGGCAGTCACGACATGCACAAGCTGGGCGCATTCGCGAGCTATCGCGGTTTCCTGTTCGGCAGCGTAAATCCCGACGTCGTGCCGCTCGAAGAGCATCTCGGCGAAGCGGCCAAGATCATCGACATGATCGTTGACCAGTCGCCCGAGGGCATCGAGGTTCTGCGCGGCACGTCGACCTATACGTATGACGGCAACTGGAAACTCCAGGCCGAAAACGGTGCGGACGGTTATCACGTCTCAGCGGTGCATTGGAACTACGCGGCCACCACCAGCCGACGCAGCGCCGACGGCAAGGTCGACAACGTCAAGGCAATGAACGCCGGCAAATGGGCGCAGCAAGGCGGCGGCTCCTACTCGTTCAAGCACGGCCACATCCTGCTGTGGACCAACTGGTCCAACCCCGAAGACCGTCCGTTGTACTCCAAGCGCGAAGAGTGGATCGAAAAGTTCGGTGAAGCGCGTACCGACTGGATGCTGCGCAAGTCCCGCAATCTGTGCCTCTACCCGAACGTCTACCTGATGGACCAGTTCAGCTCGCAGATCCGCGTGGTCCGTCCGATCTCGGTCAACAAGAGCGAGGCAACGATCTACTGCATCGCGCCCAAGGGCGAACCCGCAGAGGCACGTCAGCGTCGCCTGCGCCAGTACGAAGACTTCTTCAACGCGACCGGCATGGCCACCCCCGACGATCTCGAGGAATTCCGTTCCTGCCAGCACGGCTTCGAAGCGCGCGCGGTGAAGTGGAACGACCTGAGTCGCGGCGCCACCCACTGGGTCCGCGGCCCTGACGAGACTGCCGATCTCATCGGCCTGAAACCCGAGCTGAGCTGCGTCAAGACAGAGGACGAAGGCCTCTACATCGGTCAGCACGAATATTGGCTCGAAACCATGAAAAAGGCTTACGCAGCCGAACAAGCCAGCGGAGAAAAGTAATGCTTTCCTACAACGACATTCAAACCTTCCTCTACCAGGAGGCGCGCGCCCTGGACGAGCAGCGCTGGTCCGACTGGCTGGCGTGCTACGCGCCCGACGTCGAGTTCTACATGCCGTCGTGGGACGACGACGACAAGCTCACCACGGACCCGCACAACGAAGTCTCGCTGATCTACTACCCGACCAAACAGGGTCTCGAGGATCGCGTCTTCCGCATCGAGACCGACCGCTCCAGCGCATCGACGCCGGACACCCGCACCGGGCACGCGATCAGCAACCTCGAAATCCTCTCGCAGGACGAGAACGGTTGTGAGCTGACCTTCAACTGGACTACCCACAGCTTCCGCTACGACATCGTCGACGTGTATTTCGGCACCTCGCGCTACACCCTCGACACCACCGGGGAAAAGCCGCTGATCAAGCGCAAGCACGTGGTCCTGAAAAACGACTACATCCATCACCTGCTCGACATCTATCACATCTGAGCACCAACGGGCAGCAGACGGAGAAGGAGGATTTCATGTCGTACAACATTGCACTGCAGTTCGAGGACGGGGTGACCCGGATCATCCCCTGCGAAGCGGACGAACTTGTCTGCGACGCCGCCTACCGGGCGAAGATCAACATCCCGCTCGATTGTCGCGACGGCGCCTGTGGTACCTGCAAGTGTCATTGCGAAAGCGGCACGTTCGAGATGGGTGTCTACATCGAGGACGCGCTGACCGACGATGAGGCCGCGGAAGGCTATGTACTCACCTGCCAGATGAAGCCTACGTCGGACTGTGTCGTGCGTGTTCCAGCTTCGTCCGCCGCCTGCAAGACCGAGGTCGGCACCTACGGCGCGAAGATGTCCAGCATCGATCGCAACTCGCCGACCACGGTCTCGTTCTGCCTGGAATCGGAAGTGCCGGTTTCGTTCCTGCCCGGGCAGTACGTCAACCTGCAAGTACCCGGGAGCAAGGAAACGCGCTCGTTCTCGTTCAGCTCCGCGCCGAACCGGAACGAGCTCGCCTTCCTGATCCGCGACGTACCGGACGGACTGATGAGCACCTACATGCGGCACAAGGCGCAGGTCGATGACTTCATCATGTTCAGCGGGCCGTATGGCAGCTTCTATCTGCGCCCGGTCGAGCGTCCGATCCTGATGCTGGCGGGCGGCACCGGACTGGCGCCGTTCCTGTCGATGCTGCTGTGGCTGAAGGAGAATCCCACCACCCAGCCGATACGCCTCGCCTACGGAGTCAACACCAACGCCGACCTGGTGGAGCTCGAAGCGCTTGCAGCGCTCAAGGCGGCACTGCATGACTTCGATTTCTTCACCTGCGTGGTCGATCCCGAAAGCGGTCATCCGAAGATCGGCTACGTCACCAACCACCTGTCCGCCGACGACCTCCACGATGGCAACGTCGACGTCTATGTCTGCGGGCCACCGCCGATGGTCGAAGGCGTGCGCAAGTGGATGGCCGGTGTCGGCATCTCGCCGAAGAACTTCCTGTTCGAGAAGTTCTCGTCATCAAGCGAGGTGCCGGCATGAGCGGCGCGGACCGTTTCGTAAATAAAGTACTGATCGTCACCGGCGCGGCACAGGGTATCGGCCGCGGCGTGGCCATGTCGATCGCCGCGGAAGGCGGCACGGTACTGGCGGTCGACCGTGCCGATATCGTCCGCGAGGTGGTGGACGAAATCGTTGCGGCGGGCGGCAAGGCAGCCGCCTTCCAGGCGGATCTCGAGAAGTACGCCGGCGCCGAAGCGGTCGTAGCCGAATGTCTGACCCGATTCAAGCGCGTCGACGTGCTGATCAACAACGTCGGCGGCACGATCTGGGCAAAACCGTTCGAGCACTACGAGGAAGCGCAGATCGAGGCCGAGATCCGGCGCTCGCTGTTTCCGACCCTGTGGTGCTGCCGGGCGGTGCTGCCCTTCATGGTCAAGAAGAAGAAGGGCGTGATCGTCAACGTCTCGTCGATCGCCACCCGCAGCATCCACCGTGTGCCGTATGCGGCAGCCAAGGGCGGGGTGAACGCCCTGACCGCATCGATCGCGATGGAACAGGCGAAAAACGGCATTCGCATCAATGCCACCGCCCCCGGTGGCACCGACGCACCGCCGCGCAAGATTCCCCGCAACGCCGCCGAGCAAAGCCGCAAGGAGAAAACCTGGTACCAGGCCATCGTCGACCAGACCAAGGAATCGAGCCTGATGCACCGCTACGGCTCGATCGATGAACAGGTGGCGCCGATCCTTTTCTTCGCCTCCGACGAGTCGTCCTACATCACTGGCTCCGTGCTGCCCGTGGGCGGCGGAGATCTTGGTTAAGGCAGCCTGCCGTGCTTACCCGGCATTGAAAGGCGAGATAGCGACATGCCACAGCACCGGATCACGATTGTTCACACGGGCGAGGAGTTCGGTTGCGACGAGGAAGACAACGTGCTTCACGCGGCCTCGGACCAGCTGCGTCGCAAGGACATCCCGATCGGCTGCTGCAACGGCGGGTGCGGGGTGTGCAAGGTACGGGTGACGGCGGGCCGTTACGTCACCCGCAAGATGAGCCGTGCGGTGTGCGGGCAGGAAGAGGAGGCCAGCGGCTGCGTGCTGGCCTGCAAGCTCTACCCGCGCAGCGACCTCACGATTGAAGTGGTGGGCAAGATGGTTCGCGCCATCGTCGCCCGCAGAAGCACCGCGTTCAGTTTCGATTTTCGCGCGACGGTGCAAGTGGTTAACCCTGACAAGGAGACATGAATGGCACTCACTGGCGTACTGCGCCCGGGACACGTGGCAATCCGCGTGCTCGAGATGGCGCCTGCACTCAAACACTACAAGGACATCCTCGGCCTCACCGAGATGGGCCGCGACGCATCCGATCGCGTCTATCTCAAGGCCTGGGACGAGCATGACCACCACAGCGTGGTGCTGCGCGAAGCCGACGAAGCCGGCATGGACTACATGGGCTGGAAGGTCGATTCGCCGGCCACCCTCAAGAAGCTCGCGGCCGACATCGAGCGCTCCGGGCTTGCCACCGACACCCAGTGGATCCCGGCGGGCGAGCACCTGCACACCGGCGAGCGCTTCCGCTTCACCGTGCCGACCGGCCACGTGATGGAGCTCTACGCCGAGAAGGACTACGTCGGCAACAACTGCGGCACCGACGGCCCCAACGTGAACCCCGACCCGTGGCCCGACGGCCTGAAGGGCATCTCGCCGTCGCGCTTCGATCACTGCCTGCTCTACGGCGACGACCTGGACGGCACGGTCAAGCTGTTCACCGAGGTGCTCGGCTTCAGCCTCGCCGAGAAGGTCATGACCAAGGCCGACCCGGACTTCATGATCGGCGCCTTCCTGACCTGCTCGAACAAGGCCCACGACGTGGCCTTCATCCGTCAGCCGGTCAAGGGCAAGTTTCACCACGCCTCGTTCGAGCTGGGCTCCTGGGAGAAGGTCCTGCACGCCTCGGACATCCTGTCGCGTACCAAGACCCGCATCGACATCGGCCCGACCCGCCACGGCATCACCCGCGGCGAGACGGTGTACTTCTTCGACCCCTCGGGCAACCGCAACGAAGTGTTCTCGGGCGGCTACATCCACTACCCGGACAAGCCGGCCATCACCTGGTACGACGAGACCCTCGGACCCGCGATCTTCTACCACGACCGCGAGCTCAACGAAGCCTTCCTGTCGGTGTTCACCTGATCCGCGGCCCGGGCGCAGCCGGCCGGAGCCTGTCTCCGGCCGCTGCACCCTGAACGACGCCCCAGGCCTTCGCGCGCCATCCGCCACAACACCCATTTCGAGCGTTCAACATGAAAGAGATCAAGAACTTCATCAACGGTGAGTTCGTCACCAACACCAGCGGCAAGACCTTCGAGGATCGCAACCCGGTCGACAACTCGCTGATCGGCACGATCTACGAAGCCGGCAAGCCCGAGGCGGATGCCGCCGTGGCCGCCGCCAAGGCCGCCCTCAAGGGGCCCTGGGGCAAGCTCTCGGTGGTCGAGCGCGTGAAGATGCTCGACGAGGTCGCCAAGGAGATCAACCGGCGCTTCGACGACTTCCTGCAGGCCGAGATCGCCGACACCGGCAAGCCCAAGCACCTCGCCTCGCACGTGGACATCCCGCGCGGCGCCGCCAACTTCCAGATCTTCGCCGACACCATCAAGAACATGTCGACCGAGTCCTTCGAGATGCGCACGCCCGACGGCAAGACCGCGCTCTCCTACGGGGTGCGCGTGCCGCGCGGGGTGATCGCGGTGGTCTGCCCGTGGAACCTGCCGCTGCTGCTGATGACCTGGAAGGCCGGCCCGGCGCTGGCCTGCGGCAACACCGTGGTGATCAAGCCCTCCGAAGAGACCCCGCTCACCGCCACGCTGCTGGGCGAAGTGATGAACAAGGTCGGCGTGCCCAAGGGCGTCTACAACGTGGTGCATGGCTTCGGTCCGGACTCGGCCGGCGCCTTCCTGACCTCGCACCCGGACGTGAACGGCATCACCTTCACCGGCGAGACCCGCACCGGCACCGCCATCATGCAGGCCGGCGCGGTCGGCATCCGCCCGGTCTCGCTCGAGCTCGGCGGCAAGAACGCCGCGCTGGTGTTCGCCGACTGCGACTTCCAGGTCGCGGTCGACACGGTCACCCGCTCGTGCTTCGAGAACGCCGGCCAGGTGTGCCTGGGCACCGAGCGCGTCTATGTGCAGCGCCCGATCTTCGACAAGTTCGTGGCGGCCCTCAAGGAGAAGGCCGAGACCATGAAGCCCGGACGCCCCTTCGACGAGGACACCAAGATCGGCCCGCTGGTCAGCAAGGAACACCAGAGGAAGGTGCTCTCCTACTACCAGAAGGCCAAGGACGAAGGCGCCACCATCGTCACCGGCGGCGGCATTCCCGAGATGCCCGACGAACTCAAGGACGGCTGCTGGGTGCAGCCGACGATCTGGACCGGCCTGCCCGAGACCGCCTCGGTGGTGATCGAGGAAGTGTTCGGCCCGTGCTGCCACATCAGCCCCTTCGACACCGAGGAGGAAGTGGTCGAGAAGGTGAACAACAACGCCTATGGCCTGGCCACCTCGATCTACACCCAGGACATCAGCCGCGCCAACCGTGTCGCCAAGCAGATCGAGGTCGGCCTGTGCTGGATCAACAGCTGGTTCTTGCGCGACCTGCGCACCCCCTTCGGCGGCTCCAAGCAGTCGGGCATCGGCCGCGAGGGCGGCGTGCACTCCTTCGAGTTCTACACCGAACTGCGCAACGTGATGCTCAAGTACTGAGGACGACATGGACACCACAACCATCGAACGCTACGGCGACGCGCTGTACCAGGCCCTGATCGAACGCACCCCGATCGATCCGCTCACCGACCGCGAACCCGAGATCACCATCGAGGACGCCTACCGCATCCAGCTGCGCATGATCCAGCGCCGGCTCGACGCGGGCGAGACCATCGTCGGCAAGAAGATCGGCGTGACCAGCAAGGTGGTCATGAACATGCTCAAGGTCAATCAGCCGGACTTCGGCCAGATGACCTCGGGCATGGTCTTCAACGAGGGCGAACCGATCCGCGTCGACAGCATGATCGCCCCGCGCGCCGAGGCCGAGGTCGCCTTCGTCCTCAAGCACGACCTGATGGGCCCCGGGGTCACCGCGGCCGACGTGCTGCGCGCCACCGACTGCGTGATGCCCTGCTTCGAGATCGTCGACTCACGCATCAAGGACTGGAAGATCAAGATCCAGGACACCGTGGCGGACAACGCCTCGTGCGGCGTGCTGACCCTCGGCGGCATGCGCAAGCGTCCGCGCGATCTCGACCTCGCGCTCGCCGGCATGGTGCTCGAGAAGAACGGCGACATCATCAGCACCTCGACCGGCGCCGCGGTACAGGGCTCGCCGGTGAACGCCGTGGCCTGGCTCGCCAACACCCTCGGGCGCCTCGGCATCGGCCTCAAGGCGGGCGAAGTGATCCTGTCCGGCTCGCAGTCCCCGCTGGTGCCGGTGGTGGCCGGCGACAGCCTGAGCTGCAGCGTCGGCGGCCTCGGCAGCACCTCGGTCCGATTCATCTGAGCACGGAGACAGCATTCATGAAGCTCGACAACAACACCATCCTCGGCCTCGCCGAACACCTCGAGACGGCCGAACTGCAGGCCCACGACGTCACCATGATCACCGCCGATCACCCGGACATGGACTGGGACGACGCCTACGCCATCCAGGACGAGATCCGCCGGCGCAAGGAAGCGCGCGGCAACAAGACCGTCGGCCTCAAGGCCGGCCTCACCTCCTTTGCCAAGATGAAGCAGATGGGCGTCGAGACGCCGGTGTTCGGCTTCGTCAGCGACTACATGTCGATCCCCGACGGCGGCGAGGTCAAGACCGCCGAGCTGATCCACCCCAAGGTCGAGGCCGAGATCTGCATCGTCACCAAGGCCCCGCTCAAGGGACCGGGCTGCCACATCGCGGCGGTGATGGCGGCCACCGACTTCGTGGTGCCGGCGGTCGAGATCATCGACTCGCGCTACCGCGACTTCAAGTTCGACCTCAAGAGCGTGATCGCCGACAACACCTCGGCCTCGCGCTTCGTGATCGGCGGGCGCATGCGCGATCTGTCCGAGCTTGACCTGCGCACGCTCGGCGTGGTGCTCGAAGTCAATGGCGAGGTGATGACCATGGCGGCCGGCGCCGCGGTGCTGGGCAACCCGCTCGCCGCGGTGGCGATGCTCGCCAACCACCTCGGTGCGCGCGGCCAGGAGATCCCGGCCGGCACCTTCATCATGACCGGCGGCGTCACCGAAGCCATCCTGGTCAAGGCCGGCGACAACGTCACCGTGCGCTTCCAGGACCTCGGCTCGGTATCGATGCGCTTCGTCTGAACGCGGCCGGGCAGACAAGAACCCCGACAGGGCAACCACACGAGAAGACGAGAGACGCTCATGTCAAACAAGCAAGACATCGCGAGTACGTTCACGAAGGAAAGCGGCGAGATCCACCTGGGCGGCATCGATGCGCTGGTGCGCCTGTCGCTGGACCAGGTGCGCACCGATGCACGGCGCGGGCTCAAGACCGGGATGTTCGTCTCGGGCTACCGCGGCTCGCCCGTGGGCATGCTCGATGCGGCGCTGCTCAAGCAGCAGAAGCTGCTGCTCGAGCACCACATCCACTTCGTCGACGGCA
>NZ_WUAF01000013.1 GCF_009800965.1 Cognatazoarcus halotolerans | reverse complement strand
CCCATCCCGAACAGGACCGTGAAACAAGACCGCGCCGATGATAGTGCCCATCCGGGTGTGAAAGTAGGTCATCGTCAGACTAACCAAAAAAGGCCCCTGATAATCCATCAGGGGCCTTTCCATGTCTACAGAGGCGGTCCCGGCAGTCTGGACGCGGCGGCAAGTGGCTGCTGCTCTCCTGAAAAGGCCCGATAATCAGGATCCCATGGAGATCAGTGAATCGCCCCGGGTTTCCTAGACGGTTTGCCTGCTCGCGGCGTGACGCCGCTCAAACTCCACTGGGGAGAGCTGTTCGTTGAAGCCGTGGCGACGCTTCGGATTGTAGAACAGCTTGATATAGTCAAAGACGTCCGCACGAGCTTCTGCCCTCGCCGTGTATGTCTTGCGGCGAATCCGTTCCCGCTTCAGCAGTTGAAAGAAGCTCTCAGCTACGGCGTTGTCGTGGCAATTGCCCCGTCGGCTCATGCTTGACACAAGGCGGTGAGCTTTCAGAAAGTCCTGCCAATCGTGGCTGGTGAATTGACTACCCTGATCCGAATGAATCAACACTTCCTGTTCGGGCTTTCTGCGCCATACGGCGGCCAGCAGCGCGTTGAGTGCCAACTCTCGTGTCATGCGCTCTGACATCGACCAGCTTACAACCTGACGACTGAACAGGTGTATTAACTCAGCAAATCCTGCACAGGTCACGCCACTAATGTAAATGCCTGAGCGGGCGTTTTCATATCCAGGGCTTGATGCGGCCACTGGTGGTTGTAAAACTGGATCCAGTCGCCAATGACACGACTGGCGTGTTGCAAGGTTTCAAAGCGGTGGCGGTGGATGCACTGTTCCTTCAACGTACGGATCATCCGCTCCACCAGGCCGTTTTGCTGCGGGGTGTACGGGGTGATGAATTCCTGCTTCAGACCGTAGCTTTTGACCAGCGCCGTGTATGTTGGCGCCGACCGAAAACTGACCATCTGAAGGGGTGTGTACCGACTGAAAATTGACCAGGGTGTTTAACCTGCCTGCCTCATTTTGAGGCGGGGTGTTTGAGGTGATCACCATGGAAATGTTGGGCAAGGTGAGGAGGCTGTTCCTGCGGGATGGCCTGAAGGTTTCGGAGATTTCTCGGCGGACGGGCCTGTCGCGAAACACCATCAAGAAGTGGCTGAGGGAGGACGGTCCGATAGCCGAAGGACGGGTTGTCCTCGATCATCGCCTTGATCGGTTCGGCAAAGCGAGCCTGCACCTTCGGCGGGGCCTTCACCGACTGGTAGTAAAAGGTGCGACGGAGCACTTCAAACCACCGGCACAGCTGACTGATCGAGACGACGACACCTTCTTTATGCAGTCCCTGGCGGATCGTCTCGATCACTTCTCGTCCTCGCCCAGCAGGGACTGCAATTTTTTTCGGGCACGCAGCTCCAGCATCGCTTCCCCATAGGCTTCCTGGAGCTGCTTGATCTGCTTCTCGTAATGCTCCCGGATGTCCAGCGGGTTGGTTCGCAGCGCGTTCTCCATACCTCGCTTCGCCTCGTCGATCCAGGTCTCGATCTCTGACGGGGGAAGATCGTACGAACGACTCGCCTCCGCTAACGTCCTCTTCCCTTGTAGGACCTCCATCACCAATGCGCTCTTGCGCCTGGCCGTCCAACGCTTGATTTCGTCTTCCATTTCCGTACCCATGTGTCCTTCCTTTCAAGGCTAACACCTGAGCAGGTTTTTACTGGGTCAATACAATTGAGTGACTTAGGCCAGAACGGCATGACCAATCGATCTAATGAGGATGCCAATGCTCGCGCCCAACGTGGCGGTCCGCCATGTGCTCGCAACGCGGGGGCCTGCTGACGAGAGTATAGCGATACCGGGAATGTCTAGTGGATGGATCAAGAAACCTGCGGTTTGATTGAGAGACAAGATGGAGAGCGAATTGTGCCGCCGCATTTCGTCAATCACCCCCATCATTGCCGTTCCGCCGCCGAGGTATTTCGTAAGAGTCGGAGTGACAAGGGCCGAATCTATCCCTGCGGCGTTCAAGAGCGGGGCCACGATCGAGTTAATTGCTGCCATGATGCCCGCCGCATTCAGTGCTGCAACGGCAACAAGTGCGAGTACGAGCATGGGAATTGCACCAACGGCAATCTTGAATGCCTCCGCTCCAGCTCGATTTATCGTATCGAGCACACCTTTGGTGTCATCGGCGACACGGTGGTGAAGCGTTTGATCAACGAGCACTTCGTCTGAGGGCAGGTGTCTTGCAAAGACGTGAAAAGTAATACTGGCGGCGACGAGGCCGCCAAATAATGACATTAGCAATGTCAGGCCATAGTTCAAACCCATAGCGGTCATCGGCATTGCAACGTTTGCCTGTGGCATCGCCATGACCAGTGCAAGCGTTGCCGCCAGCTGACGATCCGACGCTCCCCGCTGTTCCATCATGCTTAGCGTAGCCACGGGCGCAGCAAAACTGACGAAATTGATTTGAAGCGCAGCAAAGACCCCGAGGCCTGTGAGGCCCGCCGGTCGAAGTAACGGTCCAAGGTGAGCCACAATTTGGTCAATGACTCCCCGCGCCTCTAGGAGCCGCATCAAGGAGAGCATTACCACCATCATGGGAAGGAGAGTGAAAAGCGCAAGTTCTACCGCAGAGCGCCCTGCACGAAGAATTACGTCGACCAAGATATCCATGTGACCGTTAGAAAATAATGCTGTCGTGCAGCATATCAGTCACTACTCTTCTCGTCGCGTCTGAGCTTTCGCCTTTGCCGAAGACTTCGGCAACCCGATTGGAATGATGGCCCGTCACACAAGATACGCTCTTACTCTTCTTGAGGAGAGTTTGGCGCTTTTTGAGTTTGTCTCCTGCCCCTGCATCTCGATTGAACGTAAGCCGAGGAGGCGATAAAGATATAAGACATCAGTTTGAAGTGCAAGGCATTTTTTCCTGCGCGACGTTCGGTCGATTTGACGGATAGCAAGTCAACAATGAGCGATGGTGCGCGGGAGGGCGGGGTGTCTCACCGTGGCTGAAGAAATAACAAGCGGCTTTGCATTAAGTTCAACCGGGCGGGGGGGGAGTGACCGGCAAGATGTTTTCTACTAGTGCGCGATCAGGCATTGCATTGGAAGGGCATTCAAACCTAAAAACAAGAAGGCTCCCTAGTGGGAGCCAATCGCTGGAGGATAAACGTGATATCGTGCTATTTCACGATTTGCGCCAGTTCTCCGGATGCATAGCGTTGTGCAATGCGATCTAGCCCTAATGGTTTGATGCGACCCGCCATACCGCTGCAGCCGAATGCTTCGTAGCGCGCCTTGCAGATCTTCTTTGCCGCTTCACGTGCAGGCTTGTTGTATTCGCGAGGGTCAAATTTTGAGGGGTTCTCAAACAGGAACTTCCGGATCGCAGCCGTCATGGCAAGACGAATGTCTGTATCGATATTGATCTTGCGAACCCCATACTTGATTCCTTCGACAATTTCTTCGACCGGTACACCGTAAGTTTCCTTCATGTCTCCGCCGTATTGCCGAATGATCTCAAGCAGATCCTGCGGGACGCTTGAGGATCCGTGCATCACGAGATGGGTATTCGGAATGCGTGCATGAATTGCCTTGATGCGGTCGATTGCGAGAATGTCTCCGGTTGGCTTTCGTGTGAACTTGTATGCTCCGTGACTTGTTCCAATGGCGATGGCGAGGGCGTCACAATCGGTCCTCTTTACGAAGTCAGCAGCTTGGTCGGGATCAGTGAGCAGCATCGAATGGTCCAATGTCCCTTCGGCGCCAATACCGTCCTCTTCTCCTGCCTGACCTGTCTCGAGCGAACCGAGGCAGCCAAGTTCGGCTTCTACGGTGACACCGATGGCATGCGCCATGTCCACGACTTTCCGCGAAACATCGATGTTGTACTCATATGATGAAGGTGTTTTTCCGTCCTCGCGTAGAGACCCGTCCATCATGACCGAGGAGAATCCAGACCGGATCGCTGCTAGGCATACCGCAGGTGATTGCCCGTGATCCTGATGCATGACGACGGGAATGTGAGGGTAAGACTCAACTGCGGCATCGATCAGGTGTCGCAGAAACGCTTCGCCAGCGTATTTTCGGGCACCTGCCGATGCCTGCATGATGACCGGACTGTCGGTTTCCGCTGCCGCCTCCATGATTGCCTGAACCTGTTCGAGGTTGTTGACATTGAAAGCCGGCAGGCCATAGCCGTTTTCCGCGGCGTGGTCTAGCAACTGGCGCATGGATACAAGGGGCATTCGAATTCTCCTGGACGTCACCGGCACGGCGCCGGATCGCTTGGCAAGCAGAATTCTAACCCTATAGGTTCGACTTGCACACGTCGCTTGTGCACTGCGTGAGGGCGGTTACAGCTCGGCAGTGGGGGCGGGGTGCTCCCCAACGCGGACGATCTTTAGCGTGTTGGTGCCGCCGGAGGCGCCGATTGGCTCGCCGATCGTGAGAACGATAAGATCGCCATGCACGACGACCCCCTGATCCATCAAGATCTGCTCCGCTTCCCATAGGAGCACGTCACGTTCACTGTGCAATTGAGACATGAGAAGCGGATAAACTCCGCGATATAGCGTCATCTGATTACGGGCGCTTGTTTCGGGTGTAAGGGCGTAAATGGAAACGCCACACGACAGCCGGCTCATCCAGAGTGCTGTCGAGCCGGTTTGAGTAAGAGATGCGATGGCTTTCACGTTTAAATGATATGCAGTCCAGATTGCAGCCATCGCGATCGATTGGTCGATTCGTGTGAACACACGATTCAGAACTTCGCGATCCAGGGTGAAATCCGTTGATTTTTCAGCCTCAAGGCAGACACGGGACATTGCCTCGACGACTTCGACCGGATATTTTCCGGCAGCCGTTTCTGCGGAGAGCATCACCGCATCGGTGCCATCCAGGACTGCATTCGCCACATCGGAAACCTCCGCTCGCGTCGGAACCGGGCTGGTAATCATCGACTCCATCATCTGCGTGGCGGTGATGGTGAGCTTGTTGCGCTCGCGGGCGGTCCGGATCATGCGCTTCTGCAAGGCAGGAACTGCCGCATCGCCAACCTCGACCGCCAAATCGCCTCGAGCGACCATGATGCCATCGGACGCCTCGACGATCTCTTCTAGATTGGCGACTGCCTCGGTCCGCTCGATCTTGGCGATCAGCAACGCCTGACACCCCGCGGCGCGCATCAGCTGACGTGCCATATACATGTCTGCCGAGCTTTTCGGAAATGACACTGCAACAAAGTCGACACCGATACTCGCTGCAGTCTTGATGTCATCCATGTCTTTGGCAGTAAGCGCGGGGGCCGTCAGTCCTCCGCCTTGGCGATTGATACCTTTGTTGTTCGACAATTCACCACCGACCCGGACGCGGCAATGAATCTCGCTTGCCAGAACCTTCATCACGTCGAGCTTGAGACGTCCGTCGTCAAGCAGCAGGATGTCTCCAGTCCGGACATCCTTGGGTAGATCCTTGTAATCCAGCCCTACGCGGGTCTGGTCTCCGATTTCGCAACGGGCATCAAGGATGAACGTGGCGTCTCGTTCCAGCCTGATTCGGCCCTGTTCGAATTTTCCGATACGGATCTTCGGCCCTTGGAGGTCTGCCAGGATGCCCACCGGGCGTCCGGCACGGGCTGATGCCTCTCTGACGGTTTCCGCCCGGCTTGCGTGATCAGCTGCTGAGCCGTGAGAGAAATTCATCCGTACGACGTCCACGCCCGCATGAACCATGCGCTCGAGGACAGAAAGTTCAGTTGATGCAGGACCCAGTGTTGCGACGATCTTGGTGTGGCGCGGCATGGCGTGTTGTTCTCGTGGTCTGATCCAGCGTCACATTCTAGAGCTTTATCTTCCTGGTCCCGACTCAACCCAATGAACCGGCGGTCAACCCGGAAAAGCGTGCCGGTAGTGACCCCGCCATGGCTATCGCGTATTCTAGACATACGCCGTGTATTGCCCATGATGCGTGTCATGAACGAATTCTCTGCGATTCTCCTTTTGTTGCTCGTGTCGCTTCTGCTCTATCGCCTGATGCGGAGCGGTCGCGACTCCGTGCCCGATGTCTTGGATACGCCGCATCCTTTTCATGCGGTTGCGATCAGACCAGGCAGGCACTCGTGTGCAGAGGCCAGGCGCCTCAAAGGTCACCGTTTTCTTTCGAGTGAGGCGCCGCTGTTGCCGCTTGCCGAATGCTGTGGTGTTCAATGCACCTGCATTTACCAGCATTTCGATGACCGTCGATCCCAACTGGATCGGCGCGACCCGTATGGCCTGCGTACTGCAAGTTGGGAACAGCCCGATCAGGCCGAGCGCCGTGCGCGTCGCGGTCGGCGCTATACGGATCGTATCGGGCACGGAGCAGCCTGACACACCGGCCTGCCGCACTGGCGAACGGAGGGTTGCAGCTCTTCATCCGTGGGAACCCCTTTGCTTCTCCGGCGGGGCGTGGAGCAATGCTTGGGCGGGATATGCTCCCGCCGCTCGGATCGTGTCAGTCTTTGAAGCGTGTCTCGAGGGCTGCAATGGCGGGTAATGTCTTGCCTTCGAGGAACTCAAGGAACGCGCCACCGCCAGTGGAGATATAGCCCACGTCGTCCGCAATGTGAAACTTTGCGATGGCTGCGAGAGTGTCGCCGCCACCAGCAATCGAAAAGGCCTCGGAATGGGCGATGGCGGATGCCATCATTTTCGTGCCGCCGGCAAACTGCGCATGTTCGAATACGCCTACCGGTCCGTTCCATACGATCGTCCCCGCATGCGCAATGATGTCGGCCAGTTTGGCGGAGCTTTTCGGGCCGAAGTCGAGAATGCGGTCATGCGGTCCCACTTCGTCAACCGGGATGCGGTTCGCCCGGGCCAGCGCGGATACCTCGTCGGCGACCACCACGTCGGTCGGGAGGGGAACCTCGGCCCCACGCGCTCTCATGAGGTCCATGACCTGTTGTGCCTCACGTACCATTTCGGGTTCGGCCAGCGATTCACCGATCCGCTTTCCCGCTGCGAGAAGAAAGGTATTGGCAATGCCACCACCGACGATCAGTTGGTCGACCTTTTCGGCAAGGGTCTTGAGGATGGTCAGTTTGGTCGAGACCTTGGCGCCGCCAACGATCGCGACCAACGGTCTTGCAGGATTTTCGGTGGCTTTTCCAAGTGCGTCGATTTCGGCGCCCATGAGGATGCCGGCGCAGGCGACGGGTGCGTAGTGGGCAATACCGTGGGTCGTGGCCTCGGCGCGGTGTGCGGTCCCGAAAGCATCGTTCACATAGATGTCGCAAAGGGCCGCCATCCGTCTCGCAAGGTCTTCGTTGTCTTTCTTTTCTCCAACGTTGCAGCGGCAGTTTTCCAGCAGCACTATCCGACCGGGGGCAAGTTCGAAACCGCCGTCCACCCAGTCCGTGACCAACTTGACCGGTTTTCCGAGCAGTTGCCCCAAGCGTACGGCGACGGGCGCGAGCGTGTCATCGGGACCCACCGTACCTTCTGTCGGGCGGCCGAGGTGAGACGTGACCATGACGGCGGCGCCATTGTCGAGACAGTATTTGATTGACGGTATCGACGCTCGGATGCGGGTATCTTCCGTGATGTTTCCCGCTTCGTCCTGTGGAACATTCAGATCGGCGCGGATGAAAACGCGCTTTCCAGCTACGTCGAGATCGGTGAGTTTTTTAACGTGCATGATGTCTTCGAGGCAGAAAAAACGCCCTGTATCTGCAGGGCGTTGAGATTGGAGTTGACTTATCGCGCTTCGACGAAGGCCTTGGCCGCATCCAGCATGCGGCAGGAATAACCCCATTCGTTGTCGTACCACGCGAGTACCTTAACGAGGGTGCCGTCGATGACACGTGTCTGAGTGGCGTCGAAAGTGGAGGAATGCGGATCGTGGTTGAAGTCCATTGAGACCAGCGGTGCTTCATTGACTGCAAGAACGCCCTTGAGGGCGCCCTTGCTGGCCGCTTTCATCAACTCGGCGATTTCTTCCTTCGAAGTGGCGCGCTCGGCGGTAAAGGTGAGATCGACCAGCGAGACGTTCATCGTGGGGACGCGAAGGGCGAAACCGTCAACTCGGCCCTTGAGTGCTGGCAGCACCAGGCCGACCGCGGCCGCGGCGCCGGTCTTTGTCGGAATGATGTTCTGGGCGGCGGCACGGGCCCGACGCAGATCCTTGTGGCGAACGTCGACCAGTACCTGATCGTTGGTGTACGCGTGCACCGTCGTCATCAGGCCCTGCTTGATGCCGATGTTGTCCTGAAGAACCTTGGCAACCGGTGCGAGGCAGTTGGTGGTGCATGATGCATTGGAGACCACGGTCATGTCGCGGGTGAGAATCTCGTGGTTCACACCGTAGACAATTGTTGCATCCACGTCGTCACCGCCGGGAGCCGAAATGAGCACCCGCTTGGCATTTTGCTCGAGCAGGACTTGAGCCTTGGCTTTGGAGGTGTAGGCTCCTGTGCACTCGAGCAAGACGTCTACGCCGCGGTCTGCCCAATTAATGTCCTTGGCGTTCTTGGTCGAATAGAACGGGATTCGGTCGCCGTTGACGATCATCGCGCGGTCACCGTCGAGTTCCACCGAGGCATTGAAACGACCGTGGGTCGTGTCGTATTTGGTGAGATGCGCGTTGGTGTTCAGATCACCCGAGGCGTTGATTGCCACAACCTCGAATTCATTGCGGCGGCCCAGTTCATAGATGGCTCGAAGTGTGCATCGACCGATGCGGCCGTAGCCATTGATTGCAACCTTGATCGTCATCGAGAAAACTCCCTTGCATGTAACCAAAAATGTCTGCTCTGCCGGCCAGAGCGCAGGCTGGCCGGCAACCTGGCGCGGGATGGGGATCAGCGCTGACCGATCGCCGCTTTGACTGCCGCCTCGAGTGCTTCGACAGTGATGCCGAATTCCTTGAACAATTCTCCTGCGGGAGCCGATTCACCGAAGCGGTCCAAGCCGATCACGGCACCTTCAAGGCCTACGTACTTGTGCCAGAAATCTGTCACGCCGGCTTCGATTGCTATTCTCGGGACACCGAACGGAAGCACGCTCGCCCGGTATGCGGCGTCCTGATGATCGAAGACGTTTGTGCACGGCATCGAAACCACCCGAACGGCAATTCCCTGGAGCTCAAGTGACTGCTTGACACTCATCGCAAGCGCGACTTCGGAGCCGGTCGCGATGATAACCGCATGCGGAAGCTCTTGCTGTGAGGTATTGCCCGCATCGGAGAGGACATAGCCGCCGCGACGGATGTTCTCGATCTGTTCACTGCTTCGAGGTTGGAAGGGCAGGTTCTGTCGCGAGAACAGCAACGAGGATGGGCCTTCCCGGCGCTCGATCGCGCAGGCCCATGCAATGGCCGATTCGGTCGTGTCGCAGGGGCGCCAGACGTTCATGTTCGGAATCAGCCGTAGCGTCGAGGTTTGTTCCACGGGCTGATGCGTCGGGCCATCTTCTCCGAGCCCGATCGAGTCGTGGGTAAAGACGAAGATCTGGCGGGCTTTCATGAGCGCAGCCATGCGCAGCGCGTTGCGCGCGTACTCGCTGAACATCAGGAAGGTCGCGGTGTAGGGAATCAGACCGCCGTGCAGCGAGATGCCGTTGGCAATGGCTGCCATGCCGAATTCGCGGACCCCGTAGTAAACATAGTTGCCGCCCGTTTCGCGGGTGACGCCCTTGGCGCCGGACCACAGCGTGAGATTCGATCCGGCAAGGTCGGCCGAGCCTCCGAGCAGCTCAGGCAAAACGGATGCAAATGCCTCGATCGAATTCTGGCTTGCCTTGCGGGTCGCAATGGTTTCTCCTTTCTGGTCGATCGCGCTCACGATTTTCGCGACCTGGGCAGGCCAATCCTCGGGAAGGTCTCCAGCCATGCGACGCATGAATTCTGATGCAAGTTCGGGGTGGCTCCGCTCGTATGCGGTGAAGCGCTCGTCCCAGAGCGCTTCTGATTGTTCGCCTTTCTCGACCGCGTTCCATGCGGCGTATACCTCGGCTGGAATCTCGAAGGGAGGATGATTCCAGCCGATATACTCTCGGGCCGCCGCGATCTCGGCATCGCCCAGGGGGGCGCCGTGTACATCGTGACCACCTTGCTTGTTCGGGGCGCCCATGCCGATGATGGTCTTGCAGCAGATCAGCGAAGGACGGCGCGTTTCAGCCTTTGCGGCGCGAATCGCCGCATCGATTTCAGCGGGGTCGTGCCCTTGTACGTCGCTGATGACATGCCAGCCATAGGCTTCGAAGCGCTTGGGTGTGTCGTCGGTGAACCAGCCTGTCACTTCCCCGTCGATCGAGATTCCGTTGTCGTCATACAGTGCTATCAGCTTGCCCAGGCCAAGCGTACCTGCGAGCGAGCAGGCCTCATGAGAGATGCCCTCCATGAGGCAACCATCGCCGAGGAATACCCAGGTATGGTGATCGACGATTTCGTGACCCGGTCGATTGAACTCGGCGGCCATGATTTTCTCGGCCAGGGCCATGCCTACTGCGTTGCTGATGCCTTGGCCCAGCGGTCCGGTAGTGGTTTCCACGCCCGGCGTGTATCCAACCTCGGGGTGGCCCGGCGTGCGGCTGTGCAATTGGCGGAATGACTTGATGTCTTCAATGCCCAGATCGTATCCGGTGAGATGGAGCAGGGCATAAAGCAGCATCGAACCGTGGCCGTTCGACAGCACGAAACGGTCTCTGTCGGCCCATTTCGGATTGGCTGGGTTGTGTTTGAGGTGGTGCCTCCACAGCACTTCTGCGATCTCTGCCATGCCCATCGGGGCACCCGGATGTCCGGACTTGGCCTTCTGGACAGCATCCATGGCAAGCGCGCGGATCGCGCCGGTCAGCGGATTGAAAACGGGCAGAGTAACTTGGCGGGACGACGGCATGATGGTCTCTGTGGGCAAAAAGGAAGCCCGAAAAAAGCGGAATTATCCTTGAATTCCGGGACCTTTGGTAGCGCGCCTGAAAATCGACCGAGCCTTGGGCACTTCGGTGCGAACGTTGCTCCTCTCGCGGGCGTGGTCTCTGCGCACACGCCCAGGGATCTGGTAGGGATCGCGGCGCGCTGGCGCTAGACCCACTGGCGCCGGCGCTCCATCAACTTCCAGATCAGCGGGGTGAGGATCAACTGCATCGCCAGATCGAGCTTGCCGCCGGGAACCACAATGGTATTGGCCCGGGACATGAAGGAATCGTGAATCATGCGGAGCAGATAAGGAAAGTCGACACCCCGCGGATCCTTGTAACGAATTACCACCATCGATTCGTCCAGCGAAGGAATGTCGCGCGCGACGAATGGATTGGAGGTATCGACCACCGGAATGCGCTGGAAATTGATATTGGTGCGGGAGAACTGCGGGACGATGTAGTGCACATAGTCATGCATGCGTCGAAGGATGGCATCCTGAACCGCTTCGAGGCTGTATCCGCGCAACCTTGTGTCGCGGTGAATCTTCTGGATCCACTCTAGGTTGATGGTCGGCACGACGCCGATCAGCAGGTCCACGTGACGGGAAACATCGATGTTTTCACACACTACCCCGCCGTGCAGGCCTTCATAGAAAAGGCAGTCGGTGCCTTCAGGGAGTGCTTCCCAGTCCGTGAACGTCCCTGTCGGTCGATTCCAGCGCGCGGCCTGTTCGGCATTGTGAACATAATGTCGCCTGCTGCCCACGGCCGATTCACTGTATGAGCGGAAGAGGTTTTCGAGGTCTTCAAAGAGGTTCGCTTCGGGGCCGAAATGACTGATGCCTCTTTCACCTTTGCTCTCGGCTTCACTGATCAGGTGTTTCATTTCATCGCGCGTATAGCGATGAAAGCTGTCACCTTCGACGACTGCGGCGTTAACGTTTTCCCGGTCGAAGATTGCTTCGAAGGTGTGACTGACCGTTGTTGTGCCGGCGCCCGACGAGCCGGTCACCGCGATGATCGGATGCTTCATGGACATGTTGATGCTCCGGGAAGAAGTGTTCTCTGTTACCCGGAATCATATGGGACAACCGATTCTGCAGTGCAAAAAAACGCTGGGCGGGCTGTCGCTTGTCCGGGTGGGGGGCTCAGGAGCGCGCTTTCAGCCAGTCCCGCCACTGGTTAAAAAGCCCCGGGCAAGAGGCCGCAATGACGCCTCGCTTTACGGCGGGGCCCGCCGCAAGGGTTCCGCCGTCGATGGCTGTGGCTTGGCCGCCCGCCTCGGCAAGTATGAGCATGCCCGCGGCGTAGTCCCACAGCATTTGCCCACCGTGTACGTAGACGTCTAATCGACCGGCCGCAACGAAGCACCACTCGAGTGCGCTGGAGCCGAAGTTTCGCTGCGAGTAGTAAGGGGGTCTCACTGCCAGTTCATCACCGAGGTGGTGGCTGATACGCTTGAAATCAACGCCAGCCACGGCGTCGTGAAGCTTCTCGGCGGGAGGGCGCAGCGGAAGCGCCGCGCCATTCAGGAAAGCGCCGGCACCTTTGGCCGCGTAGAAGGATTCATCGGTGACCGGATTGTAAACGACGCCGAATCGTGGCTCGTAGTCGACCAGATAGGCGACGGAAACTGCGAAAAAGGGGATTCCGTTCAGAAAGTTCGTGGTGCCGTCGATCGGGTCGATGCACCACAGGCCGCGTCGCCCTTCCTGCCACAACCGCGCCTGTGAATTTGCATCCATCTCTTCGCCGAGTACTGCGCCGGGTGCTAGACCCGGCAAGGTTTCAGCAAGACGTCGCTGCGATTCGACGTCGGCTTCGGTGAATAGCGATCCGTCGGATTTGCGGTTTCGGGCGGTTTTCAAATAGCGCGGAAGGATCTCTTCCCTCGCGATATCCCGAACCAGTGATTCCAGAGCCCGAGCCCGGGCAAGACGCACCGCTCCAGTCGTCATTTCAGTCTCTCCGTCGGGCGAAAGTGCTGACCGGCATTTCGATACCGACCATTCTCGATCCCTTTATGGGCAAATCAGCGTTTTATAATAGCACGATGATTTCACGCTTCTTTTGCCCGCCACCCTTACCCGAGAACCAGGATTTCGAGCTCCCGGCCGATGTGGCCCACCATGCCGAGCGCGTCCTGCGTCTGAGGCCAGGTGATTCTCTGGTGCTCTTTGACGGTGAGGGAGGCGAAGTGCCGGGGATTCTCGTCGCCGTTGGAAAGTCGGCACGAGCGCGCCTTGCGGAACGTCGCAGCGGTGACCGCGAGTCGCCGATTCGCATCACCCTTGTCCAGGCGCTGGCGAGCGGTGACAAGATGGATTTGATCATTCAGAAGGCGGTCGAACTCGGCGCCGCTGCCGTCATTCCAGTGGTCGCGGAGCGTTCGGTACTGAAACTTTCGGCCGAGCGTGCCGAAAAGAGGCTCGCCCATTGGCGGCAGGTGGTCGTCTCTGCGAGCGAGCAGTGCGGGCGCAACCGACTGCTTCAGCTTGCTCCGGTCCTGTCTCTGGAGGCCTATCTTGGATCGCAGGCGACGGGGGTTACCAGGTTGGCCCTCGTTCCGGGCGAGGGGGAGCGTCTGATTGACATGCGGGATCCGGGCAGCGGCGACACCCACGTTCTGGTCGGACCAGAAGGTGGGTGGAGCGAGCGCGAGCTGGCTGCCATATGCCGGGCTGGGTGTCGACCGGTGACGCTCGGGCCACGTATTCTTCGCACCGAAACGGCTGGGCTTGCGGCGCTGGCTGCCGCCCAGGCCGTATGGGGGGATTTCTAGGCAACCGTCACGGGTAGTGATGCAGAACAAGGAGTTGCACATGTGCCATCGCGTCGTGTCCTGGAACAAAGGACTCCCAAATGTTTGAGTCTGCCGAGCTGGGGCACGTCACCACCAAGGCAGAGTATGAGGTTCTGGTTCCTCAACTGCGGACGGCCTTGCTCGACGCCCAGTTCGATCTGCAGCAACTCAAGGAATTTGCCGTTGTATTGCTGGTGAATGGGGTCGATGGGGCGGGCAAGGGCGAGACCGTGAATCTGCTCAATGAGTGGATGGACCCTCGGCACATCGTCTCCCATGCGTTCGAGGCACCTACCGAGGAGGAGCGTGAGCGACCGTTCATGTGGCGCTTCTGGAGAGCGCTGCCTCCGAAGGGGAAGATCGGGATTCTGTTCGGGAACTGGTATACCGAGCCGCTTCGGAACCGCGTTTTCAAGAGGACAAAAAAGGCGGAGCTGGATCAACGGCTGGATGAAATCAATCGGTTCGAGACAATGCTCGTGCGAGAGGGCGTACTGCTGATCAAACTCTGGTTCCACCTGACGCGAGAGGCGCAGAAGCAGCGTCTGAAGTCGTTGGAGAAAAACCCTGAAACGCGGTGGCGGGTGACTGAGCGTGACTGGTTGTTCTTCGAGAACTACGACCGATTTCATAGTGTTGCGGAGCGCATGTTGCGTCACACCAGTACGGGTCACGCTCCCTGGATCATCGTGGATGGCGGCGATCAGCGATACCGTAGCCTGCTGGCCGCACGGACGCTCCTGGAGGCGATGCAGCGGCGGCTCAAGGCGGCCGAACAGAAGTGGCTCCCGCGTGCCACCGCAGCGCCGTTGCCGCCGGCAATCGACACCCGCAATCTGTTGAACAGCCTCCAACTGGACCGTCCTCTCGGCAAGGCCGACTACCAGGCGGCCCTGGCAGGTCTGCAGGGCCGCCTGGCGTTGTTGACGCGCTTGCCCGAGTTCGCGAGTCGCTCGGTTGTGCTGGTGTTTGAGGGTGTCGATGCCGCTGGCAAGGGAGGGGCGATCCGCAGGCTCACGGCTGCGCTGGATGCGCGGCAGTACCGTGTTGTGCCGGTTGCGGCGCCCAGTGAGGAGGAGTCGGCACAGCCATATCTTTGGCGATTCTGGCGCCAACTGCCGCGGCAGGGAAAACTGGTCATCTTTGACCGCTCCTGGTATGGGCGGGTGCTGGTCGAGCGGGTCGAGGGTTACTGTAGCGAGGCGGATTGGATGCGCGCCTTCGGTGAAATCAATGACTTTGAAGATCAATTGATCGAAGCGGGGGCAATAGTCCTGAAATTTTGGCTTTCCATCAGCAAGGAAGAGCAGTTGCGTCGGTTCAGGGAGCGCGAAGCCGAACCCCATAAACGCTACAAGATCACTCCCGAAGACTGGCGCAACCGCGAGCGTTGGGACGACTATGAACGAGCCGTGTGCGACATGATCGACCGCTCAAGTACCGAAAATGCACCCTGGACACTGGTCGAGGCAAACAACAAGTATTACGCCCGCATCAAGGTGCTGGAAACCGTGTGCGATCGAATCGAAGCCGCCCTGAAGTGATCCCGGCTAGAATCAACCTCAATCTGCGCTTTTCCGCGGCAACGACATATGGGTAATGCATGAGTCACTCTTCATCCGGAGTTCCCACGCTTGGCGACATCGACACCCAACCCTTCGTCGCCTGGGTTCGTGCTGCGGCGCCGTACATCCACGCCTTCCGCGGGAAAACCTTCGTGGTCGGTTTCGGTGGCGAGGTGGTTGCAGGTGAAATGGCTCAGAAGCTTGCCTACGATTGCAATCTGTTGGCTGCATTGGGGATTCGTCTTGTGCTGGTACACGGCGCCCGTCCCCAGATTGACGCCGAGATGCAGCGACGAGGACTTGTGTCGCGGTTTCACAATGGCTTGCGGGTCACCGATGTGGCGGCGCTCGAATGCGTGAAATCGGCCATGGCGGTGACACGGCTCGAAATCGAGGCTCTTCTTTCGCAAGGTTTGCCCAACACGCCGATGGCCGGTAGCTACATGCGCGTGACCGGGGGCAATTTCATTACCGCGAGACCGGTCGGTGTCGTCGATGGTGTCGACCTGCAATTTACCGGTGCGGTGCGCAAGATCATCGCTGACGAGATTGCCGCGGATCTGGATCAACAGAATGTCGTACTGATTTCGCCTCTCGGGGTCTCTCCTGCGGGAGAGATCTTCAACCTGCCGCTGGAGGAGGTTGCGGAGGCCGTTGCGATCGCCCTGAAGGCCGAGAAGCTGCTTTATCTCTGTGATGCCCCGGGTCTGCTCGACGACGACGGTCGCTTGATAGATTCCATCACGGCGGACGAGGCGGAGCAGATGTTGCGAGAAGGGCGAGGGCTGACCGAAGACCTCGATCTTTACCTCCCCTGCGCGATTCGTGCGGTACGCCGGGGTGTCGCACGGGTGCATCTCATCGATCGCGACAAGGATGGTGGTCTGTTGCTCGAGTTCTTTACCCATCAGGGCGTCGGTACGCTGGTGTCGCGCGACCCCTTGTTCCGGCTTCGCGAGGCCACCCACGAGGATGTGGCGGCGCTGGTATCGCTCATCAGCCCGCTGGAGGCGGACGGTACCCTGGTTCGTCGTGGCAGGGAGCTGCTGGAGCGGGAGATCGAGCGCTTTACGCTGGTCGAGCACGACGGCGTGCTGGTCGGCTGTGCCGCGCTGTATCCCTTTAGCGAGGAGAAGGCGGCAGAGCTCGCCTGTCTGGCTGTGCAGCCCGAGTTCCGGCGCTCGGGACTGGGCGAATTGTTGCTCAAGCGCATCGAGAAACGCGCCCGAGCGGCGGAGCTGGAGCGCCTGTTCGTGCTCACGACGCGCACTGCCCACTGGTTTCGGGAGCGGGATTTTGAAGAAACCGGACCAGATCAGTTGCCTGCGCTCAAGCGTGAGCTCTACAACCTTCAGCGCCGCTCCAAGGTATTGGTGAAAAGCCTGTGAGTTGATCGATCGTGTCAGTTCCGTTCAAGTCGCCTTCGACCCGGCCGAGCGGGTCTGCGCTGAAGATCCTGGCTGCTGCCGTGGCCGGTGGCGTGCTCATGTGGGGACTGGATCGGGGGGGGATCTTCTGGCTGCCGGGCGTGAGCGCCGGTGCGGGACTGGTATGGCTTCTTGCCCGCTCTTTCAAGACCGGTACGGCGGTGGAAGATTCGTTTGGCGGGGTGTCGATGCGGCAGATCGCCGAAAGTAGTTTCGGGATCGAGGCGCTGCTCGATGCAAGAGGAAAGCTCTGCTGGATCAGCCCCTCGGTCGAGCGGATCACGGGCTACAGCGCGTCAGAGTGTCTGGCTGCAGTGGATCCGATCGAGCTGTTGGTCCACGATTCTGATCGTGAGTTCGGTAAGGCCGAACGCATCAAGGCGCTTACCGGAGCAAACGGCTGCCTCGAGATTCGTTTAGGGCATCGGGAGCGCGGTGTCGTCTGGGTCGCGTGCAACTGGCACGCAATTCGTGACGACGAGGGCAGCCTGTTGGCGGTCAGGCTTTCGGCCGACGATATTCAGTCGCGCCGGGAAACCGAGCTCAAGCAACTCGAAGCTCTCGCCGACGCGCGGCGTGCAAGGGCACTCAGTGAGCATTACCTGGTTCGCTCGAAGGACGAGAGGCAGCGTCTTGCCGCGCTGCTGAACACCATTCGCCTGGGAATCGTCCTTTTCGACACAGACCGTCGGGTCCAGTACTTCAACCAGAGCTTTCTCTCGATGTGGGGATTTCCTGACGCCGAGAATCTGTTCGGTATCCGCGATACGGCACTGTTCGATCGTTGCGAGGCTTTGCTCGCGGATGTTCCGGCCTACCGGCAACACGTGTCGGAACTGTTGGCCGGGCCAGTGGAAGATACGCACTTTGAATTCGTGCTCAAGGATGGCCGGGTCATCACCGAGAGTTCTGCGCTGATCATGAGGGAGGGCCGTGACGAAGAGATCGGGCGCGTCTGGATCATGGAGGACGTCACCGAGGTCCGGACGAGTGCAAACCTGCTGATGAGTTTGGCCGAGCGGGATTCGCTTACGGGGCTGTATAACCGGCGTCGCTTCGACGAGGATATCGCGCGGGCGCTTGACGAAGCGGCACGGCGCAAACGGCAGGTAGGTCTGCTCGTTTTTGACCTCGACGGTTTCAAGCCGATCAACGATACCTACGGGCACCAGGCGGGTGATCATGTCCTCGTGACGCTGTCTGAGCGGGTTGGGCGCGTTGTTCGTCGTCACGAGATGTTCTTCCGTTTCGGTGGAGACGAGTTTGCAATACTGGTTCCCGACAGCGAACCCCCCTCGCTGGAAGAGCTCGCCCGCAGGGTGGTCGCGGTTGTCGCCGAGACCCGGTTCGAACTGGGAGGGCAGTCGATTGCGGTAACAGTGAGCGTTGGGCTCGCATGCTACCCACAGGATGCGGACCATGTGGCCGGACTCATGGCCGCCGCCGACGAGGCGATGTACCGTGCAAAGGGTGCCGGGCGAAATCGCTGGCTCGGTCAGGAACGTGCGGAATAACCAGGCCCGCTGTGCGGCAGCCCCACCTCGGCGCCGGTCCCATGTGGCCTTTTCGGCTAGAATCGGTGCGTTTGGATGACTTGGAAGAGAAAAGGAGTGGCAATGTCCCGCATGGTGAATTGCATCAAACTCGGCCGCGAGGCAGAGGGTCTCGATTTCCCACCGGTGCCGGGCGATCTCGGCAAGCGGATCTACGAAAATGTCTCCAAGGAGGCATGGCAGCAGTGGATCAAGCATCAGACGATGCTCATCAACGAAAACCGGCTCAACCTCATGGATATCCGTGCGCGCAAGTATCTTGCGGAGCAGATGGAAAAACACTTCTTTGAAGGTGGTGGAGACCAGATTGGAGGCTATGTGCCGCCGTCCGCCTGAAGCGATGCTGGCCAGGCGGGCTTGAAATGAAAGAGGGGGCGTTGAATCAACGCCCCCTCTTTCATTTCAAGCCGCCGCTTCAGCGGGCGACTTCGCGTTCGATCTCCTCAAGCCCGATATGCCGTACGTCGCGTCCCTTCACCATATACACGACGTATTCCGACATGTTCTTGGCGTGATCCCCGATTCGCTCAATGGCTTTTGCAATGAACAGAACCTCGAGGCCGCGGGAAATGGTGCGAGGATCTTCCATCATGAACGTGATCAGCTGGCGCATGATGCTCTTGAACTCGGTATCCACTTCCTTGTCCTGACGGACCACCTGAGCGGCGGCTGCAAGGTCGAGCCGCGCAAAGGCATCGAGAGATTTGCGAAGCATTTCCACGGCGAGGTTCGCAGCGTGGCGCATCTCGATGCGCGGTACGAACTGCGATTCGGCGCTATGCAGCGATTTTGCCATTTTGGCGATTTTCTTCGCCTCGTCGCCGATTCGTTCGAGATCGGTGATTGTCTTGATCACCGTCATGATCATGCGCAGGTCGACCGCGGCCGGTTGGCGTTTCGCAATGATCTGGGAGCAGGTTTCGTCCAGATCGACTTCAATCTGGTTGATCCGCTGATCATTGTCGATCACCTGATCGATCAGTACCAGATCGCCGCTCACGAGCCCCTCGACCGCCTTGACGATCTGCAGCTCGACCATGCCGCCCATCTGCAGCACACGCGTGCGGATGTTCTCAAGTTCCGCGTCAAATTGCTTCGAGGTATGTTCGTTCATCGCCGTCTCAGTAAACTTTGGGGCCAAGTTGGCCAAATCGGCAGCCTAGCACCGCCACGTGACGATTTTGTTACTGTGTTGCGCGGCTGTGACGCTCGACACCTCTCGTGGTGGCCAGGAGCAGGATATCAGCGCCACGGCG
The DNA here is from genome assembly GCF_009800965.1 of Cognatazoarcus halotolerans. Taxonomy (GTDB): domain Bacteria; phylum Pseudomonadota; class Gammaproteobacteria; order Burkholderiales; family Rhodocyclaceae; genus Cognatazoarcus; species Cognatazoarcus halotolerans. Next base: position 109,427 of record NZ_WUAF01000013.1, on the reverse strand, counting down.
AGCGAACAGACCGTTTGTCACGACGCCGACGATCTGATTGAGACTGGTTTCGAGGCCAACCGGGTCGGTGATGGACAGCCCATGAACATCCAGGATCATATTGCCGTTGTCGGTTACGAAGCCCGTGCGGAGCACCGGTTTGCCGCCCAGTCGTGTGAGCTCCCGCGCAACCTGGGCCCGTGCCATCGGGATGACCTCGATCGGCAATGGAAAGCGTCCCATGGTCTTCACCAGTTTGCTCTCGTCACAGATGCAGATGAATCGTCCCGCCACTGCGGCGACGATCTTCTCCCGCGTCAGCGCGCCGCCTCCGCCCTTGATCATCGCGAGTGATGAATCGATCTCGTCTGCGCCGTCCACATAGACCGGCATTGCATTTACGTCATTGAGATCGAAGAGTCGGATGCCATGCCGGGCAAGCCGTTCGGCACTTGCCTCGGAGCTGGCTACCGCGCCGGCAATTCTGTCTTTCATCCGGGCCAGGCCATCGATGAAATGGTTGGCGGTCGAGCCCGTCCCAACGCCGACGATACTGCCTTCCTCTACATAGTCGAGAGCAGCTTGCGCTGCAGCCTGCTTGAGTTCGTCCTGTGTCATTTCGTTCGCCCATTCAATGGCCGGCATTCTATCTGAAGCGGCCGGTATGCAAATTAGCGTGACCATTTGCCCCGCAGGCTTGCGGTGCAGCGTCATGGCACCAATAATCGAAACTCTTCAATGAATCAACAGGGCTTCGAAATGGGACTTCTCGATGGATTGGCCGGGCAGGTGCTCGGGAGCATGTTGGGCGGCGGTCAGCAGCAGGCGGGGGGTAATCAGCTGATCGAAATCGTCCTCAATCTGATCAAGAACCAGCCGGGTGGGCTCGGCGGCCTGCTGCAGCAGTTTCAGAATGCGGGCCTGGGCGGTGCTGCGGCATCCTGGGTTGGTTCGGGTCCGAACGAGCCGGTCAGCGGGCAGGATATGAGCTCGGCACTGGGCGACGATTTCATCGGAAACATTTCGAACCAGCTGGGCGTCCAGAAGGAAGAGGCTGCGGGCAGTCTTGCGGCCATTCTGCCGCAACTGATCGATCAGCTCACACCGCAGGGTAACGTGCCTGATAGGGACGCCATGTCGGGCAGTCTGATCGATCTGGCCGGAAAACTGCTGCGCGGCTGAGTCCGTGCGATCGACAGGTGGGGCATAAGCCCCGGGGGTTCCCCCGGGGCTTTTCGTTTGAAGTGCATGCTTCAAGTCGCGCTGTGTTTAAATTGTTGCATCTGCACATAAGCGGACCCCTTCATTTCCGAGATTTACTTCCGTCATGGCCCGTATTCACGTCACCCTTCCCGAAAATCTGCCTTTCTCGACCGACATTGCCCTGTACCTCAGCCACATGAATTATGGCAATCACCTCGACAATGCCATGTTGCTGACCGTGGTATCCGAGGCTCGGGTGCGCTACCTCAAGTCCATGGGGTATTCCGAACTCGATGTCGAAGGAAAGGGAATCATCGTCACCGATGCTGCCGTGCAGTACAAATCCGAGGGGCACTACGGCGAAACGATGCGGGTTCAGATGGGTGTCGCCGAGCCTGGAAAATACGGCTGTGACTTCTACTGGCGTATGGCCGAGGCGGGCAGCGGGCGTGAGGTGGCCCGTGGCAAGACCGGGATCGTGTTCTTCGATTATTCGATCCGCAAGGTGGCTCAGATGCCCGACGGGTTCAGGTCCCGATTCGAATAGCACCGATGGGTGTCCCCATCGCCGCATCATGCTCCTGAGGAAAAACGGCGGCCCGCAGGCCGCCGTTCGTTCTGCGCCCCAGCGAAGCGCTTACTTCTTGCGCATCGGCGGCAGGTCGGTACAGCTGCCGTGGGCCACTTCGGCGGCCATGCCGACGGTCTCGCCGAGGGTCGGGTGTGGGTGAATGGTCTTGCCGATATCCACTGCGTCCGCGCCCATCTCGATGGCCAGGCACACCTCACCGATCATGTCACCGGCTGAGGGGCCGACGATGGTACCGCCGATCACCCGGTGCGTCTCGGCATCGAAGATCAGCTTGGTGAAGCCGTAGTCGGCGCCGTTGGCGATCGCCCGACCCGAGGCTGCCCACGGGAACTTGGCGGTCTCGACCTTCTTGCCTTCGGCCTTGGCCTGGGCTTCGGTGTAGCCCACCCAGGCGACTTCAGGATGGGTATAGGCCACGCCCGGGATCACCGTCGCGTCGAAGGCCGACTTCTGGCCTGCCGCCACCTCCGCCGCCACGTGCGCCTCATGCACCGCCTTGTGGGCGAGCATCGGCTGACCGACGATGTCGCCGATCGCGAAGATGTGCGGCACGTTGGTGCGCATCTGTGCATCGACCGGGATGAAGCCGCGCTCGCCGACGATCACGCCGGCCTTGTCGGCACCGATCTTGTTGCCGTTCGGGGCACGCCCGGCCGACTGCAGGATCATGTCGTAGCGCTGCGGCCCTTGCGGTGCCTTGTCGCCCTCGAAGGTGACGTAGAGCCCGTCCTCCTTCGCCTCGACCGCCACTGTTTTGGTCCTGAGCATGATGTTGTCGAAGCGCGACGCGTTCTGCTTCTCCCACACCTTGACCGCGTCGCGGTCCGGACCCTGCATCAGGCCGTCCATCATCTCGACCACGTCGATGCGTGCGCCCAGCGACGAATACACCGTGGCCATTTCCAGACCGATGATGCCACCGCCGATGACCAGCATTTTTTGCGGTACGAAGCGCAGCTCGAGCGCCCCGGTCGAATCGACGATGCGCGGATCCTTGGGGATGAAGGGCAGGTGCACCGCGGCCGAGCCGGCGGCGATGATGCACTGCTTGAAGCGGATCACCTTCTTGTCGCCGGTCTTGTCCTGGCCGTCGCCAGTGGTGCCCTCGACCTCGATGTGATTCGGGTCGAGGAAGTGGCCGTAGCCGCGCACGATCTCGACCTTGCGGGCCTTGGCCATACCGGACAGACCGCCGGTGAGCTTGCCGATCACGCCATCCTTGTGCTTGCGCAGCGCATCCACATCGACCGCCGGCTTGGCGAAGCTCACGCCGGTGGCGCCCATGTGCTCGGCCTCGTCCATCACCTGGGCCACGTGCAGCAAGGCCTTGGAGGGGATGCAGCCGACGTTCAGGCAGACGCCGCCGAGGGTGGGGTAACGCTCGACGATGACGGTCTTGAGGCCGAGGTCGGCGGCGCGGAATGCGGCCGAGTAGCCGCCCGGGCCGGCGCCGAGCACCAGCATGTCGCACTCGATGTCGGCCGAGCCGCCATGGCTTGCCGCGGTGGGCGCCGCGACTGCAGGCGCGCTCGGGGCAGCGGCCGCCGGAGCGGCAGCGGCTGCGGCGCCGGCTGCCTCGACCTTGAGCAGCACCGACCCTTCGGCCACCTTGTCGCCGATCGAGACCAGCACTTCCTTGACTACGCCTGCAGCCGATGAAGGCACGTCCATGGTGGCCTTGTCGGACTCGAGCGTGCAGATCGCGTCGTCGACCTTGATGGTGTCACCCGCTTTCACGAACAGCTCGATCACCGGCACCGAATCGAAGTCCCCGATGTCGGGGACCTTGACTTCGACTACGCCGCCACCGCCAGCAGCCGCGGGCGCCGCAGCCGGCGCTGGGGCCGGAGCGGGTGCCGCCGCGCTCGGGGCTGACGCTGCTGCCGCGGCCCCGGCTGTCTCGACGACGATCAGCACGCTGCCTTCCGCAACCTTGTCGCCCAGCGCAACCTTGATTTCCTTGACCACGCCGGCTGCGGAAGACGGCACGTCCATGGTGGCCTTGTCCGACTCCAGCGTACAGATCGCGTCATCGACGGCGATGGTGTCTCCGACCTTGACGAACAGCTCGATCACCGGCACCGAATCGAAATCCCCGATGTCCGGGACTTTGACTTCAACTTGACTCATGTCGCGGCCTCCTTAGAGCATGACCCGACGGAAGTCGGCCAGCAGTTGAGCGAGGTAGACGTTGAAGCGGGTCGCGAGTGCACCGTCGATCACGCGGTGGTCGGCGGTCAGCGACATCGGCAGGGTCAGGCGCGGCACGAACTGCTTGCCGTCCCATACCGGCTTCATCGCCGACTTGTTGACCCCGAGGATCGCCACTTCAGGCGCATTGACGATTGGCGCGAAGTAGGTGCCACCGATACCGCCGAGCGAGCTGATGGTGAAGCAGGCACCGGACATGTCGGCCGGCTTGAGCTTGCCATCACGGGCCAGCTTGGCCAGCGAACCGGTCTCGGCCGCGATGTCGAACACGCTCTTCTTGTCCGCGTCCTTCACCACCGGGACGACGAGGCCGTTGGGCGTGTCGGCGGCGAAGGCGATGTTGAAGTATTTCTTGTAGACCAGATTGTCGCCGTCCAGCGAGGTGTTGAACTCGGGGAATTCCTGCAGGGCCCGCACCGAAGCCTTGATGATGAAGGCGAGCATGGTGAGCTTCTTGCCGGACTTCTCGTTCTCCTTGTTCATGAGAACGCGGAAGGCCTCGAGGTCGGTGATGTCGGCGTCTTCGTGATAGGTCACCGCCGGAATCATTGCCCAGTTGCGCGAAAGGTTCTGGCCGGAGATCTTCTTGATGCGCGACAAAGGCTTGGATTCGATTTCGCCGAACTTGGAGAAATCGACTTTCGGCCACGGCAGCAGATCCAGCCCGCCACCGAGACTGCCGACCGCCGCGGCGGCAGGGGTCTTGCCCGGAACGACGCCGGACTGCATTGCACCCTTGACGAAGGCGGTGACGTCTTCCTTGAGAATGCGGTTTTTCGGACCGCTGGCCTTGACCTGCGCGAGATCCACTCCGAGTTCTCGGCCATAGGCACGGACCGAAGGGCTGGCGTGAACCTTGCCACCCAGCGTCACTGCCGACGGAGCCGCTGCTGCTGCAGGGGTAGGCGCCGGTGCCGCCTTGGCAGGGGCCGCGGCCGCCGTGGCGGGGGGCGCTGCAGCCGGAGCAGGGGCCGCAGCCGGTGCGGGGGCTGGCGCGGCGGCGCCGGCTGCCTCGACCTTAAGCAGCACCGACCCTTCGGCCACCTTGTCGCCGATCGAAACCAGCACTTCCTTGACTACGCCGGCAGCCGATGAAGGCACGTCCATGGTGGCCTTGTCGGATTCGAGCGTGCAGATCGCGTCATCGACCTTGATGGTGTCGCCGACCTTGACGAACAGCTCGATCACCGGGACTTCGTCGAAGTCGCCGATGTCCGGCACTTTCACTTCGACCGTACCGCCCGCTGCAGCAGGCGCCGCGGCCGGAGCCTGGGCTGCCGGAGCCGCGGGAGCTGGCGCTGCTGCTGCCGGTGCAGGCGCGGCTGCCGCGGCACCCGCTGCCTCGACCTTGATCAGCAGGCTGCCTTCGGCGACCTTGTCGCCGAGCGAGACCAGCACTTCCTTGACCACGCCGGCGGCCGATGAAGGCACGTCCATGGTGGCCTTGTCGGACTCGAGCGTGCAGATCGCGTCATCGACCTTGATGGTGTCGCCGACCTTGACGAACAGCTCGATCACCGGGACTTCGTCGAAATCGCCGATGTCCGGTACCTTAACTTCAATGAGTTGGCTCATTTTTGCAGTCTCCTCGGCGCTCAGACGGACATCGGGTTGGGCTTGCTCGGGTCAAGGTTGTACTTGACCAGCGCCGCGGCAACCTTGTCGCGCTCGATTGTTCCCTCGTCGGCCAGCGCCTTGAGGGCGGCCAGCGTGACCCAGTGGCGATCCACCTCGAAGAAATGGCGCAGCTTTTCGCGGGTGTCGGAGCGGCCGAAACCGTCGGTTCCGAGCGTGACGTAGCTGTTCTTCACGAAGGGGCGGATCTGCTCGGCGAAGAGCTTGACGTAGTCCGTGGCAGCGATGACCGGACCTTGCGCGTCCGCCAGCTTCTGTTCGACATGGGATTTCTTCGGCGCTTCGAGCGGATGCATCATGTTCCAGCGCGCTGCGTCCTGACCGTCGCGGGCCAGTTCGTTGAAGCTCGGGCAGCCCCACAGGTCGGCCTCGACACCCCAGTCGTTCTTGAGCAGTTCGGCCGCGGCGATGACCTCGTTGAAGATCGTGCCCGAGCCGAGCAGCTGGACGCGCGGACCTTTTCCGGCTGCGCCTTTCCTGAAGGCGTACATTCCCTTGATGATGTCGGCTTCGGCACCGGCAGGCATCTCCGGGTGCTCGTAGTTCTCGTTCATCACGGTGATGTAGTAGTACACGTCTTCCTGGTCGGCAAACATGCGGCGCATGCCGTCCTGGACCACCACTGCGACTTCGTACTGGAAGGTCGGGTCGTAGCTGATGCAGTTGGGAATCATGTTGGCGAGGATCAGGCTGTGACCGTCCTCGTGCTGCAGGCCTTCGCCGTTGAGCGTGGTGCGGCCGGCGGTACCGCCGATGAGGAAGCCGCGGGTACGCTGATCGGCAGCCGCCCAGCAAAGGTCCATGGTGCGCTGCAGGCCGAACATCGAATAGAAGATGTAGAAGGGCACCATCTGCACGCCGTGCACCGAATAGGCGGTGCCGGCGGCGATCCAGTCGGCCATTGCGCCGGCTTCATTGATGCCTTCCTGCAGCACCTGGCCGGTCTGGCTTTCCTTGTAGAACATGAGCTGGTCATGATCTTCGGGCACGTACTTCTGGCCTTCCTGGTTCCAGATGCCGTACTGGCGGAACATGCCCTCCATGCCGAAGGTGCGGGACTCGTCCGGCACGATCGGGACGATGTTCTTGCCGATCTGCTTGTCCTTGAGCAGGGTGTTCATGACCCGCACCATGGCCATCGTGGTGGACAGCTCGCGGCCTTCGCCGGATGCCTTCAGCAGTGCGGCAAAGGTGTCGAGGGCGGGCACGGCCAGGGGCTCGGCGGTGCGACGACGGCTCGGCAGGAAGCCACCGAGGGCCATGCGACGCTCGCGCATGTATTTGTATTCCGCGGAGTCTTCCGGGAACTTGAGGTAGGGCAGCTCGGCGAGCTGGTCGTCGGGTACCGGCAGACCGAAGCGGTCGCGGAAGCGGCGGATCGAGTCGAGATCGAGCTTCTTCTGCTGGTGCGAGATGTTCATCGCCTCGCCGGACTGGCCCATGCCGAATCCCTTGATGGTCTTGGCGAGGATCAGGGTCGGCTGGCCCTTGTGATTCACCGCGGCGTTGTAGGCGGAGAAGATCTTGAAGATATCGTGGCCGCCGCGGTTGAGGTTCCATACCTGGTCGTCGGTCCAGTCCGCAACCAGCGCCTTCAGTTCGGGCGTGTTGAAGAAATGCTCGCGAACATAGGCGCCGTCCTTGGCCTTGAAGGTCTGGTACTCGCCGTCGCACAGTTCCATCATGCGCGTCTTGAGGATGCCTTTCTTGTCACGCTCGAACAGCGTGTCCCACTGGGTGCCCCAGATCAGCTTGATGACGTTCCAGCCCGCGCCGCGGAATTCCGCTTCGAGTTCCTGGATGATCTTGCCGTTGCCGCGCACCGGGCCGTCGAGGCGCTGCAGGTTGCAGTTGATGACGAAAATCAGGTTGTCCAGCTTCTCGCGACCGGCCATGCCGATTGCGCCGAGCGATTCGACCTCGTCGGTCTCGCCGTCGCCGAGGAAGGCCCATACCTTGCGCTGCTCGGCCTTCTTGGCGTCGATCAAGCCGCGGCTGGCCAGGTATTTCATGAAGCGCGCCGAATAGATCGCGCACAGGGGCCCCAGGCCCATCGAGACGGTCGGGAACTGCCAGAAATCCGGCATCAGCCACGGGTGCGGGTAGGACGAAATACCCTTGCCGTCGGTTTCCAGACGGAAGTTGTTCATCTGCTCGTCGGTCAGCCGGCCGAGCATGTAGGCGCGGGAATAGACGCCTGGGACGGAGTGGCCCTGGAAGTAGATGAGATCGCCGCCGGTTTCGTGATCGATGCTTTTCCAGAAATGCGAAAAGCCTACGTCATAGAGGGCAGCGGAAGAGGCAAAGGAGGCAATGTGGCCGCCGACGTTGGTGTGCTTGTTGACCTTTACCACCATCGCCATGGCGTTCCAGCGAATGTAGGAATGGAGCTTGATCTCCATGTCCGCATCGCCCGGATAGTCCGGCTGCTGGTGCGCAGGGATGGTGTTGATGTATTGCGTGGTGGCCGAATAGGGGATGTTGATCCCTTCTTCACGCCCTTCCTCGATCAGCTTTTCGATCAGGAAGTGGGCGCGTTCGGGGCCCTCGTTGGCGATGACCCCCTCGAGGGCTTCGGTCCATTCCTTTGTCTCCTGCGCGTCCGTGTCGGCCTGCAGGAGCATGTTCTGAGGTGTTGCCATGCTCTCTCTCCTTGTTGTGATGCGGCGCTTGCTGTGCGGCCCGGGTCGGGCCGTTTTCTCGAATCAGGACTTCGTGTGAGTCAATGATAGACGGCGCAGCGGCGTTTTACAATACAAAAATACATTTCATAATACGAAATGTGCGTTTTCGCTCCTCGTTCAGGCGCATCGCGTGAGGGATCGGCTTGCAGGAATTCATGGCCCGAAGCTGAGCGGACGCGGGTGATTCGTTATGCATCGGATACGGCAGCACGCGCCTGGCAGGGACGAGGTCCGGCATGTCGCGGCGAAGCGCGTTGCCATGGGTGGAGGTGGCGCCGCAAGCGAGTACGGTTCGTGGCCACGCCCGGTGATGCCGGATCAGGGGGAAAAAAGACGGCCGGGGGAAAGGGAGGGATTGAGGGAGAGTGCCCCCGGCCGTTCATGGAAAGCAGGGCCGGCGGTTCACTTTCCGGCCACGCGGCGACGGTCTTCGTCGTATGCGAAAACGACCCGGCCATTGTGAACAATGCCGATGAAGGGCGTCTGCGTGCTTTTGATCGTTTCATGATCGCTGCGCGTGAAGGGTCTCACGTAGTTCATCACTACGCCTTCAACCGGGTTCTGGAGGCTTTCTAGCGCCTCTCGTATCTGATGCCCTTCCGTGTTGCCCGCCTGTCGGATGGCTGCAGCAAGCAACAGGGCGGAATCATACCCCTGCGCAGCGGCCGGCGGTACCGAAATTCTTTCCTTGCCGGTGGCAATTTGATAATCACGAATGAATTTGCTGAAAAGTGGAGAGACGGGCTCGGCTATGAAGCTCTGAGGCATCCGGGCGCCTTCCGCATTGGGGCCTGCGTTGTCGATGAAGTTCGACATCGCGAGGGTCCAGCTGCCGATCATCGGTACGCGCCAACGCAGCTTTGACATGCCGTTCGCGAGATGCGCCAGTTCGGGGCCGATGCCATAGGTGAGTATCACTTCGGCCCCTGCCTTTTGAGCGCGACGCAACTGCGGCATCATGTCGACATCACGGATGTTGAAGCGCTCGACCGCCACCGGTTTCATGCCGCGGCGCAGCAGTGCGCGCTCGAGATCCTCGCGACCGAGCTGGCCGTAGTTGGTCGAGTCGTGGAGGATCGCAATTTTCCGGAAACGGCTGCGCTCGACCGCTTCCTCGACGATCATCTCTGCCTGGATGGTGTCGTTGACCGAAACGCGGAAGACGTAATTGTCGGGATACTGCGGCGGCTGGAACTGCTTGGTGACAATCGAGCCCGTGGCCACCGATGTGATGACCGGAATGCGGGCCTGCTGGTAGAAGCGTTGGCTGGCGAGGGCCACGCCCGTGTTTACGATGCCCAGTCCGGCAACGATTCTTTCCTTGTTGATGAGGTCCTGAACGACCTGCGCCCCGCGTTCGTTCAGCCCTTCGTCATCGCGTTCGATCAACTGGACCGGGCGTCCGAGGAGGCCCCCCGATGCGTTGATCTCGGAAATCGCCAAGCGAATACCGTCGCGCATCGAGATCCCCATCGGCGCGGAACCACCCGTAAATGGGCCAGAGACACCGATGAGAATTGGCTCGATGGCGGCACAAAGGCTCGCCAGGCCGGACAGCAAAAATGCGGCAAGAATGCGCCTCACCCGTCCCCCCTTCTGTTTTTTCCTTAACGTTACTCACGCAGGATGCGCACTCGATATTGGAGAAAACCCGCACGGGCTGTGCCGGGATCGCGAATCGGAGCGGAAGGCGCCCGTGCGTTCCTGTTAGGGTAAGACCCGATGTCTGCGTTGGTGCGGGGCGACAACAATGGCTGTCCAGAGGCACCTCATCTCGGATACTGCCGCCCGCATGTCCCGCTCCGTCGTTCGCGAACTTCGCGAAGCCCGATCACCGAACTGGTACTGGAACATCCCTTATGTGGCGGTGGTGATCTTTGCCGTGGCGATGCTGGTGCTCGTGTGGGTGCTGCAGGTCCGCGAGAACGAAGTCGAACGCAACGCACTCGCCCGCGACGTGCAGTGGGCGGAACAGACGATGCGTCTGCACATGACAGCGACCGAGGAGTTCCTGATCAAGACGGCGCGCGACCTCGCGGCGGGAAATCTCGATGCCGACGCCTTCCAGGTCTCGGCCAATCAGCACATCGCCAACAACGCGGAACTGGTCAATATTGCCTGGGTCGGACCCGACGAAACGGTCCGCTGGACCGCGCCTTTCGACACGACAGACTGGCTGGTGGGCGATACCTTGAGCGCGTTGCAGACCACGCCGTTCTACCGCGCCAGGGAACTCGGCCGGCCGAGCTATGGTGCGGCCCAGATCAATCAGCGCGACATGGCGGTTCTCGAACTGTACGTGCCGGTCTTTCGCGGCGGGACGTTCATGGGGGCGATCGCAGGTGTGTATTCGATCGAACGGATGACCCGGTCGCTGATTCCCAACTGGTTCGGCGAGAAATACCGCATCAGCTTCTCGGGGCTGGATGGCCGGGAACTGTCGGCCAACTCGGGTGTGCACCGGCTCGACCAGTCACTGAGCTACTCGGTCGATCTCGATCCGCCCGGTAATGGACTGACCATGCGGGCCACTGCGTTCCGCACCGGTTCGGACGTGCCGCGCGCCCTGCCGATGGCCCTGATCGTGGGATTGTCCCTGCTGGTTCTCTGGAGCCTTTGGCTGCTCCGTGCACATATCCAGCGGAGGGTGCGTGTTGAGAAAGAGCGGGATCGTTTGTTCAACCTGTCCCTCGACATGCTCTGCATTCTGGGTCTGGATGGCAGCTTTCGCCGCTGCAATCCCGCATTCGAGCACATTCTCGGATTTCCGCCCGAGCAATTGCCCGGACGGGCGCTGCTCGATTTCGTACACAGTGGAGACATCATCACCACGGTCGAACAGCTTCGCAAGCTTTCGGAAGGCGAGCCGGTCAGTTTCGAGAGTCGCAGCCGGTGTGCGGACGGACGCTTCAAGTGGCTCACCTGGAGCATCAACCCGGTGCGAGAGGAAAAGCTCCTCTATGCGGTGGCGCACGACATTACCGGCCGCAAGGCAGCCGAGGACGCGCTGCTGACCGAGTACGCCTTTCGCAAATCGATGGAAGAGTCGCTCGTCACGGGCATGCGCGCGATTGATCTGACGGGGCGGATCACCTATGTCAACCCGGCCTTTTCCCGCATGGTCGGTTGGAGTCAGGAGGAACTGGTCGGCTCGGTACCGCCTTTCGCCTATTGGCCGGCGGAAGAAATGGAAACGTGCCATCGCAATCTCCAGCTGACGCTTGCGGGCAAGGCGCCGGCCTCCGGTTTCGAAATGCGGATTCGCCGCAAGAGCGGAGAGCGCATCGATATCCGGCTGTTCATCTCTCCGTTGATCGACAGTCTCGGCAAGCAGCTCGGCTGGATGGCCGCGATGAGCGACATCACCGAACCGAAACGGGTGCGTGCTGCGCTCGAGGCCTCACAGGAGCGTTTCGAGGCGGTACTCGATGGCCTCGACGCAGCCGTGTTCGTGGCCGACGCGCACACCGACGAGATCCTCTACGCCAACCACGCGTTCATGGTCATGCACGGCTTTGATGCGGTCGGCAGAACGGTCCGCGCGGTGTCGGTGGCGCAACCGGAGCGCGGTGATTACCTGGTCGATCCACGCAACCTGGGCCCGGCCGATCTGCCCCGGGAACTCTTCGACGGCGAGCTCCGTCATCCGCTCTCGGGGCGCTGGTACCACGTCCGCGAGCGCGCCACCCGCTGGGTCGACGGGCGTGCAGTGCGCATGGCGATCGCGACCGACATCACGGACCGCAAGCACATGGAGGACGCCGAGCGTCAACAGGAAGAGCGGCTCCAGCGCACGGCGCGACTCATCACCATGGGCGAGATGGCCTCGACGCTGGCGCATGAGCTCAACCAACCCTTGGGGGCGATCTCCAATTACGCGAGTGGCTGTGTCAAGCGACTGCAGGCCGGCGAATGGAAACAGCAGGAGTTGCTTGCCGCGATGCAGAAGGCCAGCTATCAGGCCGAGCGCGCAGGCAAGATCATCCGGCGCATCCGCGACTTCGTTCGCAAGAGTGAGCCGCGCAGGGCTGCAGTGCCGCTCGAGGACATCATCGAAGATGCGATCGGTTTTGCGGAGATCGATGCGCGGCGGGTCGGTGTCAGGGTGGTGGCCGAAATCGAACCCGGCATGCCGCGGGTTTTCGCGGATCGGATCATGATCGAGCAGGTGGTACTCAACCTCGTGCGCAATGGAATCGATGCGACCAGCGAGGGCGGCGACAATGCGGTCCCGTTGGTGGTCCGGGCCCGTGCCGGCCATGGGCGCATGGCCGAAGTGGCAGTGATCGATCGCGGCGGCGGCATCAGTGATCTGGACCGCGAGCGCTTGTTCACGCCATTTTTCACGACGAAGGCGGACGGTATGGGCATGGGGCTCAACATCTGCCGTTCGATCATCGAGTTTCACGAAGGTCGTCTGTGGGAGGAGCCGAACCCGGAGGGTGGTACCATCTTCAGCTTCACCCTGCCGATGGAGACCCAGCGTGAACAACTCGTCCAGCACGTCTGAACAACGCATCTACATTGTCGATGACGATGAGGCGCTGCGCGATTCGCTGGCCTGGCTGCTCGATTCCGCAGGCTACCTGACCCAGAGCTACGATTCGGCCGAAGCGTTTCTTGCGGATTACAACGACCAGCTTACCGGTTGTGCGCTGCTTGACGTGCGCATGCCCGGCATGAGCGGTCTTGAACTCTTCGACCGCCTCTGCGATCTGCACGCAACGCTGCCGGTGATCTTCATTACCGGACACGGTGACGTGCCGATGGCCGTGGCGGCGCTCAAGCGCGGTGCTGCCGATTTCATCGAAAAGCCGTTCAACGATGAAGACATGCTGACGCTGATTCGTCAGTGTCTGGCGGTCGAGAAGGAAGGGCGTGACCGGCGCCGTCAGGATGCCGAGGTGGCTCGACGGCTGGATCTGCTCACCCAGCGCGAGCACGAGGTGCTCGAACTCATCATCGCGGGCAAACTCAACAAGCAGATTGCCGATACGCTCGGTATCAGCATCAAGACCGTAGAGGTTCACCGCGCCCGCGTGATGGAGAAGATGGGGGTGAATTCGCTGGCGGAGCTCGTGCAGAATGTGGTCGGGCTCGAGCCCCAGGCGCCTCGCTGAAGTCATTGCAGGGGTGCCCGGTGCCCCGTGGTGCAGCACGCTGTTCATGACGAAATGGTAGATTCCGCGAATGAGCGCATTGAACGGACTCTTTCTCCTCGTCGGCTTGCTGCTGTTCGTCAGCGTGCTGGCCAGTACCGTGTCGGCGCGGCTCGGCCTGCCCCTGCTGTTGCTCTTCCTCGTGGTCGGGATGCTCGCTGGCGAGGACGGGCCGGGCGGTATCCGTTTCGATGACTTTGCGGCGGCGACCCTCATCGGTCACCTGGCGCTCGCGGTCATCCTGCTTGACGGTGGTCTGCGTACCCGTGTGGCCAGCTTTCGCGTTGCATTGTGGCCCGCCGCCGTACTGGCGAGTTGGGGGGTGGTGGCCACGGCGCTGGTGCTCGGAGTCTTCGCCACCTGGTTGATGGACATCGACTGGCGGCTGGGCATGCTGCTCGCCGCCATCGTCGGCTCAACGGATGCGGCGGCGGTCTTTGCTCTGTTGCGCAACAGCGGTGTGCGCCTCAACGAACGGGTCAAGGCGACGCTCGAGATCGAGTCCGGCGCCAACGACCCGATGGCGATCCTGTTGGTGACCATACTCGTGGAAATGCTCCTCACCCCCGAAAAGGCCGGGGTCGGTCGTTTCCTGCTCATGCTTGTCGCCCAGTTGGGTATCGGTGCGCTGTTGGGTTGGGCGGGGGGCTGGGTGCTGCGCCGCCTGCTGACGCGAATGCGGCTCGCGGAGGGGCTGTACGCACTACTGATCGTGTCCGGCGGCTTGATGATCTTTGCCACCGCCAACCTGCTGGGCGGCAGTGGATTCCTGGCAGTCTATCTGGCCGGGCTCATGGTCGGTAACCGTCGCTGCCATGCCACCGAGCATGTGCTGCGGGTCATGGACGGTCTGGCCTGGCTGGCCCAGGCCGGCATGTTCCTCGTGCTCGGTCTGCTCGTGACGCCTTCACATCTCGTCGAAACCCTGCCGCTGGCGCTCGTCATGGCGGTATTCCTGATGCTCGTCGCCCGACCGCTGGCGGTGTGGAGTGGCTTGCTGCCGTTCCGCTACCAAGCGCGGGAAGTCGCCTACATTTCGTGGGTCGGTCTGCGCGGTGCCGTGCCCATCGTGCTCGCCATCGTTCCGGTAACCATGGGTATCCCCGATTCGCGCCTGCTCTTCGACGTCGCCTTTGCAGTGGTCCTGGTGTCGCTGTTGATACAGGGTGCGACCGTGCCAGTGGCCGCGCGCTGGCTGGGCGTTGAGGTGCCCCCGTCGGACGAGCCGGTGGACCGGCGGGAGGTCTGGGTCGGAGACCGGGCGTCGCTTGACCTTCTCGAGTACCGGGTGGCTCACGGAGCACACGCGGAGGGGCGCCATCCTGACGATGTGGCGGCCGATGTGGGAGGAATCGATGTGCGTTGCGTGTCGCTGGTACGAGGTGGGCGGGTTCACCCGCTGGGGCTCGATACCCGCATGGCTGAAGGCGATTCCGTCTGGTTCGTCGCCAGCGATGCACATGCGGAGCGGCTGGCGCGTCTCTTCAGTGCCGGGGCAGGCCATGAGCTCTCGGCCCACTCCGGCTTCTTCGGCGAGTTCGTGGTCGACCCGGCCTGCCCGGCAAGTGCATTGGTGGCGAACTACGGCGTCGTGCTCGGGGAGGATGAGGCGGCTTTGCCCCTGCGCGCGCTGATCGGTGCTCGCCTTGGCCGCGCCCTGGTGGTTGGTGATCGCGTTACGCTCGGCGGCATCGTGCTCACGGTCCGTGAGATCGACGAGCGCGGCGTGGTTTCCCAGATTGGTCTCAAATGCCCGGTGGCGCGGCCGGCGCGCTGAGCGATCCTGGGGAACCGCCTCTTCGCCGCACGCAAAGCACTACGCGGGACTGCGAAATCGCGCTGTGCTCTGGTAAAATCGCGGGTTTTTCAGCACAGGGACTCGCTCCATGTCGGCCCGCATTCTTGATGGAAATGCACTGTCGGTACAAGTGCGCAGCCAGTTGGCCGACGCCGCGGCTGCGCTCTCCGCGCGCGG
The DNA here is from genome assembly GCF_009800965.1 of Cognatazoarcus halotolerans. Taxonomy (GTDB): domain Bacteria; phylum Pseudomonadota; class Gammaproteobacteria; order Burkholderiales; family Rhodocyclaceae; genus Cognatazoarcus; species Cognatazoarcus halotolerans. The sequence goes on along the minus strand of NZ_WUAF01000013.1, from coordinate 93,989 downwards.
TGTCCAGCCCTGCCTGGCGGTCATTCTCGTTGGCGGCGATCCCGCCTCGGCGGTCTATGTGCGGAACAAGGTGGCTGCCTGCGAGAAGGCGGGCATCAAGTCACTCAAGTTCGAATATCCCCAGGACGTCGATCCGGCCCGTGTGTTCGAGCGTATTGCCGCGCTCAACGCGGATTCTTCGGTGCACGGAATTCTCGTCCAGTTGCCGCTGCCGCCGCAGTTCGATGAAAAGGCCGTGCTCGAGGCGATCAGCGTGGCGAAGGATGTCGATGGCTTTCATGCCGAGAACGTGGGGCGCCTGTCGCAAGGGCAGGAGGCGTTCTTTCCCTGCACACCCCATGGTGTCATGAAGATGCTGGAGGCTGCCGAAGTGCCGGTAAAGGGGGCCGATGCGGTGGTGATCGGTCGTTCCAACATCGTCGGCAAGCCGATGGCGGTGCTGCTCACCAATGCCGGCGCGACCGTCACCGTGTGCCATTCCCAAACCCGCGACCTCGCTGCCCATACGCGCCGTGCGGATATCGTCGTCGCTGCCGTGGGACGGCCCCGCTTCCTCAAGGCCGACATGGTCAAACCCGGAGCGGCGGTGATCGACGTGGGCATCAATCGCCTGCGGGACGGGGCCGAAGCGGGCAAGCTGTGTGGCGATGTCGACTTCGATGCGGTCAAGGAGGTTGCAGGTGCCATTTCGCCGGTGCCGGGCGGTGTCGGCCCGATGACCATCACCATGCTGCTGGCCAACACGGTGGAATCTGCCCGACGCGCCGCGGCGAAGGCCGGACTCTGAGTCGCGTGCGGCGTCGCATCATGCTGACGTCGATGCTTGTACCAATATCTCTGCGGACCTGATCGCAATGACCTCCATCTCACCTGATGCTTCCTGTCCCGCCCCCGTGGTCGGTGTGATCATGGGCTCGAATTCCGACTGGCCGACGATGCAGGCCGCGGCGAAGATTCTTGCCGAGTTTGGCGTCGCCTATGAGGCCAGGGTGGTCTCCGCCCATCGCACACCGGACTTGATGTTCGAGTATGCCGAAGCCGCGCGTTCGCGCGGGCTCAAGGCGATCATCGCAGGTGCCGGCGGGGCTGCTCATCTGCCCGGCATGGTGGCCGCGAAGACGACGCTGCCGGTGCTTGGCGTGCCGGTCCAGTCGCGCGCCCTGTCTGGCAAGGATTCGCTGTTGTCGATCGTGCAGATGCCAAAGGGGATACCGGTCGCAACCTTCGCGATCGGGGAGGCCGGTGCCGCAAATGCCGCCCTGTTCGCGGTGGCGCTGCTGGCCAACGAGGACGAGGAACTCGCCGGAAAGCTGATGGCATTCAGAGCGCGGCAGACCGAAGCGGTGCTGGCAATGGATCTGCCGCCACCGGCCTGAGCCGACGCAGCAATGTCGACCACCCGTACATACTGTCCGCCACTCATTCCCGGCAGAGCGATTGTGCGAGCGTGCCGGTGAGCCATCCTTTTCCCGGCGTTTCCGCCTTCTGAGGCCAGTCATGTCGTCTTCGCATTCTTCTTCCTCGATTCTCCCGCCCGCAACGCTGGGAATGCTCGGTGGTGGCCAGCTTGGCCGCTTCTTCGTTTCGGCTGCGCACGAAATGGGCTACAAGGTCTGCGTGCTCGATCCCGATCCGCACAGCCCGGCCGGTCTGATCGCCGATGAGCACCTGGTTGCCGCCTACGATGACTACGCCGCGCTCGACCGCATGGCCGGCAACTGTGCCGCGGTCACCACCGAGTTCGAGAACGTCCCCGCCGAAACGCTTGATTACCTCGCCAAGTTCCTGCCGGTGCGCCCGGGTGCGCGCGCCGTCGCGATCTGCCAGAACCGAATCGCCGAAAAAACCTTCCTGCGCGACAATGGCATGCCGCATGGTCCTTTTGCGGTGATTCGCTGCGACGATGACGTGGCCGAGGCCAATGCCGGGCTTTTTCCGGCAGTGCTCAAGGTCGCGCGCTTTGGCTACGACGGCAAGGGGCAGGCGCGGGTGGCAGACCGTGCCGAAGCGCTGCATGCGTTTCACCAGTTCAGGGGTGAGCCCTGCGTGCTCGAAAAGATGCTCTCGCTCGACTACGAGGTATCGGTGGTGCTCGCACGCGACGAGGGCGGCCGGGTCGCCTGTTTTGCCGCGGGGGAGAACAGCCACCGTCGCGGCATCCTCGACGTCACGATCGCCCCGGCCCGGGCATCTGCCTGCCAGCGCGATTCGGCCCAGGCAATCGCCGAGCGGATCGCTGAAAAGCTGGGCTACGTGGGCACCCTCGGCGTCGAGTTTTTCGTCTGCCGTGGCGAACTGTTCGTGAACGAAATGGCGCCGCGGCCGCACAACAGTGGTCACCACACCATCGACGCCAGCAGCACCTCGCAATACGAGCAGCAGGTGCGCGCGCTGTGCGGCTTGCCGCTCGGTGAGCCGCGCATGCACTCGGCCGCAGTAATGGTGAACCTGCTTGGCGAGCTCTGGTACGAAGGGGGCACAGCGCAAGGTGCCTATCGCGAGCCCGACTGGGCAGTGCTCCACGCATACCCCGGCCTGCACCTGCATCTCTACGCCAAGCACCATGCGCGGCCAGGCCGCAAGATGGGCCATTTCGTGGTGACCGGCAACGATCCCGACCAGGTGCTGGCAACGGCGCTGGCGGCACGCACCGCGATCGGCATCACGGACTGAGCCGATGCACGAAATCCAGCAGGCCGCCGAAAGGCTCCGCGCCGGCGAGCTCGTCGCCTTTCCGACCGAGACGGTCTACGGCCTCGGCGCCGACGCGCTCAACCCGGAAGCGGCTGCGAAGATCTTTGCCGCCAAGGGGCGGCCGGCAGATCATCCGCTGATCGTCCATCTACCGGATGCCGCGCAACTGCCGATCTGGGCGAGCAGCATCCCCAGGGAGGCCATCGCCCTGGCGCGGGCCTTCTGGCCGGGGCCCCTGACCCTGATCCTCAAGCGTAGCGAGGAGGTGCCGGACATCGTCACCGGTGGGCAGGATACCGTCGGCCTGCGTGTGCCGGGCCATCCGGTCGCGCTCGAACTGCTGCGCGCCTTCGGGTCGGGTGTCGCCGCACCGTCGGCAAACCGCTTCGGCCGCATCAGCCCGACCACCGCCGCCCATGTGCGCGAAGAACTGGGCGAACGGGTGAGCATGGTTCTCGACGGCGGCCCCTGCGAGGTCGGCATCGAGTCGACAATCCTCGACCTTTCCCGCGACACGCCGATGATCCTGCGCCCAGGTGCCATCACTGCCGACGATATCGCCGCCGTGATCGGACGTCAGCCGGGCCAGCATCCCGCTGCGGAGCAGGTCGATACCGCTGCCCCCCGTGTCTCCGGATCGCTTGCCGCGCACTATGCGCCGCGCACGCCGCTCGCGGTGCTGACGATCGATGACCTCGTCGCCACCTTGCAGCAGGGGCCATCAGACAACACCGTGGTGCTTGCCCGGCGCCCGCAACCACCGGGCGCCAGTTGCAGGCTGTGGCGTGAAGCTCCGGTAGATGCGGCCGGGTTTGCCCACGATCTTTACGCGGCGCTGCGCGATCTGGACCACCTCGGCGCAGCCCGGATCCTGGTAGAAGCACCGGAAGCCTCTCCATCCTGGCAGGCCGTTGCCGACCGATTGGGGCGTGCAGCAGTCGGCTCCGGCGAAGACGACGAAACCTGAAACGCCGTCGCTGGCAGGTTCGCGCATCGCCGGCTTCTCTTTGGCTGTCTGCATCGATATAATCGCTCACCTCGGGCCGATAGCTCAGCTGGGAGAGCGCTGCGTTCGCAATGCAGAGGTCGGGAGTTCGATCCTCCTTCGGTCCACCATGAATACTTCCGATGCAGTCCGAAAAAGCCCGGAAACCCTAATTAAAACAAGGGTTCCGGGCTTTTTTAGGTCCTGAGTAGTCCGATAAAGGCTATTGGAATCCGGTGGTAGGTGGGGGTAAAGTTGGGGGTATGGGGCAAAAGCCATTGCACCCCTTAGTTAGAGATACCCCCAATGCCACTGACCGACAGGCAGATCAAGACGATCAAGCCCGAGTCAAAGCAGCGAAAGTACGCCGACGAAAAAGGGCTGTTTCTGCTGGTGACGCCAAGCGGCGGCAAGCTGTGGAGGCTCAAGTACCGTATCGGCGGGAAGGAAAAGCTGCTGTCGCTGGGGGCGTACCCTGACGTTTCGCTCAAGGCGGCGCGTGATCGGCGGGACGAGGCGCGAAAACAGATTGCGGAGGGCACCGACCCGAGCGCAGCCAAGCAGGCGAGGAAGGCCGCAGTGAAAGCCGAACGTGTCGCTCAGGTAGAAACCTTCGAGGCGACGGCACGCGAGTGGTTTGAGCGTGAGCGTGCTGCGCTGTCCTGGGCGCCTGGGCACGCCGACAAGATCATTCAGCGGCTGGAAAAAGACGTGTTCCCCTGGCTGGGCAAAATGCCGGTCGCGGAGATCAAGCCGATGGACGTGCTGACCTGCTGCCAGCGCATTGTGGACAGGGGTGCAGCGGACACCGCTTACCGGGCCAAGCAGAACATCGGCCAAGCCATGCGCTACGCGGTGGCGACCGGGCGTGCCGAGCGTGACCCGACTGCCGATCTGCGCGGAGTCGTGAAAAAGCCCAAGGCCGAACACTTCGCTGCAATCACCAGTCCGGCAGAGGTGGGGGTGTTGCTGCGGACGATGGACGCCTTCAAGGGCACGCTGGTGGTGCAGTCCGCGCTGAGGCTGGCACCGCTGGTCTTTGTCCGTCCTGGCGAGCTACGCGGGGCGCAGTGGGCAGAGATCGACTTCGAGCGCGAAGAGTGGCGCATCCCTGCCGAGCGGATGAAGCGGCGGCGCGAACACATCGTTCCGCTATCTCAGCAGGCGCTGGCGATCCTCAAGGACCTACACCCGCTGACCGGGCACCGCCAGCATGTGTTCGTCGGGCGCGACCCGAAAAAGCCCATGAGCGAGGCCACCATCAACGCGGCATTGCGGCGCCTAGGCTACGACACCAGGACCGAGATTACCGGCCATGGATTCAGGGCGATGGCGCGCACCATTCTGCATGAAGAACTCGGCATAGACCGCGACGTGATCGAACATCAACTGGCACACCGCGTACCGGATGCGCTGGGCGAAGCCTACAACCGGACAAAGTTCCTGAAGGACCGCAAAGCCATGATGCAGAAGTGGGCGGACTATCTCGACCGACTGAAGGTTGGTGCGGACGTGATTGCGCTGCCAACCAGCGCGGCATGATCGCCTGACAAAGCAATGCCGCGCCTGGGCTGAGGCTGATCCCCGAGGCCGAAAACCGGATACCCTTGTCCGGCTGGCGCGGCACCTATCTTTAAGTACTGGCGAAAAGGGGCGCAATATGATTCGAACGTTGAGCGATGATGAAGTTGATGAACTGGCAATTGCAAATAGCGTGAGGTTCTCGGCTGAGTATTGGGAGACCATCAACCCGCTTTGGCGTCTTGCCAATCCATTGACAGTTCATCAGGCAGCGGCGCTGATCGCTGGATATGACCCGAACTGGGTCCGATTCAACTCCCTCCATGAGGCGTGGCTCGAGAATGAGCATGGGTGGCGCGAGAGCAACGGAGTCTCATGGGTCAAGACGGCTTTTGCCGCGCTGGTGAATGCGATAAACGCGGGTTCCCTAAAAGCCGTAATTCGGCGCGACGCACGGATGCAAGGATGGGACGAAAATCCGAATCATGGCGAGTCCCTACGCCCCCTCTCTGATGAAGGCGGCGGCATCCGAAATGGCTTTGAGCCTGCCGTAATTTATTGCGAGTCGCCAGACTGGGGGAAAACGACCGTCGCCGTTCCTGATCTGGTCGCATGGCTGGAGGCATCTAATGTCCGCACTGGTTTCTTCTTCCCTGCGGCTAACGAAGCGCCAGACTACCTTGACCCAAACAATCCGCGCTATGCGCCCAAATTGGCGGCGGCAGTGCGTGCGTGGCAAGCCGTAACCGATACAGGCGGTAAGACGCCGAAGCAGGCATTGGCAAAATGGCTGCGCGAACATGCGGCGGAGTTCGGCATGACCGACGACGAAGGGAAGCCCAACGAAACGGGCATCGAGGAAGCTGCGAAAATGGCGAACTGGCAACCGGGCGGCGGCGCACCAAAGACCCCCGGCGAGTAACCCACCCACCCTCAGCAATCAACCCACCCACCCAAAAAAGCCTTGTAAACACTGGCTTTCTCGACCTTGGCGCTCGCGGAGGGGAAACCTACCCCACCCACCATCCCAGTTTTTTTGGGGTAGGTTTTCTGAACCTACCCAGCTATTTCAGGCTGCGGCATTTCGCCTAGATTCGGCCATACCGAACGCAATGGAGCGTTTCGGACTTCCTTCGACATCCGAGGATCTGAAAATGGCCGCAATCGCAGAAGCACATCCCCGCATCATCAAGCGCCGTGAGGTGGAGGGCCGCACAGGGCTGCCGCGCTCCACGATGTACGACCGTATTAGGCGCGGTGATTTCCCTGCTCCGATCTCTCTCGGGGCGCGCTCGGTCGGTTGGCTCGAGCACGAGATCGACGCTTGGTTGGCTGATCGCGTCGCCATGGCGCGCAACCGCGCTTAAGGGGCATGCAATGAGTCCCCGCGATAGGTTTTTGAGTCTCGTCGAGCACAAGACCACTGGCCGCGACCACGGCATGTTCCGCGTTCCGACACGCCGTGACAAGACCATGTCCGGCACATGGCGAGAACTGGGTGATGGTCGTCTCCTGATCCACGACTTCGGCGGCGAGCCGACGCAGAACATTCTCGTCGCGATCGGCCTCAGCCTCGCGGACCTATTCCCCGAGCGCCTGGATGGGTGTCTGACGCGGGAGCGCCGTCCCTTCCCCGCGGTTGACGTGCTTCGCGCACTTGCTTTTGAGGCGCTGGTGATCCTCGCGGCAGCAGCATTGGTCCGCAGTTCCGACGCTCTGACTGCAGCTGACCACGCTCGTCTGGCTGTCGCAGTTGGTCGGATCCGGACGGGACTGTATCTCGCAGGAGTGTGCCATGGCTGAATACTCTGTGGGACAGGCACATCTCGATAAGGCGGCGGACGCGATCAAGGAGGGCCCAATTGGCCTCCGCGCCGTACATCTCATCAATGGCGCTGCAATCCGTCCGGCCCCGATAGATTGGCTGTGGGACGGCTGGCTCGCCGCCGGCAAGCTGCACATCCTCGCTGGCGCACCCGGCACGGGCAAGACTACCCTCGCGCTGGCGCTCGCCGCAGCGCTAACGACCCGGGGGTATTGGCCTGACGGGAGTCGCGTGCGCACCGTCGGCGATGTTCTGATCTGGTCTGGGGAAGACGACCCGACCGACACGCTCGCACCGCGTCTGTTAGCCTGCGGTGCGGACATGACGCGTATTCATTTCGTCGGAAGCGTCCGTGACGGCGGTGACCACCGCCCGTTCGATCCGGCGTCAGATATGCGTGATTTGCCGGATGCTGCGATGCGTGTCGGCAACGTTCGTCTGTTGATCTGCGATCCGGTCGTATCTGCGGTCACCGGCGACAGCCACAAGAACACCGAAGTACGCCGCGCTCTGCAGCCCTTGGTAGATCTGGGCCACGAGATAAACGCCGCGATCCTGGGCATCAGTCACTTTTCCAAGGGCAGTCAGGGTCGCGATCCGACCGAGCGCGTCGCCGGCTCGCTGGCCTTCGGCGCACTGGCTCGCGTCGTACTCGCCGCGGCCAAGGTACAGGACGGCGACAAGGAGAACGCGCCTCGTCGCATCCTGGCTCGCGCGAAATCCAACATCGGGCCTGATGATGGTGGCTATTACTACGATCTCGATCAGGTCGAACTGCACCAATTTCCTGGCGTTTGGGCGTCGCGAGTGGTGTGGGGTGAAAAGATTGAGGGCAGCGCTCGCGAGATTCTTGCCGCCGCCGATGCTGATCCCCCGCAAGGCGAAGGTCGTGCAGATGAGGACAATGAAGTGGCTGCGTGGTTGCGTGCGCTGCTGATCGACGAGTGTGAGATCACCAAGACCGACGCGATCAAGGCCGGCCGCGCTTGCGGCTTCACCGAAAGGACCATTCAGCGTGCGCGGAAGCGCATTGGCGCGGCAACCAAGATCAGCGGCTTCGGGAAGGAAAAAATTGCCGTCTGGTCCCTTCCCAATCGTGACACCCGGAGTAACTCGCATGCCGACTACAAAAACTGCGGCATGAATGGCACGAATGATGGCGACACTGCGATCGTGCCAGTCGTGCCACGTATGGTGGAGTTGGCGTGCGCTGACAACGATGGGGTGCCCGAGTCCAGCGAAGAGGCCGAGGAGGTAGAGGAATGGCTGTAAAGGACCTACTCGATCGAGCCGAAATGGACGGAGTGCGCTTCGTCCTGGAGGGTGCGCGTGTAGGGTTGCGTGGCGATCGAGACGCGATCAACGAATGGGCACCGCGCTTGCGCCAGCATCGCGCCGCAGTCCTCCGTGAGGTGCAGACGCGCCTCGCCGGCCTGCATCGCATCTGGATTATCCGCCCGCCGCTGCGAACAGCCTTCACGGTCGCCTGCCCACAGGGAGCGACCGAGGCGGAAATGAGTTTGGTTCGGTCTGGCGCCGACGTCGAGCCGCCGAAATAGCAACAGGAGACACAAAAAGATGAGCTCAACGGAGGAGCCGATGCGCTTAGAAGCCACAGACATTACAAGTTCTCCCCGCGAGGAAGGGCTCATTGAATTGGCCAACGATGCTGACGTGATGACCCCCGGGCGGAGGTTCGCCCAGCTATACACAAGCCCCGAGCTTGCAGCCTACCGCGTCCTGAGTGCGACCGACACGAAGGTTGGGCTTGATGAGGCTGTGGATGTGCCCACCATGATCGACCAACTGAGTGAGCAGGCAAGCGCGATCGGCAGTGGTGACCTTACCCGGGTGGAGGCGATGCTCATCGGGCAAGCCACTGCATTGCAGACCCTGTTCGCTCAGCTGTCGGAGCGAGCTTTCAGCGCCGAGTACATGCCGAGCCTTGAAACATTCCTCAAGCTTGCGCTGCGCGCGCAGTCGCAGTGCCGCGCTACGCTCGAGACCCTCGCCGCGATCAAGAGCCCACCCATGCTAATCGCGAAGCAAGCGAATCTGACTACTGGCCCGCAGCAAATCAACAACCACGGGACGATGCTTGGCGCTCGCGCGACAAAAAAATCCGGAAAACAGCGGAACGAACTATTGGAGAAGGGTGATGGCAAACGGTTGGACGCCGGAGCGGCGCGCACGACAAGCGGAGTTGATTCGCACATGGCAACCTTGGGAGCAGGCGTCGGGGCCGACCACGGCCCAGGGGAAGAGCACTTCCTCGCGCAATGCCTTCAAGGGGGGGCTGCGTCCGGAGCTGCGCGAGTTGGCACGGGCTCTTCGGGAACATCGGATTGAGCTGAGGCGAATTCGGGAGGAATAGCTCCCTGCGCAATCTTTGCCCACTCGGAGGCTTGACGCGCGGGCCAGAATCTTAGGGATTGACTTAGCATCGGGCCCCACCGTGGTTCATTGTTGCGATCGGTATAATCGCTGAGTCACTGCATCGCGCCCAACCACGCCATTTTTACCTCCTTCATGCTCAAGCTTGAACACATCACCCCAAACGCCGCGCTTGTAGGCATCGAGCTCGGTCAGATCGTCCGCGTGGTCGCCACGGAGCAGGTAGGCCCTGATGCACTCACGGTCATCTACAAGATGGCCGACGGCCGACTCTCTGAGCGCATGCTGTTTCGCAGTGACGAGCCCAACCTCTCGCTCGCTGAAGCCGGACGTCCATGGGCATTCGACGCCCCGGGCGAAGCCTTCAAACTCGCAGCCGAAGCATGGCGGATCAACCTGGCGCATCTGTTCGACCCGATGATGGCGGTGCACACCTCCAACGTCGAACCACTTCCGCACCAGATCACCGCAGTCTACGAATCCATGTTGCAGCGCCAGCCGCTGCGCTACGTGCTGGCGGATGACCCTGGTGCGGGCAAGACGATCATGGCGGGCCTCTTCATCCGCGAGCTCCTGATGCGCGCCGACGCCCGCCGCGTGCTCATCGTCGCCCCGGGTAGCCTTGTGGAGCAGTGGCAGGACGAGATGCGCGAGAAGTTCGGGCTGGAGTTCCGCATCTTTGGCCGCGACCTCGTCGAGAACAGCGCCAGCGGCAACCCGTTCGAGGACACCGACCTGCTGGTGGCCCGGGTCGATCAGCTCTCGCGCAACGACGACTTGCTACAGAAGCTGCAGCTCACGCGCTGGGATCTGGTGGTGGTCGATGAAGCGCACAAGCTCTCGGCCAACTACTTCGGCAACAAGATCAACAAGACCAAGCGCTTTCAGCTCGGCGAACTGCTCGGCAGCATCACCCGCCACTTCCTGCTGATGACCGCGACGCCGCACAACGGCAAGGAAGAGGATTTCCAGCTCTTCCTGTCGTTGCTCGACTCCGATCGCTTCTACGGCAAATTCCGTGACGGCGCGCACAAGGTGGATGTGTCTGACCTCATGCGTCGCATGGTCAAGGAAGAGATGCTGCGCTTCGACGGCAGCAAGCTCTTTCCTGAGCGCCGCGCCTACACGGTCAATTACCGTCTCTCGGATCTTGAGGCTGCGCTTTACGGCGCCGTCACCGACTACGTGAAGACCGAGATGAACCGCGCCGACCAGCTCGAAGACGGTGCCCGCCGCGGTACGGTCGGTTTCGCGCTCACTGCGCTGCAGCGCCGGCTTGCCTCCAGCCCGGAGGCCATTTACCAGTCGCTGCGTCGTCGTCGAGCCAAGCTGCAGCGCCGGGTCGAAGAAGAGAAGCTGCGCCAGCGCGGCGAAGTGCTCGCCAACAGCGTGTTCACCAACGGCGCCGGCGAAGACATCTGGGACGCCCCCGACAACCTCGCCCCGGAAGACTACGAGGAGTTCGAGGAATCGGTCGTCGATCAGGCCACCGCCGCCCGCACCATCGTCGAACTGCAGGCCGAGATCGTCATCCTCGAAGGGCTGGAAGAGCAGGCCCGCCAGGTGGTGCATTCCGGCCAGGACCGCAAGTGGGATGAACTCTCACGCCTGCTGCAGGACACGCCCGAGATGCACGACGCCGACGGCCGACAGCGCAAGCTCATCGTCTTCACCGAACACCGCGACACACTCAACTACCTCGCCGTGAAGATCCGCGGTGTGCTCGGCAGCGAAGAAGCGGTGGTGCTCATCCACGGCGGCGTCAAGCGCGAGGACAGGCGCAAGGTGCAGGAGCTCTTCCGCAACGACCCGGCGGTGCGCGTGCTTATTGCCACCGATGCGGCCGGCGAAGGCGTGAACCTGCAAAACGCCAACCTCATGGTCAATTACGACCTGCCCTGGAACCCCAACCGCATTGAGCAGCGCTTTGGCCGCATCCACCGTATCGGCCAGGCCGAGATCTGCCACCTGTGGAACATGGTCGCCAACGAGACCCGCGAAGGCGACGTCTTTCAGCGCCTGTTCGACAAGCTTGAAGTCGAGCGCAAGGCCCTGGGCGGGCGGGTGTTCGACATCCTGGGTGAAGTATTCGAGGAAAAAAGCCTGCGCGAGCTCCTCATCGAGGCCATCAAGTACGGAGAAGACCCTGCGCGCAAGGCCGAGCTCTTCCGCAAGATCGAGGGCGCCCTCGACACCGACCACCTGCAGAACATCATCCGCCGCAATGCGCTGTGCGAAGAGGTCATGGACCCGCAGCGCCTCTACGCAGTGAAGGAAGAGATGGAGAAGGCCGAAGCCCGCAAGCTGCAGCCCTACTTTATCCGCGCTTTTTTCAATCAGGCGTTCCAGTCGCTCGGGGGCGAAGTGCGACCGCGCGAAGCCGGCCGCGCCGAGATCACCAATGTCCCGGCCATCATCCGCGAGCGCGACCGCCAGATCGCCGGCCGCGACCGGCGTTACAACGAGCCGGTGCTGCGCCGCTACGAGCGCGTCTGCTTCGAGAAAGACCATGTTCGCGTGCCCGGTCGGGCGGAGGCCAAGATGGCAAGCCTCATCCATCCCGGCCATCCGCTGATGCAGGCCGTCACCGACATTGTGCTGGAACAGCATCGCAACAAGCTCAAGCAGGGCGCGGTGCTGATCGATCCGGCAGACCTCGGGCTCACTCCGCGGCTGATGTTCATCGTCGATCACGCCGTGAAGGAAGGCGCGGACCAGAACCGCATCGTCTCGCGCCGCATGCAGTTCGTGGAGATCGACCCTGCAGGCGAGGCCATCCATGCCGGCTGGGCGCCCCACCTCGACCTTGAACCCATCGCCGCCGACGACCTCGTCCGCATCCGCGACGTGCTCGACGCCCCTTGGGTCGCCACTGGTCAAGCTAATCAACTGGAGCAGCGGGCGCTCGCCCATGCCTCGATCCATCTGGTGCCCGAGCATTTCGAGGAAGTCCGCACCCGCCGCGTGCAGCAGGTCGACAAGACCCTCGCCGCGGTGCACGAACGGCTGGTGAAGGAGATCAACTACTGGCAGGACCGCTCGATCAAGCTCAAGGACGACGTCGCTGCAGGCAAGCAGCCGCGCCTCAACTACGACAACGCCCTGCGTACTCTGGACGAGCTCTCCGCCCGGCTGCAGACCCGCACCGCCGAGTTGCAGGCCATGCGCCATGTGATCTCCAGCACCCCCACGGTGGTCGGCGGCGCGTTGGTCATCCCGCAAGGCTTGTTGCTGCAGCGCCGTGGCGAACCGGGTTGGAGTGCAGATGCCGCAGCCCGTGCCCGCATCGAGGCCCTCGCCATGCAGGTGGTCATGGATGCCGAGCGCGCCCTCGGCCATGAGGTCATCGACGTGTCCGCGCAGAAGTGCGGCTGGGACGTCACCAGCCTGCCCGGTCCCATCGACGGCCGCCTGCCGCCCGCCCGCCACATCGAGGTCAAGGGGCGCGCCAAGGGCGCCACCACCATCACCGTCACCCGCAACGAGATCCTCTACGGGCTGAACCAGGTGGACAAGTTCATCATGGCGGTCGTGCTGGCTGACGGTGACAATGTAGAAGGCCCGTTCTACATTCGACGCCCCTTCACCCAGGAGCCGGATTGGGCCGTCACCAGCATCAATCTGGATCTCGACGAACTGCTTGGCAGGAGTACGGCCCCATGCGCTTGAACAAGCTCACGCTGAGCAACTTTCGATGCTTTGAACGCCTTGAATTGGATCTGCATCCGCGCCTTACGGTGCTCATTGGCGAAAACGGAGCAGGCAAGACCGCGGTCCTTGACGCGATCGCGGGAGCCCTATCACCCGTACTGACTTACCTGTCTTCAGCCAATCAAAGGCTGACTGGACGTGGCATTCAGGACGCAGACTTCCGCGTCGTTCAGTGGCCGCAGTTTGGTGCCAAAGCACGCTGGGGCATGGCGGACTTTACCCAGCTGCAAGTGGAAACCGTTGATGGGTTGGTTTGGGATGTTTGGCGCGCCTCGACAAAAGGCAAGAAACCCGAACATTCAATTGGTCAGACCGAGCTCAAGCACCGTCTGCAAGGCATTTCTGACAGCTATGCCTCGGATCTCCCCCGTCTGACACCCGTCATGGCCTACTACGGAGCAAGGCGCGGGTATATCGAGGTCCCGCAGCGCCTGCGGGCAGCCAAGGTGAACTATGGCTATCCAGCATCTGCGCTGTTTGGTGCACTGGATTCCATGAGCGACTTCCGTGAAATGCTGGCCTGGTTCGATCAGGAAGAGGCTGCCGAGCTCAGAGCCAACAAGGGCGTCGCCGGCGAAGATTTCACTGAGTCGCCGAATATCATCGCGGTTCGTACTGCCATCGAAGAAATGCTGGGGGGTGAGTACTCGAACCCGCATTTCAACCGAGACCACAAGTTTGTGCTGGAACGCAAAGCTGACGGGGCGCACCTCCTGGTAAACCAGCTCAGCCAGGGTTATCAAAGCATGCTCGCCCTTGCGATGGATTTTGCGCGACGGCTTTCAATTGCGAATCCGCAGCTTCAGTACGGCAGTGTCGATTTTCAGGCGCATTTTCTTGATCTGCTGGGTGAAGCAGATCAGCTTCATGTGCTCTCTGCATGTCTGGAGCCAGTCAATCCGTTTCAGCAGGCGCTCGCTATGGGTGCACCCGCGATCATGCTGGTCGATGAGATCGACCTCCATTTGCACCCAACCTGGCAACAGCGGGTTCTTAGCGACCTGATGCGCACGTTCCCGCTTACCCAGTTCATCGTCACCACCCACAGCCCGCAGGTGTTGACCACGGTCAGCCGCGACAACATCCGGATTCTCCAGTCCACGGAAACCGGCTTCGAAGCCAGCAAGCCGGATTTCAGCCCCCTAGCGCACGAGTCCGGCGATGCCCTAGCCAAGGTCATGGGTACACAACGTGAGCCAGAGCTACCCCTGCAGGACGACATCCGCCGCTACGAGCAGCTGGTGCGGACCGGGCAGGAAGACAGCGCTGACGCACAGCAACTGCGTGGCACGCTGGAAAACGCGGGCTATCAGTTCCACGACAGCGACTTGGCAACGTGGCGTTTTCTCGCGGCGCGTAAGTCGGGCAAGGCGGGCTGAGCATGGTTGAACTGCAACTCCGCACTACGCCAACCCCGGCGCTGACGGATTTTGTCGGAGCCCATCCCGCGCTGGCCGCCGTCGACTTCGACAGTCGAGCTTTCCAGCTGATCAAGTTAGCCGTCAAAGCCGATCTGAACGAGGATCAGGGCGGCCTGTGCGCCTATTGTGAAAAACCTCTGCAGCCGACCGAAGGCCAGATCGACCACATCCAGCCGAAGGCTGGCGCCAATGCGAGGCCGGACCTGTGCTTTGCCTACCGCAACTTCGCCCACAGCTGCATCAACCCGAAAACCTGCGGGCAGAAGAAGAAAAACGGCTTGCTGCCCATCGAGCCCGGCCCCGGCTGCAATGCCGAATGGGCACTGTCCACCGACGGCACCATCGAGCCGCTACCAGACCTGACCCGGCAACGCCGGCATGCTGCAACCCAGACCCGAGACATGCTGGGCCTGAACAAGGATTCTGATCTTGTAGATGAACGCAGGCGCTGGCTCGCCAGTGCCATTGCAATCCTTCAGCAGGCTCCCGCAGATTTCCCCGACTTTCTACAAAGCGCGCCGTATCGGCACATCCTGGCGACCGCTTTCTGACGCCCCGAGACATGACCCCCCTCAAGACCCCAAAAAAACTCATCGAAGTCGCCCTCCCGCTCGACGCCATCAACGTCGCTGCGGCGCGCGAGAAGTCGATCCGCCACGGCCACCCCAGCACGCTGCACCTGTGGTGGGCGCGCCGGCCGCTGGCCGCGGCGCGGGCGGTGATCTTTGCGCAGATGGTCAACGACCCCGGCTACGAGCGCCAGCTGGGGCGCGGGGTGAACAAGGAAAAGGCGGCCATCGAGCGTGAGCGCCTGTTCAAGATCATCGAAGACCTGGTGCAGTGGGAGAACACCAACAACGAGGAGGTGCTCGCCCGCGCCCGCGAGGAGATCTGGAAGAGCTGGCGCGAGACCTGCGCGCTCAACAAGGGTCATCCGCAGGCGGCCGAGCTCTTCAATCCGGACACGCTGCCCGCCTTCCACGACCCCTTTGCGGGCGGGGGCGCGCTGCCGCTGGAGGCCCAGCGCTTGGGGCTGGAGAGCTACGCCAGCGACCTCAACCCGGTGGCGGTGACCATCAACAAGGCGATGATCGAGATCCCGCCGCGCTTTGCTGGCCCGATTTCAGCCATCGGGCCGGTGGGGCCGCGCATTCCCGGCGACAAGCAGGGCAAGCTCACCGAGGACTGGTCGGGTGCCAAGGGACTGGCCGAGGACGTGCGCCGCTACGGCGCCTGGATGCGGGCGGAAGCGGAAAAGCGCATCGGCCACCTGTACCCGAAGATCGAAGTCACCGCAGAGATGGTCTCATCTGCCACCACTCAGCGCCCGGACCTGAAGCCGCTGCTCGGACAGAAGCTCACCGTGATCGCTTGGCTGTGGGCGCGCACGGTGAAAAGCCCCAACCCCGCCTTCAGCCATGCCGAGGTGCCGCTGGCCTCGACCTTCGTGCTGTCGAGCAAGGCGGGCAAGGAGGCGTATGTGGAGCCGGTGGTCGAGGGGGATGGCTACCGCTTTACGGTGAAGGTGGGGACGCCGCCGGAAAGTGCGAAGGACGGCACCAAGCTCGGGCGCGGCGCGAACTTCCAATGCCTGCTGTCTGATACGCCGATCGAGCCGAAGCACATCTACGCAGAGGCCAATGCCGGGCGGATGGGCGCGCGGCTGATGGCAGTTGTGGCCGAGGGTGTGCGTGGTCGTGTTTATCTGTCGCCCACGTCCGAGCAGGAAGCGATTGCGCGCGACGCACAGCCTGAATGGAAGCCTGAAGTGGCGATGCCGGAGAATCCGCGCTGGTTCTCGCCACCGCTTTACGGGCTGAAGACCTACGGCGACCTCTTCACCCCCCGCCAACTGGTGGCGCTGACCACCTTTTCCGATCTGGTACAGGAGGCTATCGAAAAGTGCCGGCAGGACGCGTTGGCCGCAGGATTAGCCGACGACGGCACCGGTCTGGATGCCGGCGGCAGCGGCGCGACGTCGTATGCGCAGGCGGTCGGGGTGTATTTGGGACTAGCGATCAGCCGTACGACAAATACCGTTAATGCTCTTGCTGTTTGGTCTCAAAGCAGAGAGCAGAGCGTTAATCTTTTCAGCCGACAAGCAATTCCCATGGCTTGGGATTTTCCAGAAGTAAACCCGTTTGCGGGAGCCGCGGGAGATTTCGCGGCCACCACTGCCTCAATGGCGAAGGTCGTCAGTGATTGTTCGGAAACGCCCGCGCATGTCTCGCAGTTCGACGCTCAAGCGCAATCAATCACTCAGGGAAAGGTTGTATCTACAGACCCCCCGTACTACGACAACATTGGCTATGCGGATCTGTCCGACTTCTTCTATGTCTGGTTGCGCAGAAGTCTGAAGCCGATCTTCCCTGACCTGTACGCCACGCTCGCCGTGCCCAAGGCCGCGGAACTGGTTGCCACACCCTACCGTCACGGCGGCAAGGAAAAGGCTGAAGCCTTTTTTCTTGAGGGCATGACTCACGCCATTCACAACTTGGCTGAACAGGCGCATCCGGCCTTTCCGGTGACGATTTACTACGCTTTCAAACAATCCGAGACCAAAGGAGATGCGGGTACATCAAGCACTGGTTGGGAGACCTTTCTGGACGCCGTTCTTCATGCAGGATTCGGAATCGTCGGTACTTGGCCCATGCGTACTGAACGGCCAACTGGTGTCAAAGTCGCCACGAACGCACTCGCCTCCAGCATCATCCTCGTCTGCCGCAAACGCGATGCCGATGCCGCCACCGTCAGCCGCCGCGAGTTCATCCGCGAACTCAACGCGGTGCTGCCCGAGGCGCTGATGGACATGACCCGCGGCGGCATCAACAGCCCGGTGGCGCCGGTGGATCTGTCCCAGGCCATCATCGGCCCCGGCACGGCGATCTTCAGCCAGTACGCGGCGGTGCTGGAAGCCGACGGCAAGCCGATGAGCGTGCGCACCGCGCTGCAGCTCATCAACCGCTTCCTTGCCGAGGACGACTTCGACCACGACACCCAGTTCTGCCTGCACTGGTTCGAGGGCCAGGGCTGGGCCACCGGCAAGTACGGCGAGGCCGACGTGCTCGCCCGTGCCAAGGGCACCAGCGTGTCCGGTCTGACGGAGGCTGGCGTGGTCGAATCCGGCAAGGGCGACCTGCGCTTGCTGAAGTGGGCCGAGATGCCGCGCGACTGGAACCCTGAAACCGACACCCGCGTGCCGGTGTGGGAAGCCCTGCACCAGATGATCCGCGCCCTGAACCAGGACGGCGAAACCGCCGCCGGCGCGCTGCTCGCCCGCATGCCCGCCCGCGCCGAGCCCATCCGCGCGCTCGCCTACCGCCTCTACACCCTGTGCGAGCGCAAAGGCTGGGCCGAAGACGCCCGCGCCTACAACGAGCTGATCACGGCGTGGAGCGGCGTGGAGCGGGGGGCGAGCGAGGCGGGGCATGTGGGGTCGCAGGGTAGTCTGGATATTTGAGGAGGCTTCGGATGATCAAGACACTGGAAGTCCAGAATTTCACCGCACTCCCCGACGCGACATGGGAGTTTGCGTCTGGGCTGAACGTCATCGTCGGTGAGAACGGTTTTGGGAAAACCCACGTCCTGAAGCTTCTGTATGCGTTGCTCAAGGTTCCATCGGATGCCAAGGATCACAGCGCGGCACAACTTGAGCGGGCTTATGCCGAGAAGCTTGTTGGCGTCTTCAGGCCCGAGAGTCTGGGCCGACTCGTCAAGCGGCGGCAGGGGCGTGGGCGGTGTGGATTCAGCGTCCGAATGTCCGACACGCAACTGAGCGTGGCAGCCGGCTTTGCCTCCAACGCAAAGTCCCAGGTGGAATTGAAGAAGCGTCCGACCAAAGGGCTTGAGCGCTCGCCGGCCTATTTACCAACTCGGGAACTCGTCACGCTGTGCCCGTGGTTCGTACCCCTTTACGACAATTATCACTTGGAGTTTGAGGAGACTTGGCGGGATACCGTCTCCTTGCTGGGCAACCCGTCGCTGAAGGGACCGCGTGAGAAGCGGGCGGCTGAGTTGCTGGCTCCGCTTGAGGCAGCCATGGGTGGCAAGGTGCAGGTAGACGCGGCCAGCGGGCGCTTCTACCTGCAACTGCCGGGCGAAGGCCGGATGGAAATGCCCTTGGTTGCAGAGGGCCTGCGCAAGATTGCGATGCTCGCGCGCCTGATCAGCACCGGCACGCTGCTGGAACAGGGCTACTTGTTCTGGGATGAGCCGGAGACCAACCTTAACCCGAAGCTCATCAAGGTCGTGGCGGCCAGCATCGTCGCCGTCGCCACCAGCGGGGTGCAAGTCTTCGTCGCCAGCCATTCGCTGTTCCTGCTGCGGGAGCTGGAGATGCTGCTCGGCGACAAGCGGTACCAGAAGCTGCCCAGGCGTTGGTTTGCGCTGGCGGCCCAGGACGGCGAAGTCGTGTTGGAGCAAAGCGATCAGGTCGAGGACATCCAGACCCTGGTGATGCTCGAGGAAGAACTCGCCCAGTCCGATCGTTTCATGGACTGGGAGGAGGCGTGAGTACGATCATTTCGGAAGGCGCGTTAACTTTCACGTTCGAGGCCGACGCGAAGGCTGGCAAGTACGACGACTGGTCTTTCTATCGCAACCAGTTTCAGCAGGGCTGCTTCAAGGACAACAAGGCTGTCGATCTATTGTGCGAGTTGAATCGCAGCGCATGGCTGATCGAGGTGAAGGATTATCGGGTGCATCCCCGCACCAAAGTTGTGGATCTGGCCGATGAGGTGGCTATCAAGGTTAGAGACACGCTGGCGGGTTTGGTGGCCGCCAGTGTCGGCGCCAACGACCCGGTTGAGCGCGCCTTCGCTCGCAGGATGGTAAGGGCGCAACGTATGCGGGTGGTTTGTCACATTGAGCAGCCGGCCAGAGCGAGTCGGCTACGCCCCCGCGTGATTGAGCCGGACAAACTCAAGCTGAAGCTGCGCACACTGCTCAAGGCCATCGATGTGCATCCCATCGTGGGCGATCGGGCAAGTATGGATGGCACTTTGCCGTGGGAAGTGGCCTGAACTGGTGAGATGGGACGCCGAAGTGAATTGTATCGACGTTGTCGCGACAATCTGCCCGACATGACGCTGCTGCGCGAGCAATTTACCGTTCGGTGCAACGCGCGCGAAAAGGCCGCATTGGGTGCGGTGCCACCCGTGTCCGAGCCTGATGGAGAAGAACAATGAGTCTCAAACCGTGGCGTGAGATCGCCGTTCCACATGAAGACGTGCTCAAGGGCACCTTTCAGCAGGCCGAGTTCGCGGCCGACCTGTCGCGCGTGCATCTGGGCACGGCGACCGCCGAGTATCAGGAACCGTCGCTGTTCTTCCGGCGTACTTTCATCACCGAAGGCATGCGCCTGCTGCTGGATTCCGTAGTCCGGCGCTTGACCGGGCGCGGTGGCGATCCGGTGATCCAGTTGCAGACCGCCTTCGGTGGCGGCAAGACCCATACCATGCTGGCGGTGTATCACCTGGCCAAGGGCGAGGTGTCGGCCTCGAATATGTCCGGGATCCCGCCGATCCTGAATGCGGCCGGGGTGGTTGAGATGCCTCGGGCGCGCATCGCGGTGCTCGACGGCATCCGCCTGTCGCCCAACCAGCCGATACAGCGCGACGGGCTGTCCGTGCGCACGCTCTGGGGCGAGCTCGCTTGGCAACTCGGTGGCGCCGAAGGCTACGCCATGGTGCGCGAGGCAGACGAGTCCGGCACCTCACCGGGCAAGGGCGTGTTGGCCGATTTGCTCGGCCGCTGCGCGCCGTGCGTGATCCTGATCGACGAGCTGGTGGCCTACATCCGCCAGTTCGACGAAGGCAAGACACTGTCGGGCGGCTCCTTCGACTCGAATCTGAGCTTCGTGCAGGCGCTGACAGAGGCGCTCAAGGCCGTCCCTACGGCCGTGCTGCTGGCTTCGCTGCCCGAATCCGACAAGGAAGCTGGCAGCGAGCGCGGAATGAAGGCTCTGGCGGCCCTGTCGCATTACTTTGGCCGCGTACAGGCCTTATGGAAGCCGGTGTCGTCCGAAGAAGCATTCGAGATCGTGCGCCGTCGCCTGTTCTCGTCCATCAACGACAAGCTCGGCGCCGAGGCAGTGTGCCGCGCATTTTCCGACTACTACATCGCCAACGCTGCCGACCTGCCGCACGAAACTCAGGAGGCGCGCTACTTCGAGCGTCTGATGCACGCCTACCCGATCCACCCCGAGGTCTTCGTGCGCCTCTACGAGGACTGGTCCTCGCTCGACAACTTCCAGCGCACCCGCGGCGTGCTGAAGCTGATGGCAAAGATCATTCACCGGCTTTGGAAGGACAACAACGCTGACCTGCTGATCACCCCGGGTAGCCTGCCGCTATACGATGCGGATACGCGCAATGAATCGATTTACTACCTCCCCCAGGGCTGGGATCCCGTGCTCGAGCGCGATATCGATGGCGAGCGAGCGGAAACAACCGACCTGGAAAGCGTAGATACCCGCCTGGGCAGCGTTCAGGCGTGCCGGCGTACCGCGCGGACAATCTTCCTCGGCAGCGCGCCTTCGACCGCCAACCAGATGGTGCGCGGCATCGAGCTGGAGCGGGTGCTGCTGGGCTGTGTGCAGCCCGGGCAACAGATCGGGGTATTCAAGGACGCGCTTCGTCGCCTGAACGACCGACTGCATTACCTGAACGCAGGCAACAACCGGTTCTGGTTCGACACTCGTCCCAATTTGCGACGGGAAATGGAAGATCGCAAGCGCCGCTTCCAGGACAAGGATGATGTGATCCCGGCGGTACGGGATCGAGTGCAGCGCACCTTGGCGCAGGGCGTGTTTGGCGGCGTACATGTGTTTACGGCCAGCGCCGACATTCCCGACGACTGGGCCCTACGATTGGTGGTGCTGCCTCCGACGGCCGGGTACAGCCGAAGCGGGGATCAGTCTGCACTTCGCCACGCTACCGAGATCCTGAAGCATCGCGGCGAGCAGCCGCGTTTCAAGCAGAACCGTCTGATCTTTCTTGCGCCCGATGCGGACACCGTGAGCCGGCTGAAAGATCAAGTGCGTTCCGTGCTTGCCTGGCAGTCGATCGTGGCCGACATCAAGGACCTCAAGCTCAACCTCGATCAGTATCAAGCGCGGCAGGCCAGCCGCAGTCTCGATGACGCCAACGAGGCGCTCCGCGGCATGGTGCGCGAGGCCTACCGCTGGGTGCTGGCTCCCGCACAATTCGCGGAACGGGGTAAAGGCTTGACCGAGCTGCAGTGGGAGCCGTTTCAAATCAATTCCGGCGCGCCGAACCTCACGCAGGAAATCGAGCGGGTGTTGCGGGAGAACGAGTTGCTGATCACGGAGTGGGCGCCCATCCATCTCCACACTGTGCTGAAGAACTGGTTCTGGCGCGAGAGCACTGCCGAAGCCAACGCTTTGAACGTCTGGCAGCAGACTTGTCAGCAGTTGTACCTGCCGCGCCTGCGCGACGACGACGTATTCCGTAGCACGTTGGCTGCGGGTGCCGAAGGGCGGGATTTCTTCGGCTTCGCACAAGGGAAGGAGGGTGAGCGCTACCTGGGTTTCGGTTTCGGCAAGCGCACCACCCCGATCCTGGATGCATCCTTGGTCCTCATCGAGCCTGCTACGGCATGCGCCTATGCAGAAGCGGAGAAACGCGCTCGCGAGGCGGCTCAGAGTTCTTCTTCGGGCAGTGGCAGCCAAGCTTATCCACCTGAAGTCATAGGAAATACTCCCGGAGCAGAAGACTCTGCCCGAGGAGGTGCTGCCTTCGTTCCGCCCGCATCTGCTGCTTCACCAAGCATGCATTTCTTCGGGACGATCGACCTCGACCCCGTTCTGGCCAAGAAGCAGTTTGCAGATATCATCGACGAAGTCGTGCTCAATTTCACTGCCAGGCCGGGTGTGAAGGTGCGAGTCTCCTTTGAAATTGAAGCTGAGAGCCCGGCAGGATTCGATGACGCTCTACAACGAGTCGTCCGCGAGAATTGCGGCGTACTGAAGTTCAAGAATGCGGAGTTCGATTGAGCACATCCCAAGACATTTTCTGAGAATGGATGCAAGGGTACGCGCGTCTCATCAATGACTTTCTCGATCAGCCTCGAGATGACTTGGCAAGCGAGCGCCTTTCGCTGCGTCAAGCATTCGCCGCGATCACCACATCAGTTTGAGGTGTAGATGTTTGCTGAGCTTGGTTTGAACGTGGTTCGTTCCATCCCTCTCGAACAGGTGCTTGGCCTCGCGTCCGGCAACCTGAGTCTCCACGGGGGAGTGATCAGAGATGCCGCAGGCCGCATCGTGGCCCATTTGGCGATGCCTGCCTCGACAGGACTGCTTGGTGGCTTGCCGGGACTTGGCACCATCGGTTCAATCGTCAACGGAATTCAGCTTCAAGCTCTAAGCTCAAACGTTTCTGCTGTCAAAGCCGCTACGGAACAGATTCTCAACTATTCCGTGGCAACGACTGCACTGTCAGGCTTGGGCCTGGTAACGTCGGTGACCGGATTCGCGTTCCTCGCGTCCCGTCTGTCGCGTATCGACCAGCGCCTTGGCGCACTCGAGAAGCAGACAAAAGCCATCAAGCAGTTCCTGCATTCGTCTCAGCGGGCACAGTTGATGGCAGCAGTCGATCACCTTCGGCTATCGCAACACGCGACAGACAACGAAACGAGACGGCACTTGCTCCTTCAGAGCAAGCAGTTGTTCGCGACACTTGCGCATCACTACAAGCTTCAACTCGGTGAGATTGACGATATCGGCGAACTGAGCGCAACTGAAGATTGTTACGTCCTTGCCTGCCTGGGCAGTGTCATGGCAACGAGCGATCTCGGCATGATGGATGCGGCTCGCGATGAAATGCTTGGTCATTACGCCGATTGGCGCGTGATCGCTCGAAAGCACTGTGGAAAGCTTGTGCTCAAGGATGATCCTGCGCGCTTGCTCGACGCCCGCTATGTCCAGTCTGTACCAGCTGGTAATTTGATCAAATTTCTAGACTTTACCAACGATTCCAGTCGTGGCGTCCGCTGGTTTGATGACCTCAGGATGACGCTAGACAAGACCACACTGGTGCGCAGCGCTCTCAGCGTCATCGAACCATCCGTCATCGAGTATGCAAACAAACTGTTGGTAAAGGACAAAATGCTGCAGGGCTTCAATGCCCACATGGGGTTCCTGTCCGAGAAGAAGCTTTCGCTATCGTACTTCGCCAGAAGGGTGGAGGAGACCCGCGAGCGGGAGGGCGCTCAGTATTTGGTGCTTCAGCACGCCGCTGCCGCGTAGTTGTGCGGCGGCCCGTCAAATCGATGGGCGACGATAGCCATGCTGTCACCGATGGTGGCTGGGGGTATCTTTGGGGGTATGTAAAGGCAGGTTTGATGGAGGAGTCTTTTAAAATATGGGTTTTCTGAAACAGTTCGATAGCCCTTCGGACCAGAGATGCCCAAGAGAACAGCACGTTACGCAACAAAGCGTAACGTGCTGTTTTGTTTTTCAGAGCAGATTTTCCGACAGCGACGTCGTGCCGGCGTGGTCACCGCTGCCCGGAAGGTGGTCGGATCTGTTTCGGCTCGGGGCCTTCATTCCGGGCCTGATCGGCGAACAGTTCCGCGAGCCAGTCGATGAACACGCGCACCCGTGCGGATAACTGGCGCTTCGTTGGATAGAGTGCGTTGAGCGGGAGGGCGGGAGGGCGATATTGCCGGAGTATTTCCTCGAACTCGCCGCTCGCGAGTTGCTTGGTGACATGGTAGCGAGGGACCTGGATGATGCCGAAACCCGCTGCGCAGGCTGCGACGTACGCATCGCCGTTGTTGACCGACAAGGTGGCGGCCGGGTTGCGGGTCTCGACCCTGCCGCCGATCGCGAAGGCGAGCGGGATGGATTTGCCGGTCGAGGCCGAGACGTAGTCGACGACGGAATGCGTGTCGAGATCGTCCAGATCCTTCGGCCGGCCGTGGCGGTCAAGGTAGTCAGCGCTGGCGCAGGTGACCTGGTCGAGCAGGGCAAGGCGGCGAGCGACCAGCGACACATCGCCCAATTCGCCGATCCGCAGCACGCAGTCGACCCCTTCGCGGACCAGATCGATCTGGCGGTCTCCGACGCTGATTTCGAGCCGGATGCGTGGATAATCCCGGCAAAACGCGGGTAGAGCGGGAATCAATACCAGGCGACAAAGAGAGCCCGAAAGATCGATACGAATCCGTCCCTGCGGATGGCGTGCGGATTGGGAGAATTCGGCTTCCGCTTCGTCGATTTCGGCGAGGATCGCGACGCAGCGCTCGTAATAGCTCGCGCCGTCCACGGTGGTCGTGACCTGCCGGGTCGTGCGCGCCAGCAGGCGTACGCCGAGATGAGCCTCGAGCTGTTTGATGATCTGTGTCGCCGAGGCCCGTGGCAGACCCAGTTGCCCGGCGGCTCGTGTGAAGCTTCCGAGTTCGACGATGCGAGTGAAAAGGCGCATGGCCTGGAGGCGGTCCATGAGTTTTATTATTTCTTTGTTACGAATAGTGTTGTTCCATGGCGAGTGTTTATCTTACTTGATCAAACAATAATAATTCTGCTACTGCGAGATGATCGATTGAGGTAGTGGGCATGGAGTACGTACAGTTTGGCTCGAGCGGGTTGAAGGTATCCCGGTTGGCTCTCGGATGTATGACCTACGGTTCGCCGGATTGGCGTCCCTGGGTGCTCGACGAAGCGGCCAGCCGGCCTTTTATCCGCGAGGCGCTCGATCTCGGAATCAATTTCTTCGATACCGCGGACATGTATTCGCGTGGTGTTGGCGAGGAGGTCGTCGGACGGGCTCTTCGGGATTTCGCACGGCGTGAGGATGTGGTCATCGCTACAAAGGTGTTTTATCCGATGAGCGAGCGCCCCAATGACCGCGGCCTGTCGCGCAAGCACATCCTTGCAAGTATCGATGGCTCCTTGCAGCGTCTCGGCACCGATTACGTCGATCTTTACATCATTCACCGTTTCGACCCCGAGACGCCGGTCGATGAAACCCTCGAGGCACTCGATGCCGTGGTGCGCGCGGGCAAGGCTCGGTATATCGGTGCATCGTCGATGTTTGCGTGGCAGTTCATGATGATGCTTGCGCGCCAGCGCGAACTTGGCTTGAGCCGCTTCGTGTCGATGCAGAATCACTACAACCTGTTGTACCGAGAGGAAGAGCGCGAGATGCTGCCGCTATGCCGTCACGAGGGTATCGCGGTGACGCCGTGGTCTCCGCTGGCTCGCGGCCGGCTTGCGGGCTCGCAGCAGAACCACACCACGCGCGCCGAAACAGATGGTTTTGCGCAGCAGTGGTACGACCAGGCGCGTGTCGACGATGCCATCGTCGCCGCCGTCGGTGAGGTCGCACGGCAACGCGGTGTGCCCCCGGCTCAGGTCGCGATCGCCTGGGTGGCGGGGCGGCAGGGGATTACCGCGCCGATCATCGGTGCATCCAAGGCGCATCACCTGGGCGATGCCGTTGCGGGGCTCGAGTTGCAACTCAGCGCCGACGAAGTCGCGATGATCGAGGCGCCATACAGATCACGCCCCGTGGCCGGACATGATTGAACGGGTGAAGCGCTTTCGTCCGAATCCATATCTGCTGCTGGTGCTGACCTCCTTGTTCTGGGCCGGAAACATGGTCATGAGTCGCGGGTTGCGCGCAGATCTTCCTCCGGTCGGTCTCGCCTTCTGGCGCTGGGTCGTTGCACTCATGTGCGTGCTGCCGTTTGCCTTGCCCCACTTGAAAGGACAGTGGCCGGTATTGCGTGCGGCCTGGCGACCGGTGATCTTTCTCGGCATTTTCGGCGTTGGTTGCTACAACACCTTTTCGTACGTTGCGGTGCAGTACACGACGGCGACCAGCGCCACGCTGCTCAATTCATTCGTGCCGGTGGCGACGAGTGTGCTGGCGTTCCTGTCACTCCGCCGGCGACTTTCTCGCCCTGAAGCGATTGGCGGCCTCGTTTCGCTGGTCGGGGTGGTGATGCTGATCAGTCACGGTAGCCTCGATGTGTTGTTGGGGCTCGGCCTCAATGTCGGTGATGTATGGATGCTCGTGGCGGTTCTGGCGTGGAGCATCTATACAGTGGGCTTGCACTGGCGGCCGCAGGGCGTGCATCCGATGTTGTTGCTTGCCGCCTTTATCGTCGTCGGCCTTGGGGTGATGGCGCCGATGTACGTCTGGGAGCTGTCGACCGGCGCGTCGATCAACGTCCATGCCGGTTCGCTGGCTGGAATCCTGTACGCCGGAGTGGTTGCGGCCTTCCTTGGTTTCGTCTGTTTCAATGCCGGCGTCGCAGCCGTCGGGCCTGCGGTCGGCTCTCTCTTCATCCATCTGCAGCCGATCTTCGCATCGGTCCTGTCGGCGGTTCTGCTCGCCGAGCAGCCGCAGTGGTACCACTACGCCGGAATGGTGCTGGTCCTGGGTGGAATCTTCGTGACCACGCGCCGTCCGAGCACGGCCTGATCGGGTCTTCGTACCCTCTGTTTCGCAAGGAACTCGGATGTTTTCACAACTCGAACGCCCAACCCTGCCGCGCCCGGGACTGAACCGGATCTTTGGCGACCTTGGATTCACCTATGTCGCTAATGGCCTGATCGGTTTCATCTTTTCCGCAACCGGGCCGGTGGCCATCATCCTGTCGGTCGGTACCGGAGGCGGTCTGTCGGAGGCCGAACTGGCCTCGTGGCTGTTCGGCGTATTCTTCATAAACGGGTTGATCACCATCGCGATGAGCTGGTGGTACAAGACGCCGCTTGGCTTTGCATGGACCATTCCGGGAACCGTGCTGGTGGGCCCGGCACTGCAGCATCTGAGTTTTGCCGAGGTGATTGGTGCGTTCTACGCAACCAGTCTGCTCATTCTGGTCATGGGTGCGAGCGGGTGGGTCAAACGCTTGATGCAGTCGTTGCCGATGCCAATCGTGATGGGGATGGTGGCCGGTGTCTTTCTTCGTTTCGGACTGGATCTGGTAAGGGCTCTGCATAGCGATCCGATGATTTCGGCACCGATGGTCGTTGCCTTCTTGCTGCTGTCGGCCAGTCCGGCCTTCGGCAAACGACTGCCGCCGGTGATCGGTGCGTTGCTCGTCGGTGCCCTCGTCATTGCCGTACTGGGGCGCGTCAATACCGCGGCGCTCGGCAGTTTTGCCTTCGCGTCTCCGGTTTTCCAGGCTCCGGTATGGACAGCCGGCGCCCTTATCGAGCTCGTCGTACCGCTCGCCATAACGGTGCTGGTGGTGCAGAACGGGCAGGGTGTTGCCGTGCTGAAGGGGGCAGGACACGAGCCGCCAGTCAATACGATCGCCTTCGTGTCGGGGATCGGCGCCGCGTTCAGCGCGACGGTGGGCGCAGTCAGCACTTGCCTTACCGGCCCGACCAATGCGCTGCTGACATCGTCCGGCGAGCATGGCCGTCAATATAGCGCTGCCCTGGTTTTCGGCATATTCGGTGTGCTCTTCGGACTCATGGCGCCGACCTTCACCAACCTGATGCTTGCCGCGCCCAAGGAATACATCATGGTTCTTGGCGGACTCGCGATGTTGCGTGTGCTGCAGGGTGCCTTCATATCCTCGTTCGGTAGCGGCAAATTCACCCTTGGGGCCCTGATCAGTCTGGTCGTGACGGTAGCCGATCTCGGGATTCTCAACATCGGTGCCGCCTTCTGGGGTCTGGTTGCCGGATTTGTGGTTTCCTGGCTGATGGAGCGACAAGACTTCGTGGCGCTCGCGAATCGCGCCTGACGCTACCCGGATTCATTGCCGGAGCGCCTGACGTGCTGACCATTCTCGGGGTTACCGGGCCGATCTTCATATTGATTGCCGTCGGTTTTGCCGCCGTGCGGGGCGGTGCCCTTGTCCAATCCGAGATCCGCGCGCTCGGTGTCTTCGTGATCAACTTCGCCCTTCCCGCGTTGCTGTTCAAGGCCATGGCGCAGCGTTCGCCCGGCCAGCTGCTCGATGTCGATCTACTGGTTGTCTATGCTGCAGGTTCGCTTGCCGTCGTCGCGGGGGTGCTCGCGGTTACCTGCCTGATCGGCAAACGCAGCCTTCAGGACGGTACGGTTCTGGCAATGGGCATGTCGGTGTCGAACAGCGCGTTTATCGGTTTCCCGATCGCCCAGCAGCTGATCGGCGCAAAGGCGAGTGCGTCACTCGCGCTCTACGCTGTGGTGGAGACCCTGATCATGCTCCCGCTGTTGATGACGCTGGCGGAGCTGGGGGGCAAATCGGGTCGGCACTGGGTACTGGTTCTGGGTGGCATCGCGGGGCGCCTGCTCAAGAATCCGATGTTCGTGGCAATACTTGCGGGTGTCGCGTTCGCCGCCTTCGCTATTCAGTTGCCGCTACCCCTGGCCCGCGCGGTCGACATGCTCTCGGGGGCGTCGGCGCCGGTCGCTCTCTTTTATATCGGGTGCATTCTGGCCGGTCTGAGTCTCAAGGGGATGGCGGGCGACATCGGCAGCATCGTCGCGGGCAAGCTGATTCTGCATCCGCTGGCGATATTCTGTGTTTTCCTGTTGTTGCCTTTCGACGATTCCGGGCTGAGAAACGCGGCGATCATCAATGCCGGCATGCCGATGATGAGCATCTACCCGATTCTCGGCCAACGGTATGGCAAGGAAGGTGTTTGCGCTGCGGCACTGGTCGCGACGACGGTGACGTCGTTCTTTACGATCAGTTTCCTCTTGTGGCTGACCGGAGTCGGCTAAGGCGTGGCTTTGAGCCCGGCTGTTTACGGGACCGGCCGGGCAGCCTCGAAGAGATGCGCGCGCCCGCATGGGCTTCCGCGTTGCGATATTTGTCACGGAGAGCTGCCGAAGCTGGCTGCTTCGCGCCGGTTACGTGCGCTTGGTCGGCGGGAGGGCTTGCCCTGCGTGATATAGAGATGTCCATGAAATCACCTTCTATCGGGGAGCATGGATGCCGGCAGGTTTCAGTATCACGTTCAGTGGCGAATTTCTCGAGGGCTTCGATCCCGCCTTGGTAAAGGTGCGCTTCGGTGAGCGTTTCGGTGTCATCGGACCGCAACTCGATAAGGTGTTTTCGGCAAGGCGAGTGTTTCTCAAGAAGGGGCTGGGTGAAGGGCAGGCGTCCTTGCTCCGACGCGAACTTCACGCGCTCGGCCTGAGGGTGGACCTGCGGGACGCCAGCGGAGCCGTCGTGATCTTGCCGGACGACCCACCCGAAGAGGCGGTGCCTGCCAGTGCTGCGGGGCCGGCCGATCCGACGTTCCGGATCCTCTATTCGGGGGTATTGTTGCCCGGTTTCGTACGAGCGCGCGTGATGGCCGATGCCGGCCGGCGTCTGAAGCTGGGTGAGCGTCAGCTTCAGACCGTCTTTTCGGGCAGGGAGATCGGGCTCAAGCAAGGTTTGAACGTCGTCGAAGTCCGTCGCTACCTCGAAGTACTGCGGGATCTGGGCATGGCCGTGCGCTGCGATCCGCCGTTGCCCCGTGCGCGGCAGATCGCTCCGGCCGGCCCGATCCACGATGGCACGGTCGTGGACGCGGTGGCCGAGGACGATCTGGCAAGAACGGTGATGTGGTCCGATCCGGTCGTGCAGGAGCGGTTCATGGATTCCGAGGACGACCGGCTGATCGCCGCCCTGAGGGCGGAGTTCGACGCACCCAAGGAAGACCTGCCCGCAGTCCGCCAGGCTGCGCCTGTGATCGAGCCAACGGGGGACCGCGGATTCGGAGAACCGCATCTCGCGCAGACCATTCTCAACCCGGACGCATTGCGTGCTTTTTTCGAACCGGAGCCCGACCATCCTGCCGCCGACGAAGCGAGTACGTCGCCTGTGCCAGAGCCCGCGGTCACGGTGATGCCGCCGGAGCCGCCGCCCTCCCTAGCGGTGGCGGAGCCCGATCATGATGTGGCCATGCCGGAGCGCATTCAGCTGGGCGCCGGGCGCGGGGAACAACTGAATGGCCCGGTGGTCGGTGTGGCGGAGGCGATCGGAGTGCCGCCCGAGCCTGACGGGGTGATGCCGCCGCCGGCTACGCCCTCCGGCGGGAGTGTTGCGGTAGAGGGACGGACGAAGCCCTCGGCCATCGATCATACGACCGCCATTCTGCTGGGCGTGATTGCTGCGCTGGCGGTGATTCTCGTGATGGTTCTCATGACTTGATCCGTTCAGCCTGGCAGGCCGTCGGCACGAGTGCTGACCAGCCAGCGGCCATAGCGCAGGACGAAGAGCACCAAGGCTGCCGCGAAGGCAAACCCGGCAAGCGTCACGAGTTCGGGCGACGCTCCCGGCAGTGCGGCCATGACGCGCAAGACGGTGGCCAGCAACATCAGGGCGTAGGCGGGAAGCTGATCGGACGGCAGTTCGAGACGCCTGCCAGTGTGGCCAAGCGCCGTGCGCGTCATCATGCCGAGGGTGAGCGTTCCGATTCCGCCGACGGCAATGATGTGAGTCGCGGCCTGAATCAACCATGGGTGCTGGGGCAACGCGAGTGCCGCGCCGGTCACGCCGAGGCCGAGCGCGGTGAGACTGTAGCCGACGTACAGGATCCACAGCAGGGGCTGACGGAGCAGCCCGGAGTGGCTGTTGCGCCATAGCAAGCAAAGGTTGAGCAGCATGCCGCCAATGCCGACGGGTAGCGCAATGGGTGACGCGATGCCGAGAACAAGCATCGCCGCCATCAGCAATGGTGCGGCGATCGCCGCGAGCCCCATCCGGCGGGGATGGGTGACCTGCGGGCGGCCAAGCGCGCGATGGGTGAAGAACGGAATCACCCGCAGGCCGATGACCCCGATGAAACCGGCGACCATCAGAAGACCTGCCTGGAGAACCCTTAACGGGTCGATGGCCACTCTGGCGCTCGAGGCGAGAAGAAAGAGACCGTCAGTGAGCGCAAAGGCGAGCAGCAGGATAACCAGTCCATAGTTGCGGCGATTGCGGCTACGCACGACCGGTACCGCGAGTGCTACGGCCGAAAGAAGCAGGAAGCCGGCCGACAGTGTGCCGGTGATGATCGGCGTACCGGTCTCGACGGCCGCGGCGATCCGGGCGGACGACCACACCGCCACCAGAACGGCCAGCGGGGTACCGGAAAGCGTCCGGTGGCCAGTCCAGGTAGCGGAAGCCGTTAGCAAAAAGCCGACCACCGCGGCGCCCGCATAGCCCCAGATCATCTCGTGCCCGTGCCACAGGATCCCAGGTAGCGCGGAGCTGCCCGCGAAACCAAGCACCCAGGCGAGGGTCGAGATCGCGCCGAACAGTGCGGCCGCCAGATAGAGCGGCCGAAAAGCCATGGCGGTAAAGGCTGCCCATCCGGGTTGCGCGAGCGGGAGGCGAACACGGGGCTCGTCGATTCGCAGGACTGTCATGGCTCATCCCGCCGAGAAATTGCCAAGCGTGTGGTGGGAGGCGAGGCGAACCACGTAGCCGATCTTGAACAGGGCAGCCGATATCGGGAGCAAAAGGTGAGCGGCGATCTGCACGCCAAAGCCGATTCGGTCTGCGAGCGGGTACGCCAGCATGGTGGTGACGATCATGGCCAGCGCGGCGACGACCATGGTGATTCGGCTGATCGCGAGGATCTTGCGGGCCTTTGGGCGAGGGTCGGTCATTTTCCTGTTTCTCCGTTGGGGGGCGGGTTCTCGGGCGGCCCCGCGCGACATCGTTGCGGGACCATGTGCTTCGTGCAGCTACTCTTCGAGCAGATGCCGCTTTGGCGTTACCGTGGCCCATTCATCGGCATCGGGCGGGGCATCGGTGGTCTCGATGATCCTCGGCCAGACGGCGGCGAGGCGCGCGTTCAGGGAGAGGTATTCCTGCTGCTCCGCCGACAGATCGTCCTCGGGCAGGATGGCGTCGACCGGGCATTCGGCGATGCAGAGGGTGCAGTCGATGCATTCCTGAGGATCGATCACCAGCATGTTGGGGCCCGCCCGGAAAGCGTCGACCGGGCAGACGTCGACACAGTCGGTGTATTTGCAGCGGATGCAGGCTTCGGTGACGACGTGGGTCATGGCCGAAACGCCTTGTTCGCCTGCGCCGGATCCATGCGGGCCTGAAAGCCGCTTTTGGCGGTTGGGGGGGGCTGGTGGAGGGCTGTGATCATGTCTTCAGCTCATTGCAGGGTGTGTTCAATAAGATGCATTGTAAAAGCATCTTTAAAAGAGTCAACAAAAATGAATCTTTTTGCCTCATGCTCGGCGACTGCTAGGATGGGCGCCATGGAGGGCATCGATGAACATCACCCAGCACACCGATTACGCTTTGCGCGTGCTGATCTATCTGGGGGCCTGCCCGGAGCGCAGGGTCACCATCAAGGAGATCTCCGAGCGATTCGATATTTCCCGCAGCCATCTCATGAAGATCGTGAACCGTCTAGTGACCGACGGCTTTGTAGAAGGCCTGCGGGGAAAGGGCGGGGGCATTCGCCTGAAGCGATCACCTGCCGAAATCTGTGTGGGCGACGTGATACGCCGCATGGAGCCTGGTTTCGATCTGGTCGATTGCTTTCAGGACGAATCGGCCTGCCTGCTCTCCGCGGGCTGTCGGCTGAAGAAGGCATTGCGCGACGCGCTGGAAGCGTTCCTCGCGTCGCTGGATGCGGTGATGCTGGCCGACCTGCTCGTCAACCCGCCGCGCCTGCGCGAGCAGTTGTCGATACCGTTGGTGCTGCAGGTGCGCTGAAGCGGTTATCGGGGTGCTCGTCTTCCTTTACCGATATGGTTCGGTTCGCCTCACAGCGCCCGGTCCGGTGCGCGGCGGGCGTCTGTTGCCCTCATTGAGTGCGTAACCGGCGCCGTGCCGGCCGCCGGGCTGCAATCGGCGTCCAAATCTCCGGGCATGGAACATGCTTGATTTTTTCCCGGACTTTTTGACGGATTGATTCGCCGCGGTAACCTTCATCTGCGTCGGGCCGTCCAACAAGAGCAGGAGGAGGTTCCCGTGAAATGGATTATCGCAATCATCAAGCCCCACAAGCTCGACGACGTTCGATCCGCGCTTGCGCAGTCCGGGGTGCAGGGCATTACGGTCACCGAGGTCAAGGGCTTCGGCCGTCAGAAAGGCCACGTCGAGACCTATCGCGGCGCGGAGTACGAGGTCGATTACGTCTCCAAGCTGAAGCTGGAAATTGCCGTGGGATCCGAACAGCTGGACGACGTTCTCGCGATCCTGGAGCAGTCGGCAAGCACCGGCACGATCGGAGACGGAAAGATCTTCACCATCGGTCTTGGCGAGAGCATCCGTATCCGGACCGGTGAAGGCGGCCTCAGCGCGATCCAGGGGTAGCGGCCGGCAGGTTCAGGTGGCCCCGGTCTTGCCGTCCGTCCCGCGGTGGGCGGCGATCTTGCCTATCCGGTGTTGAGCCGAGCGATAAAGTAGCCTGCAACGATGGCGGTGCCGATCACACCCGCAACGTTTGGTCCCATCGCATGCATCAGCAGGAAATTACCCGGATCGGCACGTTGACCTTCGATCTGGCTCACTCGCGCGGCCATCGGCACTGCCGAAACGCCGGCCGAGCCGATCAATGGATTGATCTTTTCTTTCGAGAACAGATTCATCAGCTTGGCCATCAATACGCCCGAGGCAGTGGAGATCGCGAAGGCGACGATGCCGAGGGCGAGAATCTTCAGGGTTTCCACCTGAAGGAAGCGGGCACCGGTCATGGTGATGCCCACCGAGGTACCGAGCAGGATCGTCACGATGTTGATGATCTCGTTCTGGGCTGCCTTGCTGAGCCGTTCGGTGACGCCGCATTCACGCAGGAAATTGCCGAGCATCAGCATTCCGATCAAGGCTGAGGCTGCCGGCACCAGAAGGATCACGAGCACCGTGACGATCAGCGCAAACGCCAGCTTTTCCGCCCGGGAAACCTGCCGTAGCGATTGCATCCGGATGGCGCGTTCCTGCCTTGTCGTCAGGGCGCGCATGATTGGTGGCTGAATGAGTGGCACCAGCGCCATGTACGAATAAGCCGCTACGGCAATCGGTGCCAACAATTCCGGCGCGAGTTTGTTGGCGAGAAAGATGGAGGTGGGGCCATCCGCACCGCCGATGATGCCGATGGCCGCGGCCTGATGGGTCGAGAAGCCGAGCAGCGTGGCGCCGATGAAAGTGGCGAACACGCCAAACTGTGCGGCCGCGCCAAGCAGGAACGTGCGTGGATTGGCGATTACCGGGCCGAAATCGGTCAGCGCGCCAACCCCGAGGAAGATGATCGGCGGAAAGAGCTCGAGATGAACGCCCTGTGCGATGTAGTAGAAGAGGCCGCCCGGGACGTCTCCCATCGGTGCATTGACCATCCCCTCGGTCGGGAGGTTTGCGAGCAGCGCCCCGAATGCGATCGGCACCAGCAGCAAAGGCTCGAAGTTCCTGGCGACCGCGAGATACAGCAATATGCAGCTTACCGCCCACATGATCACCATTTGCACTGTAAGTTGCCCGAAGGCGGTGAGCGAGATGAATTCGTTCAGCATGCCCATCGGGCGATCCCCTGCTCGACGGCACGGCGGTGTTGGCGGATGGAGTCCATCTTTTAGCTTATCGACAGCAGCGGCTGCCCTTCGGACACGGTACTGCCGGTCGCGACCCTGATCGTGTCGATCGTGCCGGCACGCGGCGCAAACACGTAGGTATTCATCTTCATCGCTTCGAGTACCAAGAGCTGCTGCCCTTCGGCCACCTGCTGCCCCGCCTGGACGTCGATCGCGACTACCGTTGCCGCCAGCGGACTGGCGATATCGCCAGCCTTGCCCGGTGCGGACGGCGTCGCGGCGGGGCGGCTCAAGTCACGCCGAGATGGGGCGTTCGGGGATGGCGCCTGTGCCCGCGGCGGGAATTGCTCCGCGCTTGCCGGCGCCGATGCGGGCTCGAGCTCTTCGACGCTGACTTCGTACGGTGTCCCATCGACGGTGATTCGGAATGTCCTCATTGCGTCCTCTTGTGATCCGCTCCGTGCGTCAGCGCGGGGTCGGGAAGATCGTGGTCGGTGTGTGGCGGGCCGGGCATCGCCCAGTCCCAGCGCACGCGATTGCCGTGCGACGAGGCGTGGTCGCTGCGGCCTTCGTGCGACCAGCCGGCCGCTAGATGGCCCGGCGCCCGCACGGTGACAACGCGTCCACGGCCATCGGTTACGACGGCGACCGCGGCAGCTATGGCCGCTACATGCGTCGACGGTATGGTGGGCATGGCCGACCTTTGATCCGGGGGTGGGGCCGCGGTTCGCATCGCATGTCGGGTGGTCGTCGCAAAGACCCGTCCGATCGCGGCGCTGACCATCCACAGCAGTGCGAGTGTGGCCAGCACGAGTGCGAAACCGGAGAGAACGAAGCCGAGGGCGTCGACGAGGATCATGACGGATCTTCCGGCATGGCTAGAGGGGAATGTTTCCGTGCTTCTTGTGCGGACGCGCTTCCCGCTTGGACAACAGTGAGCGCAGCGCCAGCGATATCGCCGCCCGGGTGCGGCGAGGCAGTATCACGTCGTGGACGAACATGTGTGCAGCGGACTGATATGGCGAGGCGAATCTGGCACGGTATTCCTCGATCAGTTCGCGACGGCGCCCGGTCTTGTCGTCGGCCTCTTCGATCTCCTTTCGGTAAAGGATATTGACCGCGCCTTCGGCGCCCATGACTGCAATCTCGGCGGTCGGCCAGGCCAGGACCAGATCGGCGCCCATGTCGCGCGAGCACATCGCCAGGAAAGCGCCGCCGTATGCCTTCCGCATGATTACCGTGATCTTCGGAACGGTCGATGCGCCATAGGCGAATAGCATCTTGGCGCCGTGACGGATGATGCCCTGTTTTTCCTGCGCAATGCCGGGCAGGAAGCCGGGCACGTCGACCAGCGTCACCAGCGGAATGTTGAAGATGTTGCAGAGGCGGATGAATCGCGCGCCCTTGTCCGAAGCATCGATGTCCAGGCTGCCCGCCTTGACCTGCGGTTGATTCGCGACGAAGCCGACGACCACGCCATCGATTCTGCCAAGTCCAATCACGAGGTTCCGCGCGAAGTCGGCCTGCACCTCGAGAAAACTGTTGTCGTCCGCGATGCGCATGATGATGCCCTTCACGTCGTAGGCCATCTTTGCATCCTCGGGCATCAAGGCTTCGATGCCATTGTCATCGCGCAGTGTGATCTCATCATCCATGTGGTGCGGCGGATCCATCATGTTGTTCGAGGGCAGGTAGCCGAGCAACGCGCGAACCAGCTCCAGCGCATGACGGTCGTCCTCGGCAACGAAATGGATGTTGCCCGAATCCCTTGCATGGGCTTCAGCCGAGCCGATCTCTTCCATTGTGGTGTGCTGGCCGGTGACCGCGCGGATGACTTCGGGTCCGCAGATGAACATGCTCGCCGAACGCCTGGTCATGATCACGAAATCCATCAGTGCCGGCGAGTACACTGCGCCGCCCGCGCAGGGGCCGCAGATCACTGCAATCTGTGGTACCACGCCGGAGAGCAGCACATTGCGGTTGAACACCTGGCCATAGCCCGAAAGACTCTCCACGCCTTCCTGGATGCGCGCGCCACCCGAGTCGTTGAAGCCGATGATGGGCATTCCACCCCGTCCGGCGTGGTCCATCAACTCGCAGATCTTGCGGGCGTGTACCGTACCGAGTGACCCCCCTGCAATCATGAAGTCCTGGCTGAAGCCTGCGACCGGGCGTCCGTCGATAAAGCCGATACCCGTGATCACGCCGTCGGTGGGCAAGGTCTTGCCCTCCATGCCGAAGCCGTGCGTCTGGTGTTGGGCATGAAGGCCGAATTCCTGGAAGGTGTGCTCCGCGTAAAGGCCCTCGAGTCGCTCGCGGGCGGTCAGCAAACCCTTTTCATGACGTCGGGCGATTCTTTCAGCGCCGCCGGACTCGAGCGCCTTGGCCCGTCGATGTTCGAGATCGTCGATCAGCTTCTTGTCGATCGCCATGAATTTCCTTGGATGCGGGAAAGGCTGCCGCCTTTGCGGTGGCGAACCTGAACAGTAGCATGGGCATGCGACGGATATGTGCCGGAACCGCCCACGGGGACGGTTTGCTCCGGTCTTCCCGCGGGCGGTCGAAAACCGACGACCCCAAGCCGCTGGTTTGCCGTAATCGGGCGCGGCCAGACTGTCCGGCCGGGGCCACCTTCGGGCCCATAAGGAATAAGGGCCTGCATTTCTGCAAGCCCCCGAATTGGTTGGTGGTGATGGGCAGAATCGAACTGCCGACCTATGGGTTATGAATCCATCGCTCTAACCGTCTGAGCTACATCACCGACCGAGCCGATGAATATAGCGGGTCAGGCATTGCGCGTCAATATCCTCGCAATGCGCCGGTATTGCGCCGCTTGGTTGTCGAGGCATCTGCCGTCAAGCTGTAAGTGTTGATTTATAAGGCTTTTGCATTGACATCAAGGGGGCGATCATGGATCATCCGTGTCTTGTGGCTCTTGTCGGCGATAGCGGAAAATCTGTGCGCACATTGCGTCTCGTCTTGTTGGCCGTGTTCGGCTGTGTGTTTTTCTCGCAGGCGCAGGCTGCCGTAACCCGGCCGATCCCGCTCGCCGCCAAACGTGTGGTCATGGCTTTCTCGGGCGGCAATTCCGTTGAATTTGCAGGTGGAGTTCGGACGTTGAGCCCGGGAGCGCAGATTCGCGACGTACACAACCGGATCGTCCTGCCCGGGGCGATGTCCGGTGTATATACGGTGCGCGCTCTGATCGATAACAATGAGCAGGTTCACCGGGTCTGGATCCTCACCCCTGAAGAACTCGCGGTGCCTGATCCCAAGCAGTGATTTCCCCCAACAAATGAAGAAACTCTACATCCGCACTTTCGGGTGCCAGATGAACGAGTACGACTCCGACAAGATGGCGGACGTGCTCGGTGCTTCCGAAGGCCTCACCAAGACCGACAATCCAGAAGAGGCTGATGTCATTCTTTTCAACACCTGCTCGGTGCGCGAGAAGGCTCAGGAGCGTGTCTTCCACGACCTTGGCCGGGTGAAGCATCTCAAGCAGCTGAATCCGAACCTGATCATCGGTGTGGGCGGTTGCGTGGCGAGCCAGGAGGGCGATGCGATCGTGCGGCGCGCACCCTATGTCGACGTGGTGTTCGGGCCGCAGACCCTGCATCGGCTGCCCGGGCTGATTGCCGAGCGCAAGTCGTCGGGCCGCTCGCAGGTGGACATCTCCTTCCCCGAGATCGAGAAGTTCGACAATCTGCCGCCCGCGCGGGTCGAGGGCGCGACGGCGTTCGTGTCGATCATGGAGGGGTGCTCCAAGTACTGTACTTTCTGCATCGTCCCCTATACCCGTGGCGACGAGATCTATCGTCCCCTTGGCGACATCCTTGCCGAGATCGCCGGTCTGGTGGAGCAGGGCGTCAAGGAAGTGACCCTGCTGGGCCAGAACGTCAATGCCTGGCGTGCGCCGATGGCACCGGACAGCGATGAGATGGCCGATTTCGCCTTCCTGCTGGAGTGCGTGCACGACATCCCGGGCATCGAGCGCCTGCGCTACACCACCTCGCATCCGCGTGAGATGACGCAACGCGTGGTCGAGGCCTATGCTCGGCTGCCAAAGCTGGTGTCCCATCTGCATCTGCCGGTACAGTCCGGCTCCGACCGGGTGCTGGCGGCGATGAAGCGCGGCTACACGGTGCTTGAGTTCAAGTCTCTGGTGCGCAAGTTGCGTGCGGCGCGGCCGGATCTTTCGCTTTCGTCGGATTTCATCGTCGGATTCCCCGGTGAAACGGAAGCCGATTTCGAAGCCACGATGAAACTCATCGAGGAGGTCGGCTTCGATGCCTCGTTCAGTTTCATCTACAGTGCCCGACCCGGTACGCCCGCGGCCGATCTGGCGGACGATACGCCGCAGGACGTCAAGCTCAAGCGTCTCGCACGGCTGCAGAAGCGCATCGACGAGCAGGCGGCGGTGATCAGCGAGCGCATGGTCGGGTCGCGTCAACGCATCCTTGTCGAGGCGGTATCGAAAAAGAATGCGGATGAGCTGGCCGGGCGCACCGACAACAACCGGGTGGTCAATTTTGCCGGGAATCCGCGTCTCATCAATCAGTTCATCGAGGTGAACATCGCCTCGGCAATGCCGCACAGCCTGCGCGGTGAAATCGTGATCCGGGAAGTCTGAGTGCCACGAACCATTGAAGTTGCCATGGAGCCAGCCGACAACCAGCGGCTGGCCAATCTCTGCGGTGTGCTCGACGAACACCTGCGTCAGATCGAAACGGCCTACGACGTTTCTATTGCGCGCCGTGGCGCGCATTTCAGCGTGGGCGGCACGCCGACCCAGGCCCGGCTGACCGTCAAGGCGTTGCGACATTTCTACGACAAGGCCGGTGAGGATCTGTCGATCGACGATATCCAGCTCGGGCTGATCGAACTCGCCAATGCCGGTGAGTCGGACCGTCCGGCGCCATCCTTGCTGACGCGCAAGTCTGAACTCCATGGCCGGACACCGCGGCAGGTCGAGTATCTGCGCAACATCCAGGAGCACGACATTACCTTCGGTATCGGTCCGGCCGGTACGGGCAAGACCTATCTCGCGGTGGCGAGTGCGGTCGATGCCTTCGAGCGTGATCTTGTCGAACGCATCATCCTTACGCGTCCGGCCGTAGAGGCGGGTGAGCGGCTGGGTTTCCTGCCTGGCGATCTGGCGCAGAAGGTCGATCCGTACCTGCGGCCGCTCTACGATGCCCTCTACGATCTGATGGGCTTCGATCGCGTGGCCAAGCTCTTCGAGCGTGGCTCGATCGAGATCGCGCCGCTCGCCTTCATGCGGGGACGCACCCTCAATCACGCCTTCATCATTCTCGACGAGGCGCAGAACACCACGCCGGAGCAGATGAAGATGTTCCTGACCCGCATCGGCATCGGTGCCAAGGCGGTGGTCACCGGCGACCTGACTCAGGTCGACCTCCAGCGCGGACAGATCAGCGGCCTGCGCGAGGCGCGTGACGTGCTTGGCTCCGTGCGTGGGATCGCGACGACGCAGTTCCTCAAGGAGGACGTGGTACGCCATCCGCTGGTCGCCCGTATCGTCGAGGCCTACGAGCTGCGTGAGGCCAGGCGAGCACGCGAGGAGAAGGCGGAGAAAGCGGCGCGGCTGTTGCGTAACGATGATGTCGGGCAGGGCGCACGATGAGCGGTTTTCTTGCGATCGATGCCGACGGCAGGCGACGGCCTCTCAAGGCGCGCTCGCTCGAGCTGACGCTCCGCGATGGGCGCTGCCTGCAGCTCAGTCTCGGCGAAGGCGCTGACGAGCTCAGGCTCGCCGCGGAGGTCGATGGGGGCGTGGCTGTCATGCTCGTGCAACCCGTCTCCGCCAACATGCTTGCCGTGCGTGTTGCCGGACCCGCATCGGCGCAGACCGAACGGAGGCCACGGCTCGCGTTGTCGGTGCAGAAGGCGGTGCGCAAACGAGATGGCGCAGGTTTGCCCAGACGCCGTGACATCCGGCAATGGGCCAGTGCGGCGCTGGCCTGCGATGCGGAGATAACCGTCCGGATAGTCGATTCGGTCGAGGGGCAAGCGCTCAACAAGGCCTACCGGGGCAAGGACTACGCCACTAACGTGCTGACCTTCGTCTACCACGAGGGTGACGAGACCCCCCGGGCCGACGATGCACCACTTGCCGGCGACCTCGTGCTGTGCGCGCCGGTGGTGGCTGCCGAGGCTCTGGCGCAAGGCAAGTCGCTTCTCGCCCACTACGCTCATCTGGTGGTACATGGTGTGTTGCACCTTCAGGGCTACGATCACGAGAACGACGAGGATGCTGAGCGGATGGAATCGCGTGAGCGCGAGATTCTGGCAAACTTGGGCTATTCTGATCCCTATGTGGGCGAACAACAGACCTGATCTCGTATGTGACTTTGGTTGCTGAGCGATGCGCCATGGGTTGTGGCTGACGTCATTTCCCATCGCCCATCTCTCAAAAACCCTTCAAATGGACAGTTCCCCTCGACCTAGTTTGCTTGACCGTCTTTCATCGCTTCTCAGCAAGGAGCCCGAAGATCGCGACGAGCTTCTTGCCCTGCTGCACTCCGCCTACGAGCGGAGCCTGATCGATGGCGACGCGCTTTCGATCATAGAGGGCGCGCTTCAGGTTTCCGACATGCAGGTTCGGGACGTCATGATCCCGCGCGCCCAGATGGACATCGTCCATGTCGTCGACCCCATGGAGGAGATCGTCAATTTTGCAGTCGAAACCGCCCACTCGCGCTTCCCGGTAGTCGGCGAAAACAAGGACGACGTGATCGGTA
Source organism: Cognatazoarcus halotolerans (assembly GCF_009800965.1). GTDB lineage: Bacteria > Pseudomonadota > Gammaproteobacteria > Burkholderiales > Rhodocyclaceae > Cognatazoarcus > Cognatazoarcus halotolerans. Next base: position 52,227 of record NZ_WUAF01000013.1, on the reverse strand, counting down.
TCCTGCTGGCCAAGGATTTGCTGCGCTATTTCGCCGGCAAGGAGTTCGATCTGCGCGACATGCTGCGCCCGGCGGTGTTCGTGCCCGAGTCCAAGCGGTTGAACGTGCTGCTCCGTGAGTTCCGGATCAGTCGCAATCACATGGCAATCGTGGTTGACGAGTACGGCGGCGTGTCAGGCCTGGTGACGATCGAGGACGTCCTCGAGCAGATCGTCGGTGATATCGAGGACGAGTACGATTTCGATGAGGCGGAGGACAATATCCGCCTCGATCAGGCTGGTCGCTACCGCGTCAAGGCCACCACCGAGATAGAGGATTTCAACGAGGCGTTCGGCTGCAGCTTCTCCGACGAGGAGGTCGATACCGTCGGAGGGCTGGTGATTCGTCAGCTGGGGCGCTTGCCCAAGCGCGGCGAGATCATCCCGCTCGAGGGCTTCAAGGTGCAGGTGCTGCGCGCAGACAGCCGTCGCGTTCACACATTATTGGTCGAGAAGGTCGCTGTCGCACCACCGGTGGCGGGGGGGTAATGCGCTTCAGCGTGCTTCTCGCCGCGCTTGCTGGATTTGTCGCGGTCGGGGCCTTTGCGCCCTTCGGTCTGTTTCCGCTGGCGCCCCTTTCGCTGGCCCTGCTGTTCAGTTTCCTGCGGCGGGCCCAAGGGCCGGGACACGGGTTCTCGCTGGGTTTCGGCTGGGGGCTGGGGTTCTTTCTGGGCGGGGTCTCGTGGCTCTACGTGGCGTTGAATCGGTACGGCGGCATGCCGCCGGCCCTGGCCGGATTCGCGATCTTTCTTTTCTGCGCTTATCTCGCCTTGTTCTACGCGGGTGTCGGAGCCCTGTACGTACGTCTCGCGCGTGGCGGATTGTGGCGCGACGCGCTGCTGGTGGCGGGCTTGTGGAGCTTCTCCGAGTGGCTGCGTGGAACCCTGCTGACCGGATTCCCGTGGCTATCGATCGGCTACTCGCAGACCCCGCCGAGCCCGTTGGCCGGCTTCGCGCCAGTGGTCGGAGTTTACGGCATAGGTTTTCTGGTGGCACTGGTCGGTGCCCTCATCGCTTTTGCGCCATGGCGAAAGGCGTCGCCGGCGCCCGCGGTGCTGGCGATTGTCGTGGTGCTGGGGGCAGGGGCGGCGCTTCGGCGGGAAGCATGGACCGAGCCGACCGGCGAGCCAGTATCCGTGGTCCTGCTGCAGACCAACATCGAACAAGGCCTCAAGTGGGAGCCGCAGATGCTGCAGCGATGGCTGCAGGTCAATCTCGACCTGGTTCGGGAAAATCCGGCCCAGCTCGTGGTCCTGCCCGAGACGACCTTGCCAATGCTCGCCGATCAGTTGCCGCGTGGCTACCTCGACACCTTGTCGGATGCTGTCGAAGGCGCCAGCGGCGATCTGGTTCTTGGTGTGTTTACCCGGAGTCCTGCGGGCGAGGTCAGCAACTCCGCGATCAGCCTTGGCGTTTCTGAGCGGCAGCAGTACGCCAAGCATCACCTCGTGCCCTTCGGCGAATATTCGCCCCCGAGCTTTGGCTGGTTCTACAAATACGCCAAGATTCCCATGTCGGACCAGACTCCCGGTGCGCCCGATCAGCTGCCGCTGGAACTGGCAGGACAGCGGATTGCGGTGAACATCTGTTACGAAGATCTGTTTGGTGCCGAGATCGCGCACCGGGCGGCAGGCGCCAGCCTGCAGTTGAATCTTTCCAATCTGGCCTGGTACGGGGATTCGCTCGCGCAACCGCAGCATCTGCAGATCGCTCGCATGCGCGCGCTCGAGACCGGTCGCCCGATGCTGCGTGCAACCAATACCGGAATGACCGCGGTGATCCAGCCCGATGGCCGTGTGAGTGGTGTGCTACCGGCATTCCAGAGCGGAGCGTTGAGGGCCGAGGTACGCGGCTACGAGGGCGTGACGCCATATATTGAGTATGGCGACCGACCGGCGTTGGCCCTGATCCTCGCGGCAATCTTTATTTCACTGGCATTCGGTCGCCGGCGTGTTGGCGCTATGATCCACGAGTGACGATTCGGCGCGAAGCGCGCATTGTCAGCAACTTGGCAGCGAGTGCGCTCGCGTTTGCGGACCTTCGATGGCGCGTGACGTCGACTGGTGACGAAGGCAAGAATGGCTCAGAGTACTGAAGCACCTGACAGGACCCGCTGGCATCAGTTGAGCGTTGGCGCCGTACTCGACATGCTCGGGACCCACGCGGCGAACGGTTTGAGTGACGAGGAGGCAGCGCGGCGCCTTGACGCGCATGGGCCCAATGCACTTCCCGCTCCCGTCGGCAGGAGTGTGGTTCTGCGCCTCCTGCTGCAGTTTCACCAACCGCTGATCTACATTCTGATTGCATCGGCCGTCGTCACCTTCGCGCTCGGCGAATGGATCGATTCGGGCGTGATAGCCGGTGTCGTGCTGGTCAATGCCTTGGTCGGTTTCGTTCAGGAGGGGCGGGCGGAAAACGCCCTAGCGGCGCTTGCGAGAAGCGTGGCCAGCGACGCTACCGTGCAGCGTGACGGCCGCAGGCTGCGCCTGGACGCACGGTCGCTGGTGCCCGGAGATGTCGTATGGCTGGCTGCCGGTGACCGTGTCCCGGCGGACATGCGCATCATCGATGCGCGATCGATGCAGACGGCCGAAGCGGCACTGACCGGCGAATCCTCGGCGGTGGGCAAGCAGAGCGAAGCGCTCGCGCCGGAAACTCCGCTGGCTGATCGCGTGAACATGGCCTTCGCCGGCACCATGGTGGTGTCCGGCCAAGCCAGCGGGGTCGTGGTGGCGACCGGCGAAATGACCGAGACTGGCCACATCTCGCGAATGATCCGGGAAACCGACCTGCTCGCCACGCCGCTGACCCGTGCCATGGCGAAGTTTTCGAATCTGATGCTGGTGGTGATCCTCGCCCTGGCAGTGCTGACCTTTGCGGTCGGCATGCTGCGGGGCGAGCACTGGCTGGAGATGTTCATGGCCGCGGTGGCGCTGGCGGTAGGGGCCATTCCCGAAGGCCTGCCGGCGGCGATTACGGTGACGCTGGCGATTGGTGTCGCCCGCATGGCCAGGCGACGGGCGATCATACGGCGCCTGCCCGCGGTCGAGACGCTTGGCAGTACGACCGTGATTTGTTCCGACAAGACAGGAACGCTCACCGAGAACCAGATGACCGTGCGCGAGTTGTACGCCGGGGGGCTGCGCTTCGAGGTGAGTGGAGACGGCTATGCACCGCTCGGGACAATCGGTCCGATCGACGCGACCGGTGGGGCAGGTGGGTGTTCTGCTGCATTACGCGATCTGTTGGTGGCCGGAGTGCTCTGCAATGATGCCTCGCTGGCGGGGTCGAGCGAAGGTGGCTGGCGCGTTACCGGCGATCCCACCGAAGCGGCCCTGCTTGTGGTTGCCCGCAAGGCCGGCATATCGGAGACGTCGTTACGCGCGTCCGCCCCGCGCTTCGACGAGATTCCCTTCGATTCGGAGCGGCAGTTCATGGCGACGATGCATCGACTCGACGGCGCGCGCGTGATGTTCGTGAAGGGGGCGGTCGAACGCATACTGTCGCGCTGCAACCGGATGCTGGATGAAACCGGCCAGGCCGTGGCCTTCGATGCCCGGGCTGTGCTGGCGGAGGCGCAAGCGTTGGCGTCGCGCGGTCTTCGGGTGCTGGCCTTCGCCCGGAGAGAGGGCGACGCTCCCGTGCTTGCGGAGGGGACGCTCGAGGCCGGACTGGTGTTCATCGGTTTGCAGGCCATGCTTGACCCGCCCCGTAGGGAAGCGATCGTTGCGGTCGCGCATTGTCAGCGGGCCGGCATCCGGGTCAAGATGATCACCGGTGATCATGCCGGCACTGCACTCGCGATTGCGCGACAGATCGGCATCGCGGATCCCGCCTCGGAGGTGCTCTCCGGCCGTGAACTCGCGGCGCTGGACAACGATGCGCTGCGTCGTGCTGCATCGACCGTACCGGTTTTCGCGCGGGTCGAGCCTGAGCAGAAGCTGCGGCTGGTGAGGGCCCTGCAGGCCGAAGGCGAAGTCGTGGCGATGACCGGGGACGGGGTGAACGACGCGCCGGCGCTCAAGGCCGCCGATATCGGCGTCGCCATGGGGGCTGGGGGCACCGAGGTGGCCAAGGAGGCTGCGGCGATGGTGCTCACCGATGACAACTTCGCAAGCATCGAAGCGGCGGTCGAAGAGGGGCGCGGGATCTTCGACAACCTGCGTAAATTCATCGCATGGACTCTGCCAACGAATTTCGGCGAAGGTCTGGTGATCCTTGTTGCTGTGCTGGCGGGGGTGACATTGCCGATTACGCCGCTGCAGATCCTCTGGATCAACATGACTACCGCCGTCCTGCTCGGGCTGACGCTCGCCTTCGAGCCGGTCGAGCAGGACGTGATGCTGCGGCCGCCGCGAGCGCCGGCGGCCCCGATCCTCGATCCGGTGCTCATCCTGCGCATCGTGCTGGTCGGCGTACTCTTGCTTGCCGGCGCTTTCGGGCTTTTCATGCGTTGGGAGGCGCTCGGTGCAAGTCTTGCGGAAACGCGCACCATCGCGGCCAACGTCTTCGTTGCCGGCGAAGTGTTCTACCTGTTCAACTGTCGTTCCCTGACTTCACCGTTCTGGCGGCTTGGCTGGTTTTCGAACATGTGGCTGTGGGGCGGAGTGCTGCTGACGGTGCTGTTGCAGATCGGCTTTACCTACCTGCCGGTGATGAATCGGCTGTTTGGCACGGCACCGCTTGGCGTTGCCGAGTGGCTGGAGATTCTCGCCGCGGGGTTCATCGTGATGCTTTTCGTCGGTGCCGAGAAGGCTTTGCGCCGACGGCGTGTCGCACCCGGAGGGTAAGCGCCCCGATCCAGCGGCGACAGATTGCCCTGCGTACCTTCCGTTTGCGTTTCGCGCGCATCGCAAAAGCAAGTAAAATCGCGGTTTTACCTCATCGCGGCTGCATTTCGGCCCACTTTCCATGAGCGTCACGAAACCGACCTTCCAGCAAGTCATCCTCACCCTGCAGCATTTCTGGGGCGATCGCGGCTGTGTGCTGCTGCAGCCCTACGACCTCGAAGTCGGAGCCGGCACCTCGCACACCGCCACCTTCCTGCGCGCGATCGGTCCCGAACCCTGGAATGCTGCCTACGTGCAGCCCTCGCGGCGCCCCAAGGACGGCCGCTATGGCGAAAATCCCAACCGCCTGCAGCACTACTACCAGTTTCAGGTGGTGCTCAAGCCGTCGCCGCTGGAGATTCAGGAGCTTTATCTAGACAGCCTGCGTGCGCTGGGTATCGATCCGAATGTGCACGACATCCGTTTCGTCGAGGATGACTGGGAGAACCCTACGCTCGGCGCGTGGGGGCTGGGCTGGGAGGTGTGGCTGGACGGCATGGAGGTGACGCAATTCACCTATTTCCAGCAGGTCGGCGGCATCGACTGCAAGCCGGTCCTCGGGGAGATTACCTATGGGCTGGAGCGCCTGGCGATGTATCTGCAGGGCGTTGAGAACGTCTATGACCTCGTCTGGGCGGTCTATCCGGACGGCTCCAAAGTGACCTATGGCGATGTCTTTCATCAGAACGAGGTCGAGCAATCGACCTTCAACTTCGAACACTCGAACGTGGATTTCCTCTTCTCGCTTTTCTCCAGTTATGAATCCGAGGCGAAACGCATTATGGAGGCTGGATTGGCCCTGCCGGCCTACGAGATGGTCCTGAAAGCCGGCCATACCTTCAACCTGCTCGATGCGAGAGGCGCCATCTCGGTGACCGAACGTGCTGCCTACATCGGGCGTATTCGCAACCTCTCCCGCGCGGTTGCACAGGCTTATTTCGAATCGCGCGAGGCGCTTGGTTTCCCGATGCTGCAGGCGAGCAGCAAGGAGACCGCGTAATGTCGAACGCGACCCTGCTCGTAGAATTGCTGACGGAAGAACTGCCGCCCAAGGCGCTTCCCCGCCTCGGTGAGACCTTCGCCATGAAGATCCGCGAAGGCCTGGGCGCCCGCGACCTGTTGCTGGCGAACGAAGGCATGCGATGGTTTGCGAGTCCTCGCAGGCTGGCGGTGACGATTCCCGCGGTGGCCACACGTGCCCCTGCACGAGAAGTGACCGAAAAACTCATGCCGGTGGCTGTGGCGCTTGACGCCGACGGCAGGCCCACCCCTGCGCTGCTCAAGAAGATGCAGGCCAAGGGCATTCCGGAGTCCGCGGTGGCCAGCTTCGAGCGCCGCGTGGACGGAAAGGCCGAGGCGCTGTTTTACACCAGCGCCGTTGATGGTGCGACGCTTGCGGGTGTTCTGGAAACGGTGGTCCAGGAGGCGATCAAGGCCTTGCCGATTCCCAAGGTGATGCGCTGGGGGGACGGTGACGCGACCTTCGTGCGGCCGGTGCATCTGTTGACCATGCTGCATGGTGGCGAGGTGGTGCCGGGCCGGGTGCTGGATCTCGATTCGGGGCGCCTCACCCGTGGGCATCGTTTCATGAGTCGCGGTGAGATTGAAATCGCCAGCGCCGATGCCTACGAACCGACCCTGATGGCTGAAGGCAAGGTAATCGCCCATTTCGGCGATCGGCGCGCCGACATCGAGACGCAGCTGATCGAGGCCGCCACGCGTGAGAATGCCAGTCTTGGTGAGTACGCGGATCTCCTCGACGAGGTGACTGCGCTGGTCGAGCACCCCACCGTCTATGTCGGCGAGTTCGAAGCCGAGTTTCTGGCCGTGCCGCAGGAGTGTCTGATCCTGACCATGCGTGCCAACCAGAAGTACTTCCCCTTGTTCGATACGAACGGAAAACTCCTGAGCCGCTTCCTGATCGTTTCGAACATGCGTGTTGCGGATCCGGCCAACATCATCACCGGCAACCAGCGCGTGGTGCGACCGCGCCTGTCCGATGCCCGCTTCTTCTTCGAGCAGGATCGGAAACAAACGCTGGAAAGTCGCCTCCCGAGGCTCGCCAAGGTGGTCTACCACAACAGGATCGGAAATCAGCTCGAACGGATCGAACGGCTCGAGGCCCTGGCGGGAAAAATTGCCCATCGGCTCGGGGCGGATGTCGCTGCGGCCCGGCGTGCCGCGCGTCTCGCCAAGGCGGATCTGGTCACCGAAATGGTTGGCGAATTTCCGGAACTCCAGGGGGTCATCGGACGCTATTACGCGCTCAACGACGGAGAGGGTGAGGTTGTGGCGGACGCCGTCGCAGAGCACTATCGTCCAAGGTTTGCCGGCGACGCGCTGCCTCGGGGGAACGTGGCTTGCGCCGTGTCGCTCGCGGACAAGCTCGATGCAATGGTCGGGTTTTTCGGGATCGGGATGGTCCCGACCGGAGACAAGGATCCCTTCGGTCTGCGTCGCGCGGCGCTTGGCGTGTTGCGTATTCTCATCGAATCCCCGTTGCCGCTGGACCTCGGTGAGCTGATCGGCGACTGCGCAGCGGGATTCAAGCCAGGGATCCTCGCAGATGGCTTCGATACCCAGCTGCTGGATTTCATGCTCGAGCGGCTGCGTAACCTGTTGCGCGACGAGGGCCGGCCGCAGGCCGCGGTGGATGCGGTGTTGGCACAACGCCCGAGCCGGGTCGATCTCGTGCCGCTCAAGCTCGCTGCCGTTCTCGATTTCCAGAAGATGCCCGAGGCGGAAGCCCTGACTGCGGCAAACAAGCGCATCGTGAATATTCTCCGAAAGGCCGAGGGCGCCTTGCCCGATGCCGACGTGACCTTGTTGCAGGAGGTGGCGGAGAAGGAACTGTTCAACCAGATCGTGGTGGCGGAGCCTTTGGTTCGATCACATTTCGAGAACGGCAATTACACCGAGTCGCTCACCGTGCTGGCGGGTCTTCGCAACAGCGTCGACCGTTTCTTCGACGAGGTCATGGTCATGGCGGAGGAGCCCTTGATTCGTCGGAACCGTCTGGCCTTGCTGGCGCAACTTGCTGGACTGATGAAGCGCGTGGCCGATATTTCAAGATTGTCTTGAATTACCTGGCGCATCGTCTGTGAGTCCGAGGGGGCCCGAATTGCGATGCGCTCTTCCATCAAGCAGAGTGTTGGCATGAAACTGATCATTCTCGATCGAGATGGCGTCATCAACGAAGACTCCGAGCAGTTCATCAAGTCTCCCGAAGAATGGCACCCCATTCCGGGCTCTCTCGAGGCCATTGCACGCTTGAACCAATGGGGATGGCGGGTCGTCGTTGCATCGAATCAGTCCGGCGTGGGGCGAGGGCTTTTCGACATGGACACGCTCAACTCCATTCACGAAAAGATGGTCAAGTCGCTGGCACAGGCAGGCGGGGGGCGCATCGACGCAATATTTTTCTGCCCGCATGCGGCCGATTCGACCTGTGATTGCCGCAAGCCGAAACCAGGTCTGCTCAAGCAGATCGCGGAGCGTTTCAATGTCGATCTTGCCGGCGTACCGACAGTAGGTGACAGCATGCGAGACTTGCTGGCTGGCGAGGCGGTCGGATGCGCTCCGTATCTGGTCCTTACCGGAAAGGGGGCGAGGACCAGAGAGGATCCCGCCTTGCCCCCAGAGACGCGGGTATTTCCCGACCTTGCGGCGGTCGTCGCCGAACTCACAGCTTGAGCAATATCGTGAATCTGATTCGGTCCGTCCTCTTCGCAATCGTGCTGTTGATCGTGACCCCGCCGGTTGCACTCTTCGCGTTTCTTACCTTCCCGTTGAAACCTCATACACGTTATCGACTGATCACTGTCTGGACCGACGTTGTAATGTGGTTTGTCCGCTATCTGCTGGGAATCCGCTACAAGGTTCTCGGCAAGGAGAACTTGCCGACCGAGCCCGCGGTGATCCTGTGCAAGCATCAGTCGGCATGGGAGACGATGGCGCTTCAACACATCTTCCCTCCGCTGTCGTTCGTGTTGAAGCGCGAGTTGCTGAAAGTGCCGTTTTTCGGGTGGGGTTTGAGCCAGCTGCCGGTAATTTCCATCGACAGGTCAGCCGGAAAAGATGCGTTGGCGCAGGTCGAGGAACAGGGACGGCGTCGACTCGAGGAGGGTTTCTGGGTTGTTGTATTTCCAGAGGGAACACGGATTGCGGTCGGTGCGAAGAAGCGCTACAAGGTCGGAGGCGCCTATCTCGCAAGCAGAACGGGGGCCCGGGTGGTTCCGGTGGCACACAATGCCGGAGAGTTCTGGCCGAGAAATGCCTTTGTCAAACGACCGGGAGAGATTCTGGTCAGCATCGGCCCAGCGATAGATACCGTGGGACTCGCGCCGGAGGAGATCAATACGCGTGCCCAAGCCTGGATCGAAGCCGAAATGCACCGCTTGTTCCCTCACCACTACCGCTAGATTTCGGATTGCAATATCGCCGATTGGTGATTTCCGCTGCTCTCGCGCAGCCATGCGGTCTTTCTACGGATACCGCATCTGAACAGATCCGATTACGTTCCCGCATATTGAATCGCGCCTGACAAAGAAAAAGCCCCGCGTCACGCGGGGCTTCTCTTGCCGATCCAGACGGCAATTAGGCCGCTTTCTTGGATCCGGCCTTGCTCGTCGAAGCGCCAACTGCCTTGACGGTTGCGCTGGTCGCGGCAGCGACGTTCGCTTCGGCGATTTCCGCAACCTGCTTGGCAGCCTTGGTCATACTGTCATAAGCCGAGTTGGCTGCCGCGATTGCAGACTTGACTGCAGCTACGGCAACGTCGGAGCCGGCGGGCGCCGATTTGGCTGCCTTTTCGAGAGCGGCGGCAACGTTCTTGTTCGCTTCGCTCATTTGCCCCTCGACAACCTTGGCAACCTCTTCCTGGGCCTGGGAGGTGATCTCGTACACATTGCGGCTGTAGGCAACGGCCTTCTCGATCATCGGTTGGGCCATGGCGGTCTGCAGGCTTACCAGTTCCTGGAGATCCTTCGCCGCGAGCAGCGCCTTGGCGTTCGCGACGCCATCTTCCAGCACCGAACGAGCGGTGTTCAGGTTCAGTGCGGCAAGGCGCTCTGCGTTTGCGAACGCAGTGTTGGCCAAGGTCAGAACGACTTCGATGTTTGCCTTGTTGGTAGCAGCGAGCTGCTCGGGTGTTGCGAACATGCCTGTATCTCCTAGTGGTGAAGCGGTGTCAAAGCGTTTTACGCAGCCACACTGTTCTGTTTTTATGTTGCGCTGCGACACGATCCGAATTATAGGAGAAGTCGATTCGAAGTCAACTTGATGGCGAGTATTGACGACCTACTAGTGCGGGCAAACGTTTGTTTGAAAAAATTTCACTTTAAACAGTAACTTGTGTTTGTTTTTCTCGAGTTTTTAATGAGGTTGAAAAAATGCTGCCGGAATTTGCAGTGGATTTCTGCACGGCAGCATTCTGGACACTCTTGCAGGGCTGAATCGTGTTCAGCGGTGCTTGAACTCGGGTTTGCGCTTCGCGACGAAAGCGGCCATGCCTTCCTTCTGATCGTCCAGCGCAAAGGCGGAGTGGAAAACCCTCCTCTCGAAAAGCAGACCTTCCTGCAGACCGCTTTCGAAGGCCCTGTTGACCGATTCCTTGATCATCATGACCACGGGCAGCGAGTAAGCCGCAATGGTCTGGGCTGCTGCTAGGGTTTCTTCCATGAGGTTGTCGGCGGGGATGACTCGCGCCACGAGTCCACACCGTTCCGCTTCTGTCGCGTCCATCATGCGCGCAGTCAGGCACATGTCCATGGCCTTGGCCTTGCCAACCGCACGCGGCAGCCGCTGGGTGCCGCCCGCACCTGGCAGAATGCCGAGTTTTACTTCCGGTTGGCCAAACCTCGCGGTGTCCGCGGCGAAAATCATGTCGCACATCATCGCAAGTTCGCAGCCACCGCCGAGCGCGAAGCCGGCAACGGCCGCGATGACGGGTTTTCGGCAGGTCTTGACCCGCTCCCAGTTACGGGTGATGTAGTCGCCCTTGTAGGCGTCCATATAGGAAAACTCGGCCATTGCGCCGATGTCTGCGCCGGCAGCGAAGGCCTTGTCGGATCCGGTGATGACGATTGCGCCAATGCCTTCATCGGCTTCGAAACGGTCGAGCGCCTTGCCGATCTCGTCGACCAGCGCATCGTTGAGTGCGTTGAGCGCCTTGGGTCTGTTGAGCGTAATCAGCCCTACACGGTCACGGCTTTCAACAAGAATGTTTTCGTATTCCATCGATTCTCCTTTCTCGGTGTTTTGCGCCTAGTGTGAATGGAGGGAGCGTGACAGACTCCCGCCGGGTAAAGCGTCCGTCTATTGAGAAACCCGTTTCTAGTTGGAGCCCGGACTCTGCGGTGTCGTGGCCGGCGCAGACGGAATGCCTTTGGGCTGGATGACCGCTTTTACCCGCGGGCTGCTCTCACTGGAGGATGTGCCCGGCGCCCTGCCATTGGTCACGAGGTAGTTCTCCGTCATGCCGTCGTACTCGATGTATTGTCCCTTGACCAGATCACCGCCGCTCCGTACCTCGGCACGCCCTACCAGGGTCGCCTTCTCTGTGCGGCCGTCGTATTCGATTTTCTCGGCAAGCCCTTCCACGAATTCGTTGCGACCTTCACGTCGCTGCCTGAAACTTGCACGTCCGTCGGCCCCCCCTATCGCTACGCCCTTCTGGAATCCATCTTCATTTTGTGTAACGACCAGACGGTTGCCGCGGATCGACAGCGTGCCCTGGCTGAGGATCACGTTACCCTCGAAGGTATGCGTCTTGTTGCGGTCGTCCACTGACACGCGGTCGGCCTCGATATTGACCGGTTGCTTGCTGTCGGCGCGTTCGGCATGGGCGGCCATGCTTGCCAGGGTCATCGAGAGACAGGCTATCAGGAGGCGGATTGGCATCTTGCTTACCGGGAGAAGGTGGCCTTGACTCCGCCACCGAGTTGTAGATTGCCGCGCAGATTGTCGGCTGAGAGTGTTGCTGCGGTGACCGTGTTGGTGCCTTCGCGATAGGAGACCGGTACCGCGCTTTCCACCTTTTCGGTATCGGGCCAGATAGTCAGTGCTTCCGTGCGTATTTCGCCTTGCGGTTTGCCCGCCGAAGCTTCGCGCACAACGATGACGTTGCCTTCCAGCAAAACACGTTCGCCATTGGTGCTCACGGATCCTGTGGTTGCGCTTGCGTGGGAAGTACGGTCCACCCCGTAAAAACGGAGTTTCGGCTCGTCGAGATCGGTGCGACCGTCAAGCGGAAAGTGACGCATGGTTCGGGCAGAGAGCTCATATTGCAGGCGCCCAGCGGAATCAAAGCGATGAACGGAAAAGCGCTCGACCACCATGTCCGGGCCGCTCGAGGCTGCAACGGGCACGCTTTGCTCTACCGGCCTCGAGATCCGCTCGAGCCATAGCGTAACGGCCGCCAGCGCGCCAAGCGCAACGACTGGAAAAAGCCGGTGTAGCGTATCGGCTCGCATGCCGCTACTGGGGGCTGAGCATGCTCAGATCACCTTGGCGCGCATCAGGTCCAGGGTGGTGAGGGCACCGAGCAAGGTATTGTGCTCGTCGCTCACAAGAAGCTGGCTGATGCGGGCCGACTCCATTACGGCAGCGGCTTCGGCGGCGAGCGCGTCCGGCGAAATCGTGCGGGGAGACCTCGTCATCACCTCGATTACCGAAGCATGACGCACGTCGACGCCCCGCTCGAAAGTGCGTCGCAAGTCGCCGTCGGTAAAGATACCGATGATCGCGTGCTGTTCTCCGACCACCGCCGCCATGCCCATTCCTCCGCGAGACATTTCGAGCAGGACGCTCGTGAGCTTCGCCTCGGGCCCGACCTGGGGTACCGTGTCGATCCCGCGCATCACGTCGCTTACCCGGGTAAGGAGGCGTCGCCCCAACGTACCGCCAGGATGCGAGCGCGCAAAATCGTTCGTGTCGAAACCTCGTGCATCGAGTAAGGCCACTGCGAGCGCGTCACCGAGCGCAAGGGCCGCGGTGGTGCTGGCTGTCGGTGCCAGATTGAGCGGGCATGCTTCTTCCGCAACGGCGCTGTCAAGATGGACGTCGGCCGCCTGCGCGAGCGGAGAGGCGGGGTTCCCGGTCATGGCAATCAGCTTGGCGCCCTGACGTTTCACCAGGGGAACGATGGTGAGGAGTTCCTCGCTCGCCCCTGAGTTGGACAGGGCGATGACGATGTCCTCCGGAGTGATCATGCCGAGATCACCATGCGCGGCTTCGGCTGCGTGGACGAAGTAAGCCGGTGTGCCTGTGCTGGCGAGCGTGGCCGCAAGCTTGCGACCGATATGCCCGGTCTTGCCGATCCCGGTTACGATCACTCTGCCGTGGCGGTTGAGCACCAGTTCGACGGCCGCGAGGAACTCGCCGTTCAGGCGGTCAGCCAGTGCGTCGACCGCGCGGGCTTCGATATGCAGAACACGACGGGCCAGTTCCAGGCTGTGTTCAAGAATGTCCGGCGTTGTCATCATTTCGTTGAGCGGCAGGCAGGCGTTAGACTAGGCTGAAAAGTATAACAGACGGGCATTGCCCGATCGGTTGCCGCACCGCCCGTTCAAAGCGTTCTCGGTATAGATGACTCGATGACCAATACCCTCGAACTGGTCCTGCTGTTGCTGGCTGCCTCGGTCTTCATGGTGGCGCTTTTTCGCGGCTTCAATCTGCCTCCGGTGCTGGGTTATCTGATGGTGGGGGCGGCGATCGGGCCGCATGCACTGAACCTCATGTCCGAAGGGGAGGGCGCCGGCCACCTTGCCGAGTTCGGCGTGGTTTTCCTGATGTTCTCGATCGGCCTCGAGTTTTCGTTGCCGCGCTTGTTCAGCATGAAGCGCATCGTATTTGGTTTGGGGGCCGTCCAGGTGTTCGGCACCATGGCATTGGTGACGCTTGTCGGCAAGCTGGCCGGGCTTGGCTGGGTGGGGAGCTTTGCTCTTGGTGGGATCGTGGCGATGTCGTCAACCGCGATTCTGTCGAAGCTTCTCACCGATCGCCTTGAGCTCGACTCGCGTCACGGGCGGGAAGCCATAGGGGTTCTTCTCTTTCAGGATATTGCGGTGGTGCCGCTCCTGATTGTCATACCTGCGCTGTCGCGGCCGGCCGGCGAGCTTGCCTTGACGCTTGGCGTCGCGGGCGTCAAGGCTGTCATCCTGCTTGCTGTCGTGCTGGTGTTCGGCCAACGCTGGATGCGGACGTGGTTCACGCTGGTCGCCCGGCGGCGTTCGGGCGAGCTGTTCATGCTAAATGTTCTGTTGATCACGCTTGGCCTGGCCTGGCTGTCCGAATCCGTGGGACTGTCTATGGCACTCGGTGCCTTCCTCGCCGGAATGCTCATTTCAGAAACGGAATACCGTTATCAGGTCGAGGAGGATATCAAGCCGTTTCGGGATGTGCTTCTCGGTCTGTTTTTCGTGACGGTAGGCATGTTTCTGGACGTGCGCACGATCGTCGTGAATCTGCCTGCCGTCCTCGGCCTGTTGCTGGCGCTACTTCTGCTGAAGTTTGCGGTCGTCGCGGCGGCTTCGCGGGCGTTCGGCGCGTCGGCCGGTACCGCGATGCGGTCGGGGCTCTGGTTGTGTGCCGGTGGTGAATTCGGATTTGTCCTGATTTCGCTTATCGACGGCCTGAACCTCTTGCCATCGGCGGTGATGCAGGTGACTGTCGCGGCGCTCGTGTTATCGATGCTGATCGCACCCCTGATCGTCCAGGTCAGCGACAAACTGGTCATGCGCTTCGTCGCTTCGGAATGGTTGCTGCGCTCCATGGAGTTGACGAGGGTAGCGGCCAAGTCGATGAGTACCCAGGGCCACGTGATCATTTGTGGGTACGGACGAAGCGGTCAGTACATGGCGCGCTTCATCGAACAGGAAAACGTCGACTATGTTGCGCTGGATCTCGATCCGGAGCGTGTGCGGGAAGCCGCAGCGGCGGGTGACACCGTGGTTTACGGTGACGCTGCGCGGCGCGAAACGCTCATGGCGGCGGGTATCAGCAGAGCCTCGGCGGTGCTGATCTCGTTTGCGGAGGTTGAAGCGGCGCTGCGCGTGATGTACCACGTGCATGCCTTGCGGCCCGATATGCCGGTTATCGCCCGTGCGGCTGACGAAGCCGATATGGAAAAGCTATCCCAGGGGGGGGCGACCGAGGTGGTGCCAGAGGCCTTCGAAGGCAGCATCATGCTGGCTTCGCATGCCTTGGCGTTGGTTGGGGTGCCGCTCAACCGCGTAATTCGTCGTATCCGTGAAATCAGGAACCAGCGCTACGAATTGATGCGCGGCTTTTTCCATGGTGTCAGCGACGAGCAGGAAGGGCCCGATTCACAGCAATCCCGCCTCCATGCGGTGGTCGTCGCAGCGGGCGCCGATGTGATTGGACGAACACTTGCCGAGCTTGAACTCGAATTGCTTGACGTGACGGTTTCAGCTGTGCGCAGACGCAATATCCGTGGCCTGAGCCCGGCGCCCGAAACCGTGGTCGCTGAGGGCGATGTGCTCGTTCTGCTTGGTGTGCCGGCTAACCTCGAACTCGCGGAGATGCGTATTCTGCGAGGCGGATGAAGCTGGATGAGCCGTGTGCAAGTGGCTCATCCAGCTTCTGACCATCCGTCAGTAGGCGACGCACACGGTGTAGGTGCCGGTGTCGGTCACGGTGGCGCTGGCTGTCGGTTTTGTCGCTTCGGTCGTCAGTTGTACCGTTCCGGTGTTGCTGATGCCGTCGTCCATTGTTGTATCGATCTGGCGTGCGAATCGTCCGGAAAGACTGCCCTGACAGACGAAAAATGATCCGGTCAGGCCGGTGATCGGGACTGTGCTCGTAATGCCGATCCTGCCGCCCTCTGCATTGCGTGGCAACCACGCCAGAATCGTTGCTGCAGTCGGGGCCGTCGTGGTACCCGACGTCAGGTTGGCGAGCCGGACGTGTTGCCAGAACAGCACCGATTCGTCGGTTTCCGTGGTTGAGTCCCATGCACCTTCAATGCGTCCGTTGCCAAGGGTGCCGCCGGTCGTCGCCTTCACGCCGCCGATGTGGGTGTCGGCCGCGGCGTCGTCGCCCGGAAGCGCACGAAAGCGGTCCTGATAACCGTAGAGAAAAGTCGCCGTTGCCCTGAAGTCATTGACAAGGCTCTTGGCCTTGGCGCTGTTGATGAGCTCCTGACCTTTCAGCACACCGCCAAGCAGCAGACCGATGATGACCAGCACAACGGCCATTTCCACCAAGGTAAAGCCGGATTGTTGTCTTACCATTGCCTTCTCCGCTCGATGCAGTGACTGACTGCATGTTTTGACACTCTTGCGATGGTTGAAGCAAGCTTCATGCCGGTGACTTTGGCGCTATTTTGTCTTTTGGCGGTCAAATGTAGTTTGATGTGTCAAGAATTCGACAGCTTGGCGTCAATATTTCGACATGGCGTCAGTATGTTGACAAGCCGTCTTCAAGGAAGGAATGCGACAGGATGCCACGCTGGATAAATGACCTGAGCACGCTCTTGTCGCGGCGGCAAATCTTGCTCGCCGCAGCCCTTCTGGTGTTGATGCTGGCCGTGATTCAGGGGCTCGATGATCCGGTTGGCAAAACACTTGTGGTCGCTCATTTTGGGCTGTTCCTGCTTTGGCAGCCCGTCGTCAGGGCACGTTATCGCCTTGCCGCACGCGATCTGCTGATCATGACAGGCGTCCTCGGAGCCCTGCTTGCGGTTCTTTCGGCGGGTGTAATGGTCGTGTGGGTCGTGGTGCTCGCGGCTGTGGTCGCGGGGCGCGCGTTCGTTGCGCATTCGGTGCTCGCTCGCCTGTCGTACCAGCTTGCGGTGGTGTTTCTGATTCTGCTGCTGATGCTCGAATTGTTGCCCTCGGTCGTGCCGGGGGACAAGCTTGGGTTGGATGTCTTTTCCAGCCTCATGCAGTTTGGATCGCCGGTATTGTTGCTTGCGATTGCTTCGTTGCCTGCAGAGCGAAACGAGGCAGGGGAGGTGCTGGGGGGCATCGATCTCCTGTCTTCCCTGTTCATCCTGCTGGTGCTGGCGGTAACTGTGCTGGGCGGCATCGCATTGATGCAGATCGGTGGGCAACCGTACTTCCGCGCGTTGGCAATGTCGGTCATGGGAATGGCAGCCGCTCTTTTCGTGCTCACCTGGGCGTGGAATCCGCAGCGGGGCCATGCAGGACTTGGATTGCAGCTTTCGCGACGATTGTTGTCGACCGGCCTGTCGTTCGAGGAATGGCTGCACGGCATGACGACCCAGGCGCTGGCCGAGTCGGATCCGGAGCGTTTCATTGCCCGTGAGATTTCGGGCCTCGTTCGCTTCCCCGGTGTGGTCGGGGGGGCGTGGAAAGTGGAGGCCTGCGAGGACGAACATCAGTTCGGTGCGGCGGTTGGAATCGTCCGTGAATTCATGCACCGGGGGTTGCGTGTCGAATTGCGCTTCGCGCGCGCGCCGAGCGCAGCGTTGGTTTGGCATTACAACCTGCTCCTGCGGGTACTGGCGGAGTTCTATCGTGAGAAGTGCCACACCCGGGAGCTACAGACGCGCTCGTACCTCGAGGCGGTTCACGAAACAGGCGCGCGGTTGACGCACGACGTGAAGAATCTCCTGCAGTCGCTCAACGCTCTTTGCGCAGCGGTCGAGCGCCCGGACTGCGATGATGCGGCAACCAGGGGGTTGTTCCTCAAGCAGCTGCCACTCATTGCGAGGAGACTTGAAGGCACGCTCGACAAGTTGAAGCTGGCCGGGCCTGAGCAGATTGAGTTCGTGGCGCTCGACCGATGGTGGTTTGGCGCCCGGTCCCGCCATCAGGGAGAAGGTCTGGTATTTCTCGCGATTTCCCGGCCTGAGCCGTTGTCCGTGCCGAATCAGCTTTACGACAGCGCGCTGGAAAACCTGATTCAGAACGCCGAGGCCAAACGGCATCGCGATGCCAACCTGCGGATCATCGTCTCGCTGGATGGATTGACGCTGAGCGTGGAAGATAGTGGTGCCGAGCTGCCGGCCGAAATTGTCAGGCGGCTATTCAGTCAACCACTTCAGTCGGATCAGGGGCTTGGCATGGGACTCTATCAAACGGCCCGCCTCGCCGACAGGTTGGGCTTCCGGATTCGCTTGGCCGAGAATCGTTCCGGCTGTGTCCGCTTTGTGCTGGATCAGCCTGCCACCGGGCTTGAGTAGGGCAGGACACTTGAGGCGCATGAGGGACGCTCCAGTCGGTAGACCACGACCTTCCCCTTGCCTTTGAGGCTGAGTTCGACAGGGGCGGAAAATTCGAACATGTGATGAAGCTGTTGGTGGCTGCGTTCGTCGCATTGAATGACGCCGGGTTTTCCTT
Organism: Cognatazoarcus halotolerans; assembly: GCF_009800965.1. Classification (GTDB taxonomy): domain Bacteria; phylum Pseudomonadota; class Gammaproteobacteria; order Burkholderiales; family Rhodocyclaceae; genus Cognatazoarcus; species Cognatazoarcus halotolerans. Next base: position 34,035 of record NZ_WUAF01000013.1, on the reverse strand, counting down.
CCGAAGTGAGGCGACTCGCCAGGTTGACCGTGTCGCCCCATAGGTCGTAGATGAATTTCTTGCGACCGACGACTCCCGCGACGACCGGTCCGGTTCCAATGCCGATACGCAGCGAAAGGGGTGGGGTGTCCGAGCCCTCGAGTTCTGGCAAGGTTTGTTGCATCGAAAGAGCGAGCTGAGCGATGCGGTAACAGGCATCCGGTGCTTCGCTGTTGAGTCCGCCCGCAACCATGTAGGCATCGCCAATCGTCTTGATTTTTTCCAGACCAAGGGATTCGGCGAGCGCGTCGAAGCGGCAGAATACGTTATTGAGCATCGAAAATACGCGTTCGGCACTCATGCCACTGGCGATCTGGGTGAAATTCACGATGTCCGCAAACATGACCGTCACTTCGGCAAAGCCGTCTGCGATGGTCTGGTCGCTGTCCTTCAGCCGTCTCGCAATCGGTGCGGGGAGGATGTTGAGCAGCAGGCGTTCCGAACGGATCTGTTCGGCCTGGAGTAGGCGGTGGGCTTCAGCCTGGCGCTTCTGGGCGCGGTCGCGTTCGGCAACGGCGAAACGCAGCATGGCAAAGACGATGGCCGAAATCGTAACGAAGTTGAGCACGAAAAAGACGACCGACGTGCGGATCGGAATTTCAGCGGCACCGATCGGATTGAAATCTGCAAGGTAGTAATCGAAGAAGCCGGTCAGCGCGGTGAGGAAAAGATAGGCAAAGAACCAAGGCGTGGATTCGCGCGAGCCCATGCAAAGAACTGCGCCTATCGGCGCCAGCAGACCCCACAGGATGAGACCCGAGGCCGTGATGAAGTTGCCGATGCTCCACTGCGCAACGAAGGGAAAGAACAGAAGGAGCGCGAGCTGGCTTGCCCGGAACCATTCGAATCGCCCGCTCTTGATATAGAGCGCCAGGTTGCCGGCGAGCAGGAGCTGGAACAGGAACGGAAGTGTTGACGAAAGTCTTGGCCCCAGACTCCAGTAGAGCATCAGCCACACGACCGAGGCCATACTGACCAGACCGCTCGCGAGAACAAGCAGCGACTTCGCGAGCCGTGTGTTTTCGTCGTCTGCGTCAGTGATGCCGGCGCTTCGCAGCTTTTGTATGAACTCGTGCATTGTTTCCGGATTCACCGTCAGACCAGGGTCTGAGGTAAGGATGGGAGTACCCGACCGAGTCGAGCCCGGAAAGGCGTCCCGGCCAAAGAGACTGCGCGGGCAAGGTTCAGAGCGACCCGGCAGCGGCCATGCGCGCGATCAATAACGGATGGCCGATCCACGCCACGATATCATCAAACGTGGTGGTCGGCGCGCCGGTCTCGTATGTTGCGACGGAGCCGGCTTCGTAGCTCGCATTCGCGCCGTCGGGGGTGCCGTTCGGTCCGGTCGAGTACACCAGTGCCGCCAGCGCCTTGCCGTCCACCATGGTACTGCCGTCGGCGTCTACGAGACGCAGTTCGTCGTCCAGGGTCGTGCCGACATCGATATGAGCAGTCGGCAGAGATACGGATGGGACTACTCGGTACCGCCAATACCCCGTCCACGGATCGGTGTCCTTGGTGCGTGGCCGGCCCCACGCATCATGCGACTCGACTCCGAGGGTGCGCCAGGGAAGGTAGCCCTCGGCATTCTTGCTGCAGGTCGCGTCTTCGATCCCGTAGGCGGCGACGGTCGGGTTCGTTTCAACCGTAGGGCAGGGCAGTCGGCGGTGAATGATCGCAAAGCCAATCAAAGCCTCGCGGATTTCCTCGAGTGCCGCCTCCGTCTCATGGCGACGACGACTTTCCTCCCTCCCGCTGAGTGGCACGATGAATGCAGCAGCAAGAATCGAAATGATGAGCAGGACGACTGCGAGTTCGGCGAGCGTGAACCCTCGTGCGTCCTTGAAAGTGCGGATTGCCGTCAGTAAATGCACGAGATGACGTCCCTGTCCGGATGATCTAGGCTGATTTTGTCCAGTCCTGAAAAGCCCGATGTCGGCGTGCTGAGCGCAGCGACGTTCGTGCCCTCGAAGTATTCTGACGGATCCGCTTGTTGCGCGGTCGTCAGCCTCGACTGAAGTGGTCCAGAAAGACGTCTTGAGCCGCCGAAGACGAGTATCCCTCGGCAGGTGACGTAAGTGAGCGCCGATGCATTGTCAGGGTCGGTCTGTAGCAGCGCGCCGAGGCACTGTGTTCCGTCGCGACAGCGCGCGTACCAGGTCATGCTGCGCCAGTCGTCATGGATCCTGGCCGTCGCTTCAGGTGCGATCATCAAGGTGGCGGCACTCGGAAGTTTGCCAACGGCTAGGTTGCCGCTGGCGTCGACCAGTGGCGATTCGGGATCGATATTCAGAACCGACAGCCTGTCGTGAGCGGTGTCGAGCATCTGCTGCAGGTGCGCGTTCACAAATGCAGTACGGGAGAATTGCTGACCGAGGTCCTGGGCACTGATCCAGGCGATGCGATCATTATTGGCATTGCCAGTGAACAGCCCCTCGCTGATCGTTACCGGTAGAGGGCCTGGTGCCGGTATCGATGATTCGAGGTAGGAAGCAAGCTCGGCCGCAGCGTCATCACCGCCCGGGCATGGGTGCGATGTGCCGCTGCGTGATTGGCCACCGATCGGCCCTGAAGGTGCCAGCACCACCGCCACCGCTGCCTGGTGGCCGTTGCCGGCGTCATTGAGGGGCATGCCGCCGCTGCTCACGAGATTGAACTGCCCCGGGGTGTCCCAGTTGAGTGGCCCGGGAGGATCCGGATTGTTCTTGTAGTTGCCTGCGACGGCATACCATAGGCAGTTCCCGCTGCCATCGATCATCTTGGGCAAACCAAGGGTACGAAACGGGAATCGGCCGATGGAGAATGCATTCTGGCTGCCACAGGTGTCCGAGCTGCCGTCGTTGTCGAGGTCCGGACAGGGCAGCAGGCCCAGCCGTGGATTGCCCGTGTGAGTGAGCGGATAACTCAGCGCGAACCCGACCAGTGCCGACCGTGCATCTGCCAGCGCACGAATGGTCTGGCGATGCTGGCGAGCCTTGATATCCGATGTGAGCCGCGACTCGGCGAGGCCAAGGGCAATGATGCCGACCAGCATGAAGACCAGCAGTGCGGGCAGGATGATTCCACCCTGGCGGTTCACTGCCCGTCCCCGGGTGTTGCTTCGTCCATAGGTGGGAGAGGGGCGACATCGCCGACCTTCAGCCTGACCCGGTGGCCGTCAGGCAGGGTCACCGCCGCGGCGGTGCCGCCCGAGAGGCGTTTGGCTGCCGCCGGCGGCACTTCGCGGCCATTGATCCAGACGGTTGCGCTCCCGTCCGCGCGCCGGATGATCCCATCGAGGCGTATCGATTCCGGCGCGCGATCGCCCGAGGGGGCGGGGGCCGCGGGGTGTACGACGCCACGTCGATCGAGTTCAAGACGCTCCTGGGGCGAGAAGAACAGCCTGCCGAGCTCTTCCGCGCAGCCAGGTCCGCTCAGCAGGGCAAGACCGAGCAGCAGCAGGAAATTCCTCGGCGTCATCGCGTCGCCTCGTCCGTAGGCTTGTCGGCGACGGTGATCCAGTCGAGCTCGCAGCGGACCTGAAGCGGCGCGTCGTGGTCAGTCATTTCGGCTTCACTGTGACGCTTGATGTCGCAGCTGCGGACAATGACCAGCGCGGAGCTTTCAAGCGTCAGTCTGTCTAGAAAGGTGATCAGGCGTTGCGCGTGCAGCATGTCGCCGGTGACGAGCATGCGGCTCGCCGTGAGCGCGTAGCGTCCCGGAGCGGTCGGCATCGGAATCGGCAGGCGCGGCCGCAGCTCGTAGTCCAATTGTCCCCATCCGGCCGCTTCTCGCGCGGCACGCAAGCGTTCGATCCAGCCGAGACGGGATTCGTCGCCAATCATGTGTTGAGCTTCCAGGACCCGGAATCGCCTGATGGTAAGGCGCATCAATGCTTCGTCGCGCCGCGCGGCCTCGTATCGGCTGTGCGCCGCATTGAAACCGCCGCTCGCTGTCCGCTCGTCCTCGACGGCCTTCTGTCGCCGTACCGTTGCGTGCCAGCCTGCACCAAGTGCCAGCAGAAGGCTCAGGGCGAGCACGAACAGCGGGGTGCGCAGACGTACGAGGTCTCTGGCTTCCATCAGTTCTTCCCCGGCCCCTTCAGCACGTATTGAATCTCCAGCGCGGCCGGGCGGTCCGACAGCGCTTCGCGTCCTTCGCGTCCCCGAAGCGTCTGGGAGGACTGGAGATCAATCGGTAGCCGGACGATTCTGACCGTATCTCCGGCGTAACGTGTCAGCGTTGTCGAGAATCGTTCGCTCAGTTCGATCATGCCGCGCTGGTCACCTTCGAGGTAGTCGGGCAAGCGCAGATCCGCGGTTGCAATCACCCGCGTGTCTGCCGCCCAGTCCGCGGCCGTTGTCGTCGCCGAGGCGCTGGACTGATCGATTTGCCAGCGCACGCGGACGAGCGTGAGTTCCGGTTCGTTTTCAAGCGCGCGGGACAGCGGCTGCAGAATCCGTATCGCCGGAATCGACAGCGACTCCAGGCGATCGATATCGTCGATCAGGGTCCGAAGTTGCTCAAGTGGTGCCGGCAGGGGCGGAAGACTGCCGATCAATTCGCGATAGCGCACGTCTTGATCAGCCGCCCGTTGGCGCAGCAAATCGGCATGGCCCCTGATGTCGATGCTATCCAGCCACAGTTTGCCCGAGAAAAGCAGGCCCGCGACCAGGACGACGGCGGCGGCGCCGAACACCGCCCGCCGCGCAAAGTGGATCCGGTGAAAGCGGAGAATCGACTGGCTGCCCAGGTGCAGACAGTCCGCTTCGCGGTCCAGTGCCGAGAGCAGCAGAGGCAGACTGTCACCGCTTTCGGAGGGGGCGGGCAGCTTGAGGCGGGCGGCGATCGTGCTGCAGGGCGCGAGCACCAGGCGCAACTCGTCGGTGCCGAGCTGCTGGCCGGCAAGAATCTCGAATTCGCGCTCGCCGGCCATGACGACCACGTCTACCGGCTCACCACGGGCAAGCAGGCGTTGTCCGGTCAGATAGGCGTGGGTCTTGCGTATCTCGTCGCTGCCGCTTCCCTTGAGTAAGCCAGCTCCACCGTCGTGGTGTGCCGTGAGCCGGCTGAAACGCAGGCGGCCCTGGTCGAGGAAGCTCTGTCGCAGGCCGGCCGGGGTGAGATTGATCAGCAGACATCGGCCGAACCCGCTGCGCTTGCGCTCGAGCATGCGGTCAAGCAAGAGAGGAACGCTATGCACCCCGCTTACCCTTGCTTCGGTTCTCGTCAGGGCGTCGATCCAGGGCTCGAGGACCGCCTGCCGGGTGACGGCCGCAAAGAGGATTCTCTCGTCCCTGCGACCGGTCTTCTCCCTGCCCAGACTGGTGGCAGCGGTATAGGTGTTCCCATAGAAATGCTGCGCGAGCTTGCGATTCAGCATTGCTCGGCGGTCGCTTCCACTGACCGCAGGCACGACATCGACGTGGAAGGCCTCGTCGGCAACATCTACTAATACGGCGAACGTGGCCGTTTCGCGAACTTCGGCAAGCCGGGCTGCGAACACCTGCTGGCCGGCCTCCCCGGTGTCGAAGCTGGCGAACAGTTCCGCTCGTCCGGACTTGAGCCGGAACCAGCGCAGGCCGTCCGACGTGATATAGAGGATGTGGCGGCTGCTCATCGACTCATACCGGCAGCTGGGTGATGATGTCGTACACCGGACCGAGCACGGCCATCATGATCCAGAGCAGAATCGAGCCCAGGATCAATGTCAGCATCGGCTCGATCATGGTCTGCAACCGCTCGGTGGCTTCCTGAACGTCGCGGTCGTAGAAGTAACTGACATTCGCGAGCGCTGTGTCGAGCGCACCCGTGTTTTCGCCGACACGCAGCATGCGCGTGACGAGCGGCGGGAACAGTGCTGTGGCTGCAAACGAGGTCGAAACGTTCTGACCCTGGCCGATGCGTTCCCCAACCCGTTCGAGGGCGTTCTGAATGACCCGGTTGCCGACCACGCGTTCGGCGCTGTGCAGAGCCTGAATGATGGGAATGCCCGAGGCGTACATCATCGCGAAGAGATTGGCGAATCGGGCCAGCACGATCTTGCGGCGTATGTTGCCGAGCAGCGGCAGGCGCAGAAGCAGCGCATCGTAACGCAGCCGCGCCGAGGGCAAACGCTCCACGGAGAGCCGGATACCCGCGGCCAGGCCGACAATGCTGCCCAGCACCAACCACCAGTAATCGCGCAGGAAAGCCGAGAGACCTATCAGCAGTCGGGTCTGTAGCGGCAAGGACTGTCCGGTACTGCGGAACAGCCGCGCCAGTTCGGGGACCACGTAGATCAATGAAACCGAGATCGCCGCAAGAATGATGGTGCCGACGATTGCCGGATAGATCGTCAGCTTTCGGGCATAGGCGGCCAGTTCGTCTTCGCGCTTGAGCGCCGATGCCAGCTCACGCAGGACATGTGGCAGGTTCCCGGATGTCTCGCCCGCCCGTACCAGATTGCAGAAAACCGGATCGAATGCCTGGGGGTAGTCTTCCAGCGATTGCGACAGGCTGCGTCCGCCTTCAATGCCCTCGACCACGCCGGCAACGACCTCTCGAAATCTGGGATGCTCGGTCGAATCGCGCAAATCGGCAAGGCCTTCGAGAATCGGCACGCCGGCACGGGTCAGTTGTTCGAGGTGGAAGCAGAAGTTGATCAGTTCGCGTCGCGGCGCCGGGGTCGGTCTGAAGAGCGCATGGTGGCGGATCGGCTGGCCGTTGATGAAGTCGAGCTCCATTCGGCGCAGGCGCATTTCCAGGTCGACGAGGTTGATCGCCTCGAGCTCTCCGCGCACCAGGCGACCGTCGGGCGTCATTGCCTTGTAACCGAAGATTGCCATTGATTCAGGCCATCCTTTCGGTCAGGTCCACCACGCGGGCCAGCTCGTCAAGCGAGGTGCTGCCTTCAAGGACCCGGCGAACGCCGTCCTCGGCGAGCGTTCGGAATCCTTTGGCTCGGGCCGCGTTGCGGATTTCCCGATAGCTGGCGCGACGTGCCACCAGCTCGTCGAGATCGGAGTCCATGCGCATCACTTCCATGATCGCCATGCGGCCCCGATAGCCACGATAGTTGCATTCAGGGCAACCTTCGGCCCTGAATATGGTGGGCAGACTGCGTTCGGGTTGCAGGCCGAGCAGGCGGACCTCCCATGGTTCGGGCGTCTGCGGGCTGCGACATTGCAGGCAGAGCCTGCGCAGAAGGCGCTGGGCCACCACGCCGATGATGTTGCCGGCGATGATGTCGGGCACGATGCCGATATCCAGCAACCGGGGAATCGCCCCAATGGCGGAATTCGTGTGCAGTGTGGAATACACCTGATGGCCGGTCATGGCGGCGCGAAACGCCATCACCGCAGTATCCTCGTCACGGATCTCCCCAACCAGAATCACGTCCGGATCCTGTCGCAGCATTGCCCGCACACCGTTGGCGAAATCGAGCTTGGAGGCTTCGGCGACCGATGTCTGTCGGATCATCGCCATCGGGTACTCGACGGGATCCTCCAGGGTCATGATGTTCAGACCCTCCGAATTGATGTGATTGAGGATCGAATACAGCGTGGTCGTCTTTCCACTGCCGGTCGGGCCGGTCATGAGAATCAAGCCCTCCGGCCTCGCAATCATGAGCTTGAGCAGATCGAGTTGTTGCTCGGTAAGGCCCAGCCCATCGAGTGGAACGATCCCTTTCTGTCGATCCAGTACGCGCAGAACAACGTTTTCGCCATGAATCGTGGGCTGGCTCGAGACCCGGAAGTCCACCGGGCGCCCGTTGATGTTGAGTGATATCCGTCCGTCCTGTGGTGCCCGCGTTTCGGCGATGTTCATGGAAGACATGACCTTGATGCGTACGGCCATGGCTGCCCAATAGGATTTGTGGAGCGCCCGGATCTGATGCAGGAGCCCGTCGATCCGGTAGCGGATGCGCAGAAAGCCTGCTTCGGGTTCGAAATGGACGTCGGATGCCTCCCGCTTTACGGCATCGGTGAGCAAGGCATCGATGAGCCGGACCACCGGCTGGCTGTACTCGTCCCCCGCGGGGGGCATCGAACGGTAATCGATCTCCCCTGTCTCGATTTCGTTCAGGATTCCGTCGATCGATAGTTCGTAACCGTAGCATTGGTCGGTCGCGCGCGCGATCTCCGACTCGCCAGCGAGCATCGTCTCGACTGAGACCGCGTCGGGCAGATGGCTGCGAAGGGCGTCAAGCGCCACGACGTCGTTCACGTCCGAAATCGCAACCGTGAGCACTTGTTGATCGGGATCGAAGCTAAGCGGCAGAAGACGATGACGTTTGGCGAGTTCGCGAGGTACCAGGCCGAGGGCTTCCGGGTCGGCAATCGAGTGGGCGAGATCCACACTCTGCTTTCCGTAGAACTCCGAAAGCGCCTCGCGCATCACGCTTTCGGTAACGAAGCCGAGCTGCACAAGCAGGCGCCCGAGGGGTTGATGCTTCCGGTTTTGTTCCAGTAGCGCAATGTGCAACTGGTCTTCGGACAGCAGGCCCATGGTGATGAGAATCTGCCCGAGCAGCTTCCGCTGGTTATCCGTTGGCGGGCTCATCGCTGCAACTCCGCCGCGAGCGCTTCAGCACGTGCCTGTGCTGCTGCCGGATCGAAGGCCGCCGGACTGCCACGGGATATGTCGCTTGCCTCGAGGTAGAAACGTCGGGCAAGCGCGTACTGCCCGAGCCGATCGAGGCTTATCGCCAGATTGAAGCGGTAGTCCGGATTCTCCGGTTGCAGCGAATACGCTTCGAAGTATTCCTGCTGAGCCTCGTTCCAGCGTCGTTCGGCGGCGAAAAGATTCCCGAGGGCGAAGTGCAGCGCAGCGGCCTTGGGTTGAGCCGCGATGAGGTTGCGCAGGCGGCTTTCCTCCCCAGCACCCACGGTGGCGGGATTCGCGTTGCTCAGGCCGGCCAGCGCGACCGGATTCTCGGGATCCAGGTTCAGCACCTGACGAAATCTTGCCGTGGCCCGATCGACATCGCCGATCCGCAGCGCAATGGCGCCCAGGCCGTTGAGCGCATCGATGCTGCGAGCGTCTTCCGCCAGCGCCGCCCGATAAAGTCCGTAGGATTTTTCAAGGTCGCCAGATTCGTAGGCATGCCATGCCTGCTGCAGGCTGGTGGGGACGGCTGGGGTACCGGCACTCCGCGTAATGGGGATGCGCACCCGTATCGCTTCACTTGGCTGTATTGCCTGGGGCGCGGGTGTGTTCGCCACACCGAAACTGCCGCGGGTCGCGCCGTGCAGGCGGCTTGACTGTCGGCGTGGCGCCTCGGTGCTGGTCGGCTCGGGTGGGGAGGGCGTATCGCGCTCGACCACTGATATCGGCGCCTGGGGAGGCGTATCGAGCGGGATGATGCGTGGGGGGACGGCCTGAGCTACATATGGTTCGGCGTTCGTCGAGCGAGGTGGCGAAAGCGTGTCCAGTCCGCCCGAAGGCTGAAGCTGCCACCAGAAATAGCCGCCAATGGCAAGAAGCGCGAGCAGTGTTGCGCTGCCCACGATGAGCAAGAAGCCCCTGCCCGTATCCGCTTCCTTGACCTCGAAAAGGTTGCGGGCCTGGCCTTGAGCCGTTGCCGCCGGATCCTTCCTGGGCGCATTCCCCTGTTTGCCCGGTCGGTCGTTCAGCGCATCGAGTTCATGCTGCAGCTCGTCACGGCGCGGAGACGGGGGCGCTTCGAGCGGGGCAAGCGTCATCGACTCGTCGGCGGAAGTCGTCTCTCCCGATTTGGCGGCTGCGCGCTTTGCCTCCTCGGCGCGGCGCAAGGCGTCGATCAGCAGGCTCATTGGGCCGGCGCAAGCGGAGCGATCGCCGCGCCACCGAGATTGGGATTACGCGGATTGCTGTCGCGCGAGAAAAAGTCGCTGCCTGGCAGCTGGTCGCGGAACCTTCGATAGTCGCCGTCGATGCTGGCTTCGCGGATCACTGTCGGGCGCAGGAAAATCACCAGTTCGGTCTTGGTCGTGGTGTCGTCGCGGTTGATGAAGAGTTCGCCAGCCAGCGGGATGCGCGACAGCAATGGCACCGAGTCGTCCTTGTCGTTACGCAGGTCTTCCATCAGCCCCCCCATGACGGCGATGTTGCCGTTGCTTACCCGGATCACGGATTCGATTTCGCGCGAACGGATGATCGGGATATTGTTCACGATGCCTTGTTGCTTGAGTGCGGGGTTTGGATCGGTAGCCTGGCCGATTATGCGCGACAGGCTCGGACGCAGATTGAGCAGTACCGTGTCATTCTCGGAAACCTGGGGCGTGACGTTCATGACGAAGCCGATCGGCACCGAGTGAACTGTGGTCGTATAGGTGATAAGGGTCTGGTTCTGGTTCTGATTGGTGTCACTCTCGATGGTGAAATACACCGCGTTATCCACCACTTTCAGCACGGCGCTCTGGTTGTTGAGGACCGATAGTTTCGGGCTCGACAAGACCCGCACGTCGCCGAAGCTCTCCAGCAGTTTGATGCTGCCATTGAAGCTGCCGCCGCTCGATGTATAAGCAAGCTCGAAGATGCTCGATGTCGGCGCGCTGATGTTGCCCGATGCGCGTTGCACGAGCCGGAAGCCACTGCCGCCGAGATTGATCTTGCTCCAGTCGATCCCCTGCTGATAGTTGCGCGAAAGACTGACTTCGAGAACCGTTGCTTCGATCAATACCTGGCGCGTCGCGGAGCGCTGTACCTGATCAATGAATTCGCGGATCCGTTCGTGTTGGCGTCCCGTGGCGCGTACCGTGATGACGCCGGTTTCCGGGTGGGCGATGACCGAGGCGGCTTCCCGGTAGAAATTCCTGCCTGGTGCCGCGGCGATCGCGGGGCTCAGGTTGACCGCGAGATTCAAGCTCGGGCTGTTCTGCTGTCCTTCCTTGGGGGGCGGTGCCACGGGCGCTGCCACCTGAGTTGCTTGGGCAGGTTTGTCCTCTCCCAGCGGAATCAGCTTGTCCGTTTCGTGCAGGATGTCCTTGATGTTCTGGATGAGGGTTTCCCAGAAATGATTCTTCGCGGTATTGCGGATCTCGGTCTGCGAGCTGTTGCCGGCCGTTCCACCCCCACCGACGTTGCCGGCGCCGCCCGAAATGCCTGCCGACGCGATCTGCGTCGCGACCGAGATCGTGCTCGTGGTGTCACGGTCCATCAGCACATAATCGATGTGGTAGGTACGCAGAAACGGGGTGTCGGGCGTGACCACCAGGTTGCCGTCCCTGAGTTCGTAACGCATGTCCACCTGCTGCGAGATCCTCGACATCAACTGAGGCAGCGTCTGGTCGATGGCATTGAGCGTCACGAGGCCTTCCAGGCCCGCATGCACGTCGATATTGATCTTGGCGTCGCGGGCGAGGGCGAAAAGCAGTTCCTGGACAGGTACCTTGCTGACAACAACCGAATACGTCTCGAGCCTTGGTGCGGGTTTCGGTGCCGGCAGGCTGAAGCTTCGCATGACAGGTTCGGGGATGGGGGCAGATGGCGCTTTCGGTTCAGTTGTGCCCTGAAGATGCCCGCTGGACGTCGGCTGTGCGGGAAGCTGCGCACACGCACTCAGAATCGTCGCTGCGAGCAATGGAAGAAACGGGCGTCTTTTCATTTCATGTGCCTGGTTGATGGGGCGATGTTAACGATTTATCGCGATTCTTCAATGACCCTTTGATTCAGAAAGCAAACTCGTTGAAATCGGGTGTGGCCTGTACGCCATCAACGCAGCCCTTTTACCTGCCTCAAGTAGGCACCTTGCCGACGCAGCTGATTCGGCAGGTCGTTAAGTGCCGCCGCTGCTGAATTGCGATCGTCATAATCCCCGTAGATTACGCCAACCCGGGTGAGGCCGTGGTATGGCGTCGCGTAGACGCCGAGCTTGACGCCACCGAGCAGCGATTCGACGCGCGTGATATAGCTGTCGAGATCGTTCATGTTCGGGTCGTTGACCGTGTGCAACTGGATGAACCAGTGCTCGTCGTCACTGTCCCGGATCCACTGCTGTGACTCGCGGTAACGCATTCCGGCAAGCGGCCCGAGGCCTGACGGCGTGCCGGGTGTGGTGCTGACGGGGCGCTCCTGCTGCCCGGTCGCCCCTGCAATCCTGGCGCTTGATGCCGCGGGGGCTTCCGGTTCGACCGGGGAGGGGGCATTTGCGAATTTCGACGGCCGTGGCTCGTTCGTGGGCACGAGGAGGCTCTGCGGCGCCGGTTGATGCGTTTCGGGCTTCCTGGACCGTGCGTCCTGCGTTGCGCCCTTGGGTGTCGTCGCGACGGAAGGTGCGCCCGCATCATGAGGGGCTGGCGGACGCAGCAGCCAGCCCGCGGCGAGCACTGCGGCCGCCAGCAGGGCCAGAATGCTTGCGATCCTGCGCACAGGTGTCGGCAACGGGGGATACTCGGCGTCGCGGATGGCCAGGTCGACATGGCGGGGGCTGATCTGGTGCAGATTCTGGCTGTAGGCGGCGAGCATCGCCTTGTCGGCCAGAACATTGATGCGCCGTGACAATCCGCCCGAGGCAGCACTGATGCGGCCAATCGCGGCGGGGCTGAAAATGGTCGGGCCGCGATATCCCGCGGCACGCAGCCGAAAGTCGACATACTGGGCGACTTCGGCCGGTCCGAGCGGATCGAGCCGGAAGTTCTGGGTAATCCGGTCCTTGAGTTGGCGCATGTCCCGCTTTGCCAGGATTTCGTTCAGTTCCGGCTGGCCGAACAGCACGATCTGCAGCAGCTTCTGCTGGGAGGATTCGAGATTCGAGAGCAGGCGGATCTGTTCCAGCGAGGCGGGCGGCATTGCGTGAGCCTCGTCGATCAGCGCGACGACGCGCTTTCCGCCTGCAAATCGCTCGATCAACGCGGACTGTATTGCCGAAAGCAGTGCCCCGGAATGATCGCTCGCGACGGGTACCGCGAGTTCATCCGCGATCTGTCGCAACAGTGCGTCCGGGCCGAGCGTCGGATTGCTCAGGTAGAGGGTTTCCACACTGTCCGGCAGGCGCTCGACGAGGACTCTGCTGAGCATGGTCTTGCCGCTACCGACTTCGCCGCAGACCTTGACGATCCCTTCATCGTGGATGATTGCGTAGACCAGCGCGTCAAGGGTTGCACCACGGCGCGCGCCCGCGAAGAAGAATTGGGTGTGTGGTGTGATCCGGAAAGGGCGCTGATCGAGACCGTAGTGTTCGAGATACATCCGCGTGTTTCAGTTTTCCGACGTTTGGTGGCCGCGCGGCATGCCCAGTGCATCCATTCTGCTGTACAGGGTCGAGCGGTTTATTCCGAGGCGCCGCGCGGCTTGGCTCATGTTGCCATGGCTCAGCCGCAGCGCAGCGTCGATATAGCTTGCCTCCCATCGGCAGAGCATGGTGTTCAGCTCGAAATCCTGTCCCGACTGGAGGTCACGCAGCGCGACTTCGAGCGGATCCTCACGGTGGGCCACAGGTAGTTCGATCGTATCCATCGGCAACGTTCGCTGTTCGGTGGACTCGAGTTCTGCGTCAAGTTCGGCAATGCCGACATCGCGACCAGGGTACTTGGTCTGAAGGCGGATCACGATGTTCCGGAGTTCGCGGACGTTGCCGGGAAACGCATAACCGGCCCAGCGGCGCCTGGCTTCGGATGAGAGACTGAAGGCGGGGCGTCCGGAGCGGCGCGCGAAGAGGGCGCGGTAATGCTCGAGCATCAACACGCTATCGTCGCCGAGATCGCGCAAGGCCGGGACCCGCAGAGAGAACACGCTGAGGCGGTGATAAAGGTCGGATCTGAACCGCCCTTCGCGTATCTCCGTCCGCAGATCACGGTTCGTCGCGGCGATGATTCGTGCGCGGCTGATACGGTTGTGGGTTTCTCCGACGCGCTGATATTCGCCGTTTTCGAGCACTCTCAAGAGTTTCGGCTGCAACTCGAGTGGCAGTTCGCCGATCTCGTCGAGAAACAGCGTGCCATCCTGGGCCTCTTCGAAATAGCCGGCATGGCTGCCGCTTGCCCCGGTGAACGCTCCCCGCATGTGCCCGAACAGGAGCGACTCGATGAGTGCGGGCGAGATCGCTGCGCAATTGAGGGTCAGATAAGGCTTCTTGCTGCGTGCGCTCTGGAGATGCACGCTCCGCGCCACGAGTTCCTTGCCGGTACCCGATTCGCCTTCGATCAGCACCGGAAAGGGTGAGTCCGCGTACTGTCGGATCTGCGCCCTCAGCGCTTGGATCGGGCCGCTCTGTCCGAGGAGCATCTGCGCCCCGTTTGCGGTACTTGTGGCATCTGCCGGCGGCAGCGTCAATGCGGCGAGGAGTGTCTCGCGCAGTTGCGCCGGCTCAGCGGGCTTTGCGATGAACTCGAGTGCTCCGAGGGTACGCGCGTGCCTGGCGTTCGACGTTTCGTCCTGGCCCGACAGAACGAAGATCCGCATTTCGGGCGAGTGCGCCAGCAGATCGGCGATCAGCGCAAAACCCTCGTCAGGGCGGTGAGGATAGGGGGGCAGGCCGAGGTCGACAAGCGCGAGCGGCGGCGGCGCCGCGGATTGTCGCAGCGCGGCAATCGCGGCGCCGCGAGAATCGGCGCTCACGATGAGGAAGTCCCGCCCGAGAAAATACGACAGCGCTTCGGTTATCAGCGGGTCATCGTCGACGATCAGCAGGGCTGGACGTTCTGCATCCGACATTGGCACTCTACGGAATTATCATGCCGCGAGTGTACGCAATACGCGCTGGAACGTGTCGCAAATCTGACACTTTTCGATGCAATTTGCGCCGGGGCCGTAGCCGCAGTGCAGCAATTGCATGATTTCTCTCTGTTACACTATGCCGTTTATAAAGAGCAATAACAGTCGTGCCGCCCTCAACTTCCGATTCTCTGGTCAGCTTGCGCAATGTGCGTTTCGCCTACGGCGAGCGCGAGATCCTGCGCGGCATCGATCTGGAGATTCCGCGGGGCAAGGTGGTTGCGATCATGGGTGGCAGTGGGTGCGGCAAGACGACCTTGCTGAGACTGATCGGCGGGCAGATCCAGGCCTCCTCGGGCGAAGTCCGGGTGGCGGACAAGGTTCTCAAGAACCTTCCAAAGTCCGATCTGTACGCACTGCGTCGGCGGATGGGCATGTTGTTTCAGTTCGGCGCATTGTTTACCGACATGTCGGTGTTCGACAACGTCGCGTTCCCAATGCGCGAGCATACCAATCTCGATGAGACGCTGATTCGGGATCTGGTGCTCATGAAGCTTGATGCGGTCGGCCTGCGCGGCGCATACAAGCTGATGCCCGCCGAGCTTTCCGGCGGGATGGCGCGTCGCGTCGCGCTGGCGCGTTCCGTGGCCCTGGACCCCATGCTGATCATGTACGACGAGCCGTTTGCAGGTCTCGATCCGATCTCCCTGGGCATCATCGGGCAGCTCATCCGCCGTCTCAATGATGCGCTCGGCGCAAGTTCGATCATGGTGACTCACGATGTGAGCGAATCGCTCGAGATCGTTGATCACGTCTGCTTTGTCTCGGAAGGACGCATCGTTGCGCAAGGTACCCCGGCGCAGATCCGTGA
The DNA here is from genome assembly GCF_009800965.1 of Cognatazoarcus halotolerans. Classification (GTDB taxonomy): domain Bacteria; phylum Pseudomonadota; class Gammaproteobacteria; order Burkholderiales; family Rhodocyclaceae; genus Cognatazoarcus; species Cognatazoarcus halotolerans. Next base: position 18,530 of record NZ_WUAF01000013.1, on the reverse strand, counting down.
GTCCAGGGATCCGTTCGTGCATCAGTTCGTGCACGCAGAGGCGGATGGGCCGGTGCCGTTTCACTATCCGGCGGCGCCGATCGCAGAGGACCTGCTGGGCGCGGAGGAGCGACGATGAGGATGATCGCGAACGTGCTGCGCAGTCTTGGTCACCGTGCCGTGGACGGCGTTTGGCGGCTTGGCTTCATTGCGCGCTTCCTGGCGATGGTGTTGCTCTATTCGGGACAATCCTTTCGGCGCGTACACCTCACCATTCGCGAGATCTACTTCAGTGGCGTACTCTCGCTCCTGATCATCCTTGTTTCGGGGTTGTTCGTTGGCCTCGTCCTGGGGCTGCAAGGCTACGAAACGCTTCAGCGATACGGCTCGAGCGAGGCGCTTGGAGTACTGGTTGCGTTGTCGCTGACCCGGGAGCTCGGTCCGGTGGTTGCCGCCCTGCTATTCGCCAGCAGGGCGGGGTCCGCGGTGACGGCCGAGATCGGCCTGATGAAGACGACCGAGCAGCTCACTGCAATGGACATGATGGCGGTGAACCCGATCGCCCGAGTCGTTGCGCCGCGGTTCTGGGGCGGCGTCATCTCGATGCCGCTGCTCGCGGCGCTGTTTTCGGCGATGGGCGTCTTTGGGGGATGGCTGATCGGCGTCCCATTCATTGGTGTGGACGACGGTGCGTTCTGGTCGCAGATGCAGGCCGCGGTCGATTTTCGCTACGACATTCTGAACGGGGTCATCAAGAGCGTGGTCTTTGGCGTCGCGGTGTCGCTCATCGCGGTTTTCGAAGGCTTTGACTGCGTTCCGACTGCCGAGGGGGTCTCGCGGGCCATTACCCGCACCGTCGTCAGTTCGGCGCTGGCGATACTGGCGCTTGATTTCGTTCTTACATCCTTCATGTTCCGGGGTTAGAGATGAATCGGACCACGCTCGACCTATGGGTCGGTTTCTTTGTCGCGATCGGGATTGCAGCGCTTCTTTTTCTGGCGCTGAAGGTGGGGAATCTCTCGGCAGGCAGCTTTGCCAATAACTATGCTGTGGAGGCAAGTTTCGACAACATTGGTGGCCTCAAGCCGCGAGCACCGGTCAAGAGTGCCGGCGTCGTGGTCGGGCGCGTCGCGTCGATCGATTTCGATCCCCAGAGCTACCGCGCGAAGGTCGAACTGGCAATCGACAGCCGCTACGCTTTCCCGAGCGACACCATCGCTACCATCCTGACATCCGGGTTGCTCGGCGAACAATATGTGGGCCTGGAAGCGGGCGGCGATGAAAAGATGCTCAAGGCGGGTGACACGATTCGCATTACCCAGTCCGCCGTCGTACTGGAGAAGCTGATCAGCCAGTTTCTTTTTGACAAGGCGGCAGAAGCGCCGGCCGCCAAGTGATCTTTCGGGGCAGTCCATGAACAAGCATCCCAACCTCATGTTTCCGCGCGTAGCGTGCGTGTTGGCGCTGTCGCTGCTGGCCGGCGGCTGTGCAAGCACGAGCCAGAATCCGGACGATCCATTCGAGCCCTACAACCGAGCCATGTTCGGTTTCAACGAGGCGGTAGACAAGGCTGCGATCAAGCCGCTCGCACGAGGCTATGATGAGGTGGCCCCGCTGCCAGTGAAGTCCGGGGTCGGCAACTTCTTCGGAAACGTCGGGGACATCTGGATCGGCTTCAACAATCTGCTGCAGGGCAAGGCTGGCGACGCATTCAATGATGCCGGCCGGGTGCTGATCAACTCCACCGTGGGTATCCTCGGGGTGTTCGACGTGGCATCGGAGCTGGGGCTCGAGAAGCACGACGAGGATTTCGGTCAGACGCTCGGAGTGTGGGGTGTTGGCGAAGGCGCCTATTTCGTGGTGCCTTTCTTCGGGCCGCGGACACTTCGCGACACTGCGGTGCTTCCGATCGATCTGGCGGGCGACAACGTATGGGCGATCGATAGCGTTGCGACGCGCAATGCGCTCACCGGCCTTAGGTTGATACATACGCGTGCAGCTCTCCTCGGGGTTGACAAGACGCTCGAGGAGGGCACGCTCGACAAGTACGCCTATGCCCGGGACTTTTACCTGCAGCAGCGGCGTTACAAGGTCTACGATGGTCACCCTCCGCGCGAGGATTTCGACGATCTGAGCGCCGCGGCCATCGGTGCAGGTGCGGATGCCGCAGCCCGTGCGGCGCGTACGCTTGAACTTGCCTTTATCAACGATGAAACGGCGTCGACCGGTTCGCGTCCCTGACAGTAAAAGGAAATTCGCTCATGAAGCGCTTCTTCTCCTGCATCCTCGTTGCAGCATCTTTGTTCAGCCTGCCTGCGGTGGCCGCCGATTCGGCGCCGGACGAACTGGTCAAGACCGTGACCAACGATGTGTTGACCATTGTTCGTCAAGACAAGGAAATTCAGGCCGGTAATACACGCAAGGCGGTTGATCTGGTGGAAGAAAAGGTCTTGCCCCATTTCAATTTCCGGCGAATGACGATTCTGGCCGTTGGCCGCGATTGGCGCTCGGCCACTCCGGAGCAGCAGCGGCTGCTGATCGACTCCTTCAAGACCTTGCTGGTGCGAACCTACTCGAACGCCCTGACCCAGTACAAGAATCAGCAGATCGATTTCAAGCCGCTGCGTGCCGCGCCGGGCGATTCCGATGTGATCGTCCGCACCGAGGTTCGCCAGCCTGGCGCTACGCCCGTACAGATCGACTACAGCCTGGAAAAGAATACCGATGGGTGGAAGGTCTACGATGTCGTGGTGGCGGGCGTCAGCCTCGTCACCAATTACCGGGGTACCTTCTCCCAAGAGATCCGTAGCGGAGGCATCGACGGGTTGATCAAGGCGCTTGAAGAGAAGAACCGGCAACTCGAGCAGGCTGGTGCCAAGGCATGATCCGTTTTGATCGCGGCGCGTTGTCGGTCGTCGGGCCGATGACGATGGAGACGGTGGCCGGGCTCAAGGCCGAGGCAACCGGGTTCTTTACGCGGGATTTGCGAAAGATCGAGCTTGCTCAGGTCACCGAAGCGGATTCAGCGGGCGTCGCCCTTTTGATCGACTGGTTGCGGCGTGCCCGTGGCATGGGCCTGCCCATTGCCTTGTCTGCCCTTCCTCCGGCAATGTCCAGCCTCGCATCGCTTTACGGTCTTTCCGGGATTTTCTCCGGGCGGCCTGCGACAGACTCGGAAACAATCGAATCATGACTGTGCCCGCGATCAGGGTCACCGGTGTCACCAAGCAGTATGGCGCGCTGAAGGCGCTTGCCGGGGTTGACCTGGAGATAGGGCAGGGCGAGTTTTTTGGCCTGCTCGGACCTAACGGCGCGGGCAAGACAACCCTTATTTCGGCGCTCGCGGGGTTGGTGCGGCCCGATAGTGGCACCCTAGAAGTCATGGGGCACGACGTCGTTGGCGACTACCGCAATGCGCGACGTGCGCTCGGAGTGGTCCCGCAGGAGCTGGTCTTCGACCCGTTCTTCACGGTCCGCGAAGCATTGCGGCTGCAGTCCGGTTATTTCGGCATCCGCGATAACGATGACTGGATTGACGAGATTCTCGAGAGCCTGGATCTGACCGCCAAGGCTGGTGCGAATATGCGCATGCTGTCGGGCGGCATGAAACGTCGGGTACTGGTTGCGCAGGCCTTGGTGCATCGGCCGCCGGTCATCGTGCTTGACGAGCCGACCGCTGGAGTGGACGTGGAACTCAGACAGGGTCTGTGGCAGTTCGTGCGCAAGCTCAACCGTGATGGCCATACCATCGTCCTCACGACGCACTATCTCGAAGAAGCCGAAACCTTATGCGGACGCATTGCGATGCTAAAGGCCGGGCGGATCGTTGCTCTCGACAGCACGGCCAATTTGCTCGCGCGCTTCACGACGCACTCACTTCGGGTCCGCCTGGCGGCGCCCTTGCGAGACCCGGCGCTGTCGGTGACACCCGACGAGGAAGGCTGGCTCGAATTCGGGTTCGAGCGCTTCGAGGAGGTCGAGGGGGTGCTTGCAAGGTTGCGTGCCGCCGGAGCGGAGATTGCCGAAATGCATCTCGGCGAGCCGGACCTCGAAAAGGTCTTTATCGGCGTCATGCACGCTGCTTGAGGTGATCGTGAGCGGTTTCAAGACCTTGTTGTACAAGGAAGTATGGCGTTTCTGGAAAGTCAGCTTCCAGACGGTCGGTGCACCGGTGCTGACTTCACTGCTCTATCTGCTGATCTTCTCTCACGTGCTCGACCGACACGTCACGGTTTACGGTGAAATCGGCTATACAAGCTTCCTGATTCCCGGATTGGTGATGATGTCGGTTCTTCAGAACGCCTTCGCCAACAGTTCGTCGTCACTTATCCAGAGCAAGATCACGGGCAACATCGTTTTCGTGTTGTTGCCGCCGATCAGTTACCGTGAGTTCTATGCTGCCTATGTGCTCGCCTCGGTGTTCCGCGGCGTCTTTGTCGGCGCCGGGGTTGCGATTGCCGGATTGTTCTTTGCCGAACTGCCCTTGAAGGCGCCCTTGTGGATACTTGCCTTCGCAATCCTGGGGGGCGGGCTATTGGGAAGTCTCGGGGTGGTTGCCGGCATATGGGCAGAAAAGTTCGACCAGCTTGCGGGATTCCAGAATTTCCTGATCATGCCGCTGACGATGCTCTCCGGTGTCTTCTATTCCATCCATTCACTGCCCGAGTTCTGGCAAGGCGTCTCTCATTTCAATCCCTTTTTCTACATGATAGATGGCTTCCGCTACGGCTTTTTCGGACAATCGGACGTTTCGCCATGGCGGAGTCTGACGGTCGTGGTGGCGTGTTTTGCCGCTGTTGCGGCGCTTACCCTGAACATGTTGTCGCGCGGCTACAAGCTGCGCGGCTGAGGTAAAGACGATGTTTGAAGCAAGCGAAATCAAGCGGCTGATCGAAACCGGCCTGGACTGCGAGCATGTCGAGATTGTTGGTGACGACGGCGTCCATTTCAGCGGAATCGTGGTCAGTGGCGCTTTTGCGGGAAAGCTTCGGGTGCGCCAGCATCAGGCGGTATACGCGACGTTGGGAAACCTGATGGGCAATGAGATCCACGCGCTGCAGCTGCAGACGTATACGCCCGAGCAATGGGCGCAAATGCAAAAGGAGCTGGGCGCCTGACCCAGCCTAGAGAAAATGGACAAACTCCTTATCGAAGGCGGTGTGCGCCTTACTGGCGAAGCGGCAATCTCCGGTGCCAAGAATGCTGCTCTGCCAATCCTTTGCGCGGCCCTTCTGACCCGCGAGGCGGTGACTTTCACCAACGTCCCCGATCTGCAGGACATTGCCACGCTGCTGAAGCTGCTCGCGCAGATGGGCGTCAAGATTAACCGTGAGGGCGATACCGTAACCTTGGACGCCTCCGGTCTGGACAATCCCGTTGCGCCCTATGAGATGGTCAAGACCATGCGGGCCTCGATCCTCGTTCTCGGTCCGCTGGTGGCGCGCTGCGGCGAGGCCAGAGTGTCGCTGCCAGGTGGGTGCGCGATAGGTGCGCGTCCAGTCGATCAGCATATCAAGGGCCTGCAGGCGATGGGGGCCGAGGTCGGCGTCGAGCATGGTTATGTGCATGCGGTGGTTGCCGGGCGGCTCAAGGGCGCGCGCCTGTTCACCGACATGGTAACCGTCACCGGGACCGAGAATCTCATGATGGCGGCCTGTCTGGCCGAGGGTGAAACGGTCATAGAGAATGCGGCGCGCGAACCTGAGGTCGTCGATCTTGCCAGCTGCCTCTCGGCGATGGGGGCCAGGATTTCCGGTGCGGGGACCGACGTCGTCCGTATTCAAGGCGTGGCGCAGCTCCACGGGGCCACTCACCGCATCATGCCGGACCGCATCGAAACGGGGACTTACCTTTGCGCCGCGGCGGTGTGCGGCGGAGACATCCGCCTGACCCGGACGTCGAGCTCATACCTTGACATCGTGGTCGACAAGCTCATGGATGCGGGTTGTGAGATCATCGCGGAGCGCGACTCGATCCGTTTGAAGGCGCCCGAACGGCTGGCGGCGGTGAGCTTGAGGACCGCGCCTTACCCCGCATTCCCGACCGACATGCAGGCCCAGTTCATGGCGATCAACTGTGTAGCCCAAGGTACTGCGGTCATTCGCGAGACGATCTTTGAAAACCGCTTCATGCACGCGGTCGAATTGCAGCGTCTTGGCGCAGACATCAAGATCGATGGCAACACTGCGGTGGTTACCGGTGTGGCCAGACTCGAGGGTGCCACCGTAATGGCAACGGATCTGCGAGCGTCGGCGGGGCTGATCATCGCCGGCCTTGTCGCCGATGGCGAGACCCTGGTCGACAGGATCTACCATCTCGATCGGGGTTACGAAAAGCTTGATGCGAAACTGTTGGCTCTCGGAGCCCGGGTACGGCGACTTGCTTGAGCAGCGCGGCACCCGGACCGAGTCGGCTCAGAGGTCGAAGCGGCCGTTGGCTTCCGGTTGCCAAGTGACTTCAAGCACGGTGATCCGGATGGTGTTGCCACTCCCGGCGTTCCAGTCGATTTGTTGTTGTTCCGACAAACCGAGCAGGGCGCTGCCGGCCGGAGAGAGGATAGAGATCCGACCGTTCGCGTGATCAGCCTGCCGCGGATAGCTCAGGGTCAGTTCGTACTCCCGCCCGGTGTGCTCTTCACGAAACCGGGCACGGCTGTTCATGGTGATCAGGTTGGCCGGGACGTCTGCGGGATCGCACACGGTGGCCCGCCCGAGTTCTTCGCGCAGCGCATCCAGATCGCTGCGTTTGAGTTGCTCTGGGGCGTAAAGCAGTGCTTCGAGCCGCTCCATGTCATGGGCGGCGACGATTATATCGGGGATCATTGCGGTTCTCGCTATTGGCGGAGCGGCCTGACGGGCTCCGGACGTAATGAAAGCCGAGCCACTCAAGGGTGGATCGGCTGTGTAGCGAGGCTACCAGAAGGATGCTCGGGGTACAATGTTGCTCACTTTTTCCGAGGCGTTTTTCGTGTCCAGCATCACCATTGCACTTTCCAAGGGTCGAATCTTCGAGGAAACGTTACCGCTGCTTGCCGCGGCGGGGATCGAGCCCACGGACGATCCCGAGACATCCCGCAAGCTCATCATCGGCACCAATCGTCCTGATGTCAGACTGGTGATCGTGCGGGCCACCGATACACCGACTTATGTTCAATACGGGGCGGCCGATCTTGGCATCGCCGGCAAGGACGTGCTCATTGAACATGGTGGGGTCGGACTCTATCAGCCGCTCGACCTCAAGATTGCCCGCTGCCGGATGTGTGTCGCGACGCCCGCCGGGTTCGACTATGAGGAAGCTGTGCGGCCGGGTGGACGCATCCGCGTGGCAACCAAGTACATTGAAACGGCACGTCGGCATTTTGCGGAGAAAGGCGTCCACGTAGACCTGATCAAGCTTTACGGTTCGATGGAGCTCGCACCGCTGGTCGGGCTTGCCGATGCCATCGTTGATCTCGTCTCCTCCGGCGGTACGCTGAAAGCGAACAATCTCGTGGCGGTAGAGGAGATCATGCCGATCAGCTCGCGATTGATCGTGAACCAAGCGTCCCTGAAGACCAAACGCGAGAAAATTCAGCCGGTTCTCGAGGCTTTTGAAGGAGTCGTCAAATGAGTGCGATTCGTCGGCTCGATACGCTAGACGCACGATTCGTCGAGATGCTTGATGCCCTGCTGGCTTTCGAGAGTGAAACCGATGCGAAGATCGAGACGTCTGTCGGCGACATACTGGCGAGGGTAAGGAACGAAGGCGATGCGGCGGTGATTGAATATACCCGTCGTTTTGACCAGCTTGACGTCGATTCGATGGAGTGCCTGGCCTTGCCGCGGACCGAGCTCGAAGCGGCGCTTGAAGGTTTGCCGGACGAGCAGCGCGAGGCATTGCGGGCCGCGGCGGATCGGGTACGGGCATATCATGAACGCCAGCCGCTCGAGTCGTGGCGATATACCGAGCCGGACGGCACGATGCTGGGTCAGAAAGTCACGCCATTGGATCGGGTCGGTCTTTACGTCCCCGGTGGCCGTGCTTCCTATCCGAGTTCGGTCCTGATGAACGCCATTCCAGCGAAGGTTGCCGGAGTTCGCGAACTCATCATGGTGGTGCCTACGCCGCGTGGCGAGAAGAACCCACTGGTGCTCGCGGCAGCCGCGATTACCGGTGTGGACCGTGTGTTCACGATCGGTGGCGCCCAAGCCGTGGCGGCACTGGCTTATGGCACACAAACCGTCCCGCAGGTTGACAAGATCGTCGGCCCTGGAAATGCCTATGTGGCGGCGGCTAAGCGTCGCGTTTTCGGGACCGTCGGCATCGACATGGTGGCTGGCCCTTCGGAGGTCCTGATCATCTCGGATGGCTCCGGCAATCCCGATTGGGTGGCGATGGACCTGTTTGCCCAGGCCGAGCATGATGATCTTGCGCAATCGATCCTGCTGTGCACCGATGCCGCTTTTCTCGATGCGGTTGCTGCCTCGATCGACAGGTTGCTGCTCCAGATGCCTCGGCGGCAGACGATCGAGACGTCGCTCGGCAATCGCGGTGCGCTGATCAAGGTGCGGAACATCGAGGAGGCATGCGAGATTGCGAACCGGATTGCCCCCGAGCACCTTGAATTATCGGTGAGTAACGCTGAATCCTTGGTCGATCGGATTCGCCATGCAGGCGCGATCTTCATCGGACACTGGTCAGTTGAGGCTCTGGGCGACTATTGCGCCGGCCCCAACCATGTGTTGCCGACCATGCGCAGCGCGCGATTTTCTTCGCCACTTGGCGTTTATGACTTCCAGAAGCGTACGAGCCTTATCCAAGTCTCGGAGGCGGGTGCCCGTCGGCTTGGACGCATTGCTTCGGTACTTGCTCATGGCGAAGGCCTGCAGGCGCATGCCCGCTCGGCTGAGTACCGGGTCGAGAGCGAATAGCGCCCGTTGGGGCTTGGCACGAGAAACGGCCGGGGTTTCCGGCCGTTTTCTTGTTGCATGAGGTGGTCCAGCGTTCTTATTCAGGCCAGCTGTGCCAGCGCTCCACGCATTTTCTGCATTGCCTTGGCCTCGATCTGCCGGATTCGCTCAGCGGAAACACCGTATTCGGCGGCGAGGTCATGCAGTGTGGCGGCATCGCCTTCGTTCAGCCAGCGGCGCTGGATGATCGTCCTGCTGCGGTCATCCAGGCTGATCAGCGCGTTGCGCAGACCATCTTCCTGCAGATGGGCCATCTCCGTTTGCTCCAGCACCTCGGAGGGCTCAGCATGCGGGTCGCGCAGGTATGCGATGGGCGCGAAACGATCTTCGTCATCTCCTGACGAGGTTTCCATCGGTACGTCCTGGCCCGTCAGCCGGGTTTCCATTTCAATCACTTCCTGCGGCTTGACGCCAAGCTGAGCCGCAACGGCATCGATTTCGTCGGGCCGGAGCGTGTTGCTGCTCTTCTTCATGCCGCGCAGATTGAAGAACAGCTTCCGCTGCGCTTTCGTGGTGGCGACCTTGACCAAGCGCCAGTTTTTGAGGATGTATTCGTGGATTTCGGCCTTGATCCAGTGAATTGCGAACGAGACCAGACGCACGCCACGGTCAGGGTCAAAACGTTTCACCGCCTTCATGAGGCCGATGTTTCCTTCCTGGATAAGGTCTGCATGCGGCAGTCCATAGCCAAGGTAACCGCGTGCGATCGCCACGACCAGACGCAGATGCGACATCACCAGCTTGCGGGCGGCATCAAGGTCCTCGTCGTCGCGCAGGCGGCGCGCGAGATCCCCTTCTTCCTGCTCGGTCAGCATCGGGAGCCGATTGACCGACTGGATGTACTGATCGATGCTGCCGACGGTTGCCGGTGTAGGGAAGGATAGGGTGTTCGTCATGTGCTGTATTCCTCCTGTGCGCAATGTTAGCACTCGGCGTATGAGAGTGCTAACTATCGAAAGGGTTCAATTTGATTCGTTCGCCATGTAGCAAGATGTGAAACTATCCAATATGCCATCAGGGGACGGAGTCCTTTGTGGCGTAATTGCCTAAAGATCTCGCCCTCTCCGTCGTTACACCTGGCCAAGGCGTATAGGCTGAACAAACGTAAGTCGTGCCCTGCCGAATCAGGATTGAATCCGCAATGACCGAAACCCTTGTCGTGCCCGAAGCAGCAGCCGGTGCCGAAGCACGGATCAGCGCACGCCAGGTGCCTGATCCCGATGCGTTGCTGGAATGCTTGATTGCAGTGGCCAGGGCACACGGGCGAACGCTCACGCGTGAAGCCGCACTGGCTGGCTTGCCGATCGACACCGTCGAGGGTTTGACGCCATCCTTGTTTGCAAGAGCGGCCAAGCGGGCTGGTCTCGCCTGTCGGGTGGTAAGGCAGCCGCTCGAGGCGGTGAACGAATTATTGTTGCCGGCGGTCCTGCTGCTGAAGGGCGACAAGGCGTGTCTGTTGCTGGGCTGGAAGGAAGATGGGGCTGCCAGGATCGTGTTGCCCGAGCTCGGCGAAGGCGAGGTTGAATTGTCCCGGGAGGAATTGAACGGGCGTTACCTTGGCCACACGCTCTATGCCCGGCCCGAATTCAAATTCGACGCGCGGACGCCAGAGGTCGGGCAGATCCGCGGCCGCCACTGGTTCTGGGGCACGCTTGCGGAGAATGCAGCCCTCTATCGCGATGTCTTGCTCGCGGCACTGATGATCAACCTGTTCGCGATTGCCCTACCGTTGTTCACGATGAATGTCTATGACAGAGTCGTTCCGAACAATGCCACCGACACATTGTGGATGCTCGCGCTTGGAGTAATCATCGTGCTCGTGGCGGACGTCGTGCTGCGCACAATGCGAGGTTATTTTCTCGATCTTGCGGGAAGCAGGGTCGACGTGCGGCTGTCGGCATACATCATGGAGCGGGTCCTGGGTCTGCGGCTCGAAAGCAGACCGCTTTCTGCGGGGTCTTTCGCCGCCAACCTGCGTTCCTTCGAAACCGTTCGGGATTTCATCACGTCGGCCACGGTAACTGCGTTTGTCGACGTTCCCTTTGCCCTCATCTTCCTGGTGGTGATTGCGTGGATCGGATGGCCGATGGTGCTGCCGGTGATCGTCGGGGCACTTGTCGTGGCTGCTTATGCGTTAGCGGTACGCCACAAGATGCATGAGCTGTCCGAAAGTACTTATCGTGCGGGCGCGTTGCGTAATGCAACGCTTGTCGAAAGCCTGGTTGGGCTTGAGTCGATCAAAGCCCTCGGCGCGGAAGGAACGATGCAGCGCAAGTGGGAGAGCAGCGCTGCCTTTCTGTCGCGGGTTGGGGCCCAGTTGCGTCTGCTTTCGGCGACGACCGTGAATACGGCCGTGTGGGTTCAGCAGACGGTCAGCGTGCTGGTGATCGTGGTGGGTGTCTACCTGATCGGGCAGGGCGAGCTCTCCTTGGGCGGGCTGATCGCCTGTTCGATGCTTTCGTCCCGCGCTCTTGGACCGATCGGGCAGGTTACCGGTCTGCTTGTCCAGTATCACAACGCGTCAACGGCGCTCCAGTCGCTCGACGGTATTCTCAAGCAGCCGGTCGAGCGTCCGGATGATTCGAACTTCGTCACACGTCAGCACTTCACCGGTGCGCTCGAATTCAAGGATGTAAGTTTCACTTATCCGAATCAGGAAATGAGCGCACTGCGTAATGTGTCGCTGCGCATTGCCGCTGGGGAGCATGTGGCGATCCTGGGGCGTGTCGGCTCCGGGAAGAGCACGCTCCAGAAGCTGATTCTCGGGCTTTACCAGCCTTCCGAGGGGGCGGTGCTGGTAGACGGGATCGATCTACGCCAGCTCGATCCTGCAGAGCTTCGCCGGCACGTGGGCTACGTGCCGCAGGACCCGATCATGTTCTACGGGACCTTGCGTGAGAACCTTGCCATATCGGCTCGCCACGCCGACGACACGCAGATCCTGCGAGCCGCCCAGGTGGGTGGGATTGCGGACTTCGTGAATGCGCACCCGAAGGGCTTTGACATGCTGGTGGGTGAGCGCGGCGAGTCACTGTCCGGCGGTCAGCGTCAGGGGGTGGCCATTGCCCGCGCTGCCATCGCCGACCCGCCGATCCTTTTGCTCGACGAGCCGACCGGCTCGATGGATCACTCGAGTGAAGAGGAAATCAAGCGGCAGCTTTCCCGCTTTGCGGTCGGCAAGACCATGATTGTCGTCACACATAGAACCTCTCTGCTCGAGCTTGTCGATCGCATCATCGTCGTTGATGGTGGGAAAGTCGTTGCCGATGGACCCAAGCATCAGGTGGTCGAGGCGCTTCGTCAGGGCCGGATCGGGAGAGCCGTGTGAACGAATTCCTGAAAGCGCTCTTCTCGCGCGCGGGTCGCGGAGCCGATGCCTGGGGGCGGGCAAGCCGGCCAGCGATAGACGGTTTCTTTGGCCGCTGGATTCCTGCACGGGATGATCGATCGCGTGACTGGGCGACCGACGCCGATTGGGCCCGTCTGGAGCAGGCCCCGATTCGGGCGCGGGCCATGTTGCGCCTCGGCGTGCTCGTGCTCCTGTTGCTCATTGTCTGGGCAGGTTTTGCAAAGATCGACGAGGTGACCAAGGGAGAGGGCAAGGTCATTCCGTCGAGTCAGCTTCAGGTCGTGCAGTCTGTGGATGGTGGCGTGGTAGAGGAGATCCGGGTTCGGGAAGGGCAGATCGTTAATGCCGGTGACGTTCTATTGCGCGTCGACCCTACCCGTTTTGTTTCATCCCTGAGGGAAAACCAGGCCGAATATCTGGCGCTGCTGGTACGTGCGGAGCGACTCAAGGCGGTTTCGGAGGGGCGGCCGTTTGAACCACCGCCCGAGGCGCTCCAGAAAGTGCCTGAAATCGTCGCGCAGGAGCGCAGGCTGTATCAATCGAGCCTCGAGGGGCTCGAGGCCCAGCTGGGTATCGCGCGACAGCAGCTGACCCAGCGCAATCAGGAATACAAGGAAGTGCAGGTCGGCCGTGACCAGGCCGCGCGGTCCTACGAACTCGCGGCCCGTGAACTTGCGGTGACAAAGCCCTTGGCGAGCTCGGGGGCAGTTTCCGAGGTAGAGCTCCTGCGTCTCGAGCGGGACGTGAACCGCTTCCGCGGTGAGCGCGATCAGGCCTCCGCACAATTGGTGCGGCTTCAGTCCGCGATCTCCGAGGCGAGCAGAAAAATTGAAGAAGTCGAGCTCAACTTCCGTAACCAGATAAGAGGCGAGTTGTCGGAGGCGTCGGGCAAGCTCGGCAGTCTTTCCGAAGGCAGCACCGCGCTCGCAGACAGGGTCAAGCACGCCGAGGTGCGTTCACCGGTGCGGGGCACGATCAAGCGCTTGCTGGTCAACACCGTGGGTGGTGTGGTTCAACCTGGAAAGGAGGTTGTCGAGGTGGTACCGCTGGACGATGCGCTATTGCTTGAAGCGAAGATTCGTCCGAAGGACATCGCCTTTCTGCGCCCCGGTCAGCCGGCACTCGTGAAGTTTACCGCCTATGACTTTGCGATCTACGGTGGGCTTGCCGCCACGGTCGAGCAGATCGGTGCCGATACAGTGACGGACGACGAAGGCAATGCGTTCTACCTGATCAGGGTTCGCACGAAGGAAAAGGGAATCGGAGAGTCGATGCCGATCATTCCGGGGCTGGTTGCGGAGGTCGATATTCTCACCGGCAAGAAGTCGATCCTGTCCTACCTGCTGAAACCGGTGCTCCGCGCCAAGGCCAATGCGCTGACGGAACGATGAAACGACATTACGCGATCTGCTCAAGTGACGAATTGCTCGTGCGCTGGAAAAAGGCCTTTCCGGGCGGGGTTCGTTGTTCTCGGGATCTGCCCCATGGAGCGGCAGAGCGTGAGGGGGTGGTGCTCTGGTTGCACCAAGAGCAGATGCATCCGGCAGCGCTTGCCACCGAAGTTTCGCGCCTGCGAGCCCTTGCACCTAATCTGCCGCTGGTGGTGATGAGCCTCGACCCGAGGCAGATTGATGCGCTGCATGCGTTCGATGCAGGTGCTGTCGGCTACTGCCATGCGTTGGCGGTGCCGGAGTTGATGGAACAAGTCGCAGTGGTTGTTGACAACGGCGGCTTGTGGCTCGGCCCCGAATTGATGCGGCGGATGATCGGATCCGTCGCGGCGGCTTTCGATCGGAGGGCGGGTTCGACACCTGGCTCCGTGCTTGACGCGCTTTCGCCGCGGGAGCGGGCCGTTGTGCTCGAAGTGGCCAAGGGGGCGGCAAACAAGGAGATCGCCCGTACGCTCGCGATCACCGCAAGGACGGTCAAGGCACATCTTGGCTCGGCATTCGCAAAACTTGGTGTGCGGGATCGCTTGCAGCTGGTCCTGATGCTGAAATCCGAGCCGGGCGTCCTCGAATCGGCTGCCTGACGATCCCGGATGCCGCTGCGTCCGGCGAGCATTGTCCATCGGTCCAATGTTTTTTGTTGCTGTCGGCCCGTAGAGTCGGCAGCAAGACCAAATTTCATTTTCAGTCGCCAGGCTGAACGCTGATCCGGAGAACTCGAAATGGCTGACGTCCTTCCCATCGCCACTGTTGTCGCCGTTGTAGGCAAGGCTTTTGCGCGTGATACCGACGGCAACTTGCGTTCCCTGAAACCCGGTGACGTGCTCCGCGAGGGTGATACGGTGATCACGGCCGCTGGTGATCGTGTCGAGCTTGCGCTGGAGAACGGCGAGCCATTGTTCGTTCAACCCAATCAGACGGTTCAGATGACCGCGGAGCTGTCGGATCTCACGAAACCCGACGCAAGTGAAAGTGCAGTGGCGAGCGCCGACGTGGATAGGGTCATCCAGACGTTGGAGCAGGGGGGGGATCTCAATGCGGAGCTCGATGCACCCGCAGCCGGTCTCGCCGGAGGCACCGGCGGGGATGGAAACAGTTTTGTCAGACTGCTGCGCATCGTGGAATCGACCGAACCGTTGGCTTTTGAGTTCGGCACGGCGCGAGGTGATATCGAGCTCCCATTCAACGGTTTGGTTGGCGACAACCAAGATCTCCCGACGGCGGTTCCAGATACTGCACAGACCGAGCGCGACCACGCTGTGGTCATCAACGTTCTCGAAAACGACCGTTCAACTGCCGGCGGATTACATATCGTGGCGGCTACCGCGGGCACTGGGCAGGTCGTAATCAATCCGGATGGAACCCTGACCTATACACCAGCCCCTGGGTTTACCGGTGGCGACACCATTAGCTACACGATTGTGGACGCTCGTGGCCAAAGCTCGACGACTACGGTTACCGTCAGTGTCACGTTTCCGAACGACGTCCCCGTAGCCACGGACGATACCCTGGTAGCGGTCGAAGACACCCCGCTGACCGGCACTCTCGCGGCCAACGACACCCCAAGTGGTGACGGTGGCAACGTCTGGGCGCTGGCCTCGGGCCCGGCCAACGGCAACGTGACGGTCAATGCCGACGGCACGTTCAGCTACACGCCCGATGCCAACTACAACGGCCCGGACAGCTTCACCTACACGATCACCGACGCGGACGGCGATGTGAGCACCGCCACCGCGATGATCAACGTCGCACCGGTGAACGATGTGCCCGTAGCCACGGACGACACGCTGGCAGCGGTCGAAGACACGCCGCTGACCGGTAGCCTCGCGGCGAACGACACCCCGAGTGGTGACGGCGGCAACGTCTGGGCGCTGGCCTCGGGTCCTGCCAATGGCAGCGTCACGGTCAATGCCGACGGCACGTTCAGCTACACGCCGAACGCCAACTACAACGGCCCGGACAGCTTCACGTACACGATCACCGATGCGGATGGCGATGTGAGCACCGCCACCGCGACGATCAACGTCGCGCCGACGAGCGACGCCCCGATCGCCCAGGACGACGTGGCGACGACGGCCGAAGACACGCCGGTGATCATCGACGTGCTGGGCAACGACAGCGATCCGGACGGCGACACGCTGACGATCACCGAAGTGGGGGGCCAGCCGATCAGCGTGGGCAACCCGGTGACGATTCCGGAAGGCTCGGTTGCGCTGAACCCGGACGGTACGCTGACCTTCACGCCGAGCCCGAATTTCAATGGCCCGGTCTCGTTCGACTACACGGTCACCGACGGCACGACGCCGGTGACGGCGACGGTGGATGTGACCGTGACCGCGGTGAACGATGTGCCGGTTGCGGCCGATGACGTGCTCGCCGCAGTCGAAGACACCCCGCTGACCGGTAGCCTCGCGACCAATGACACCCCGAGTGGTGACGGCGGCAACGTCTGGGCGCTGGCCTCGGGCCCGGCCAACGGCAGCGTCACGGTCAATGCCGACGGCACGTTCAGCTACACGCCGGACGCCAACTACAACGGCCCGGACAGCTTCACGTACACGATCACCGATGCGGATGGCGATGTGAGCACCGCTACCGCGACGATCAATGTCGCGCCGACGAGCGACGCCCCGATCGCCCAGGACGACGTGGCGACGACGGCCGAAGACACGCCGGTGATCATCGATGTGCTGGGCAACGACAGCGATCCGGACGGCGACACGCTGACGATCACCGAAATCGGGGGGCAGCCGATCAGCGTGGGCAACCCGGTGACGATTCCGGAAGGCTCGGTTGCGCTGAACCCGGACGGTACGCTGACCTTTACGCCGAACCCGAATTTCAATGGCCCGGTCTCGTTCGACTACACGGTCACCGACGGCACGACGCCGGTGACGGCGACGGTGGATGTGACCGTGACCGCGGTGAACGATGTGCCCGTAGCCACGGACGATACCCTGGCAGCCGTCGAAGACACCCCGCTGACCGGTACCCTCGCGGCGAACGACACGCCGAGTGGAGACGGCGGCAACGTCTGGGCGCTGGCCTCGGGCCCGGCCAACGGCAGCGTTACGGTGAATCCGGACGGCACGTTCAGCTACACGCCCGATGCCAACTACAACGGCCCGGACAGCTTCACGTACACGATCACCGATGCGGATGGCGATGTGAGCACCGCCACCGCGACGATCAACGTCGCGCCGGTGAACGATGTGCCCGTAGCCACGGACGACACCCTGGCAGCGGTCGAAGACACGCCGCTGACCGGCACCCTCGCGGCCAATGACACCCCAAGTGGTGACGGTGGCAACGTCTGGGCACTGGCTTCGGGCCCGGCCAACGGCAGCGTCACGGTGAATCCGGACGGCACGTTCAGCTATACGCCGAACGCGAACTACAACGGCCCGGACAGCTTCACCTACACGATCACCGACGCAGACGGCGATGTGAGCACCGCCACCGCGACGATCAACGTCGCGCCGACGAGCGACGCCCCGATCGCCCAGGACGACGTGGCGACGACGGCCGAAGACACGCCGGTGATCATCGACGTGCTGGGCAACGACAGCGATCCGGACGGCGACACGCTGACGATCACCGAAGTCGGAGGTCAGCCGATCAGCGTGGGCAACCCGGTGACGATTCCGGAAGGCTCTGTTGCGCTGAACCCGGACGGCACGCTGACCTTTACGCCGAACCCGAATTTCAATGGCCCGGTCTCGTTCGACTACACGGTCACCGACGGCACGACGCCGGTGACGGCGACGGTGGATGTGACCGTGACCGCGGTGAACGATGTGCCCGTAGCCACGGACGATACCCTGGCAGCCGTCGAAGACACCCCGCTGACCGGTACCCTCGCCGCGAACGACACCCCGAGTGGTGACGGCGGCAACGTCTGGGCACTGGCGAGCGGCCCGGCCAATGGCAGCGTCACGGTCAATGCCGACGGCACGTTCAGCTACACGCCGGACGCCAACTACAACGGTCCGGACAGCTTCACCTACACGATCACCGATGCGGATGGCGATGTGAGCACCGCCACCGCGACGATCAACGTCGCGCCGACGAGCGACGCCCCGATCGCCCAGGACGACGTGGCGACGACGGCCGAAGACACGCCGGTGATCATCGACGTGCTGGGCAACGACAGCGATCCGGACGGCGATACGCTGACGATCACCGAAGTCGGAGGTCAGCCGATCAGCGTGGGCAACCCGGTGACGATTCCGGAAGGCTCTGTTGCGCTGAACCCGGACGGTACGCTGACCTTCACGCCGAGCCCGAACTTCAATGGCCCGGTCTCGTTCGACTACACGGTCACCGACGGCACGACGCCGGTGACAGCGACGGTGGATGTGACCGTGACTGCGGTGAACGACGTCCCTGTCGCGGTCGACGACGCGCTCCCCGCCGTCGAAGACACCCCGCTGACCGGTACCCTCGCGACCAATGACACCCCGAGTGGTGACGGCGGCAACGTCTGGGCGCTGGCCAGCGGCCCGGCGAACGGCACTGTCACGGTGAATCCGGACGGCACGTTCAGCTACACGCCGAACACCAACTACAACGGTCCGGACAGCTTCACGTACACGATCACCGATGCGGATGGCGATGTGAGCACGGCTACCGCAACGATCAACGTCGCGCCGGTAAACGACGTCCCTGTCGCGGCCGATGATACCCTGGCAGCCGTCGAAGACACCCCGCTGACCGGTACCCTCGCCGCGAACGACACCCCGAGTGGTGACGGCGGCAACGTCTGGGCACTGGCGAGCGGCCCGGCCAATGGCAGCGTCACGGTCA
>NZ_WUAF01000012.1 GCF_009800965.1 Cognatazoarcus halotolerans | reverse complement strand
GCGTCGCGTCGGTCACCAGAATATCCACGCACAGGCCGTTGCGATTCTCCATGAGCACATGACCGCCGTAGCTGAGCTTGGCCGGCTGGCCGTTGCCTTTCCTCATGAGCTTCGATTCCGGGTCGGTCGTGCTCTGGTGCGTGGCATTCGATCGCTTCTCGCCCTTGAAATCGACCATGCCGGTGCCGTCACCTCCATCCTTGGGCGGCTCGCCGTCCTTGCGCCTGAAGCTCTTGAACGAGGCCCAGGCTTCGATCAGCGTGCCATCGACGGTGAAGTGATCGGAAGACAGCAGCCGCTCACGGCGCGCAAGGCACACGACTTCATCAAAAAATCGGCGCGCGATGTCGGTGACCACCAAGCGCTCGCGCAGCCGACTGAAATTCGATTGATCCAGACTGGCGCTCTCCAGATCCATGTCGAGAAACCAGCGGAAGAGAATGTTGTAATCGAGTTGCTCGCAGAATTGTCGATCGGAGCGAATCGAATACAGCGCGATGAGCAATTGGCCCTTGAGCAGCCGCTCCGGCGGAATCGACGGGCGACCCGTGCTCGAATAGAGCGCATCGAGTTCAGAAGAAATCGCGCCAAGTGCTCGCTCGGCCAGTGTCTTGACCCCACGCAGCGGATGATCTGTCGGCACGCGAGATTCGGCGGAGAAGTAATGGAACATCGAGGACTGGGGGTCGAGTTGGCCGCGCATCGCTTTCAGGCAGAGAGTTCTGGGAGCGTTTTTATGACAAACCACCGCCCAGTTCGTTCACTGGGTTTTGCATCAACCTGCTAACTGCGGCAAGCCAAGCGAATGGTCGGTCAGCAACAAATGGCGACCGTTCTGCAGCGAGCGTTGCCGCAGGATCGATCTCGGGGCGTGGGCTGCGGACGAGTATCGGGTACCGGGCTCGGAACCGGACCCGGGCAAGCTCGAGCACTGAGCCCGGCGGTGTCAGCCGCTTTGCCAGAGACCGCGAATTGCAGCGATACCGTGAGCGCCTCGAGTGCGCGCCTCGTTCATGTCGCTCGGTGCAAGGCCGCCGAGGGCGAACACGGGGAGAGGCAACTCGGCAGCGAGTGTGGCAAACGCGTTCCAACCCAGACCCGTCTGCCCGGGATGACTGGTGGTTTCCTTTACTGATCCGAGAAGCGCGTAATCCAATCCGAGCTCGGCTGCCCTTTCCAGCTCCGCGCGGGTGTGGCATGACGCGCCAACCCATTCCAGCTCCGGGCGGGTACGTGTTTTCATGAGTGAGATCGAATCCAGGTGAACGCCGTCGGCGCCGGCCTTGATCGCAAAAGCCGGCGCTGTATTGACGAACACGAGCGTGCCGGTCCCGTGGCTGCGCTGGCGGATCAGTTCGACGAATCTGGTCAATTCCGACAGATCCATCGTTTTTTCCCGCACCTGTATCAGGCGGCAACCGTTCTTCACGGCCTTGTCGATAGCGATCAGTTGGGCGTCGAGCCCAAGCGCTGTGGTGCAGGTGATCGCCATCGCGCGGGGAAGGCGCAGTGATTTGAGAATCGGACCGTTAGCCGGCAGCATCGGGCCGACGTCGAAGCGATGCGGATCCTGCCAGGCAAGCGCGGCATGTACATGGTCGCTGAGCGTTCCATGCCAGTCGGGAACCTCGAAGAAGTGGAGACGGACGTGCGCATGTTCGTAGATATGCTCGCGCATCAGCCATGGATGGGCCTGGCGCACTTCAATGCCGAGTTCCTCCCTGAGTTCGCGTATCAGCGCCTCACGTGGCGTTTCGCCCGCTTCTACCTTGCCCCCCGGAAATTCCCAGTAGCCCGGATAGAAGGTACCGGCCGCACGTTGACCCAGCAATACGGAGCCATCTGGACGAGTGAGCACGGCCGCTGCGACGTTCACCTGTTTCGACATTTCATTCCTCGAAGCGACCTGCATGATCGCGGGCAAACTGCCAGGCCACTCGGCCACTGCGCGAACCCCGCATCAGTGCCCATTGAAGAGCTTCGGCTCGGGCCCTGTCGAGACTGTTCTTCGGCGCTCCAAAGACCTTGAGCCAGTGCTCCACGACGCTCAGATATTCCTCCTGGCTGAAAGGATAAAAAGAAATCCACAGGCCAAAGCGCTCGGACAGAGAGATCTTTTCCTCCACAGCTTCGCCCGGGTGTACCTCGCCATCCACGTGGCGAGCCTGCAGGTTCTCGGCCATGTACTCTGGCATGAGATGTCGGCGATTCGAGGTCGCGTAAATCAACAGATTGTCGGACATGGCCGAAACGGAACCGTCGAGTACGCTCTTCAGGGCCTTGTAGGCGGCCTCTCCTTCTTCGAATGAAAGGTCGTCGCAGAAAATGATGAACCGTTCCGGACGATCCTGGATCAGTTCGACGATCTCCGGCAGATCGACAAGATCCGTCTTGTCGACCTCGATGAGCCGCAGGCCTTTCTTCGCGTACGCCGTGAGCAGAGCCTTGACCAGCGAAGACTTGCCGGTCCCGCGGGCGCCGGTCAGCAGGGCATTGTTGGCTCGTTTGCCCGCAAGGAATTGTCGCGTGTTACGGTCAATGCGCGATTTCTGGTCGTCGATGTCCTTGAGGTCGCTGAGGCGGATTCGATGTGGTTTTTCAATCGGGATCAGCTCGGCACGACCATTGCGCCGCCGCCATCTGAAGGCGGTCGATGCCTTCCAGTCGGGGGCCTCCGCCGGCCCGGGGAGAAGCTGCTCCAGTTTCTCGAGCACCGCATGTGCTCGCTCGAGCAGCGCGGAGAGATCGGAAGGCTTACTCATCTTCGTCCTTGTTCTTCTTGGGCCAGGTGACCCAGACTATTGTCAATAACAACGCCAACGCAACGCCGGCTTCGAGCAAGATGACCCACATTGGCGACTCCGGGCTTGAACAGGCAGGGCAAAACGAGGGTGCAGATATACTGCTGACTTTCGCAAAGCGCGAGTTTAACCGATCGATCCAGATGACGAATCCGTTGCGAAGCCTGCTTGCCGCGACCGTTGTGGCAACCTCGTTCCTGGCCGGTTGCGCCGGCCCCATGCCCAGACCGGAGCCGCTCAATTGCCCCAAGCCACAATGCCCGTCCTGTCCGGCCTGCCCTCAACAGGGGCCCGTGACCACAACGCCGGCGGCACCGGCAAAGCCGCTTGAGCGTGCCGACTGGTCGGATCTGCCCGATTGGCAGACCGACAGGCTTGCAGGGGCGCTACCTGCGCTGAAGCAGTCCTGTAGCGTTCTCGCGAGAAGACCGCTATGGCAAACGTTTTGCGCCGAACTCTCCAGTCTGGGCACGGGCGTCTCCGAGGTTCGGTTGCGACAGTTTATGGTGCGGGCGCTCAGGCCATGGCGGCTGGTCAACGCGGATGGAACACGAGAAGGGCTGGTGACCGGGTACTACGAGCCGGTGATCAGGGGCAGCAGGTTTCGTAGCGGTGCCAATCGCTGGCCGATCTATGGTGTACCGGACGACATGCTGACAATCGATCTCGGAGCCGCCTATCCGGAGCTTGCCAAATATCGTCTGCGCGGCCGTATCGAAGGTCGCCGCATCGTGCCTTACTGGAGCCGTGGCGAAATTGATGCGCACGGCGATGCCTTCAAGGCGCCTGTGCTGCTGTGGGCGGCCGACCCGATCGATCTTTTCTTCCTCCAGATTCAGGGCTCGGGGCGGATTCTGCTGCCGGATGGTTCAATGGTCAGGGTCGGCTATGCCGATCAGAACGGTTATCCGTATCAATCGATCGGACGATGGCTGGTCGCGCAGGGAGAACTGACCCTGGACAAGGCTTCGATGGCAGGGATAAAGGAGTGGGCACGGGCTAACCCTTCGCGCTTGTCCGAGCTGCTTCAAAGCAATCCGAGTTTCGTATTCTTCCGTGAATTGCCCTCCGGCAACGACGGGCCGATCGGTGCGCTCGGGGTGCCCTTGACAGCTGGGCGCAGTATTGCAGTGGATTCCCAGTCGATCCCTCTCGGGGCCCCGGTATTCCTCGCGAGCACGTGGCCGAACGAGTCTCGTCCACTGCGACGCTTGATGGTCGCTCAGGACACCGGGGGTGCAATCAAGGGCGTAGTAAGGGCGGATTTTTTCTGGGGATTCGGGCCGGAGAACGGCGCGCTCGCGGGTCGCATGCGTCAGTCAGGGGAAATGTGGGTGCTCTTGCCTGTCGGTTACGCACCGAATTGAAGCTATGCGCCGTAGTGGACGTGTCTTTGCACCGATGTTGTGCGATACCGTCTTGTGATGCACGTAGTTGGTGCAATAAATCGCCGCTTTGTGGAAGTGAAATTCACAGTCGTTTGAAAAATAAGGAAATATTTTCTGGCACGTGATCTGCTTTGTGCGCCCACATTGTGCATGGGGAGTGTGATGTGGAGCAGATCAAAGTGAGCAACGATGTCTTGTTCGTGCTGTTGGGCGCCATCATGGTGCTCGCGATGCATGCCGGCTTCGCTTTCCTGGAAGTGGGGACGGTACGCAAGAAGAATCAGGTCAATGCGCTGGTCAAGATCCTTTCCGATTTTGCAGTGTCGACCGTCGCGTATTTCTTCGTCGGCTATACGCTTGCTTATGGCACCAGTTTCATGCACGGCGCCGATCAACTCGCAGCGAGTTCGGGCTATGAATTGGTCAAGTTCTTCTTTCTCCTGACCTTTGCCGCGGCGATTCCTGCGATTGTTTCGGGTGGTATCGCTGAAAGGGCACGGTTCGTACCTCAGTTGCTGGCGACTTTCTTCATCGTCGGGCTGATCTACCCCTTCTTCGAGGGCGTTATCTGGAACGGCAATCTAGGATTTCAGGCATGGCTCGAGAAGAGCTTTGGCGCCCAGTTTCATGATTTTGCGGGCAGCGTGGTTGTCCATGCTGTGGGAGGCTGGATTGCCCTGCCTGCTGTACTGCTGCTAGGCGCACGACGCGGACGCTATCAAAAGGATGGGGGAATCGCAGCTCACCCCCCCTCGAGCATTCCTTTTCTGGCGCTGGGAGCCTGGATTCTCACGGTGGGTTGGTTCGGTTTCAACGTCATGAGTGCCCAGCGCATGGAAGCGATCAACGGCCTTGTTGCGCTGAATTCGTTGATGGCCATGGTTGGTGGCACGCTCGCGGCGCTCATTGCTGGCCGTAACGATCCAGGATTCGTGCACAACGGGCCGCTGGCTGGATTGGTTGCCGTGTGTGCGGGGTCCGATCTGATGCACCCGGTGAGTGCCTTGGTTGTCGGGGCTGTTGCAGGCGGCTTGTTCGTATACATGTTCACCTTGGCTCAGAACCGCTGGAAGATTGACGATGTGCTTGGCGTCTGGCCACTTCACGGCTTGTGTGGTGCCTGGGGTGGCGTTGCAGCAGGCATATTTGGCAGCAAGGCGCTAGGGGGGATCGGCGGCGTGAGCGTGGCGGCGCAGCTGCTGGGGACGCTTGCGGGCATTGCCGTGGCGCTGATCGGAAGTGCGTTGATATACGGGGCTATCAGGTATCTGATCGGCTTGCGACTCGATCCGGAGCAGGAATTCGAAGGCGCCGATCTCGCGCTTCACAGGATCTCCGCCACTGCGGAGCGTGAAACGTCCTGGTAGGGAAATGACGGTCCGGCCAGTCGCATCGTTGTTTATCGTGCCGATAATGCACATGAAATGAAAGAAGGCGGCGCCTTTTCGGGCGCCGCCTTCGTACCGTTTGATACGGCTTGCCGGTCAATCGTTGTTAGCGAAACCGAGCAAGTGAAGCAGGCTGGTGAAGAGGTTGTATATCGTCACGTAAAGCGTAACGGTCGCCATGATGTAGTTGGTTTCGCCACCATTGATGATGTTGCTTGTCTCATACAGAATCAAGCCGGCCATCAACAGCACGAAGGCAGCCGAAACCGCTAGCGACATCGCAGGCATCTGGAAGAAAACTGCAGCAAGACCAGCCAGAAATGCGACGATCATGCCGACCATCAGGAAGCTTCCCATGAAGGAGAAGTCCTTGCGGGTCACCAGCGCCACCGCGGATAGTGCGCCGAAAATGATCGCCGTTCCGCCCATTGCCATCGCGACAACCTGGGTGCCGTTCGGCATTGCAAGGTAGTAGCTCAAGATCGGTCCCAGGGTGTAGCCCATGAAACCGGTGAGTGCGAAGACCGCCAAGATGCCCGCGGAGCTGTTTCGCAGCTTGGTAGTAAGGAACAGCAGGCCGAAATAACCGACCAAGGTAATCAGCATGCCAGGGTGGGGTAGGCCCAGTGCCATTGTTGCACCGGCGGTGATCGCGCTGAAGAGCAACGTCGCCGACAGCAGCATGTAGGTATTGCGCAAGACCTTGTGGGTGGCAAGCAGAGAGCTTCTCTCTGCCGAGCGGCCAATAACGCGTGTGTCCTGATAGTTCATGTGTTGTTCCTCTTTCGAATTCCGGAAATCATCATCATTCTAGGTCGAGCGGTTCGGTTTCCCCCCGCATCTTGCGGAGCCGCACCGGCCGCGTTACCCGGTCAAGTCGTTTGAACACGTTGCGGGCGGTACGTTCCATGGCCCGATTGATCAGCGAACGAAGCTCGGATCCATTTTCCTCGATCGTGATTGCGCCTGCGTTCTCCATCTCCACCTTGATGCTGCAACGCTTGTCTATCCCGCCACGAGGCCCGTTGATATCGCGGAGCCTTACGCTGACCCGCCTGATTCGGTTCGAACAACGGGACAAAGCCGAATTGAGGCGCCGTGCGACATGCTCGCGAATTCCGGTCCCAATGGCCAGGCCGGGTGCTTGAAGATCGAGTTGCATGTGTGACTCCTTTCTAGTGAAGGGATAGCGTGCAATCTAGATCGGTTCAATATTCGTGTAAATTCGATTTATCGATAATGGTTGTTCGATAAAAACTGATAGAAGAGATGCTGAATTTTAAACACCTCAGATACTTCTGGACCGTTGGCAAGGCGGGGGGCGTCATCAAGGCTGCCGAGCGGTTGCACGTTACGCCGCAAACGGTCAGCGGCCAGATTCAGCTGCTCGAATCTTCGCTGGGCGTGACATTGTTCGACCGGAGTGGCCGAGCGTTGTCTCTGACCGATGCAGGGCAATTAGTCTTTGACTATGCCGAAGAGATATTTTCTCTTGGTTCGGAGCTTCAGGAGGCGGTGGAGCTGCTGGAAAGGGGCGGGCGCTTGCAGGATTTCCGGGTCGGTGTCGCCGACGCGGTGCCGAAGGCAATTGCCTACCGGTTGCTGCAGCCTGCGCTTACCCTGCCCGAAAAAGTCCGTTTGGCATGTCGCGAGTGGAAACTTGACAGCCTGATGTCGGAGCTTGCAGTGCACCGGCTGGATCTCGTGATAGCCGATGCACCGATTCCCCAATCCGTCAGCGTAAGGGCGTTCAGTCACCGTCTGGGCGAGTCCGGCATGTCGTTCTTTGCGCGGGAGGATCTCGCCGCGTCGCTTGAGGGGACTTTCCCGGGATCGCTTGACGGCGCGCCGATGCTTCTTCCGGGAGAGGACGCTGCGATCCGGTCAAGGCTGGAAGGTTGGTTCAAGCGGCTGGAAATCCGGCCTCAGGTACGGGGCGATTTCGACGATAGTGCATTGATGCGCGCCTTTGGAGAAGCGGGCGTGGGTGTCTTTGCCGGCCCGACCGCTCTTGAAAGCGATTTTCTCGGCAAGGACGGCGTCGTCATGCTGGGGCGTACCCGTGACGTACTCGAAGAGTTTTATGCGATTTCCGTCGAGCGACGGATTCGTCATCCTTGTGTCGTTGCAATTGTCGAGAATGCGCGTGATCTGCTGCTTGAGTCATGAGTAGCGGGGTCGTGCATCCTGCCATGATGCCCCACGACGATGCCGGTTATCATGACGCCCGGCTTATGCCGCATCCGGGCAGGCCACCTTATTGTTGAGAGCGAAATCAGAGCATGAATCTACAGCCCGTCATTCTTTCCGGAGGATCCGGAACCCGTCTTTGGCCGTTGTCTCGCGAGCAGCACCCCAAACAACTGCTTGCTCTTAACGGCGAGTTGACGATGTTGCAGGCCACCGCGCGTCGAATGGACGGGTTTTCCGGGCGCCTGCCGGTCGCGGCGGAGCCAATTGTCGTGTGCAACGAGGAGTACCGCTTCATTACGGCGGAGCAGCTGCGCTGTTGTGGCTGCGAAAGCCATCGGATCCTGCTGGAACCGGCCGGTCGCAATACTGCGCCGGCCCTCACGCTTGCCGCGCTGCTCGCACTCGATGACGGTAGCGACCCGTTGTTGCTGGTGATGCCGGCGGACCATGTCGTGCGTGATGGCGCGGCATTTCAGCGTGCGATCGACACCGGCGTATCCGCGGCCCAAGGCGGGGCCGTGGTGACCTTTGGCATCGTTCCCGACCAGCCTGAAACGGGCTACGGTTACATTCGTGTGGACGGTGAACTGGCCGACGGCACTCGGGCGATTGCGGCGTTTGTCGAGAAACCCGACCTTGAGACTGCCGAGGCCTACCTGGCGTCCGGAGAGTACCTCTGGAACAGTGGTCTGTTCATGATGCGGGCGAGCGTGTGGCTGAAGGCGATCGAGGCATTCAATTCCGACATGGCTGCGGCATGCCGTCGGGCATACGCCGGCGCGACGCGCGATGCGGATTTCGTTCGGGTCGACAAGGTGGCGTTTCTCGAAAGCCCTTCCGATTCGATCGACTACGCGGTCATGGAAAGGCTCGTCGACAGTGGGCTCGATATCGCTGGCGTGGTGGTCCCGATGGCCGCTGGTTGGTCGGACGTGGGGGCATGGGAAGCCCTCTGGCAGGTAGCCGAAAAGGATGACGACACCAATGTTGCCCACGGTGACGTCATCCTCGAGGATTGCAGCGGAACCCTCGTCTTTGCCGACAGCCGATTGGTTGCCGGCGTTGGTCTTGACAACGTGGTCGTCGTCGAAACGCCGGATGCGGTGCTTGTGGCGCGCAAGGATCGCACCCAGGACGTCAAGAAGATCGTTGCTCGCCTCAAGGCCGATCAGCGTACCCAGGCCAGTGCCCACCGCAAGGTGCACCGACCGTGGGGCAATTATGATTCGATCGACAACGGCGCGCGATTCCAGGTCAAGCGCATTGTGGTCAAGCCGGGGGGGAGGTTGAGCCTGCAGATGCATCATCATCGCGCCGAGCACTGGATCGTGGTGAGTGGTACTGCCATGGTGACTCGGGGCGAGGAAAGCTTCTTGCTGTCCGAGAACCAGTCAACGTACATTCCGCTCGGGGTGACGCATCGGCTGGAGAATCCGGGAAAACTGCCGCTGGAGATGATCGAGGTCCAATCGGGAAGCTATTTGGGCGAGGACGATATCGTGCGCTTTGAGGATACTTACGGACGCGGATGAGCTTTTCCCGAGCTTGCCGCATACGGCGGGTCCCGGCTGGCACGGGGCCCGCCGTCCGCATTTCTGGGTCCAGGGCGCGATCGAAGCAAGGCCTACGGCGTTGGAATGTCCTGGGTCCGACGGAGAACGAGAAAAATGGCCAGATCAGAAGCATTGACTGCAGCATTGCTGCGCAAACGTTGTGATCCCGAGCGCTTGCGGTTTGAGCGTTCCTCGGAGCTTCCGGACCTGATTGGCGGCCTTGGACAGGAGCGGGCAGAGGAGGCGTTGCGCTTTGCGCTGTCGATGCGTCAGCCCGGCTATCACGTCTTCGTGCTTGGCGAGACCGGAACCGGCCGCCATGCGACGGTTTCGCGCGTGTTGTCGGAGTTTGCCGATGGCGCACCGGTGCCCCCGGATCTTTGCTATGTCCACAACTTTGCCGAACCGTTGCGGCCCAGGCTGTTGAGATTGCCGGCCGGAATGGGAGCCAGGCTGCGGGCGCGGATGCAGCAACTGCTGCGTGAGGTCGGGCCGGCAGTCAGTGCGGCACTCGAGGCGGACGTCCATCGGAGTCGGGTGAAGGCCTTGCAGGATGCACACAAGGCCCGTGAGGAAAATGCCATACTCGAACTCGGCCGTGCCTGTGAGGCGGACGGACTTTGTCTGCTGCGCACCGCCGAGGGCTATGTATTTGCTCCCGCCGAAAAGGGAGAGCCGCTTGCTCCGGATGATTACGCAGATCTGTCCGGATCCGCGAAGGAAAAGATCGAAAAGGCTGTTGTCGCCTGGAGTGACCGACTCGAGGACGCGTTGCGCGCCTTTCCCGGATGGAGAAGGTCCTTACGAGAGTCGATCGGAGCGGCGATCCGGGCCGCGCTGCTGCCCGCGGTGGATCATCTCCTTCATCCGGCAGAGAACGAGTTCGCCGACTACCCCGGGGTCGTCGCCTTTCTTGCTGCAGTACGGGACGACCTCCTCGAAACCGGCGAGGACTGGCGAGATCCGGGCGAGGACGAAGAGGATCTCGATACCGATGGTAGTGAAATCCGCTTTCACCGCTATCAAGTGAATCTGCTGGTGGATCATTCTTCGAGTACCGGGGCTCCGGTGGTCACCGAAGACAACCCGGTGTTTGGGAATCTGATAGGGCGGATAGAGCATTTGGCTCAGATGGGTGCCTTGGTGACCAACTACAACCTCGTTCGTGCTGGCGCCTTGCAGCGGGCCAATGGCGGCTATCTTGTGATTGACGCGAACCGGCTGTTCAGCCATTCGTATGCTTGGGAAGGCCTGAAGCGAGCATTGCGGTCGCGGGAGATCCGAATCGAACCGCCGGCCGAAGCACAGGGCTGGGGGGGCGCCTTGACGCTCGAACCGGAGCCCGTGCCATGCGACCTCAAGGTCGTACTGCTTGGCGACCGGGATATCTTTTACCTTCTGAACGAAAACGATCCGGATTTCCCGGAACTGTTCAAGGTGGCGGCAGACTTCGAGGATGACATTCCGCGGTCAGTCCACACAGAATACGAACTGGCGCGCCTGCTGGCGACGCTGGCCAGAGGGAATGGTCTGCGCGAGTTCGACCGGGCAGCGGTGGCGCGCCTGATCGAGGAGTCTTCGAGACTCGCCGACGATGGTGCGCGACTCTCGTTGCAGACACGGCAGATGGCGGATCTGATGCGCGAATCTGATTATTGTGCGGATCTTGCGGGCGCCGAACTTGTCGGCGTGGCGCACGTGGATGCGGCCAGACAGGCAAGGCGGCGCCGCTTCGATCGTTTTCCGTCCAAGGTCCGCGAGTCGATTCTTGATGGCACGGTATTGATCGCCACTGACGGAAGCCAGGCAGGGCAGGTCAATGGGCTGGTCGTCGTCGAACTGGCGGGGGAGCAGTTCGGACATCCGATGCGCATCACCGCAACAGCCCGGCTGGGTGATGGCGATCTCGTAGACATCGAACGTGAAACCGAATTGGGCGGGGCCCTGCACTCAAAGGGCGTTCTGATCCTGTCGGCCTTCCTCGCGGCCAGATATGCTCGCCATCAACCCCTGTCTCTGACGGCGAGTCTGGTCTTCGAACAATCTTATGCGCCCGTTGAGGGCGATTCCGCATCACTTGCGGAGCTTTGCGCGCTGCTTTCAGCGCTGGCCGACATTCCGATTCGTCAAGCATTGGCGATTACCGGATCGGTCAACCAGTTCGGGGCGGTACAGGCTATCGGAGGTGTAAACGAGAAGATCGAGGGATTTTTCGATCTATGCGCTGCTCGCGGCCTCGTCGGAGGACAGGGTGTGGTGATTCCGGCGGCGAATGTTCGCCATCTCATGTTGCGAGAAGACGTGGTTGCTGCGGCAGCGGAAGGGCGGTTCACGGTTTATGCAGTCACCTCGGTCGACGAAGCGATGGAGGTTCTCACCGGACTGCCCGCGGGTACTGCCGATGCAAAGGGAATTATGCCAACCGGGTCGATCAACCAAAGGGTTGCTGCCGCCCTTGCCGACATGGCTGCGGCCCGGCACAGCTATTCCATGGGTGAAGGGGGGGCGCGCAAGCCGCGCCGCCGATCTGAATGATTCGGGTTGTCTCAGTCCGGGCTGGGCGCCGGATCGAATCCGAAACGTGGGGCAATGTCCTCCCGACGGGCATTGGTCACCGGGATGCGCAGCGTACCCTTTTCAAGGACGAGATCAGTCTGTTGTCGATCGATCGCCAGTAGAACGGTCGAATCATCGACGGGGGTTCCGTCGCGATGGCGAAGACATGCGAGCATCGAGGGCAAGTCGCGATCATCGATCAGTGCGATCTGATCGGTCCACCGGATCAACATGTTGCCTTCGTCGTCCAACAGGATCTCCTCCGCGGTGATCGGCTGGCCCGTGTGGGTATGTGGATTGCCCTGCTCGAACCGGCAGATCCATGGTGTGTAATCAAGACTGACGTAGACCCGCTGGGGGCCGTTCTGGAAGAAGAATCTGCCGTGTTCGTCACGGTCGTAGTTTCTGCAGATGAATCCGGTCAGGGCTGGTTGGTGGAGCCGTTCGCCGCGGATGAGCCAGTTACCCCGGCGGTCGAGCCGTAGCCAACCGAAAACCGCAGGGACATTGGGCCACTTGGCCAGCGCGGCGATGACGGAAGAATCCATTCGCGACCCTATCGCCCGGGGGCGCCGCAGTATTGTCGGCGTTCGCAGCCCTGCCTTACCAAAGCTTCCACCATGGTTTGCCGTTTGCCCCGCTTCCAAGCAGATAAGTGCTGTTGGGGAAGCTTTTGCGAAGCACTCTGTCTGCGTCGTCGCGCAGTTCCGGTAGTTCGAGGGCGTCATAGCCCTTGACCATGATGAATAGTGCTTCTTCGTTCGAAGGGGTATTGGGAAAGGACTTCAACGCTTCTGCGGCACGATTTACCGCAGCGAGATAGGCCCCCCGCTTGTAGTAGTAGCGTGCGACGTGGACCTCGTGGGCGCCAAGCGAGTTGATCAGGTACTGCATTCTCTGGCTTGCGTCGGCGGCATACTTGCTTTCGGGGAACCGCGTTACCAGCTCACGGAAAGTATCGAAAGATTCCTTTGCACCGGCCGGGTCGCGTTCAGAGAGATCCTGGTTGGCGAGATTGCCGAGGAGGCCGAGATCTTCGTTAAAGTGCACTAAGCCCTTGAGATAGTAAGCGTAATCGACATTCGGGTGATCGGGGTGGAGCTTGATGAAACGGTCGCAGGCCGCAACTGCGAGTGCGGCTTCACCCGATTTGTAGTAAGCGTAAGCGGCTTCGAGCTGGGCCTGCTGGGCATAGCGACCGTACGGATACCGGGCCTCAAGTTTTTCGAACAGCTTGATCGCCCGGTCGTAGCCGCCGTCGGTCATCGATTCGGACGCCTCGCTGTATATCCGCTGCGCAGACCAGCCCGCAGTCTCGTCCTTTTCCTCGGGCAGCGAACCGCAGCCAGAGAGCAGCAATACGGCGATTAACGCTAAACTACGTCGGGTGAAATTAGCCATCGAAAACTCGTTGGAAGTTGATCTGGACGATTATAGCGCAGCCAACTTTCCGCCTTCCGTCCGGTATCTGAACGTACCGGCGGATTGTGCCGGTTTGCGCATTGATCAGGCGCTTGCACGATTGATGCCCGAGCACTCGCGCAACCGCCTGCAGAGCTGGTTGAGGGACGGACTGATATTGGTGGATGGCGGCGGCGCCGATCCAAAACGGAAGGTGTGGGGTGGCGAAGCGCTCTCCGTCAGCGAGCCGCGTGCCGGGGAACATTCGGAGGCACTTCCCGAGAACATCCCGATCGACATCGTTTTTGAGGATGACGCGCTGCTTGTGATCAACAAGGCTGTGGGTCTGGTGGTACACCCGGGGAGCGGAAACTGGACCGGAACCCTGTTGAATGCCTTGCTGCATCACGATGGCACGCTTGCGTCCGTGCCCAGGGCGGGGATCGTGCACCGCCTCGACAAGGATACGAGTGGCCTGCTTGTGGTTGCGCGCAGCCTTCAGGCGCAGACTGAGCTGGTCAGGCAGCTGCAGGCTCGAAGCGTAAAGCGCCATTACGTGGCACTGGTGCTTGGTGACCTCGCAGGGGCTGGAACGGTCAACGAGCCAATCGGCCGGCATCCGACCCAGCGTACGCGTATGGCCGTCGTACCGGCAGGCAAGCCCGCGGTCACGCATTTTGAGGTGCGGAAGCGGTTCGGGCATTCGACCTTGGTCGAGTGCAGGCTCGAGACAGGGCGGACCCATCAGATCCGGGTTCATATGGCGCACATCGGCCATCCGCTGGTCGGTGACGAAACCTATGGGCGAAGACGGGCCGCAGAGGCGCGTCTTTGCGCGTTTCCCCGTCAGGCGCTGCATGCCTACAGGTTGGGGTTTATGCATCCGGTAACGCGTCGGGAGTGTATGTGGGAAGTACCGATGGCGCACGATATGGACGATTTGCTTTGCGGATTGGAGGCGGCATGAGGGCAGGATGGATTACCCCGGACTGGCCCGCTCCACCTAACGTCAGAGCGTTGTCCACGACGCGTGACGGTGGCGTCAGCGAGGGTTCGTTCGGGTCGTTCAACCTCGGTGCGCACGTGGGCGACACACCTTCATCGGTAAAGCGGAACAGGGAGAGTCTTGCTGCATTGCTACCTGCAGAACCGCTCTGGTTGGAGCAGGTTCACGGCGTTGCGGTGGCGGAGTGCGGTCGGGATCTTGCGGGCATCAGGGCGGACGCGTCGGTTGCTCGGCAGCCTGGGCTGGTGTGCGCCGTCATGACTGCGGATTGTCTGCCTGTGCTCTTCAGCGACGAGAGCGGCTCCGTTGTTGCGGCCGCTCATGCCGGTTGGCGGGGGCTCGAGGCGGGCGTGCTGGAGGCCACGGTACGGTCGATGGGGGTACCCGCTTCTCGAGTCATGGCATGGTTGGGTCCGGCCATCGGCCCTGAGCATTTCGAGGTCGGACCCGAAGTGCGTGATGCTTTCCTGCGCCACGGAGGTGATGCAGCGCTTGCGTTCAAGTCGACGGCGAGGCCGGAAAAATGGCTTGCCGATCTTTACGTACTCGCACGGCTTCGCTTGAGAGCGAGCGGCGTTGAGCAAGTGTCGGGTGGGGGTCTGTGTACCTATTCCGAAGCGGAGCGCTTCTATTCATTTCGCCGTGACAAGACCACCGGGCGTATGGCAAGCGTCGTGTGGCTGGTGTGACGGGCGATGAGCGGGGGGATGCAGAGTGTTTCGACGACCTGCGATAGCGCTATCCGTGTTCCTGTATCCCGGTCGCGTCGACTTCGGAGGAGCCTGGCGGGTTAGCGGCGCCCTCTTGCTTTTGCTCTTCGAGTCTATCTCGGGCGAGGCGCGCCCGTTTGCGCGCTGGGTAGCCAAAAATCCATAGGAACAGCGCCAACGGCCCAATGCCCGAAAAAAGGAATGTCATTACGCCCCCAACGATCGACGTGTCGGCGATGGAAACCATCAAAGCGACGTAAAGCCAGGCTATCGCGATAATATACATGGCAAATTGAGCGTCCGGACGCTAGGCTGTATCGATTCTGAGCTGCCGGAAGGGCTGTGCGGGGAGTGTGTACGACCCGAACGGCATTAAGTTCGTGCATCATCAATGATCAGAATAACAGGATTATGGAGGCTGTCTGATGTCCACCCCCAACGACCCGTCCGGCGCGGGTCTCGAAGGAATTCTTCAGTTCGGACAATCCCTGGCGCAGAACTTCTTTCAGTTTCTGAGTCAGCAGAGCGCGGCTTCGGGACAAGGTGCTGCGATTCCCGAAGCCGTGATCTTGCCGGGCGCCGAGCGCCTCATGGAACTACAGCGCGACCTGGCTAGCCGCCACGCGTCGTTATGGTCCGGGTTGATGCAGAAGAAGCCTGGTGAAACGTCGCCTCCTCAGGTCGCGCCGCAACCCGGTGATAGACGCTTTGCTGCGCCTGAATGGGCTGAGAGTCCGGTATTCGATTATCTCAGGCAGGCCTATTTGCTCAATGCGGAGTACCTGAGCAGGGTTTCCGATTCCCTGCCGATCGAGGATGGTCGGACCAAGGAGCGGATCCAGTTTCTGACGCGGCAGTATGTTGACGCCATGGCGCCATCGAATTTCGCCGCGACGAATCCCGAGTTTCTGAAAACGGCAGTCGAGACCAAGGGTGAGAGCATTACCCGCGGTATCAAGAATCTTCTCGCAGACCTCGAAAAGGGGCGCATCTCGATGACTGATGATGCGGCTTTCGAGGTCGGACGCAATCTCGCCATCACGCCTGGCTCTGTGATCTATGAGAATCAACTGATTCAGCTGATTCAGTATTCGCCCTTGACCGAGAAAGTTCATCAGACGCCGTTGCTGATCGTCCCGCCGTGCATCAACAAGTTCTACATTATGGATCTGCAGCCGGCGAATTCGCTGGTGAGATTCATCGTTGAGCAGGGATTCACCGTATTCCTGGTCTCCTGGAAGAACGCTGGGCCGGAGGACGCCAGGACGGGTTGGGACGACTATCTACAACTCGGGCCCATTGCGGCACTCGAGGTTGTACGGGACGTTACCAGGGTCAAGAAACCCCATGTACTTGGATTCTGTGTCGGGGGCACGATCCTGTCCTCAGCGCTTGCCGTTTTGAAGGGTCGTGGTGAGGATCCGGTGTCAAGTCTGACCCTGATGACCACCCTTCTCGATTTCGCGGATCCGGGGGAACTCGGCTGCCTGATTGATGAGAACTCTGTCGCTGCCAAGGAGGCATCGATCGGCAAGGGTGGCCTGCTGAAAGGGCAGGAGCTCGCCAATGTCTTTTCGAGCCTGCGGGCGAACGACCTTATCTGGCAGTATGTGGTCGGCAATTATCTGAAGGGCAACAAACCTCAGGCGTTTGATCTGCTTTACTGGAATTCGGACAGTACTAACTTGCCGGGGCCCTTCCTCGCGTGGTATCTGCGGAACATGTATCTCGAGAACAATCTGCGGGTGCCGGGGAAACTCAAGATGCTGGGCGTCAAGGTTGATCTTGGCAAGGTGGACGTTCCCGCGTACCTGCTTGCCACGCGTGAGGATCACATCGTTCCGTGGACGAGCGCATACCTTGCGAGAGGATTGTTGGGTGGAGATACGACCTTCGTTCTCGGTGCCAGCGGGCATATCGCAGGTGCGATCAATCCGGCTTCCAAGAACCGTCGCAGTTACTGGGTAAGTGATTCGAATGCCGCTGCGCCGGATGAGTGGCTGGAGTCGGCATCCGAGCAGCCGGGTAGCTGGTGGAGCCATTGGATGACCTGGCTCAAGCCGAAAAGCGGCAAGGAGGTCAAAGCACGCGGTCGACTCGGAAGCCCCCGCAACGAGCCAATCGAACCGGCTCCTGGTCGATATGTCAAGGCAAAGGCCTGATATCTGATAGCCTTGCCGGATAAGCCGTTCTGGAAAAAACGGAAAATGCAGCGGTAGCGGACGAGCAGGGGGCGTTACCGGCTTCTGCAGTTACCCCCGATAGCGTAAAAGGGAGAGGAGAAAACATGGCTAGAGTGGCACTCGTAACGGGTGGTATGGGTGGTCTTGGCGAGGCGATTTGCATCAAACTTGCTGCCCTTGGGTATCGCGTCGTAACAACACATTCGCCCGGAAACACCAAGGCGCACGACTGGTTGCAGAGCATGAACAACATGGGGTACGGCTTTAAGGCCTATCCTTGCGATGTCGCCGATTTCGATTCATGCAAGGCCTGTGTCGAGAAGGTGACGGCTGAAGTGGGCCCAGTCGATGTCTTGGTGAACAATGCCGGCATTACCCGCGACATGACTTTCAAGAAGATGACGAAAGCTGACTGGGATGCGGTGGTTTCGACCAACCTCGACAGCGTCTTCAACATGACCAAACAGGTGATGGACGGGATGCTGGAGCGCAAGTGGGGGCGCGTGATCAACGTTTCCTCGGTCAATGGCCAGAAGGGGGCATTCGGGCAGACGAACTATTCGGCTGCGAAGGCCGGGATGCACGGATTTACGAAGGCGCTCGCGCTTGAGGTCGCGCGTAACGGCGTTACGGTCAACACCATTTCTCCGGGCTACATTGGCACCAAGATGGTCATGGCGATCCCTCAGGAGATTCTGGACTCGAAGATCTTGCCGCAGATCCCGGTCAGCCGACTCGGCAAACCGGAGGAAATCGCGGGTCTTGTTGCGTATCTCTCATCGGAAGAGGCCGCATTCGTGACCGGCGCAAACATCTCTATCAACGGTGGTCAGCACATGTTCTGATTCCGTCGCTCGGAGTCCTAAGGACAGGCAGCACGCCTGTCGCGGCGAACGCCGTTCGGTTTTTCCGGACGGCGTTTTCTTTTGGAGGTTTCCTGTGCGTGGTTCGACATGTAGGGGGGCGTCGCAACCAGGGCAGGTGAGCGTCGGGTGGTCATGGCTTCCGACCTTCAGGATTCGGTTGAACTTGTCAGACAGTGAGCTTTTTTGCAAAAAGAAGATGTTGCGTTGCAACAGAATTTGTTCGCTGTGTATATAATCAGACCCGAGGTGGCCTTGGCCGCCGCAGGCGTGAATCGCTGTGGGTCGTGTTTTGCGGTGCAGTGACCCGCAGTACCCAACAAACAATTGCCGCGCAAGGAAATATGATGACCAAGAAAGTCGCACTTGTGACCGGAGCCATGGGTGGTCTTGGCACCGCTATCTGTCAAGCTCTCGCCAAAGACGGAATGACGGTTCTGGCTAACTGCCTGCCGGGTTTTCCTGAAAAGGATCCGTGGCTCGCGAAACAGAAGGAGTTGGGGTTCGACTTCATCGCAGCCGAAGGTGATGTCTCCGACTACGATTCGTGTGCCGCCATGGTCGCGAAGATTGAAGCGGATGTCGGCCCGATCGACGTGCTCGTGAATAACGCAGGAATTACCCGCGACAAGTTCTTTCCGAAAATGGAAAAAGGGCAGTGGGATGCGGTGATCAACACCAATCTCAACAGTCTCTACAACGTCACTCACCACATTTCGCCGAAAATGGCCGAGCGCGGCTGGGGCCGTATCATCAACATTTCTTCGGTCAACGGTGTTAAGGGTCAAGCCGGGCAGACCAACTATTCGACCGCGAAGGCGGGGGTGCTCGGTTTCACGAAGGCGCTCGCTGCGGAACTCTCGAACAAGGGTGTCACCGTCAACGCGGTTGCGCCTGGGTATATCGGTACCGACATGGTCATGGCCATCCGTGAAGACATCCGTCAGGGCATTATCGATACCGTCCCCATGAAGCGCCTTGGAAAGCCCGAAGAAATCGGCGCTCTTTGTTCCTACCTTGCCTCGGAACTCGCCGGCTATGTGACTGGTGCGACCATTAATATCAATGGTGGTCTGCACATGTGCTGATTTTCTTGTGCAAAGCGAGAAAATGTTGTTAGAGCCCCGCCGCATGGCGGGGTTTTCCTTTTCGCATCGCGATATAATGCGGCAATACGAGAGCGGGGCCTCCGCCACCGAGGAGAATGAGTAAATGGCTGATCCACAGCGTCTGATCAAGAAATACCCGAATCGGCGGTTGTACGATACCCGGACGAGTTCGTACATCACTTTGGCTGATGTGAAGG
Source organism: Cognatazoarcus halotolerans (assembly GCF_009800965.1). Classification (GTDB taxonomy): domain Bacteria; phylum Pseudomonadota; class Gammaproteobacteria; order Burkholderiales; family Rhodocyclaceae; genus Cognatazoarcus; species Cognatazoarcus halotolerans. The sequence goes on along the minus strand of NZ_WUAF01000012.1, from coordinate 144,130 downwards.
AATTGGTGCTCGCAAACGAAGAGTTTCAGGTGGTCGACGCCAAGACCAGCGAGGATCTGACCCGCAGCATTCTCTTGCAGATCATTCTTGAAGAAGAAGCTGGTGGTGCCCCGATGTTTACCAGTGATCTGCTGGCGCACATGATTCGGTTCTATGGAAATGCCATGCAGGGAATGATGGGCAAATACCTTGAAAACAACATCAAGGCGTTCACCGACATGCAGCAGAAGCTCCAGGAGCAGGCCAAGTCAATATACGGTGAGAACAGCCCGATCAGTCAGGATTTGTGGGCTCAGTTCCTCAATTTCCAGGGGCCGGCGATGCAAAGCGTCATGGGTGCCTACATGGAGCAGAGCAAGAAAATGTTCACCCAGATGCAGGAGAAGATCGAGAGCCAGACCCGAAACCTGTTCTCCGGCTTCCAGTTCCCGAACTATGTGCCCGGCGAAGGCGCTCCAGCCTCCGACAAGGCCCCGGCAACGCCGGAAGCGGGTGGCAAGCCCGCGGGTGGAAAGAAGTAATCATCAGCCGCGCGTCGGCTTCTGCCGACAGCCTCGAACGATACATGGCTAACTGAATGAGATCCGTACCTCGCGTGGGATTTGTCTCCCTCGGCTGCCCAAAGGCCACAGTTGATTCCGAGCATATCCTTACCCGTCTCCGAAGCGAAGGGTACGAAATTTCAGGTGGCTATGACGATGCCGATCTGGTTGTCGTCAATACCTGTGGGTTTATTGATGCCGCCGTCGCGGAATCGCTGGATGCGATTGGCGAGGCGCTGAACGAAAATGGCAAGGTCATCGTTACGGGATGTCTAGGTGCGAAGGATGACGTCATCTTGGCGGCTCATCCGCAGGTTCTGGAAGTGACCGGACCCCATGCGACCGAGCAGGTCATGCATGCGGTGCATCGGCATTTACCCAAGCCTCACGATCCGTTCATCGATCTTGTTCCTCCACAAGGCATCCGGCTTACGCCGCAGCACTATGCGTATCTGAAGATTTCTGAAGGCTGCAATCATCGGTGCTCCTTCTGCATTATTCCGTCGATGCGCGGCGATCTTGTCAGTCGGCCGATCGGCGAGGTGATGAGGGAAGCCGAGAAGCTCGTCGATTCAGGGGTCAGAGAGCTGTTGGTGATTTCTCAGGACACCAGCGCATACGGCGTCGATACACGTTATCGGACAGGATTCTGGGGCGGACGCCCGCTCAAGACAAAGCTCTATGATCTTTGCAGCGCGCTCGGCGAACTTGGCGTGTGGGTACGTTTGCACTATGTGTATCCATATCCAAGTGTCGATGACATCATCCCGCTGATGGCCGAAGGCAAGATCCTGCCCTATCTCGATGTGCCGTTTCAACATGCCAGTCCGCGCATCCTCAAGCTGATGAAGCGTCCGGCAAGCTCCGAAAACAACCTCGAGCGTATCCGTCGATGGCGCGAGATCTGCCCCGACCTGACCATCAGATCGACCTTCATCACAGGCTTTCCGGGCGAAACCGACGAGGACTTCGAGATGTTGTTGCAGTTCCTCGAGGAGGCCCAAGTCGACCGGGTTGGGGCGTTTGCGTATTCGCCGGTCGAGGGGGCATCGGCGAATGAACTGCCCGGCGCACTTCCTGACGAAGTTCGGGAAGAGCGGCGGATCCAGCTGATGGAGTTTCAGGAGGACATCAGCACCCAACGGCTCGAGCGTTTCATCGGCCGGGAGATGACCGTGCTGGTGGATGATATCGACGAAGATGGCGCGCTTGCCAGATCTCCAGCGGACGCTCCGGAGATCGATGGGCTGGTAATGATCCCGCAGGGCGACGCACTCGAGGTCGGTGATTTCGTCAAGGTCCGCATTACGGATTGCGACGTCCACGATCTCTATGCCGAGCCAATTGAAGCAATGCGTCAATAGATTCGCGTTGTGATGAATCCTCTTGGTGCGCGTCCCCGTATCGGTCTGGCCTTGGGGAGTGGTTCCGCGCGGGGCTGGGCACACCTCGGTGTTATTGAGGCGCTGGCTCGCGAAAGCGTAAAGCCGGATATCATCTGCGGTTGCTCGATTGGTGCTTTTGTCGGCGCTGCAGCTGCCGCAGGTGACCTTGAAAGGCTAAAGAGCTGGGTGGGCTCCCTCAAGTGGAACAATGTTGTTTCGTTGATGGATATCAGCCTGCGCAGCGGCCTGATTCGAGGCGACCGACTGATGGAGTTCTTCGAGCGGAATTTTGCCGATCGCGAGTTTTCGGCGCTCGATACGCCCTTCGCCTGCGTTGCGACAGACCTGCGCAATGGGCGAGAGGTGTGGCTGCGCGAGGGAAGTGTGTCTGCGGCAGTGCGCGCTTCGATAGCCTTGCCCGGCCTGCTCACGCCGGTCGTGCATGAGGGGCGCCTGCTGGTCGACGGCGGCCTCGTAAATCCTGTCCCTGTTTCGCTGTGTCGGGCAATGGGCGCGGATATCGTGATCGCGGTGGATTTGGGCTCCGATCTTGTCGGTAAGACGCGCAAGCCCGCAAAGGCCGATGAGGCGGAGACAGACGAGCCAGGATGGGCGGAAAGGTTCTTCAGCCGCCTCGGTATCGGCGGACGGGAGCTCGAGCCGGTCGCGCCTGATAATGATCTGCCCTCGCTGCTCAACGTGATGTCGACCAGTATCAATATCATGCAGGTGCGGATGGCGCGAAGCCGCCTTGCCGGTGAGCCGGCGGACGTGCTGATTACACCACGTCTCGGTCAGCTCGGGCCGCTGGATTATCATCGTGGTGCGGAGGCGATTGCCGAAGGTGAGGTTGCAGTGGAGCATTCCATGCACACGATTCGCTACGCCCTCGAGCTCTGAAACTGCTCCGGGGGCCGCCCCTTAAGGAGACAAGAATGGCGGACCCTTTTCTTGCATGCCTCGCCGAGCTGATTGGCGAATCGAATGTTCTCGTCGAGGCTGCTGATATGGCGCCCTATCTTACGGACTGGCGCGGTCGGTATTCCGGGCGGGCCCGTGCCGTGGCGCGGCCGGGCTCAGCCCGGCAACTCGCGGAGATCATGGCTCGCTGCTATGCAGCGGGTATCCCAATGGTGCCGCAGGGGGGCAATACCGGCTTGTGTGGTGGCGCTACGCCACGGGATGGCGGTGACGAACTGGTAATAAGTCTTGGGCGATTGAACCGGATTCGCGAATTGGACCCGGCCAACAACACACTGATTGCCGAAGCGGGCTGCACGCTTGCTGCCGTTCAGGAGGCCGCCGCGAGTATCGATCGCCTTTTTCCTTTATCGCTCGCCTCCGAAGGCAGTTGCCAGATCGGTGGCAATCTTTCGACGAACGCGGGCGGTGTGCATGTGCTCCGCTACGGGAATGCACGTGATCTCGTGTTGGGCGTCGAGGCCGTCCTGCCCGACGGCCGTCTTTGGAACGGCTTGCGTGGCTTGCGCAAGAACAATACAGGTTACGATCTCAAACAGCTTTTGATCGGTGCCGAAGGCACATTGGGCATCATCACCGCGGCGGTTCTGAAGCTGTTTCCACGGCCTCGCGCTCTTTGTGTGGCGTGGGTCGAACTCGATTCTCCTGCGCTGGCGGTAGACCTTCTTGGATTCATGCAGTCCCGGACGGGCAATGCGCTCAACAGCTTCGAACTGATCGGACGCGAGGCGCTTGATCTGGTACTGCGCCACTTGCCTGGCGCTCGCTCCCCCGTGGCGGAGCGGGGCAGGTGGGCTGTCCTGATCGAACTCGCGGATGGTGGTGACGAGGAGCGTCTGCGGGAAGTCATGGACGATGCGCTAAGCGGAGCGTTCGACCAAGGGTTGATCACCGATGCGGTCATTGCCAGCAGCCTTGCTCAGTCGCGAGCTCTTTGGCATCTACGCGAAAACATTTCCGAGGCCCAGCGTCTTGAGGGGGTCAGCATAAAGCACGATGTGTCTGTCCCGGTGAGTCTGATTCCCGCATTTCTTGAATCAGCGGGAAAAGCGCTCTGCGAGGCGTTTCCCGGAATTCGCGTTGTTGCATTCGGCCACCTCGGCGACGGAAACCTACATTACAACCTTTCGAAGCCTGATTCGGGCTCCAATGCGCACTTCATCGACTCGACCCCGACTGTGAACCGGATCGTCCATGATCTGGTGGTGAGCTTTGGTGGATCCATTTCCGCAGAGCATGGATTAGGACAACTCAAGAGAACCGAGATTTTGCGCTACCGTGATCCAGAGGAGACTGCAATGATGGTCGCGATCAAGCAACTCTTCGATCCACGCGGGCTCATGAATCCTGGAAAGGTAATTTGATTGTGGGTGCCTTGTTTGATCCGCGCGCCCCGGACGTTTTTCTGGTCGGAAGCCCCGTTCTTTTGCACAAGTGATTCGGTTGCAATTCGGTATTTACAGCTCCGGCAAGCCGACCTATAATTCGGCCTCTTTCGCGGTGCGGGGGTATAGCTCAGCTGGGAGAGCGCTTGCATGGCATGCAAGAGGTCAGCGGTTCGATCCCGCTTACCTCCACCAAAGAAAGAAATAGGTCCCCATCGTCTAGAGGCCTAGGACACCGCCCTTTCACGGCGATAACCGGGGTTCGAATCCCCGTGGGGACGCCAGCTTTGAGAGCCGGCAACGGCAGTAGCTTCGGGCAAAAATCCGGAGTTGGGTTTAGCGCGGAGTGGTAGTTCAGTTGGTTAGAATACCGGCCTGTCACGCCGGGGGTCGCGGGTTCGAGTCCCGTCCACTCCGCCAGTTTCATGTGGTTTCAGTGATGTTGGTATTGCAGAAAGTGCTTGCGTAACCAGATTCGTTTGCTATACTGCCGCCTCTGTTTGGGGGTATAGCTCAGCTGGGAGAGCGCTTGCATGGCATGCAAGAGGTCAGCGGTTCGATCCCGCTTACCTCCACCAAAGAAAGAAATAGGTCCCCATCGTCTAGAGGCCTAGGACACCGCCCTTTCACGGCGATAACCGGGGTTCGAATCCCCGTGGGGACGCCAGCTTTGAGAGCCGGCAACGGCAGTAGCTTCGGGCAAAAATCCGGAGTTGGGTTTAGCGCGGAGTGGTAGTTCAGTTGGTTAGAATACCGGCCTGTCACGCCGGGGGTCGCGGGTTCGAGTCCCGTCCACTCCGCCAAAAACAAAGAAAAAAGCCCTGCATTATGCGGGGCTTTTTTCTTTGCGCATTCCGACTTGTAGTACTTGACGTGCGTATCTTTCAGGTTCTGAAACACGGATTTGATTCGATGGTCGCAGGCCGATAGGCCCTGCTATGTCGTATCGGTGAGTGGGTCATGATCGTTGCCTATGGCGTAAAGATCGCCCGGAACATCCGAGCTCCGCGATAGGTGGATATGAAGAGTCCGTAGGCAGTTCCGATGGCAGGGTGTGCTAAGGGCCGTTAAGCGATACGGATGTGGATCGCTAGCTGCCAAAGCTAATCGATGAGACGCGCTTGGCGACATCCGTACGGTCAGTCGTCTTTGGTCGGGTGCTTTAGGAATGTCTGCACTAGCTCGTCCACCTCGGCGCACAGGTGTGGCACTTGGCTCTTCTGTATTGACCCAGTAAAAACCTGCTCAGGTGTTAGCCTTGAAAGGAAGGACACATGGGTACGGAAATGGAAGACGAAATCAAGCGTTGGACGGCCAGGCGCAAGAGCGCATTGGTGATGGAGCTCCTGCAAGGGAAGAGGACGTTAGCGGAGGCGAGTCGTTCGTACGACCTTCCCCCATCAGAGATCGAGACCTGGATCGACGAGGCGAAGGGAGGTATGGAGAACGCGCTGCGAACCAACCCGCTGGACATCCGGGAGCATTACGAGAAGCAGATCAAGCAGCTCCAGGAAGCCTATGGGGAAGCGATGCTGGAGCTGCGTGCCCGAAAAAAATTGCGTCCCTGCTGGGCGAGGACGAGAAGTGATCGAGACGATCCGCCAAGGACTGCATGAAGAAGGTGTTGTCGTCTCGATCAGTCAGCTGTGCCGGTGGTTTGAAGTGCCCCGTCGCACCTTTTACTACCAGTCGGTGAAGGCCTCGCCGAAGGTGCAGGCTCGCTTTGCCGAACCGATCAAGGCGATAATCGAGGACAACCCGTCCTTCGGCTATCGGACCGTGGCCCACCTGCTCGGTTTCAACAAGAACACCGTGCAGCGGGTGTTTCAGCTGCGTGGCTGGCAGGTCAGGAAGCGTCCGGTTGGGTTTCGGCCACGGATTGCAGCACGGCGTTCGCGAGCCTCTGAGCCCAACGAACGCTGGGCGACGGATCTGTGCCGTGTTTGGGCGGGCCGTGACGGCTGGGCCACGCTGGCGCTGGTAATCGACTGCTTCAGCCGGGAGCTGCTGGGGTGGCACGTCTCACGCAGTGGCAAGTCCCGCACTGCCGAGGCGGCGCTGGAGCAGGCCTTGATCGCCCGTTTCGGCACGCTGGGGCGTGTGAAGGAAGCGTTCCTGCTGCGCTCTGATAACGGTCTGGTCTTCACGAGCTGCAGCTACACGGCGCTGGTCAAAAGCTACGGTCTGAAGCAGGAATTCATCACCCCGTACACCCCGCAGCAAAACGGCCTGGTGGAGCGGATGATCCGTACGTTGAAGGAACAGTGTATCCACCGTCACCGCTTTGAAACTTTGCAACACGCCAGTCGTGTCATTGGCGACTGGATCCAGTTTTACAACCACCAGCGGCCGCATCAGGCCCTGGATATGAAAACGCCCGCTCAGGCATTTACATTAGTGGCGTGACCTGTGCAGGATTTGCTGGGCCAATATAACTTGGCTCTTCGAGATCCCGCTCAAGCCCGCTGCCTGCATCGGATCATCGACTGAGGAGGTGGAGATGCCTGCACGTAGGCTTTCTGAATCACCGTCGTTCGTTTCGCCTGGACCGCCCGGCGAGGCTCCAGAAAGGGCGGGAAGCAGCTGTCAGTGTGTAGCTTTGGGACTCGCGGTGCCGCGTCGGTTTTCGACATAGAGCTCCATTAGCCGCCGGGTAGTGGGGCCCACCATGTCGTCAATGATATCGTCGAGCCTTCTCAGGCAGCTTGGAAAGCTGTCTCCTGTTCTTTGGTCATCGGGGGCTTCCTCATGGACAGCCTTAAGCGTCGCGACTCTCACCGCACCGAAGTTCTCCGACGACCTACCAACTTCGCGCCCACCGTCTGTAGGCACTGCAGGGGCCACGCGGCGAACATCTCACGTCCTTATGCTACTTCTCGACACACCCTCGAGTTCTTTTTGCGCTGCTGTGGGCGACCGACTGGGCGGCATCAGCGAGCAGTGCACTCACTCAACCTTGGCGCTGTTTTCAAACGAATGAGGTTGTCCTCCGTCCGAGGCGCAAAGAATTTTCCGTTGCAGATCATGATTTCCGGACGGTGCTATACTCCGCGACTCGCTCCGGTGATCGAATTGAATGATGTGCGCCGGATAGGTGGCAGAGCGGTTGAATGCACCGGTCTTGAAAACCGGCGATCCTTCGCGGGATCCGTGGGTTCGAATCCCACCCTATCCGCCAATTCAATCAAATCCGCTCGCACAAGGCGTCCGCCCAGCAATTCGGAGTTTCATAGAGGCGAATGCGCTCCAGCCTTAGCTTGTTGTCGTAATTGTTCCGGTAAAGCGGATCGAGAATTCGGAACGCTGTCATTGCAAGATTTTCAGCTGTTGGGACAACATCAAGCAATACGGTTTTGTGGCCGGGTATCATCGAAAGCATTTCTACCACTATTGCATCGTGACGATATGCAAGGAATGCGTGATCCCAAGCCTCGACGAGATGACGATTGGCGATCGATTTGATGTCGCCAAAATCCATGACCATACCGTTTACCGCGGAACCGGCACGTTCGATGATGGTTCCTGTAAGCGTTATTTCGAGTGCGTATCGGTGGCCATGTAGATGGCGGCACTGGCTGCCATGATCGGGAATGCGGTGACCGGCATCGAATTCCAGTCTTCTGGTGATGTTCATGATGTCCAAGTGCTTGATTAAGCGGGCGAAGAGTATAGCATCGAGCCAGTATTGGACTGAGGTACTGTGATGAATTCAGTGGCGACAGGTGTTCTGAGCTTTTCGGATCACGACCGGACGGTCGTCGGTATGCGCTATGTATACCCCGTGGTGTCGCGCCGGGCCGGCGGCGTGTCGATCGGAATCAACCTGAACCCTAACAATGCGTGCAATTGGCAGTGCATGTACTGTCAAGTGCCGGGGCTGATCCGGGGGCGCGCGCCTTCATTGGATCTGGCGTTGTTACGCCACGAATTGACGAGTTTCATGGATCAGGCATTGGCCGGCGACTTCATGCAGAAGCGTGTCCCTGAAGAACTCCGCCGTATTTGTGATATTGCGTTTTCGGGCAATGGCGAACCCACGAGCTCCCACTCATTTGCAGATGCGGTGAAGCTGGTGGGTGAAATACGGGACGACTACGGCCTGACGTCATATACGCCGATTCGCCTGATCACGAACGGGAGCCTGATGGGCCGCACCAGCGTCCAAAGCGGGGTGAGTGCGCTAGGGGCACTTGGCGGTGAGGTTTGGTTCAAGGTTGATGCAGGTCGTCGCGAGGATTTTCTCGATATCAATGGGGTGGTGCTCGATCCGAGCCAGGTCGTAAACAATCTGCGAACGAGTTCCGAACTTTGTCCTACCTGGGTTCAGACCTGCCTTTTTTCGCGCGATGGCAGCCCGCCGGATGAAAACATGATTTCAGCCTATCTCACCCTGCTTGAGGAAGTCGGTACCGATCGCCTCAAGGGGGTATTGCTTTATGGTGTTGCCCGGCCGTCGATGCAGCCTACAGCGTCCCGGATCGTTGCGCTGGATCCGGATCGTCTTGAGTTCTACGCAGAAATGATAAGAAAAAAGGGACTGACCGTAGAGGTCAGTCCCTGATGAAGTGTGCCCGCCGCGCGATTACTTTGCGCTGCGGTCCTTCTTCTTTGAAGCACGCGCTTCCTTCTTGAGCGTCTTGAAAAGCTCGGGATTGCTCGCACGCAGATACTCAGTGACTTCCAGATCTTCCTTCTTGATCTTGCCGATGTCGATCTGTTCAACGTGCACCAGACGTAGTAAAGCCTGCACAGGGCGGGGAATGTTACGACCACTCTCGTAACGGGATCCGCCACTCTGAGTCACGCCGATTTTCGACCAAAATTGCGATTGATTCAGCCCCAGCTTCCGACGAATCTCGCGGACATCCACATCATCGCTTGATTTCATAGTGTTTTCTCCGGTTGGACTACCCTAGCAGGCTATGAGACATGCTTAGGGTTTGCTTGGTTCCTACGACTTTGGTCATAGGATGAATGGAGTATAGGGGACTATTCTTTAGACATACAAGACGAATTTCACGGGTGAGACCAACCGCAAAGCATCGCGTTGAATTTCTGAGCTACTACGTTTTTAGCATGGGCAATCCCAAAGCCGCCGGGTGAAAGTTGTCGTAGAGCCGGTCGCCCCGACGAGATGAGTCCAAGGAGCTTTCGGTACAATCGAAAACCTTGGGCAATCGTGGTCGGAGTAATGGCACTCATCGTTCAGAAGTATGGCGGTACTTCGGTTGGTGACCCGGAGCGGATCAAGAAGGTGGCGTCGCGCGTCGCACGTTTCCGGGCTGAGGGGCACAGGGTTGTGGTCGTGGTGTCCGCCATGAGTGGTGAGACCAATCGCTTGATCGCCCTTGCAAGTCAGATCTCTTCCAAGCCGAGCCCACGCGAGCTCGATGTCGTGCTGGCGACTGGAGAGCAAGTAACAATCGGCCTGCTATGCATGGCGATGAACGAGCTTGGAGTCAAAGCAAAAAGCTATACAGGCAGTCAGGTCAGGATTCTTACCGATAGCGCTCATACCAAAGCACGTATCCTGAGTATCGACGAGACGCCGATTCGTACCGACTTGCAAGAAGGCAGTGTGGTCGTTGTGGCAGGGTTTCAGGGCGTCGATGAGCTTGGCAACATCACTACATTAGGCCGGGGAGGGTCGGACACGACGGGCGTCGCGCTCGCCGCTGCCCTCGGGGCTGATGAGTGTCAGATATATACGGATGTCGAAGGCGTCTATACCACAGACCCGCGAATCGTTTCGGAGGCCCGCAAACTCGATACGATCACGTTCGAGGAAATGCTGGAGATGGCGAGCTTGGGGTCCAAGGTGCTTCAGATCCGGTCGGTCGAATTTGCAGGAAAATACAAGGTCAAGTTACGCGTACTGTCTAGCTTCCTTGAGGAGGGTGAGGGGACGCTGATCACTGTCGAGGAGTCCGGGGGCATGGAACAACCGATCATCTCTGGTATCGCATTCAATCGCGATGAGGCGAAACTCACAGTGCTTGGGGTGCCTGACAGACCCGGCATTGCATATCAGATCCTGGGCCCGATCGCGGAAGCAAACATTGATGTGGACATGATCATCCAGAATGTAGGCAGGGACGGCAGTACCGATTTTTCGTTTACGATCGGTCGCGCTGATTACGAGCGCGCGATGGAAGCGCTTGCAGGCGTGAAAGAGCATATTGGAGCCCGATCGATTGCAGGCGACACATCAATGGCAAAGGTGTCAATCGTGGGCGTTGGTATGCGCTCTCACCCAGGTGTTGCATCCAGGATGTTTCGGACTCTGGCGGAGGAGGGTATCAACATCCAGATGATTTCGACCTCTGAGATCAAGATTTCGGTCGTTGTCGACGAGAAATATCTTGAACTTGCCGTTCGCGTTCTGCATAAGGCATTTGAACTCGAAAATCCTGCTACGCGAGGTTTGACCGGAGCCGGATAAACCATTATTATCCGGCCTCCGTTGTACGGAGAGATGGCCGAGAGGTCGAAGGCACTCCCCTGCTAAGGGAGCATACGGGCTAAAACTCGTATCGAGGGTTCGAATCCCTCTCTCTCCGCCAAAGTTTGATGTTGTAAGTGTTTACAGAAGGCAAAAAGTGGGTATAATTCTTGCTTTCAAAACGCGCTCGTAGCTCAGTTGGATAGAGTACCTGGCTACGAACCAGGGGGTCGTGGGTTCGAATCCTGCCGAGCGCGCCAAGATAAAAAAAACGCCACCTTTTAAAGGTGGCGTTTTTTTTATCTTGGCGCATTCTTGCCGGGCCCATATCTGGTCGTTGACCGGGGCGACCCAGCCATTACGAGAATGGGGCCACCTCTTCTCACGTGCAAAGCGTCGACAAACTGTGTCAGTGCGCGGATTTTCCGACAATCGTCGTTTTTCGGGAAGCTTCCACACGGAGATGGTCGGATCCCGTGACTTTTTCCGGTGCGCTTAAGATCACGCGGACCCATTCGAGCGATGGACCCGCGTCCGTAGGCTGTGCCCTCGACAGCCATTGTCGATTGTCGGTGACAGAAGGACGGAGTTCTCAGCCTTCCGCTATCCGCCGAGCCAGGTGCGCGAGCGCTTCTTCCACCTGATCGACCAGAATCAGGCAAAGATCCCCTGGGCGAAGACGCTCCAAGGAAAGGTCTGTCGCGGCGAATTCGCCCCGGATTTCGTCGATCAGGGTTGTCCTTGTTGCACCGTTCAGCCCTTCACGCAACAGAGCCAGAACTTCCCCGTCCGCACGGCCGCGCTGGCACTGATCCTGGTAGAGGATCACTTCGTCGAAAGCCTTGCCCAGGATCCGGGTCTGATCACGAATGTCTTCGTCACGACGGTCTCCCGCGCCGCTGATGACCACGATGCGTCTACTTGCGTCCATCGCTTCAACCGCAGACACGAGCGCCTTGATCGCATCAGGATTGTGGCCGTAATCGGCGATGATGGTGGCGCCGCGGTAGGTGAATGTATTGAAGCGGCCCGGCGCCGTTGCCACATCGCAGTCGAATTCCTTCAGCGTCCTGCGAATGATTTCTGGAGCGAGTCTAAGTGACCACGCCGCAGCGACCGATGCAAGCGCATTCTCGACCTGAAAGCCGATCTTCCCTCCACCGGTGAAACCTAGCTCGGAAAGCTCAATACGGAATGATTCGTCTTTGGCTATTGCAACGATATCTCCACTTTCGACGATTACTGCCCGCCCCCCACGGAGCAGGTGCGTGGCAACGGCGGGATTGTCACGCGAGCGGGCAAACAGGATCACGCTACCGGACGAAGCCGCCGCCATCGCTGCAACCATTGGGTCGTCGGCGTTCAGCACGGCATCGCCATCCGGCGCGACATTCTGAACGATTACACGCTTCAGCACCGCGAGGTCTTCGACGGTAGTGATGTAGTTCAGTCCGAGGTGGTCACCGGAGCCGATATTGGTGACGACCGCAACCTGGCATCGATCAAAGGCAAGCCCCTCTCGGAGGAGGCCGCCCCGGGCAGTCTCGAAGACGGCGGCATCCACCTCCGGATGCATCAGAACGTTTCGCGCGCTGCGCGGCCCGCTGCAGTCGCCGGTATCGATTCGTCGTCCTTCTATATAGACGCCGTCCGTATTGGTCATTCCCACGCGCGCTCCGCTTGTTGTAAGCATTGCACTGATGAGTCGGACTGTCGTTGTCTTGCCGTTGGTGCCTGTTACCGCAACGACCGGGATGCGGCCGTCTTCGTTCGTTTCGAACATCGAGCCGATAATTGCTTCGCCAACCGCGCGGCCCTTTCCAAAGGAGGGCTGAAGGTGCATCCGTAGCCCGGGCGCAGCGTTGACTTCAACGATGCCGCCTCCCTGGCTCTCGAGTGGCTTGAGAACCGTCTCACAGACGACGTCGACGCCGCAGATGTCGAGGCCGATCATGCGTGCAGCATCAATTGCCCGGTCGGCGAGTTCGGGGTGGACTTCTTCAGTCACGTCGGTGGCAGTCCCGCCGGTACTTAGATTCGCGTTGTTTCTCAACACAACCCGGGCACCCTTCGGAGGAACGGACTCCTTGGTGAAGCCTTGGACAGCGAGACGGGCTACGGCAATGTCGTCGAGCCTGACACGAGTCAGGGACGTGGCGTGACCGGATCCTCGTCGGGGATCGGAATTTACCTGATCCACCAACTGGACGATCGTCTTCTCGCCATCTCCTATAACGTGCGGAGGGTCGCGCCGGGCGGCGGCGATCATTCTGTCGCCAACGACCAGCAGGCGAAAGTCGTGGCCGGGAATGAAGCGCTCGACCATCACTTCGTCACGGAATTCCGCTGCGGCAGCGTATGCGATTTCAAGATGCTCGCGGCTTTCGATGTTGACCGTGACGCCTTTGCCCTGGTTGCCATCACGAGGTTTGACGACGATGGGCAGGCCGATTTCGCAGGCAGCAGCCCAGGCATCAGCCGCGTCGCTGACGGGGCGGCCTTCGGGCACCGGTACGCCCGCCGCCGCCAGGAGTTTCTTGGTGAGTTCCTTGTCTTGCGCAATCGATTCCGCAATCGCGCTGCTCCGATCGGTCTCCGCCGCCTGGATTCGTCTTTGGCGGCTGCCCCATCCGAGCTGCACCAGGCTGCCATCGGTCAGTCTGCGAAAAGGAATGTTTCTGGCGACAGCCGCTTCGACGATTGACCCGGTGCTAGGTCCGAGACGCACATCTTCGTCAAGCTCACGCAACTGCTCGATCGCGGTGTCGAGTACGAACGGCAGCTCCCCGTCTGCCGCCTCGCATAGTTTTGCCGCGAGGGAGAATGCGAGTCTTCCGACGGTTTCTTCTGTGTATTCGACGACTACCTGAAAAACATTCTGTTCGACCGTTTGGGTGCTGCGGGAGAACGTTACCGGGCAACCCGCTTGTATCTGCAGATTGAGGGCGGCGTAGCGCAGCGCGTCGGCCATCGACGTCGTACCTTCGTGGCCGATCGAACGAAGCGCTCCAATCGCTGGAAAGCGCGCTCTCAAGCGGGCTTCGAAACCCGGCATGTCGGCAAGCGAGAGTTCGCGGTCTTCACATTCCAGCAATGCCTCGATTGCTGTACGCCGAGTCCAGATGTTCGGGCCGCGTAGTGCGCGAATCCGGGTTATCTTCATTTTTGTAGATCCTGTCGGCGCCGAGCACGCACCGATTTCGATGCAATCGCATGTTTGGGGAGGCCTTCGATACCGGCCTTAATCAAAGGTAGCGTCACGCCGCTACCCCAGGCCGCGGCGACGGCGGCAGCCTGCCAAAGGCTTGCCGGACCGCTCATGCCAAGTGCGATCTCGATCGGTGGGTTGGCGGCATCAAGTATCTGCAGCGTACCTGCATCGGCGACAACGGCCCGGCCGCCTTCCGCGAGATGGGCGGCAATCACCGTCGAGCCGATCGTTTCTCCAAACAGGATTACATCGCCATCGGAAAGTGACGCCATGCCCGCGATGTCGGGATTGTCTGCGTTGAGCACTGCAAATCCATCTGGCAAGACAACGTCCACCTGGGTCCGCAGAACGTTGAACAGCTGCGCAGTATCGGAGACGTGAAACGCCGAGAACTGCTCCGGATCGTGCAGATCCGTGACGATCCCGATGTGGCAGCGATCATAGGCAAGTCCGTCATTGAGGATCGACGTGGGGCCGTTTTCAATTACCGCAGCCTCGACCCGCGGGTTCATCAGCATCTGGCGTCCTGATGAGTGCCGGTCATGGTTACCACGCGCGACGGTCCTTTTGCCCAGATAGGTACCGTCGGCGCAGGCAAGACCAACCAAGCGATCATCGAGCCCAAGCAGGTATGCGAGCAGATGCGCAACGTCCCTGCCTCCGCGGGTGCCACTGATACCGATGACCGGAATGCGGCCATCGCTCGGAGCCGGCAGCAGGTGTTCGACAATTTTTTCGCCGACGGGGCGCGGGGCCCCGATGGCTGGCTTGAGATGCATCAGCAAGCCCGGCCCTGCATTGACTTCGACGATCGCTCCTCCCTGGCTCGTGAGCGGCCGCGAGATATCCTGGGCCACAAGGTCCACGCCGGCGATATCCAGGCCGATGACGCGAGCAGCAAGTATTACGGCGGCGGCCACGTCGGGATGGACTTCATCGGTGACATCCACGGCCATGTTTCCGGTTCGCTGAATCAAGACCTCACGGCCCGAATCCGGCACCGAATTCCCGTCGAGCCCTTGTCGCTGGAGTTCCATGAGGACTACTGGATTGTTCTCCAAGCGAATCTCGTCGAGCGGGAACTCTTCTTCCGCACCCCGACGAGGATCGCTGTTGAGCTGCATGTCTATCAGTTGCGAGACGCTTGAACTGCCGTCGCCGCGGACCGAGACCAGCTCGCCACGAATCGCGGCAACCATCTCGCCACCCACCACGAGGAGGCGGTGTTCGCTGCCTGGGATGAATCGTTCGACAAGCACCTCGCTACCTTCGCTGTCCGCGAGCTGCCAAGCGGCTTCGATTTCGCTGCGAATCGAGAGGTTGAGGCTGACGCCACGGGCATGATTGCCATCCACGGGTTTGACCACGACCGGCAGACCGATATCCTCCGCAATTTCCCATGCGTTCTCAGGACTCCCCGCGATTTCGCCACGCGGAACCGGGACTCCCACTGATTCAAGCAGATTCTTGGTCAGTGTCTTGTCGCGCGAAATTCCCTCCGCGATAGCGCTGGTGCGGTCCGTCTCAGCAGTCCAGACACGACGCAGGTTGGCGCCGTAACCAAGCTGAACGAGGTTGCCTTCGCTAAGGCGAATCACCGGTACTCGCCGGGCGCTCGCTGCATCGATGATCGAAGCCGTGCTAGGTCCAAGATGATGTCGGTCCAGAATTTCGCGCAGCTCCGCGACAGCCTTTGCGACGTCGAAATTCCGATCATCGGCGGCGGCAAGGAACAACTCACGTGCCAAGGTGAGTGCGCGGCGCCCTACGCGTTCATTGCGGGCACGGAACGCGACCTTGTAGATTCCGCGTACGCCGGTTTCACGCGCTTTACCAAACCCTGCCTGAAGACCTGACATGTTCTGCAGCTCAATCGCGAGATGCTCGATTATGTGCCCTGCCCAGGTGCCCTCGCGCAAACGCTTCAGAAAGCCGCCCGGTTCGCCTATTCCGCAGCGATGCTCGACCAGGCCGGGAAGCCATGTGGTGATTCGCTCGTAAAGGCCGGGCAGAGCGTTGGAGGGAAGATCTTCAAACTGTCCGATATCGACCCATGCTTCGATGACCGGGCGGTAGGTCCAGATGTTGGGCCCGTCAAGATACCGAGCCCTGAGTATTTCTATGTCTCGCTCTTTATTCATGTTTTCCGGCAGGAGGCAGGTGCACGTTCAGGCGGAACACCGATGGATCGGGTAGCACCAGAGTCCCCGAATTCCAACGCCGACGCCACGTTACGCAAAACAAACCTTCAGACCTGTATCTGCGTGTAAGTGTTGTTTGTATTCCACAGCCCGACGATATACTTCGCCCCCAACCCATGCTGAGGTCAGTTCATCGGACCTGCCGACATTTGTCTGCGGCTCTTCTGCTGAAGGTAGTTTAATACGCATCAACCGAATCTTGCTGACCGTTCTCGCCAACCGGAGGGCGGCCTAATTGTTGTGGATGCATCTTCAATGACAGCTCGCCCTCTTGCTGCCGATCTCGTGCCCATGCCTTGGCGCTCGGGCTTGCTATCGTCGCTTGCCGAGGACGAAACATTGCTTGCGGTGCTCCTGCTTGATCTTGACGCGGAACTGCGCTTTGGAAGCGGGATAGTGGCCGTAACCAGTGCACGCTTGTTCGCTTGCACGGCCGAGACTGGTGGCGACTGGAAGCAGTGGACACTGCAGAGCGGACTGAGGTTGAGCCATTACGACCATGGCGGGGTCGGAACCTTGGAGTTGCACGATTCGGAGCGACGCCTTGCACTGTGGCGCTACACCCTTGAACAAAACGCGCAGGCACTGAGAGTGGTTGACGCATTCGACCGGCGAAGAGACGTTCTCGCTGGGCTGGTCGAAGACCACACGGCGGGTGAGCACGTCTGTCCCGATTGTCGGGCGGTACTCGAACCCGATCAGGAAGAATGCCCGATCTGTGCGCGTGAGTTCGAAACGCCGCCTACTACTTGGACCCTTTTTCGATTGTGGCGTTTTGCCCGGCCCTATCGCGGTATGCTGCTTGCGGGTTTCCTGTTGACGCTCGCGTCGACGGCAGCAACCCTCGTTGCGCCGTATCTCACGATGCCAATCATGGATGACATCCTCATCCCGTACCAGAATGGTGCACCGATCAATGCTGGTCTGGTATCGATGTTCCTCGGTGGGCTTTTGCTCTCGGCTCTGGTCGCGTGGGGCCTGGGCTGGGCCAAGACCTACATTCTCGCCTTGGTGAGCGAGAGAATAGGGTCTGATTTGCGAACGGCGACCTACGATCACCTGCTTCAGCTTTCCCTTGAATACTTCGGAGGCAAGCGCACTGGCGACCTCATGGCCCGGATCGGTAGCGAGAGCGACCGGATCTGCGTATTCCTTTCGTTACACCTGCTTGATTTCGCGACTGATGTTCTCATGATCGCAATGACTGCGGTCATTCTCTTCTCAATCAACCCCACGCTTGCGTTGGTCACGCTTGTACCCTTGCCGTTCATCGCCTGGTTGATTCATAGGGTTCGGGACCGTCTGCGAACCGGATTCGAAAAAACCGGTCGAGTCTGGTCGGAGGTGACCAACGTGCTTGCCGACACCATTCCCGGGATTCGAGTCGTCAAGGCTTTTGCTCAGGAGTCGAGAGAGAGTCAGCGTTTCCGTGACGCGAACCTGCACAACCTGATGGTGAATGATCGCCTCAACAAGGTGTGGTCGGTATTTTCCCCGACAGTTTCATTGATGACCGAAATCGGTCTGCTTGTCGTGTGGGGCTTTGGTATTTGGCTGGTGGCGCACGACAGCATCACGGTGGGTGTCCTGACTGCTTTTATCGCGTATATCAGCCGCTTTTACTCACGACTAGATTCGATGAGCAGAATCGTGTCCGTCACCCAGAAGGCGGCGGCCGGGGCGAAGCGAATTTTCGACATCCTCGATCATGTGTCGAGCGTTCCGGAACCCGTGCGTCCGGTCCATCTGGCTGGCGTGACCGGAAGGCTGGAGCTGCGCGAAGTGGCATTCAGGTATGGTAGTCGCAGCGTGATTCGGGGATTGAATCTGGCGGTGAATCCAGGGGAGATGATCGGTCTGGTGGGGCACAGCGGGTCCGGCAAGAGTACGCTCGTCAACTTGATGTGCCGTTTTTATGATGTGACAGGCGGTGCAATTCTTGCCGATGGGGTCGATATACGTTCGGTGCCCGTGGCCGAATATCGTGCGAATATCGGTCTCGTTCTGCAAGAGCCCTTTCTCTTTTTCGGGACGATTGCCGAAAACATCGCATACGGCAGACCCGGTGCATCCCGCGCCGAGATCGTCGCTGCGGCCCGTGCGGCACATGCTCACGAGTTCATCCTGCGCTTGCCGCAAGGCTACGATTCGTTGGTTGGGGAGCGCGGACAGGGTCTGTCG
The DNA here is from genome assembly GCF_009800965.1 of Cognatazoarcus halotolerans. Classification (GTDB taxonomy): domain Bacteria; phylum Pseudomonadota; class Gammaproteobacteria; order Burkholderiales; family Rhodocyclaceae; genus Cognatazoarcus; species Cognatazoarcus halotolerans. The sequence continues at coordinate 125,802 of NZ_WUAF01000012.1, read as the reverse complement.
GGCGGCGAGCGTCAACGAATCTCGATTGCCCGCGCACTGCTTATCGATCCGCGGATACTGATCCTCGACGAGGCTACATCTTCGGTCGACACCGAGACGGAAAAGGAGATCCAGAAAGCGCTCGACAATCTGGTCAGGGGCAGGACGACGATTGCAATTGCCCACCGATTGTCGACGCTGCGCAAGGCGGACCGTCTAGTGGTGATGGATCGTGGGCGGATCGTAGAGATCGGGCAGCACGAGGAGCTCATAGAGCGCCGCGGGGCCTATTTCCGTCTGTACGAAGCGCAGGCGCGGCAAGTTGATGAAGAGCCCGTTATCAGGCCGTTGCCGATTCCCGAGAAGGAGCCTTCTTGATGGCGTCGCACGAAGAGCGGGAAATCGGTGGGCTTGAGCGCGATGCGCATGGCAGGTTGGTGCTGACGCTAGCCGACGGTAGCACGCACACGGGTATCGTTCCGATAAGGGCCTTTCCGCTCGGGGCGCCGCGTGAAGGTGTGGCGTTGGTCGGGGCCACGGGTCGGGAGATTTGTTGGATCGAATGTCTCGACGAGCTTCCCGAAGACGTCTTGTTGCTCGTGGAAGAGGAACTGGCATCGCGGGATTTCATGCCCCGCATTCGTCGTCTTGTCGAAGTGTCAACATTTTCGACCCCCAGTGTCTGGCGGATTGAAACCGATCGCGGCAGTACGTCTCTGGTGTTGAAGGCGGAGGAGGACATTCGTCGGCTCGACGCCTCCCGGCTTGTCATTACCGATCGACACGGTGTTCACTACATGATCGAGAATCAGAAAGCGCTTGATCAAGCCAGCCGCAAGCTACTCGACCGGTTCCTCTGAGCATCGCGTTTCTTGGTCCGGGAGATCAGGCCCCAAGCAACTCGAGCAAATCAAGGGGGCACGAGATCACTGCGTCGGCACCCCAGTCGCTGATGCGGCAGTTTTCGCTCACGTAGCCGTAGGAGGCCGCGACCGTCTGCATTCCTGCTGCCTTGCCGGCGACGATGTCTCGTTCGTGGTCTCCGACATATATACACCGTGGAGCGCTGACCGCTGCCAGTGAGCAGGCCAGGAAGAGGGGATCGGGTGCAGGTTTGGGCGCCGCGGCGGAGTCGCCGCCAACGATTGCCGAAGCGCGTCTATCCAAATCGAGTGCGGCGAGCAGTGGCCGGGTGAGTCGAATACTCTTGTTGGTAACGACCCCCCAGCGGATTGCGCGGCATTCAAGTTCTCTCAATACTCCGGGCATGCCTTCGAAAAGACGGGTTCGCTCGCACAACGATTGTTCGTAAAGTGCCAGGAAGCGGGAGGCCAGGCGGGGAAACGCAGAGTCTTGGCGAGAGATGGAAAAACCCGCCCACAGCATGCCTGCTACGCCGTTGGAGGTCCACGGTCGTAGTACGGATTCGGGAAGGGGCTCTTCGTTTTCCTCCGTGCGCAACCGGTTCAGTGCTGAGGCGAGGTCGGGTGCCGTATCCGCGAGCGTGCCATCGAGATCGAAAAATACGGCTTCAGGCATTTCGAACTGCGTACATAAGGTAGTTGACATCGGTATCCGAGCCAAGGGAGTAGACCTTACTCAGCGGGTTGTAGCTCATGCCGATCAATTCGCGAACGTCCAGCCCCGCTGTGCGGCAACTCCGCGCGAGTTCGGACGGTTTGATGAATTTGGCGTAATCGTGGGTGCCCCGCGGTAGCAACTGGAGGATGTATTCCGCCCCGACGACTGCGAGCAGATAGCTCTTCGGATTTCTGTTCAACGTAGAAAAGAAGACATGCCCGCCCGGTTTGACCATTGCCGCGCAAGCACTGACGATACTTGCCGGATCGGGAACGTGCTCAAGCATCTCCATGCAAGTGACTACGTCGAACGTCGCTGGCATCTCGGCCGCAAGGGATTCAGCACTCTGGTGGCGATAGTCGATTTCCAGATTGCTTTCATAGAGGTGGAGCCTCGCGACCGAAAGCGCCTTGTCGGAAAGATCGATGCCGGTCACCCTGGCTCCGCGTGAGGCCATCCCTTCTGCAAGAATGCCGCCTCCGCAGCCGACATCAAGCACGCGCTTTCCTTGCAAGTTGGCATGCCGATCTATCCAATCGAGGCGAAGCGGATTTATCTCATGCAGCGGTCGGAACTCGGATTCCGGATCCCACCATCGGTGAGCCAGTTCACCAAATTTCTGAATCTCGAGCGGATCAGCATTCATTTTCTTCTGTCGCAAGCGGATGCCTTCAGGAGGCGATATTGTCTCAGAGAGGTCGGAAACTTGCCGAAAAAGAAAAAGCCCCGCGTCTGCGGGGCCTTTTCGTGCTACCGAAGCGGTGAATTACTTGGTACCGATCAGTTCAATCTCAACACGGCGATCGGGTTGCAGGCACTCGACCAGCTTCTTGTTGCGGCCGTTCTCGCGACCCATGTTGTTACAGCTACTGCCGGTAACCGGCTGCTTCTCGCCTTTGCCTTCCGTGTAGACACGGTTGGCTTCGATGCCTTTGCCGACGAGGTACTGCTTGACCGCTGCAGCGCGCTTCTCGGAGAGGCGCTGGTTGTAGCCCTCGGAGCCAAGGCGGTCGGTGTGACCGACGGCAAGGATGACTTCAAGCTTGACTTGACCGGCCTTGGCCGCAAGTTCGTCCAGCTTGGCGCGACCTTCCGAACGCAGCACGGCCTTGTCGAAGTCGAACAGGGCGTCTGCGGAGAGCTTGATCTTCTCTGCAGCAGGCTTCGGAGCCGGTGCTGCAGCAGCCGGTGCAGCCGGTGCGGCTGCCATCGGGGCTACACACTTGTCTTTCGGAACGATGTCGCTGTCGCAGCCGCAGCCGACCGGGAATTGGCCAGCCATGGCGCTCGATGCGGCGGCGGGGCTCCAGTAGCCGGTACGCCAGCAGAGATCGGCGCCGCTGCGGGCGACGACGTTGCGGCCGTCGATGACATAAGGAACTTCGCCCTTGCCGTCCACGACCACGTCAGCTGCGAACGCGGTGGCTGCCGACAGACCAAGAGCGGCAATCGAAGTTGCCAACAGAACTTGCTTTTTGAATTGTTTGACCATGTTGTCCTCGTCAATAAGGCAAGGTTGAAAACGGAATTGAGGGCTTCTATTTCCAAGCGAAACCTGAACTCAATATATAGGAGCAGCTTAACCCTTCAATTTATTCTGCCATAGCGCTGCAATTGCGAGCAATTCCTTGTTGGGAATTTGCAACACTTTGCCGTTCTCAGCCGACAGCTTTCCGTCAACCCATACATGGCTGACGTGCTCTCGACCGGCAGCATATACCAAATGCGAAACCGGGTCGAAGCAGGGGCGTGTTTCGAGTGAGGACAGGGATATAGCGATCAGGTCTGCTTGTTTGCCGGGCAGTATCGAACCGACTTGCTGTTCCAGGCCGATTGCGTGCGCGCCTCCCATTGTTGCCATCCACAGGGCCTGCTGGGCGGGGACGGCGCTGGCGTCGCCACTGACGACTTTGGCGAGCAGGGCCGCATGGCGCATTTCCTGGAAAAGATCGAGACGATTGTTGGAGGCCGCGCCATCGCTGCCGAGCGCAACAGGTATGCCCGCCGCGAGCAGTTCTCGAACCGGAGCGATTCCGCTTGCAAGCTTCATGTTGGAACTGGGGCAATGAACAACGCGGCAGGCCTTGGCCCGAAGGGTGGCTATTTCGTTTGCGTCGAGATGAACGGTGTGGACCGCTAGCAGGTTGGGGCCCACGATGCCCAGATCATCCAGTCGTGCAAAAGGTCTCTTGCCAGATTGCTCTACAGCCTGAGCGACCTCCTCGCGTGTTTCATGGAGGTGGAGGTGGATTGTCAGGTCGAGTTCATCGGCGAGGTCAACAATGCGTCTGAAGGTTTCGTCCGAAACGGTATATGGCGCATGTGGCGCCAAGCTGAAATGCATGCGGGGATTGTCTTTCCATTTGTCCCGGATACTTAGCCCCTTGGCTAGGTAATCGTCGGGGCCGGTGGCGTATGCCGTGGGAAAGTCGATGACTACCATGCCGATCATGGCACGCATCCCTGCGCGATCGAACGCTTCCGCCGCGGCGTCGGGGAAGAAGTACATGTCGTTACAGGTTGTTATCCCGCCGGCAAGCATCTCTGCTGCTGCCAACAACGTGCCGTCCCGCACGAAGGCTGCCGAGGCATGCTTCGACTCCGCAGGCCAGATTGCTTCGTGAAGCCAGCGCATCAGGGAAAGGTCATCTGCGAAGCCGCGGAGAAGGTTCATGCCGGCATGGGCATGTGCGTTGATCAACCCGGGGATCAGTGCATGATCTGGTAGTTCGACCGTCTCGTTCGGAGAGAAGAGTCGTTCTGCCTCGGCGACCGGCAAGCAATCGACTATCCGTGTGTCGTGAATTGCGACGGCGTGGTGAGGCAGTGCGGTACAGTCCGGTTCGACTCGGACGACCCATCGAGGCTTGAGAAGCAGGTCAATAGGCTGGGGCATCGGTCGGTCTCGCTTTAAGGATGAGGAACTGCCGCATCCGGCGGGGTTCGGAATCGGGGCTTCAGCGTCCTATTTTGCCGTGCCCTTTGTTTCCACGACAACCCGGCGGTCTAGTGCAAGACACCCGATCAAGTCCTTGCGGGACAGGCTGTCCGGGCAATTCACCCCCAAACAGGCTGCGTGTTCCCATAGCCGAAGGTTTCGACCCGGTCGGCATTGATACCCTTCGACACAAGATAGTTCTTCACTGCATCCGCCCGCCTTTCGGAGAACTGTTGGTTATGGGGGGGCGAACCCGTGCGGTCTGCGTACCCGGAAACGGTGATCATGCGGATCGCCCCGAATTCCGGCAGCCTGGCAAGGATTTCCCGGTCGATGGCGGTGTTGCCATCGGTCTTGAGCATGGCTTGTTCAAATCGGACGGTGCCTTGGACGACGGTCTGATTGTCTTGGGTGAAGTGGCGGTGGGCGGGGGTTCGGAGGCGGGTTTCGTTACCGTGGTCGCGGTCATCGGCGCTACGCACTTGTCCTTGGGTGCGATGTCACCGTCGCAGGCGCAGCCGGCCGCGTGTTGTCCGGCCATTGCCGAGGCGGCCGCAGCCGGAAACCAGTCGCCGGTGCGCCAGCATAGGTCGGCTCCACTTATTGCCACGACGTTGCGACCATCGACGACATAGGGCGTGTCGTCTTTTCCGTCGACAACCACATCCGCCTCGACTGCAGAAAGAGCAAAGGCGGCGCCCGCCATGATGGCAGACCGGGCCAGTCGTTTGGCGATCACGGATCGATTCCTCGTTGGCGGAGTGTGTCGCATGACGAGTGATGCCCGCTGCTTGATTGGTGCGGGGATTCAAGCGCAGGACGTCTGGCGCAACATCGAATGTACAGAGCGTTGCAGGGAGGGTGGGCCGGCCGCGCATGCTAAAATCGCGTGTTTTTCATTTTGAGCTCGCCGCTTCGAAGATCTCCATGACACAGTTCGCCAAAGAGACCCTGCCAATCAGTCTCGAGGAGGAGATGCGCCACTCCTATCTCGACTACGCAATGAGCGTGATCGTGGGGCGCGCTTTGCCTGACGCACGGGATGGACTGAAGCCGGTGCACCGTCGCGTGCTGTATGCGATGCACGAGCTTTCGAACGACTGGAACAGGGCTTACAAGAAGTCGGCACGCATCGTCGGTGACGTCATCGGTAAATACCATCCGCACGGCGATCAATCGGTTTACGACACGATCGTGCGCATGGCGCAGGATTTCTCGCTGCGATACATGCTGGTCGATGGACAGGGCAACTTCGGTTCAGTTGATGGTGATAACGCGGCGGCGATGCGTTACACCGAGATTCGCATGGCGCGGATCGGCCATGAGCTGCTGGCCGATATCGAAAAGGAGACGGTCGATTTCGGCCCGAACTACGACGGCTCGGAAAAGGAGCCGCTGGTGTTGCCGACCCGGCTCCCGAACCTGCTGATCAACGGTTCGGGCGGCATTGCCGTCGGCATGGCCACCAACATTCCGCCGCACAACCTTTCCGAGGTGGTCGAGGCATGTCTTGCCTTGCTGGCCGATCCGCAGATGGACATCGAGGATCTGATCCGCATCATCAAGGCGCCGGATTTTCCGACGGCTGCGATGATCTATGGCCTGCATGGCGTGCACGAGGGCTACCGGACAGGCAGAGGGCGCGTGGTCATGCGGGCTCGCACGCACTTCGAAGACATCGGCAAGGGCGACCGACAGGCGATCATCGTCGACGAGCTGCCATACCAGGTTAACAAGAAGACGCTGCTCGAGAAGATCGCAGAGTTGGTCAACGACAAGCGGATAGAGGGCATCAGCGAGATTCGTGACGAGTCCGACAAGTCGGGCATGCGGGTCGTGATCGAGCTCAAGCGGGGTGAAGTGGCCGAGGTTGTGCTGAACAACCTGTTCAAGCAGACCCAGATGCAGGACACCTTCGGGATGAACATGGTGGCGCTGGTCGATGGCCGGCCACGCCTGCTCAACCTCAAGCAGATGCTGGATTGCTTCCTGTCGCATCGGCGCGAGGTCATTACCCGCCGCACTGTCTTCGAATTGCGCAAGGCTCGTGAGCGGGGCCATGTCCTGGAAGGTCTTGCCGTCGCATTGTCGAATGTCGACGAGATCATTGCCTTGATCAAGGCGGCGCCAACGCCGCCCGAGGCAAAGCGCGAGCTGATGGATCGTGTCTGGCGCTCCCCGCTGGTAGAGGAAATGCTCTCGCGGGCGATGGCCGACAGCTACCGACCTGATGGGTTACTGCCCGAGTTCGGTCTTTCGGATCAGGGGTACAGGCTTTCCGATGTCCAGGCCCAGGCCATCCTCGAGCTGCGCCTGCAGCGGCTGACGGGGCTCGAACAGGACAAGATCGTCGGTGAGTACCGCGAGGTCATGGATCTGATTACCGATCTGCTCGACATTCTTGCCCGTCCCGAGCGCATCACTTCGATCATCTCGGAGGAGCTGACCGCGATCAGGAACCAGTTCGGTGACCCGCGCCGTTCCGAAGTGGTGATGAATACGGCCGAGATAAACATCGAGGATCTGATTGCCCCGGAAGACATGGTGGTGACGCTGTCGCACGCAGGCTACTTCAAGCGTCAGCCCCTCGCGGACTATCGCGCGCAGCGCAGGGGGGGGCGCGGCAAGCAGGCCACTTCGATGAAGGACGAGGATTTCATCGATCGTCTGTTCGTGGCCAATACGCATGACACCATCCTGTGCTTCTCGAATCGCGGCCGCGCGTACTGGCTGAAGGTTTATGAGGTGCCCGAGGGTACGCGCAATTCGCGCGGCAAGCCGATCGTGAACCTGTTTCCGCTTGTCGAGGGCGAAAAGATCACAGCGGTTCTGCCAGTCAAGGAGTTCGATGAGGACCACTTCGTGTTCATGGCAACCTCCATGGGCACCGTTAAAAAGACCGCCCTGACGGCCTTCTCGAATCCGCGCAAAGCCGGGATCATCGCGGTCAACCTGGACGACGGTGATCACCTCATCGGTGTTGCCATTACTGACGGCGAGAGTGACGTCATGTTGTTCTCCGATGCCGGCAAGGCGGTTCGCTTCGGTGAAGGCGACGTCCGGCCGATGGGCCGCGAGGCCCGTGGCGTGCGAGGCATGACCCTCGAAGACGGGCAACTGGTGATCGCCATGCTGGTCGCCAGCGATGAAGAGCAGTCGGTGCTGACCGCAACCGAAAATGGCTATGGCAAGCGCACGCCAGTGGCGGAATACACACGCCACGGCCGCGGCACAAAAGGCATGATCGCCATCCAGACGTCGGAGCGCAATGGCAAGCTGGTTGCGGCGGTCCTGGTCGAACCCGCCGGCGAGATCATGCTGATTTCGACCGGTGGTGTGCTGATTCGCACCAAGGTCACGAGCATTCGCGAAATGGGGCGTTCGACTCAGGGTGTGACGCTCATTTCTCTGGATGAAGGCACCTTCCTTGCGGGTGTTGAAAAGGTCGCCGAGTCGGACGAGGATGCCTATGCGGATGTCGAAGGCGGCGAGACTGCGGCAACCGAGGCAAGCGATCCGGAAGGCAGCGGTACGAACGATGATGGGGCGAAGGAATGAGTCGTGTTTTCAACTTCAGCGCGGGGCCTGCGGTCCTGCCCGAGGCCGTGCTGAAGCAGGCCGCGGAGGAAATGCTGGATTGGCATGGCTCGGGCATGGGCGTGATGGAAATGAGTCATCGCGGCAAGGAGTTCACCTCAATCTATGAAGAGGCTGAAGCCGATCTGCGTAAGTTGCTTGGGGTTCCGCCGAATTTCCGCATTCTCTTCATGCAGGGCGGCGCGATTGCCGAAAACGCGATCATTCCGCTCAACCTCCTCGGTGAGCGACGCAGTGCCGACTATGTGCTTACTGGATCGTGGGCCGTGAAGTCGCACAAGGAGGCCGGACGTTTCTGCACTGCAGGCGTGGCGGCGACGGCGGAAGGGTCAGGCTTTACGACGGTGCCGCCGATGTCGTCGTGGCGAGTGTCCGAAGATCCCGCCTATCTGTTTGTATGTACCAACGAAACCATCGGCGGGGTCGAGTATCCCTTCGATCCGGACATGGCCGCGCTCGGGCGCCCGGAAGTGCCCGTGGTCGCGGATGTGTCCTCTCACATACTTTCCAGGCCGGTCGACTTTTCCAAGTACGGCCTACTGTTTGGTGGTGCGCAAAAGAACATAGGCCCCGCGGGGCTTACGATCGTGATCGTCCGTGATGATCTCATCGGGCACGCCCATCCTGATTGTCCCTCCGCCTTCGATTATCGTCTGGTCGCAGAGAATGGGTCGATGTACAACACACCGCCGACCTACTCGATCTACGTCGCCGGCCTCGTTTTCAAGTGGTTGAAGGCTCTTGGTGGCGTGGCGGAGATCGAGCGTCGCAATATCGCGAAGGCGGCCCTGTTGTACGATTTTCTCGACGACTGCGATTTCTACGAGAATCGAGTGGATCCGGCCTGCCGCTCGCGCATGAACGTCCCTTTTTTCCTGGCGGACGAGTCGCGCAATGAGGCGTTTCTTGCAGGGGCGCGTGAAGCGGGGCTGGTGCAGTTGAAAGGGCACAAGTCGGTCGGTGGCATGAGGGCATCCATCTACAATGCGATGCCGATCGAAGGTGTCGAGGCGCTGGTGAATTACATGCGCGATTTTGCGCAACACAAGAGCTAAGAGTGGAGACGGCATGAGTGACGAACGCGACGAGCTGCTGAGCCTGCGTAGCAGCATCGATCGGCTCGATGAGGAAATTCTCGATCGCCTCTCGCAGCGGGCGAAGTGCGCTCAGCGGGTCGGCGAGATCAAGCAGGGCAGCATCTACCGGCCGGAGCGGGAAGCGCAGGTTCTTCGCCGGCTGGCCGAACTCAACCCCGGTCCTTTGCCGGATTCGGCAGTGCAGCGGATCTTTCGCGAGATCATGTCGCATTGCTTGGCACTCGAAAGACCGCTCAAGGTCGGCTACCTCGGGCCTGCAGGGACGTTTTCGGAAAGCGCTTCGCGCAAGCATTTTGGTGGTGCACCGTCATTCGTGCCGATGCCGACCATCGATGAGGTATTCCGCGCAGTAGAGTCCGGCAATCTCGACTATGGTGTCGTGCCGGTGGAGAACTCAACCGAAGGTGCGGTTGGCGGCACGCTGGATCTGTTGCTCGCCAATCCGCTAAAGATCTGCGGTGAGGTCAAGCTCCGGATTCATCAACACCTCCTCTCGAAGGCGGACGGTATCGGCGCTGCCAAGCGACTTTATTCGCATTCACAGTCATTGGCGCAATGCCATGAATGGCTGAACCGCAATCTCGCGCACGTGCCCCGCGTCCCGGTGGCGAGCAACGCGGAGGCGGCAAGGCTTGCCGCAGAAGATGGCGAGTCCTGTGCCATTGCGGGGGAGGCGGCTGCCGAGCTATACGGCCTGAAGGTGCTCGCCGCGAACGTCGAAGACGATCCCAACAACAGCACACGCTTCCTTGTGATCTCGCGTCACGAAACCGGCCCGAGTGGCAGGGACAAAACCTCCGTGGTGTTCTCTGCCCCAAACCGGCCAGGTGCGATGCATGAACTGCTCGAACCCATCGCACGCTATGGCGTCGACATGACCAAGCTGCAGTCCCGGCCTGCGCGAGGTGGATTGTGGGAGTACGTATTCTTCGTAGACATGACGGGTCATCAAAGCGACGATCAGGTTGCCGCGGCGCTGAAGGCTCTGAACGAGAAGGCGGCGTTCGTAAAAGTGCTCGGGTCGTATCCGGTAGCCGCCCTTTGAGAACGAATTCTGGAGACAGCGCATGAGCGTTGCTGCAAACGCGCCGGATTATGTCCGCGCAATTTCACCCTATCAGCCGGGCAAGCCGATTTCTGAACTTGCTCGCGAGTTGGGGCTGGAGGAGGCCGGCATCGTGAAGCTGGCTTCTAACGAGAACCCGCTGGGGATGGGGGCACTGGCTCGAGCAGCGGCAACCGAGGCGATGACCGAGATCGCTCGTTATCCCGACGGTAACGGATTTGAACTCAAGGCGGCGCTGTCGAGGCGATTTGCCTTGAGCGCCGCGCAAGTGGTGCTCGGGAACGGTTCGAACGATGTGCTTGATCTCGTCGCGCGAGCGTTGCTTGGGCCGGGTCGGGATGCCGTATTCTCGCAGTACGCGTTTGCGGTGTATCCGCTCGCGACGCAATCGGTCGGTGCCAAGGGCGTTCAGGTGCCGGCAGTAAACTATGGCCATGATCTCGACGCAATGCTTACCGCGATAACGCCGGCGACGCGCGTGGTCTTCATTGCCAATCCAAACAACCCGACAGGCACTTTCATCGCCGGCGAGGTACTGCTGGCTTTTCTTGCGAGGGTGCCCGCGGACGTCCTGGTGGTGCTCGACGAGGCCTACACCGAATACCTGGACGAATCACGTCGATACGATTCTGTCGCGTGGCTTGCCCGTTTCCCGAACCTGTTGGTGTGCAGGACTTTCTCGAAAGCCTATGGTCTGGCGGGATTGCGTGTTGGCTACGGGCTGGGGCATCCAGAGGTGATCGACCTGCTCAACAGGGTGCGCCAGCCCTTCAACGTGAGCAGCATTGCGTTGGCGGCGGCGACGGCGGCGCTGGATGATCAGGATTTTCTGATCCGCAGTGCCGAGTTGAACCGTGCCGGCATGGCTCGGATTGCGGCGGCGATGAACGAAATGGGGCTGGAAACGATCCCGTCATCCGGAAATTTCGTCACGGTCAAGGTCGGCGATGCAGCCGGCGTGAACCGGCGATTGCTGGAGCAGGGCGTCATCGTGAGGCCAATCGCGGGCTATGGAATGCCCGAATGGCTACGGGTTTCGATTGGCCTCGAGTCAGAGAACGCCCGCTTCATCGACGCGCTGAGGTTGGCGCTGGCCTGAGGTCCGGTGCCTGAATTGATCAGATGGAGACCATCGGGAAGCTCGTAATCTGCGGCGTTGGACTGATCGGAGGGTCGGTGGCGCTTGCCCTGCGCGAGGCCGGTGTCGTGAAACACATAGTCGGCATCGGGCGTTCGTCGGAGTCCTTGCTGGCAGCCCGCTCCGCGGGGGTGGTCGACGAAATCGCGGATGGCTGGAGTGAAGCCCTTGCCGGCGCAGATTTCGTGCTCGTTGCAACCCCTGTTGGGCAGATGGATGCAGTGATGGCAGCCATGGCGCCGCATCTTGAACCGCAGACGGTGGTTACCGACGCGGGCAGTACCAAACGGGATGTGATCGAGGCGGTCTATCGGCATCTCGATGCCAACCTGGCGAGAGTCGTCCCGTCGCACCCCATCGCCGGCGCAGAAAAGAGCGGGGTCGGCGCCGCTTTTTCGACGCTATATCAGGGTCGAAAGGTCGTGGTTACGCCACTGCCGGAAAATGATCCCGCTGCCATTGAGCGCGTGCGTGCCGTTTGGGGGGCCTGTGGTGCGGTCCTCTATCAGATGTCGCCCCAGGAGCATGATCGTGTCTTCGCGGCGGTCAGCCACCTGCCGCACCTGCTTGCTTTTGGACTTGTTCATGACCTGGCTCAGCGCGCCAACGCCGAACAGCTTTTCAGCTACGCCGCGAGCGGTTTTCGCGACTTCACCCGTATTGCCGGAGGTCACCCGGAAATGTGGCGTGACATCTGCGTCGCTAACAGGCAGGCATTGCTGGGGGAGCTTGACGCCTATCTTGCGGAATTGGCCTTGCTGCGCGCATACCTGATGTCCGGAGACGGGGCGGGGCTTGAAGGCATCTTCGGCGAAGCGCGCGACGCGCGAAATGCTTGGGCCGAGAAACACCTCAACAATTGAGTCGAAAAAGTGGAATACATTGAACTTGCCCCGGCCCTGAGCGCACGGGGATGCGTCCGTCTTCCGGGGTCGAAGAGCATCTCGAACAGGACACTGCTGCTTGCGGCGCTTGCCGAGGGGCGGACCGAGATCCGTGACCTGCTCAGCTCCGATGATGTAGACCGGATGCTCGAAGCGCTGGCAGCGCTCGGCGTGCAATGGTCCCGGGAGGCAGGCAGCGACCACTATATTGTCGATGGCGTGGGCGGCGCATTTCCGGTCAAGTCCGCCAAGCTCTTCCTCGGAAATGCAGGCACCGCCTTTCGGCCGCTCACGGCCGCACTTGCTCTTTCCGGTGGTGAATACGAGCTATCGGGTGTACCCCGCATGCACGAGCGCCCCATAGGCGACCTGATCGATGGCCTCGCCCAGATCGGAGCACGTATAAAGTATCTCGGTAACGGCGGTTTCCCCCCACTTGCAGTCCATCCTGGTGAAATTCGTCCGGGTGGCGTCGTGAAGATACGCGGCGACGTGTCGAGTCAGTTTCTGACGGCTCTACTCATGGCGCTGCCACTCACCGGTGAGGAAACTGCGATCGAGGTTGTGGGTGAACTCATTTCGAAGCCATACATCGCCATTACCCTTGCCTTGATGGAGCGCTTCGGCGTTCGGGTAAAGCGTGACGGGTGGGCACGGTTCGTGATACCAGGCGGTGCGCGCTATTGCAGCCCGGGTCGAATCTTCGTCGAAGGCGACGCGTCAAGCGCGTCCTATTTCCTCGCTGCAGGCGCGATCGGTGGGGGGCCTGTGCGCGTGGAAGGCGTAGGTGCCGACAGCATTCAGGGTGACGTACGTTTCGCGGAGGCCTTGGCTCAGATCGGCGCCCAGGTGGAAGCCGGAGAAAGCTGGATCGAGGCTCGCGCCCCGGAAGTTGGGCGCTTGAAGGCCTTCGACATGGACCTCAACCATATCCCGGATGCGGCGATGACGCTTGCGATCACCGCGCTCTTTGCCGACGGTCCGTGCCGACTGACGAATATTGCCAGCTGGCGCGTCAAGGAAACGGACCGGATATCTGCGATGGCAACCGAGCTCAGGAAGGTTGGTGCCGAGGTCGAGGAAGGTGCGGACTACCTGCGAATCGTGCCACCTGTCGCGTTGCGGTACGCCGAGATCGACACCTATGACGATCACCGCATGGCTATGTGCTTTGCGCTGATAAGTCTTGGCGGGAAGGGAGTCAGGATCAACGATCCGAAATGCGTCAATAAGACGTTTCCGGGTTTTTTCGATACCTTTGCGTCGGTTTGCTCTCCTGTGCCGGTGATCGCAATCGATGGACCTTCTGCATCCGGAAAGGGTACCGTCGCCGCGTTAGTCGCGGATGCGCTCGGTTATCGCTACCTGGATAGCGGGTCGATTTACCGCATCGTTGCTCTTGCGGCAATGAGGGCTGGTATTCCCCTTGATGCCGAGACCGATATTGCCCGGCTTGCTGTGACGCTACCCGCGAGCTTTGAGCACGGACGTGTCCTGCTTGGTGAGGATGACGTAAGTGATGTCATCCGCGGCGAAGAGTGCTCGGTCGGTGCCTCGAAAGTGGCTGCGCTACCGGCAGTGAGGGCCGCGTTGGTGACACGTCAACGTAACTACCGCGTAGGTCCCGGGCTTGTCGCCGATGGGCGTGACATGGGGTCGGTCATCTTTCCCGACGCAACGGTCAAGATATTCCTCACCGCGACAGCTGAAGTGCGTGCTGAGCGCCGTTATAAGCAGTTGATCGAAAAGGGGTTGCCTGCTAACATGGACAGTCTTCTGCGCGATTTGCGTGAGCGTGACGCCCGAGATTCGGGCAGACAGGTCGCGCCGCTGCAGAAAACGCCGGATGCAGTATTGCTCGACACCTCGGGCATGTCGATCGGGCAAGCGGTGGATTTCGTACTCGATCAGGTACGTTGATCCGCCATATCGTCATCCCGGAATACCTACGTTCCGGGGTGGGTGTCTAACTAGACGTCGTCGAAAGACGACTTTTCGGGTTTTTTCAATGTCAACTGCCACCCCTGTCTCCAGCCAGGAAAGTTTTGCCGCCCTGTTCGAGGAATCCCTTTCCCGCCAGGAAATGCGTACCGGTGAGGTTATCACCGCAGAAGTCGTGCGAATGGATCAGAACTTCGTGATCGTGAACGCCGGCCTCAAGTCCGAAAGCTACATCCCCATCGAAGAGTTCCGCAACGATCGCGGCGAAGTCGAAACCAAGCCGGGCGATTACGTTCAGGTGGCGATCGACGCGCTTGAGGATGGATACGGCGAGACGCGCCTGTCGCGCGACAAGGCTAAACGTATCGCTGCCTGGAACGATCTGGAGAAGGCCCTCAACGAGGGTTCGCTGGTCAATGGCGTGATTTCCGGTCGTGTCAAGGGCGGTCTGACGGTCATGACCAATGGGATCCGCGCCTTCCTGCCGGGTTCGCTGGTCGACATGCGCCCGGTCAAGGACACCACGCCTTACGAAGGTAAGGAGTTCGAATTCAAGGTCATCAAGCTGGATCGCAAGCGTAACAACGTGGTGGTTTCCCGCCGTGCGGTGCTTGAAGAAACCATGGGTGAAGAGCGCGAAAAGCTGCTCTCCAACCTCAAGGAAGGCACCGTCATCAAGGGTATCGTCAAGAACATCACCGACTACGGTGCGTTCGTGGATCTCGGTGGTATCGACGGCCTGCTTCACATCACCGATCTGGCATGGCGCAGGGTCCGTCATCCGAGCGAAGTGCTCACGGTTGGTGACGAGATCGAAGCAAAAGTGCTCAAGTTCGATCAGGAAAAGAACCGTGTTTCGCTTGGTCTCAAGCAACTCGGCGAAGATCCTTGGGTCGGCATCTCCCGCCGCTACCCGAACGGTACCCGTCTGTTTGGCAAGGTCACGAACATCACCGATTACGGCGCATTCGTGGAGGTCGAGCAGGGTATTGAAGGTCTGGTTCACGTGTCCGAAATGGACTGGACCAACAAGAACATCCATCCGACTAAGGTTGTGCAACTCGGCGACGAAGTCGAGGTGATGATTCTCGAAATCGACGAAGACCGTCGTCGTATCTCGCTGGGCATGAAGCAGTGCCTGTCCAACCCGTGGGACGATTTCGCGATCAACCACAAGAAGGGCGACAAGGTCCGTGGTCAGATCAAGTCGATCACCGACTTTGGTGTCTTTATTGGTCTGGATGGCGGCATCGACGGTTTGGTTCACCTGTCTGATCTGTCATGGAGCGACGTGGGTGACGAAGCGGTCCGTCGTTTCAAGAAGGGTGATGAGGTCGAAGCGGTGGTGCTTTCCATCGATGTCGAGCGCGAGCGTATCTCCCTTGGCGTGAAGCAACTCGAAGGTGACCCGTTCACCAACTTCATCGCAACCCACGAGAAGAACAGCCTCGTGAGCGGAACGGTGAAGTCGGTCGATGCACGTGGTGCCGTGATCGGTCTTTCGGACGAAGTCGAGGGCTACCTGCGTGCTTCGGAAGCCGCGCCGCATCGTGTAGATGACCTGACCACCATGCTCAAGGAAGGTGATGAAGTCGAAACCCTGATCATCAACGTGGATCGCAAGACCCGTTCGATCAGCCTGTCGATTCGTGCGAAGGATCAGGCAGAGCAGAACGACGCCATGCAGAAACTGGCTTCGGAAAGCTCCGCTGCGACCGGAACCACCAATCTGGGTGCGCTGCTCAAGGCCAAGCTCAACGAGCAAAAGCAGTAAGTCGGGATTGGCATGACCAAATCGGAGCTAATTGCGCGGCTGGCGGAACGCTTTCCCCAGCTCGTTGCGAAGGACGCCGATTACGCGGTCAAGATGATTATCGATGCGATGACCGAGGCTCTGGCTACTGGTGATCGCATCGAGATCCGCGGATTCGGGAGCTTTGCCCTGAATTACCGTCCGCCCCGCGTTGGACGTAACCCCAAATCTGGTGAAAAGGTACACGTACCTGAGAAGTATGTGCCTCACTTTAAGGCCGGCAAGGAGTTGCGCGAGCGAGTCGATATCCGCGAATAAGCGCCTAATTTAGTGCAATGTTTCAGAAAGGCGGCGCAAGCCGCCTTCTTTTTTGTCCCATGCTCGGCGATAATCCCGTTCATGCGAATACTTGTCTGGATCCTACGGTTGGCCATCTTCCTTTTTCTTTTCGGTTTTGCCGTAAAGAACGATCAGTTGGTCGGCCTGCAATTTTTCATGGGCGGGGCATGGCAGCTTCCGCTCGTGTTTGTCATCCTGATTTTCTTTGCGGCCGGTGCAATCCTCGGGGCGACTGCAACGATGATTTCGCTCTTTCGGTTACGCCGGGAGGTGTATAGGTTGCGTCGACGTGTGTCGAGCCTTGAATCCGACGCCTCCGCAGCTTCGCCCCCTGTTGCAGAGGCGCAATCGGCCGAATCTCTCTGAGCACGATGGAATTTGAACTCTGGTGGCTGCTGGCCTTCCCGCTTTTTTTTGTTCTGGGATGGTTGGCTGCGCGCCTCGATATCCGCCAGGTTGTGAAAGAGTCGCGATCGCTGCCGCGTTCCTATCTTACTGGCCTAAACTTCCTCCTCAACGAACAACAGGACAAGGCGATCGACTCGTTTCTTGAGGCGGTCAAGATCGATCCGCATACGATTGAATTGCATTTTGCGCTTGGAAGCCTGTTCCGGCGTCGCGGTGAAACGGATCGGGCAATTCGTATGCATCAAAATTTGGTCAGTCGCGAAGATCTTTCCCAAGAGCAGCGTTTGCAGGCGCTGGCTGAACTGGGGCAGGACTACCTGAAGGCTGGACTACTTGATCGGGCAGAGTCCGCATTCCTGCAGCTAAAGGGTACCCGGTTGGGTGATATCAGCTCAAAGTACCTGTTAGAAATATTTCAGCAGGAGAAGGACTGGGCCAAGGCAATAGAAGTGATTCGTTCGTTGCCCGAGCATGAGCAGGTGATGTGGCGCAAGGAGCTTGCGAACTTTCATTGCGAGCTCGCCGCTTCGGCAATCGCAGATTCACGCTTTGGCGAGGCACATGAGCACCTTGATGAGGCTCTGGCACAGAATCGCCAGTGCGTGCGAGCGAGTCTGCTGCGAGGCGAGTTGCTGGCTGATCAGGGCGATGACGAGGCTGCGCTCGACGTCTGGAAACGTGTCGAGAACCAGAGTCCGATCTATCTGGCGATGGTCGCCGAACCAATGATGGAGGCGTATCAAAGACAGGGTCGGGTCGAGGCTGGACTGCAGTTGCTCGCGTCGTGGCTTGAGCGTCATCCCTCGCTCGACCTTCTCGACGAAGTGTTTCAATGGGAGCTCGAACGAGAAGGACCGCGTGCAGCGTACGAGTTGGTTCGTGATGAGCTGCGTCGTAATCCGACCTTGTTGGGTCTTGATAAGTTGCTGGAAGCGGCGTTGTTGACCGCACCGGTAGAGCAGCGTCACGACATAGACCTGGTCAAGCAGTTGATCCATGGTCATACGCGTCGGGTTGCACGTTATCGTTGTGACGCCTGTGGCTTCAAGGCGAGGCAGTTTTATTGGCGTTGTCCTGCGTGTGGTGGATGGGAGACTTATCCGCCGAGGCGCACGGAGGAATTTGATCTCTCGCCCTGAGTGGAGGTTCCCGGATATCGTTTCCTGACGGAGAGCCTTACCGTGACGAACTGCGGGCTAGGCCGGTTGAGATATTCGATGACCGCGTGATGGCAATTACAGGATTTGCAATGGAATACAAAACGCTTGAAGACTACGTAGGACAGACGCCGTTGGTGCGCCTCAAGCGTATCGATGGTGGCGCGGGGAATGTTCTTCTTGCGAAGCTGGAGGGTAATAATCCAGCAGGCTCCGTGAAGGACCGTCCTGCGCTTTCGATGATCATGCGGGCCGAACGGCGGGGTGAGATCCGCCCCGGTGACACCCTCATTGAGGCGACGAGCGGCAATACCGGTATCGCATTGGCAATGGCGGCTGCAATGCGCGGATATCGAATGATTCTGATCATGCCCGAGAATCAGAGTGTCGAGCGACGCCAGACGATGCGTGCGTTCGGTGCCGAGCTCGTTCTCACTCCGCGGGAGGGGGGAATGGAGATGGCACGCGATGTTGCGGAGAGAATGCGTGATGAAGGAAAGGGTCGGATCCTTGACCAATTTGCAAACCCGGACAATCCCCTCTCGCATGTCGAAGGCACCGGCCCCGAAATCTGGGAGCAGACTGCTGGCCGAATCACTCATTTTGTGAGCAGTATGGGTACGACGGGCACCATTATGGGTGTTTCTCGTTACCTCAAGAGCCGCAATCCCGGAATCTGCGTCGTAGGATGTCAGCCCGAGGAGGGGGCGCAGATCCCCGGTATCAGGAAGTGGCCTGAGGCCTATCTTCCGAAGATCTACGAAGCCCCGCGTGTCGATCGACTCGAATATGTCAGTCAGGCGGACGCTGAAGAGATGACGCGTCGTCTCGCACGGGAGGAGGGAATCTTCGCAGGGATCTCTTCAGGTGGTGCGATGCATGTTGCGCAACGTCTTGGGCATGAGCTGAAAAATGCAGTGATCGTCTCGATTGTTTGTGATCGGGGTGATCGCTATCTGTCGACCGGCGTATTTCCAGCTTGAGAGTTGATAGGTGAGGAATTCACTCCCCATTTCGGCGAGCTGCTACGGTCGATGTTGACTCCGTCACAGTGCCGCAATATCGGGGTTTGAGCTGAGGCGGTTCGACTGCCCAACCCTATTCCGAAAGTGTTTTGCATTGGTGCTCTTGTTTCTTGGTCAGGCTCGCGGATAGCACCTGACCTCTCCTAAAGGCAATGCTCGACTTGCAGTTTGACGTTGTTTCCCGCGTTCGGCTCGCGATTGGAGTCGTGTCGTTGTGGAATAAGCCCTGGCAAGGTCCGCCTCCAATGACCGGAGTAAAGCTTCTGAGGCGGATTGCGACCGCATTGCTCAGGGGCTAGCGGTAAAACTCTCATACCCGCTTCAGGAATGGTTCCCCTGCTTCTTGTAAGGCACTCTTGAAGACCTTTTGATGTCGAGTGAGACGAGTTTGTCGATCACCTTATGAGTGCCGTTGAATCGTATGGGGCGAACTCGGGTGGGGCAGAGATCATTCGACCTTGGGTTCAATGTGCGCCAGGCGTGTTGCCGTATTTGCTCGTATCGGATTGCGCGACGGCAAATATCCATCGTCCAATGGCTGCGGCCGGAAAAGTATCCGTTGCATGATCCGCTCCGGAAGCTGAAGGTCTTGCAGGACCAGTACATCGCCGGATTAGTTGCCTTTGACTGGGGGGCGACGGTTCACATGCTTGAACCGACCACATTCGCGATACGATGCGGAGGAGTAGTTCCCTTTCTGCCTTATGGGGCACGCTGGGTGGATCGGTCTGACCAGTGATCGGGAATTGCTTCGAGGGGCTTGTTTGTCAGTATCGCTCGCCCAACGATGGTCGCTGGAACCGGTTGAGTCTGACAGAGAACACCGATTGTTCGGTGTGCTACATGTAGATGACAGGTGCTAACGGAGACGGGGAATGAGGACAGCAAGTGGGGATACGTTTGCCGGGCGACGGCTCGATCAGGCCCGAACAGGGTCCTGCATGCAGGACCCGAGTGAAAGTTGGAGCATTGCGTGAAGCCTGTCTTGGTGTTTGATATCGAAACGGTCCCAGATGTCGCTGGAATCCGGTTGCTGAATGATCTACCCAAAAGTTTGTCTGACGACGAAGTTGCCGAATTCGGATTTCAGCAATGCAGGGCTTCGCGGGGGAGTGATTTCCTGCCTCATCACTTACACCGAATCGTGACGATTTCCTGCGCATTTCGGGACGAACAGCAATTCCGAGTCTTCTCGCTTTCGGAGCCTGAATGTGACGAGGCGACGATCATTCAGCGCTTCTTCGACGGAATCGAGCGATTCTGCCCGCAGATCGTTTCATGGAATGGAGGTGGATTTGACCTCCCGGTTTTGCACTACAGAGGTTTGATGCACGGCTCCATTGCCCCTCGCTACTGGGATCAGGGCGATGGTGATTACTTGGATTCGCGAGAGTTCAAGTGGAACAACTATATTGGACGTTATCACGCCCGCCATCTTGATCTGATGGACCTTTTGGCGCTTTATCAGGCACGTGCGAGTGCGCCGCTGGACGAGATGGCAAAACTCATGGGCTTCCCGGGAAAGCTCGGTATGGATGGTTCTGTGGTTTGGGATGCGTTTCGTGAAGGACGCGTTAGCGAAATTCGCGACTATTGCGAGACGGACGTCGTGAATACTTACCTGGTATTTCTTCGTTTCGAGCGCATGCGCGGCCATCTCGATGCCGTCGAGTACGGGAATGAGTTGAGCCTGGTTCGCGAGTGTCTGGAGCGTACTGACGGTGCCCATTGGCGGGAGTTTCTGGCGGCTTGGTCCGTGGCCTAGACTGCCGTAGGCGGGCGTTGCACTGATTTGCACTTGCAGCGCCGGTTGTGGGTAACAATGAAACGGTATCCGCAAACAGTTGTACACGGAGGTTAGTGTGTCGATAGTGTTTACAATCCTGATAGGGTTCGTTGTTGGCGTGATCGCGAAGCTGCTTCATCCCGGCAAGGAAAATCTTGGATTCGTCATGACTGCAGTGTTGGGAATTGCAGGGTCCATGGCTGCCAGCTTTGGTGGCCAGATGCTTGGGATCTATCGGGCAGGTGAGGGGGCTGGGTTTGTTGGAGCGATCGTTGGCTCGGTCGTTCTTCTCGTGATTTACACGCGGTTGAAAGCCCGCAGCTAAAAAACTTTGACAGCCGCGCGAAAGCCTCTATAATGCGCGTCTTCGCAGTAGGCGCGTAGCTCAGCTGGTTAGAGCACCACCTTGACATGGTGGGGGTCGTTGGTTCGAGTCCAATCGCGCCTACCAGCATTCTGGAGTAAAACGCCATGGCATTTCGAACTTGTACCGTTGGTTGTAGTTGAACTCGGTCAAGTTGCGCCACGGAGTTTTGTTCCAAACGGAAAAGTGCGGCTTGCCCGCACTTTTTTTTTGTCCTGAGTCTATTCGATCATGCCCAACATCACGCTTCCAGATGGATCCATTCGCAGCTTTGACGTTCCGGTTACGGTAGGCGAAGTTGCTGCGTCAATTGGCGCTGGCTTGGCCAAGGCTGCGCTTGCCGGAAGAGTCGATGGACGTTTGGTCGATACCAGTCACCTCATTTCTTGTGATGTGGCGCTCGCGATCATCACGGACAGAGATCAGGACGGTCTTGAGGTGATCCGTCATTCGACGGCTCACCTGCTGGCTTTCGCGGTCAAAGAGCTTTTCCCCGAAGCCCAGGTTACGATCGGGCCCGTTATTGAGAACGGCTTTTATTACGACTTCGCTTATAAGCGGCCCTTTACCCCGGAAGATCTGCAGAAGATCGAATTGCGGATGGCCGAATTGGCGAAGCACGATTTTCCGGTTCAGCGCGAAGTCTGGCCTCGTGACAAGGCTGTCGAGTTTTTCAAGTCGATCGGTGAGCACTACAAGGCCGAGATCATTGCCTCGATTCCGTCCGACGAGGATGTGTCGTTGTATCGTGAAGGTGACTTCATCGATCTTTGTCGCGGACCCCACGTCCCTTCGACGGGCAAGTTGAAGGTTTTCAAGCTGATGAAGGTCGCTGGAGCCTATTGGCGGGGCGATTCGCGTAACGAGATGCTGCAGCGGATCTACGGCACGGCTTGGGCGAGGAAGGAAGATCAGCAGGCCTATCTGCATATGCTCGAGGAGGCCGAGAAGCGTGATCATCGACGGATTGGCAAGCAGCTGGATCTGTTTCACCTGCAGGATGAAGCGCCGGGAATGGTTTTCTGGCATCCCCATGGCTGGACCTTGTGGCAGCGGGTCGAACAGTACATGCGCGACGTCCTGACGGAGGCCGGCTACCAGGAGGTGAAAACCCCGCTGGTCATGGACAGGAGCCTTTGGGAGCGCTCGGGCCACTGGGAAAACTATCGTGAAAACATGTTTACGACCGAGTCGGAGAAGCGCGATTACGCCATCAAGCCGATGAACTGCCCTGGTCATGTGCAGATATTCAATCACGGTCTGCGCTCCTATCGCGATCTGCCGTTGCGGCTTGCTGAGTTTGGCTCTTGCCACCGCAATGAACCCTCGGGTGCGTTGCATGGCCTGATGCGAGTGCGCGGCTTCGTTCAGGATGATGCGCACATCTTCTGTACCGAAGATCAGATCGTGGAGGAGGTGCAGGCTTTCAATGCGTTGCTCACACGGGTTTATCGGGATTTCGGCTTCAACGATGTGGCCGTGAAGCTGTCGTTGCGACCCGATCAGCGAGCAGGCACCGACGCTGTGTGGGACAAGGCGGAGCAGGGCTTGCGCGATGCACTTTCGGCATCGGGGCTCGAGTGGCAGGAACTGCCAGGGGAGGGGGCGTTTTACGGCCCTAAGATCGAGTATCAGATCAAGGATGCATTGGGCCGCTCATGGCAATGCGGGACGATACAACTTGATTTCGTGCTCCCCGAGCGCCTGGGCGCCGAGTACGTCACGGAGGCGAACAGTAGGGCCCGGCCGGTCATGCTGCACCGTGCCATCCTCGGTTCGCTTGAGCGTTTCATCGGTATTCTCATCGAGAACCATGCTGGCAACTTCCCACTGTGGCTTTCACCGGTTCAGGCCGTAGTCCTGAATATCTCCGACAGTCAGGCTGATTACGCACGTGAAGTTGCAAATCGCCTGCTGCAGGCGGGCTTCAGGGTCGAGTCGGATTTGCGAAACGAAAAAATTACTTATAAAATACGCGAACATAGCGTGCGCAAGTTGCCTTACCAACTTGTGGTTGGTGAAAAAGAGAAGGCAGCGGGTGTGGTGGCCGTGCGCGTCCGGGGTGGTCAAGACCTCGGCCAAATGTCCCTCGATTCGTTGATCGAGCGTTGGCAGCGTGAAGTTCAGGCGCGAGCCGGCACGGCCTGATTTTGTTTGGCATTCGTGGAGATTTGAACCATCGCTCAGGATAAGAAGCAGCGCGTAAACAGAGAGATCAACGCGTTAGAAATTCGACTCATCGATGCGGACGGCGAACAGGCCGGCATCGTGTCCCTTCAGACAGCAATGAATATGGCTGAAGAGTCAGGGCTTGATCTCGTGGAGATCGCGCCGCTTGCCAAGCCGCCGGTGTGCCGGATCATGGACTTTGGCAAGTTCAAGTATCAGGAAGCGAAAAAGGCCCACGAAGCAAAGTCCAAGCAAAAGCAAACGCAGTTGAAGGAAGTAAAGCTCCGCCCCGGTACGGATGAAAACGATTACCAGATCAAGCTGCGTAATCTGACAAGATTTCTGACCGATGGAGACAAGTGCAAGGTGACCTTACGGTTCCGGGGGCGGGAAATGGCTCACCAGGAATTCGGACTGAGGCAGCTTGAGCGAGTTAAGGCCGATCTCGACGAGTTGGGTCAGGTTGAGCAAATGCCAAAGATGGAAGGGCGGCAGATGGTGATGGTGATCGCCCCGAAAAAGAAGGCTTAAGCAGGTTTTGCCCTTGAAATCCGGGGCAAGAAGCGGACGGAGGTTTGTCCGGAAACAAGTGGTGCCGGGTTTGCAAATTCGTCGAAATTGGCGGTACCCGGTGACATGTCATAAACAGGAGCTGTCATGCCCAAGATGAAAACCAAAAGCGGCGCCGCAAAGCGGTTCAAAGTCCGCGCCAGCGGTGGAATCAAGCGTTCCCAGGCGTTCAAGCGCCATATCCTTACCAAGAAGACCACGAAATCGAAGCGCCAACTGCGCGGCATGACTGAAGTGCATGCGGCAGACCAGAAGCTGATTCGTGCAATGCTTCCTTACGCTTGATTCAGGAGTAAAAGATGCCTCGAGTTAAACGCGGTGTAACCGCTCGCGCACGTCACAAGAAAGTCCTCGACCAAGCCAAAGGTTATCGCGGCCGTCGCAAGAACGTATATCGTATCGCCAAGCAGGCCGTGATGAAGGCCGGGCAGTATCAGTACCGCGACCGTCGTCAGCGCAAGCGCCAGTTCCGTGCCCTGTGGATTGCGCGTATCAACGCGGCCTCCCGCGAGCTGGGATTGACGTACAGCACCTTCATGAATGGTCTCAAGAAGGCCGCCATCGAGGTCGATCGCAAGGTTCTGGCAGACCTTGCAGTGTTTGACAAGCCTGCTTTTGCTGCTCTCGCAGAACAAGCTCGGGCCAAACTCGCTGCGTAATTGCCGGCAGCGCGAAAAAAGGAGGCCTAGCCTCCTTTTTTTTTGGAATTGACATTCAGGCTCATCCACCATGAATAACCTTGATCAAATTGTCGAGCAGGCGCGTGCAGATTTCCTGGCTGCCTCGGATAGTGCCCAACTGGAACAAGCCAAGGCACGGTTTCTTGGGCGCAGTGGCTCGCTCACCGAGCTGCTCAAGGGGTTAGGGAAACTGGAGGCCGAGCAACGGCGGGAAATCGGCGCCCGGATCAACCAGGCGAAAGGCGAGATCGAAAGCCTGCTGGAAGCGCGCCGCGAGGCATTGCTCAAAGCGGCGCTCGAAGTACAGCTTGCCGCTGAAGCGCTCGACGTGACCCTTCCCGGCCGAGGTTATGGTGTTGGCGGACTGCATCCGGTCAGCAGAACCCTTGAGCGTATCGAAACCTTGTTCCGTTCAATCGGTTTCGAGGTTGCTGATGGTCCTGAAATCGAGACCGATTATCACAATTTCACGGCATTGAATACGCCCGAAAACCATCCGGCGCGCTCGATGCACGATACCTTCTATATCGAGAACGAAGACAAGGTCCTGTTGCGCACGCATACCAGCCCGGTACAGATTCGCAGCATGGAAGCCCATGTGGCGCGCTTCGGTAGCATGGAGACGATGCCGGAATTGCGGGTGATCATCCCGGGGCGCGTATATCGGGTGGATTCTGATGCTACCCATTCGCCGATGTTCCATCAGGTCGAGGGTTTGTGGATTGGCGCGGATATCAGCTTTTCGGATCTTAAGGGGGTCGTCACGGATTTTCTCAGACGTTTTTTTGAAACCGACGATCTGCAGGTCCGTTTCCGCCCGTCTTTCTTCCCGTTTACTGAGCCCAGCGCCGAGATCGACGTTGCGTTCATGAGCGGAGAGATGAAAGGTCGATGGCTGGAAATAGCCGGATGCGGAATGGTTCACCCGAATGTTCTCAGACATGGTGGCGTGGATCCGGAGCGTTATACCGGCTTCGCGTTCGGCATGGGTCCGGACAGACTGACAATGCTCCGATATGGGGTGAATGATTTGAGACTGTTTTTCGAGGGCGATCTGCGTTTCCTCAGTCAATTCAGGTAACAGAGCATGCAATTTTCAGAGCGCTGGTTGCGGAGCCTGGTCAATCCGCCCCTCGATACCGAGGGTTTGAGCCATTTGCTGACAATGGCGGGCCTCGAGGTAGAGGAGGTCGAGCCGGTTGCGCCGGAGTTCTCCGGTATCGTCGTAGCGCGAATCTGCGCCGCGGAGAAGCATCCGAATGCGGATAAATTGCGCGTCTGTAGTGTGGACGCCGGCACCGGTGAACTGCTTCAGATCGTTTGCGGTGCGCCGAATGCGGCACCTGGACTCGTGGTGCCGTGCGCATTGGTTGGTGCGCACCTGCCGGACTTCGACATCAAGGCAGCGAAGCTCCGCGGAGTCGAATCCTTTGGTATGTTGTGCTCGGCACGTGAGCTTGGGTTGTCCGAGGATCATGGCGGCCTTCTGGAATTGCCCGTCGATGCGCCTATTGGCACTGATGTCCGGGATTACCTGGCGCTTGATGACGTATCCATCACCATCAAGCTGACCCCGAACAGGGCCGACTGCTTGAGTCTTGTCGGTGTGGGGCGCGAAGTGTCGGCCCTTACTGGGGCTGCGTTGACCCAGCCATCCTGCGAACCCGTCGCACCTACGATCGACGCACGGCGGGCAATCTTTCTGGATGCCCCCGAGGCCTGCCCCCGTTATTGTGGCCGCATTATTCGAGGGGTTGATGCTGCCGCCAAGACGCCTGACTGGATTCGCGAGCGGATCGAGCGATCGGGTATCCGCTCGATCAGCGCGTTGGTCGACATCACCAACTACGTGATGCTTGAACTCGGTCAGCCCTTGCATGCATTCGATAACAGCCGTCTCCAGGGCTCGATTCATGTCCGCTGGCCGCAAGTTGGTGAGGAGTTGCTGCTGCTGAACGAACAGAAGGTCATGCCGGACGGGGATACCCTGATGATTGCCGACGAACGTCAGGCCCTGGCGATGGCGGGTGTAATGGGCGGCGAAGAGAGCGGCATAAGTCTCGCCACTACAGACCTTTTCCTCGAGAGCGCTTTCTTCGCACCAGACGCGATCTCGGGAAGGGCTCGTCGCTACGGGTTCGGCTCTGATGCTTCGCACCGCTACGAGCGCGGTGTTGACTATGCTCTGGCGCGCCGTGCGATCGAACGTGCGACGCGCCTGGTACTGGATGTCTGCGGCGGGGAAGCAGGGCCTGTAGAAGAAGCCGAATCCGAGGCTCATCTGCCGTCCCGGTCGCCTGTGCGACTGCGTACCGCAAGGGTTCGCAAGGTCTTGGGCATAGCGCTCGATGACGCACGGATGGAGGAGATCCTCAAGGGGCTTTCACTCCAGGTCGAGAGTACGGAGAGCGGGTTCCTGGTAACGCCTCCATCCTATCGGTTCGATATCGAGATCGAAGAGGATCTCGTCGAGGAGATCGTTCGCATATACGGTTACGACAACGTACCAACCCCGCCGCCTCACGGTAGCCTGGCCATGCTTCCGAGTACCGAGTCGGGCCGGCCCGCGTGGGCTGTCCGTCACCGTCTGGCAGATCGTGAGTACCAGGAAGTCGTCAACTTTGCGTTTGTTGAAGAGGCGTGGGAGAGGGATTTCGCCGGAAACGCCAAGCCGATTCGCCTCGCCAATCCGATTGCGAGTCAGCTCAGCGTGATGCGCTCGAGTCTGATTGCGGGGCTGGTCGGGAACCTTGTCTCGAACCGTAATCGCCAAATCTTGCGGGTGAGGGTATTCGAAACCGGCAGATGCTTCCGCCGATCCGCAGACGGGGCTCCCGTAGACGGGTTTGATCAGCCGGTCATGCTTGCCGCGCTCGCGGGTGGTCCTGCTGTTCAGGAGCAGTGGGCGATGCCATCGCGCGCGGTGGACTTCTATGACGTCAAGGCCGATCTGGAGGCACTTCTTGCCCCCGCGTTGGCCGAGTTCGTGCCATGCGAGCACGCCGCCTTGCATCCGGGCCGCTGTGCTGCAGTTCGTTTGGACGGTAGGGAGATAGGGGTTGTTGGTGAACTCCATCCGTCCCTGGTCCAACGCTATGATCTTGGCGGTGCGCCGGTTGTCTTCGAGGTACGCCTTGACGCAATGATGGAGGCTCGTCTGCCGGCTTACAGCACGGTGTCGCGACAGCCTGCCGTAGTCAGGGACATCGCGTTGGTGATCGATCAGGGCGTGCCTGTCGGCACGGTGATCGAGGTCCTGCGGTCAGTTGCGGATCCCGTCGTGAGGTCCATTGACCTCTTCGATGTCTATCAGGGCAAAGGCATAGCCGCCGATAAAAAGAGCCTTGCTTTCAGGATCTTGATGCAAGATACTCGGCGCACACTTGAAGATGCGGAAGTCGATCGGGCTGTATCCGTGCTGGTCAACGCCGCCGAGTCCAGGTTCGGCGCAAAACTGCGTGGGTGAGTAGTTGAACAAGGTGACATTGACCAAGGCCGAGCTGGCTGATCTTCTTTTTGAGAAGGTCGGGTTGAACAAGCGAGAATCCAAGGATATGGTGGAGTGCTTCTTTGAAGAGATCCGCCTTGCCTTGGAGCGGGGTGACTGTGTGAAGCTGTCGGGGTTTGGAAATTTCCAGTTGAGGGACAAGCCCCAGCGCCCCGGCCGCAACCCGAAAACCGGTGAGGAAATCCCGATTACCGCGCGGCGCGTGGTCACTTTTCATTCCAGCCAGAAGTTGAAAGCGGCCGTGGAATTACTGAGCGATGCAAACAAGCAGCCCTGATAACACCAGAGAGCCATTGCCGCCGATTCCGGCAAAACGGTACTTCACGATCGGAGAAGTCAGCGAATTGTGCGGTGTGAAGCCGCATGTCTTGCGCTACTGGGAGCAAGAGTTCACACAGCTCAAGCCGGTGAAGCGTCGTGGTAATCGGCGCTATTATCAGCATCACGAAGTGCTGCTGGTTCGCAGGATTCGTGAATTGCTTTACCAGGACGGGTTTACGATTTCCGGGGCCCGGCACCGGCTTGGCGAGACGGCAATTCGCGAGCAGGAGGATGCTGAAGAGTCGGTCATGCTTCGTCGGCTGATCGGCGAAGCCCGCGACGAACTCGAAGCCATCCTGACATTATTGCGCGCGGATTAATTGAGTGATCGCGGCGATAGGCGTTAATTTCTGGATTTTTATCTTTCGACTGCTATAATGCCCGCTTGTGTCGGGGCGTAGCGCAGCCTGGTAGCGCACTTGCATGGGGTGCAAGGGGTCGCGAGTTCGAATCCCGCCGCCCCGACCAAAACAATAGAGCCCGGACATCCCGGGCTTTTTTGTTTTTTTGATACGTATTGCTCCTGACAGGCCCCCGTGCAGTCGATCTGTCCGCCCCGGTGGACCTGACCGGGTGTGCTAACATCCTTGGCTATTTCGGGGCGAAGCCGCAGTGCCATATCGAGTCGCGATCGGACTCGCCGGGCAATTTCAACAGTTAGACGATGCGCATTCTATTAAGCAACGACGACGGATATTTTGCGCCGGGGATTGCCGCTCTCGCAGCAGCGCTTGCGGACTTGGCCGACGTTACGGTCGTAGCGCCGGAACGGGATCGCAGCGGAGCGAGCAACTCGTTAACGCTCGATCGGCCACTCTCGCTCCGCAAAGCCAGCAGCGGCTTCTACTATGTCAATGGAACGCCAACCGACTGTGTGCACTTGGCGGTAACCGGTATGTTTGACGCGCTTCCCGATATGGTGGTCTCTGGAATCAATCACGGGGCCAACATGGGTGATGACACGATCTATTCGGGGACGGTGGCCGCGGCGACAGAAGGGTATCTGCTTGGCGTGCCTTCAATAGCGTTTTCGCTTGCCAGCCGCGATACAGTTGATTTCTCCGCCGCTGCACAGGTGGCCCGCGACATCGTTGTCCGATGTATGGAGCGTCCCTTCGGCCAGCCAGTACTGCTGAACGTGAATGTGCCTGAGATTCCCGTTGATCATATCAAGGGTGTCGTGATTACCCGCCTCGGGCGGCGCCACAAGGCAGAGCCTGTGATCAAGAGCGTAACACCAAGGAACGAAACGGTTTACTGGGTGGGCGCTGCCGGTTCGGCGCAGGATGCGGGGGAGGGTACCGATTTCCATGCGGTGGCCAAGGGCTTTGTTTCGGTGACACCGCTGCAGATTGATCTGACCCATCGTGGTTTGATCGACCCGCTCAAGGAGTGGTTGTCCTGATGGCCGTGAGGCAACCTGATGCAGGACTTTCCTCAATGCGGGCGCGTAACCATATGGTTGAACGCCTAAAGGAGCAGGGGGTACGAGATCAGGGCGTGCTGGCCGCCATGCTTGCCGTGCCGCGGCATGCGTTCGTTGAAGAAGCGCTTGCTTCCAGGGCATACGAGGATACCGCGTTGCCCCTGGGGCGCCAGCAGACAATCTCGCAGCCGTTCATTGTTGCCCGGATGCTAGAGATTCTTCGCATGGGCGGGCGGGAACTCGGCAAGACGCTCGAGGTCGGTGCAGGCTGTGGATATCAGGCCGCGGTCCTTTCAAGGCTCGCAAGCGATGTATATGCGGTTGAAAGGATCCGGCAGTTGATCGAGCGTGCCAAGGATAATCTTCGACCGTTGCGGCTGCCGAATGTCCGCCTGAAATATGGTGACGGTACGGTTGGCCTCCCCGAGGCAGCACCTTTTGACTCGATCGTTGTGGCGGCCGCAGCGGGAAGTATTCCACAGGCGCTAAAAGACCAGCTTGCTGACCGTGGACGCTTGATCCTGCCGGTGGGGGCTGGTGAACAACAACTCGTTTTGGTTGAGAGACAGGGTAGCGCGTTCCGTGAGAGTCGCTTTGAAAGCGTCCGGTTCGTGCCCCTGCTAATGGGTATCGAATGAATCCAAGAATTCGAATTGGTCGCCAAATCGCACTTGGCGGAATGGTCGTAGCGCTATTTGCGGGAGGTTGCGCCACGCCGGTATCGGCGCCGGTATCCGATCGGGGGGGGAGCGCGTCTGGCAGGGCAGCGCCATCGTCCACGCCACGTGCCGGTTTCTACATCGTGCGCCCGGGTGACACGCTTTACAGCATCGCGCAGCGAAAGGGCCTTACGATTCGCGATCTCGTCGCTTGGAACCAACTGGCTGATCCGAATCAGCTCGAAGTGGGCACTGAGTTGCGGATTGCCTCGCCTGACGCTGTGGTGGTTAGCCCCGTGAATATTGATGGCCCGGCTGTCGAGGTCAAACCGGTGGCGCCCGAGGCTGCAACGACCTTGCCGTCTCTCAAGCAGGAACCCAAGGGTGGAAAACAGCCCTACAGCGATCAGGCATGGGTTGCCGCGCAGAACGCAACGGTCCCGTCAATCGCAGCGGTCGAGGCCAAGGCTGCGTCCAACGAACCCGGCAAACCATCCGCAGTGCGTCCGGATGGTGCGCGCACTGTCGATGGCGTCGAATGGTCCTGGCCGGTTGGTGGCACGGTGTTCTCGGGGTTCAAGGATAACCCACGCAAAGGCCTCGATATTGCCGGCAAACCCGGGGATGGCGTGTTTGCCGCCGCTGCCGGTAAAGTCGTCTATTCCGGCACCGGCTTGCGTGGCTATGGAAAACTCGTCATCATCAAACACGACTCAAACTACCTGAGTGCTTACGCCCATAACCGGCAATTGTTGGTCAAAGAGGGGCAGACGGTAGAGAAGGGCCAGAAAATTGCGGAACTCGGCAGTACGGATAGCGACCGGCCGAAACTGCATTTCGAGATCCGTCGGCAGGGCAAGCCGGTGGATCCCGTGAACTACCTGCCCGAACGCTGAGGAGCGCTATGTACGATTCGGCCTCGCCTGATGAAAATGACAGTCAAGAGCCGGATCTGCCACCGGAGTTGGAGGCGTTTCACCAAACGCCGGCTCCGTCCTTCGAGAGCGAATTTCTCAGCGATGTCACTCAGCTCTATCTGAACGAGATCGGTGCTAATCGGCTTCTCACAGCGGAAGAGGAGCTGGCTCTCTCTCGGAGGGTGCGCGAGGGTGATTTCAAGGCACGGCAGACGATGATCGAGCGTAATCTACGCTTGGTCGTAAATATTGCGAAGCACTACCTCAATCGCGGTATTCCATTGCTCGATCTCGTTGAAGAGGGCAATCTTGGGCTTATTCACGCCCTGGAAAAATTCGATCCGGAACGAGGTTTCCGTTTTTCCACCTACGCAACGTGGTGGATAAGGCAGAACATCGAGCGCGCGATCATGAACCAGTCACGGACGATTCGGCTACCAGTTCATGTTGTTAAGGAGCTGAACCAGGTGCTCCGGGCGCAGCGCAGCGTCGAAGCCGAAAATGGAAGCGGCTCCAACATTGATGAGATAGCGCGCCGCTTGGACAAACCGGTCGAAGATGTTCGGAGCATACTTGCGCTAAGTGAGCATACGGCTTCGCTCGACGCACCGCTGGAAATAGATCCGTCTCTTTCGATCGGTGAATCTTTGGCCGACGACCGACTTGAAACGCTTGATGATCAGGTCCATTGCTCGGAAGTCGAGAGCCTCGTCGAGGAATGGATAGAGATGCTCTCGGACAAGCAGCGATTCGTGATTCGACATCGCTACGGATTCGATGAAGCTGAAATCCAGACGCTGGAAGAGTTGGCCGAACAATTAAGCCTGACGAGGGAACGCGTGCGCCAGATACAACTGGAGGCTTTGGGGCAATTGCGTCGCATCCTCAAACGTCGAGGCATGCATCGGGATTCACTGCTTTAAGGCGGGGCCCAGTGGGCAAAGCCGGTCGGCGACACTGTGGCTTCGAGGGATGTGGAAGATTGTCGATCCGGCGTGGCAAGCAGTTTCGTGGACCTTGCCTCGCTCCCGATTCGGGGCATGGCGTGCGTCACGCGATTCTGGAAGCGGCCCCGTTGGCAATGATGACGTCCGGCGAGGCGAGGCTCAGTCCCGTTGTGCCATGCGCGCATCGCTGCGCCGGCTGATCGCGTCCGCAAGCTGAAATACGGACATGGCATAGAAGCTGCTGCGGTTGTAGCGGGTAATCACGTAGAAATTCCGATAGCCCAGCCAATACTCTGTGCTACTTCCCGGGCTTGCCAGATCGATGAGGGTCGTTTGCTGATTTTCCGGGTCGCCGATCTTCGCTACTACACCGGCGGCGGCGAGCTGCTCACTCGAAAGGCTCGGCTCGATGCCCGCCGCGAGTAAAGCGTCGATCTTCGATTCGTCCGCCACGGTGGCGGGCACGGCAATGGGAGCGCCCGCTTGCCAGCCATGCAGGTGCAGGTAGTTGGCGACCGATCCGATCGCGTCGGCAATACTGTTGTCGAGATCGATTCTGCCGTCCTCGTCGAAATCTACAGCGTAGTTCCGGATGCTGCTTGGCAGGAACTGGGGCAAACCGATCGCTCCGGCAAACGATCCGTAGTATTCGTCCGCCGGGCGGCCCTGTTCGCGAGCCATCAGAAAGAGGTTCTCCAGTTCGCTTCGGAACAGCGTCGCTCGCGGCGGGTAGTCGAATGCCAGCGTGGCGAGGGCGTCGAGCACCTGAAAGTTGCCCGTGTAGCGGCCATAGATCGTCTCGACCCCGATAATGCCGACGATGATTGCTTCGTCAACGCCGAATCGTTCGGCCGCGGCTCTAACGATGGCTCGATGGGATTCCCAGAAATCGATACCCGCTTGAATGCGTATCGGTTCGATGAATCGGGACCGATACCGCAGCCAAGATCGGACGCCCGTCTTTTTCGGGGGGCTGATGTACCGAATCACCCGATCATCGTAGGTTGCGCGGGTGAGATACGATAGCGTTTCGGCCAGCGGAATCTGGTGGCGGGCCTCGAGGTCACGCGCAAACGCAATTGCCTCCTCCCTTTCCCCATAGCCCTGGGCACTGAGCGAAAGACTGAAAATGCCCAGAACTGCTGCACCGAGGAGATTCTTGATCCGCATCTCTACTGTTTTCCGAGTTCGTCTACGAGTTTCTTGAGGGTGGTGCGTTTCTGCAAGTCGTCCGGGCCCCGTAGTCCGTAGCGCAAGAATGCATACAGGGATCCGATCTGCTCGAGTTGATTAGCCAAGTCTGGCCGTAACGTCGCCGCTCGGCGCGAGAAATCCAATGGCCCTTCATTGTGCATGCGTTCCACGCCTGCTCTTGCGAGTATCGCACACAGCTTGCGCCAGCTACGGTCAAGTTCGTCGCAATCGGAGGGGCGGGCATAGACCCACCGCATGAGCGTTGCAACGATCAGCAGGCTAAGCAAAAAGATGACGAAGGTCAGTTGCCGCCAATCCGTACTGTCCAGCCCGAGCAGATTCAGGAGCAGGCGCTGTCGTCGCGGATCATAGCCCAGTACCCATTGGTTCCATGCATTGTTTGCGGCTTCCCAGCGGTAGCGTGCGGCTTGCAACCAGTCGAAATCCGCGCGGATTACGAAAGGAAGGTCAACCTCGCCCGCGAGCGCCGTACGGATGCCATCATCAATGCGACTGGGGCTGCTCTCGGCCGTGGGGTCCACCCGAACCCAACCATGCCCCTTCAGCCATACTTCTGCCCACGCATGAGCATCCGATTGGCGGACGACAATGCTGTGGTCAACCGGGTTCTGCTCTCCGCCTTGGTAGCCGGTGACTATTCTTGCTGGTACGCCCGCCGCACGGGCAATGAAAACGAAAGCCGATGCGAAGTGTTCGCAGAATCCACGACGGGTGTCGAACAGGAATTCATCGACGGGGTTGTTGCCAAGCAAAGGCGGATTCAGAGTGTAGATGAGGGCACTCTCGCGGAACTGTTCAAGTAATGCCGTGATCCGCATCCTTGGTGCATCGTGGCGCTGCCGCAGATTCTGGCCGAGTCTCCTCGCACGAGGATTGTCACTATCCGGGAGCGCGAGCGCCTCCTGCAATATGTCTTCGGTAGCCTCGGCACCCGTGCGTGCCTCTGGATAGGCGCGTGCCGAATATCGAATCCGACTGGTGACGGGGCGCTCGGAGAGCAGTTGGTAGTCGCTGGAGTAGCGCGCTTGATCCGGGCCGCCAATTGGCACCTCGAGCGCCAGAAGCCAACGCTGACCGTTCGGTTCAAGTGTCATTGTGTAGCTGTATGCCGTACCCGATACGCGATAGAACGGGGTTTTCGCTTCGCGGTGGTTAGATTGCGTCCACGTTCTGCCGTCGAATTTGCTGAGCACCGGCCCTCGCCAGTAACGGAGCCTCGGAGAGGGCGCTTCGCCACTGAATTCTGCGCGAAAGACGATCTCCCCAGATCGCACCAGATTGCTGATCGAGCCCGGCTGCATTGATCCGGACAGGCCGGTTGTGGCCGCAAAGGCATCACCCGGCAAACCCCAGAGGGGACCCTGGATTCGGGGGAAGAGAAGGAAAAGCACCAACATCAGCGGCACGCCCTGAAGTGCGAGCAATATCGCCAGACGTATCGACCCTTTCGCATTGGCAACACCGTGCAGGCGAGCGAGTGTCGATGTCGCCATGATCACGCCGATCATCGTAAACACCGCGGTGTTCATTGTTTGCGATTGCAGAAATTGACCGAGCTGCATGAAAAAGCAGAGTAATACGACCGCCAGACCGTCACGCCGAGTTCGCGCTTCCAGCAGCTTCAGACCAAGGAATGCGGTGAGCAATGCCAAGCCGGGTGCGCGGCCGAAGAGTTCCCCGAAGTGGACGCCCGTAAGTACAGTAATCGCGACGGCCATCGTGGTAAGCAAAATCTTTCCCGGCGCAGGAATACGGTGAAGATCGACGAACAGACGAGCAGCGAGCAAGAGCGTCGCCACGCCGGCCAGCCAGATTGGCAAGTTTCCCAGATGGGGTGCGAGGGTGGTGGCGACAGTCAGAACAAGCCACATGCCATCGCGGGCGGTCAACAGAGGCGAACGATGCGCGCGTTTACTCATCCCTATGCCCGAAAAGCGCGAGAGTTCTGAGGCACCGATCGCGATGCGCGGGGCCGTAACCAGTCTGGACGATACGGCCGGGAATCCGGAGCGAATAGGGGATGCCGGCCGCTTCTGCTAGCAGGGTCCAGCGAGTCAGTCGAGAGAGGCGCTCTTCCGTGCCGAGTGCTGCAGGGAGGTCTGACCAGTCGAGTTCGAGTTCAACGGCGTCTCCGCCGTCGAACTGCTTGGTGAGGAGTCGTTCGCATTTGGCCGCGAGCCGCCAGGCGATGTGACCGGGAGAGTCGGTGCGCTGGTACTCGCGGAAACCGACAAAATCGTCCTTTCCGGTGTTCCCGACGGCCGCTCCGGCAGACGAGGCCCCATGGGCCTGAATAGGCACGGATGGTGTT
Source organism: Cognatazoarcus halotolerans (assembly GCF_009800965.1). GTDB lineage: Bacteria > Pseudomonadota > Gammaproteobacteria > Burkholderiales > Rhodocyclaceae > Cognatazoarcus > Cognatazoarcus halotolerans. Next base: position 90,026 of record NZ_WUAF01000012.1, on the reverse strand, counting down.
TCGGGACGGGCGTAAACGAGGCAACGAAGGTCTGGCGCAAATACGCTCCATGCCTTGATCATCCCCAGTGGGTAGGTGGTTGAGAGGGTCACCCGTCCTGGCGTGATCCAGCCGCGCCGCGTTGTTGGAAGCGAGATCGCCATCGATTTGTTTTCGTGGGGCGCAATGTCGAACGGCGTTCCCGCCGGGCCACCGGGAACGCTCAGGAGAAGCGCAGTCCGGGGCCGTCCGGCGTCGTTGCGGAGACGCAGCGTGAAGGTCGCCGGCGTACCGGCGTGAACCGGCGGGCAAGCCGCGGGATGTATCTCGAGATGGAGCAGATTTCGGAACGCGTGGAGGATACTGACCATACCGATACCGCCAAGGCTGAAGGTAAGTGCATAGCCGAGACTCAGGTTGTAATTGATGGAGGTCAGCAGCATGACGAGAAGCGTGAAAGCGAAGGCAACGCCAAAGCGTGTGGGCAGCACGAATATGCGGCGTTGGCGGAGTACGACGGGAAGCGCTTCCGCAGGCCGGATGCGGAACAGCCAGCCGTCGACTCGGCTACGCAGCTCACCTCGGATCTCTTTCAGCAAATGGCGACCTCGGTCAGCACACGTTGTGCCAGCGCCGAACCACTGTGCCGGGTTCCGTCGCGGGCGATCAGGCGATGCGCCGCAACGTTCGGGAACACCGCCTGGACATCTTCCGGCAGGACCATCTCTCTGCCTTCGAGCAGGGCCCATGCCTTCGCTGCGGAGAGCAGGCCGAGGCCGGCTCGCGGGCTCAAGCCAATCAATATCTCCGGATCGTCGCGCGTTGCCCGGATAAGCGCCTGCAGATAATCGGCCAGCCGGTCACTGACATGAACCCGCCCTGCCGCGATCTGTGCACCCTTCAGGGTTTCCGCATCGATTACCGGGGGGTGACGTTCCAGCATGCTGCGCCGATCCTCGCCAAGCAAGAGGGCTCGTTCAGCGATCTGATCCGGATATCCGATCGATACGCGCAACAGAAATCGGTCAAGCTGACTTTCGGGCAGCGGGAAGGTGCCGATCTGAGTAATGGGATTCTGCGTGGCAATGACGAAGAACGGATCAGGCAGATAATGGGTTGTGCCTTCAGTTGTTACCTGCTCTTCTTCAAGCACTTCGAGCAGCGCGCTCTGGGTTTTCGGCGTCGCCCGGTTGATTTCGTCGGCGAGGATGAGTTGGGCGAATACCGGGCCGGGGTGGAAGCGGAATGAGCCGCTTTCGCGATCGAATATGGACATGCCCAGAACGTCCGCCGGCAGAAGATCGCTTGTGAACTGTATTCGTTGAAATCGCAGCCCAAGCAAGCGGGCGAAAGTATGGGCCAGGGTAGTCTTGCCGACGCCCGGGATGTCTTCAATCAGTAGATGTCCGCGCGCCAGGACGGCCGTAAGGGCAAGTTTCAGGGTATGCCGTTTGCCGAGAATTATCTCTTCCGCAGCACTGAGCAAAGTGCCGAGCGCGGGCTGAAATCGAGGCTCTTGAGGCATTTGTTGAAGCTCCGATATAAGTGGATAATGAATTCCACAAACCAAAAGGCTGGCGGTGTAAACCGACGCGGCCGATTTGAAGACGAGATGGCTGAAAAGTTCGCTTTGAGGCCGAAGGGGGGGTATGACATCCACTGCATTCATCACGCATCGGGAATGCTGGTTGCACAATATGGGCGACCATCATCCCGAGTGTCCCGACCGCTTGTCGGCCATCAACGATCGCCTTATCGCAGCCGGGCTGGACATGTATCTAGGCTTTTACGACGCGCCAGTCGCCGAGCTTGAGCAGATCGCCCGAGCGCACCCCATGGAGCACGTCAAAGCGATGATGGCCAACGTGCCTGAGCACGGGATCCGTCACGTCGACCCGGATACTGCAATGTGCCCTCATACCATGCAGGCCGCATTGCGCTCGGCTGGAGCCGGCATTCTCGCGACCGATCTGGTTTTGAAGAAGGAAATAGAGAACGCCTTCTGCGCGATCAGACCCCCCGGGCATCATGCCGAGGCGACAAAGGCAATGGGGTTTTGTTTTTTCAACAATGTCGCAATCGCAGCCAGGCACGCGCTTGAGGTGCACGGGCTGGAGCGCGTCGCGATTGTCGATTTCGACGTTCACCACGGGAACGGGACCGAAGATATCTTCAAGGACGATCCTCGGGTGCTCATGGTCAGTATCTTTCAGCACCCGTTCTATCCATACAGCGGTGCGGACAATCCGGCTCCGAACATGGTCAACGTGCCGGTCCCTGCGGGAACGCGCGGAGATGCTTTCCGGCAGATCGTTTCGGACATCTGGGTGCCGGCACTGCGCGATCACTGGCCACAGATGATTTTCATTTCAGCCGGTTTCGATGCGCACTACGAAGACGACATGGGGTCCCTCGGTCTTGTCGAGGCGGATTACGTGTGGGCGACCGAACAGTTGAAGGTCGTTGCCGAGGAATGCTGCGAGAAGCGCATCGTATCGATACTGGAAGGTGGTTACTCCCTGTCGTCGCTGGCACGCAGCGTCGTATCCCATGTGAAGTCGCTTGCCGACCTGTGAGTTGCTAAGACTCCCGTACTACCCCGCTCCTGCGGGGTGGGTCTTTCCTCGTGGCCTGATGGCGTTCGGCCAATCGGGTACAATCGATTCTTTATTTGTGGTCTGAGCCGAGATGATTACCGGATCTATCGTCGCTATCGTGACGCCAATGCATGAAGATGGCAGTCTGGATTACCCGCGCTTGCGCAGCCTGATCGATTGGCACGTAGCTCAAGGTACTGACGGCATCGTCATTGTTGGCACGACCGGCGAGTCGCCAACCGTCAATGTCGAAGAGCATTGCGAACTCATTCGTGCAAGTGTTGAATACGCGGCGGGTCGTGTGCCTGTCATTGCCGGAACGGGCGCCAACTCCACGGAGGAAGCGGTCGAACTCTCGCAGTTTGCCAAGCAGGCTGGAGCGGCAGCAGGCCTGTCGGTCGTGCCTTATTACAACCGCCCGACTCAGGAAGGCCTCTATCGGCATTTCAGGCGTATTGCCGAGGCCGTGGATCTACCGCTTTACCTGTACAACGTGCCCGGTCGGACGGTCGCTGACCTTTCCAACGATACGGCGCTTCGGCTGGCTGAAGTGCCTAACATTGTGGGGCTCAAGGATGCGACGGGTAACATCGAACGTGCCTGTGACCTGGTTGCCCGGGCTCCTGCCGGCTTTGCGTTGTACAGCGGTGATGACATGACCGCGATGGTTTTCATACTGCTGGGCGGACACGGCACGATCTCGGTTACGGCAAACGTCGCACCTGCATTGATGCATCAGATGTGCGTGGCGGCGCTACGGGGTGATGCTATTGCAGCTCGAGAGATCAATGCCCGTTTGGTAGGTCTACACCGGGATCTCTTCTGCGAAGCAAATCCGATTCCTGTCAAATGGGCCGTAGCGAAGATGGGGTTGATGGAGCAGGGAATCCGTCTTCCCCTTACGCCATTGAGCGAAGCATGCCACGGACGCGTACTTTCGGCGATGCGTATGGCTGGTATCGAGGCATGAAACAGGTCAAGCGGATGAAACAGCCAATGGAGCAAGGAATTATTACTGTTGCGCTTGCGGCTGCGGTGCTCGGTATTGCGGGTTGCGGTTCGATCGGTGACAGCAAGGGCATTGACTACAAGAGTGCCCGGAAGGCCCCGTCACTCGAGATTCCGCCGGACCTGACCGCGCCGTCAACGGGGAGCCGTTACGCAATGCCGGAGGCCGGTGAGCGCGGTGTTGCAACATTCTCTTCGTATTCGGCCGATCGGGAGGCAAAGCCCTCGGAAACGGTCGCGAATGTCCAAGCAGGGACTTCGCCTGATATGCACATCGAGCGTGCCGGAAGCGAGCGATGGCTTGTCGTGAAAGGGACACCCGAGCAGCTATGGCCAGAGATCCGGTCGTTCTGGATCGAAAACGGGTTCGTACTCAATATCGATCAACCCGACATCGGTGTGATGGAAACCGATTGGGCTGAAAACCGGGCCAAACTGCCTCAGGATTTCCTGCGCCGCACATTGGGCAAGGTTCTCGACAGTGTTTACTCGACACCGGAGCGAGACAAGTTCCGGACCCGGCTTGAGCCTGGAAAGACCCCGGGTACGACCGAAGTCTACGTCAGCCATCGTGGCATGATGGAAATCTATCCGAACGAAGCGAAGGATCAAACCATCTGGCAGCCGCGAGCGGTTGATCCCGAACTCGAGGCAGAAATGCTGTCGCGTTTGATGGTTCGCTTGGGTGCCGAGGAGGCGAAGGCGAAGACGCTGCTGGCAACGCAGGCGACACCCAGTCGTGCAACGCTCGAGCAGCGAACAGATGGATCGTCGCTGTTGCATGTGCAGGACGACTTCGATCGAGCGTGGCGGCGTGTCGGCCTGGCTTTGGATCGGAGCGGGTTTGTGGTCGAGGATCGTGATCGGGCGCAAGGTATCTACTTTGTGCGGTACGTCGATCCGGAAGTCGATAACGCCACAGCTGGGGGTGGTTTGCTGTCAAAACTTGCATTCTGGCGCGATGACAAAGCCAAACTCGGGAATGCGAGCGAGTATCGCGTGCGAGTCGTGCAGTCAGGTGGCGAGTCCGTTGTCTCGATTCTTACCAAAGAAGGGGGCGAGGCAAGAGGGGATACCCCGAAGCGGATACTTACTGTCCTCCAGGAGCAACTGCGCTAGCGCTCGCGTCCGGAAGCCAGACATTTGGTGACGAGAAAAAGGCCGATCCTTGGATCGGCCTTTTTCTCGCTCGGATCTGTCCGCATGGCTGACATGTATCGGCAGAAGATATCGCCTGCGGAATCAATGCCGCAAAAAAAGCCGGCGTTAGCCGGCTTCTTGATTTCGCGGATCGCGAAATTACTTGGGCATGGCTTCTTTAGCGGCATCACCAGCGGCCTTGACGGCATCGCCAGCAGCAGCGGCAGCGGCATCACCAGCGGCCTTCACGGCATCGCCAGCGGCGGCAGCTGCGTCACCAGCAGCGGCACCTGCCGCAGCGGCGGCATCACCAGCAGCGGAGGCGGCCTGGCCGGCAGCAGCGGCAGCCTGGTCAGCAGCCGGAGCAGCTTGTTCAGTGGTGGCCGGAGCAGCTTGCTCGGTCGCGGCGGGAGCGGCTTGCTCGACAACCGGAGCCGGCTCCTCTTTCTTGCCGCAAGCGGACACGGCGAGGGCGATCAGGGCAGCAACGAGGAGGGACTTGTTCATTTTGAGATCCTTTTACGATGAAGTGATTTCAGCAAATTGCACACGCAGGACTTTTGCCTGTCGCGATAGAGCGGTCACGCCTGACTTTTTGCGTCTTCGCGTGTTGCGTTGCCGCAACGTCGGCAATGTACCCTAAATCCCAAGAAAGGCGCCATTCGGACCGGGTGTGGAGGCCTGAAAAAGTGTTTCAAATTGTGCGAGGTACTGGGCCGTCAGCGCTGTATCGTCGAGACACAATTTGCCACGCGGGCTATCGACATGGAATCGCGTCAGGAGGTGCCGGCCGTCGACAAGGGCAAACGGCTGCTGCCAGTTCCGGTGATGCAGAGCGCTTACGCGAATGTGGATCTGTTCTGAACGCAGCCTGCATAGGGTCAGCAAACGTGGGCAATGTTGCTCGATATAGCCCGGATCATGAACAACGATGCGCATCGCGAGATGACGATGCGCATTGAATTGCTCGGTCAGGCGTGAGATCGAATCGCTGGTCTCAAGCCCGCAACTGACGAGATCGGGGTCGAAGATGTCGAATGCGAAGTCGGCCAATGGCAATAGACGATGAATGCCGTCGCGATATTCAGAGAGGCTGCCGAGCGCTTCAGAAGTCATTGCGAGCGTGCGTCCGGATGCAGAAAACCATCCAGATAGAGCTCATAAAGGCCCTCCGGGTTTGTCGCATTTTTACAACGCTCCGCCGGTAGCGAGCGATTGTTCGCAAGCGCGAGCAAATCGCGATCCTCTAGAGCGGATTCGTCGACACGCTCGCCGTTAAGATACAGGGCGTTTGCACTGACGAGCAGTTGTGCCCGCGGGTCAAGGCGGCATCCGTTTTTCGCTATCGCCTCGGCGAAGCGCTTTGGAGACATCGGCGAATCGGGAGGGTCGAAGAAAACGTGTGCCTTCGGTTCGCTGAGATAGCTGCCGACAAAATCGGCAACCATGTCCTTGTTCCAGCGAATCTGCTCAAGCATGCGGGCGATCTGTTCGATCATGCCGGCTTCGATGCGAGCCGGTTCGGTGGCCGGCTGAAGATCCGGGTCGCTGTAGATTCCCTCAAGGGCGATGCGTTGCTGCAACCAGTCTAGGAAGCCCTCGGCGAGCTCCTGCGCGGTGGGTGCGCGAAAGCCGATCGAGTAGGTTGTGCATTCACCAACGGCAACCCCGTCGTGGGCCCAGTGAGGCGGGAGATAAAGCATGTCGCCCGGCTCCAACACCCACTCTTCCGTTGGTTGAAAGTCGGCGAGTATGCGCAGTGGGGCATCCTCGACAAATCGTCGGTCCTGCTGATCGCTGATTCGCCAGCGTCGTTGCCCGGTGCCTTGCAAGAGGAACACGTCGTAATTGTCGAAATGGGGACCAACCCCACCGCCGTCGGTGGCGTAACTGACCATCAAGTCGTCCAGACGGGCTTGGGGGATGAAATTGAAACAGCGCATCAGTGCGTCGCCGGCTTCGACAGAAAGGTTTACGCCCTGAACCAGGACCGTCCAGGGATCGCGCTTTCGCCGCAGATCCGCTGCACGCTGCGGCCCCGATCGGACCTCCCAGCCGTCCCTGCCTCTTCGCACAAGGCGCGACTCGACATCCTCGTCCTGCGCCATGGCGAGCAGGGCGTCATGCGACATGATGCCCTTGAAGTCAGGCAGCGCCTGTCTTATCAGAAGGGGCTTCTTCTGCCAGTAGTCGGTCAGAAATTGCTGTGGCGTGAGTCCGCCAAGGAGTGTGCTGATCATGGGTCGCAATTATAGGGCGGGAGTGAGGGGGCTGCTTTCGATCGGCTACAATCGCGACCTTTGCGTCGGGGGAAGTGGCCATGTCTGTCGCGATCATCGAGTCCCTGGATCATGAGGGGCGCGGTGTCACCCATGCTGATGGCAAGGTGGTGTTCATCGAAGGTGCGCTTCCCGGTGAAACAGTGGTGTACGACGTTACCAAGAGTCGACCGAACTATGCCCAGGCGAGCACTCGCGAGGTCGTGAAGGGTAGCGCCCAGCGGGTTGTGCCTCGCTGCGAGTACTTCGGCCATTGTGGCGGATGCAGTATGCAGCATCTGGATGCTGCGGCTCAGACGGCGGCGAAGCAACGCGTGCTTGAAGACGCGCTGCGACATATCGGCGGAGTACGGCCCGAGATCATCTATCCGGCAGTTCACGGTTCCACATGGGGTTACCGCAATCGCACGCGGCTGACGGTGCGTTTCGTCCCGCAGAAGGGTGGGGTGCTGATCGGGTTTCATGAGCGTCGTAGTAGCTACGTTGCTGATATGCGTCACTGTGTGGTACTGGCGCCTGCCATCTCTGCCCTTCTACCGAGTCTGCACGAGCTTGTCGCCCGCTTGTCGATTCCCGACCGCGTTCCACAGATCGAGGTCGCGATCAGTGAGGATGTGACGGTGCTGGTGTTTCGTATCCTGCTGCCGCTGAGCGGTGGGGACGAGACCTTGTTGCGTCGGTACGCGGATGAACGTGGCGTGCAGATCTGGTTGCAGGCGGGCGGTCCGGATAGTGCACGGCGCTTTCATCCCGTCAACGCGCCGGATCTGTGTTACACGCTGCCCGAATTCGATCTTGGTCTCGCGTTTCGACCGACCGATTTCACGCAGGTGAATGTTCATACCAACCGGTTGCTGGTCCGGCGTGCGATTGGCCTGCTTGAACTGCGTGCGGGTGAGCGGATCGCAGACCTCTTCTGCGGGCTTGGCAATTTCAGTTTGCCGATGGCCAGGCTTGGGGCCTCGGTGGTAGGAGTCGAGGGAAGCGCTGCCCTGGTACGTCGTGCTGCGGAAAATGCAGCAGCCAACGGCCTTGCCGAGCGGGCCGCCTTTTACGAGGCGAACCTCTTCGAAGCGACCGAGGATAGTCTGGCTGCGCTGGGGCATCTCGACAAAATGCTGATAGACCCGCCCAGGGAGGGTGCGGTTGCGGTAGTAAAGGCCCTAGGCCCGGAATCTCCGCAGCGAATCGTATATGTATCGTGCAATCCGGCGACCCTCGCCCGCGATGCGGCTGTGCTGGTGCATCAGAAGGGTTACCGGCTGAGGGGCGCGGGCATTGCAAACATGTTTCCGCAGACTTCGCATGTCGAGTCGATCGCACTCTTCGAGCGCTGAAAGTTTCTCGCTTCAAAAGCAAACGCCCCGCTGGGCGGGGCGTTCCGGTTACCGTCCGGTGCGCATGGCGTCAAAGAACTCGCCGTTGCTCTTGGTGGCCTTGATCTTGTCGAGCAGAAACTCCATTGCATCGATATCGTCCATGCCGTAGAGAAGCTTGCGCAGGATCCAGACTTTCTGCAAGACGTCGGGTTTGAGCAGCAGTTCTTCGCGCCGGGTGCCAGAGCGGTTGACGTTGATCGCCGGGTAGACCCTCTTTTCCGCCATACGGCGATCCAAGTGGATCTCCATGTTGCCGGTGCCCTTGAATTCCTCGTAGATCACGTCGTCCATGCGGCTGCCGGTGTCGATCAGCGCCGTGGCGATGATCGTCAGGGAGCCACCTTCCTCGACATTGCGGGCCGCTCCGAAGAAGCGCTTGGGCTTCTGCAGGGCGTTGGCGTCCACACCGCCGGTGAGGACCTTTCCCGAGGCGGGCACGACTGTGTTGTAGGCACGCGCAAGTCGCGTCAGCGAATCGAGCAAGATGACAACATCCTTCTTGTGCTCTACCAGTCGCTTGGCCTTTTCGATAACCATTTCTGCGACCTGCACGTGTCGGGTGGCAGGCTCGTCGAAGGTCGAGGCGACGACCTCACCCTTGACCGACCGTTGCATCTCGGTGACTTCTTCCGGGCGTTCGTCGATGAGCAGCACGATCATCACGACATCTGGGTGGTTCGACGTAATGGCGTGCGCAATATGCTGCAGCATCACCGTCTTGCCAGTCTTCGGCGGTGCTACCAGCAGGCCGCGCTGGCCCTTGCCGATCGGCGAGATCATGTCCACCACCCTTGAGGTGGTGTTTTCCTCGCCACGGATGTCCCGCTCGAGCTTGAGGCATTCGGTCGGGTGAAGTGGCGTCAGGTTCTCGAACAGGATCTTGTGCTTCGAGGCGTCTGGCGCCTCGTAGTTGACCTTGTCGAGTTTGACGAGGGCGAAGTAACGCTCCCCTTCCTTGGGTGTCCGGATCTCGCCCTCGATGGTGTCCCCTGTGCGCAGGTTGAAGCGGCGGATCTGTGAGGGTGATACGTAGATGTCGTCGGTGCCCGCCAGATAGGAAATATCCGGGGAGCGCAGGAATCCGAAACCGTCGGGGAGCACTTCGAGTGCGCCGTCGCCAAAAATCGGCTCACCTTTCTTGGCGCAGTTCTTGAGCAGTGCAAACACCAGTTCCTGCTTTCGCAGGCGGTTTGCGCCATCGACTTCATTGGCGATGGCCATTTCCAGCAATTGGCTGACGTGCAGAGACTTTAGCTCTGAAAGATGCATGGCGATTGTCCGGTAAGGGACCGAAGAATGAGGGGATTTTACTTGCGGGGTGATACGGACTGCGGCACCGGATCGTCGGCTGGCACCGGAGGTGCCGCAGTCAGAGGCGAGATTCTGTGCGCCTCAGAGATTACTGTCAATGAAAGCCGTCAGCTGTGACTTCGAAAGTGCCCCGACCTTTGTTGCCTCGACGTTGCCGCCCTTGAAAAGCATCAAGGTGGGGATGCCGCGGATCCCGAATTTGGCCGGGGTTTCCTGATTCTCGTCAATATTGAGCTTGGCAACCTTGAGCTTGCCGCTGTATTCGGCCGCAACATCGTCCAGAATCGGGGCGATCATCTTGCACGGGCCGCACCATTCCGCCCAGTAGTCCACCAGTACGGGCGTCTGGGACTGCAACACTTCGGCCTCGAAATTGCCGTCAGTGACGTAATGGATATGCTCGCTCATGATTCCTCACAACAGGGATTACAGGGAATGTTTGGGTCGGTCGGTCAGATCTGACCAGAAAACCGGGGTTGACATTGCGCAGGATGGCTTTGTCGAAAGGTTTGTGACACGCAAGTTATGCTAATGCCGATCGTCAGTCAAGCGAACGCCCTTTCCTTGTGTGGCCGATACTGGTTTCCGCAAGGCTGCAATCGGCTATATTCGCCAGCCATGCGGAGTCGTTCCCGATCCGCGTCATCCAGTGGAGCAAAGGCAAATGACCTATGTGGTAACCGAGTCCTGCATCAAGTGCAAATATACCGATTGTGTGGACGTCTGTCCGGTGGATTGCTTCCGCGAGGGGCCGAATTTTCTGGTCATCGATCCGGACGAATGCATCGATTGCACGCTCTGCGTGGCGGAGTGTCCGGCGGAAGCGATCTTCGCCGAGGATGATGTGCCGGATGATCAGCAGGCTTTCATTGCGCTCAACGCTGAGCTCGCAAAAAACTGGAAACCGATCATCGAACGAAAGGATCCGCTCCCGGACGCAGATGACTGGCTCAAGGCCAAGGGCAAGCTTAAGCATCTCGAGCGCTGAGGTGAGGGCGGGAAGGGAGGCGCGCCGGAAGGCTGATCCGCTTCCTGCGTCTGCGGCAGCCTGCATGAAGTTCGGGTTGGCGGTGCCATGCGTTCGGCATGATAGATGGGGCGCGGTTTGTGCGGCACGGCGTGGACATGGTTTGGTCTAACGGCTTTGCCGGGGCGCATTGATGCACTAACATCCAGCGGTAGCGCGCCGTTGCGCGGATCGCAAAATATAACAAGAGAGGTTGCAGATGCTGGTCAGTGAGATTCTCGCCATCAAGGGCAAGGTGCTTTACACCATTGCACCGAGCAAGCCGCTTGGCGAGGCGGTTTCAATCATGGCCGAGCAGGATGTCGGCTCGCTGGTGGTGTTCGAGCACGGTCGGATGGCAGGGATTCTGACCTTCCGCGAAGTGCTCAAGCGTGTTCATGAGGCCGGACGTGACTGGCTCGACATGACAGTGGCGCAGGCAATGATCAGCAGCCCGATGGTGGCTGCGCCGGAAATGGAAATGGATGAGCTTCGCAAGCTCATGGTCGACCATCACCAGCGTTACCTGCCGGTGATGGACGAAGGCACACTGCTTGGCGTGGTCTCCTTTCACGATGTCGCCAAAGCTGTACTCGAAGAGCAGAGTTTCGAGAACCGGATGTTGAAGAACTATATTCGCAACTGGCCCGCTGAGTCCGACGAGGCCTGATTGCGCTCATTCCATCGACGTAGCAGGGGGTACGTCGATGTTCCCGTCACCCGCGCGCGCAGACGCGGGAGCGGTAACCGGATACTGCTGTCCAGCTGCCTCGGGAGGGCAGGGTCGAATGAATTGCCGGCCTCGGAATCCAACGACTGGAAGGAGACGTAATGGACAAAATTTGGCTCAAGAGCTATCCCCCTGGTGTACCTGCCGAGATCGATCTGGAGGAATTCGGGTCGATCGGTGATCTCTTTGAAAAGAGTTGCCGGAAGTTCGGAAATCGCAGTGCGTTCCTCAACATGGGGAAAGCTCTGTCCTTTGCCGAACTCGATCTGCTCTCGGCACGGTTCGGCGCCTACCTTCAACACGTGCTGAAACTGGAGCGCGGCGCGCGTGTCGCGCTGATGATGCCCAACGTGCTGCAGTATCCCGTGGCCATGTTCGGCGCACTACGCGCCGGCTACACCGTGGTCAATTGCAATCCGCTATATACGGCTCGCGAACTCGAGCATCAGCTTAAGGATTCTGGCGCGGAAGCGATCGTAATCGTCGAAAATTTCGCCCATACGCTTCAGGAGGCATTGCCGCACACCGAGATCAGGCAGGTGCTTGTGACCGGGTTGGGAGATCAACTGGGCTTCCCGAAGAGCATGCTGGTGAATCTCGTCGTCCGGCATGTCAAGAAGATGGTGCCGCCGTGGTCCTTGCCAGGCCATGTCCGTTTTTCGGACGCACTGTCTCAAGGCGGGGAGCATCAACTTCTTGCGGTAGATACGGCGCACGACGATATTGCCTTTCTCCAATACACTGGAGGAACGACGGGCGTCGCAAAGGGTGCCATGCTGACGCATGGCAATATCATTGCCAACCTGCAGCAGGCCCATGCATGGATCAAGCCTTTTCTACACGAAGGTGAAGAGGTGATCATCACTGCGCTACCGCTCTACCATATTTTTTCGCTCACCGCGAATTGCCTTACCTTTTTCAAGATCGGCGCCGCCAACGTATTGATTACCAACCCGCGCGATATTCCCGGATTCGTGAAGGAATTGGGAAAACATCGCTTCACGGCCATTACCGGTGTGAATACCCTGTTCAATGCGCTTTTGCACAACCCGGATTTCGCAAAACTGGATTTTTCTTGCCTGCGCATCTCGTTGGGGGGCGGGATGGCGGTTCAGCAGGCCGTTGCGGAAAAATGGGCGGAGGTTACCGGCAAGGCGCTGGTTGAAGCCTACGGATTGACCGAAACCTCACCGGCCGTATGCATCAATCCGCTAGACCTGCCTGCTTTCAATCATTCGATTGGCTTGCCGATATCCTCGACCGACGTCGTTGTGCGGGACGATGAAGGCAATGATCTGCCGGTAGGCCAGTCCGGTGAGCTCTGTGTGCGCGGTCCTCAGGTCATGAAGGGGTATTGGAACAGACCCGACGAGACGGCCCGCGTGATAACGCGTGACGGCTTTCTCAAGACCGGTGATGTTGCTGTGATGGATGACGCGGGATTCCTGAGGATTGTGGATCGCAAGAAAGACATGATCCTGATCTCTGGCTTCAATGTCTATCCGAATGAGGTGGAAGATGTGGTGGTCAGCCACCCTGGCGTGATCGAGGCGGCCGTGATCGGTGTCCCCGATGAGCGCAGCGGGGAAGCGGTAAAGGCATTTGTTGTGCGAAAGGACCCGGGCCTTACCAAGGAGGCGCTCGTTGCTTATTGCCGCGAGAATCTGACAGCCTACAAGGTGCCGCACCTGATTGAGTTTCGCGACGAGTTGCCCAAGACGAATGTCGGCAAGATCCTGCGTAGGGCCTTGCGCGACGGCACGGCGGGCTCCTCTTGAAGAAATTCATGAATGTGGGGCATCGTCTCTTGAAATGACGCTCGTGATGTGGTTTCATCCCACCACTCCAGATCCAACTTTTGTCCGCATCGTTCGATGAACCCGGTTTCCTTCGACATTCGCTCTGTAGTAGCTGTCGTAGTACGCGTAGTAAGCGTAGGGAAACGCGCGTCGTGACGGGATAAAAGGCAAACTAGGAAAATACAGCTTACCAACCCCGCCGGCGCGCAGCCGGCGGGGTTTTTCGTTTTGGCCGCCGGATTGAACGCCAGAGCCAACATGAAGGAGTTTCAGCAATGTCTCAGATGACCGGTGCGCAATTGATTGTCCGCCTGCTCGAACGACAGGGGGTGCGCACCATAGCGGGTGTACCCGGCGGTGCCATACTGCCACTCTACGATGCGCTGTCAGGCAGCGAGTTGATCCACCACGTCCTTGCTCGTCACGAGCAAGGTGCTGGCTTCATCGCGCAGGGTATGTCGCGTATCTCGGGCCGGCCGGAAGTGTGCTTTGCATCGTCCGGCCCGGGCGCCACCAACTTGGTGACAGCGATCGCGGATGCCAAGCTTGACTCGATTCCCATGGTCGCAATCACGGGGCAGGTGCCCTTGTCGATGATCGGGACCGATGCGTTCCAGGAAGTCGACATCTACGGGATGTCGATCCCGATCACAAAGCACAATTTCCTGGTTCGTCACGTTTCCGAATTGCCAACGGTCATTCCGGAAGCCTTCCGCATAGCCATGTCCGGCCGGCCAGGGCCGGTGCTGGTGGATATCCCGAAGGATGTCCAGACCGCAGTGATCGATGTGGAAGACCTGCCCGAGCCTGCCCGGCCTGCTGCCGCAGCCGTCATCGATCTCGGCGCGGTGGAGATCGCCGCGAAGATGATCAACGAAGCGGAGCAGCCCGTACTTTATCTCGGTGGTGGGGTCGTTCACTCGGGGGCCGCCCATCAAGCGGTTACGCTCGCCGAGCAGGGGGGACTGCCGACGACCATGACCTTGATGGCGCTTGGCGCGATGCCCACGGATCATCCGCTCAGCATCGGCATGCTTGGCATGCATGGTGCACGCTATACCAATTTCGTACTGCAGGAGGCCGATCTGCTGATCTGCGTCGGCGCGCGCTTCGATGACCGCGCGATTGGCAAGACCGCCGAGTTCTGTCCGAAGGCAAAGATCATTCATATCGATATCGATCCGTCGGAGCTGCATAAGATCAAGACGGCCCATGTCGCGATCGCTGGCGACGTTGCGACGGTTCTCGATGCACTGCTGCCGCGGGTCAAGGTGATGCTGCGTAAGCGTTGGCTTTCCCATGTGGAAGGACTCAGGTCACGGTTTCCGCTGCAGATGCCGGACCGCGAAAATCCCCGAAGCCACTATGGTCTGATCCATGCAGTGGCCGAGGCACTTGATGATGACGCCGTGATCACCACCGATGTGGGGCAGCACCAGATGTGGGTCGCTCAGGCGTACCCGTTCCGGCGGTCGAGGCAGTGGCTGACCTCGGGCGGGCTTGGCACGATGGGTTTTGGCATGCCGGTTGCGATCGGTGCGGCACTCGCCGATCGCGAGCGCACCGTGGTGTGCTTCTCGGGCGATGGCAGCCTGCAGATGAACATCCAGGAGCTTGGCACGCTGGCCGACGAGAATCTGAATGTGAAGATCGTGCTGATGAACAACAACTCACTCGGGCTTGTGTATCAGCAGCAAAAGCTTTTCTACGGAAAGCGCACCTATGCCTCGAAATATGCGCGCCACACTGATTTCATCAGGATTGCGGAAGGGTTCGGGATCCCCGCCATGGATCTGGATGCCCATGAAGATCCGCGTGCCGCGCTTGCCGAGGCCCTCAATGCGCCGGGACCGTGCCTGATTCATGCCTCGATCGATCGCGAGGAGTTTGTTTATCCGATGGTTGCACCGGGTGCAGCCAATACCGAAATGATCGGAGGCTGAAGGACATGGAACACGTAGCAGAACCTCTGCAACAGGCAGGTTTCTCGAAAGTTATCCTCGAGCTCGAGGTCAACAACCACGCCGGGGTGATGTCCCACATCTGCGGGCTGTTTGCGAGGCGGGCCTTCAACATGGAAGGTATCCTGTGCATGCCGATCGGTGACAGCGGTCGCAGCCGCATCTGGTTGCTTGTCTTCGAGGATCAGCGTCTCGAGCAAATGATCCGGCAACTCGAAAAGCTTGTTGATGTAGTCGCGGTGGCGCGCCACGGTGCGGACCACGCGGTTTTCGAACGCCTCGAAGAGTTCTTCCGCTAGACGCGGTGGTCCACTATGGAGTCGCCTCGATCGGGTGGGACCGATTGGGGCGGGCTCCCGCTTTTGATAGACTGGCTGGCTATCTCTCGACCCACGGATTTCAGCATGTCCGGCAACTCCATCGGAAAACTCTTCTGCGTATCATCTTTCGGCGAATCGCACGGACCGGCTATCGGTTGCGTGGTTGATGGCTGTCCCCCGGGACTGGAGATCACCGAGGCCGATATCCAGTCGGAGCTGGATCGGCGCAAACCCGGAACGTCACGTCATGTGACCCAGCGCCGCGAGCCCGACACGGTGGAAATACTGTCGGGTGTCTTTGAAGGTCGGACCACGGGGGCGCCAATCGGCCTTTTGATTCGCAACCAGGATCAGCGCTCCAAGGATTACGGCAATATCGCCGAAACATTCCGGCCAGGCCACGCAGACTACCCTTATTGGCAAAAATATGGCATTCGTGACTATCGCGGAGGCGGGCGCTCGTCGGCACGTGAAACGGCGGTACGGGTAGCGGCAGGCGCGATAGCCCGCAAATGGTTGCGCGAACGCTACGGCGTGATGATCCGTGGCTACATGGCTCAACTCGGGCCGATCGAGATTCCATTCGAGTCGTGGTGCGAGATCGACAACAATGCTTTCTTTGCGCCGAACAGCGCGATCGTCCCCGAACTTGAGAAATATATGGATGATCTGCGCAGATCCGGGGATTCGGTGGGAGCGCGGATAAATGTCGTCGCCAGTGGTGTTCCCGTTGGCTGGGGTGAGCCGGTCTACGATCGGCTTGATGCGGATATCGCCTACGCGATGATGAACATCAACGCAGTCAAGGGGGTGGAGATCGGGGCGGGGTTTGCAAGCGTGGCTCAACTCGGCACTGAGCACGGTGACGAAATGGTGCCGGAGGGATTCTTATCGAACAATGCCGGTGGCGTATTGGGGGGTATCTCGACCGGGCAGGATGTCCTCGTGAGCATGGCAATCAAGCCGACCTCGAGCATCCGTCTCGATCGCCGTTCGATCGACAAGACGGGAAACCCTGTTATCGTCAATACACACGGCCGGCATGACCCGTGTGTCGGCATTCGGGCAACGCCGATCGCCGAGGCCATGTTGGCGATCGTGTTGATCGACCATGCGCTTCGACACAGGGCCCAGAATTCGGACGTTCAATGCGAGACGCCGCGTATAGCGGGGCTCGCTCCCAACGGTGTGCAGAACGTTCCGTCGCCCCGCGGTTGAGCGTCCGGCCCGGTTGATCCTCGTCAACGGAAGAATGCCGAGGCGGGGGTAGGGTTGAATCGGGATGCGGAGCGAGGTTCGCGCCGCGGGGACAAATATCGAAAAGGAGGAGGCCAATGGTTCTTGAGCCACACGATCTGCATCACGAGTTTCCGGAATATGGCGAGGCCATTCACAGTCTCAAGGTGTCGAACGCGCACTTTGCGCGACTTTTCGACGAATACCATGAAGTCAACAGACACGTTCAGCGGGTTGAAACCTTGGCCGAGCTCGCTACCGATGTTGAGCTTGAGGCGCTCAAGAAGCAGCGCCTCAAGCTCAAGGACGACCTCTACGGAATCCTGAAAGGCCAGTAGTCCGCCTGACTGCCGCTTCCGATAGATTGTCGGGCGTCCGTCCGGGCGCCCGATTCGTTTGCGACGCCCCGACGATGGGCCTGCGGGTCAAGCTTCCGGGCTAGAATGCCGGCCCATGTTTCCGTACTGGCGCCTGTCGGCATACTATTTTTTCTATTTTGCGTTTGTAGGCGCGTTCTCTCCGTACTTTACGCTCTACCTGCAGGCACTGGATTTTTCTGCCACCGAAATTGCGGTGCTGATGTCCTTGATGCAGGTGATGCGTATTGCCGCGCCCGTGGTCTGGGGCTGGCTATCGGATCGCTCCGGTCGCCGTGTCGCGATCATCCGGTTATCCGGGCTCGCAAGTCTCGCCGGCTTTGCGGTGTTCTTCTTTACGACCCGTTTCGAGGGCATCTTCATCGCGATGGCCTTGATGGCATTTTTCTGGAGTGCCGCGCTGCCGCTTTTTGAGGGCCTGACCTTCAATCACCTGGGAGACCGAGCCCGTGCTTATGGACGGGTTCGCTCCTGGGGTTCGGTCGGATTCGTCGTGGCAGTGCTGGCAATCGGGTATCTGCTCGATCGTCTGCCAATCGACACCCTGCTCTGGATGACTGCGCTGGTGTTGTCGGGGATCGTGGTGTGTGCGTTCTTTCTGCCTGAGGCCGTACGGCCGGTGGTTTACGTCGAGGGCGTCGGTCTTGGAGTCGTGTTGCGCCGTCGCGAAGTGCGTGCCCTTTTGGGTGCATGCTTTCTGATGTCGGCCGCCCATGGTGCGCTCTATGTCTTCTATTCGATCTATCTGGTAGAGAACGGGTACAGCAAGTCTCTGGTCGGATGGATGTGGACCTTGGGCGTGATTGCCGAAATTGGTGTTTTCATCCTGATGCCGCGGCTGCTGGGTGCGTTTTCGATCCGCGCAATCCTTGTGTTTGCGTTCGCCAGCGCCGTCTTGCGCTTCGCGCTGATTGGCTGGGGCGTCGATTCGGTGGTGGTACTGGTCTTCGCGCAGCTGTTGCACGGTGCGACCTTCGGCGCCTATCACGGGGCGGCCATCGCTGCTGTCCATGCGTGGTTTCCGGGACGTCTTCAGGCGAGGGGGCAGGCTCTGTACGGCAGTATTTCCTTTGGCGCCGGGGGGATGGTGGGCGGACTGATCAGCGGTTTGGTCTGGGATTCGATCGGAGCCGCGTGGACTTACACTGTTGGGTCGGTTTTTGCCGCGGCCGGACTGATCTGGATCGTCCTCGGCTGGCATTCCGGTGAGCAGACGAATGAAAGAGGAGCTGGTGCATGAATATCGTAAGACGACGCATTGTCACGACCCTCGTTGCGTTATCGGCCGGACTCGGCGCCGGTTGTCAAAGCATTCAAACCACACAGGCAGGCGCAGTTGGTGTTTCCCGCGAGCAGACGATGCTCGTTTCCTCGCAGGAAATCGAGGCTGCGTCGGCGAAGCAGTATCAGCAGGTGATTGCGGAAGCTGCTGCCAAGCGGGCCCTTAACCGGGATCCGGGGCAAGTGAGGCGCGTGCGTGCCATCGCCGCTCGCCTTACGCCGCAGACCGGCGTGTTCCGGGCCGATGCATTGCGCTGGAACTGGGAAGTCAATGTCATCGAGTCCAATGAGCTGAATGCCTGGTGTATGGCCGGCGGAAAAATTGCCTTCTATTCAGGCCTGATCGAGCGTCTCAATCTCAGCGACGACGAGATCGCTGCCGTCATGGGGCACGAGATCGCACATGCGCTGCGCGAGCATGCCCGTGAGCGCGTCTCGCGCTCGATGGCAACGGGGCTCGGGGTGTCCATTGCAGGTGCCTTGCTGGGTGTCGGTCAGGTCGGCAATGACCTGATGGGGCAGGTTGCCAAGGTCACCTTCGAACTTCCGAACTCGCGCTTGCACGAGACCGAGGCGGATCGGATCGGCGTAGAGCTTGCAGCGCGAGCCGGGTACGACCCGAGGGCGGCCGTTGGCCTGTGGCAGAAGATGGAGCAGGTGGGAGGCGGGCAGCCGCCACAGTGGCTTTCAACTCACCCCTCACACGATACGCGGCAGCAGGATCTCGCGCGGTATGCGGCGAAGGTGATGCCGCTGTATCTGGCTGCGCGCGCCAGACGCTGAATTCCTGCCGCCTGGGCGCAGCTATTCTTCCTTGCCGCCCTGTGAAATAATCGTCGATTATCTAAATTTCGGAAGTTCTGGATGCAAGCGCAGACGCTTTACGAAAAACTCTGGTCGAGCCACGTGGTGCACCAGGAGTCCGATGGCACCGCGTTGATCTATATCGACCGGCATCTGGTGCATGAAGTCACCAGTCCTCAGGCCTTCGAAGGGCTGAAACTGGCGGGCCGCGCGCCGTGGAGGGTGTCGTCGATTGTTGCCACTGCCGATCACAACACGCCCACCGATCATTGGGATCAAGGTATTCAGGACCCTGTGTCGAGGCAACAGGTTGAGACACTGGATGCAAACATCCGGACGGTCGGGGCCTTGGCCTACTTTCCGTTCAAGGATCAGCGCCAGGGGATCGTGCACGTGATCGGCCCCGAGAACGGCGCGACGCTACCGGGCATGACCGTGGTCTGTGGTGACTCCCATACGTCGACACACGGTGCTTTTGCATGCCTGGCGCATGGCATTGGAACTTCCGAAGTCGAACATGTGCTCGCGACCCAGTGCCTGTTGCAGAAGAAATCCAAGACCATGCTGGTAAAGGTCGAGGGCGAGCTTGCGGAGGGTGTAACCGCAAAGGACGTCGTGCTGGCGGTCATCGGGCGGATCGGTACCGCTGGGGGTACCGGCTATGCGATCGAGTTCGGTGGCAGCACGATTCGCGGGCTCTCGATGGAAGGCCGGATGACGATCTGCAACATGGCGATCGAGGCAGGCGCGAGAGCGGGAATGGTTGCGGTCGACGATGTCACGATCGAGTACCTGCGCGGTCGTCCCTACGCGCCCAAGGATGCGCACTGGGAACAGGCCGTGACTTATTGGCGGACATTGATCTCGGATGAAGGTGCGCGCTTCGACAAGGTGATCGAGATCGATGCGGCAGGCCTGCTGCCTCAGGTGACTTGGGGTACGTCGCCGGAAATGGTGACCGACATCCTCGGACGGGTGCCGAATCCTGCGAGCGTGCAGGATCCGGTCCGGCGCGAGGGCATGGAGCGTGCGCTCAGCTACATGGGGCTGGTTGCGGATACGCCGCTCAATGAGGTCGAGATCGATCAGGTGTTCATCGGTTCCTGCACCAATTCGCGTATCGAGGATCTGCGCGAAGCGGCCGCTGTCGCACGGGGGCGCCGAAAGTCCGATCGCGTGAAGCGCGTGCTCGTGGTGCCTGGTTCGGGTCTGGTCAAGCGACAGGCCGAAGCGGAAGGGTTGCACGAGATCTTCGTCGCAGCCGGTTTCGAATGGCGAGAGCCGGGTTGCTCCATGTGCCTGGCAATGAATGCGGACCGCCTTCTGCCCGGGGAGCGCTGTGCCTCGACTTCGAACCGCAATTTCGAGGGTCGACAGGGTAATGGCGGTCGAACGCACCTGGTGAGTCCCGCAATGGCGGCGGCCGCAGCCGTGACCGGGCATTTCGTCGACGTGCGTACGTTCGAGCGGCTGGCAGAGGACGGGGCATGAAGCTTGTTCTCGGGATTCTGATCGTGGCAGTTTCAGGCCTTGCCGGGTGCAATACGGTGCAGGGCATCGGCAAGGATATCGAAAAGGGTGGTGAGGCCATCCAGAAGGCGGTGAAGTAATGAAAGCATTCACAATTCTCGAGGGCTTGGTGGCGCCGCTCGATCGCGCCAACGTCGACACCGACGCGATCATCCCGAAGCAGTTCCTGAAGTCGATCAAGCGCAGCGGGTTCGGCCCCAATCTTTTCGACGAGTGGCGCTATCGGGATCACGGCGAGCCCGGGATGGACAATGCCAGCAGACCATTGAATCCGGATTTCGTCCTGAATGCTGAACGTTATCGCGGGGCGCAGATTTTGCTGACCCGGCAAAACTTTGGTTGCGGCAGTTCACGCGAACATGCGCCGTGGGCGCTAGAGGATTACGGCTTTCGTGCGTTGATCGGCCCTTCCTTTGCCGACATCTTTTTCAACAACTGCTTCAAGAACGGACTGCTGCCAATCGTTCTTCCTGAAGCAGTCGTTGACGGTTTGTTCAGTCAATGTCTGGCGAATGAAGGCTTTCGTCTCAAGATCGATCTTCGGGAACAAACCGTCAGTGCCACGGACGGTTCAGTGCTGTCCTTCGAAGTCGATGCCTTTCGCAAGGAATGCTTGCTGAACGGCTGGGACGATATTGGACTCACGTTGCGCCATGCCGAGAAAATCAGGGCATTCGAAGCGCAACGCAAAGTGGAACACCCCTATTTTTTCGCCTGAACGGGCGCCAATCATCCTGAAGCCTCGGATATACGCGGGGACTGCCGGATGAGTAGACAAGTGAGACAGGAATGAAGATTTGTGTATTGCCCGGTGACGGCATCGGCCCCGAGATCATGGTGCAGGCCGTGCGCGTGCTCGATTTGCTGCGCGGAGAAGGATTGGCGATCGAAATCGAAGAGGCCTTGATTGGCGGTGCGGCGGTTGACGCCACTGGAGGGCCGCTGCCGCAATCAACGCTGGCGCTCGCAAAGGCGGCAGACGCGGTGCTCCTCGGTGCGGTCGGTGGTCCCAAGTGGGATGTGCTGGCCCGCGAACTGCGGCCGGAGCGTGGCTTGCTCGGTATTCGCAAGGAACTCGAGTTGTTTGCCAACTTGCGCCCGGCAATTCTTTATCCCGAGTTGGCAAACGCCTCTAGCCTCAAGCCGGAAATTGTCAGCGGTCTGGACATCATGATCGTCCGGGAGCTTACCGGTGACATCTATTTCGGACAGCCTCGTGGCATCGAGGAGCGCGACGGCGAGCGGGTCGGATTCAATACCATGCTGTACAGCGAGTCGGAAGTCAGGCGGATCGGCCATGTGGCGTTTCAGATCGCACGCAAGCGGAACCACCGTCTCTGTTCGGTCGACAAGATGAATGTCCTGGAAACGACCCAGCTGTGGCGCGACGTCATGATCGAGATTTCGGCCGAATATCCGGATGTCGAGTTGAGCCACATGCTGGTCGACAATGCCGCGATGCAGCTGGTCCGCAACCCCAAACAGTTCGATGTGATGGTGACGGGCAACATGTTCGGCGATATTCTTTCCGACGAAGCGTCAATGTTGACCGGTTCTATCGGCATGCTCCCGTCCGCTTCGCTAGACTGCAACAACAAGGGTATGTACGAACCCAGTCATGGCTCTGCCCCCGATATTGCCGGCAAGGGTTTGGCGAACCCGCTTGCCACCATTCTCTCGGTGGCAATGATGCTGCGGTATAGCTTCGGCCTTGAAGAAGCGGCAGTACGGATCGAGCGGGCGGTCAAGGGCGTGCTTGCGGCCGGAATGCGTACCGGGGACATCTACGAGCCGGGAACGCGCAAGATCGGAACGGCGGAGATGGGGGACGCGGTATTGGCCGCGATGTGATCGCAGGCGGGATCAATAAACTTGGATGGGTGGAGAGATGAAGCGAGTAGGTCTGGTTGGCTGGCGTGGCATGGTTGGATCCGTGCTGATGCAGCGGATGCGCGAAGAGGGCGATTTTTCCCATATCGAGCCCGTATTCTTTACGACCTCGAACGTTGGAGGTGCCGCCCCTGATTTCGGCAAGGCAGCGCCTGCTCTCCTGGATGCTCGCAGCATCGAGGCGCTCAAGGCAATGGATATCGTCATTACCTGTCAGGGGGGCGATTACACCAACGAGATCTATCCGCAATTGCGCGCAGCCGGCTGGGCCGGCCACTGGATCGACGCGGCTTCGGCCCTGCGCATGAAAGACGATGCGGTGATCATTCTCGATCCGGTAAACATGGGCGTCATCAAGTCTGCGCTCGGCAATGGTGCCCGCGACTGGATTGGTGGTAATTGCACAGTGTCGTTGATGTTGATGGCGCTGGGCGGTTTGTTCCAGAACGATCTGGTGGAATGGGCCAGTTCGATGACCTATCAGGCAGCGTCCGGTGCAGGTGCGCAGAACATGCGCGAACTCATCAATCAGATGGGAATGCTGCACCGCGTTTCGGCCGATCTGCTCAACGATCCCGCTTCAGCGATCCTCGATATCGATCGCCAGGTCGCGGCGACGATGAGGGCCGGGGATTTCCCGACCGACAATTTTGGGGTGCCGCTTGCCGGTTCGCTGATACCGTGGATCGACAAGGATCTTGGCAATGGTCAGAGCCGCGAGGAGTGGAAGGGGCACGCCGAAACGAACAAGATCCTCGGGCGCGGGGCCAGCCCGGTTCCGATCGATGGATTGTGTGTTCGCATCGGCGCGATGCGCTGCCATAGCCAGGCGCTGACAATTAAGCTAAAGAAAAACGTTCCGCTTGACGAAATAACAGGCATGCTGGGCACCGCGAACGATTGGGTCAAGGTCGTTCCGAACCAGCGCGAGGTCACGATGAAGGAATTGACCCCTGCAACTGTGACCGGCACCCTGTCGGTTCCGGTCGGGCGTTTGCGCAAGATGGCGATGGGTGACGAGTACCTTTCCGCCTTCACGGTGGGCGACCAGTTGCTTTGGGGGGCTGCCGAGCCGTTGCGCCGGATGCTCCGGATCTTGCTAGACGCCTGAACGACATTCAGGCGCGATGCGCGCCGGAAGATCAAGCGACGATGCGCCCGGTTCTTCACCGGGCGTTTTTTTGGCCGGAGCGAATGTCGTTGCCGCACCGCCCTGCGGCGGTGCCGGATTCGCTTCGGAGAAGTTGTATTGGAAGTGGCAATGCGGGCAAGGATCGCGTCATTGCTCACACGAGTTCTCAGCTTGCTACGCTAAGTTCATGATGTTATTTTCGATTATCTGAATCAATCCGGCATGAATACGCGGTTTTGAAGGCCACCATGAAAAAGTCGATCAAACTCTCGCTGGTCGCGGCTTCAATAGCCGCGATGCCCTACTTGAGCCACGCTGCCGGAATGGGGAGGCTGACTGTACTGAGTGCCTTGGGGCAACCCCTGAGGGCGGAAATCGTGGTCAACGCCACATCGGACGAACTGCAGAGTCTCGCAGCGACGGTTCCGGAGGCGAGTGAATTCAGGCAGGCGGGGGTGGCGATTTCGCCAGTTCTGTCGGACATCCGTGTCGCGATTGAACGGCGTGGTTCGGGGGCAGTGGTTCGGCTGTCGAGCGACAGGCCGATCAACGAGCCTTTTGTCGACATGATGGTCGAGCTCAATTGGGCGAATGGGCGGTTGATTCGGGAGTACACATTCCTGCTCGATCCCGCCCAGGCCTCACCTGGAAAGCCGGTCAGCGCTGTCGCCCAGCCGGCGATGAGGCAGGCCCCGCAGGTCGCACCGATTGCGAGGATGTCGGGGGGCTCGATCGGGGCCACGGCAAGGCCGGACAATTACCGTGTCAGGCGGGGCGATACGCTTAATCGCATCGCCCAGGAGACCCGTCCCGATGGCGTGTCGCTTGACCAGATGCTGGTTGCACTGTTCCGCGCTAACCCATCGGCTTTTGACGGAAACATGAACCGATTGCGGGCGGGGCGGATCCTCAGCGTGCCAGCCGAAGATGCGGTTCGTTCCATTGATCAGGTCCAGGCTCGCCGCGAAGTCGTCGCGCAGTCAGCGGATTTCGCCGATTATCGCAGGCGACTTGCCCAAGCGACCATGGATATGACGCCGGCGGCGAGTCCGGCCGATCAGCAAAGCAGCGGACGCATTGCGCCAAAGGTGAGTGAGGCTCCCAACGCAGTAACGGAGGCCAAGGATCAGGTCCGGGTTTCCAAGACGGAGATGAGTCAGACGCCCGAGGGGGGAAGTGGGGTATCGGCGGACAGCTCGAGATTGCAGGCGCTTGAAGAAGATCTCCTGGCTCGGGACAAGGCACTCAAGGAAGCCAACGCGCGACTCGCCGAATTGGAGAAGAACATTCTCCAGCTGCAGCAATTGATCGAACTCAAGAGCAAGGGCATGGCCGAGCTGCAAGCGGCGGCCGCGCCTGCGCAAAATGTGGCAGCGTCCGGATCCGGTCAGTCGGTGCCGCCTCCGGTCGCCGAGGGGACTGCTGGCCCCGTTGCGTCTGAGACCGTGCCGCCGGCGCAGCCCGCGCCTTCCGAAACCCCGGCTCCGGTTGCCGAGACCAAGCCGGCACCGTCTGTGCAGCCGCCTCCGCCGACGGAACCCCCTCCGCCGGAGCCCGGGTTCCTCGACGAGATTCTCTCGAATCCCTTGAATCTTGCTGCTGGTGGCGGTTTGCTCGCCCTTTTGCTTGGCTGGGGGTTCTACCGCAAGCGCAAGGCTGCCGAACCTGCGGGCTTGTCGCAGGGAGGCGTCGCGACCGAGCTGTCGATCGGCGGGGCTTCGGTGTTCGGCGCCAGCGGTGGGCAAAGCGTGGATACGGGCAGCAGCATCATACAAACCGATTTCAGCCAGTCGGGAATGACTTCGATCGACGCCGATGAGGGTGTCGATCCGGTTGCCGAGGCGGACGTCTATATGGCTTATGGACGAGATGCCCAGGCGGAAGAGATTCTTCTGGACGCGCTCAAGGCCGATCCCGCTCGTACGGCAGTTCACCTGAAGCTGCTCGAGATCTACGCGCAGAGAAAGAATCTGAAGCAATTCGAGCATACTGCCACCGAGTTGTATTCACAGACGCAGGGGCAGGGCGCGGATTGGCAGAAGGCTGCGGCCATGGGGCGCAAGCTCGACCCTGCAAATCCGCTTTACGGTGAAGACGGCGTCGAGGCCGATATCGCAGGTGGTTCGAAAGGAGCACTGGCGGGGGGGGGCGCCTCGGCAGTTACGGCAAGCGCGGCTGCCGCCGGTTTGGCCGGAAGTGCAGGGCTTGGCAACGAGGAGGCGCCCGCAAGCGCGCCCGAGGCTATCGAGTCGCTCGATTTCGTTGGTGCCGAGGTAGGCGGGAAGGGTTCGGTAACCGAAATGCCGACCAGCAACGCCGAGTTGAAGGACACTTGGGCCATGCCCGGCGATCTAAATCAGTTCGTCGATGGTGAATCCGCGGCCGCTGGCGTTGCTTCGCCGCAATCGCCCGGTGAGGGGCTGGCGCCGATGGAGGGTAGCGACATCGATTTCAATCTCGACCTCGGCGATGCACCCACCGAGGAGATTACTGATGTCGGAATTCCCGTCGGAGAGGACGATTCGGTTGGAATTTCCTCGGCGCTTGAGTTCGACCTCGACATTGCCGAAGACGCACCCGCGCATGCAGGTGTTTCTGACGCCAATGCGGAGAGCCACTTGGCCGAGACTTTGGTTGAGGGAGATCCTCTTGCTGAGGTGGAGGCCGAAGAGGCACGCTTGGGTGACTCCGTCGGGCTCGATTTCGACCTAGATGTTGCGGAAACGGATGCAAGCCAGACCGAACCGATGGACCTTGCCGCAACTGTGTCGGTGTCGCCGGTTGATGCCCTGGACAACGATGACGTGGCCATGGTTGATCTGGAGAAGAGCAACTTCGACGGCACCCTGCTTGACTTTGATTTCGAGCCCGAGTCGACTGGAACGCAGCCCACGACCGAAGCCACGATGCTAGATCTTTCTTCGATCGATCTCGATCTCGAGGCGCCCGAAAGTGGCGTGGAAGCGGAAGCTGACGAGGAGAGTGCTCCTCTGGCATTGCCCGAGATCGAAACACCGATGCCCGATATTGAAGGCGCGGATCAGCCGGATATCGATCTGCAGTCGGAAGGCGACGAGGAAGGTATCGCGACCAAGCTGGAGCTTGCCCGCGCCTATGAGGAGATGGGTGACAAAGATGGTGCGCGGGAGCTCTTGGAGGAAGTACTGAAGGAGGGCGGTGAAGCGCACCAGAGCCAGGCCCGTGCGATTCTCGAGCGTCTTTGAGTGCAGCTTTCGCGGGTCGGACACGACCCGGCCCGCGGTTTGAATCCCGCGATATGGCTTGCGTACTGGGCATTGGCTGTCGTCGGTGTCCAGCGTCTTTCAGGATTTGCATTGCTGCTTGCCCTGTGTCTTCTGTTCGGAGTCGCGCTCGGCAGCCCCGGAAATGCACTTGCAAAGCTCTTGAAACGTAGCCGTTTTCTTTTTATCGCGCTTTTCGTGCTTTTTGCCTTCTTTTCACCTGGAACCGCACTCCTTCGGGATCTTCCGTCGCTCTCACCGACGCTCGAAGGTCTTGAGCTTGCTGCGATTCATCTCGGTCGCCTGATGTGCGTGATCGCCTTGGTCGCCATTCTGCTTGCCCGAATGAAGCCGTCACGACTGGTTGGCGGCATGGTGACGCTGCTGGGACCATTGCGGATCGTCGGTCTGTCGCCGGAGCGGCTTGCCGTCAGGTTGTCGTTGGTTCTCGAACTTGCGCAAGTCCCCGCAGACGGCGGCTGGCGGGCATGGCTTCAACCCACGGGAGTGCTGCTGATGCCCTCTGTGCAATTGGATCAGAAGCCCTTGAGGGCCGGCGATCTGCTTTGGGTTGTACCGTTGTTTATTTTGTGTTGGTGGATACTTTGAGTCGAATCGCACTTTGCCTGGAGTATGACGGTTCGGTCTTCGAGGGTTGGCAGAGTCAGTCTCATGGTCGTACTGCCCAGGATCAGGTCGACCGGGCCATCTCCGCAATCGCAGGCCACACGGTAGTCACCTCCTGTGCGGGTCGTACCGATACCGGTGTGCATGCGACGGTTCAGGTGGTTCATTTCGATACTGATTCGCGGCGCCCGCTCAGCGCCTGGGTGCGTGGCGTAAACAGTAATCTTGGTCCTTCGGTCGCAGTACGCTCGGCTCACGCGGTCGATGATCGGTTCCATGCCCGTTTTTCCGCATATCGGCGGCATTACCGGTATTTCCTCTTGAACCGGCCGGTCCGCCCGGCCTTGCTTTCAGGGCGTGTGGGCTGGTTTCACACGCCACTGGATGTCGGTCGCATGGCTGATGCGGTGACGGCGCTTGTGGGGGATCACGATTTCTCAGCCTTTCGTGCGGCGCGTTGCCAGGGGCGCACGCCGATTCGCCGAATGCATCATGCTGCGGTCGAGCGATGTGGTGATTTCCTGGTCTTCGATTTCGCTGCAAACGGGTTTCTCCATCATATGGTGCGCAACCTTGTCGGTGCGCTCGTGTATATCGGGCGGGGCAGCAAGGAGCCCGGCTGGATGGCTGACTTGCTACAGCAGCGTGATCGCAGGGCTGCCGCACCGACTTTTCCGGCCGATGGTCTTTATCTGTGCGGGATCGAGTATCCACCGCATTGGCCCTTGCCGGACGATGGGCGTATCATCTGCCGGCCCCAAATACCGCTCGTCTAGATCATTTGACCCGAACCAGAATCAAGATTTGCGGCCTGACACGGCCGGAAGATGTACGTGCAGCCGTTGCATCCGGTACGGATGCGATCGGTCTTGTCTTCTATCCGCCCAGTCCGCGTGCAGTCAGCGCGGAGCAGGCACGTGCGCTTTGCACGATCGTTCCGCCGTTCGTAACGATCGTGGGGCTTTTCGTGAATCCGGAACCGGTATGGGTGCGTGAAGTGATGCGCACGGTTCCGCTTCAGCTACTCCAGTTCCATGGCGATGAGTGCGAGGAGGATTGCCTGCGTTATGGACTGCCTTACATCAAGGCGGCCAGAATGCGGCAAGACCTTGATCTGATAAACTACGCGGCTTGTTTCCCGAGTGCACGCGGTTTTCTGCTTGACGCATTTGTCGAAGGCTACGGGGGGGGGGGCAAGGTCTTCGACTGGGGACTGATTCCCCGCGGATTTGCACGACCCCTGATTCTTTCTGGCGGTCTCGATGCGGAGAATGTGGGCGACGCCATCCGTCGGGTTGCACCTGTGGCGGTCGACGTCTCAAGCGGGGTCGAGTGTGCCAAGGGAATCAAGGATGCAGGAAAGATTGCCCGCTTTGTTGCCGGAGTACGAGATGCAGATGGCTGATATACCCTACAACATGCCGGATCCGCGCGGTCACTTCGGGCCGTATGGCGGCATTTTTGTCTCCGAAACGCTGATTCCTGCGTTGGAAGAGCTTCGTACCGTATATGCGGAGTGCCTTTCCGACCCTGCCTTCAAGGCCGAATTCGAGTACGAACTCAAGCATTACGTGGGGCGACCGAGCCCAATCTATCACGCCCGCCGGATGTCCGACGAGTTCGGAGGCGCTCAGATCTACCTGAAGCGCGAAGATCTCAACCATACCGGTGCGCACAAGGTGAACAACTGCATTGGTCAGGCCCTGGTTGCGCGCAAAATGGGGAAGCGACGGGTCATTGCCGAGACGGGGGCGGGCCAGCATGGTGTGGCGACTGCAACGGTCGCTGCCCGCTACGGTATGGAGTGCGTGGTCTACATGGGCTCCGAGGACGTCAAACGTCAGGCCGCCAACGTCTACCGGATGAAGCTGCTCGGTGCAACGGTGGTTCCGGTGGAGTCGGGATCCCGGACGCTCAAGGACGCGTTGAACGAAGCAATGCGCGACTGGGTCACGAACGTCGGTGACACTTTCTATATCATCGGCACCGTCGCTGGACCCCATCCCTACCCGATGATGGTGCGCGATTTTCAGGCTGTGATCGGCAGGGAATGCCTGCAACAAATGCCCGAACTGGCGGGCCGGCAACCGGATTATGTCCTGGCCTGCGTTGGTGGCGGATCGAATGCGATTGGTATTTTTCACCCATATGTGGATTTTCCCGATGTGCGACTGGTGGGCGTAGAGGCGGCGGGTGACGGCATCGAAAGCGGTCGTCACGCGGCATCACTTTCCGCCGGTCGGCCGGGTGTCCTGCATGGCAATCGGACTTATCTGCTGCAGGACGAAGACGGGCAGATCATCGAAACCCACTCGATTTCAGCGGGCCTCGATTATCCCGGGGTCGGTCCCGAGCACGCGTGGCTCAAGGACAGCGGCCGTGCAGAGTATGTGGGTATCACCGATGCCGAAGCGCTCAAGGCCTTTCATGATCTTTGCCGACTCGAGGGCATCATTCCGGCTCTGGAGTCGTCACACGCGCTGGCTTACGCGGCCAAGCTCGCTCCGACCTTGTCCACCGACCGGATCATTCTGGTGAATCTCTCGGGCCGCGGGGACAAGGACATGCATACCGTTGCCGAGAAGTCCGGCATCCAGTTCTGATCAGGCGGGAAGGGCGGACCGGATCCTCTTTTCGCAATTGCGGCGACCTATATGTCCAGAATCAAAGCTACGTTTTCCCGTCTCGAGGCAGAAGGCCGAAAGGCATTGATCCCATTCATTACGGCGGGTGACCCCGACGCCGCAACGACCTTGCCGCTCATGAGGGCATTGGTCGCCGGCGGGTCGGACATCATCGAGCTTGGTGTTCCGTTCTCGGATCCGATGGCAGACGGTCCGACCATCCAGCGTGCCTCCGAACGGGCTCTGGCCGGCGGCATGAGCCTGCGCAAGGTGCTCGGGATCGTCACGGAGTTCCGTAAAGAAGATGCGGTGACGCCGATCGTCTTGATGGGCTACGCCAATCCGATCGAAGCGATGGGGCTGGAGCGATTTGTCGACAGTGCGGTACAGGCGGGTGTCGACGGCGTGCTGGTTGTCGACTACCCGCCCGAAGAGTGCGAAACCTTTGCCGCCACGTCGAAGGCCGCGGGGCTTGACCCGATCTTCCTGCTGGCACCTACATCGGAAGACGAACGCATCCGCGACGTCGGTGCGGCTGGCCGCGGCTATATTTACTACGTGTCCCTCAAGGGGGTGACTGGCTCTGTTGCGCTCGACTTTGAAGAGGTCTCCGCGCGAATCCCGAAAATCCGTGCGGCGGTGGGTATGCCGGTGGGGGTCGGTTTCGGTATTCGTGATGCCGAGTCCGCTCGCCGCATTGCGGCCGTTGCGGATGCGGTAGTCATCGGCAGCAGAATCATAGAAGAGATCGAACAGGCAGGTGCGGCCGAGGCACCCGCTCGGGTGCAGGCCTTTATCAGTGGCGTGCGCGAAGCGCTCGATGCCGAAAGGGAGAACGTGCAATGAGTTGGCTC
Organism: Cognatazoarcus halotolerans; assembly: GCF_009800965.1. Lineage (GTDB taxonomy): Bacteria > Pseudomonadota > Gammaproteobacteria > Burkholderiales > Rhodocyclaceae > Cognatazoarcus > Cognatazoarcus halotolerans. The sequence continues at coordinate 58,920 of NZ_WUAF01000012.1, read as the reverse complement.
AAGAAGCTTCTTCCGCCCAAGATCAAGCGAGAGGCCCCGTCGAAGAAATCCATCCCGGAGGGGCTGTGGAGCAAGTGCGTTTCTTGCGAGGCGGTGTTGTACCGTTCCGATCTCGACAGCAACCTCGGCGTCTGCCCGAAGTGCGGTCATCACCAGCGGATCAGGGCACGGGCACGCATGGACATGCTGCTCGATCCCGAGGGGCGTTTTGAGGTCGGAGCCGAGGTCGTGCCGGTCGATCCGCTCAAGTTCAAGGATTCTCGCCGCTATCCCGATCGCCTTTCGGCTGCGGCAGACGACACGAGCGAGGCGGATGCGATGGTCGTGATGCAGGGCGCGATCAAGACGCTGCCGGTGGTCATTGCATGTTTCGAGTTTGACTTCCTGGGGGGGTCGATGGGGTCTGTTGTCGGTGAGCGCTTCGTTCGCGGCGTGCGCCAGGCGCTCGAGCACAATTGCCCATTCATCTGTATTACTGCAACAGGTGGCGCACGGATGCAGGAAGGTCTGTTTTCGCTCATGCAGATGGCAAAGACCACGGCTGCGATCACGCGTCTCGGTCGACAGCGGCTCCCGTTCATCACGCTGCTGACCGATCCGACCATGGGCGGGGTGTCGGCGAGTTTCGCGTTCGTGGGAGACGTGGTGATTGCCGAGCCGGGTGCGCTGATCGGGTTTGCCGGGCCGCGGGTCATCGAGCAGACGGTGCGCGAGACGCTGCCGGAAGGCTTTCAGCGCTCCGAGTTCCTGCTGGAAAAGGGGGCGGTCGACATGATTGTTGACCGCCGTCAGTTGCGCGACAAGCTCGCGGATATCATCACCTTGCTGACGCGCCAGCCCGCTGCGAGCCTCTGAATCGACGCATGACACAGTTACCGGAAACGCTGGACGGGTGGCTAGCACTTCTCGAAGCCCGCCACGACCAGCAGATTCAGCTTGGCCTGGAACGTGTAGAGAAGGTCTTTCGAGAGAGTGGGCTCGATCTGTCGTGCCCGGTCTTCACCGTCGGGGGCACCAATGGCAAGGGGTCGGTTTGCGCGATGCTCGAAGCCATCCTGCTTGCAGCCGGGTATAGGGTCGGTCTCTATACTTCACCTCATCTCTTGCAATACAACGAGCGCGTGCGGGTAAACGGGCGCGAGGTCGATGACGCGGCCTTGGTGGAAGGCTTTGCACGCATAGAGAGGGCGAGGGCGGCAACACCACTGACATATTTCGAACACGGCACTCTGGCCGCGATGTCGGTGTTCGAGGGCAGCGAACTCGATGTGGTGATCCTCGAAGTGGGACTCGGCGGGCGTCTGGATGCGGTTAATGTGATTGATCCCGACTGCGCGATCGTGACCAGTGTCGCCATGGATCACATGGAATACCTGGGCACGAGTCGCGAAGCGATCGGTTTCGAAAAGGCGGGAATATTCCGCGCGGGACGGCCGGCGATCTGTGGTGATCCGATACCGCCCGAGAGTCTTGTCAATCGCGCGACGGAACTCGGCGCGGAGTTGCAGATATCGGGGCGGGATTTCGGCTTTTCGGGCGACCGGACGCAGTGGGCCTTCTGGGGGCGCAACGGACTGAAGCGCGGTGGACTGGCCTATCCTGCCCTGCGCGGCGCGAATCAACTCCTCAATGCTGCGGCGGTCATCGCCGCACTGGACGCCATCAAGGAACGCCTGCCCGTTCCGATGCAGGCCGTTCGACAAGGAATGATGCTGGTGGATCTGCCCGGGCGTTTCCAGATTCTGCCCGGAAGGCCCACCGTGGTACTCGACGTCGCACATAATCCTCAAGCGGCCGGTGTGCTCGCGGAAAACCTTTCAAACATGGGTTTCTATCCAGAAACCTGGGCCGTTTTCGGAATGCTTGCCGACAAGGACGTAGCCGGGGTTGTCCAACGCCTCGGTGGGCGCGTCGATCACTGGCTTGTCGCATCGCCGCCAGGACCCCGAGCCAAGCCGGCCGGTGAGCTCGCCGAAGTGGTTAGCTCGGTGTCCGGGTGCAGTGATGTCCGCGTTTGCGAGAGTGTTCGCGACGCCTATGAGCAGGCAGGAAAATCTGCGGCCGAGGGTGATAGAATCATTGCTTTCGGCTCATTCCTGACCGTAGCCGAGGTAATGAAGGCCTTGCGCAAGCAACGCTGAGAAAAGCCGCCATGGCCGACGACGACAAGCAGATTGAACTCCGCAAGCGAGCCCGTCGCCGGCTGGTCGGTGCGGTTGCGCTCGCACTTCTGGCGGCGATTGTTCTCCCGATGGTAATGGACGCAGAACCGCGTCCGGTGAATCGTGACATTCAGGTGCGGATTCCCGCGCAGGAAGGGGAGAATGCCGTGGCCAGGCCGATCGCCGAGCCGGTCAGGTCCGGGACGTCTTCCTCAGAGGCCGGAGGTGAGCCCGAGCGACCCGACGTGACCCCGCCACCGGTGGTGATTGCCTCGCCTCGTGAAGAGCCCGCAAAGCCTGAACCGGTCAAGCGGGATCCGGCCAAGGTGGAGGTCCCCGCTCGCGAACCCTCGCGGGCGCCTGAAAGCAAAGTCGATGACGCTGCACGGGCAGCAGCAATTCTTGCTGGAAAGCCGGTGCCGGTAACTACGCCTCCCGTTTCCGCCGCGGTAGCCGGTGGCTTTGTCGTGCAGCTGGGTGCCTATCGCGACCAGGCGAATGCAAACAGCCTGCGCGGCAAGCTCAAGGCGGAGGGATACCCCGGCTATACCGAGAAGGCCGGTGACAAAACCCGTGTCAGGGTTGGTCCCTATCCAAATCGCGAGGCGGCGGAAGCGGCGATGGCGAAGCTCAAGCGTTTGGGGCTCAATGGTGCGGTATTGCCGCTTTGACGAAACGCCATGACAGCATTCGACTACGGTTTGTTGTTTCTGCTTGTCGTGACCGCAGGCCTTGGGTTCTGGCGTGGGCTCGTGTCGGAAGTGTTGTCGTTGGTGGCGTGGGTGCTCGCCATCGTGCTCGGCCGCATCTATGCGCCTCAAGTGGCGACCTGGTTGACAACCGTCGACCATCCGCTTGGCCGCTACGCACTCGCGTTCCTGTTGATCTTCGTGCTCGTTCTGCTGCTCTCCGGCGTTTTGCGCTGGCTTCTGCGGGAGTTGCTCAAGGCTGTCGGACTGGGCGTGGTGGACCGCGTGCTCGGTGCATCGTTCGGATTTGTAAAGGGCTTGGCGATCGCATTGCTGATCGTTCTGGCCGGTGGCCTGCTGGGTGTTTCGCAGGCCAGTTGGTGGCGGCAGGCGACTTTTTCGCCCATGCTTGAAACGGCCGTTCTTGCAGCCCGACCATGGTTGCCGGAAACAGTGGCTAAACGGGTTCGATTTGATTAGGTGGTGTAGTCATGTGTGGCATTCTCGGGGTCGTTGCGAAGAGTCCCGTCAATCAGTTGCTCTATGATGGTCTGCAGGTCCTGCAGCACCGGGGACAGGATGCGGCAGGGATCGCAACCGCAGAAGGCGGCCGTTTTCACATGCACAAGGGTTCGGGTTTGGTGCGGGACGTTTTCCGGACGCGTAACATGCGGAATCTGCAGGGAAACTGGGGTCTCGCGCATGTCCGCTACCCGACGGCCGGATCGGCATACAACGCTGCCGAAGCCCAGCCTTTCTATGTAAATTCGCCCTTCGGCCTGATGCTCGCCCACAACGGAAACCTGACGAATGCCGAGGCGTTGAAGCGAGAGATGTTCCTGGCCGACCTGCGGCACATCAATACGAATTCCGATTCCGAAGTTTTGCTCAACGTGCTTGCGCACGAACTGCAGGAGGCGGCGGACCAGTATCGTCTGGACGAAGATGCCATCTTCCGTGCCGTGGCCGGTGTGCATCGTCGTTGTCGGGGGGCCTATGCTGCCGTGGTGATGATCGCGGGCTATGGTCTTCTGGCCTTTCGTGATCCGTACGGGATTCGCCCGCTTGTGATCGGCCGTAACGACGTGGCAGAGGGAACCGAGTGGATGGTGGCGTCAGAGAGCGTCGCGATCGACGTCCTCGGTTTCAGCTTTCTGCGTGACGTAGCACCTGGCGAGGCCGTGTTGATCGACACTGACGGCAACTTCCACAGTCGTCAGTGTGCCGAGCGCACGATGCAGGCGCCCTGCATGTTTGAATATGTCTACCTTGCTCGACCCGATTCGCTGATCGATGGCATTTCGGTTTACGACTCGCGAGTGAAGATGGGCGAATACCTCGCCAGCAAGTTCAAGCGGATGTTGCCCCATGTGTTGCCGGACGTGGTTATCCCGGTACCCGATTCAAGTCGTCCCGCAGCGATGGAAATGGCTCATCGTCTGGGGGTTCCGTATAGCGAAGGTTTCGTCAAGAATCGCTACATTGGTCGAACCTTCATCATGCCGGGTCAGGCGATCCGGCGGAAATCGGTACGACAGAAGCTCAATGCGATCAAGCAGGAGTTCCAGGGGAAGGTCGTGCTGATCGTCGATGACTCTATCGTGCGGGGTACCACGAGCCGGGAGATCGTGCTCATGGCGCGTGAGGCCGGAGCCAAGAAAGTCTATCTTGCGTCGGCTGCGCCGCCGGTGCGCCACGCCAATGTCTACGGGATCGACATGCCGACCAGCGAGGAGCTGATTGCGGCCGATCGTGACGAGGCCGAGATCAACCGGGTGATCGGTGCGGATGGCCTGATCTATCAGGATCTCGAAGACCTCAAGGCCGCGGTGAGGGCGCTCAATCCCGCGATCAATTTCTTCGAAACATCCTGCTTCGATGGCTGCTATGTGACCGGAGATATCACCCCTGAGTATCTTTCCGGGGTGGCAAGCAAGCGAGGGGAGCCCTCCACCGGACACGATGATGGTGATGATGGGCAGCTTGACCTTAATCTCGTCTCCGCCGGGCATCAGGAACACTGAGGTACGGCATCTTGAGAAACGACCCGGCAGCGGATCCGCAATGAACGAATTTGAATTCGATACCCTGGCAGTTCGGGCCGGAACCGATCGCAGCCAGTTCAACGAGCATAGCGAGGCGCTCTATCTGACCTCGAGTTTCGTGTTCGAGAATGCGGCGCAGGCAGCGGCGCGATTCTCGGGCGCGGAAGAGGGCAATGTCTATGCCCGCTTCACCAACCCGACCGTCACCGCGATGCAGACGAGACTGGCTGCACTTGAAGGCGCAGAAGCTTGCATTGCGACGGCATCGGGGATGTCGGCCATCCTGTCGACCGTGATGGCCCTCATGAAGGCGGGTGATCATGTCGTCGCGTCGCGTGGACTGTTTGGTTCGACGCAGCAACTGTTCTCGAATGTGATGTCGAAGTTCGGCATCGAGACGACATTCGTGCCGGCAACCGATCTCGCGGCCTATCGTTCGGCGGTTCGACCGGAAACGCGCCTTTTCTTCGTCGAGACGCCATCTAATCCGCTCACCGAACTTGTCGACATTGCGGCGGTTGCAGAGATAGCGCACGAGGCAGGTGCGCTGCTTGCGGTTGACAACTGCTTCTGTACGCCTGCACTGCAGCGACCGCTCGAGTTCGGCGCCGATCTTGTGATCCACTCCGCGACAAAATACCTGGATGGCCAGGGGCGGGTGCTTGGTGGTGCGGTGGCCGGTCCGAAATCGCTGACGGAAGAGATTTTCCGATTCCTGCGTACCGCTGGCCCGAGCATCTCGCCGTTCAATGCATGGATCATTCTCAAGGGCCTGGAGACCCTGCGTGTCCGCATGGAAGCGCAATCGTCGGCTGCGCTTCAGCTCGGCTCGTGGCTGGAGCAGCAAGCACGGGTTTCCAGGGTGTTCTATCCCGGACTTCCCTCACATCCGCAGTACGAACTGGCCCTTCGTCAGCAGCGCAGCGGTGCAGCGATTGTCAGCTTCGAGGTCGATGGTGGTCGTGCGGAGGCGTGGAAAGTGGTCGACAACTGCAAGGTGATGTCTATCACTGCGAATCTGGGCGACACCAAAACCACGATCACTCATCCCGCGTCGACCACCCACGGGCGGATATCGGCCGAGGCACGGGCGGAGGCTGGCATCAAGGAGGGGCTCCTGCGAATTGCGGTCGGCCTTGAATCGGTCGAGGATCTGAAGGCTGACCTGGCTCGCGGACTGGCCCTGATCTGATCGTCAGCCCTCGTCGGGCTACTTGGCCTTTAACCAGCGGACGGCTGCCACGACTGCGGTCTGCCCGGATGTCGGGTCAGTCTTGGGCAGTCTCCGGTATGTAAACACGATCATGCAGCATTCCGGTCGACCATTCGAGATAGGGCGCGCTTGCGTTCCAGTCGGATAGCACGATACGTCTGCACAGTCTGCCATCCACGGTATGTTCGTGCCAGGCGGGGCGATGAGTATGCCCGTGGATCAGCGTCGGATAGTCATGGGCGCGGAGCAGGCGCTCGACTGCCGACATGTTGACGTCCATTATCTCCGATGCCTTTTGCGTCTTTTCGGATTCGCTGCGGGTGCGTATCTCTTCGACAAGCCTGCGACGGATGGCCAAGGGTTGCGAGAGAAAGCCCTCTTGCCAGCTGAGATCGCGTACCTGCTTACGAAATGCCTGATAGGCGATGTCATCGGTGCATAGCTGGTCGCCATGGCTCAGCAGGTAGTTGCCGTCCATCAGCTGCAACTCGAATGGATCGTCAATGCGTTCGATCCCCGCCTCGGTGGCGTACGAGGCTCCGAGCAGAAAATCACGATTCCCGGCCATGAAACGGATCCGGACGCCGGAATCCCGGACGGTCCTGAACGCGCCGGCAATCAGTGTCTTGAAATCCGTCGTATCGTCGTCACCCGCCCAGTATTCGAAGAGGTCGCCGAGGATATAGAGCTCACTGCATCGCGACGCTGGCCCTTCGAGGAATCCAAGCAAGGCCCGCGTCGTCGTCGGGCGGCCCTCGCAAAGATGAAGGTCGGAAATGAACAGAATCGTCCGTTCGGTTCCGACCGTTCCGGTTTCCATCAAACGACTTCTGCGCGCTCGATGATCACGTCTTCCTTCGGTACATCCTGATGGAATCCGCTGCGGCCCGTCTTGACCGATTTGATTTTCTCGACGACGTCCATGCCTGCGGTGACTTTACCGAAAACGCAATACCCCCAGCCGTCCTGCCCTGGATGATCGAGAAAAGCGTTATCGCTTACGTTGATGAAGAACTGAGCAGTTGCCGAATGAGGGTCGTTGGTACGGGCCATTGCCACCGAACCAAGCACATTCTTGAGCCCGTTGGCTGCTTCGTTCTTGATCGGAGCGCCGCAGCGTTTCTGAGTCATGCCCGGAGTGAAGCCGCCTCCCTGAATCATGAAGCCGTCGATGACGCGATGAAAGATCGTATTGTCGTAATGGCCTGCCTCGACATAGTCGGTGAAGTTCTTTGCCGTTTCGGGCGCCTTGTCGGCGTCCAGCTCAATGGTTATGAGGCCGAGGTTTGTGTGCAGATTGACTGCCATGTTGATCTCCGTAGGGTTATTTGTCGGCTTTGACATCTTCGATGATGCGTACCGACTTGATGACGACCGGTTGGGCGGGTACGTCCTGGTAGTAACCGACAGTAGTTGTCTTGACCTTGCCGATCTGACGCACCACCTCCAGCCCCTTTGTGACCTTGCCGAATACTGCATAGCCCCACCCATCGAAGGACGGATAGTCGAGTGACGGGTTATCTACCAGGTTGATGAAAAACTGCGCTGCCGCCGAGTGCGGATCACGCGTTCGCGCCATGGCGATCGTTCCGATCTGGTTGTGCAGACCGTTCTTCGCCTCGTTCCGGATGGGCTCCCGGGTCGGCTTTTCCTTCATGTTGGCGTCGAAACCACCGCCCTGGATCATGAATCCATCGATCACGCGATGAAACACGGTTCCCGCATAGAAGCCGCTGCGGGCGTAGTTCAGAAAGTTCTCTACGGTTCCAGGGGCCTTTTCGGGATAGAGTTCGATCGACATGGAGCCTGCGGAAGTTTCCAATTCGACCACGGGATTGGCAGCAGCCGCAGCAAAGGCGAAACCAGCCAGCAAGCTGGTGGCCAGAAAGTTCTTCATGTGAATGTCCTCGGGAATGCGGGGCCTGTTTCGGGCGTACGGCGTTGGTATTGATCTTGAGTCAAGTCAGGCGGGGCCTTCGTAGGCGATCTTCCATTGCCCCTGCTCCTTGATCCAGTATTGCCGCTTGCGCAAAGAGTCGTTCAGATTGTTGCTCTGGTAGTCCTGCCTGAACGTGACCACTACCATTTCTTCACTTCCGGGGTTGCGGAACATGCTCAGTTCATTGAGCCTGACCTTCACCCAATCCTTGCTTGCATTGATCTGACGTTTGGATTTGGCCCAGGCGGTTCTGTCTTGCTGATCACTGTGAAAGCTGCTCGCGTAGTGTGTGAGATAGCGGTCCGTATCGCGGCTCTCCCAGTCGCGGCGCCATGATTCGATTGCCTTGTTGAGCGCCGAACGCTCCGCTTGCCAGCTGTCGAGACTCAACCATTCGACCTGATCACTGATGATGACGGGGGTCTCACCCGGTGTCACGTAATTGGAGAGCGCGTTGAAGTCCTGGTTCGCCAACACGACGCAACCGTCAGATGCCAACGGGGGTCTCGAATAGGTGTCACTCTGCGTTCCATGGAGCCAGATTCCGTGTCCCGTACGTTTCTCCCGTTTGTCCCACTCGTTTGGATAATTGAGCGGAAAGGCGCCGCTGCCATAGAGATCGGCGAGTTTGTCGCCAGGGATGGCGGAAGTTACGTGGTAGACCCCGATCGGCGTGCGCTTGTCGCCTTCCCTCCATTTGTCGGAACCGGCCTTGCCGTGGGTGACGTAATAGTCGGCGACGAATCGGGGTTTGCCCTTGTCATTGCGGTAGACGTAAAGCCGCGAGCGTTTCGTGTCCACTACAACGGCATAGGCCTGGCCGGGGGACATTTCCAGGAGGTAACGGGGTACGGAATTTGTCTTGGGTCTGTCGCGATAACCCCGAAGACGGGCGATGGCCTCGGCTCTCAAGCCATCAAGATTTTCGCGTGATGCGCCGTCGACATTTCCGAACCGCTTCAAGGCGCCCGCGTGTGAGAGTAGCAAATCACCCTTGATGAGATGTCCGAGGCGAAAGTTCGGATAGTACTTGAGCAGGGTTTCCGTGCGTGTCAGGGCACTGTCGAGGCGGTTGTTCTCGATATCCAGGAAAATCGCCTCGAGAGCGGCTTCGGGGCCTCCATCTGAAATCGCGGTGCTCGGACCCGCGACCGCCGGCATGCCACATGCCGCGAGCAATGCGCCAATGAACAGAAGACGCGAGATTGGCACGCGGATCAACGTGAAACGAAACGAGTCAACCACCAACGATTTCCTGCTGAATGCGCCACTGGTTGCTCCGTTTGATGAGAAGCAATCGTTTCGTGGTCGATGCGTCGAAATTATTCGAGTTGTAATGCTGGCGGAAACGGGCCTCTGCGCGGTCCCCATCGACCTTGACACTCAGATTCTCCAGCTCGACGGAGATCGTGCCGGGCTTTCCGACCCGCTGACTACGTTCGTCTTCCCAGGCCTTGCGGCTGCGACCGCCGGGAGTCTTGAAGTCGCGGTCATACGATGCGAGATAGGCGCGCACGTCCTTGCGGGACCACGCTGAAGCCCAGCTCCTGACGGCCTTTTGGACGGCCTGTTCGTCTTCGGCCGATGCAGGCGCAGCAACTACCTGTGACGGGGTCGGTCTGGCAGACGCGGCCGGGGCCTCGGCTTTCACCGTTGCGACGGGTTCGCGCGCCGCCGTGCTCGCCGCAGGCGCGGGCTCGACAGTTTGTGGTCGGGCGGCTGCTACCGCAGTTGCGCCTGACTTCGATGACGCGGTGATCAATTCGCGAATCAGCGCGAGCTTGGTCTGGGCGCCGACATTGGCCGAATCGATCTGCAAGGCCTTGTTGTACGCTTCGTTCGCGAGCCGGGCGTAGACGTCTCCGAGGTTCTCATGGGCTGTCGCGTAGGCAGGGTGGGTCCGAATTGCCATTTCAAGAGCGCTCTTGGCCTTGTCGAACTGCTTCTGCTGGGCATAGAGCACGGCCAGATTGTTGTACGGCTCGGGCAATTCAGGGAAATCGGTCGTCAGGGCCTGGAACGCGGCGATTGCCTCGGTCGGTCGTCCCAACTCGGTGAGGGCGACGCCCCGCAGAAAGCGCAGCTGAGGATCCTTTGGTTGTGCCGCCAGGAGGCGATCGGCACTGTCCAGTGCTTTTGAAAACTGGCCTTGTTTCAGCAGTAACTGTACGTCTGCCGGATTCGCGTAAACGGTCAGGGAGAAGCACGCGGCCGCCAGAAACGGCACGGCTTGATGCAGGAAGGAGCGAATTTTCATTGTGATATTATGGCCAGAACGTGCCGGTTCGCTATTTGGAAGAATCAACGCAGCATTTTACCAACAAGGTAAACGCCCTCACAATCAAGCGTTCGGTGATGGGGGCGGAAAATGGCACGAGTACACGCGGGCCTCGATTCGGGGCCCGCTTGCGTTCAGGATTTAAGTCAATCGTATCAACTCCTTAGTGGAGCTGTGTGCAATGCTCAGTATTTTTAACACGCTGACCAGGGAAAAGGAAAAATTCTCGTCAATTGAGCCTGGAAAAGTCAGGATGTACGTCTGCGGGATGACGGTCTACGACTATTGCCACCTCGGTCATGCGCGTGTCCTGGTGACCTTCGACGTCGTCGCGAGATGGTTGCGGACGTCGGGCTTCGATGTCACCTACGTACGGAATATCACGGACATTGACGACAAGATCATCCGAAGGGCGCAGGAAAACGGTGAGACGGTGCGTTCCCTGACCGACCGTTTCATTGCCGCAATGCACGAAGACTGTGCGGCGCTCGGGGTGCAAAGTCCGGAGCATGAGCCGCGGGCGACCGAATTCGTACCGCAGATGCAAAGCATGATCTCCAGGCTCGAGGCGCGTGGCCTGGCTTACCTCGCCGCAAACCGCGACGTTTGCTTTTCGGTACGGAAGTTCGACGGTTACGGGCGCTTGTCGGGAAAATCGCTTGACGACCTGCGTGCTGGCGAACGGGTCGATGTAGCGTCCGACAAGCAGGATCCGCTCGATTTCGTCCTGTGGAAACATGCCAGGGAAGACGAGCCTGAGGAGGTCAAGTGGCCGTCGTCCTGGGGGGCAGGGCGGCCTGGATGGCATATCGAATGCTCTGCGATGAGTTCCGAGTTGCTCGGTGCTCATTTCGATATTCACGGCGGGGGGCAGGATCTGCAGTTTCCGCACCACGAAAACGAAATAGCTCAGAGCGAGGGCGCAAACGGTTGCACCTTCGTGAACTACTGGATGCACAACGGATTCGTGCGGGTCGACAACGAAAAGATGTCGAAGTCGCTCGGAAATTTTTTCACTATCCGGGACGTACTCAAACGGTTTGATGCTGAGGTGCTGCGCTTCTTCATCATCCGCGCGCACTATCGTAGTCCGCTCAATTATTCCGACACGCATCTTGAGGACGCGCGAAACGCACTCGATCGACTGTATACCGCGCTCAGAAACGTTCCGGCGGCGGCTGTCGCCGCGGACTTTGAGGAGCCCCACGGTCGGCGTTTTGCGGCGGCGATGGACGATGATTTCAATACTGCGGAGGCTGTGGCGGTACTGTTTGACCTTGCCGGTGAGGTCAATCGGACGCGGTCTCCCGCGTTGGCGTCCCAGCTGAGGGCGCTCGGCGGTATCGTTGGTCTGCTGCAGAGAGATCCGGCGAGCTATCTACAGTCGGCAGCGGGTGGGGATGAATGCGGATTGAGTTCTTCCGAGATCGAGGCTCGTATCGCATGTCGTGCGCAAGCGAAGAAGGCACGTGATTTTGGCGAAGCGGATCGCATTCGCGCGGAACTGTTGGCAGCTGGCATAGTCCTTGAGGATGGTGCGCAGGGGACTGTCTGGCGGCGCGCCTGAATGCCGGACCAATCTATCCGCGGGGTGCGATGTGGCGCCCCGTTTTGGTTGAAATGAGATACGTCAAGATTCGATCAGAATGGCTGGGCCACAGCGATTGCTCGACCTGTCAGGTTCGCAGCGACGCATTGTTTTCGGTCCTCGACCAAGCGGACATTGAGCCGATTGCCTGCAAGCTCGATGACCTGAGTTTCCCTGCTTCAAGTGTGGTCTTTCACCAGGGAGCCCTGCCGGATGCCGTCTATACGGTACGGGAGGGGGCGATCAAGCTGATCCGCTATCTCGCGAATGGTGATCGTCGCATCGTGGGTGTGCTCAAACCCGGAGACCTTGCTGGTCTCGAGGCTTTTTCGGACGAGCCGTACTCATGTTCGGGCATCACACTTGGCGAAGTCCGGGCTTGTCGGATTCCTTCGTCGCTGATCTGCTCGCTTGCCGAGAAGAACGAGGCGCTGCGCCGACGTATTTTCGAGAAGTATCAGGCGGCGTTGCGTGAGTCCGGCGCCTGGTTGTCCGAGCTGGCCGCCGGCAGCGGTTCCGCGCGGGTACGGATGGCGCGGCTGTTGTTGCGCCTGAGAAGATCAAATTCGTGCGACGAGGTGTTTCGCTTCGGGGTCGAGGATCTTGGCGCCATGCTGGGCATTTCCGTGGAAACCGCGAGCCGTGTACTTGCTGCATTGAAGCGCGAGAACGTGCTCGGACCGGCATCCCGCGGCCAATTTCATTTTTCAGCCGATCTCAGCGCATTGGAGCGGATCGCGGCCGGGTGAAGTGGCCGAGGCCGGCCGCGTCGCAAGTCAGCGATGTCAGGGCGCGAAACTGCTGCGACTGATCACCACGAGATCGACGTAGTCCGAGGCTGCCCGCCGACGCGACGTGAAATCGACCGTCCAGCCACCCAGATCCCATTTGTTGATGCTTTCGAGCGCTGATACCAAGCGTGCTCGGTCAAGATCCGGCCCGGCCCGGCGCAGCGCCTCCGAGAATATCTTGGCCGCCATGTAACCTTCCTGGGCGGCATAGCTGAGTGGGCTCTTCGCCAGTTTTGCCACGTTGCGGTATTCGTTCGCAACAGGGCTTTCGAAGCGATAAGGTGACGGCACTACCTGCGAAATGACCAGGCCATGTGCAAGTTCCCCAAGGTCATGGCTCAACTGGCTGCTGCTGATTACCGACAATCCATAGATCATTGGTCTTGCGTCGGTGGCCATGAGCCTGCGTACGAAAGCGCTCGAGCTGTTACCCGCCGTGACGAGGATGACCGCGGCGGGATTGATTGTCGCTATCCGGGTGGCGACGGCGGTCGCGTTTTCACCACTGGCCTCGATCGGAACGATCGCCACAGGTTTCAGCGAACGTTCTGCGAGCGCTTGCACGGCCGCATTCATGCCGAATTCACCGAATGCGTCCGCATGGTGAACAATGGCGATCGAGCGTACCCCTGTTCCGGAGAGATGATCGAGGATCTTCTCGATCTCCTGCCTATACGAGGCACGCACGTGAAACACCCCCCGGCGGGGCTTTTCGCGCAGGCTGTCTGCGCCTGTGTAGGGTGCAAAGAATGGTACACCGCGTTCCGCGGCAAGTGGAATCACCTGTTGGCTCGGGCCGGTTCCAAAACAGCCGAAGAGCGCAAATACGCGATCCTCGTCGATCAGCTTGCGGGCGTTCTGCAACGCGCGTTCGGGTTGGTAGCCGTCGTCGAGGGTACGCAATTCCACCCGTCGGCCATTGATGCCGCCTGAGGCATTTACCTTGTCGAAATAGAGCCTGGCGCCGCCCAGGTACTCTCCGCTCAGCTGCGCAAGCGGGCCGCTGGCAGCGCCGGTCTGTCCGAGCAGGATATGGCTGGCGCTGATGCCTTCCTCGGCATGCAGGCCGACGGCAGACATCAATGCGAAAGCAGCCGTGAGCAGATATCTCTTGAATCCTATCGCGGGCATGGCAGGCCTGAGTGCGTGGTTGGTCGAGGTGCAGGGAGGGCGAGTATGCACCTTCGCCGTGACGAAGCTCAGAACCCGCGCGCCGATCGTGGCATGAGGGCCGACGACCGGCGTTTTCAGCGTAGCGGGAGATTCAAGCGGGGGGGCGATCGTTCCCCCCGGGAGCCCATCCGGAAGGCCCGGCGTTACCCGCCGAAGAAGTCCTTCACCTTGTCCATCCAGGACTTTGCCTTTGGATTGTGCCGATCCGCGTTGCTGTTTGAGATCTCATCGAATTCCCGCAGCAGTTCCTTCTGCCGGTCTGTCAGCTTGACCGGCGTCTCGACGACTACATGACAAAGCAGATCACCGGGCGCATGGCTGCGCACGTTGCGGATACCCTTGCCGCGAAGGCGGAAAACCTTGCCGCTTTGCGTTTCGTTCGGAACCTTGATCCGAGCCATCCCGTCCAGCGTCGGAATCTCGATTTCGCCGCCCAGCGCAGCCGTGGCGAAGCTGACAGGCATCTCGCAATGCAGATCGTCGCCGTCGCGCTGGAAGACCGGGTGTGACTTGATGTGGATCTCGACATAGAGATCGCCGGCGGGGCCGCCATTGATGCCTGGTTCTCCGTGCCCGCCGTGACGCAACCGCATGCCGTCGTCGATGCCGGCCGGGATCTTGACCTCTAGTGTCTTCTGCCGCTTGACGCGTCCAGCGCCGCCGCACGCCGAGCAGGGTTCCGGAATGATGCGGCCCGAGCCGTGGCATTTCGGGCAGGTCTGCTGGATCGAAAAGAAACCCTGCTGGATACGGACCTGACCGGCGCCGCCACAGGTGGTGCAAGGCTTCGGCTGGGTGCCAGGCTTCGCACCGCTGCCATGGCAGGTGTCGCAGTTGTCGAGGGTCGGAATGCGAATTGTCTTTTCGGCGCCTCGGGCGGCTTCTTCGAGCGAAATCTCGAGGTTGTAGCGCAGATCCGCACCGCGATAGACGTTCGAACGTCCGCGCCCGCCCCCGCCGAAGATGTCGCCGAAAATGTCGCTGAACGCATCTCCGAAGCCATCGAATCCCTGGCCGGCGCCGCCTCCACCCATCGATGGATCGACACCGGCATGGCCGTATCGATCATAGGCCGCCTTCTTGTCGGGGTCCGACAATACTTCGTAGGCTTCCTTGGCTTCCTTGAATTTCTCTTCGGCGTCCTTGCTGTCCGGGTTTCGATCCGGATGGTGTTTCATGGCCAGCTTGCGGTAGGCCTTCTTGATATCGTCGTCCCCGGCATCCCGATTCAGGCCGAGAACCTCGTAGTAATCCCTTTTCGCCATGGTTGTTCTGGTTCACTTGTGCAAAGGCCGAGCCGTGCGGTGCGCTTCGCACCGAACGGCCCGGCCGGGTGTTTCAGAGTCGCTGTATATGCGGTCGTCCTGGCTTACTTCTGGTCCTTCACTTCGGTGAACTCCGCATCTACCACATCGGCGTCGTCGGCCTTCTTGCTGCCCTGCGAGCTGCCTTCGCCCTGCGGCTGGCCAGCCTCGGCCTGAGCCTGTGCATACATGTGCTCACCGAGCTTCTGGCTGGCCTGGGCGAGCGCCTCGCTCTTGGCATCGATTGCAGCCTTGTCGTTGCCCTTGATGGCTTCTTCGGCTTCCTTGATGGCTTCCTCGATCTTGGCCTTTTCGTCGGCGCCGACCTTGTCGCCGTGCTCGGCCACTGCCTTCTTCGCCGAATGTACCAATCCGTCGAGCTGGTTGCGTGCGTCGACCAGTTCGTGCGTCTTTTTGTCTTCCTCGGCGTGCGCCGCCGCATCCTGCACCATGCGCTCGACTTCCTCGTCCGACAGACCCGAGTTGGCCTTGATGGTGATCTTGTTCTCCTTGCCGGTCGCCTTGTCCTTGGCCGACACGTGGAGGATACCGTTGGCGTCGATGTCGAAGGTCACCTCGATCTGCGGCATGCCGCGCGGCGATGGCGGGATGTCGCTCAGGTTGAACTGCCCCAGGCTCTTGTTGCCGCTGGCAATCTCGCGCTCGCCCTGCAGCACGTGGATGGTCACTGCGCTCTGGTTGTCCTCGGCGGTCGAGAACACCTGGCTGGCCTTGGTCGGGATCGTCGTGTTCTTCTGGATGAGCTTGGTCATTACGCCGCCGAGCGTCTCGATACCCAGCGACAACGGGGTCACGTCGAGCAGCAGCACGTCCTTGACTTCACCCTGCAGCACGCCGCCCTGAATCGAAGCGCCTACTGCCACGGCTTCGTCGGGGTTGACGTCCTTGCGCGGTTCCTTGCCGAAGAACTCCTTGACCTTCTCCTGCACCTTGGGCATGCGGGTCTGGCCACCGACGAGAATCACGTCGTCGATGTCGGTGATCTTCACGCCGGCGTCCTTCAGGGCCACGCGGCAGGGTTCGATGGTGCGCGCAACCAGATCCTCGACCAGAGACTCGAACTTGGCGCGGGTGATCTTCACCGCCAGGTGCTTCGGTCCGGTGGCGTCCGCGGTGATGTACGGCAGATTGACTTCCGTCTGGCTACCGGACGACAACTCGATCTTGGCCTTCTCGGCGGCTTCCTTGAGACGCTGCAGCGCAAGCACGTCGTTCTTGAGATCGACGCCTTGGTCCTTCTTGAACTCGGTGACGATGTAATCGATGATGCGCTGGTCGAAATCCTCGCCGCCGAGGAAGGTGTCGCCGTTGGTAGCCAGCACTTCGAACTGGTGTTCGCCGTCGATGTCGGCGATCTCGATGATCGAGATGTCGAAGGTGCCGCCGCCGAGGTCATATACTGCGATCTTGGAGTCGCCCGGCTTCTTGTCCATGCCGAAGGCGAGCGCGGCAGCAGTCGGTTCGTTGATGATGCGCTTCACTTCCAGGCCGGCGATCTTGCCCGCATCCTTGGTCGCCTGGCGCTGGCTGTCGTTGAAATAGGCCGGCACCGTGATGACGGCTTCGGTCACTTCTTCGCCCAGGTAGTCCTCAGCGGTTTTCTTCATCTTGCGCAGCACTTCGGCGGAAACCTGCGGCGGGGCAATCTTCTTGCCGCGCACCTCGACCCAGGCGTCGCCATTGTCCGCCTTGGCGATCGAGTAGGGCATCAGATCGATGTCCTTTTGCACTTCCTTCTCTTCGAAGCGCCGGCCGATCAGGCGCTTGATCGCGAACAGCGTGTTCTTGGCGTTGGTCACGGCCTGACGCTTGGCCGGTGCGCCGGTCAGAATCTCGCCGTCTTCGGCATAGGCGACTACTGACGGCGTTGTGCGGGCGCCTTCGGAGTTCTCGATGACCTTCGGCTTGCCGCCTTCCATCACGGAGACGCAGCTGTTGGTGGTGCCGAGGTCAATACCAATGATCTTTCCCATGCTTGTTCCTTTATCTCTGAATTCTCAAATCGATCCGGTTGCGGCGGATCGTGTCTGCATCGAATATGGGGCGTTCCGGTCCGGTTTCAAGCGCCTTTCGTCTTGGAAACGATAACCAGTGCGGGTCGGATCACGCGTTCGTTCAGGAGGTAGCCCTTCTGCAGCACCGTGATGACCGTATTCGGCTCGCCGTCGGCTTCCACCGTGCTGATCGCCTGATGCCTGTTGGGGTCGAATTTCGCTCCGGCAGGGTTCTCCTCGGTCAGCTTTGCACCGTCGAATGCGGACACTAGCTGCTTGAGGGTCAGTTCGACGCCCTCACGCATGTTCTCGATGGTGGCGTTCTCGGTCGCGAGTGCGGCTTCCAGGCTATCCTTGACGGGAAGCATCGCCTGGGCGAATTTTTCGGCGGCAAACTTCGTGGCCTTGGCGATGTCTTCCTGCGCCCTGCGCCGGATGTTCTCTGCATCGGCCTTGGCGCGCAGCCAGGCGTCGTGGTGTTCGGCTGCCTTCAGCTCGGCGAGGCGCAGCGCTTCTTCAAGGCTTGGCATCACGTCAGCTGCGGCGCCCGCGTCCATCGTCGTGGCCTGATCATCGTTCGGCTGGACCTGCTCCGCGGATTGATCTGCAGCTGTATCGGGATTCTGGTCTTGCATCGTACAAAGCTCCTAAAATCAACCTTTCAGCTAGTGGGGGCGCTGTGTTGGAATTTCAAGGGGCGTGCACGAAATTGATGAAAAGCGTTGCGGATCTCTACACAGGCACGGGTCATGACACAATTGCACCACGATATTCTGACGACGCCGACGTGTGGCGTTGAGAGATAGCCATGACAGCTGCACCCGAGAAGATCGGTAAGTACAGGATTGTCCGTGAGGTGGGACGGGGCGCGACGGCGACTGTCTACCTTGCCGAGAATCCGCACTATCCCGAGCCGGTGGCAGTCAAGTACATCCGCTTCGACGACAAGGCGAAGGACGAGGCCAAATGGAACCGGCGGCTTCTGAAGCTCCTCAAGGCTGAACAGTCCGTAGCCCGGCGCCTCAACCATCCGAACATCATCAAGATTTTCGAAGCGGTCGTGACGGAGCGGGAAGCCTATGTGGTCATGGAGTATTTCCCCGGCGATACGCTCGAGCGACATTGCAATTTCGAGCGGTTGCTTCCCATACATCGCACCATAGGCATCATCTTCAAGTGCTGCATGGCGCTGGACTACGCCTATCGACAGGGCATCGTGCATCGTGACATCAAGCCGGCCAACATCCTGGTGGATGACAAGGACAACGTAAAGATCACCGACTTCGGACTGGCGCTGAACATCAACAAGCAGAGTCACTCCGACTCGACCTTCATCATGGGCGTTGGGTCGCCCGCGTACATGTCGCCGGAGCAGATCAAGAACTATCCGCTCAACCAGAAGACTGATCTCTATTCACTCGGCGTCGTGTTGTTTCACCTGCTGGCGGGCCGTTTGCCGTTTCGTGCCCGCAATGCCGCGCAACTCATCTACAAGATCATCAACGCGGACCCGCCCTCGGTCAGCCAGCTCAATCCCGATGTGCCGGAGCAGATGAACAATCTGATCCGCAAGGCGCTCGAAAAGGATCTTTACTCGCGCTACAAGAACGGAGCCGAATTCGCCAAGGATCTTTCGGCGGTGCGCTACAAGATCGTCGACGACAAGTACGTGCCGCCGGATACCAGTCGGTTTTCGATACTCCGCAAGCAGACGTTCTTTACCGAGTTTGACGATCTGGACATCTGGGAAGTACTGCGGATGTCTGCATGGCGCCGGATCGAGGCAAATGTGACGGTCGTGCGCGAGGGTGACGCCGATCAGCGTTTCGGGATGGTCATCGAAGGAAAGGTCGAAGCGTCGGTCGGGGGGCGCAAGGTGGCCGACCTCGGTGAAGGTGAGGTGTTCGGTGAACTGGCGTATCTGGATAGCCTGGAACACAAGCACATGATGACGATCGTCTCGCTCGAGCCGACGACCTATATCGAATTCAATCCGGCTGCACTGGCGCTGGCGACCGAAGAATGTCTGGCCGTGTTGCGCAAGGCGCTTACCACGCTGGTGGCGCGGCGCCTGGGCTCGGCGAGCCGGCAACTCTCCGCTTCGGGGGAGGTTGCAACGAAGGGCAGCGCGATGGCGTCGGGATTCGAGATGCAGCTGGTCGACGACTGAGCGGTGCCTTCAGAGCTTCGAGCGCGTCCAGCTGACCAGAGACCCACTGTCCATTGCACCTGATTGCCTCGCAATCTCGCGGCCACCGCTGAACAGGATCAGCGTGGGGATGCTGCGGATCCCGAAGCGACCAGCCAGTGCCTGCTCGGCCTCGGTGTTCAGCTTGGCGAGCCGTACGCGGGGTTCGAGCTGTCTGGCTGCGGCTTCGAAAGCGGGCGCCATCATGCGACAGGGGCCGCACCATGGAGCCCAGAAGTCCACCAGGACGGGGATCGTCGAGCGCTCGACGTGAGCCGAGAAGTTCGATGCGTCGAGTTCAACCGGCTTGCCCGCAAACAGGGCCTTCTTGCATCGACCGCAGGTACCGCCTTCCGACAGGCGCTCTTCCGGGACACGGTTGAGACTGTGACAATGGGGGCAGGCCACCAATAGTGAAGAGAGCATGAGTGTCTCCATATCAGCAATGGCTGATAAAGTGAGGCCGATTCCGAGCGCTTCAAGTCCTTCTTCGTTTTCGGACGTGCCTAAAGTTTGATTTCGCCGCGCCGAAAGAACTCCTGTGTCATCCGCACGGATGGGTCGGGAGTGACGAGGTGAGTCGAAGCAGCGTTTATGGAATCAGCCGGGTCGACAATGAGGCGAGTCGCACGCATGGGTGGCTGGTGACGATCCAGCGGCGCGGGGTGATCTATCGCAAGCATTTCAGCGATGGAATCCACGGCGGCAAGCGAAATGCCTTCAAGGAAGCGCGTGCTTATCGCGACGAGGTGGTGGCAAAGCACCCGCCGCTCTCGATGCAGGAGTACTCGAGCATTGTCAAGCGCAACAACCGCTCCGGAGTGGTCGGTGTCTGCAGGTATTGCGCATCCGAAACCCGTGACCTTCCCGAAGACAAGCAGCGTTGGTTCTGGGTCGCTTCGTGGCCCTTGCCGGACGGTCGTCGGAAACGGGTGAAATATTCGGTCGGAAAGTACGGGGAAGAGGGGGCCTTCGAGCGGGCACTGAAGGCGCGAACCGACGCGCTGGAAAAGCTCAACGGAGCTTTCGACCCGGGTGCCTTGAGGCGCAGGCCGAAGCGCAAGGCCGAGGGTGGCGGTAGCGCGACCCGGGAACTGGGCGGCCGTGCCCCCTAGCGGCCGCGCACACGCGTTTGGCCCGGTGCCGTATCGGCTAGTGCGAGGTTGACCAGCCAGGTAAGCAGGCTGTAGACGATCGCCCCCCAGAAAGCCGGCCAGAAGCCGGGCACATGCAGTCCGCCGACCAGATTGCCGACCATCCAGAACAGTAACGCGTTGATGACGAGGGTGAAAAGTCCCAGCGTGAGCAGGGTGATCGGCAAGGTTATCAGTATCAGCAGCGGTCGGATCAGCGCGTTGACGAGTCCAAGAAGCAACGCGCTGACCAGCGCCGCAGCGTAGCTATCGACGCGAATGCTCGGGAGCAGTTCGGGTAGCAGCATCAGGGCAAGCGCGTTGAGCCCCCAGCGAAGCAGCAGTTTCATCGGGCATCCTTGTCGGTGGCGCCAAGGGCGCGTGCTCGCGAAAGGCGCTCGTGGCGCATTTCGTCGTTTTCCTGTGGTTGTTCGAGCCAGTTGCCCAGGTGCTCGATGGCAATCCGGGCAAGCGACCTGATCCAGTCGTCCCGTTCATTGAGGCACGGTATGAAATGGAAGCGCTTGCCGCCGTGTGCCAGAAATGCGTCGCGGCATTCCACGGCGATCTCTTCAAGTGTCTCGAGGCAATCCGCCACGAAACCGGGACAGATCACGTCGACCGAGCGGACGCCCTCGTCGGCCAGCGTCTCGAGAGTGGGCTGGGTGTAAGGTTGCAGCCATTCAGCTTTGCCGAAGCGCGACTGAAAGGTCACCAGATAGCGATCCCTGGGCAGATCGAGGGCTTCGGCCAGCAAACGACCCGTCTTCTGGCATTCACAGTGGTAGGGGTCGCCCTTGTCGAGGGAAAAGCGGGGGATGCCATGAAAGCTCATGACAAGCTTTTCGGGTTCACCGTTGCGCATCCAGTGTTCCCGCACCGAGGCAGCAAGTGCGCCGATGTATCCGGCGTGCGCTGCAAAGTCCCGTACGAAGCGGATCTCGGGCATATTGCGCCATTCGAGCATGCATCCGGCCACTTCGTCCATGACGCTGGCGGTCGTGCTTGCCGCGTACTGCGGATAGGCCGGGATTACGAGTATCCGGGAGCAGCCCGCCGCCCGCATGCGCTCGAGCGTTTCGGGAATCGACGGCGCGCCGTAGCGCATGGCGTACTCGACCATCAAGTCGCCATGCCCCTGCATCCCGAGGTATCCCTTGAGCAGTTTGGTCTGGCGTTCGGTATGGACCTTCAGCGGCGAGCCCTCGCTGGTCCATACCGTGGCATATTTCTCCGCCGACTTCTTCGGCCGCACGGTGAGGATGATCCCGTTGAGGATCAGCCACCAGATCGGCCGCGGAATCTCGACGACCCGTGGATCGGAGAGGAACTGACGCAGATAGGGTCGAAGTGCGGCGGCTGTGGGTGCCTCTGGGGTGCCCAGGTTTACAAGCAGCACGCCGATACGCCTGGTCTGGTCGTGGCTGAAGGCGGGTTCGGGCCGGAAACGGGCCATTGGGAATCCTGTTGTGTTTCTCGGTTCAGTTGTTGGAAGACAGCGCGCTCGAGAGCAGGCGTGCCGTGATATCGACGATCGGAATGACGCGCTCGTAAGCCATCCTGGTCGGACCGATCACGCCAAGTGATCCGACAACTTTCCCGTCGACTTCGTAGGATGCCGTCACCACGCTGCAGCCGTCGAGCGGTTCCAGGCCTGACTCTCCGCCTATGAAGATCTGGACGCCGTTGGCCTTGTGGGAAACGTCGAGCAACTGCATCAGACTGGTTTTCTGATCGAACAACTTGAACAGATCCCGCAGCCGCACCATGTTGCTGGAAAGATCCTCCACGTCGAGCAGATTGTTCTCGCCCGACAGGACATATGAGCCAGCGCTCTCCTGGAAGGCCTCGTTGCCTGCCTCGACGGCTGCCGACATGAGTTCCGTCATGTCGTTTCGAAGCTGCCTCAGTTCTTCCTGCAGACGAATTCTGATCTGGCGGAAGTCCTGTCCCGCGAAGTGCTGGTTCAGGTAATTCCCCGCCGAGGTGAGTTCGGCGGCACTGTAGCCCCTTTTTGTGGACAGGATCCTGTTCTGCACGTCGCCGGCCGTTGTGACGATGATCAGCAGGATACGGGTCTCGGACAGGCCGATGAACTCGATCTGGCGAATGCGGACGGTGTCCTTGTCCGGCGTTACGACCAGACCGGCAAACTGGGTCAGCTGGGACAACAGATTGGAGGCGTTGCTGATGACGCGTCGTGGCTGATCAGGTTGCAACTGACCCTCGAGCTCGCGCAATCGCTTGTCCTCGATGGGCTTGACCGTTAGCAGACTGTCCACGAATAGCCGGTAGCCCTGTGCGGTCGGAATCCTGCCGGCCGAAGTGTGGGGGCTGGTGATGAAGCCCATTTCCTCGAGATCGGACATTACATTGCGGATCGTGGCAGGCGACAGTTCAAGCCCCGATACTCGGGAAAGCGCGCGGGAGCCGACCGGCTGACCGTCGGCGATGTGGCGTTCGATCAGTGTCTTCAACAGGATCTGAGAGCGGGTGTCGAGAGCTTGCATGGTCTGTGTGGCAAATTTGTCGGTCAATTCTAAGAAACCGGTCGACGGCTGCATAGCATGCCCTGCAGTCACGTGCGAATCGCTGCGCACAGATGTGGTTTAATCCCGCACATGGAGCACCAATTCAATACCATTGCGCTTATCGGAAAATACCAGAGTCCGGATGTTACAGAGTCGGTGGTCCGGCTCGCGGAGTTCTTGCGCGGGCGCTCGCTTACGGTGTTGATCGAGCAGGGTACGGCGAGTTCCACGGGTCTGGGCGTGACCTATCCGGTCGCATCGTATGACGAGATCGGTGCCAAGGCGGATCTTGGCGTGGTCCTCGGTGGTGACGGCACGATGCTCAACTCGAGCCGCCGCTTGGCTGAGTACAGTGTACCGCTGGTAGGCGTAAACCAGGGCAGGCTGGGCTTCCTCACCGATGTCGCGCGTGACGAGGTTCTGGTGCGGATCGGTGGGATACTCGATGGCCGCTTCACCCGTGAGTCGCGGGGCCTGCTGGAAGCCGAGGTGCTGCGTAACGGGCGGCGCGTTTTTCATACGGTCGCGTTCAACGATGTAGTGGTCAACAAGGGTGAGATCGGCCGGATGATCGAGTTCGACGTACTCATCGACGGCGAATTCGTCTACACCCAGCGTTCCGATGGCATCATCGTTTCCTCGCCCACCGGCTCCACCGCCTACGCGCTTTCTGCCAATGGTCCGATTCTCCATCCGCGCGTGGCAGGCATCGCACTGGTTCCGCTGTGCCCGCACGCGCTTACCGCACGGCCCGTTACGCTGCCGGACGATTGTTCGATCGAGATCGTCGTGAGTCCGCCGCACGATGCCAGGGTTCATTTCGACGGCCAGACCCGCTTCGATGCGCGTGCCGGGGATCGGGTCAGGGTGGCGCGTTCGCCGCATACCGTGACGCTGCTGCACCCGGAGGGTTACAGTTATTTCGACATGCTGCGCGAAAAGCTTCACTGGAGCTCGTCGCCGCGGCCTTTCTGAGCGCGCTGCCGATCATGCTACGTCGTCTTCAAATTCGGGATTTCGTCATCGTTGATCGCCTCGAGCTGGAGTTTGGTGGTGGCTTTGGCACGCTTACAGGTGAAACCGGTGCGGGCAAGTCGATTCTTCTGGACGCGCTGGGTCTGGCGTTGGGCGCGCGGGGTGAGCCTGGCGTGGTCCGGCCGGGTTGCGAGCGTGCCGAGGTCGTTGCCGAGTTCGATCTCCCGGGCCCGGGTGGTCTGTCCGACTGGCTTGTCGCGCAGGAAGTATCTTCAGAAGATGGTTGTCTGCTATTGCGCCGGGTGGTAGACCTTGGCGGAAGGTCCAGAGGTTGGATCAATGGCACCTCGGTTACGTTGGCTCAATTGCGTGAGGTCTCGGAGTGGCTCGTGGATATCCACGGCCAGCATGCCCATCATGCGCTGTTGCGAAGCGATGCCCAGCGTAGCCTGCTCGATTCTCACGGGGGACTGGAAGCGCTGACCCTGCAGGTGGGTGAGCGCTATCATCGATGGCAGGCGGCGCGCTCCGCGCGCGTTGCCTCCGAGAGCAATGCCGAAGGACTGGCGCGCGAACGAGAGGTGCTGTCCTGGCAGCTCGACGAGTTGCGCGAGCTTGGATACACCGCCAACGGGTGGGACGAACTCAACCAGGAGCAGGCCCGTCTCGCCCACGGGGTGAGCCTCATTGAAGGTGCCGAAAGCACGATTTCGGCGCTGACCGATTCCGATATGGCGATTGCGCCCGTGCTTGACAGACTTTCCGCACGCTTGGCGTCGATGGCCGGAGTCGATGAGGGTCTGGCGCCGATCGCAGAGCTGCTGGCCACGGCGGCCATCCAGCTGGATGAGGCCGGACACGCGCTGCGGCGCTATCGCGAGCGGTTCGACCTGGACCCGGCGCGACTGGAAGAACTGGATCGGCGGATCGCCCGGATTTCCGATGTGTCGCGCAAGTACCGGCTTGTACCCGATGCGCTGCCGGCCCTGCTCGAGGAAACCGAGCGACGCCTTGCCGACATGGAGGATTCCGGCGATCCGGCCTTGCTCGCGGAGCGTGAACGCCAAGCCGAAGAAGCCTACCTCCAGGTTGCGCGCGAACTCTCGGCGGGGCGTGCCCTGGCGGCGGACACCCTGTCCCGGGCGGTCACCGAAGCGATGCAGCGTCTCGCTATGGGGGGTGGTGCGTTTGCCGCTGCGTTGCTGCCGATGGATGAGGGGGGGGCGAGCGGTCTGGAGCGCATCGAGTTCCAGGTGACGACCAACGCGAGCCAACCGTTGCGCCCGCTTTCCAAAGTGGCGTCCGGCGGTGAATTGTCGCGCATCGGACTCGCAATACAGGTGATCGCGAGTCGCAGCTCCGCCACTCCGACCTTGATCTTTGACGAGGTCGACGTCGGTATCGGTGGACGGGTGGCGGAGATCGTCGGGCAGATGCTGCGTCGTCTGGGAGACGAGCGTCAGGTGCTCTGTGTCACCCATCTGCCGCAGGTCGCGGCTCAGGCCGGCTGGCAGTGGAACATATCGAAAGGCGAGCGCGATGGTGCCACGCTGAGCCGGGTTGCCTTGCTGGACGAGAACGGCCGTATAGAAGAAATTGCACGCATGCTCGGCGGAGTCACGATCACTGATACCACCCGTCGTCATGCTGCGGAAATGCTGGGGCTTGCAGATCTGGCGGCCTGAGCGCTGCGCATTTCCTCCCGTGGGGGCAGATCACCTGTTGCGCCAGGGCGTTTGCTAGCTGCCTTTCTTTTGGGGGCAGTCGTCCTTGACGCAGTCCGCATAGAGATAGAGAGCGTGCTCTTTTACCTGGAAGCCCCGTTCTGCAGCTACCGCCAGCTGTCGGGCTTCTATCTGCGGATCGTAGAATTCTTCGACCTTTCCGCATTGCAGACATACCAGATGGTCATGGTGCTGGCCCTGGTTGAGTTCGAAAACCGCTTTGCCGGACTCGAAGTAGTGGCGTTCGAGCAGGCCGGCCTGCTCGAACTGGGTGAGGACCCTGTATACGGTGGCAAGGCCGATATCCATTTCCTCCTGAATCAGCAGCCGGTATACGTCTTCCGCCGTAAGATGCCGTTCGTCCGCATGTTGGAACAGATCGAGGATCTTCAGGCGGGGTAGCGTTGCCTTGAGGCCGATATTCTTGAGGTTCTGGGAGTTGGAGGGCATTGATGGCACCGGGTAATCTGGTTCGGCCGCCCTAAAGGGTATCGGGCGGGGCCCACTGCGCCTGTGCCGGGCATTGAGCGGGCTCTATGATATATTTTTTGCCCCTGTCTGAGAATGTTCGTCGGCGGCCTTGTCTGCTGATAGAGGAAAATCGCTCCCCATGCATCTCCGTATTCTTTCCGCCGTCCTGGCGGGCAGTGTTGTTGCGTTGTCCGGCTGCTCCGTTCTCGAGCGGTTGACCCCATACAAGATCGATATCCGGCAGGGTAATGACGTCACGCCCGAGATGGTCGGCCAATTGAAGAAGGGCATGACCAGGGACCAGGTGCGCTTCGTGCTTGGCACTCCGCTCGTTACGGACGTTTTCCATCCGGATCGCTGGGACTATGTCTATCGGTTCCAGCCGGGGCGCGGGAAGGTTTCGGAGCGTCGGCTCACGGTGTTCTTCAAGGATGATGTGCTTGATCGGGTGATCGGCGACATAGAACCGGCCGACCCTGCCGACGCCAAGGAGAAGTCCCGCGTCATCGAGATCGGGCCTGCCAAGGACAAATGATTCCGTGCGATTGCATGCACGGCGCGGGTTGTCAGGCGTGTCCTTCAAATCAGTACATGGAGCAATGAATGAGTGAGCAGCGCATAGCGATTGCGGGTTGTACCGGCCGCATGGGGCGTATGTTGATCGAGGCGACGTTGAAGGGGGAAGGCGTTAGCCTGGTGTCAGCCTTCGATCAGCCGGGAAATCCGTTCATCGGCCGGGATGCGGGCGAGTTGCTCGGTGCCTCGTGTGGTGTCACGATCGGCGACGACGCACGTGGCGCCATCGATACCGCCGATTGCCTGATCGATTTCACTCGCCCGGAAGGTACGCTCGAACATCTCGAGATCTGTAGAAGCCTGGGCAAGGCGATCGTAATCGGCACCACGGGATTTTCTGCGGTGCAAAAGCAGCAGATCGAAGCTGCAGGGAAGGACATTCCCGTGGTGTTCGCACCGAACATGGCGGTCGGCGTCAATGCCGTTTTCAAGCTCCTCGCGGAGGCGGCCCGGATTCTCGACGAGGGGTATGACGTCGAGGTGATCGAGGCGCACCACCGCTACAAGGTTGATGCGCCTTCGGGCACGGCCCTGCGGATGGGGGAGGTCGTTGCCGCCGCGCTCGGCAGGGATCTCGATCAGTGCGCGATCTACGGCAGAGAAGGCGTTACGGGCGAACGTGATCCCCGGACGATTGCATTTTCGACAATCCGTGGCGGCGACATCGTGGGTGACCATACGGTGCTCTTTGCCGGATTGGGGGAGCGTATCGAAATTACGCACAAATCAGGAAGTCGGATGCCTTACGCGCTTGGCTCCCTGCGAGCAGCGCGTTACCTGAAGGGCCGAGCTGCAGGGCTGTTCGACATGCAGGACGTTCTTGGGCTGAGGTAGTCGGGCGGGGGCGAGAAGTACGTCGGGCCGGCCTCAAGAATGTGCGACACGGGTCGTTTATAGTCAGCATGTTTCGACGCGTTCCGATCATGCTCTGCCACGCCGCCAGCGGGGCTTCGCGCGGCCGCTCCGCCGGGAGGTCGCGTGCGTTCTGACGCGCTCACCCGACATCTGGCGGAGCATTTCGGTGCCGAGTCGATCGAGGCGCTGTTGGGTTCGGATGCAGGCTTCGGGCAGTGCGGCAGTGATTTGTCCGCGCGTCTGATAGCGCTACTTGAGGCGGTTGACGCAGATCTGTGCGGCGTCGAACAGCCTTCCGGGCAGAATACGTCGAAGCTGATCCAGTTGCTCGCTCACTTTGAAGAGGTGTCGGGTGTCGATGCGCGCTCGGAGCATCCGCAGACGCCGGCGCAGTTGCTGGACGAGGTCGTTGCGCGCGGTGAGGCCGTTGTCGACCAATTGCGATCCACCCGGGAGCGTCTGGATCTGACGATGCGCAACGCCCAGTCGGGCTTGTGGGACTGGGATCTCACTACCGATTCGCCGTTTCTGGACGGCGGGTGGCGAACCATGCTGGGCATTGCGGACGACGAGGCCTTGGGCAACGACGTCACGATCTGGTTGCCGCTGATGCATCCGGCGGATGTGGACAAGACCCGAGCTTTGCTGCGGGCGCATCTCCGCCAGGAATGCAGCGTCTTCGATGCCGAATTCCGGATGCGACACCGCAATGGCGAATGGCGCTGGTTCCAGGCGCTCGGGCGGGTGAGTGACAGGGGGGCGGATGGCCGATTCGGGCGTTTGGCTGGCACTTATCGTGATATCACCGAGCGCAAGGAGTGGGAACTCGAGCTCCTTCAGGCGAAGGAGGCGGCAGAGTCGGCGAACCGGGCAAAGAGCGATTTCCTGGCCAACATGAGCCACGAGATTCGCACCCCGATGAACGGTATTCTGGGGATGACCGAACTCGTTCTCGATACATCACTCGATGACGAGCAGCGCGACTATCTGCATAGCGTGAAATCGTCCGCGGAGTCCCTGCTGACGATCATCAATGACATCCTCGATTTTTCGAAGATCGAGGCCGGCAAACTTGCATTGGAGCGGATCGAGTTTTCGCTGCGATCGGTGGTGTCCGAAACGGTCCGCTCGCTTGCATTGCGCGCCCACCAGAAGGGGCTCGAGGTCATCTTCGGGGTCGCGGCCGACGTTCCCCAGCAGTGTTTCGGGGATCCGGGCCGAATCAGGCGGGTCCTGCTCAATCTGCTCGGCAATGCGATCAAATTCACCGAAAAGGGCGAGATCGAGGTTACCGCGAGGATCGTCGAGCGAGAGGGGCAGCAGATACAGGTTGCAATCGCGGTGCGCGATACCGGAGTCGGCATCGCGCCCGAAAAGTGTGACGAGATCTTTGGCGCTTTCGAGCAGGCGGATTCTTCAACAACCAGGAAGTATGGTGGTACCGGACTCGGTCTGGCAATTTCGAAACGTCTGGTCGAGATCATGAATGGTGCGATCAGAGTCGAGAGCCGGCCAGATCAGGGCAGCGTTTTCGAGTTTACGGTCAGCCTTGAAGCCGCTGGCACTTCGGTTCCGCCGCTGCGGCGGGCTGGCGAGTTGCGGCGTCGCTCGGTTCTCGTGGTGGCGGAAAACCGTGCGCTGGCGCTCAGCGTCGCAAGCATGGTGGAAACGTGGGGCGGCCGTCCCACGATCGCGGCGGGCAAGAGCGAGGCGCTCGAGCTCCTCAAATTTGCTCACCAAAGCAACGGGCCCTTTGATTTCATGCTTGTGGATGCCGGGCTGGCAAACGACGAGGGCTTCGCGCTCGTCGCGCATTTTCGCGATCAGACACCGTACATCGACCGCGTGGTGATGATGCTGAACGCCCATTCGCAGCGCAATGACGTGATCCGCTGCCGGCAGCTGGGCGTCGAGACGCGTTTGGCCAAGCCTTTCTCGGCAGCCGATCTGCACGATGCTCTCGTTCTGGCCGTGCTTGGGGGGCGCTCGGATGACGACATCCTCGCCGAATTCGATCCTCAGATGACACTCACCGAAATGGTGCACGAGGTGCAGAACCAATCGGGTCTCAGCGTGCTTCTGGTCGAGGATAATCCGGTCAATCAGACGGTCGGTTTGAAGATGCTTCAGAAGGCAGGTCACCGGGTTACCCTTGCGGGAAACGGGCAGGAGGCACTGGATCTGCTCGATCGGCAGCGCTTCGATCTCGTTCTGATGGATGTCCAGATGCCGGTCATGGGCGGCCTGGAGGCGGCGCAGGCGATCAGGGCGAGAGAAGCCCGCCGGAGCTGGTCGGCCGGTTCGGGGCTTGCTTCGGTGCCGATCGTGGCGATGACCGCCCATGCGATGCAGGGCGACCGTGAACGATGCCTTGACGCCGGGATGGATGATTACGTCGCTAAACCGATCCGACCGGCCGAACTGTTTGCCGCAATTGCCCGCGTATGTGGCCGTGGCGCCTCCGTCGGTCGCGGCGGGTCCGATTCGTCACTTCTCGAACCCGCGAATGCCGGCAGGGTGCTCGATCTCGACGGAACCCGTGCCTTGCTTGATGGTGACCAGGTGGCGCTGGATCAACTCGTCAGCCTTTTTATTAGCGATTTGCCGCGTAATCTGAAAGAACTCAACGAGGCCGTCGCCCAGCGCAACGCAAGCCGTCTGGCAGCCGCCTCGCACAGCCTCAAAGGGGCTGTTGGTGTGTTCAATGCCTTGCAGGCGCAAGATGCGGCGCAAAGAGTGGAGTCCGCCGCGAAGGGGGCCGACGTCGATCTGGCATGTCGGGAGGTAACGTCGTTGGTGGCGGAACTCAATACACTTGCTACCGCGCTGCGCAGCTCACTCAAATCGTGACCCGGTGACTGCGGCGCGTTGCTCCGGATACGGAAAATCGATAGAATGCAGTGCTACGCGGGAAGGCCCTGGCGCCTCTCCCGTTTTTTTGCGCGCTCTGTGCGCAATGCCGAATTTCATCCCAATGCTTGAATCAGGAGTTTCGTTGTGACTGCCTTCCCGCCCGCCATACTTGCACTTGCCGACGGGACAGTGTTTCACGGCAAGGGCATCGGTGCCGAGGGGCGCACCGTGGGTGAAGTGGTATTCAACACTTCGATGTCCGGTTACCAGGAGATCCTTACCGATCCCAGCTACAGTCGCCAGATCGTTACACTGACCTATCCGCACGTCGGCAATACCGGCGTCAATACTGAAGATTGCGAAGCGCAGAAGATCCATGCCGCGGGTCTGGTGATACGGGATCTTCCGAT
Source organism: Cognatazoarcus halotolerans (assembly GCF_009800965.1). Classification (GTDB taxonomy): domain Bacteria; phylum Pseudomonadota; class Gammaproteobacteria; order Burkholderiales; family Rhodocyclaceae; genus Cognatazoarcus; species Cognatazoarcus halotolerans. The sequence goes on along the minus strand of NZ_WUAF01000012.1, from coordinate 28,007 downwards.
CGTCGCTTCCAACTGGCGCAAGCAGCAGACTCTCGATGCCTATCTGAAGTCCGAGGGCATCGTGGCGATTGCTGGCATCGACACCCGGCGCCTGACCCGCGTGCTCCGCGAGAAGGGTGCGCAGGCTGGCTGCATTGTCACTGCAGCCGATGTGCGTTCGATCGACGTGAACACTGCAATCGCGGCTGCACGCGGTTTTCCGGGGCTTGCCGGAATGGATCTGGCGAAGGTCGTTTCGGTATCCGAGCCCTATGCCTGGACGGAAGGCGAATGGCGCCTTGCGCAAGGCTACGTCGGGCAAGCGTCCGCACGCTTCCACGTTGTCGCATACGACTTCGGCGTCAAGCGCAATATTCTGCGAATGCTTGCAGAACGTGGCTGTCGCCTGACCGTCGTGCCGGCGCAGACCCCGGCGTCCGAGGTGCTTGCGTTGAATCCGGACGGTATCTTCCTGTCCAACGGCCCCGGTGATCCGGAGCCATGCGATTACGCAATCGAGGCAATTGGCGAATTCCTTGCCAAGGGCATCCCGACCTTTGGAATCTGCCTAGGCCACCAATTGCTGGCCCTGGCTTCCGGGGCGAAGACCATGAAGATGAAGTTCGGCCACCATGGTGCCAATCACCCGGTCAAGGATCTTGATTCCGGCCAGGTGCTGATTACCAGCCAGAACCATGGTTTCGCGGTCGATCCGCAAACCCTTCCGGCGAACCTGCGCGCCACTCATGTTTCCCTGTTCGACGGCAGCCTGCAGGGGCTGGCCAGAACCGACGTGCCTGCCTTCTGTTTCCAGGGGCATCCCGAAGCGAGTCCCGGCCCGCACGACGTGGCCTACCTCTTCGACCGCTTCATCAAACTGTTGGAAGAACGTAAGTGATTTCTCGATGTGGCGACCCGTTGCGCCCCGTGCGTGACCGGTTGCCGCTTCGGGTCATCCGAATCGAGGCAATACCATGCCCAAACGCACAGACCTAAATACCATTCTGATCATTGGTGCCGGCCCGATCATCATCGGCCAGGCATGTGAGTTCGACTATTCCGGCGCGCAGGCCTGCAAGGCGCTGCGCGAGGAAGGCTACAAGGTCGTTCTCGTCAATTCCAATCCCGCGACCATCATGACTGATCCGGGTACCGCCGATGTGACCTACATCGAGCCGATTACCTGGCAGGTCGTCGAGCGCATCATTGAAAAGGAGCGCCCGGACGCGCTGCTGCCGACCATGGGCGGGCAGACCGCGCTGAACTGTGCGCTCGACCTCGCGCGCAACGGCGTGCTCGAGAAATATGGCGTGGAATTGATCGGCGCCTCGCAGGAGGCGATCGACAAGGCCGAGGATCGGCTCAAGTTCAAGGACGCGATGACGAAGATCGGCCTTGGCTCGGCGCGATCCGCGATTGCCCATAGCATGGAGGAAGCGCTCCAGGTACAGGGCGGCATCGGTTTTCCGGCAATCATCCGCCCTTCATTCACGCTTGGCGGAACCGGTGGCGGCATCGCCTACAACATGGAAGAGTTCCTCGAGATCTGCAAGCGCGGTCTCGAAGCGAGTCCGACCAACGAGCTCCTCATCGAGGAATCGCTGATCGGCTGGAAGGAGTACGAGATGGAGGTGGTGCGGGACCGCGCCGACAACTGCATCATCGTATGTTCCATCGAAAACCTGGATCCGATGGGTGTGCACACCGGCGACTCGATCACGGTTGCGCCGTCGCAGACCCTCACCGACAAGGAATACCAGATCCTGCGCAATGCCTCGATCGCCGTGCTGCGCGAGATCGGCGTCGATACCGGCGGCTCGAACGTCCAGTTCGCGATCAATCCGGAAGACGGCCGCATGATCGTCATCGAGATGAACCCACGGGTGTCGCGCTCGTCGGCACTCGCCTCGAAAGCGACCGGGTTCCCGATCGCCAAGGTGGCAGCAAAGCTCGCGGTGGGCTACACGCTCGATGAACTCAAGAACGACATTACCGGCGGTGCCACGCCGGCATCGTTCGAACCGTCGATCGACTATGTCGTGACCAAGATCCCGCGGTTCGCCTTCGAGAAATTCCCGCAGGCGCCGGACCGGCTTACCACGCAGATGAAGTCGGTCGGCGAGGTGATGGCGATGGGCCGCACCTTCCAGGAGTCGTTCCAGAAGGCGCTGCGTGGTCTCGAGGTTGGTGCCTATGGTCTCGACGAAGTCGAGGCGGACGAAGAGGATCTCGAGCACGAACTTGCAAACCCGGGTGCGCAGCGCATCTGGTATGTCGGCCAGGCCTTTCGTGAGGGCATGAGCTTCGAGAAGGTCCAGCAGCTCACCAAGATCGATCCGTGGTTCCTGGCGCAGATCGAGGACATCGTCCTCACCGAAAAGTCGCTTGCCGGCCGCTCGCTCAAGAATATCGGTGCCCCCGAATTGCGGGAGCTCAAGCGCAAGGGTTTCTCCGATCGTCGCCTTGCCAAGGTGCTCAATACCGACGAGACCGCTGTTCGCCTTCATCGCCACGCCGTGGGCGTGCGCCCGGTGTACAAGCGGGTGGATACCTGCGCCGCGGAGTTCTCGACCTCGACCGCCTACATGTACTCGAGTTACGAGGAAGAGTGCGAGTCGATGCCGACCGACAAGAAGAAAATCATGGTCCTCGGTGGCGGACCGAACCGCATCGGGCAGGGTATCGAGTTCGACTACTGCTGCGTACATGCAGCGCTAGCGCTGCGTGAAGATGGCTATGAGACGATCATGGTCAACTGCAACCCCGAGACCGTATCGACAGACTACGATACTTCCGATCGACTCTACTTCGAGCCGATCACGCTTGAGGACATCCTCGAGATCGTGCACATCGAAAAACCGGTTGGCGTGATCGTCCAGTTCGGTGGTCAAACGCCGCTCAAACGGGCAAAGGCGCTTGAAGAGAACGGTGTGCCGATCATCGGAACCTCGCCGGACATGATCGATGCGGCAGAGGACCGTGAGCGCTTCCAGAAGCTGCTCAACGACCTCGGGCTCAAGCAGCCGCCCAACCGCACGGCGCGCACGCCGGAAGCCGCGGTGCGTCTCGCCGCCGAGATCGGCTACCCGCTGGTGGTGCGGCCGAGCTATGTGCTGGGTGGCCGTGCGATGGAGATCGTGCACGAACAGAAGGATCTCGAGCGCTACATGCGGGAGGCGGTCAAGGTCTCGAACGAGTCACCGGTGCTGCTCGACCGCTTCCTCAATGATGCGACCGAGGTGGATGTCGATGCCTTGTCCGACGGAAACCAGGTCATCATCGGCGGCATCATGGAGCACATCGAGCAGGCGGGCGTCCATTCCGGCGACTCGGCCTGTTCCCTGCCGCCCTACACGCTGACGCAGAAGCTGCAGGATGAGTTGCGTCGGCAAACCGAGGCGATGGCGCGGGCCCTGAACGTGTGTGGCCTGATGAACGTCCAGTTCGCGATCCAGGGCGAGGGCGACGAAGCGGTCGTCTATGTGCTCGAGGTGAATCCTCGGGCGTCGCGAACCGTTCCGTTCGTGTCGAAGGCCTGCTCGCTGCCGCTTGCCAAGGTCGCGGCGCGCTGCATGGCTGGCCGTTCGCTGGCCGATCAGGGGGTGCTGACCGAAATCGTGCCGCCCTATTTCTCGGTGAAAGAAGCGGTTTTCCCCTTCGTCAAGTTCCCGGGTGTCGATACCATCCTCGGGCCGGAAATGAAATCGACCGGCGAAGTGATGGGTGTCGGACGCACTTTTGCAGAAGCGTTCGTAAAGTCGCAACTCGCTGCCGGCACCCACTTGCCCGCCTCCGGGAAGGTATTCATCAGCGTGCGGCCGTCTGATCGCAAGGCTGCGATTGAGGTCGCGCAGGAACTGCACGATCTTGGTTTTTCGGTGGTCGCGACGCGTGGAACCGGTGCAGCGATCGAAGCCGCGGGCGTTCCGGTTTCGGTTGTGAACAAGGTCAATGAAGGTCGTCCGAACGTTGTCGACATGATCAAGAACGAAGAGATCTGTATGGTGATCAACACGGTCGAGGAGAAGCGCCAGGCGATTACCGACTCGCGTTCGATCCGCACCAGTGCGCTTGCCGCGAAGATCACCATCTATACGACGATCGAGGGCGCGCGCGCGGCCTGCATGGGCATGCGCCATCTCTCGGGCCTCGAGGTCTATTCCGTGCAGTCGCTGCATGCCGAACTGAATTGAAGTAGAAAGTCATGATCAAGACACCATTGACCCTCAAGGGGGCGGAGTTGCTGCGCGAGGAACTTCATCGGATGAAGACGGTGGAGCGGCCCAACGTCATTGCCGCAATTGCGGAGGCGCGCTCCCACGGGGATTTGTCCGAAAACGCCGAGTACGATGCGGCAAAGGAGCGCCAGGGCTTCGTCGAAGGGCGCATCAAGGAGCTCGAGGGCAAGCTGTCTACTGCCCAGGTGATCGATCCAAAACTGCTTGACGCCGACGGGCGTTGCGTCTTTGGTGCGACTGTGGACCTCGAGGATCTCGAGACCGGCGATAACGTGACCTATCAGATCGTGGGCGACGACGAGGCGGACCTGAAGGCAGGAAAGATCTCGATCAGTTCACCGATCGCGCGTGCCCTGATCGGAAAATACTCCGGCGACGTAGCCGAGGTGCAGGCTCCGGGTGGAATTCGCGAGTATGAAGTAATCGACGTCCGCTACGTCTGAATCAAAGCCGGGACCATGTCGCGATTCCTGTCGGGGCTTTATTCGGTTGCGATCGTGATGTGGGTCGGCGCGATGTGGACGGTTGGCTACATGGTCGCGCCCGTGCTCTTCGCGACGCTTTCCGATCGGGGCCTGGCAGGCATTCTTGCCGGAAAGCTGTTCGGTCTGGTTGCGATGCTGGGGATCGCGGTGGCCGTGTTCCTGATCGCGTCCCTGTTGTTCCGGCGTGGGCTCCAGGTCTTCCGGGATCGCGTGTTCTGGGTCGTTCTGGCGATGCTTTTGATGACCCTGGTGGGTCATTTCGGAATCCAGCCGGTCATGGCGCAGCTCAAGGCCGACGCGCTGCCACGGGAGGTCATGCAAAGTGTCCTGCGAGATCGCTTCGCGACCTGGCATGGCATATCGAGCGTCCTCTATCTCATTCAGAGCGTACTTGGCTTGGCGCTGATACTGCTCCATGGGCGGGGGCCGCGCCCGTGAGCGAGGTGATGTAGCCGTCGATGGTTCATCTACCGCGATGGGTGGTGCTCTTCGGGCTCTTGTGCAAGGTGGGGCGGCTCGGACGGCCACTGGATCTGGCGGGTGGGACGCGGCGTGGCACCTTGGCCGGGATCACGGCGCGCGTGGGCGTTGCGGCCTTCGTTGCTGGCGGCTCGGGTTTTTGGCGCCAGACGATCAGGATGTTCCCGATATGTTGGACCGGCGCAGCGCCACTCGCCTCGCAGATCGCGTCGATCAGGGCGGCGCGTTGGGACTTCTCGGCCCCATACACCCGGATCTTTATCAGCTCGTGAGCCTTCAGTGCGATGTCGATCTCGTGCAGGACGTTGTCGGTTAGCCCGTTGCCGGCAACACTGACCACCGGATTGAGGTGGTGAGCCTGTGCCTTGAGTTCGCGGCGACGGGCGGGTGACAATTGATTCATGATGCAGGCTCAATGGGAAACAGGGGCGGAATTCTACTCCGATGAAGCGCAGCAAGACCAGTAAGTCCTGGATGCAGGAGCATGTCAATGATCCCTTTGTGCAGCGCGCGAAGGCCGACGGATATCGTTCGCGTGCCGCGTACAAGCTTCTCGAGATTGACGACAAGGACCACCTTCTGCGTCCCGGTATGATTGTGGCGGATCTCGGTGCCGCGCCGGGTTCATGGTGTCAGGTTGCGGTCCGCCGGGTGGGGCCCAAGGGAAAAGTGTTTGCGCTCGACCTGCTGCCTATCGAGCCACTCGACGGTGTCGACTTCGTACAGGGGGATTTCTGCGACGACGAGGTGCTGGCCGGTTTCGAGCGATGCCTTGCGGGGCGGAAGGTAGGACTTGTTCTTTCTGATATCGCCCCAAACATGTCGGGTATCCCTTCTGCGGACCAGGCGAGGTCGATCCATCTTGCCGAACTGGTCCTGGAGTTCGCACGCGAACACCTTGCCGAAGGAGGGCAGATGTTGATAAAGGTTTTCCAGGGGGCCGGTTTCGAGCAGTACCGGAAGCAGATGGGGGGCCTTTTCGTGAATGTTTCGGTGCGCAAGCCCAAGGCCTCGCGCGACCGAAGTTCCGAGGTCTACCTGCTGGGGACAGGCCGGCGTCCTTGATTACGGACATACGTGTTGTTTGCCCCTGGGAACGATCACACTTAGAATCAGTCAATCAGACCGAGGCCCCTGTCGGGCCATCGAGGAGCGGAGTTGAACAATCTCTTCAAGAATCTTGCGATCTGGGTGGTGATCGGCGTCGTTTTGATGACGGTTTTCAACCAGTTCAATACACGCCAGGTTGCCCAGAGCACCATGGAGTACTCCCAGTTCATGGAGGAGGCTCGGTCGGGCCGCATTTCGGCGGTTACGGTGGATGGGCGCGTGGTCAAGGCCACAACGCAGGAAGGCCGCCAGATCACGGTTTACACGCCGGGCGTTCAGGATATCTGGATGGTGTCCGACCTCATGAAGTACGGCGTCAAGGTCAATGCCTCGAAGCCCGAGGAAGAGCAGTCCTTCCTCGCCAGCATCTTTGTCTCATGGTTCCCGATGTTGCTTTTGATTGGCGTGTGGATCTTTTTCATGCGCCAGATGCAGGGCGGTGGGAAGGGCGGGGCATTCTCGTTCGGCAAGAGCAAGGCGCGCATGCTCGACGAATCCGCGAATTCGATTACGTTTGCCGATGTTGCGGGGTGCGACGAAGCCAAGGAGGAAGTTGCCGAACTCGTCGAGTTCCTGCGTGACCCATCCAAGTTCCAGAAGCTCGGCGGCCGCATTCCGAAAGGCGTGCTGATGGTTGGCTCCCCCGGTACCGGCAAGACGCTGCTAGCAAAGGCAATTGCCGGCGAGGCCAAGGTTCCGTTCTTCTCGATCTCCGGCTCCGATTTCGTCGAGATGTTCGTCGGCGTGGGCGCGGCCCGCGTTCGTGACATGTTCGAGCAGGCGAAGAAGCAGGCACCTTGCATCATCTTCATCGACGAAATCGACGCGGTTGGCCGGCAGCGGGGTGCCGGGCTTGGTGGTGGTAACGACGAACGCGAACAAACGCTCAACCAGTTGCTTGTCGAGATGGACGGTTTTGAAGGGCAGACCGGCGTGATCGTGATTGCCGCAACCAACCGACCCGACGTGCTTGATCCGGCCTTGCTGCGCCCCGGGCGCTTCGACCGCCAGGTCGTCGTCTCGTTGCCGGATATCCGGGGTCGCGAGCAGATCCTCCGCGTGCACATGCGCAAGGTGCCGATCGCCCCGGACGTCGATCCGATGGTGCTTGCCCGGGGTACGCCGGGTTTTGCTGGCGCCGATCTGGCCAACCTCGTCAATGAGGCGGCGTTGTTCGCAGCGCGTGGAAACAAGCGTCTGGTCGATATGGAAGACTTCGAGCACGCCAAGGACAAGATCATGATGGGGGCCGAGCGGCGCTCGGTCGTCATGCCTGAAGAGGAGCGTCGCAATACGGCCTACCACGAATCCGGTCATGCGGTGGTGGCCAAGCTGCTCGACAAGACTGACCCGGTTCACAAGGTCACGATCATCCCGCGTGGCAGGGCGCTGGGGGTGACCATGCAACTGCCCGCCCAGGATCGCTACAGCCAGGATCGGGATCGCCTGCTGCAGACTATTGCAGTGCTGTTCGGTGGTCGGATCGCCGAAGAGATCTTCATGAACCAGATGACCACCGGTGCATCGAACGATTTTCAGCGTGCAACGGATCTGGCTCGGCGCATGGTGACCCAATGGGGCATGTCCGACAATCTGGGGCCAATGGTCTATGGGGAGGAGGACGGGGAGATTTTCCTCGGTCGCCAGGTGACTACCCATCGTAACGTTTCGGAAGCGACGATGCAGAAGGTCGATGCCGAGATTCGGCGGATCATTGATCAGCAGTATTCACTCGCCCGCAACCTAATCGAAGAGAGTCGCGACAAGATTGAGGCAATGACTGCGGCACTGCTCGAGTGGGAGACGATCGATGCCGAGCAGATCAATGACATCATGGAAGGGAATCCGCCGCGGCCTCCCAAGCCTACCAATCAGCAGCCGAAAAAGCCGAACGATAGTTCGTCCGGCCCGGAGCCTTCCGCGGCCACTTCCGCGGCCTGACGAAGCGGTTTCAAGATATCGGGCGGCGTGGCCGCCCGTTTCCATTTCGGAGAGGGTAAATGTCGGAATTTCTCCGATGTGGGCGCTTCAGGCTAGATCTGCGCCAGCCGGTGGTAATGGCGATTGTCAATGTGACGCCGGACTCGTTCTCTGGGGATGGGCATGACAGGCATTTCGATGTCGCTCTGCGACATGCGGAGCGGGCCGTGACTGACGGCGCGGCTATTCTCGATATCGGAGGAGAGTCCTCGAGGCCGGGGGCCGAGCCGGTTTCCGAGCAAGAAGAGATGGATCGGGTATTGCCGCTTCTCGAGCGGATCGTTGATTGGGAGGTGCCAGTATCGATCGACACGGTGAAGCCTGGCGTGATGCGTGCCGCGGTTGCGGCGGGCGCTTCGATGATCAACGATATCAACGCATTTCAAATGGCTGGTGCGCTCGAGGCGGTTGCCGCGAGCGACGCCGCGTTGTGCGTGATGCACATGCGCGGAAAGCCGCAAAGCATGCAGCTTGATCCCGAGTATTCCGACGTGGTGGTCGAGGTTCGCGATTACCTCATGCGCCAGAAGGATCGCTGCCTGGAGGCGGGCATCGCTGCGGATCGAGTCACGTACGATCCGGGATTCGGTTTCGGTAAATCGCTGGCGCATAACCTCGCGCTGCTTCGTGCGCTGCCTGATCTGGTGCCGCTGGGGCCGCTCTTGATTGGCGTATCGCGCAAATCGATGGTCGGTGCAATCACGGGTCGTCCGGTTGGCCAGCGACTCGCTGGAAGTCTTGCGACTGCGCTCATGGCCGCAGATCGCGGGGCAAGCATCATCCGTGTTCACGATGTAGGAGAGACCGTCGATGCCCTCAGGGTCCGCGCGGCAGTCCTTTTTGACAAGTGATGCGGTGAGCACTTCACGGCGCCTTTCGGGTGTTGCCGTCATAATCCGCCGGGCTTCGGGCGCTTCGGTTTGACGAGCGGCCTGAAATACTGAGATTCCACGAGCGGGGTTTTTTCGATGAGCAGAAAGTATTTTGGAACGGACGGAGTGCGCGGCAAAGTCGGTGAGTTCCCCATCACGCCCGACTTCGTGATGCGCCTCGGTTATGCGGCGGGGCTTACCCTGGTCGCTCGCGAACATCTTGGCGCCGGTGAGCGACCTGCAGTGCTGATCGGGAAGGATACCCGTGTTTCCGGCTACATGCTGGAGGCGGCGCTCGAGGCGGGATTCTCAGCGGCTGGGGTCGATGTCATGCTCGCCGGGCCGATTCCGACGCCTGCGGTTGCACATCTCACCCGTGCGCTTCGGCTCCAGGCCGGTGTGGTGATTTCCGCTTCTCACAATCCATATCAGGACAATGGCATCAAGTTTTTCTCGGCCCATGGATCGAAGCTGCCCGACGCAGTGGAGCACGAGATCGAGGCTCGGCTGGACCAGCCCATGGACTGCATGGAGTCGGCCCGGCTCGGGCGTGCGCGACGCGTCGACGATGCAGCGGGTCGCTATATCGAGTTCTGCAAAAGTACTTTCCCCAATGAACTTGATCTTCGAGGCGTCAAGATTGCGCTCGACTGTGCGCATGGCGCCTGCTACCACATCGCTCCGAAGGTGTTTCACGAGCTAGGTGCTGACGTCATTGCGGTCGGTGTCGAACCCAACGGGCTGAATATCAATGATGGCGTCGGCGCGACCCGCCCTGACAGTGTTCGCCGCGCGGTGCTGGAGCATGGCGCCGATATTGGTATCGCGCTGGACGGCGATGGTGATCGCGTCATGATGGTGGATGGCCGCGGAGAGATTTATGACGGAGACAAACTGCTTTACGTGATAGCCCGCACCCGGCATGCCAGTGGTGTTCTGGACGGTGTTGTCGGGACGCTCATGAGCAACCTGGGCTTCGAGCATGCGATCGGGCGGCTCGGGGCGCCGTTCGCGCGAGCCAAGGTCGGAGACCGTTACGTGATGGAGGTGCTTCAGGAGCGGGGCTGGCGCCTCGGTGGCGAAAACTCCGGCCACATTCTCTGCCTTGACCGTCACACGACTGGCGACGGAATCATCTCTGCGTTGCAGGTTCTGGCTGCACTGCGTGTTTCTGGCGAGAGTCTGTCCGAGGCCTGTGCGGATCTTGCCTTCTATCCACAGGTATTGATCAACGTGCGACTGCCTGCCGGCTTCAACTGGCAGGCGGATGAGGCGATCACGGCCGCGCGGCTCGGCGCCGAGAAGGAGCTGGGCGATCGTGGCCGTGTGCTGTTGCGACCCTCGGGAACCGAGCCGCTGTTGAGAGTGATGGTCGAGGGTGCGGACAAGGCGCAGGTCGAGCGGCTCGCGCGGCAGATCGCGGATGTGGTCGCGCGTGCTTGTGATCCGGCTGCCGCGGATTGATGTGTGACGGTGAGCCGGTTGCGATTGCTCCGGACCTGGGCTCGATCGTACGGACGCCTGTTTCGGCCGGCTGCATTTTGGGCGGTGTTTGACCACGCTGGCTACGAACGAATACAATCCCGCGGTTTAGGGGTCATGGCGGGCGCCCGTGAGAAAAAAGTTGATTGCCGCGAACTGGAAGATGAACGGTGGGCTTGTGGCCAACCGCGATCTTACGCAGGCTATTCTTAAGGGCGTTCCCGAAAACGCTTCGAGCGTCGTGCTGTGTGTTCCGTTTCCGTATCTTGCACAGGTCGGAGCGATGTTGCAGGGCTCCTCGATTGCCCTCGGGGCGCAGAACTCGAGCGAATACGGATCCGGTGCCTACACGGGCGAGGTCGAGGCAGGCATGCTTGTGGAGCTTGGCTGCAGCTACGTCATCCTTGGCCACTCGGAACGCCGCGTGCTCTTCGGCGAGACCGACGATCAGGTGGCCGCGAAGGTCGTCAAGGCACTTGCAGCGGGGTTGCGCCCGATCGTCTGTGTTGGCGAGAGCGAGTTGGAGCGTGCCGGTGGAAAGACCAAGGAAGTCGTGGAGCGACAGCTTGAGGCGGTGCTGGACGTGATGCCCGATGTCGGACGCGCGTCCCTGATTGTGGCGTATGAGCCGGTATGGGCAATAGGGACCGGACGCTCGGCGTCTCCAGAAGACGCGCAGGAAGTGCATTTGCATATTCGCGGATTGCTTCAGAGGCGCTTTGGAACGGATGCTCGCGGGGTGCCGCTTCTGTATGGAGGGAGCGTCAAGCCGGCGAATGCGTCAGCATTGTTCGCGAAACCCGATATTGATGGTGGCTTGATTGGTGGCGCGTCGCTGGTTGCCGGGGATTTCCTCGCGATTTGCGCGGCAGGCGACTTGATGAATTGAATGGACAGGTAAAACAGCAAATGAGCAGCTATCTTTTTTCGATCGTATTGACGGTGCACGTCCTGATCGGTCTTGCGGTAATCGGTCTAGTGTTGATGCAGCACGGTAAGGGTGCGGATATGGGGGCAGCGTTTGGTAGTGGTGCTTCCGGAAGTCTTTTTGGTGCATCCGGTTCCGCCAATTTCCTGAGTCGGATGACCGCGGTTCTTGCGACCCTGTTCTTCCTGACCAGTCTGGGATTGAGCTACGTTGCGCATAATGATGGCGGTGCAGCCAAGAGTGTCATGGATGCGGTGCCTGCGGCTGCGTCCGAAGCGCCTGCCGCGCCAGCAGACGCACCCGCTGGAAACCCTGATTCGAAGGCGCTGGCGATCCCCAAATAGCGTGCGGGCCTTTTCTTTGGCACTGCAGCAAGATATACTTTCGTTCGCTGATTTTTGTGATGCCGACGTGGTGAAATTGGTAGACACGCCATCTTGAGGGGGTGGTGACGCGAGTCGTGTGAGTTCGAGTCTCACCGTCGGCACCAGATTATGAGGACGCCCGCATTTGCGGGCGTTTCCATGCGGAGCTAAGCTCCCAAATCACATTGGATGTCTTGGGTATGCTGGAAAATTACTTTCCCGTCTTGATCTTCATCCTCGTCGGTCTTGCCTTCGGGTGCGTACCCATCGTTCTTGGCCGCCTGGCCGGCCCCCATCGGCCTGATGCCGAAAAACTCTCTCCCTACGAATGTGGCTTTGAGCCGTTCGAAGATGCGCGGATCAAGTTCGACGTACGCTACTATCTGATCGCCATCCTTTTCATTCTTTTCGATCTCGAGATTGCGTTCCTCTTTCCATGGGCGACCATCCTGAAGGAGATTGCAGCGACTGAAGGCCTCAGGCTCTTCGGGTTTTTCGAGATGATGGTTTTTCTTGGCATTCTTCTGATCGGTTATATCTGGGTCTGGAAGAAGGGTGCCCTTGAGTGGGAATGATCCTTTCGCGGCAGATTTGTGGTTCCATGCTTCTGCGGGTGAAATGGGGGGATGAATGAGTATCGAAGGTGTTTTCAAGGAAGGCTTCGTTACGACGTCGCTGGACACTGTGATCAACTGGACCCGGACAGGTTCATTGTGGCCGATGACTTTTGGTCTCGCATGTTGTGCGGTCGAAATGATCCACGCAGGCTGTTCTCGTTATGACCTGGACCGCTTTGGTGTGGTGTTTCGCCCAAGTCCCCGGCAGTCGGACCTGATGATTGTGGCCGGGACGCTGTGCAACAAGATGGCCCCGGCCTTGCGCAAGGTATACGACCAGATGGCGGAGCCGCGCTGGGTGATCTCGATGGGGTCGTGTGCCAACGGCGGCGGCTATTACCATTATTCGTACTCGGTTGTTCGGGGCTGCGATCGCATCGTTCCGGTCGACGTTTATGTGCCGGGCTGCCCTCCGACTGCCGAGGCGCTTCTCTACGGAATCATCCAGCTCCAGAACAAGATCAAGCGCACCAACACGATTGCGCGTTAATCCGGAAAAACGTTCCTATGAGTGCCAAACTCGAAAAACTTTCCTCGTTGCTGACCGAAATTTTCGGCGACAAGGTGATTTCGCTGGTGGTGGATCGTGGTGAGGTGACGCTCGAAGTGGCAGCGGCAGATTATCTTGCGGTCGCCCAGACGCTGCGCGACCATGCGGATCTGCGCTTCGAACAGCTGATCGACCTCTCGGGAGTCGATTACGCAACCTACGGTGATGGCAGTCGCGAAGGACTGCGTTTCGCGGTGGCGGTGCACCTCCTGTCTGTCAGTCATAACTGGCGGCTGCGGCTGAAGGCATTCGCGGCCGAAGACCAGTTCCCGGTGCTTGATTCAGTGTTTCCCGTGTGGCCATCGGCGAACTGGTTTGAGCGTGAGGCTTTCGACCTCTACGGGATCATGTTCTCGGGCCACCCGGATCTGCGGCGAATTCTTACCGACTATGGTTTTGTGGGTCATCCATTCCGCAAGGATTTCCCGATTTCGGGCTATGTCGAGATGCGATACGACCCGGAGGCAGGTCGTGTCGTCTATCAGCCGGTGAGCATCGAGCCGCGCGAGAACACACCGCGGATCGTACGTGAAGAGAAATACGGGGACGTCGGCCATGGCTGAGATTCGCAATTACACGATCAACTTCGGGCCTCAGCACCCCTCGGCGCACGGCGTGCTTCGTCTGGTACTGGAGCTCGACGGCGAAGTGGTTGAGCGGGCCGACCCGCATATCGGTTTGCTGCATCGAGGGACCGAGAAGCTCGCGGAGACACGTACCTGGGTCCAGTCGGTGCCTTACATGGATCGTCTCGACTACGTTTCGATGATGTGCAACGAACATGCGTACTGCATGGCCATCGAGAAGCTGCTGGGTGTCGAGGTACCTCTGCGGGCACAATATATCCGGGTGATGTTCGATGAAATCACCCGGATCCTGAATCACTTGTTGAACATCGGCACGCACGCGCTCGACATCGGTGCGATGACGATGGTGCTGTACACGTTCCGCGAGCGTGAGGACCTGATGGACGCCTACGAGGCGGTCTCTGGTGCCCGCATGCACGCGGCGTACTACCGGCCGGGCGGCGTGTACCGCGATCTTCCCGACCAGATGCCGCAATACGAGGTTTCGAAGTGGAAGGGCGCGGATGCGGTCAGGAAGCTCAACGAGAATCGCCAGGGCTCGCTGCTCGACTTCCTCGATGATTTCTGCTCTCGCTTCCCGCGCTACGTTGATGAATACGAGACCTTGCTCACCGATAACAGGATCTGGAAACAGCGGACCGTCGATATTGGTATCGTGACCCCGGAGCAGGCTCTGGCCTGGGGTTTCACCGGGGCGATGCTGCGTGGCTCGGGAATCGAGTGGGATTTGCGCAAGAAGCAGCCGTACGAGGTCTATGACCGGGTCGATTTCGACATCCCCGTTGGTGTCAATGGTGACTGTTACGATCGCTACCTCGTCCGTATCGAAGAGATGCGTCAATCGAATCGCATCGTCAAGCAGTGCATCGACTGGCTGCGGGCAAACCCGGGTCCCGTGATCACCTCGAACCACAAGGTGGCGCCCCCGAAGCGCGAATCGATGAAATCCAACATGGAAGAGCTGATCCATCACTTCAAGCTCTTTACCGAAGGCATGCACGTTCCGGAAGGTGAGGTGTATGCAGCCGTCGAGCATCCCAAGGGCGAGTTTGGGGTGTACGCAGTCTCCGACGGTGCCAACAAACCTTATCGACTCAAACTTCGTGCGCCGGGCTTTGCCCACCTTTCCGCGATGGATGACATGGCGCGCGGCCACATGATTGCCGACGTGGTGGCGATTATCGGCACGATGGACGTCGTGTTCGGGGAAATCGACCGCTAAGACAACCGGCCGAAAGGCTGAATCCGTATCCGAGCTGAATATGCTGAGTCAGGAATCGCTAGCCAGAATCGACGTGGAAGTCGCCAAGTATCCGCCGGAGCAGAAGCAGTCGGCGGTGATGGGGGCCTTGCGCATCGCGCAGGAGGAGAAAGGCTGGCTTGCCAACGAGACGATCGATTTCGTCGCCCGCTATCTCGACATGGCGCCGATCGCGGCATTCGAAGTGGCAAGTTTCTACAACATGTACGACATCGAACCGGTCGGCAAGCACAAGATCACGGTATGTACCAATCTGCCGTGCGCGTTGTCGGGCGGTGTGCATGCTGCCGAGTACATCAAGCAGAAGCTCGGGATCGATTTCAACGAAACGACGGCCGACGGCAAGTTCACTCTCAAGGAGGGTGAATGCATGGGCGCCTGTGGCGATGCGCCGGTCCTGCTGGTCAATAACCATCGCATGTGCAGCTGGATGACGCCCGAGAAAATCGATCAAATGCTGGCAGACCTCGACAAATGAGTACCCACGAACTGATATTCGCTGGACTCGATGGCGACCGGACCTGGCGCCTCGAGGACTATGTGGCCAGGGGCGGTTATTCGGCCCTGAAGAAGATCATCAACGAGAAGATCTCGCCGGAAGACGTGATCGCCGAGGTCAAGAAATCCGGTCTGCGCGGTCGCGGTGGTGCCGGCTTCCCGACTGGGCTCAAGTGGAGCTTCATGCCGCGTGCCTTTCCGGGTGCCAAGTACCTTGCCTGCAACTCCGACGAGGGCGAGCCCGGGACCTTCAAGGACCGCGATATCCTGCGCTACAACCCGCACTCGGTCATCGAGGGGATGACCATCGCGGCCTACGCGATGGGGTGCGAGCGAGGCTACAACTACATCCACGGCGAAATCTTCGATGTCTATCAACGCTTCGAAGAGGCGCTCGCCGAGGCGCGTGCAGCCGGATTTCTAGGCCAGAATATTCTCGGCACCGATTTCGGATTCGAGTTGTTCGCTCACCATGGCTACGGTGCCTACATCTGTGGCGAAGAGACCGCACTCCTCGAATCGATCGAAGGCAAGAAGGGGCAACCGCGATTCAAGCCGCCTTTCCCGGCAAGCTATGGTATCTACGGCAAGCCGACGACGATCAACAACACCGAAACATTCGCTTCGGTTCCGTTCATCATCAATGACGGTGGTGAGCACTTCCTCAATCTGGGCAAGCCGAACAACGGTGGTACCAAGATCTTCTCGGTCTCGGGGCACGTCGGCCGTCCCGGAAACTACGAAGTCCGCCTTGGCACGCCGTTTTCCGAACTGCTTGCCCTCGCAGGCGGGGTGCGCGGCGGGCGTCGGCTCAAGGCGGTGATTCCCGGCGGCTCCTCAGCGCCGGTGTTGCCGGCGGACATCATGATGGACTGCACCATGGATTACGACTCCATCTCCAAGGCCGGTTCGATGCTCGGCTCGGGGGCGGTGATCGTCATGGACGAGAGCACCTGCATGGTGAAGGCGCTCGAGCGACTCTCGTACTTCTACTTTGAAGAGTCCTGCGGTCAGTGCACGCCGTGTCGTGAAGGTACCGGCTGGCTCTACCGTGTGGTGCACCGCATAGAACACGGCAAGGGCCGGCCCGAAGATCTGGATCTGCTCAACAGTGTCACGGCGAACATCATGGGCCGCACAATCTGTGCGCTCGGCGATGCCGCGTCAATGCCGGTTCAGAGCTTCGTCAAGCACTTCGGCAGTGAATTCGAATACCACATCGAACATAAGCAGTGCCTCGTGCCTGCTGATGTTCAGAACGAAGGCAGCAAGATCTACGTAGGTCCGACATGCTAGAGATCGAGATCGACGGGAAAGTAATCCAGGTCAACGATGGCAGCACCGTGATGGATGCTGCTACCCAGGCCGGTTCTTACGTCCCCCATTTCTGTTACCACAAGAAGCTGTCCATCGCGGCGAACTGTCGCATGTGTCTGGTGCAGGTGGAGAAGGCGCCCAAGCCGCTGCCTGCCTGCGCCACGCCGGTTACCAACGGCATGAAGGTCTGGACGCACTCTGAAGCGGCAGTGAAGGCACAGAAGGGGGTGATGGAGTTCCTGCTCATCAACCACCCTCTGGATTGTCCGATCTGCGACCAGGGCGGTGAATGCCAGTTGCAGGATCTGGCCGTGGGCTACGGCGATTCCAGTTCCCGCTACCAGGAAGAGAAGCGGGTCGTTCTCAACAAGAACCTCGGCTCGCTCGTCGCCACCGACATGACGCGGTGCATCAACTGCACCCGCTGCGTGCGCTTCACCCAGGAGATCGCGGGTGAAATGGAGCTTGGGCAGGCATTCCGCGGCGAGCATGCCGAGATCATGCCCTTTGTCGAGAAGACCGTCGATTCCGAGCTTTCGGGCAACATCATCGACCTCTGCCCGGTTGGCGCGCTGACTTCAAAACCGTTCCGCTTCAGCGCCCGCACCTGGGAAATGTCCCGCCGCAAATCGGTGAGCCCCCACGATTCGCTGGGTTCCAACCTGATCGTCCAGGTCAAGCACGACACCGTGAAACGCGTGCTGCCGCTCGAGAACGAAGCGATCAACGAATGCTGGCTCTCCGACAAGGACCGCTTTGCCTACGAGGCGCTCGGCTCCGACGAGCGCCTTACCAAGCCGATGATTCGCCAAGGCGGCGAATGGCAGGAAGTGGATTGGCAGACCGCGCTCGAGTTTGTCGCCAACGGTCTCAAGTCGACGGTACGTGAACAGGGTGCGCAATCGGTCGGCGCACTGCTCTCGCCGCACGCCACACTCGAGGAACTCCACCTCGCGCAGAAGCTGATGCGCGGTCTCGGTTCGGAAAACATCGATTCGCGCCTGCGCCAGGCCGATTTTTCTGGCGACGCAAGCCGCAGTGGCGCGCCGTGGCTCGGCATGCCGATCGCCGAGGTCGCGAGCCTCAACCGCCTACTGGTGGTGGGCAGTTTCCTGCGCAAGGATCATCCGCTGCTGGCCCAGCGCGTCCGTCAGGCCGCCAAGCGTGGCCTGCGGGTGAGCTACGTCGGTCCCAATGCCGAAGATTGGCTGCTGCCGGTTCGTAACCGCGCGCTGGTCGCTCCGGGCAAGATGCTTGCCGAGCTCGCCGGCGTCGTCAAGGCGCTTTCCCTGGCGGTCTCCAAACCCGTATCCGGCGCGATCGCGGATTACGTCGCCGCAGTGGCGATCAGCCCTGCAGCGCAGGCCATCGCCGACGACCTTGCCGCAGGTAGCAGCGCTGCGGTGTGGCTCGGCAATCTCGCCGCACAACATCCGCAAGCCGCATCCCTGCAGCAGCTCGCACAGGAAATCGCACGTCTTGTCGATGGTCGCGTCGGCATCATCGGCGAAGCGGCAAACAGCGTCGGTGCTCATGTGGTGGGGGCCGTCCCCGGTGCTGGCGGGCGCAACGTCGCCGACATGCTCGACAAGCCGCTGGCGGCCTATCTCGTGCTCGGCGCAGAGGCCGAGTTCGACTTTGCCGATGCAGTGAAGACCCGCACGGCGTTCGAGCAGGCTGGCCTGGTGGTCAGTCTGGGTGCCTTCCGTTCGGTGGCCGCGCTCGATTACGCCGATGCGATGCTGCCGATCGCACCCTTTACCGAGACCGCCGGCACTTTCGTCAACTGCGAAGGGCGCGTGCAAAGTTTCTATGGCGTGGTCAAGCCGCTTGGCGAAACCCGTCCGGGCTGGAAAGTGCTGCGGGTGCTCGGCAATCTGCTCGGTCTCGATGGCTTCGATTTCGCGAAGGCGGACGAAGTATGCGTCGAGGCACTGGGCGGGAGCCCCGAGTTCGTGAGCGAGCGCCTGGGTGGCCTGGTCGATGTGCCGCTGTCCTCGCAGCCTGCTGCTGAAGGCAAGGGTTTCGAGCGCGTAGCGGACATCCCGCTCTACTTCGCTGATCCGCTGGTGCGCCGTGCGCCCTCGCTTCAGAAGACCAAGGACGCGGCGGCACCGCTTGCACGGATGAATGCTGCCACGGCGGCAGCATCGGGCGTAGCCGATGGCCAGCTTGTGCGACTGCGTTCTGCTGCCGGCGTCGTCTCGCTCACTGCGCGCGTGGATGAAGCGGTGGCGGATGGTTGCGTGCGGGTTGCCGGTGCTCACCAGAGCACTGCCGGCCTCGGGCCGCTCAGCGGCGTGATCAGCGTGGAGGGCCTCTGACAATGGACGGATTGCTTCAACCCGTAGTCGATCTGTTCGGCCCGACCTGGCCGCTGGTATGGACGCTGGTCAAGATCGTCGCGATCATTGCCCCGCTGATGATTTGCATCGCCTACCTCACCCTGGCGGAGCGCAAGGTGATCGGTTACATGCAGGTGCGAATCGGCCCCAACCGGGTCGGCCCGCTCGGTCTGCTCCAGCCGATTGCGGATGGCGTGAAACTCCTGCTCAAGGAAGTGATCGTTCCGTCCGGCGCGAGCAAGGGTCTCTTCATCATCGGCCCGATCCTGGCGTTCGCTCCGGTGCTGGCTGCATGGGCGGTGGTGCCGTTCTCCGACGGGATGGTGCTCGCGAACGTGGATGCCGGCCTGCTTTTCCTGCTGGCGATTACCTCCCTCGAAGTGTACGGGGTGATCGTGTCCGGCTGGGCCTCCAACTCGAAGTACCCCTTCGTGGGAGCCATGCGTGCCGCGGCACAGATGGTGTCCTACGAGATTTCGATGGGCTTTGCACTGGTTTGCGTGCTGATGATCTCCGCCAGTCTGAATCTGAGCGATATCGTCATGCAGCAAGGGCAGGGGCGCTTTGCCGACATGGGCCTGGGCTTCCTGTCGTGGAACTGGCTGCCGCTGTTCCCGATGTTCATCGTCTTCATGGTGTCGGGCATCGCGGAGACAAACCGCGCGCCTTTTGACGTCGTCGAAGGCGAATCCGAGATTGTCGCGGGTCACATGGTCGAATATTCCGGCATGGCTTTCGCGCTGTTCTTCCTCGGTGAATATGCTGCGATGTGGCTGGTTTCGGCGCTGACCTCGATACTGTTCCTCGGTGGCTGGCTCTCGCCGGTGTCCTTCCTGCCGGACGGCTTCCACTGGCTGTTCATCAAGGTCGCGGCGATCCTGTTTCTTTTCCTGTGGGCGCGGGCGACGTTCCCCCGGTTCCGCTACGACCACATCATGCGTCTGGGTTGGAAGGTGTTCATCCCCATTACCCTGACCTGGGTCATCGTCGTTGCAGTGTGGATGCTCTCCCCGCTGTCGATCTGGAAGTAAGAGGCTTATATGGGTGCCATGGATTTCGTCGGAAGCCTGTTCCTCAAGGAACTGGTGAAGGGGCTGGCCCTGACCGGTCGTCATTTGTTCGCGCGCAAGATCACCGTGCAGTTCCCCGAAGAGAAGACGCCGCAAAGCCCGCGCTTCAGGGGCCTGCATGCCTTGCGGCGTTATCCCAACGGCGAGGAACGCTGCATCGCCTGCAAACTCTGCGAGGCGGTATGCCCGGCGATGGCGATCACCATCGAATCGGACCAGCGCGATGACGGTTCGCGCCGTACCAGCCGCTACGACATCGATCTCACCAAGTGTATCTTCTGCGGCTTCTGCGAGGAGGCCTGCCCGGTCGATGCGATCGTAGAGACGCGGGTGCTCGAGTATCACGGAGAGAGGCGGGGCGATCTCTATTACACCAAGCAGATGCTGCTTGCCGTGGGCGATCGCAACGAAGCGCAGATTGCCAAGGATCGCGAGACCGACGCGAAGTACCGATAACCGATTGGGGCCGGCGACGCCTGCCCCGGGGTGCCACAGATGGATTTCAAGACCTTCGTTTTCTACATGTTCGCAACGATCATGATTCTCGCGTCGTTGCGGGTGATCACCGCCCGGAACCCGGTGCATGCCGCGTTGTTCCTGGTGCTCGCCTTCTTCACCGCGGGCGGTATCTGGATGTTGCTCGAGGCAGAGTTCCTGGCCATCACCCTGGTGATGGTCTATGTCGGCGCGGTGATGGTGCTGTTCCTCTTCGTGGTGATGATGCTCGACATCAATCTCGACCGGATCCGTGAAGGGTTCTGGAGCTACCTGCCGCTCGGCGCGGCGATCGGCCTGTTGATGGTCGCGGAGATGGTGATCGTCCTCGGCGGCAGCTACTTCGGTCTCGACAGCATGCCCGAGCCGCCCGCCGCCGCTGCCGGCTACAGCAACACCCGCGAGCTGGGTCGCCTGCTTTACACCGAATATGTATATCCCTTCGAGCTTGCCTCGCTAGTGTTGCTGGTGGCGATGGTCGCCGCCGTGGCATTGACGCTGCGGCATCGCAAGGGCACGAAGAGCGTCAACCCGTCGCAGCAGATTGCGGTCAAGCGCAATGACCGCGTGCGGATGGTGTCGATGCCGACCGAGAAAGAATAAGAACGACGGCTGCAAAGGGAGTCCCGTAATGCTTTCGCTTTCCCATTACCTGATCCTGGGCGCGATCCTGTTCGCGATCAGCGTCGTCGGTATCTTCCTCAACCGGAAGAACCTGATCGTGTTACTGATGGCCATCGAATTGATGCTGCTGTCGGTCAATACCAACTTCATCGCGTTTTCCCATTACCTGGGCGACGCGGCGGGGCAGATTTTCGTGTTCTTCATTCTGACCGTGGCAGCTGCTGAAGCGGCGATCGGTCTTGCCATCCTGGTGGTGCTGTTCCGCAATCTGCGCACCATCCATGTGGATGACCTCGACAGCCTCAAGGGTTAAGGAAGCGTCTCGATGTCGGATATGCAAACACTCTATCTGATGGTGCCGCTGGCACCGCTGGCCGGCGCCATCCTGGCGGGTCTGTTTGGCAAGACCATCGGCCGGGCCGGTTCCCACGTGGTGACCATCCTCGGCGTGGCGATCGCCTTCGTGCTTTCCATCGTCATCTACCAGGATGTCCAGGCGGGCAATACCTTCAACGGAACGATCTATACCTGGGCTACCAGCGGGAACCTTAAGCTCGAGGTCGGCTTCCTGATCGATCAGCTCACCGTGATGATGATGCTGGTGGTGAGCTTCGTCTCGTTGATGGTTCACGTCTATACCATCGGCTACATGCACGACGATCCCGGTTACCAGCGCTTCTTCAGCTATATCTCGCTGTTCACCTTCTCGATGCTGATGCTGGTGATGTCCAACAACTTCCTGCAGCTGTTCTTCGGCTGGGAAGCGGTGGGTCTGGTCTCCTACCTGCTGATCGGTTTCTGGTACACCCGCCCGACCGCCATCTACGCGAACATGAAGGCCTTCCTGGTCAACCGCGTCGGCGACTTCGGCTTCCTGCTCGGCATCGGCCTGGTTGCAGCCAATACCGGGAGCCTCAACTACGCGGAAGTCTTCGCCCAGGCTGATCAGCTGGCGGCCAAGAGCATCGAGCTGTTCCCGGGTTCGCCCTGGCTGCTGATCACGGTGATCTGTATCTGCCTGTTCATCGGTGCGATGGGCAAATCGGCCCAGGTGCCGCTGCACGTCTGGCTGCCCGATTCGATGGAAGGCCCGACTCCGATCTCGGCCCTGATCCACGCCGCGACCATGGTGACCGCGGGCATCTTCATGGTGGCGCGCATGTCGCCGCTGTTCGAGCTTTCCGACACCGCGCTCTCCTTCGTGCTCGTCATCGGAGCCACAACCGCGCTCTTCATGGGCTTCCTCGGCATCATCCAGAACGACATCAAGCGGGTGGTCGCCTATTCGACCCTGTCGCAGCTCGGCTACATGACCGTTGCGCTGGGGGTTTCGGCCTACTCCGCGGCGGTGTTCCACCTCATGACCCACGCCTTCTTCAAGGCGCTGCTGTTCCTTGGTGCCGGCTCGGTCATCATCGGCATGCACCACGACCAGGACATGCGCAATATGGGTGGTCTGTGGAAGTACATGCCGATCACCTGGATCACCTCGCTGTTCGGCTCGCTGGCGCTCATCGGCTTCCCCTTCCTGTCGGGTTTCTATTCAAAGGACTCGATCATCGAGGCGGTGCATTTCTCGCACATCCCGGGCGCCGGCTACGCCTACTTCTGCGTCATCGCGGGGGTGTTCGTGACCGCCTTCTATTCCTTCCGGATGTACTTTCTGGTTTTCCACGGCAAGGAGCGCTTCGGCCAGCCTCATGACGGTCATCACGATCACCATGGTGATCACGAAGACGAGGAAGTTTCCCACGATCACCATCACGGTCTCGCGCCGGGGCAGAAACCCCACGAGTCGCCGTGGGTGGTCACCGTTCCGCTGGTCCTGTTGGCGATCCCCTCGGTGATCATCGGCTTCATGACCATCGAACCGATGCTCATGGGTGAATGGTTCAAGGGTGTCATCCACATGTCCGAAGCGCACCCGGTAATGGAAGAGCTCGCCAGCGAATTCCACGGTCCGGTCGCGATGGCGCTGCACGGCTTCACCACGCTGCCGTTCATGCTCGCCATGGCTGGCGTGGTCATTGCCTGGTTCTTCTACATGATCGCCCCCGGCATTCCGGCAGCGATCCAGCGGATCTTCAAGCCAATCTACCTGCTGCTCGAGAACAAGTACTTCTTCGACCGTTTCAACGAGATCTTCATTGCCGGCGGCGCCCGCCTGCTCGGCAAGGGGCTGTGGAAAGGCGGCGACGGCATGCTGATCGACGGTGTCGCGGTCAACGGAACCGCGGCGCTGGTGGGCAAGGTGTCCCGGCTTTCCCGTCTGATCCAGACCGGCCACATTTACCAGTATGCGTTTGTGATGATCATCGGCGTCTTCCTGCTCCTGACCTTCTGGTTCACGGGCTGAGAGTCGCACAGGGATGGATAGAACTAGAACTCGCGTCCTGACCGACGCACAAAACGGATGTTGACGATGACGGGTATGCCTTACCTCAGCCTCGCTATTTGGGTGCCGATTGTCGGTGGCCTTGTAGTGCTTGCGACCGGCTCGGACCGGAATGCGCCGCTTGCTAGGGTGATCGCGCTGGTCACCGCGATTGCCGGACTCCTGGTGGCGATCCCGCTCTACCAGGGCTTCGATACCACCACCAGTTCGATGCAGTTCGTTGAACTCGCGCCGTGGATTCCCTACTTCAACATCAATTACTACCTCGGCGTCGATGGCATCTCGATGCTGTTCGTACTGCTGAACAGCTTCATCACCGTCATCGTTGTGATCGCCGGCTGGGAAGTCATCCAGCAGCGGGTGTCGCAGTACATGGCCGCCTTCCTGATCATGTCCGGCCTCATGAACGGCATCTTCTCGGCGCTTGACGGCATCCTCTTCTACGTCTTCTTCGAAGCCTCGCTGATCCCGATGTACCTGATCATCGGTATCTGGGGCGGTCCCAACCGGGTTTATGCGGCAATCAAGTTCTTCCTCTACACGCTGCTCGGCTCGCTGCTGATGCTGGTTGCGCTGATCTACTTGTTCCTCGAGTCGGGCGGCAGCTTCAATATCCTCGACTGGCACAAGCTGCCGCTCGCCATGGGCGTGCAGGTCGCGGTGTTCGTGGCCTTCCTGCTGTCCTTCGCGGTGAAGGTGCCGATGTGGCCGGTGCACACCTGGCTGCCGGACGCCCACGTCGAAGCGCCCACGGGTGGTTCGGTCGTGCTGGCTGCCATCGCCCTCAAGCTCGGTGCCTATGGTTTCCTGCGGTTTTCGTTGCCGATCGCCCCGGATGCCAGCCAGGCAATGGCGCCGCTGATCATCACCCTGTCGCTGATCGCCGTGGTCTACATCGGCTTCGTTGCGCTGGTCCAGACCGACATGAAGAAGCTGGTGGCCTACTCGTCGATCGCCCACATGGGCTTCGTGACGCTGGGATTCTTCATCTTCAATCCGCTCGGCATCGAAGGTGCGCTGGTGCAGATGATCTCCCACGGCTTCATCTCGGGCGCGATGTTCCTGTGCATCGGTGTGCTTTACGACCGGGTGCACTCGCGCAACATTGCCGACTACGGCGGCGTGGTCAACACCATGCCCAAGTTCGCGGCCTTCTTCATGCTCTTCGCCATGGCCAATGCGGGCCTGCCGGGCACCTCGGGCTTCATCGGCGAATTCATGGTCGTGCTCGGCTCCGTTCAATACAACTTCTGGGTCGCCTTCGCTGCCGCGACGACCCTGATCACCGGTGCTGCCTACACCCTCTGGATGTACAAGCGGGTCGTGTTCGGCGATGTGGCGAACGACCATGTCGCCGAACTCGAAGACATCGGGGCGCGAGAGTTCGCATTCCTCGCCGTACTGGCGATCTGCGTGCTGGCGATGGGTCTCTATCCGAAACCCGTCACGGACGTGCTCCATACCTCGGTTAACGAACTGCTGCGTCACGTGGCAGTGAGCAAGCTGTAAGGCGACCGGCAAGTCAATTACACGGAATGGTCTGACGATGAACTTTGTTGTCCCTAACTTCGCGCCCGCCTACGCCGAGCTGTTCGTCGCGGCGATGGGTGTGGTGATCCTGTTGGTCGCCGTGTTCCTCAAGCAGAGCGCACGTCCATTTGCCTATCTGGCAAGCCTTGCAACGCTGCTCGGAGCGGCGTTCATCACCTGGTACACGATGGACGGGCAGGTAAGCTATACCTTCGGCAACATGTACATCGATGACCTCATGGGTGATGTACTCAAGCTCATGGTGTATTTCGCGATGGCAGTCACACTGCTCTACAGCAGGGGCTACCTCACCGATCGCAAGATGGATCGCCCCGAGTACTTCGTGCTCGCTACGTTTGCCACCCTCGGCATGATGGTGATGATCTCGGCCAACCACCTGCTCACGGTCTATGTCGGTCTCGAGATGCTCTCGCTGTCGCTCTATGCGCTGGTGGCCTTCGATCGCGACTCCGCACGCTCCACCGAGGCCGCGATGAAGTATTTCGTGCTCGGCGCGCTCGCGTCCGGCCTGCTGCTCTACGGAATGTCGATGGTCTATGGCGCCACTGGCAGCCTCGAACTCTCCGGTATCGCCCAGGCGATCTACCATCAGGCGGGCAACCGCACCGTGCTGCTGTTCGGTCTGGTCTTCCTGATGGCCGGTATCGCCTTCAAACTGGGGGTCGTCCCGTTCCACATGTGGGTGCCCGACGTCTATCATGGCGCGCCTACCGCGGTGACGCTGCTGATCAGCACCGCGCCCAAGCTCGCCGCGTTTGCAATGACGATGCGTCTCCTCGTCAATGGCCTGTTCGAGCTCGCCGACCAGTGGCAGGCAATGCTCATGTTCCTCGCCATCGGCTCGATCGTGCTCGGCAACATCGCCGCCGTGGCACAGAGCAACATCAAGCGCATGCTCGCCTATTCGGGCATCTCGCACATGGGCTTCATGCTGCTCGGCCTGCTCTCCGGTGTCGTCGATGGCGATTCGCGGCTCGCACTCAACGCCTACGGCTCCGCGATGTTCTACGCCGTGGTTTATGTCCTCATGAGCCTCGCCGCCTTCGGCATGGTCATCCTGCTGTCGCGCGCCGGCTTCGAGGCCGAGAACATCGATGACTTCAAGGGCCTCAACAAGCGCAGCCCGTGGTTTGCCGCGATGATGATGTTCGTCATGTTCTCGATGGCCGGCGTACCCTTCTTCGTCGGCTTCTTCGCCAAGCTTGCGGTGCTGCAGGCAGCGGTTGCGGCGGGCTATGTATGGCTCGCGGTGCTGGCGGTGATGATGTCGCTGATCGGCGCTTTCTACTACCTGCGGGTGGTCAAGGTGATGTACTTCGATGATCCGCTCGACGCATCCCCAATCAGCGCCTCGGCCGACCTCAAACTGGTGTTGTCGGCCAACGGTCTGGCGATCGCCGTGTTCGGCCTGATGCCCTCGCAGCTCATCGAAAGCTGCGTCGCGGCGCTGGCCGGCTCGTTCTGAGGCCCCGCGACCGCTCGGGAGAAACCGGCGCTGCGGCGCCGGTTTTGCATTCCGGTCCAGTGCGGGACAAACCCGAAATTCAGGGAGAGCAGTGTGTGTGACAAGGATCCGGCGCTCGCCGAAACACGGCTTTCGGGCGAACAGGTATTCGACGGCGGCCTGCTCAAGGTCTACCGTGACACCGTCAGGCTGCCCGACGGCGGCAGCGCCACGCGCGAATACATCAAGCACCCGGGCGCGGTCGTCATCGTCGCGGTACTGCCCGATGGCAAGCTCATCTTCGAACGTCAGTTCCGCTATCCCCTGGATCGGGTCTTTCTGGAGTTGCCCGCCGGCAAGCTCGATCCGGATGAAACCATCCTTGCCTGTGCCCAGCGCGAACTGCTCGAGGAGACAGGCTACCGTGCAGACCACTGGCAGCATCTTGGCGTGATGCATCCGTGCATCGGTTACTCGGACGAGCGCATCGAGATCTTCTTCGCCCGCGATCTGCACTTCGAGGGACAGAAGCTCGACGATGGGGAGTTTCTCGAGATCGTCTCGATGAACCATGCCGAGGTCGAGGCAGCCGTCATGGCGGGGAAGATTACCGACGGCAAGACCATCAGCGCGCTGTTCGTGGCGCGCACGCTGCTCGGTGCCTGAGCTGCGGTTGCGGCAGGCCTGGCGCAAGGCCGGATGGCGGCTCCCGCCGCGCTGTTCGGCCGCTGACGCATTTCCCGGACCACGCTCGGCTGATTGCGTCGCGCAATGCCGATGCGATCCCGCAAGAGACCACCCGCCGGGCCTCCCGACGTCGAGCCGCATGGCTTGCGGCATCCACAATTGCGGGGCTGGCCCGGCAGGAGTGCATGTCAGAGCAACCCGGTCGAGAACCAAGGCACCGCGACAACGATACGCATGCCGATGAGCGGAACGCTCGCGTAATCCATGATGGAGCGAACGCCTTCATGGACTTCGCTTTGCTGATTGCACAGGCAGCGTAAAGGCCGCCCCGGAAGGTCAGTGAGAAGAGGTCGAGGCCCTCGGACAGCCAACACCGCCGCATAGTGCACCTCGTCCATGTCCATCTACCGCTATCGGGGGACATCGAAGTGGGCTGCGAACTGTTGCTTCATGAGCTGACGAATGTTACCGAGCGCGACCTGACCCCGTGTTCCCCCTCAAAGGCGTGCTCGTGGGCCGTCAGCAGAGAAGCGAGCCGCTCGTGCTCGAAACCTTCGACGTAGGCGCGCCGCGAGTAGCCGAGCGTCATCACAAAGATATGGACCACGGCTGCTCCCGTCTCGAAGCGCACCTTGATCTGGCCCCAG
>NZ_WUAF01000011.1 GCF_009800965.1 Cognatazoarcus halotolerans | reverse complement strand
CCTCGCCCAGCAGGGACTGCAATTTTTTTCGGGCACGCAGCTCCAGCATCGCTTCCCCATAGGCTTCCTGGAGCTGCTTGATCTGCTTCTCGTAATGCTCCCGGATGTCCAGCGGGTTGGTTCGCAGTGCGTTCTCCATCCCTCGCTTCGCCTCGTCGATCCAGGTCTCGATCTCTGATGGGGAAAGGTCGTACGAACGACTCGCCTCCGCTAACGTCCTCTTCCCTTGCAGGACCTCCATCACCAATGCGCTCTTGCGCCTGGCCGTCCAACGCTTGATTTCGTCTTCCATTTCCGTACCCATGTGTCCTTCCTCTCAAGGCTAACACCTGAGCAGGTTTTTACTGGGTCAATACAGCGAAGCGCGAGTTCGGCGGCGAAGGCTTCGTAGCCGTCATCCACGCTCCATGCCTCGGCGAAGCGGAAGTCGCTGAAGGTCTGCGCCCACTGCTGGCTGGCGTTGCCGTGGTAGCAATACACCAGCACCGGGGTGTGACGGGCGAGGCTGCGGACCACGCCCGGGAAGGCGATTTCGGTTAGATGGCTGGCGCCCGGGATGTGCGCAGCGGCGTACTGAGCGGCATCGCGCACATCGAACACCGCCAGTTCCGGTAGTACGCCATCGAGGTGGCGCATCACCATGTCGGCCGCGTCGCGGGCCGAGATGCGGTCTGGGTCGTGGGCGGAAAGCGGCATGGCGATCATGGGTATGTCTCGTCGGTGGTTCTGCCGGCGTAGGCTGGCGTGGTTTCGATTCGCGGGTCGTCCAGGGCCCGCCCGATGGTGAAGTGGTAAAGCGGGCGAAGGCCGCTGCCTGCGAGCCCGGCGATCTCGCCCACCGGTTCGTCGAAGAAGCAGCCGATGCCGGTGCCGCGCAGGCCCTGGGCCTCGGCGTTGAGGTAGAGGCACTGGCCGAGCAGGCCGGCAGCGCGATGCAGATCGCGATAGGCGGCGGGGTCGGCATCCAGTGCCGCGTCGAGCGGTGCGAGCATCCCGATTGCAAGACAGCCGCTGGAGGCGAGGTCCTGATGACAATGCAGGCTGCGTGCGATGCGCTTGAGCGCTTGCGGCGCCGCCTCCTGCCTGAAACGAAGCAGGCGCCCCGCCAGGGCGGGCTCGGCGCAGCGCTCGGGAAAGGCCTGAGCGAGCGCGGGCGGCAAGGCGGCACGTGGATCGCGCCGGAACAGGTAGAGGCCCGCGGCCATGCCCTCGACACGATGAATGAAAAGCAGGAGGTCGATGCAGCGCTGCTCGGCAAGCACATCGAGCGGCACGCGCGCATCGACATCGAGCGCGTCGAGCAGCGCACACAGGCCTTCGAGCGGCATGACATGGGCGGCATCGAAACGCTGCGCGCTCCGTCTGTGCAGGATCAGCGCTGCAGCGCTGACGCCCTCCCTCTCACCTTCAACACGGCCGGTCCGCCGCGTTTGCGCAGGTGTCATCGCGATGGTCGCATCGCCACGACGCGTCAGTTCTGCCACCTCGGAGACGATTGGCCAGCGGTACATCGGATGACGATCGATAGTGCTCGCGCTGCCGAACCAGCTCGCCGCGGCACACGCCTCACGAAGCGCCGCGGCCGATCCAGGTGGAGGCTCGCCGCCGATGCCGACCGCCAGCAGCACTTCCGGCTCTTCGCGCTCGGTCGCCGGGTCGCGCCGCGCCGGATACTCCTCGATGCGATCGAGCCCGAGGCGCGCGGCGAGCGTGGCATGGCCGATGTGGCGCTGCTCGACGAGATCCCAGCCGAGCACCGCCGCTGCGTAGCGCAGCGCACCGAGCGCATGGCCGACATCCAGCTGGCAGTAGCGGAAGGCGCGTTCGCCGTATTTCCAGGCTTCCCGCCACATCACGCTGCTCAGCGCGATGAAGAGTCGCGGCTCCGCGGAGGTTTGATCCGGCGCATCGGCCGCGCGCAGTTCCAGCGCGTGATCGTCCGGCCGATAGTGATGGACGCCGTCGCCAAGGCCCGGCCAGCCGCAGGTGATCACCCAGGCCTCCACCGGGTGGAGATTGCCGCTCGACGGGTTCGCCCGCACCGCCCAGCGGTCAGGCCCGAGGCGCTTCCAGGCGGTCAGCCCGAGGGCAAGCTGCAGCAAGGCGCCCAGGCTATCCAGCCCCGGCGCGATCGCGGCACCCTCGCCGAGCTGCACAAAGGGTCGCACCAGCGCGCCGCGCAGGGCCCCGCCCGGCGCCTGCGCGAGGCAGGTGTCGACCAGCGGCAGCAGCACCACCGGGCAACCCGGATAGTGGCGAAACGCTGCGGGCTGAGCTTCCCAGTCGAGGCTGCCGGGGCCGGCGGCATAGGCCTCGAAGCGATGGGCGCTGCGCCGATGGTAGCCCGGCACCGGCGCTTCCGCGGGCGGCGTTTCGGGGGTCTCGAGGTGGGCATCGGCTTCCATGTTTGCTGCATCGCAAGATCGATACCAGTTTGCGCCGCTCGAAATTTCAATGGCTTGCGGAGCGCCGCACCCTTTTTGTCGGTTTCGCTACACACACAACTGAAGGAGCCGCCGCACCGCACAACAACACCGCCGACGCGCTTCCCGAAACCGGTGCATGATTCATCGCTTCCAGCCGGTCTCGAAGCCGGAGCACCACGCACAACAAGGAGGAAACCAGGCATGAACGCTGATGAATTGCGCGCAACACAGGCACCGCTGAAAGCGCAGTACCGCGACACCCCGGAGGCGGCGCGCATCACCCTGCGGGCGGAAGGCCGCCTTGGCGAAGGCGTGACCTGCAGCATCGAGACCGGCAAGGCGCTAATGACCGCAGGCCTGCATCCGGCCACCGGCGGCAGCGGCCTGGCCGCGTGCTCGGGCGACATGCTGCTGGAGGCACTGGTGGCCTGCGCCGGGGTCACGCTCAACGCGGTGGCAACGGCCCTTGGCATCGCCCTGCGCGACGCGACGCTGCGCGCCGAAGGCGACCTCGACTTCCGCGGCACCCTCGGGCTCGACAAGGAGGCGCCGGTGGGCTTCAGCGCGATCCGCCTGAACATCACCCTCGACACCGACGCACCGCAGGATCAGATCGATACCCTGCTGCGTCTCACCGAACGCTACTGCGTGGTCTTCCAGACCCTCGCCAGGCCGCCCGCGCTGTCGGTGACACAGCAGACCGCCACATAGCCGCCACATAGCCGCCACACCGCGGACACGCCGCGAGCACCATGGTGACCGAGTGACCCGTGTTGGCACCGGTCACCAGCTGCCAGGCGCCCGCCAACCTTGTTACATCGCCGGCAGCGGGGCGTGATGCCCCGCTGCCGGCAACGGACGCTCAGCGCTCGCTGCGGCCGCGCTCTTCGTAGGCAGCCACCGGCATGGCGGTCGCCGAGCGGATGGTCACGCGGCGGGCGGTGAGTCGAGCGTGCTCATCGGCATCCCGGCCCCGCTGCCCGACATCGCCATGGCCGTGTCCACCCGCTTCGCTGAGCTGGAAGCTGACGTCGCGCATCTCGCCGGCGTCCAGCCGGCCGAGCGTCAGCACCAGCTCGTCGCCGACCCGCGTCACCTCGCCCTGGAAGCCGCTAATGCTGCTGCCAGCCGGCAGCGAAAGCACGGCCTGGGTACCGTTGAGTGCGTGACCAGAGCGGTTCTCCAGGTGGAGGCGATACGCCGTCGCTGCACCACCCTTGTCACCACGCTCGGCAATCAGGCGGGCAAGGAGTTTGCCCCGGACTTCCGGCTTGGTAACGGTGAAGGCATCGAGCAATGCCGGCCTGCCGAGCGCCGGCGTCGACACGACCTTGCCGGTCTCCGCGTCGATGAGGGTGTCGGGGATCGGGTCATTCACCGGCGCGCCGTTGATGTCCGTGCCGAAGGGGTAAGGATTACCGGCCGACGCGGAAGAGCTGTCCTGCAGCGGCTCGGAGATCTGGTAGAGCGAGAGGCGGTTGTCATCGACGATGACATGGCCGAAGGAGAACACCCTGCCCTTGAACACCGCGGTGATCTTGGGTCCGTCACCGGCATTCGGAATGAACGGTGCCATCTGGGCGTTGGTCAGGTGGGTGTCGAGCCAGGCCGCGGGACCGTTGGGGAAATCCATGCCGCCCAGGGTCTTGGTACCGGTGGCCGAATCGTCCTCATCGACGATGTTGCCGTTGCCGCGCGGGCTCTCGCCGCCGCTGTCGTGGCTGTCGCGGCCGCCGGCGCCTTCGACCAGGTAGAGCACGCCGTCGGGCACGGTGTCGCTGCGGCCGTCGAAGGCGGTGTCGATGGCCACCGCGGGCGTGCCGGCGGTATCCGGCGCATCGGCCACCCGGGCCAGCGCGCGCAGCGGATGGGTACGCTGGTAGTTGTGGGCGTGGCCGTTGAAGACGATGTTCACGCCATGGTCCTCAAGCAGCTTGGCGACGCGGCGCATCTGGAAGTTGCGCACCGTGCTGTTGCTGGAAGAAAAGGACGGGTGGTGGAAGACGACGATCTTCCAGGTCTGGTCACTGCTGTCGAGGTCGTGGATGAGCCAGTCGCGCAAG
This sequence comes from Cognatazoarcus halotolerans, assembly GCF_009800965.1. GTDB lineage: Bacteria > Pseudomonadota > Gammaproteobacteria > Burkholderiales > Rhodocyclaceae > Cognatazoarcus > Cognatazoarcus halotolerans. The sequence goes on along the minus strand of NZ_WUAF01000011.1, from coordinate 195,394 downwards.
CCGCTGGGGTACTTCGGGAAGGCGGTCGGCGGGCTGAGGTAGTTGGCTTCGTAGCTCAGCAAGGCGTCGAACAGGTGCGGGTTGCCATCGAGGAAGACGAAGTGCACGTTGCCCTGGTCGAAGGAGAAGTTGCCCATATGGTCGATCTGGCGCTTGGTGCCGCGGCCGGTGTCGACCTCGGTGCTGGCGCGGAAGGCTTCGATGGCGGCGGGCGAGTCGTAGCTCACCCCGCCGTACGAGAGGTAAAAACCTTCTGCGCGACTCACATCGCCGTTGAAGATCTGCTGCACGTCGACCCCGGTGGGTCCGTTGAGCGGGAAGTAGTAGTTGTTGAAATAGGCCAGCGCATCGCCGCCACCGGAGTTTCCGCTGTAGCGGCCACCATCGCCAGTGCCGAGCATGTTGACGGTGCTGCCGGTGCCGCCGAGGTCATGGTTACCTGCCACGATGTAGTAGGGAATGTGGCGGATGTAGGGGGCGCCAGTCTCGTTGGAGCTGACGTCGTTGTTCCACACCGGCATCCAGAAGTCACGATAGTCGCCTTCGGTGCCGAGGTTGTAGACGTTGTCACCGGTGTTGATCGCGAAGTCGGCCTTCGGCAGGCGCGGCGCACCGGGCACCTTGAGGGAGTCGGCCTCGAACATCTGGTGGACGATGCGTGCCTCCCAGTTAATCACGCGTTTCGGGCTGGAGCCGGGCTGAGTCGGGAAGAAACCTTCGTCACCGACCACCTGGAAGGCAACGCGCGGTCCCGTCTTGCGCGTACGGAACGACGACTGGAAGCCTTCCGCGGGCAGACCCGGGCCATACACCGTGTAGTAGTAGGTGCGGTCATAGCCGAGGCCGGTGAGCGTGGCGTAGTAGTTCACATGGGCACCGGAAGCGGTCGCCGGCACTGGAAGCTGCGGGTCCGCACTGAGGTAGTTGTCGACCACGCGTCCCTTTACCGTCGCGGGCCGGCGGGCATTCGGTGTGGTGCCGAACTCGACGCGGTAGGCCTGCGGCGCGGCGACGGCTTCGTCGGTCTGCCAGGCAATGACCTTGACGTCGGCGCCGGCCAACGACGAAGCATCGCCCGGCTGAATGTACGGTTTGTAGGTGATGCCGGCGTGCGCGGGCAGCGCTCCGGCCGCAACGAAGGCGGAGGCGATAAGAATGGCGATCGGGCGTAGCGATGGTCGCATGGACTTGCTCCAGAAATTGGGTGAAAGCGCACCGGCGAGGCACGCGTGCAAACCGTGAATGCGTTGTGGAACAGCGTGATGGCGGCGCCCCGTCCCGAGCGAACTGCGAACGCCATACGTCGAAAGAGATATCGAACGCAGGCGGAGTTTTACCGCCGTGATGTGTCCGTTGATGGTGTGCCGGCCTGGTCCATTCGGCTCATTGCCGCCGAGGGTTCGAAGGTATAAGGGCGACCGGTCGAACGTCCCGGACCAAAGCGATCTGCCGCCGCGTTGGCCGCACGCGCGGCAAGGCGGCAGCGAAGCCGCAGGATGCGGATCAGACCGGGTGACGGCCCTCTGCCTGCTTGCCAAACAGCCCGTAGTCGTCACCCTTGGCGACGGCCTGGGTTCGATTGCTGACCTCGAGCTTGCGCAGAATGTTCTGCACATGGTTCTTTACGGTCAGCGGGCTGATCCTGAGAATGGCGCCGATCTCGTGATTGGTCTTTCCGTCGCGCATCCGTTCGAGCACCTGGATCTCCCGTCCGGTGAGTTGCGCTTCGAGCGGCGCGCGCTCGACCACCTTGCCATTCGCGCCGAAGACCCGCTGCAATGCCATGTGCATGTGCGGCATCAACAGATCGGCAAGGTAGTACTCCCGCTCGCCGGGCACCTCGGGCATGTTGAGAAATACGAAGAAGGATCCCTGGTCATCGCGCGCCTCACGGGCACCATGGCACAGCAGATGTCCCTCGGCGGCACACCAGCGCCCCGCGTTCGGACTTGCTTCGGCTGGAACACCCAACGGTGTGCGCTGACGCGCCTGCCATACACCGATCAGCGAGGGAACCACGCCGGACACCGGGTCCATCAACGCCGCCTGCATGCCGGTCGACAACACTGTCCGAGAAAATACCTCCTGACGCAGCCGCATATCCGTCAGGTTGCCGCAGGCGCACACCAGCGTCTCGTGGGGAAGGAAGCTCTGCAAGGTCCCTTGGGCCCACAAGAAGAACTGGAAAGGCTTGTTGACCTTGATCGAGGTCTCGAGCGTGAATAGAAGCCGCTCGAGGTCGTCACTGCTCAACGACATCTTGATTCCATCTGACGGGTGCATCACGGCGGCCCCGCGGTCACCGTGCATCCCGCACGTATCGAAAACATTCAGGGCGCATGACGGTTCGTCACCAAAAACCGCCCCAGACGGCACCGCTCAGGCGACACGAGGTGCAGATCGGTGCCGGCCTAGCGCAAGGGGGTCCGTCCACGCGGCAGGGCCGGAAAACTTTACCGGCCCTTGATGACTGTCGCGTTGCGAAACGCCGGCGCGATCACCCGGACTGCACATTGGCTGCGCGACGCCAGCGCGCCTAAAGCACCACCGAGGCCAACCCCAGAAAGGCGAAGAAGCCGATCACGTCGGTCACCGTGGTGAGGATCACCCCGCCTGCCAGGGCCGGGTCTATTCCCATCCGGTCAAGCACCATCGGCACCACGAGCCCGGCGAGCGCCGCAAACAGCAGGTTGATGAGGATGGCGGCGCCGATCACGCCGCCGATGTGCCAGTCGCCGAACCAGGCCACCGCCAGCAGCGCCACCACCACCGCCCACAGCAGCCCGTTCAGCAAGGCAATGCCGATTTCCTTGGCCAGCAGCGCGCGCGCATTGCTGCCCTCCACCTGGCCGAGCGCCATGCCGCGAATCACCAGGGTGAGGGTCTGGCTGCCGGCGATGCCCCCCATGCTGGCAACGATGGGCATCAGCACTGCAAGCGCCACGACGCGCTCGAGCGTGGTCTGGAAAAGCCCGATCACCCATGCCGCCAGGAAAGCGGTAACGAGGTTGATGCCGAGCCACACCGCGCGCCGGCGCGAACTGGTGAGGATCGGCGCGAACATGTCGGCCTCTTCGTCAAGACCGGCCATGTGCATCATCGCGCGATCCGAGCTCTCGCGGATCTGGTCGACCACGTCATCGACGGTGATCCGTCCGAGCAACCGCCGCTCGGCATCGACAACCGGGGCCGAGAGCAGATCGAGGTCCTGGAACAGATGGGCCACTTCGTCCGCCGCCGCATCGACCTGGATGGCTGGCAACTCGCTGTCCATTACCTCCGCGACCTTGAGATTCTGGGCCGAGGTCACCAGCTTGCTGAGCCTCAGCACGCCCTGGAACACGCCCTTGCGGTCCACCACCATGAGCTTGTCGGTCTGGACAGGCAGCGTTTTGAGCAGCCGCAGGTAACCCAGCACGGTTTCCAGGCGCACGTCGGGCCGCACTTCGATCTGGTCGGTGTTCATCAGGCCGCCGGCCGAATCCTCCGGGTAGGAGAGCATCGACTCGAGCTTTTCGCGACGACGGCCACCGGTGGCAGCCAGCAGGTGCCGCCCCTGCTCCTCGGGCAACGCCTGTATCAGGTCGACCAGATCGTCGAGGTCGAGCCGCTGTGCCGCCGAGATGAGGTCCTCATGATCCATCTCGCGTGCCAGCGCGGCGCAGATCTCGTCGTGCAGGTAGGTCAGGACCTTGCCGGCGCGATCGGTCTCGACCATGCTCCAGGCTGCGCCGCGCTCCTTTGACGGCAGCGATTCGAGCAGCCCGGCGACCTTGGCCGGATGCATGTCGCGCAGGATCTTGCTGACGCGCTTGAGCTTCCCGAGCGCGAGCGCCGCACGCACGTCGCGGATCTGCGTCGAGGCAAGCTGCACCTCGCCCGTATCGCCCTCCGACGCCGGACCCGCCGGATCGCCGGAATCGTTCATCAGCAGCCGCGCCAGCACCGGATCGATGTGTTCGAGGATACGGGTTTCCTGGCCGGCGTCGACCTGCTGCCATACCGCAAGCCGCTGTTCGGCGTCGATCGCCTCGATCAGACCGGCGATCTTTGCGGGATGCATCGAGCGCAGACGCTTGCGCACGCGCTTGTACTTGCCACTGTCCAGCGCCTCGATGATGGGCGCAATCTCGGTGCGTAGGATGTCGCCTGCCTGATCTGTCATCGCTCCTGCCTGGATTCCTGTGCGATTTCGCGCCTACCTGACTTGCCCGCCGCGCATCGATGCGACCCGCCGGACCAGCACTCTGGAATAGCGCTCGAGGCCCTTATTCTTGCACGGCATTGGCCGATCGCCCCGCAAGCGGCGCTGCTCCGGCCGATTCGCCACCTCTTCCGGCGCCGAAGACCCGCCCATTCGAGCATGGCCGGTGCTAGCATTCGCACCCTCATGCGAATCGAACACATCCGCCAGCGACTGCGTGCCGCCGGTGCCAAACCCTGCCACGAGGCACGCCTGATGCGTGCGTGGACCCAGGTGCTGCCGCTCGACGGCGGTCCGCGTCCTGCCGAGCATTTCCTGCCGCTGGCGGTACGCGAGGCGCTGCCGGCGCTCACCGACACGCTGGACGGCCTCGCCCGGCTGCGCTCCAGCCACCCGGCGGAGGACGGTTCGGTGCGTCTGCTGGTGGACCTGGCGGACGGCCAGACGGTGGAGAGCGTGCTGTTGCCGCGCGACGGCCTGTGCGTTTCCTCGCAGCTGGGCTGCGCGGTCGGCTGCGTATTCTGCATGACCGGCCGCGACGGCCTGATCCGTCAGCTCGGCAGCGCCGAGATCGTCGCCCAGGTCGCCCTCGCCCGACGCATGCGCGCGGTGAAAAAGGTCGTCTTCATGGGCATGGGCGAGCCGGCCCACAATCTCGAAAACGTCCTCGAAGCAATCGAGCTGCTGGGCAACGACGGCGCGATCGGTCACAAGAACCTGGTGTTCTCCACGGTCGGCGACCCGCGGGTCTTCGACGCCCTGCCGCGTGCCGTGGTCAAGCCTGCGCTGGCGCTGTCACTGCATACCACCAACGCCGAGCTGCGCGAACGCCTGTTGCCGCGGGCGCCGCGCATCGCACCCGAAGAGCTGGTCGAACGTGCCGAGCACTACGCGAGGAATACCGGCTATCCGGTCCAGTACCAATGGACGCTGCTCGAAGGCATCAACGACAGCCAGCAGGAGATGGAGGGCATCGTGCGACTGCTCAAGGGGCGCTACGCGGTGATGAACCTGATCCCCTACAACACCGTCGATGGCCTCGACTTCCGCCGCCCGGACTGGGAACGTGCGGCCGCGCATGCCCGCTTCCTGCATCGCCACGGCATCCTCACCAAGCTGCGCCACTCCGCCGGTCAGGAGGTAGACGGCGGCTGCGGCCAACTCCGCGCGAGACACGTCACCGTGGTGCGACGCCGCCGCGACGAAACCGCGCAAACGCAGTCCGAGACGCCGGCTGTGTAAGGGATGAACCACTCGCAAGGTCTGGATCCACATCTGGAGCAGCGCCTTGGAGACAGGAACATGAGCACGCCAGCAACGCAGGGCAAACCAGTACGCATCCTCGTCTATCGCTGGGCCGGCGAATGGGGCCCGTTCAAGGTGAAGATTCCCTGCGGCGAATGCGCCCTCACCCGCGATGTCATCACCGACACGCTGCAGCACGAGCTCGCCGGTATCAACGTGGAACTCGAGGTGCACGACTGGCTCAGCCACTGGTGGAAGCCGCTTGCCAGAGGCGGCTGGCACGCACCGATCGTGATGATCGACGGCAAGCTGGTCAGCCAGGGGCAGGCGCTCAACCGCGGCCTGCTCACCCAGGCGGTGATCAACGCGGCGGCCGCGACCACCAGCCTCGAGGGCAACCACGTCTTCGGCAAGGCCACCTGCCCCCACTGCGCGCGCGCCAAGCAATACCTCGACGAGGCCGGCATCGACTACACCTATCACGATGTGGTCCGCGATCCGCGCGCGCTGTACGAGATGCTGGCGCGCGTAAAACCGCTGATCGGCCCCAGGACACAGGTGACCGTGCCGCAGATCTGGCTCGACGGCGAATACATCGGCGGCGCGGACCAGCTTTCTGAATGCCTGCACCGCAGCGTCGAACCCAACGCCGAACGGGGGCGCAGTTCGCTGTCACCTGCGGCCGGATAGTCGCAGGAGCCCGGAGCCGGGCAAGATCGGCGTCATTCGTCGCGGCGGCTGCGGCATAATCGCCCGACGCCCGATGAACGCCAGTCCCAGATGATCGGCCTGGTTGATGCGGCGGCGATACCCCCTTCCCCGGAGCGGCCCACCATGATCGAAGTCACCTGGCTGGTTTTCATCATCGCCTCACTGGTCCTCATCGTGACGCCGGGGCAGGACATGATCCTCGTCATGTCGCGCTCCATCGCGCAAGGGTCCGCCGCGGGGGTAGCAACCGCAGCCGGAGTCAGTATCGGTCTCGTCGGTCACACGGTGCTGGCTACGCTCGGTCTCGGCGCCGTGCTGCGGGCGTCGGAGTGGCTGTTCATTGCGCTGAAACTGGCTGGCGCGGCCTATCTCGTCTATCTCGGCATCCAACTGCTGCGCAGCAGGGAGCATCAACTGGCCATCTCGCAAGCCGGGGCGAAATCGCTCATGCGGCTTTTCTTCGACGGGGCCCTGTCGAATGTTTCGAACCCCAAGATCGCCGTCTTTTACTTCGCGTTCCTGCCGCAGTTCGTGCGCCCCGAGGCGTCGCATCCGACACTCTCCATGTTCGCCCTGGGGCTGGCATTCGCCGGTCTCACCTTCCTGGTCAAGGGTCCGGTCGGCCTGGCGGCTGGCGCGCTGTCAGGATGGCTGAGGGCACGCCCGGCAGTCCTTGCATGGCTGTACCGTACCAGCGGCGCGGTACTCATCGGCCTGGGCGTCAAGCTGGCCCTCGAACGTCGCGCCTGAAGGCAGCGCGCACGCGAATCGCATGAACGGGACGGCATGACCGCCCGGCGGCGCTGGAGCCGGCGATACCGTTACGCTGGCCTTCCGGCCATGCAATGACCTACCCTGACTATACTCAAGCAGGTCCAACCCGCCTTTCACCATGCGCAAGGCTGCCCCGGCGTGAAGATATTCCTGTCCTATGCGTCCAAGTACCGCGACATCGCCGACGACCTTTGCTGCCGTCTGCAGGCGGTGGGGCACGAGGTTTTCTTCGACCGTGAAGACCTGCCCGCGGGGGAGAGTTTCGATGACCGGATCCGCGATGCGATCGAAAGCAGCGAGCTGTTCATCTTCCTGATTTCGCCGGAATCGGTGGCGGACGGGCACTACACCCGCACCGAGGTGAAGCTCGCGAGCCGCAAGTGGCCGACGCCGGGCTGGCACGTCTTGCCGGTGCAGGTGGCCGAAACGCCACTGGCCGATGTACCGGCCTACCTGCGGGCACTGACCATCATGCAGGCCGAGGGCAACCTCGCTGCAGAAGTGGTGATCGAGGTCGAGGACCGGGTTCGGGCCAACACCCTCGCCCCTGCCAACCCGGAACCCCCGCCCCCGGAGCCCCCATCCGCGAGCACGCCCGCCGGACCGCACTATCGCTCGATGCAGCTGCGTTTCGGGCGTGGCGCCGACGGCAGGTATTCCATTGCGGTACCCGAAGCGCCTGACGGCGGCCAAGAGGCGGCCGCCTTTGCACTGGATCCGGCAAGCCTCGAGCAGACTCTCTGGTCGGGCGCACGGCAGATCGAAGGCTCGGCACGCCGGGCCAACCCCGACGCGGATCTCGAAGCCCTGCTGCCGGCGGCACCGAATGCCCGCGAGGTGGGCCAGGCGCTGTATGCGGCGCTGTTCGAATCTCCACTACGAGCATGCTTCGAGGAGGGCCTGCGAGCCATCGACCCGCAGCGCGGCGAGGGCCTGCGCTTCGTCATCAACACCACCGATGCGCCCGACCTCGCGCGCCTGCCCTGGGAATTCCTCTACAGCCCGGCAAAGGACGATTTCCTCTTCTCGGACCGCATGAAGCCGGTGGTACGCTGGCTCGATGTGGATGAGCCGCCGCCCACCCTCGCGGTCGAACCGCCGCTGCGCCTGCTGATGGTCATCGCCGCGCCCACCGACCGGCCGGGGCTCGAGGTCGGCGAGGAGATCGCCCATCTCGACAGCGCGCTTGCCGAGCTTACTTCCAGCGGCAAGGTCGAGGCGGTGCGCCTGGACCACGCCACGCTCGAATCGCTCGACAACGCCTTGCTGCAGAGCCGCCCGCACATCCTGCACTTCATCGGCCACGGGGATTTCGTCGGCGACGAAGGCGTGCTGGTACTCGAATCCGACACCGCACCGGGCACCGCGGACACCATCGCCGGGCGGCAGCTAGCGGTGCTGCTGCGCAACCACCTGACCTCGCTGCGACTGGTCTTCCTCAACAGCTGCATGGGTGCCACCGCCTCGCGCCGCGACCCCTTCGGCGGCGTTGCGCAGAGCCTCATCCGGCGCGGCATTCCGGCGGTGATCGCGATGCAGTTCCCGATCCCGGACAAGGCCGCAGTGGCGCTGGCGCGGCACTTTTACCGCTACCTCGCTGCTGGCCAGCCGGTCGATGCGGCGCTGACCTCGGCCCGCGCCTTCCTGTATGCGCGCGGTTACCCGGTGGAATGGGGCGCGCCCGCGCTGCACATGCGTACCCCGGACGGCCGGCTCTTCGATCTCGCCCCGGCCGCACCCCTGGTTGCCAGGATGGCGGAGCCCTCCGACGCACCGCCTGCGGCAGCCGCGCCACCGGCCCCACCAAGCCCGCAACCGCCCCTCGCGACCCAGTCGGCGCCACCCCCGGCCGCCCCGCCACCGTTGGCGGAACAAGCACATCCCGGTGCAGGCAAGTCCGGCGGCACCCGGGGCATGCTTGCGGCAGCCGCGATCGGAATCCTTGCCCTGCTTGCAGTGGGTCTATGGCTGCTGAAGGGCTCGGAGCGACCCGCGGACGTCGTGCCAGCACCCCCGATCCCCGCGCCCCCAAGCCCCGCGCCGGCGGTCAAGCCCGAGCCACCGCAGCCCGCCCCCGTCGTCGAACCCTCACCGGTTCCCGCCAGCCGTGTCGCCGAAGCACTCGACAAGTTGCATGCCGGAGACAGTGCCGGCGCCGCCGAGGTACTGCAAGGCATGCTCAATGCCGATGCCACCGCCCTCACCAGCGAGCGGCTCGGAGCCGATCATGCGGTGCTCGCCCGCGCGCTGGGTGATGCGGCCGAAGCGGCCTTCAAGAAAGGCGACACGGTGCTCGGCTACCGGCTTGCCGATCTGATCGACGCCCTGGGGCCGATCGACCCGGCGCTGAACGATCACATCCTCACCCAGCTGGCTCCCTGGCTGGAAAGCGTGTTGGCGGCAGCGCCCGCCGCGGGCGGCATGGAAGATCCGCTGCGCTACACCGTACGCCGCGGCGACACGCTGTGGGACATCGCCCGGCGGCTTACCGGCCACGGCCGCAACTGGCCCGCGCTGGTCGAACACCACAACCGGCGCGTGGAGATCGGCATGGGCGGCCGGCTGATCCGCGACCCGTCACGGATCCGAATCGGTGACAGGATCCATGTCCCGCTCAGCAACACGGAGCCCGACGCCATCGAATATCACGTCTCGCAAGGAGAATCCCTGTCGCGCATTGCATGGCGCATCTACGGCGACGCGTCGATGTGGCGGCAGATTCACGAGGACAACCGTCGTACGATACCGAACCCCGATCTGCTGCACCCGGGACAGGTGCTCCTGCTGCGAGCGCGCTCCACGCGCTGAGGCGCCGTCGGCGATGGCGCGCCGGCACCATCGGAACGCAGTTGTTGTCGAAACGCTGATCGCGAGGCAAGCGCACGGGAGGATTCCATGCAGCGGGTACTGATCGTCGGAGCGGGCAAGATCGGTAGCGTCATCGCCGACTTCCTGTCGGCCAGCGGGGACTATGCGGTCACCGTGGCCGACCGCGATACCGCGCTGCTTGCCCGGGTGGCCTCCGAACTGCCGTCGGTGACGGTTCGCGAGCTGGACGCCTGCGATGCCAAGGCGCTGGCCGCTGCGCTGGCGGGCTCTTTCGCGCTCATCAACGCCTGCCCCTTCGACATGAGCGAAACCCTCGCGCGGGCCGCAACCCAAGCCTCGGCACATTACTTCGACCTCACCGAGGACGTTGCCAGCGCCCGCGCGATCCGTGCCATGGCGACCGACGCGCCGATCGCGCTGGTTCCGCAGTGCGGGCTCGCGCCCGGCTTCATCTCGATTGCAGCCTATCACCTCGCCACCCGCTTCGACACCCTCCACAACGTGCATATGCGCGTCGGCGCGCTGCCGAAGTTTCCGTCCAACGCGCTCAAGTACAACCTCACCTGGAGCACCGACGGACTCATCAACGAGTACCTCAATCCCTGCGAGGCAATCGTAGGCGGCGAACTCAAGGAGATGCCGCCGCTCGAGGAGCTGGAGCACTTCTCTCTGGACGGCGACGACTACGAAGCCTTCAACACCTCCGGGGGACTCGGCACCCTGTGCGACACGCTCAAGGGCCGGGTGATGAACCTCAACTACCGCACGGTGCGCTACCAGGGCCACCGCGACGTCATGAAGCTGCTGCTCAACGACCTGCGCCTCGGCGAGCGGCGGGCCCTGCTCAAAGACATCCTGGAGTCGGCAATCCCGATCACCATGCAGGATGTGGTGCTGGTATTCGTGAGTGTCAGCGGCATGCGCGGTGGTCAGCTGATGCAGGAAACCTTCGCCCGCAAGATCTACAGCAGCACCATCAACGGCACGCTGCGCAGCGCGATCCAGATCACGACGGCGAGCGCCCTGTGCGCCGCGCTCGACCTGCTCGTTCAGGGCCGGCTCCCGCAGCGCGGCTTCGTGCGCCAGGAAGACATCCGCTTCGAGGATTTCATCGACAACCGTTTCGGCGGCAACTTCATGTCCGACGGCACGGAGCCGCATTTCGCCGCGACCGGCGGCATCCGGCAGGTCCGCTGAGGCGGACTCGCCGACCAGCCAGGGAATCACGCAATGAAGCTCAAGAACATCTTCGACAGCATCGGCCTCGCCGCGAACCTGCCCGACGAGGGCGATCTGCAGGTGCGATCGCCAATAGACGGAGCCCTCCTCGCGCGACTCGAAGCACATTCGGCGGCCGACGTCGATGCCGCCATCGCCGCGAGCAGTGCCGCCTTCTGCAAGTGGCGCGGCGTACCTGCACCGCGGCGCGGCGAGCTGGTACGACGCTTCGGCGAAATCCTGCGCGCCCACAAACCGGCCCTTGGCGCGCTGATCACCCTTGAATGCGGCAAGATCCGCTCGGAAGGCGAAGGCGAAGTCCAGGAAATGATCGACATCTGCGATTTCGCGGTGGGGCTGTCGCGCCAGCTCTACGGCCGCACCATCGCCTCCGAACGGGCCGAACACGTGCTGCGTGAGACCTGGCATCCGCTCGGTCCGGTCGGCATCATCAGCGCCTTCAATTTTCCGATGGCGGTGTGGGCCTGGAACGCTTCACTCGCGCTGGTCTGCGGCAACCCGATCATCTGGAAGCCGTCGGAGAAGACACCGCTCTGCGCGCTTGCCTGCCAGCACCTGCTGATGCGGGCGGTGCGAGAACTCGACGAGACGCCTGCGGGCCTCTCCACTGTCCTGATCGGCGGCCGTGAGATCGGGGCACGGCTGGCGGGCGACTGCCGGGTGCCGCTCATCAGCGCCACCGGCAGCTGCGCCATGGGTCGCATCGTCGGGCCCCGCGTGGCGCAGCGCTTCGGCCGTTCGATTCTCGAGCTGGGCGGCAACAACGCGATCATCGTGGCGCCCAGCGCGGACCTCGACCTGGCCCTGCGGGCAATCGTTTTCGGTGCGGTCGGTACCGCCGGCCAGCGCTGCACCAGCACCCGCCGGGTCTTCATCCATCAGCGAATACGCGCGGAACTCCTGGCGCGTCTCGAGCGCGCCTACGGACAGCTCGCCATCGGAGATCCGCGCGACGAAGGCAACCTGGTCGGCCCGCTGATCGACCGACGTGCCTTCGAGCAGATGCAGACCGCCCTGCAGGCCGCACGCGAGCACGGCGCCACCATCTGGGGCGGCGAGCGGCTGCTCGAAGAACGTTTTCCGCAGGCGTGGTATGTGCGCCCGGCCATCGTCAAGGCGGGCCCGGCGATGCGCAACAGCTTCGAAGAGACCTTCGCGCCGATCCTCTACTGTTTCGACTACGAGGCCTTGCCCGACGCGATCGAGCGCCACAACGCAGTGCCCCAGGGCCTCTCCTCGGCGATCTTCACCAGGGACCTGCGCGAAGCCGAGATCTTCCTGTCGGCCCGCGGCAGCGACTGCGGCATCGCCAACGTGAACGTCGGCACCAGCGGCGCAGAGATCGGCGGCGCCTTCGGCGGTGAAAAGGAAACCGGCGGCGGCCGGGAATCCGGCTCGGATGCGTGGCGGGGCTACATGCGCAGGTCGACCGCCACCATCAACTATTCGACCGCCCTGCCCCTCGCCCAGGGTGTGCGCTTTGACCTCGACTGAGCGAGTCGGGGCGGCGGATGCGCTCGCAAGGCACTATGCTGAGATCGTGCCGCCACGCCGGCCCGGCAGTACCAACGCCCCCCGGAGAAGCCGATGCAGGGAATATTCGTCAGCTACCGTCGCCAGGACAGCCAGAGTGCCGCCGGCCGACTCTCGGACCATCTCAGGGAACACCTCGCCAGTGTCCCGATCTTCAGGGACGTCGAGACCATCGAACCCGGGGTGGACTTCGTAGAAGCAATCGGGCGGGCATTGAAATCATGCAAGGTGCTGCTCGCGGTGATCGGCCCTCGCTGGGCCACGATCACCGATGAAAACGGCCAGCGCCGTCTCGACAACGTCAACGACTACACCCGCCTCGAGATCGCTACCGCGCTCAAACGCAGCGATGTGCGGGTGATCCCGGTACTGGTCGAGGGCGCGCAGATGCCCGGCGCCGAGGCGCTGCCCGAGGATCTCGCGGCGCTGGCCAGACGCAACGCCGTCGAACTCTCCGACAAGCGCTGGGACTACGACGTTTCGCAGTTGCAGAACACCCTGCGCGGCATCCTCGGCCTGCCCGACCCGGAGCCGGCCCCCGCCCCTGCGCCGCATGATCGCCCTGCGCCGGTGCCCGCGCGCAACTGGAAGCTGTGGGGCGCCGCCGCGCTGCTGGCGATCGGCGTGGTTGTCTACCTCGCCGAGGACCAGAGCAGCGACAGCCAGGATGCCATCGACTACACCGCGGATGCGCACCCCGCTGCGCTACCCGCTGCCGACACATCGGCCGGCGAGCGGGCGGTCAGCAACGTGCAGGGGTCCGACCACCTGCCGATGCTTGCCGGCCTCTGGCACGACAATCTCGGCGGACGTTTCGAGATCGCCCAACAAGGCAATCAGCTCGTCATCCAGGGCGCTGGGCCTGACGGCTACGTGAGCGGCTCGGCCACGCTGCAGGGGCGCCGCGGCCAGGGTGCCTATACGCTCAACGGTTATCCGCTGCAGTCCAGCTTCGTCGTCTCCGACGACGATTCGCGGCTCGACGTGAGCATCCGCGACCCGGCCACCGGAAACCGCGATTCGGCAGTACTGCTGCGACTGCGCTAGCAAAGGAGATCATCATGAGCCACAAGCACGCCACGATCCTGCGAAGCATCTTCCACGACCCGCTGCCCGCCAACCTTCAGTGGCGGGAAATCGAATCGCTGCTCAACAATCTCGGCGCCGAGATCAGCCCCGGTCATGGCGCGCGCTTCAAGGTCATGCTGAACGGTATCGAGGGCACCCTCCACCACCCGCACCACGGCAACACCATGAGCCGGCAGGATCTCAAGGTCCTGCGCGACTACCTCGGACATGCCGGTATCAGCCCTTCCGCCTACGAAGCTGCGGGCGGCTGAGGTGACCGCGGCGCTTACCCATGTCGCGTTGCATGTGCGCGATCTCGATGCCTGCATCGGCTTCTATCGCGACTACGCCGGCATGACCATCGTTCACGACCGCAGCGCCCACGACAAACGCATCGTCTGGCTGGCCGCACCGGGGCAGGAGCGCGACTTCATCCTGGTGGTGTTTCCGGGCGGCCCTGGACGCAACCAGCTCGACACCGATTTCTCCCATCTCGGCTTCGCCTTGGAGAGCCGAGACGCAGTCGATGCCGTGGCGGAGCGGGCCAGGGACGGTGGCGTACTGGTTTGGCCACCGCGCGACGAACCCTACCCGGTCGGCTACTACTGCGGGCTGCGCGACCCGGACGGAAACTTCGTCGAATTCAGCTACGGGCAACCGCTCGGGCCCGGCGCGCCGCAAACGATCTGAAGCATCGCCAAGGGCTGTTCCCCGCGCCACGATTCCGCGTGGCTCGCACGCCTTTCAACGAGCCAAAAAACCCGATTGTCATTTCCGTGGCCGTGTGTGATGATGCCGCCGGCTCGCGCGATGGACTCCGCGTGAGCCATGTTCATCCCCAAACCGACCCGGAAAAAATCCATGGCTCTGGCAAAATCCCTTGCAGTGCTGTCGCTGACCATCCCGCTGCTCTGCGCCTGCGGCGGCTCGAACGATTCGCCCGCGAATCCGTCCCCGCCCGCGTACACTCTGCTCGGCACACTCGATGCCTACGGCGACGGCAGCATCGCGCCGGTCACGGCCAGCGGTCCGACCCTGGTGGCCGCCATGGGCAACGGACTGAGCATCATCGACGTATCCGACCCGCGCCAACCGTCGGTCCTCGGTCGTATCGATCAGTACGGCACCGATCCGAACTCACCCGACACCTTTGTGCAGGTCGCCGTCAGCGGCAACACGCTTGCGGCGGCTGTCGTCCCCGGCTGTTCCGGCTTCTGCTCTTTCGATCCGGATGGGGGCGAGATCCGCATCCATGACATCTCGGACCCGACCAATCCTGCACGGATCGCCACGCTCTCCGAGGGCGCCAGTGATTTGCTCATCGACGGCCGTTACCTCTACGCATTGCGGCATCAATTCAGCTTCGGATCCGCGTTCAGCGCCGGCCGTCTCGACGTGATCGATCTGACCGACCCCACCAACCCGACACCTGTTGGACAGGTCGCGGTTTCGGTCGCAGCCCGTCTTCAAAAGTCGGGGGACCGGGTTTACATCGCGGGCAGCGATGTCGACGGCTCCGGCAGGTTTCTCGACGTCGTCGATGTGAGCGACCCGAGCGCGCCTGTGGTCCTTGCTACCAGCGGGTCACCTTCAACGGCAAGCGCCCGGGGCAGTCTGGCAATCGTCAGCGGAATGGCCTATTTCGCAGATCCCGTGCGCGCGGTGTACGTAACGGATGTCGGCGCCGCGGCAATGCCGCTGGGCAGCGGAACGGCCGTGACCGGCGTTTCGGCCGACTGTATCGCTGCCACGGCGACAGACCTGCTGGTCTGCGCCGGCGGGAACGAACTCGCGCTGATGCGTCTGGCGGGCAACGACCTGTCATTCGTGCGCAGCATTCCGGCCAGCGGGCAGCCCGATCTGGTCCGGGTGTTCGACAAGCTCGGCGTGTTTGCAACCTCGCCGGTGTTCGGTACCGATGGTCTCGGAAACCCGGTACTCACGACACCGGCCAGACTGGCACTGTTCGTGACCGACTGACAATCCCTCGCGCCCTGCGATGCCCGGCCCGCATGCCGGGCAACAATACGCACCATCAGCCCCTGGCACGCCCCGCCAACAGCGAGTCCAACCATGCCCGAGCCGATGACGTCGGTTCCGCGGCTGCTGCCGGCGACGGCTCGGGCAAGGTCTTTTCCCCTTTCATGACCGCCTCGTAATCCGCCGCACCAAGATAGTCGAGATCCCAGTGGGTGGTATGGCGAGGCTTGAGTTCGTCCTGGTAGATCCTGAATTTCCCTGCCTGTCCGGGCTCGCTCATCGTCGTCCTCCAAATGCTGCGCGCATCGCCACTTTACGCCGCCTTCGGCCGCGCGCCCACTGTCGCTGAAACCCTTGCTCGACGACTGGCCCCGTGCCTTCGGGACCCTCGGGAACGGCCCGCGATGCGCCTTCCCGAGCGGAGCGGTGCGCCGCCGTTGCCGCCCGCAGACTTTCGCCGCGTGGCACAGAGGCGTATCGTGAGACGGATCGCATGCCCGCCAGGACGGGTAACGCCGCGCCCCGGAAAACGGCCGGCCCGGTGTTTTTCATCGCGAGAACAAAAATACAGGAGGCGAAAATGTCGCAATTGGACGATGGCACCAACGCGGGATTCATCGAGGCGGTCGCGGAGCAGATTCGCAGCAAGCTCCCCAAGGCTCAGGCGGCACTGGCCGAGCCTTTCGCCAGAAAATACCTGAGTCAGGTTGACCCGGAGGACCTCGCCGAGCGCACCATCGACGACCTTTACGGCGCAGTCCTGAGCCATCTGCACTTCGTCCGCAAGCACGCCGGCGGCACGCGCGTTCGGGTCTACAACCCCCATCTCGAAGAGCACGGCTGGGAATCGACCCATACCGTGATCGAGATCGTCGGCGACGACATGTCCTTCCTGGTCGACTCGATCGGCACCGAGGTGAATCGTCAGGGCCTCACCCTGCATCTGATCGTCCATCCGGTGATGCGACTGGTACGCGACGACAAGGGCGTGCTCGTGCGCATGGCCAAGAACGACAAGGAAGGCAAATACGAATCGATCATCCACGTCGAGGTCGACCGCCGCACCGAACCCGCAGATCTGCAGAACCTGCACGACGGCCTCACCCACATCCTCGCCGACGTGCGCGCGGCGGTGACCGACTGGCCCGCGATGGTCGAGCGCCTCAAGGAGATCATCGCCGGCGTCGGGCATCCACCCTCTCCTGAAGACCCGGAGGACATCGCCGAAGGCAAGGCCTTCCTCGAATGGCTGGCCTCCGACAATTTCGTGCTGCTCGGCTGTCGCGACTATGAACTGCAAAGCAGCAAGGGCGAGAACGAACTGCGCATCGTGACCGGCTCCGGGCTGGGTCTGCTGCGGGAAACCGGCGCCTCGCACCATTCGGTGTCGTTCGCCGCCCTGCCACCGCAGCTCAAGGCCCAGGCGCATCTGCCGCAGCTGCTCACCATCACCAAGTCCAACACCCGTTCGACGGTACACCGCCAGGGCTATCTCGATCACATCGGGGTCAAGGTCTTCGACAAGAAGGGCAAGGTCACCGGGGAACGCCGCATCATCGGCCTGCTCACCTCCACCGCCTACAACACCAACCCTAAGCGCATCCCGCTGCTGCGCCGCAAGGTCAGCACGGTGATCGAGCGCGCGGGTTTCATGCCCGGCAGCCACGCCGCCAAGGCACTGGCGACGATCCTCGAACAATACCCACGTGACGAGCTGTTCCAGATCAGCATCGACGAGCTCTACGCCAATGCCACGGGCATTCAACGACTTGGCGAACGCCAGCGGATCCGCCTCTTCGTGCGTCGCGACACCTTCGCACGCTTCGTCTCCTGCCTCATCTACGTGCCGCGCGAGAACTACAACACCGAACAGCGCAAGCGCATGCAGAAGGTGCTGATCGAAGCCTTCGACGGCGCCTCGGCCGAATTCGAAGTGCATTTCTCCGAATCGGCGCTGGCGCGCATTCTCATCATCGTGCGCACGCCGGGTTCGAAGGTCCCGGACATCGACGTACGCGAACTCGAAGAGCGCCTGGTCCGTGTCGCTCGCCGCTGGGAGGACGACCTCAAGCAGGCGCTGATCGAGCACTGTGGTGAAGAGCGCGGCGTGTTGTTATACAACCGCTACGGGTCGGGCTTCCCGGCCGGCTACCGCGAGAACTATTCACCGCGCATGGCAGTGCATGACATCGAGCAGTTCGAAGCAGTGGACCGGAACGACGGTCTGGCGATGAGCCTCTACGTACCGCTCGAGGCCGAACCGGGCCGGCTGCATTTCAAGCTCTACCATGCCGACACACCTGTGCCGCTGTCGCTCAGCCTGCCGATGCTCGAGCGCATGGGCGTGAAAGTGATCGAGGAGGATCCCGCCAGAATCGAGCGGCAGGATGGCAACCTCGCATGGATTCACGACTTCGGCATGGTCCGCCAGGGCGCCGACGACCTCGACATTGAACGCCTCCGTCCGCTCTTCCAGGAAGCCTTTCGCCGTGCATGGCGGGGCGACATCGAGAATGACGATCTCAACCGCCTGACCCTGCTGGCGGGGCTCGGCTGGCGTGAGGTGAGCGTGCTGCGCGCCTATGCGAAGCACATGAAGCAGGCAGCCTTCACCTACAGTCAGTCCTACATGGAGCAGACCCTGTCGGCCTACCCCGGGGTGGCCCGACAGCTCATGACCTTGTTCGCCGAGCGATTCGACCCGGCCAGGGCCGGCAATCGCGAGGACCGCTGCGCCACCCTGGTTGCCGACATCGAGCAGACCCTCGACCAGGTCGCCAACCTCGACGAGGACCGCATCCTGCGCCAGTTCCTCGCAATGATTCTTGCGACCCTGCGGACCAATTACTTCCAGACCGGCAAGGACGGCCAGCCCAAGTCCTACCTCTCGTTCAAGTTCGATCCGTCGAAGATTCCCAACCTGCCGCAACCGCGACCGATGTTCGAAATCTTCGTCTACTCGCCACGCGTCGAAGGGGTGCATCTGCGCGGCGGCAAGGTCGCACGCGGCGGCCTGCGCTGGTCCGACCGGATGGAAGACTTCCGTACCGAGATCCTCGGCCTGGTCAAGGCGCAGATCGTCAAGAACGCGGTGATCGTGCCGGTCGGCTCCAAGGGCGGCTTCGTGGTCAAGAACCCGCCGCAGGGCGGCGACCGCGAGGCGATCCTGGCCGAAGGCATCGCCTGCTACCGCATGTACCTCTCCGGCCTGCTCGACATCACCGACAACCTCGTCCAGGGCAAGGTGGTGCCACCGCCAGACGTGGTGCGCTACGACGAGGACGACCCCTACCTGGTGGTCGCGGCCGACAAGGGCACCGCCACCTTCTCGGACTACGCCAACGCAGTAGCACAGGAATACGGCTTCTGGCTGGGCGATGCCTTCGCTTCCGGCGGCTCGGTCGGCTACGACCACAAGAAGATGGGCATTACCGCGCGCGGCGCCTGGGAGTCGGTCAAGCGCCACTTCCGCGAGCTGGGCGTCGACACCCAGACGCAGCCCTTCACCGTGGTCGGCATCGGCGACATGTCCGGTGACGTGTTCGGCAACGGCATGCTGTTGTCGAAGAAGATCCGCCTGCTGGCGGCCTTCGACCATCGTCACGTTTTCATCGACCCATCGCCCGATCCCGAAACCAGCTGGACCGAACGTGCCCGCCTGTTTGCCCTGCCGCGCTCCTCTTGGGACGACTACGACAAGTCGCTGATCTCCGAAGGCGGCGGCGTATGGCCGCGCAGCGCCAAGTCGATCAAGCTCCCGGCGCAGGCCCGCGAGGCGCTCGCCATCGAGGCGGAAAGCCTGTCGCCGGCAGAACTCATCCGCGCCATCATCACCGCGCCGGCCGACCTGCTCTACAACGGCGGCATCGGCACCTACGTGAAGGCCGCCAGCGAAACCGATGCGGCGGTCGGCGACAAGGCCAACGACGCGATCCGCGTCAATGGCGGCGAGCTGCGCTGCAAGGTGATCGGCGAAGGCGGCAACCTCGGCGCCACCCAGCTCGGGCGCATCGAATTCGCGCTCAAGGGCGGCAAGGTATGCACCGACGCGATCGACAATTCGGGCGGGGTGGATTGCTCCGACCACGAGGTCAACATCAAGATCCTGCTCAACGGCGTGGTCGCCGAGGGCGAACTCACCGAGAAACAGCGCAACAAGCTGCTCGCCGACATGACCGACGAAGTCGCCACCCTGGTGCTGCGCGACAACTACTTCCAGACCCAGGTGCTGTCGGTGACCCGTACCCGGGGCGTGGCCCTGCTTGACGAGCAGTCGCGCTTCATGCGCAAGCTCGGCAACAGCGGCCATCTCAACCGCAAGATCGAGTTCCTGCCCTTCGACGAAGAACTGGGCGAGCGCAAGGCCAGCCGTACCGGCCTGGTCACGCCCGAGCTGGCGGTGCTGCTCGCCTACAGCAAGATCGAACTCTACGATCTGGTGCTGGACTCCGACGTTCCGGAAGACCCGTACATCTCCACCGCGCTGGAGCGCTACTTCCCTGTACCGCTGCGCGAGCGCTTCGGCGAGCAGATCCGCCGCCACCCGCTCAAGCACGAGATCATCGCCACCCACGTGGTGAACAGCATGATCAACCGGGTCGGCAGCACCTTCACCAGCCAGTTGCAGGAAGAAACCGGCGCACCGGCCTCGGACATCGTGCGCGCCTACATCGCCACCCGCGAAGTGTTCAGCCTGGTGGAAGTCTGGAAAGCCATCGAGGAACTCGACAACAAGGTGGCCGACGCGGTGCAGACCGCGATGATCCTCGATTGCTCGCGTCTGGTGCTGCGCGGCACGCTGTGGTTCCTGCACCACCGCGAGCACATCCGCGACCTGGACGCCACGATCCGGCGCTTCCGCCCCGGCGCACTGCGCCTCGCCCCGACGCTGCACGATGTGGTCACCCCGAGCTACCGCGAGGAGCTCGACGCGATCGTCGCGCACTATTCCGAACAGGGCGTGCCGCCAGAGCTGGCCGCGCGCATCGCCGGGCTGGACGAACTCTATTCGGCGCTGGACCTCGTCGAGGTGGCGGATGACACCGGCCGCGAGGCAGATCTTGTCGCCGCGGTTTATTTCACCCTGGGCGGGCGTTTCGACCTGCACTGGCTGGGCCGCCAGATCTCCTCGCTGCCGGCCGAGACGCACTGGCAGGCGCTCGCCCGCACCGCGCTGCGCGACGATCTCTCGCTGCAGGCGCGCAACCTGGCCGCCAATGTGCTCAAGCGCTCACCCGAACCGGGTGATGCCGGCACCCTGATCGATGTCTGGGAGCAGGACCGCAAGGCCCAGATCGAGCGCTGCCGGCAGGTCTTTGCCGACGTCCGCAGCTCGGCCAGCATCGACATGCCGATGGTCTCGGTGGTGCTCCGGGAGTTGCGCAGCCTGACCTGACCGCCCCCTGCGGCCGGCGCATCGTGCGTCGGCCGCACATCGCGCCCATCTCGTCGCGCCCTGCCGCTATACTTCGGGCCGCCCATGAACACGCCCGCGGGCCCGCTTGCGGGCCAGCTTCATGCCCGTCGATCACTACGAAAACTTCCCGGTTGCCTCCTTCCTCCTGCCCGCGCGCCTGCGCGAGCCGGTGGAGGCCATCTATGCCTTTGCACGGTCGGCCGACGACATTGCCGACGAAGGTGACGCACCGCCTGTGGTGCGCCTCGCCCAACTCAACGACTACCGGCGCGAGCTGCACCGGATCGAACAGGGCAAGATGCCGGACGCGCCGATGTTCGCGCGCCTCGCCCGCAACATCCGCGACTTCGCGCTGCCGATCCAGCTCTTCCGCGACCTGCTCGACGCTTTCAGCCAGGACGTCGGCAAGACCCGCTACGCCGACTTCGACGAGCTGCTGGACTACTGCCGCCGCTCGGCCAACCCGGTCGGCCGGCTGCTGCTGTGCCTCTACCGCGCCGACGGCGACGAGAACCTGCGCAGGTCCGACGCAATCTGCACCGCGCTGCAGCTCATCAACTTCTGGCAGGATGTGGCGATCGACTGGCGCAAGCAGCGCATCTATCTTCCGCAGGACGAGATGGCCCGCTTCGGCGTGACCGAGGCGCAGCTCGACGCGCAGACGGTCGACGCCAACTGGCACGCACTGATGGACTTTCAGGTGCAACGCGCGCGCGCGATGATGCTCGACGGCGCCCCGCTGGCCCGCGCCCTGCCCGGCCGCATCGGCTGGGAGCTGCGGCTCATCGTGCAGGGCGGGCTCGCCATCCTCGACAAGATCGAAGCGGCCGGCCACGATGTCTTCCGGCACCGTCCCGAGCTTGGAAAAACCGACTGGCTGCGCCTTGCCTGGCGCGCCGCAACGAGATAGACAGAGCGCATGGATTTTCACAAATACTGCCAGGACAAGGCCGCGGCGAGCGGCTCGAGCTTTTACTACAGCTTCATGTTCCTGCCGCCCGAGCGCCGCCAGGCGATCACCGCGCTGTACGCCTTCTGCCGCGAGGTCGACGACGTGGTGGACGAATGCCGCGACCCCTCCATCGCTCAGTCCAAGCTGGAATGGTGGCGGCATGAGGTGGAGCTGATCTCCGCCGGCAAGCCCCAGCACCCGGTCAGCCAGGCCTTGCAGGACGTATCGACGCGCTTCACGCTGCCGCAGGAGCAGCTGCTGGAGATCATCGACGGCATGGAGATGGACCTGCAGCAGACCCGCTATCTCGACTTCAAGGGCCTGCAGCTCTACTGCTACCGGGTGGCCAGCGTGGTCGGGCTGCTGTCGGCCGAGATCTTTGGCTACACCGACCGCCAGACACTCAAGTACGCCCACGACCTCGGCCTCGCCTTCCAGCTCACCAACATCATCCGCGACGTCGGCGAAGACGCGCGCCGCGGGCGCATCTACCTGCCGATCGACGAACTCCAGCGCTTCGACGTGCCCGCCAAGGACATCCTCGAAGCCCGCCACAGCGATCGCTTTCTGGCGCTGATGCAGTTCCAGGCCGAGCGCGCCGAAAAATATTACGACCAGGCTTTCTCGCAACTGCCCGACTGCGACCGCAAGACCCAACGACCCGGCCTGGTGATGGCGGCCATCTACCGCACCCTGCTCAAGGAAATCCGTCAGGACGGCTTCCAGGTGCTCGACCGCCGCACCTCGCTCACCCCGCTGCGCAAGGTGTGGCTGGCGGGCACCACCTGGATCAAGGGCTGAGCGATCATGAACAGGACGCACGAGCCCTCCCGCGACGGCAATCAGCTGATGGATTCGTCACCCCGGCACAGGCCGGGGTCCAAGACCATGATGCGCCCGGATTTCCACCCCCGCCCGAATGAGGCTTCATCACGCGTCGTGCGCCCCATCCCGCAATGAAGCCCGAGATCGCGATCATCGGCGGCGGCTACGCCGGACTCGCCTGCGCGGTCACGCTGGCCCGTGCCGACGTGCGGGTCACGGTATTCGAATCCTCGCGGGTGTTGGGCGGGCGCGCGCGAGTGGTGGAGAAAGACGGCTCGCGGATCGACAACGGCCAGCACATCATGATCGGCGCCTACAGCCAGACGCTGCAGCTGATGCGCCAGGTCGGCGTCTCACCCAAGTGGCTCGAGACCCGCCCGCTCACCATGCATTACCCCGGCCGCATGCATCTGAAGGCCGCAAACCTGCCCTCTCCGCTGCATCTCGCGGTCGGACTGCTGCGCGCCAGCGGCCTGGACTGGAAGGACCGCTTCGCCGCCGCACGGCTGATCCGCTACCTCAAGAAACGCAAGTGGCAGCTCGGCGCCGACAAGCCGGTCACCAACCTGCTGCTCGACGCCGGCCAGACCCTCAGGCTGCGCGAGCTGCTGTGGGAACCGCTGTGCATCGCGGCCCTCAACACCCCGCCCAGGCGCGCCTCAGCACAGATCTTTGCCAACGTGCTGCGCGACAGCCTCGGTGCCGGCGCGTCGGCCAGCGAACTCCTGCTGCCGCGGGTGGACCTTTCCGAACTCTTCCCGGTCCCCGCCGCGCGCTGGCTGGCGATGCACGGCCATCGCGTGAGCACGCTCGACCAGATCAAGGGCATCCGCATCGAAGACGGCGTGTTCTGGCTCGACGGCGGCCCCAAATGGGCTGGTTTTCACCACGTCGTGATCGCCACCGCGCCCTACCACGCGCTGCCGCTGATCGAACCCTTCCCCGAGCTCGCGCGCCTCAGGCAGCAGATCGAAGCGCTCGAATACGAACCCATCCTCACCACCTATCTCGCCTACGACGAATCGGTGCGCCTGCCCGAACCGATGATCGGCATGAGCGGCGGCCACATCCAGTGGCTGTTCGACCGCGCCCAGTTCGGCGGCCCGCCCGGCCTGCTCGCCGCCGTCATCAGCGCGCACGGCCCCCACGAAGCACTCGACAAGGCCGAACTCGAAGTTCTGATCCAGGAAGAAATCCACACCCTCCTCGGCCGCCTGCCGCCCCCCCAGTGGATCAAGACCATCGTCGAAAAACGCGCCACCTTCGCATGCAAACCGGGACTCGATCGGCCCAGTCACCGCACCGCGGTACCGGGCCTGTGGCTGGCCGGGGATTACGTCGCCGGGGACTATCCGGCGACGCTGGAGGGAGCTACACGGTCGGGGGTGAGGACGGCGTTGGCGGTTCTTGCATCGCTTTGAGGGGAGCCCGCACAGCGCGAAGATGCAATAAGGTGCGACCTGACCCCGATCTCCGACCTGACCCCGATGTCTGATGGAGCCTCCTCAATTCCCGGGGCGATTCAGGATGTTGAATCCGCCCCACATTCGACACCGCGTACTTCGGCGGAATGCTGATGCATATGTGAACGTGATCGCCCAGGTGCCGACGCAGCACACCGAACACCCGTTTCTTGCGTCGCTTCGGTATGAACTCCACGTGATACTTGCAGTCCCATCTCGTGCGACTCAGGCTCTGATACTCTTTCATAGTGAATCTCCCTTCTCTTGGCGGAGATCAGAAATTCACGCCGACCGTCGTAAAGGTCAAACCTTGGTGAGTCCCCCGGCATAGCCGGGGGCCTACCTCAATGAGTTATGTGTAATTGTTGATTTACCGGAAGGGCGCCCAAGTGGTAATAATTTGTTACCGTTTTTTGTCGACCGAACAAATGGGTGCCGCGTTGAAAAGGCTTCCTCCTTGTGTGTAGTGAAGCTCTCCCAGGGGAACGATAATGAATAGAAGAACTTTTTGCTGTACATGCGCGGGCGGCCTTTTGGTCTCAGCAAAGATCGGAATTGCATTTGCGGATTGGACTGATCGAGCAGTAGGCCAAAATGTGCCACGGCCATCCCTGTCAGACAACAAGACGCGGAATGTGTCACAAGTAGATTTTGTAGGATGTCATCTGAATGCATCGCGCGAAGATGCATCAAACCAAATTGCGCTCTCAAGAACTACTGGAAACGCTTTGTTGGATGCTGGAATGTCGAGAGAGTACGACGTTCTGTGTGCTCAACTCGCAGTTCGTCCGGGCTTGTTTATGTTTGATGACCCATCTCCAAATGCTTTTGCGACACCTGAGATAATAGGCGATCATCCATTTCCAGACGGTACCGTTTGTTTTGGGTCAAATCTTATGATTTCTGAATTCAGATATCACAAATCTCAGGGGGGGCGATTTGATCATGTTATGGCGGCAATAATGGCGCATGAATGGGCGCATATAATGCAATTCAAAGCGCTTTCCGAATTCCACCCAGGGAAGCAAATTGAGCTGCAAGCGGATCAAATGGCGGGTTGGTACATGGGCGTACGTGCGCTGCAAACGTACGGAGCCGTAGATCTTAGGTCAGCTTTGATTGGATTTTTCAGGAAAGGCGATTATCACTTCAATGATTCCGGGCACCACGGGACACCGGAAGATCGAGGTATGGCTTTTCAACGTGGGCTAATGTCTGCGCAAATTGGATTAGATCTGACACAGGCGTTTCGTCGCGCGGCAAGTGAATGTGGAGTGTCTACGTGAAACCGTCTTTATTAGTCAAAACTGTATCGTTGTTTATTTTTGCTGTTTTTAACGGTCGCGCTTTATCTGATGATTGCAGCAAGCTAAACAATATAATTTCTCTGGCGTCGGAGAATTTTGTTTCGATCAAAGAAGGTATGGAGGATGAAGTTGATGGGGTGAAATTTTTTAAAACTTCAATTTATCTAGAATTGCTTCCAGACTGTATTGTAATGGAGGATGAGGATGGATTTGTATTTACTTGTTCATCCGGAAGTGGAAGGGCGAGAAATATTCAGCATGCTATCGGCTCAGCAGATAATTTTGTAAATTCGTGCGGGCTTAAAATTCGAGACCAAAAAGAATACGCTTCTAAAAGCGGTCGCGGTAGGTCGGTTTCTTATAACATTATTACAAAGGATAGGCAGCTTGTGGTTGTAAGAACCCGATCATACTCTGGCGGGGGTGCCAATAGAGAAAGCGTCTCGATTAGGAGGCCATAGGAGATCGCAATGGGTTGGAGCAAGTGGTTGTTCGGAACAGCGATTACATTTTTTTCGTGCGTTTCTTATCCTAGCGAAAAGTCGTGCGAGGCATTGGAAGAATATTTTTTGGGAGCTAAGTCAAATTTTGTAGATCTTAAGATGCGGAAGAGTTCCGTTGGGGATTGGGTTCCAAAAATCTATTTGCCACAGGCAAATAGATGTTCGATTATTGATGATGAAGCTGGGGGTAGTGAGGCGAAGTGTTTCTATATGTTTTTAGATGAAAATGATCGCCGAGTCGGAATCAGGCAAATTCGAATGGCAGTGGCATCATGCCTTGGTTGGGACGAGGTTGACATAATCTCCTCCGAACGACATAGTTTTAACGGTGCCGATGGCGTAAATATATCTATTTCCCCGTTTGGGCGTTTTGATGCTTACATTTCAATTGAGTATGTCGGCAACGCGAAGTAAAACGCTCTTATTAACTCGGCAATCAAATAGATATTAATATAATTCTGGCATGGAAAAAATCGACGCCAGAAAGCTCCCGCCCGAAGCCCTCGAACACATCCGTCGGCAGGCGTTCGTGCTTCGCAAACAAGGTTGCACCATTGGGGTCACACCGATGGGGTCAGGTCTCTCCTTGAATCATCCCACCCCATGATCTAAGCTTCACCCCATGGCCCGACCCCTTCGCATCGAATTCCCTGGCGCGCTTTACCACGTCACCTCCCGCGGCGATCGGCGGGAGGCTGTTTTCGAGGATGACGAGGACCGGGAAGTCTTTCTCGGGGTATTGGCCGAGGTTGTCTCGCGCTTCAACTGGCTGTGCCACGCCTATTGCCTGATGGACAACCATTACCATCTGGTGATCGAGACGCTCGAGGGAAATCTCTCCAAGGGGATGCGGCAGTTGAACGGGGTGTTCACCCAGGCCAGCAACCGCCGCCATGGCCGCAGCGGGCATCTTTTTCAGGGGCGCTTCAAGGCGATCCTCGTGGACAAGGAAAGCTATCTGCTGGAACTCTCGCGCTACGTGGTGCTGAATCCGGTACGGGCGGGCATGGTGGGTGCGGCCGCGGATTGGCCGTGGAGCAGTTACCTGGCTACCGCGGGTGAATGCACGGCGCCCGCCTTTCTCACGACCGATGCCTTGCTTGCGATCTTTGGCAAACAAAGACGGCGGGCCCGCGAGCGCTATGTTCGCTTCGTCGCCGAGGGTGTCGGGCAAGCGAGCGTTTGGCAGCACCTTCGCCAGCAGATCTATCTGGGCGATGCAGCCTTCGTGAGCCGCATGCAAGCCGAGGCCAACGTTTCGGACGAAGACATTTCGATTCCCAGAATCCAGCGTCGCGCCCCGGCCCCTTCGCTGGCCGCCATCGAGGCAAGCCACGCGGACAGGGACAAGGCGATCATTGCCGCGCATGCCAGCGGTGCCTACAGCTACCGCGAGATCGCGGCCCATTTCGGGCTACATCCGGGGAGCGTGGGCAGAATCGTGCGGCGAGCCCTGTGATTGCGCCTGCACGTGCGCAGAGGCACTGAGCAGTCCCGCCCTGGCCGCAGGCCCCCCCCCGACGGCAGTGCCCGCGCCTTTCGCAAGACTGCCTGGCTGCCGCATGCTCTGCTACGAGCACCTATGGCGCACCCTCGATTTCGTTCCGTTCAATGTGGCAGTGTGCACAACGGTGCCTTGATCCCGCGGCCACGGCGCTGTGTCTGGCGCCCCTGTGGGTTCCCCCCTGTGAAGCCGATCTAAGTTGTTTGAGCAGCGCCTGCAGACGGCTTTCTCCGCTACACGCTGGTGAAAACTCAGCTGGACGCCAGAGCTGATCCACCAATGCGGGCAGCGCTGCCATGCACCGAATGAACGCATCGCCATGACCATCCGCCCTCCGATGGTGCGAGCGCCATCCAGCCTATTTGCATAAATTGTTCACCATGCACAAAGCTCGTCGTCTCAATCGAACTGCATTTTTGGTCCAGATCCCTGCTTCATGCCTGGCACACCGCTTGCTGAATGGAGAGCAAACCCACCCTCATCAGGAGCGCCCGAAATGGACGACACGAAACATGTAGATCACGACTATCCGCTCAGCGAAGTACCCGCCGGCGCCCGCAAGGGTCTGGTATCGACCTCGATTCTGCTGTTCGGCTTCACCTTCTTTACCGCGACCATGTTTGCTGGCGGCAAGATGGGCATGGGTCTGGATTTCAAGACCCTCGTATACGCCAGCATTGCGGGTAACCTGCTGCTCGGACTCTACGCCGCGGCGCTCGGATTCATCGCCTGCCGCAGCGGCCTGAACTCGGTACTGATGGGGCGCTTCTGCTTTGGTGAGACGGGCAGCAAGTTGTCGGATTTCCTGCTCGGCTTCACCCAGATCGGATGGTACGCCTGGGGCACCGCCACCATTGCGCTGGTACTGGTGAAGATGCTCGATCTTCCCCAGTCCTGGACGATTCCGCTCATGATCCTGTTTGGCTTCGGCTTCAGCCTCACCGCATTCGTCGGCTACAAGGGACTTGATTTGCTCTCTCGGGTCGCCGTTCCGGCGATGCTCATCCTGCTGGCAATTTCGCTCTGGATCGCCACCCGGGATGTCGGCGGACTGGACGGCCTGCTCGCCATCACGCCGAAGGAGAGCATGAGCTGGCATCTGGCCATCACGCTGGTGTTCGGCACCTTTGTGAGCGGCGCCACCCAGGCCACCAACTGGACCCGCTTCGCCCGCGACGGTCGCACCGCGGTGCTCTCGAGTCTGGTGGGCTTCTTCATCGGCAACGGGCTGATGATTCTCGTCGGCGCCTACGGTGCGATGGTCTATCAGGAACCGGACATCATCGGGGTCATGGTCTTGCAGGGATTGTCGGTGGCCGCCGTGGTGATGCTCTTCCTGAACATCTGGAAGAACGATGGGGTCAGGTCTCTCCTTGAATCATCCCACCCCATGATCTAAGGTTCACCCCATGGCCCGACCCCTTCGCATCGAATTCCCTGGCGCGCTTTACCACGTCACCTCACGTGGCGATCGGCGGGAGGCTGTCTTCGAGAATGACGAGGACCGGGAAGTCTTTCTCGGGGTATTGGCCGAGGTTGTCTCGCGTTTCAACTGGCTGTGCCATGCCTACTGCCTGATGGACAACCACTACCACCTGGTGATCGAGACGCTGGAGGGCAACATCTCCAAGGGGATGCGACAGTTGAACGGGGTGTTCACCCAGGCCAGCAACCGCCGCCATGGCCGCAGCGGCCATCTTTTTCAGGGGCGCTTCAAGGCGATCCTTGTGGACAAGGAAAGCTACCTGCTGGAACTCTCGCGCTACGTGGTGCTGAATCCGGTGCGGGCGGGCATGGTGGGTGCGGCGGAGGATTGGCCGTGGAGCAGCTACCTGGCTACCGCGGGTGAATGCGCGGCGCCCGCTTTTCTCACGACCGATGCCTTGCTTTCGATCTTTGGCAAACAAAGACGGCGGGCCCGCGAGCGCTATGTTCGCTTCGTCGCCGAGGGCGTCGGGCAAGCGAGCGTTTGGCAGCACCTTCGCCAGCAGATCTATCTGGGCGATGCAGCCTTCGTGAGCCGCATGCAAGCCGAGGCCAACGTTTCGGACGAAGACATTTCGATTCCCAGAATCCAGCGTCGCGCCCCTGCCCCTTCGCTGGCCGCCATCGAGGCAAGCCACGCGGCCAGGGACGAGGCGATCATTGCCGCGCATGCCAGCGGTGCCTACAGCTACCGCGAGATCGCGGCCCATTTCGGGCTGCATCCCGGGAGTGTCGGCAGGATCGTGCGGCGGGCCCTGTGACTACGCCTGCACGTGCACAGAGGCGCTGAGCAGCCCCGCCCTGGCCACAGCCCCCCCCGACGGCAGTGCCCGCGCCTTTCGCAAGACTGCCTGGCTGCCGCATGCTCTGCTACGAGCACCTATGGCGCACCCTCGATTTCGTTCCGTTCAATGTGGCAGTGTGCACAACGGTGTCTTGATCCCGCGGCCGCAGCGCTGTGTGCTGGCGCCCCTGCCGATCCACCCCTGCGAAACCGATCGAACTTGCATGACCAGCGCCTGCAGACGGCTTTCTCCGCTACACGCTGGTGAAAACTCAGCCGGACGCCAGAGCTGATCCACCGATGCGGGCAGCGCGGCCATGCACCGAATGAACGCATCGCCATGACCATCCGCCCTCCGATGGTGCGAGCGTCATCCAGCTTGTTTGCATAAATTGTTCACCATGCACAAAGCTCGTCGTCTCAATCGAACTGCATTTTTGGCCCAGATCCCTGCTTCATGCCTGGCACACCGCTTGCTGAATGGAGAGCAAACCCACCCTCATCAGGAGCGCCCGAAATGGACGACACAAAACATGTAGATCACGACTATCCGCTCAGCGAAGTACCCGCCGGCGCCCGCAAGGGTCTGGTGTCGACCTCGATTCTGCTGTTCGGCTTCACCTTCTTTACCGCGACCATGTTTGCTGGCGGCAAGATGGGCATGGGCCTGGATTTCAAGACCCTCATCTACGCCAGCATTGCGGGCAATCTGTTGCTCGGACTCTACGCCGCAGCGCTCGGATTCATCGCCTGCCGCAGCGGTCTGAACTCAGTACTGATGGGGCGCTTCTGCTTTGGTGAGACAGGCAGCAAGTTGTCGGATTTTCTGCTCGGTTTCACCCAGATCGGATGGTACGCCTGGGGCACCGCCACCATCGCGCTGGTATTGGTGAAGATGCTCGATCTTCCCCAGTCCTGGACGATTCCGCTCATGATCCTGTTTGGCTTCGGCTTCAGCCTCACCGCATTCGTCGGCTACAAGGGACTTGATTTGCTCTCTCGGGTCGCCGTTCCGGCGATGCTCGTCCTGCTGGCAGTTTCGCTCTGGATCGCCACCCGGGATGTCGGCGGATTGGACGGCCTGCTCGCCATCACGCCGAAGGAGAGCATGAGCTGGCATCTGGCCATCACGCTGGTGTTCGGCACCTTTGTGAGCGGCGCCACCCAGGCCACCAACTGGACCCGCTTCGCCCGCGACGGTCGCACCGCGGTGCTCTCGAGTCTGGTGGGCTTCTTCATCGGCAACGGGCTGATGATTCTCGTCGGCGCCTACGGTGCGATGGTCTATCAGGAACCGGACATCATCGGGGTCATGGTCTTGCAGGGATTGTCGGTGGCCGCCGTGGTGATGCTCTTCCTGAACATCTGGACCACCCAGGACAACACCATCTACAACTTCGCCGCAGCCGGCTGCAACCTGGTCCGCCGGGACCGCCGGGGCACCATCACCCTGATCGGCGCCGGTGTCGGCACCCTGCTGGCGATCGGCGGCATGTACGAGATGCTCATTCCGTTCCTGATCCTGCTCGGCTCCATCATCCCGCCCATCGGTGGCGTGATCATGGCGGATTTCTTCCACGGCCACAAAGGACGCTACCCACAGCTCGCCACTGCGCGCATCGAGCGCTTCAACTGGATCGGACTCACCGCCTACGGCGCCGGCGCCCTGAGTGCCTATCTCTCGCCCTGGGTCGCGCCCCTGGTGGGCATCGGCGTGGCTGCGCTCTCCTACGTGGCGCTGTTCGAGTTGCAGCGCGTACGCATCGCCCGCCAGCAACTGGCTCCGGTGGACGCATGAGCCTGAGCGTTCGCGACGTCCTCCTGCTGCCCGTGCTCCAGACCCTGCGCCTGCGCGCAGGTGAAGCCAACGTGCAGCGGGTCGTGCGCTGGCCCTACGTGGTGGAGAACCACTCCATCGCCGACTGGGTGCTTGGTGGCGAACTGGTATTCGTGACCGGCATCAACCAGCACCGCGACGAAGCGAACCTCGTGCAGTTGGTGCGCGAGGCGGATGAGCGGGCGTGCGCAGGGCTGGTCATCCTCACCGGCTCGGACTATATCGACGAAATCCCGGCGGGCGTGCTGGCGGTGGCGGACGAGCTGGGCCTGCCCCTGATCGAACAGCCTTATGCGCTGCCGCTGGTGGTGGTGACCGAGGCCATCGGCTCGGCCCTGGTGCAGGCGCAACTGCTCGGCAGTTCGCGCCAACGGCTCATCGAGCAGTTGCTGGATGGCAACCTTGCCGACACCCGTGTGCTGGCGCACCGGGCAGCCGGCCTGGAGGTAGACCTGAGCCTGCCGCGCCAGGTGCTGGTGCTCGAACCGACCGACAGTGCGGCGCTCTACCAGGAGGCCGAGCCGGCTGCGGCGGAGCTCGCCCTGCAGAACTTCCGACAGCGCGTGCTCCAGTACCTGACAC
Source organism: Cognatazoarcus halotolerans (assembly GCF_009800965.1). GTDB lineage: Bacteria > Pseudomonadota > Gammaproteobacteria > Burkholderiales > Rhodocyclaceae > Cognatazoarcus > Cognatazoarcus halotolerans. The sequence goes on along the minus strand of NZ_WUAF01000011.1, from coordinate 163,153 downwards.
GCAACCTGGACGCGCTGGGCCACCCCTTGCCGGTAATCCATCAGGGGAACCAATGGATCGTTCTGCTGCCGCTGGAGGCGGATGCAGCCTCCACCGGCCACCGTGGCAAGGTCGAAAGATGGATGCAAGCCCTCGACGCCCCGGCGCCTCTGAAATTGCTGGCCGGACTGAGCGCTCCCTGCCCACAGGCCATCGACCTGCCACGTGGCCTGGGTCAGGCTCGCCAGGCGCTGATGGCCGCTCGCGCCTTGCCGGAACGGGCCGGCCTGTGCTGCTTCGAGGAGCTCGGCCTGCTCGAACTGCTCACAGCCATTCCCGACCGCAACCTGCTTGACCGCTTCGTGCAGGCCACGCTCGGCCCTGTCCTTCGGAACGACAAGGCCCATCGCGCGGTGCTGATCCACACCCTTGAAGCATGGATCCAGAGCAACGGCAACATCGCCGCCGCCGCCAATCGGCTGGGTCTTCACCGAAACACCCTGAACCACCGCATGCGACAGATCCAGGATCTGCTCCCCCACGATCTCGACGACCCACAACAACGTCTCGCCATCGCAATCGCCCTGATGATCCTGCGGCTGTCGCCCCACACTCCCTGACTACTCGAGGACACCCCATGAACCACATCTTCAACGCTCGACTTCGCGGCCGCACCGGCCTGTTCACCCTTCGCTGGGAGGCCGGCCGGATCAGCGCCATCGAACCCCAGCAGGGCCAGGTGGCTACCGCGGCCGGCAACGGCCTTGACGCCGAAGGCCATTTGGTGATTCCGCCGCTGGTCGAACCGCACATCCACCTGGACGCCGCACTCACTGCCGGCGAGCCCCGCTGGAACCAGACCGGTACCCTGTTCGAGGGCATCGAGCGCTGGGCTGAGCGCAAGGCGACGGTCACACCCGAGGACACCAAGGAACGCGCGCACCGCACCATCCGCATGCTCGCCGCCCATGGCATCCAGCATGTGCGCACCCATGTGGACGTAACCGAACCCGGGCTCAAGACCCTGCAGGCCATGCTCGAGGTACGCGACGAAGCCCGGCCGCTGGTCGACCTGCAGATCGTCGCCTTTCCCCAGGAGGGCATCGAGTCCTTTGACAATGGCCGCGCGCTGATGAGCGAGGCGGTCGCGATGGGCGCCGACGTGGTCGGCGGCATTCCCCATTTCGAAAACACCCGCGACCAGGGCATCTCGTCGATCCATTTCCTCATGGATCTAGCCGAGCGCCACGACCGTTTGGTGGATGTCCATTGCGACGAGACTGACGACCCTCAGTCGCGCTTTCTCGAGGTGCTCGCCGAGATTGCGCGCGTACGCGACATGGGACCGCGAGTCACCGCCAGCCACACCACCGCGATGGGCTCCTACGACAACGCCTACTGCTTCAAACTGTTCCGCCTGCTCAAACGCTCAGCGCTGAACTTCATCTGCTGCCCGACCGAGAGTATCCATCTGCAGGGCCGCTTCGACAGCTACCCGAAGCGACGCGGGCTCACGCGCGTGCCGGAGCTCGACCGCGCGGGCCTAAACGTATGCTTCGCCCAGGACTCGATCGTCGACCCCTGGTACCCGCTCGGCAACGGCAACATCCTGCGCATCCTCGACGCTGGCCTGCACATCTGCCACATGCTCGGCTACGAGGACCTGCAGCGCGCCCTCGATTTTGTGACCGACCATGGCGCACGGACCATGGCCCTGGGTGATGGCTACGGCATCGAGCTTGGTCGGCCGGCAAATCTGCTGATACTTTCGGCCGAGAGCGACTACGCCATGCTGCAATCCCAGGGTCAGGCCCTGGTATCGATCCGGCACGGCGAAGTGCTCATGCGCAGAACCCTTGGCGATACAACCTGGCGCGACGCAGCGAGCAGCGCCACCGTCGCAAGCGATGGCATGGGGCATGATTCGGTGAGGCTTCCCGCACGCGAGTCACCTGAGACAGATGTCGTACTCATCTGAATGCCCAGGGGTCCCGATGCGAAAGCCCGATTCGCCATCGGGAGATGCCTGCCGGGGTCGCGGCTCGAGCCGATGCGCTCATTGATCGCGGACAGTGCGTCATCCTGGCGGTGAGCGAAGCCGTCGAAGCCAGCCATGGAAACAGCTTCGTTGATTTCGGATTGGGGGCAAAGCGCGCAGCCAGGTGCCTCCGCCTCAGCTTCGCTTACTTCGGACCGCCGTCGCTCACGCACTTCTTGACGAAGCTGTTGCGCGCCGCGCCATGGAGCTTTTTGGTGTCAGCCGCGCTCTGGCACTGGACGCCGGGACCGCCGGCGGGGGCCGCACCGGAATCGCGCTGGCACTTCTTGACGAAGCTGTTGCGCGCGGCACCGGCGAGTTTCTTGGCGTCGGCCTTGACAATGCAACCGTCGGCCGGTGCAGCTGCGGCATCAGCAGCAGAAGCGTTGCCCAGGTGGACCGCGCCAGCGAGGGCGATCAGGGTAAAACCGATCAAGGTCTTGCGCATTTTGAGTGTTCCTTGAAAACACGGCAGGCTGCCGTATCCGCAAGATTGACGGGCGCCCGGCGCCGACTCAAGTTAAATCGGTTTAATGAAGCCAAACAGCGCCACGCCCACCAGGCTTGAAAACTCCATCTACGCAGACGTGGAGCGCGCTGCTCAAACCGCCCGCCCGGCACGCCGCAGCAACATGGCGCGCACGGCCTCGCGCAGTCGCCGCATGGGCGCCTGCTTGTAGGAGAAGCGGTCCACCGGGTCCATGGCGTGGACCACCATCACGTGATCCGCCTCGAACAGCAGCAGGCGGCCGTCCCGCAGTTCGGCGCAATCGATGCAGAAATAGTCCAGCCCGAGGCGCTCGTGGATGGCGGCCAGGGCCGGCCCGTGGCGGCAGGCAAAATCGTCAAAACCCGCCATGAAGGCCGCTTCTTCGGCACGCCGCGCGGCATCTTCGTACATGCCGGCGTTGAGGTAGTGGATCATCCAGTCTTGCGAGACGCCCATGTGGCTGGCGTAGGGGCGACCGTCCACCATCGCCACGCGACACTTGCGAAAGAGCCCATCGGGCCCGCTGTAATCGACAAAGGGCGCCAGGTAGAACTGCGATTCGGCAACCTCATGCAAGTAGGCTTGCAGATCCGCGGCACAGCCTACGCGCGCAAGATCGCATCCGGCCTGGGAGCCCACGGGACGCACGATGAAGGGGTAGCCCAGCCCTGCCGGCAGGCTGTCCTGCCCGACTGCGGCGGCTTCCAGCACAGCACGGGGTACGGCAACAACGCTCGGCACCTGCAGGCCGGGGATGCCCTGCAGGCGCGCACTCACGGCGTGCCGGGAGGTGAGCGCGATATGCCGTGGGTGATTCACCACCGGCACCGGCCAGTTGTCCAGCGCCTCCCCGACGGGACCCAGGAAGGGCCGGCTGGCGTCCGCCTCGCCAAGGGCGGCCAGAACCACGTCATGGGCTGGCAGCGGTTGGGCAAAGGGATCGCCCGGCGTGAGCCAGTAGTGGATCAACGCCACGTCGCCGGTCTCGAACAGGCATTCCAGCGGGATGTTCTCGGCCACATCACCGGGCGCCATCAGCATCAACACGCGCACCGCCGCCGGCACCTGGTGGGGCAATTCAAACACCCGCTGCAGCATCAGCGCCTGTTGTTGCACCGCAAGCCCCGCCTCGCGCTGACCGAGACACATCATGGCGGTAGCCAGGTTCATCCACAGCGGCGCGTCGTCGGGCCGTTCGCCAGCCTCGGCAAGCAAGGACTGCGCTACCGGCAGCAGGGATTCGCCGTTGATGCTCAGGCGCAGAAAGGGAGCGAGGCCCAGATAGCCCTGCCAGGCTCGGGACCGGATGATCGCAGACACCGTGGGACGGCTGCCATGAAAGACGACGGGCCCCGATTGAACCACGCGCAGGGGGCCGGAGCAAAGCGCCGTTCAGGCCGCACTCCGCCAGGCGGGCCGCACGATCTACGGGGGACCCTGGCTGCGCGTCGCTGTGAGGAACAGGGGAATCGCTAAAGCCTCGCTTGCATGTTTCCGATAGTTGATCTGACACGCGAGCCCGAGCGGGGCATGGAAGTCCCATGTCGTGTCGGATTGCCATATGACCACCGGAGAAGCGCCGTGAGAATTTCCCGTCTTTCAGTCATTCTTGTTGCCATGACCGGCGCCTTGCTTGCCCCTGCGACCTGGGCCGCGGACGGCGAAAACGTCTTCAAGTCGGTCGGTTGCGCGGCGTGTCACGCGCCTGACCAACCCCGCGTTGGTCCGACCCTCAAAGCTGTGGCTGCGAAGTACAAGGGGCAGGCGAACGCGGTGGACATGCTCGCCGGAAAAGTCCGTGGCGGAAGCAAGGATGTGTGGGGCAAAGTGCCGATGCCGCCAGTCGCGGTAGCGCAAGTGAACGACGCGGACCTGAAGGCCGCGATCGGCTGGATCCTGACCCACTGACACACAGCCTCAATATTCCGCGACGCGGCAACGGATTGATCGCCGCTCCTCGCAGTAGCACCACTCGAACGAGCGGCGATAGACCGAGCGCGCAGCCTGCTTGCCGACCGTACCCGGGTGTGCACTTTCTCACCGTTCTACGGCGGCAGCGACCACTGCCCGCGTTCCGCAGCCACCGTAATCTGACTCCCACGCACCCGCTGCCCCTGCAGGTGGACGGATGCGTTCAAACCTTCAACTCAAAGGAGTCAGAGCCATGGAAACCAGCGCAAGAACCTCCCACGCGACCTCGATGGATCGCTTCGCCCTCCGGCATGCCGACAAGGTCGCCATGACGGAGATCTCCCCTGAGATGGCAGAAATGGTGAGCGGCGGCAAGACTACCGTTTACAAGTTCTATCGAAACGGAAACATCAAGAGCATCACGGTTCACGAATGATGCAGCGCGCCGGGCGGAGGACACGCGGACCAGTGGCCGAACCATCCACCCCGACCAGGAGGATGGGCATCCGCCTTCACTGGACAAGCTCGCCCCCGCCCGGCACCGTTACGGCCAGTTGATTTCCGGCTAACGGCTCCCGCAGCCCCCGGCAAGCGGGTCTTTCGGGGGACGACCGAACTGCATCTTCCTGTGCCCATCGAGGCAACGCCGACGCTTCCGCCATCATTTTCCTCAGTACGCGTCCGGCACGGCCGGCTTTCTCAGCGCGTTCACCTTCCGTACCGCCGTCAGCGACGCGGACACCACGATGGTCGCACTTCACGCTCCGCACCCATCGTGCGGTCAAGCGCCCCACCCGGCGCTCGCAGGCGCCGATCCTCATTGTTTTCGGGCACCCCTTTCGTTTCGCCTTCGATCGGCGCGAGCGTGTCGTATCCAGGTCAGCCAGATCAAACGCGAAGCAGCCGGCATCGATCGTGGTATAGGATGGCAATTCCGGCGCCGGAGCGTACTCGGGCCAGAGATCGTAGACCACCACGATTCATCGGACCGTCCTTCCGCCTCGATCTTGCATGCGCGCGGGCCTGCCGCGCCAAGCAGCTTGCCGAACACGAGCAACTTGTCCGAAAAACTGATCGCCGACGCGTTCCAGAACCCAACCAGGAGAGAATCGAAATGATCAAGGTCAGTGTCATGTACAAGAACGCCGCCGGCTGCCGGTTCGATATGGATTACTACTGCAAGACCCACATTCCGATGGTGCGCGACCGACTCGGTGCGGCCTGCAAGGGAATCGCAGTCGACAAGGGTCTGTCCGGCGAGGAACCCGGCTCATCCCCCTCCTATATCGCGATGGGGCATCTTTTCTTTGATTCTCCTGAAGCTTTTCAGGCGAGCTTCGGTCCGCAGGCCGAGGTGATTCTTGCCGACGTACCCAATTACACCGACGCAGAGATCGTATTGCAGATGAGCGAGGTGATGATCAACGCCAGCCGTAGCGAAGCCGGCGAATTGCGCCTCCACGGAGGCTAGGGCCTGACCGCGTCGGTGATCGACTTGCCAGATACGAAAGCCGCGCAAACACCGTCGTTCGGCGTCGGGTCACAGTATTCGTCAGCCGAACGGAACGATTGACCACGGCAGATCACGATCGAGCGCAATGTCGTTCGCTTCCGCTGCAAAACCGGAACAATGTGACAGACCATGAACGTATTCGATAGCAAGGCCGCCACTTGGGATACCGACCCAGTGAAGGTGGCCAGAGCCGCGGCCGTAGCTGATGAAATCCGCAAGAACGTGCCGCTCACGCCCGCCGTCAACGCGATGGAGTTCGGCAGCGGGACCGGCCTGCTGAGCTTCTTCCTCCAGCGCGACCTGGGTCACGTCACGCTGGTCGACAGCTCAAAAGGGATGCTCGAGGTGGCAGCGCAGAAGATAGCCGCGGGCGGCATAGAAAACATGAGGACACTTCGGCTGGATCTGGACACCGATCCGCTCCCCACGCAGCGCTTCGATCTGATCTATTCCCTCATGACGGTCCATCATGTGCCCGACACGGCCCGCCTGCTGACCGATCTGCATACGCTGCTTCAACCGGGAGGCCACCTCTGCGTGGCAGATCTCGATGCCGAAGATGGCTCATTCCACGGCGACGGCTTCAGCGGTCACAACGGCTTCGACCGCCAACATCTCGGGGAACTTGCGGAGCAAGCCGGCTTTCAGGCGGTCTCTTTCTCCACAGTCTTTCGCATGACTCGCGAGAAGGACTGCCACAAACGGGAATATCCGATATTCCTCATGGTCTGCAGCAAGACCTGAGACGTTCCGGGGCTTTCTTCTTTGAAGTGGCCGGGCGCCCGAAGAGGCCACGGCTCGCCCGGTTGGTCGTCGATGCCTCGCAAGAGCATTCGATAACCGGTAGAAGCCCGCTATCCTGCCAACGGCTCGCCCACCGCATCGAGCACTTCCTGCGGCCATTGAACCGGCTTGGAAGTCTTGTAGGCGAGGTAGTTGCCGATACCGGACAGAAAGATCATCGGACCGAAGACCGGAAAGAGCAGGATGACCATCCAGGGGATGAGCGAGCCATCCCGGAACCACTGCCGTAATCCGCCGCCTTTGTAGTGCGCGGCCTGCTTGATGCCTTCCCACATCGTCTCCGGCCGCCCCAGTTCAACCAACCGCTCACCCCGCACCACATGCGGACCACCCTCTTCCATGAAGCGCCGAATGTGCTCCCAGAATGCCGAAGCCAGCCCTTCGTTCAATACGAAGGGGTTGCCAAGCGTGAAGGCATCGATCGGGGTGTCATCCTCGGCGCTGCGGCGCACGATGAACCACAGCGAATGCTGGCGCTTGGCCATGTTGGGGCCGACGGCAGTCTGAACGTTCACTTGCGCATCGACCAGGTCCCAATCGTATTCGAGCGCCACCGTCGGCCACGGTTGGAACAGGCCCTTGAGACCGGGCTCGCTGTAACGCGTGATCTGGTAGACCCTGCGGTGCTTGCGATCGAAGATCACCGGGAGGTCTTCGGGGGCGAAGAGTTCGGCTCGGGTCAGAAAGAGTGGGATGAAGACAACTGAAAAAACCATCATCCCGAGCAACATCACGATACCGGCATACCCGAACCAAATATCAAACTCAGAAAGCGTGACGATCCCATAAACGCAGAAAGCACCCATCATTAACACCGATGCACAACTAATGAAAAACCCTAACCCCCGCACACCGTCCCCCATTCGGGTGTATTCGATCGCATTCGGGAACTTTCGCTTCACCCATCCCATCGACATTCCATTTTCGTGTGCACGGATGTGCTTGTCGAAGCGTTTGACCACGCCATCGAATGCAGCCCCTTCCTTGGTAGGAGACAGGGTTTCAGACACGCCCTCGTGCCCCCGCTGCTCGGGTTGCGCCCCGTGCCGATAGAGTTTCAATTTCCTTCCGCCAACGGCTCGCCCACCGCATCGAGCACTTCCTGCGGCCATTGAACCGGCGTGGAAGTCTTGTAGGCGAGGTAGTTGCCGATACCGGACAGCAAGATCATCGGACCGAAGACCGGAAAGAGCAGGATGACCATCCAGGGGATGAGCGAGCCATCCCGGAACCACTGCCGTAATCCGCCGCCTTTGTAGTGCGCGGCCTGCTTGATGCCTTCCCACATCGTCTCCGGCCGCCCCAGTTCAACCAACCGCTCACCCCGCACCACATGCGGACCACCCTCTTCCATGAAGCGCCGAATGTGCTCCCAGAATGCCGAAGCCAGCCCTTCGTTCAATACGAAGGGGTTGCCAAGCGTGAAGGCATCGATCGGGGTGTCATCCTCGGCGCTGCGGCGCACGATGAACCACAGCGAATGCTGGCGCTTGGCCATGTTGGGGCCGACGGCAGTCTGAACGTTCAGTTGGGCATCAACCAGATCCCAGTCGTATTCGAGCGCCACCGTCGGCCAGGGCTTGAACAAGCCCTTGAGGCCGGGTTGCGAGTAGCGGGTGATCTGGTAGACCTTGCGGTGCTTGCGGTCGAAGATGACTGGGAGGTCTTCGGGGGAGAAGAGTTCGGCTCGAATCGAAAAAAGCGGTATGACCACTAAAGCGACAAAGACAAAAACAATCCAAACCACACTGATAATGTACTCAAACAGACTGGCATCAAGCCAAACCGTACCTAGAGCCCACAACCCAATTAGACCAACAGCCGTTGAAAGGCACGAAGAAAAAAAACCCAGCCCCCGCGCCCCATCCGCAACCCGTGTAAACTCAACCGCATCGGCATACTTCCGCTTTAACCACCCCATCGACATTCCGTTCTCGTGGGCGCGCGCATGCTTGTCGAAGCGGTTGACCACGCCGGAGAAGTTGGCGCTCTCCTGGAGCGGAGCCTTGGGTTCGGGCAAATCCGCGCTTGCCCGCTGCTCGGGATGCGCCCCATGCCGATAGAGTTTCAATTCCCTCCCGCCAACGGCTCGCCCACCGCATCGAGCACTTCCTGCGGCCATTGAACCGGCGTGGAAGTCTTGTAGGCGAGGTAGTTGCCGATACCGGACAGAAAGATCATCGGACCGAAGACCGGAAAGAGCAGGATGACCATCCAGGGGATGAGCGAGCCATCCCGGAACCACTGCCGTAATCCGCCGCCTTTGTAGTGCGCGGCCTGCTTGATGCCTTCCCACATCGTCTCCGGTCGCCCCATTTCAACCAACCGCTCACCCCGCACCACATGCGGACCACCCTCTTCCATGAAGCGCCGAATGTGCTCCCAGAAAGCCGAAGCCAGCCCTTCGTTCAATACGAAGGGATTGCCCAGCGTGAAGGCATCGATCGGGGCGTCGTCTTCGGCGCTATGGCGCACTATGAACCACAGCGAGTGCTGGCGTTTGGCCATGTTGGGGCCTACGGCAGTCTGAACGTTTAGTTGGGCATCGACCAGATCCCAGTCGTATTCGAGCGCCACCGTCGGCCAGGGCTGGAACAGGCCCTTGAGGCCGGGCTGGGTGTAGCGCGTGATCTGGTACACCTTGCGGTGCTTGCGGTCGAAGATGACGGGGAGGTCTTCGGGGGAGAAGAGTTCAGTTCGAATCGAAAAAAGCGGTATGACCACTATCGCGAAAAAAACCATGACTACGCCAAAAACACTTATCAAGTATTCGACCCAATCAGCATCCATCCAAACGGAGCCAATGACCCAAGCAGCACTCATCCCTATCATGAGAGAAACACACGCCGAGAAGAAACCGAGCCCGCGTGCGCCATCCCCAGCCCGCGTCCACTCGAGCGCATCCACATACGTCTGCCTCACCCACCCCATCGACATTCCGTTCTCGTGCGCGCGCGCGTACTTGTCGAAGCGCTTGACCACGCCGGAGAAGTTGGCGCCCTCCTGCAGCGGAACCTCGGGTTCGGGCAGATCCGCACTTAACTGCTGCTCAGGGTGCTCCCCATGTCGATAGAGTTTCAATTCCCTTCCGCCAACGGCTCACCCACCGCATCGAGCACTTCCTGCGGCCATTGAACCGGCGTGGAGGTCTTGTAGGCGAGGTAGTTTCCGATGCCCCATAGCGGCAACATGATCAAATAGGCCGGCGCCGCGACGGCAAGCACGAACGCATAGAACGGCTCTTCGCTCACCCAGCGGAAAAATGAACGCCCCTGCAGTGGCGAGACTTGCGCGATGCCCTCCTTGATACTCTTGGGTCGCAATACCTTCGCCAAGGGCTCACCCCGCACCACATGCGGACCACCCTCTTCCATGAAGCGCCGAATGTGCTCCCAGAATGCCGAAGCCAGCCCTTCGTTCAATACGAAGGGATTGCCCAGCGTGAAGGCATCGATCGGGGTGTCGTCCTCGGCGCTGCGGCGCACGATGAACCACAGCGAATGCTGGCGTTTGGCCATGTTGGGGCCCACGGCCGTCTGAACATTCAATTGCGCATCGATCAGGTCCCAATCGTATTCGAGCGCCACCGTCGGCCACGGTTGGAACAGGCCCTTGAGGCCGGGCTGGGTGTACCGTGTGATCTGATAGACCTTGCGATGTTTGCGATCGAAGATGACCGGGAGGTCGTCGGGGGCGAAGAGTTCGGCTCGGGTCAGGAAGAGAGGGATGAGCAACATCGAAACAAAGATCAAAAAAACCAAAAATATGCTCATGAAATATTCAATTAGATCAGCATCCATCCATACGGAGATCAGTGCCCATACCTCGATCAGTCCGACAACGAGCGAAACGCACGCGAAGAAGAACCCAAGGCCGCGCACCCCATCTCCAGCCCGCGTGCACTCAATCGCATCCGCATGCATTCGTTTCACCCACCCCATCGACATTCCGTTCTCGTGCGTGCGCGCGTGCTTGTCGAAGCGCTTGACCACGCCGGAGAAGTTGGCGCCCTCCTGGAGCCGAGCCTCGGGTTCGGGCAGATCCGCGCTTACCCGCTGCTCTGGATGCTCCCCGTGCCGATAGAGTCTCAATGTCGTCATGGCGCGATGTTAATGGAATTCTCCAGCGCAGGATTCAAGCTTGGTATCGCCGAGTTGCCGTCCTGGGCCCTGGTTTCCGATTCGGTCCCCAAATTTAGTGTCTCCATCAGGCCTGCATACTCGGAGGGCCAGTCACCCTTGGCAAAGAGATCGCCATCGCCGCCTCCCGTGCCGAAATAGGTACGCCGGATCCAGTTCTGCAGGGGCGTAGGAGTCATCAGGATCGCGCCCACCTCGAAGATCAGCCCCGCTCCGAGCAGAATCAGCCCCCAGCCGCTGACGGAGACCCCAAACAAGGCCGCTGTACCTTCCGCACCAAAACGCATGGCGATCCCCCTCGCTACCGCTCCGCCCACGCCCTTGGCAACCATTCGATCGGCTATCGCACCCGCAGTTAGCACCAAGTAGGCTGACGACATCCCAAAAAACGCCATACTTGACGCAAAGTACAGCTTCGCAATTGCTTCATCCCCACGTCGCTTCGCATCGTCCCGTTTCGCCAATGCCGCCATCCCATTGACCACCCCCGCAATCGCCCCCATGAAGTAGGCAAGACTGGCCAAGGTCGTGAGCGGGGTGCTCTCCGCAACCACGATCGGCACCCGGCTGCGCGCCTCCATGGCCGCTTTGGTCACCACCCCCGACAGTTCCAACAAACCGCCAGTCACCCCCGCGCCGGCGTCGGCCATGCCGTACCAGGCGTTGCGCACCTCGATGGCGTCCGCGGAGTCCAGATTGTTGAGGTTGTTCAACACCCCCGCACCGTTGATGATGATCACCCCCAGTGCAAGGCGCCCGTCGAGGTTGCGCATTGCCGCCCTGGCACCACCGAATGCTTCGCCGATGCCCGCCGATGCTTTGGTCAATAGGGTCGACTGTGCACGGTAGAGCCGGGTGAATTCAGCTTCGGAGACAATCGCCGTGGCAGCGGCCGCGCCTGCCTGCTGCGCCCGCGAGGCACCGCCGAGTCTGATCTCGCCGCGGCCTTGCTCGATCAGCGCTTTGGTGTCGCCACCCAGTTCGGCGAGGGTTTTGTTGTCTGTCAGAACACTCATGACAATCGTCTCTTGCCCACCGCGCCCGAGCCGCTTGAGCTGGTTGCGCGAGATTCCCATGTCGGCGTCGGCGCGACCGCGCAGCAGGTCCATGGCCTCGCCGATGGGCATCGAGCGGTGGATCAGCACGGGCGTCTTGAAGCCGCCGCCCTGAACCACGCCTTGCAGCGCCATATCCATGGTCTGGCGTACCAGGTGGATCGATTGGACCTTGCGCAACAAGCGTTTGCCGGCGACCGTGTCCATCTGCAGGTGTGCCAGACCGCTGACCCCGGCGCCGATCGCCGAGGCGGTCCTGGGGTCGGTGAGCGCGGCCACGGCACCCGAGGCGCTCATGGCGATGCTGGTGGCGTACCCCCCCAAGGCGTCGGAGAGCCAACCGAATCGCTTGGTAAGCGCAGCCGTGGTGGCGCCCATCTTGCCTTCGGCCGCTTGTTGAACGACACCTTTTCCCAGATCGAGCAGCTTGTCGTTGCGGTTGTCGTGCAGGTGTCTGCCCGCCTCGTCAGCGCCATTGATGTCGTATACGGCATCGCTGGCCGCCACCACTTCGGCCTGATTGCCCACCAGGGCACGCAATAGATAGGCGTCCGGGGCGTTGGCCCGCTTCTCGAGACCATCCACCCAGGCGCGCAGGACGACGCCACGGGTCAGAGGTTGCGGGACCAGGGCCGATTCGACCTCTTGCGCGTAGATCACCCCCGGCTGATGCGCCTGGTTCGGGTTGCTCGAATCGTTGGGGTCGAAATGACGTTCGAAGTAGTTCCGGAATGCGCTCGACGCCCGGGCATCAAGCCAGTCGAGTTCATAAGCTTCGAGCGGCTTGAAGTGGCTCTTTTCGAGCCTCTTGTCGAAATCGATAAGCCATTGGCTCCGCGCGGTCTCGTCGTAATATCTGGCCATTCGCGACCAGGTCGCTTCGGTCTGGCGGCGCGCCCATTCTTCGGCCCTTTGTTCGTGGTCCGGGAACACGGGGCGGCCCATCCCGTAGCCGTATTTCGCACGGTTCTCGCGCGTATCCGGCAGCGGCTCCCAACGCATCCCCTCGGGCCAATTCCGTGCGTTCGGTCTGGTCCGCGTGATGGTCTGAAACGCGCCGAGGCTCATCACCGGAGCCACCTTCTCCCAACCCTGTGCCAGATTGGCATCGAGCATCACCGACTTGAGCCCCATCAGGGCGTTGGAGCTGTTGAGCGCGTGCACATTCTCGGGGCGCTCCATTTCGGCTTGCGCAAGCGCGTACCGACGCAGCCGCAGCGCGTTCAGTTCCGCTGCCAGGGCGACCGGGTCGCGCACGACCAGGGCGATCTGTTTGTCCCGGGTTTTCGGATGTGCTTGCGTGATGGCGGCCATGGCCGCGGCCCAGTCGGCCACCTCGTCTCGGCCGCCGTTTCCACTTGCGGCGGAATTTCGCTTGAGGCGGGTAAACGGATACGGGCTCAGATCGCCCCGCCGCGCCGTTGCAAACGCTGCCAGGCCACATTCAGCCACGCGCGCCGCAAGCAATTCGGCGCTCGGGCGGAAACCGTTGGGCGGGATCGCGCCGCCCAGAATGGCGGGTACGTCGATGCACTGCATGACCGCAGGATCCGCCTGGTTTCTGGCCTTCAGGACGTCCGACCACAGGTTGGCGCTGAAGGCGATCCACACCTTGCCGGCCTTGTGCGCTTGCGGAATGTGCAGAGTCCTGAGCCCGTGAACATTGTGGGCGGAACGACTGCAGACGACCTCGCCCCTGGTATTGATCATGTCAGCCAGATCGAGTGGGACAAGCTCCGCTCGCTCCGAGACACGATAGGTCTGCCAGCGCACACCACCGACAAGAGGCTTTTCGAAATAGACGTGCAGATAACCCTTGCGCAACATTCGCAGCACGGGGCGCGACTGGGTCACCCCGTGCTCCGGCATCAGCCCGGCCAGCAGCGCCCCGGGTACCGAGACGTGTTCCGCCCCGGGCGGGCTCACGCGCACATCGTGGGCAGCGACGATCGACGGGCGGAACAGGGCGAGCGACAAGCCGCTCTTCGCGCAGGTGTCACACTTGGGTTCCGGCGTCATGTCCGCTCCTCGGAAAACCCGCACGCAGGGCTCTTCTCGTCGGCGGTGCGGGCCGCGCCGATTGCCGCATCGAGCAGCAGATGAAATGGCTCGGGTGGCTCGCCCGGCAGCTCGGGGCATTCCGGGTCACCATGCGCAAGTATCCGGATCACCTCGGGATGCTCCTTCAGGTCTCCGAACAGCAATGTCAGCAAGGCCCAGTCCTGCACATCCCGAGCGGTCGTGAAACGAGTGGGCCATCGCGTCGCGACCGCTCTTCCAGCCTCGAGCGCGGCTTCGATGCGATCGAACTGCGAGGCAGCGTCCGGCTTCAAGCCGATCAGCCGTGCGCGTACCGGATGAAGATCGCTGCCGTTCGCGAGGCGCTGCCATGCCGCGCGATCGATGACCAGCGGCTCTGTGGTTGCAACGCCACAACGCTCGATGGCGCGCAGCCCAGCTGCATCGTCAAGCCATAGCCATCGATCAAGCCCAGGAAGGCGCGTCATGATTTGCTCCGGACCCAGCACGTGACAAAGGAGGCCCAGCACCCTGCGATCGGCAATGCGCAGGTAACGGGCGGCAGCAAGCGTGCTCGGGGAAGTCCTGAGCTGGCTTAGCCTCGACAATGTGGCGCAGAGCTGATCGGGCGCGCTCGTCGATTGCAGCCACCCACCGATGCAGTAAGGGGCGAGACCGGTTGCCAGCGCCCTGCCGCGCTCCTGCACTGCAAAACGCACCGTCTCCTCGAGCACGCCCGGTCGCACCATCGAGCATTCCACCACGTACGGATGCCGATGCTGCGGTATCCGCAGCTTGTCGCTCAGGGAAACCGGGAATACGGCTGCCTCCCAATACGTGCTCCGGGCATCGGACAGGGCGTGCGCGTCCTCGCACCTCTGCACCGCTTCGTTGAGCGACTCCGTCGGCTCTCGAAGAAAGGGGTCTATGAGCAGGAACGCCGGGACTAGCGGATCAAGCCGCGCGACGAGTTCCTGCGCCAACGCCTCGGAATCAAGGGGGTATAGACCGATCATGCGCACCCTTAGATTGCCGACGCACCGGATGCACCGGCCGCCGCGGCGGCCGCACCGCAGCCTTTCACGTCTCCCGCCTCGGGCAGAGCGCCACTCGTGCTCGAACGCTTCGGCCCGGTCAGGTTCTTCATGCTCGCCTTGAGCCTGACCGGCCCCGGCGCGTGAAGCGAGATGTTGCCGCCTTCGATCCTGAGGCTGGCGCCCTTGGCGGTCGCAAGAAGATGTCCTTTTGCATTGGCGAAGACGCTTGCCGCGGTACTGGCAACGGTGACGGACTTGTCCGCCGCGGCGCGCAGTTGGCCGCCCTGCGCCTGCACACTGACCTTCCCGCTTGCCGCATGCAGGTGAATGCCTGTTTCGCCATTCGGTTTTTGCTCGCGCGTGGCCTTGCCCACCGAAAACAGTACGAGACCGTCCTTTATCACGAGGCTGTGGCTGCCCTGGAAAGCGAGGTTTGCGTCTTCGCCCGCGACAAGGCCCATGCCTTTGCCGGCGACCAGAATCGCGTCGGCCGGAGTGAGCTGGACGATGCCGGCCGGTGCTGAATACTGGATGCGCGGCGCGCTCCAGGCGGGGACTGTGCCCTCGCCTCCGCCGGTGGCGGCAATCGATGTTTCACTGCGCCCCGCGCTGCCTGTGGGCGCACCCGCGCCCGCGCCGCGGGTCTGGGTGGCGGACATCACCTTTTCCGCGTTTTCGAGCGAGGCATGCGCCGACAGCTTGTCCGGCGCCGGATCATTCTTCAGTGTGGCATTCCGTCTCGCCGCGGCACCGGCCAGCTTGCCGACAAGCTCTATCGCCAACCCGCTTTGCGCGATTGGCTCGCGACTATCGAGGTGCCCACCGGCAGCGCCGGGACGGGCATCCGCACTCAACAGCAGGCCGCACCCGGCGCGCAGCGCGGCTGCAGCGGCGGTGGAGATTTCTACGCCGTGGCCGCGGTCAGCCAGACGGGCATTGTCGATCTGCTGCCTGAGGTGCCCGAGCTGCAACCGGCTCGCGTATTCGGTGGTGCCGAGTTCGATACGGCCTTGCGCCGGGGTATCGTCGAACACAAGCTGATTGTAGCCGCCCTGCCCGGTACGGCTTGCGGACAGCTGCTGGGTCTTGATGCCGGAGAGGCTCGCGCCATGGCGATGAGGCATCGCAGTCTCACCAGCGAACCAGGCGGGTGCGCTGGCGCTGGCCTGCATGGCTCCGCCTGCAAGCAAGTTGCCCGCCGCGTCACGCTGCCCCTGGCCGTTATGGAGTGCGCCAATCACCACCGGGCGGTCGATGTCGCCATGCATGAAGGCCACGACCACCTCCTGGCCGGGCCGTGGCACGAAGACGCCGCCCCAGTTGGCGCCGGCAACAGGACTCATGACCCGTACCCAGGTGCCCAGCGCATCGGACGCCGGCGCGTTGTCGGCGCCGCTGGGGTGCGCCATGCCGCTGGCACTGTTGCTGCCGCGCTGCCAGGCAAACTGCACCCGCACCCGATGGTCGCGGTCGGTATGGGTTGGTGCCCCTGGTCCGACCACCACCGCGGTCAGCGTACCGCGGATATTCGGACGAGGATGGATCCGCCGACCGTGGCCGTCCCTGAGCAGCGGCCGCCACGCTAGCCCGCCCGGAATGACATGGAGCCGGTTGCGGTAGAGCGGCACGTCTTCCCCGAAAGTGGGTTCGCCTGTGCCTCCCCCGGCGCTGACGCGAACCGCACCCAGGTTGTTGCGGGCGCGGTGCGCAACGCCGACGATGCAGTATTCGCGACGCTCACCGGGCACGATATCGGCATACCCCTGCAGCACGAAGCGGGTAGCCGGGGCCGCGCTGCGGACCGTGCCCTCGGCCTCGAACCGCTGCCGGCGTGCGTCGTGTGCCTCCTGCCGGCAGGCAAGCAACCGGGCACCCTGTGCCGCGGTCTCCCAAGCGTACTGCCCGGGGTCGTCGCACTCGATCAGTTCCCCGACCGCAGCGTCGCGGTCGAGCGCGCGCGCCGCTTGGGGGCGGCTGCTTCGACTGCGATAGTCCCAGCTGGCAGCGTCGAGCCCCGAGGTCAGGATCCGGTGCAGTTCGGACCAACGGTCGATGCTGTCCTCGGGCATCACCGCGCCGGGTTGCGTGTAGCGGAACACCGGCTGGAGGTTATCGCCGACCACATCTGCGTTATCGGCGATAACCAGGCAGTGGCTGCCAAGGGTTCCGTCATCGACCGCTTCGTGTTCGAACCAGCAGAACAGGCCCTCCTCGGCCAGCAGGCGCTGCACGAAAGTCAGGTCGCTTTCCTCGAACTGGGTGGTGATCGAACGCTTCGGATAGACGCGGCGATCGGCAATCTCCCAGCGCCAGACGGGCTGAAGCCGGCCTTTGCCGGACCAGTCTCCGAACACCTCGTCGACGATCTCGAAGACCGTTCGATCCTGGAAGATGTAGCTGTCCCGTCCGTGGCCAAGGAACGCAAGCCAGGGCTCGATCCGCAGCAGGTATCGCGCGAATCCGCCATTGCTCCCCAGCCTGCCGGCGCTCGTGCAGTACCCGTGGAAGGGGCGGCGCTGGTCGCGCGACTGGCTGGTGAGCAGGTCGACCCGCAGTGGCTGTCCGAGCAGCGAATCCAGATCCAGCCCGGCATCTCGCGACAGCGCGGTCAGCTCGATCCGGAAGCCGGCATGCTCGCTGTCAGGCCCAAGACACTCGACTGCATCGAAGTCTTCGGCCAGCAACACATCCTCCCCAGACGGGGAGCAAAGCCGCAGCAGACGATCTGTCTGCTGCCATCTCACGCCATCGGCGAGCGCCGGACTGTCGATCATCGGCTCACCCGGATTTCGAACCTGCTCCACGACGTTCCGGCGCCGGGCCGCCTCCCTGCGGGCACCAGGATCTCGTCGCGACAGGCATGCCCAATGACGCTCCTGCGAACGCCCCGGCGATTCGTCTCATGCACGGTGCGCTCGGCAATCGGTTCGCATTGCCGATCGAGTTCGGGTATCGAAGTCTTGATTACGGTTTGCATCGTGGCCCCGCGTCAGTGCGCCGGATCGAGCACGAAAGCGGCATCGTCCCGATCGAGGAGCCCGGCACGGCTGCACAGAAAGCTATCGTGCCCGAGGCGCGCACTCGCGTTTGCCGTAAGCCGCAGCGGTGCGACCTCGGCAGCGCGTAGCGAAGGTCGAATCTCGTACTCGAGCGGGCCGGCGCTGGCGAGCCCGAGCAGGCGACCGAGTGCGGCCGTACTCCTGCCTTGGGGCAGGAATCGCGCGTAGGCAGCCCGATCCAGTGGCCCGATATGAATGACGATGCGAAGATCGCGCTGCCAGACACGCGCGCCGCAGAGCGCACTCTGGCCGAGGACGCAGCTGCCGACACCCAGATGACTGCGCTGCGCATGTTCCAGTACATACCAGTGCCCGACAAACTGCTCGATCCGCACCGGCACGCCGAAATACGTGGCGATGAGGGTCTGCAAGGCCGACGCCGAGAGCGGCCGCTGGATGAGCAGGCCGGAAAGATGTGCGACGGATTCGTCGTCGATTCCGTCCTCGCCGTTGCCGAGCCGATCGCGCAGCGCGGCGAAGCCGAGCCCGGCCAGCGAGAGCACCGGCCCGATGAACCCATCGCGCGGGTTCGATTCGTACTGGAGCGGAAGCCGGTGCTTCTTCCAGGCCTGATAGAACAGGCCCACGAGGCGGTTGGAAAAGATGTCGAGAAAGGCGCGCGGCGCATCGTCCCGATGCTGCTGCTCGTGCGCTGCGAGCCGCTCCGTGTAGTGGACCGGCAACACACCGGCAAGGCCGAGCAAGCCCATGAAGCTCGGGGTAAGCTCGAAACGCCCCGACTCCGAACCGTCCTCATCTGGAAGCGGCTCGAGCGCCTCGATCTGCGAGGGCGGAAACGAGAGCGACAGGCTGTTACGGAAGCGGATCCGTTCGGATACGGGAGATATGCCGCCCCGCGACTCGCCATCGGCCTGCAGGCGACGTTCGAGCAGTCGCACCGCCTGGAAGAATTCGAATGCCTGCGGCGCTTCGAGCAACGGTGTCGTCATGCGAGGATCGCGTCGCCGCTTCGCGGCTTGCAACGCAGCAATTCTTCGCCACCGCGCGACGAGACGAGGACCAGCTGAATGAAGCTGTTGAGGTGCACATAGAGCCCGAGGAAGCGGTCGATGACGCGTGCGAATACGTCCAGTCCGCTGCCCACGAAGTGCTCTTCATCAATGCTCAAGCGCAGCTCGTAGCCCCGCACGAAGCTCGCGAAGGGTTTGCCGGCGAGCCACACGGTCTTTTCCTCGCGCGTAATGGCGGTGATGCCGTCAATCTGGCGGCGACTCACCGATGAACCCGCGATGTCGTAGAGGCTGAGCATTTCCTTGAAGGCCACGAGCCCGCTCCCGGTAAGCGAAAGATGGTTCAGCGACAGTTGCGAGATCAGCCGCCACTGACTCGTCTGACCGGTACTGAAACGCCGTGGCAGGCTCGGCGTGCGCAACAGGCTGATCTGCCGCACGACGCTGCCGCCCTCCAGCGAAAGATCTCCGCCGGGATGGCCGATGGCCAGCCGCGAAGGCAACTCCCGATTGGAGCAGGTCAGGCTGAGGCTGAGGGTGTCGGAGGTCGTCGAAGGTGGGTCGAGATCGGTATCGACCAGCGCAATCCGGGTCTCGTACCCCGGGCTTCTCTCGGCGAGCAGGGCATCGCGTCGCGCAAACCAGTACTGCCCGCGATTCTCGCGCGGCTCGCCGTGGCGCAGGGAAAAGAACGGCCGGAACTCGGTGACCATCTCGCCTTGTGCCCCCTTGCGCACCCTCACCACCCTATCGATGGAATAGACCTCGTAGCCGAAGGCGTTACGGCCATCCGCCACCACGGAATAGTCCGGACTTCGGTGCGTGACCTTTATCGGCTCTCCGCGCTGCGCGAAAAGATTGACCACTGGCACGCAGAACAGCTGCAGATTTGCTGCTGTCAGGCCCTGCAGCTGGCTGCCGGCCAATTTCGCGGTCTGAATTCCGCTGACGACCAGCTTCAGCGTGAGCTTGCGCGCGCTGCGCAGTACATCCGGCAACTGCTCCAGACGCAGGTCGAAGAAGCTGAACTTCTCGGGGAAGGCAAAATATTCAGTCAGGTGTCGATAGGCCGAATGCGCCGTCTCGGGGAACTCAAGCAGTGCTTCGTCATCGGCGAAGCCCGCTTCACCGATGACCGGCCCTGCAAGCGGCAACCACTTTCCCGTCTCGGCGGCCACGGCAAAGGCGCTGTCGCAGCGCATGAAGAGACAGTCACGAAGCGTGGCGACGAGCGAGGGCTCCGCGTCGATGAAGACCCGTAGCCGCCGATCGGGCAGCGCCTTCCAGTCGATGCCACGGTCGGTCGCCGACAGCGTGATCGAGAGCACACCGCATGCTGCTGCGGGCAACGGCACCGATGACGGAACGGTGGCGATCGGCTCGAAGCACGCCGCCTCGATCATGAGCGGCAACACATGCACTGCCCAGGCGGTGCGGAACCTGCACGAGAGCCCCCGGACGGGACGGGACCGAAGCTCGGCATGGCGTGGGACCACCACCGGCGCCGACAGCACATCCGCACCGCCTACGCCCTCGAAACGCGCAATCGAGCAGGAGGGAAAGGGCCTCAGGTAATGCGGATAAAGCACATTGAGGAGCGCTTCGGTGAATTCTGGATAGCCGTCCTCGATCTTCTTGTTCACGCGTGCCGACAGCAGCGCGAAGGACTCGATCATGCGCTCCACATGCGGATCTTCGCTGCGCTCACCGTTGAGCAGCAGGCTCGCGGCGAGCTTTGGATAGCGTTCGCCGAACTCGCGCGAATGCCGCCGCAGAAAGGCGAGCTCCTGCTCGTAATAGGGCAGCAAGTCCTTCATGGTCAGGCGGCCCGCGGGATCGCGCCGGCCGTACCGCCCAGCCCGCGCGGCTTGCGCACCGAATATCGCAGCGTGGACGGCTGCAGCATCGCGTCGAAGCTCACAGGCTCGTGTGCCGGACGCACGACCAGAATCGCCATGATGTCGAAGAACAGGGCATTGACCGCGCGTCGCTCGAGGCGGAGCGTCACCCGGACGTCACGCAGACGTGGCTCGTGAGCCGCAATTGCTTGGCGGATGCCATCGCAGATGCGCTTGCGGTCAGGTACGCTGTCCAGACTCAGGCCGGCGAAATCACACAGGCCAAAGCCCGCTACCGAGTTTGCGGCAAGCGGAAAGCCGTCGATCGCTTCAGCGGATATCGTCGCGCGGGCATTGAGCAGGGACTCGAGATCGGCTGCAACAGACTCCTTCAGCGCCTCGATGTCGTGACGTCGTTGCACCGCGGCCCTCGGCGCAGTGTCCAGAAGTTTGTCGAGCAGGCTGGGTTCAAAGCCGTTGGATGCTGGCATGGAATGACAGGGGGAGCACTGCGCTTTATCGCGCATGCTCCCCCGGCAGATACTGGATCAGGTGAGGTTCGGCGTGTTCTTGGCAAGATTCCAGGCGCCCTGGATATTGACCTTGCCCGACTTGTTACCGTCGATGTTGAGCTCGTCGTAGGTCCACTTCACCGCCGAGTACTTGAGCGTGAAGGTCTCCTGTGGGATACCCTCGCTCGAGACCACCGGCGACACCGAAGCGACGATCGCGTTCTTGAGTTCGATCTTCAGATATTGGTGGCGATTCTGCGTGCTGCCCGGACTACCGGTGTTGTTCTTGCCACCGAACGCACGGTAAAAGTAAACCACCACGTCATTGACCACGATGCCGGATGAACAGGCCTGCCAGAGCTTTGGGCTGGAACCGTCGATGTCCTTGGTGAAGACCATTTCGCCATGCTCGCAGCGTTCGGCGGTGTGTCCACCGGAACTCGACGCAGTCGCAGACTTGGGCTGGCGGATCAGATGACTCCATGAGTAAACCTCGACGGTGTCCTTGTGCTTCTGGTCGCGGGAGTCGCCCTTGATGTCGCTACCCTTGAATTCGACATAGATATCTTTCATTGCGCTTGTGCTCCTGGTTATTCAATCAAGCCTTGTTGCCGTGCGGCAGCTCGGCGACGAGCCGCAGCGAAACCGACAGTTCGTCGAGCTGGAAATGCGGCCGGATGAACGAAACCGCCCGATAGACACCCGGCCTGCCCGGCACCTCGGACACCTCGACCGAGGCTTCGCGCAAGGGAAACTGCGCCTTTGTCTCCTGCGAAGCCGAGTCGTCCGCGGTGACGTACTGGTCCACCCAGCGCTGCAGGTAATGCTCTACGTTGCTCGCCGACGCGAAGCTGCCGACCTTGTCGCGCATCATTGCTTTCATGTAATGCGCAATCCGGCAGACCGCGAAGATGTACTGCAACTGGCTCGACAGCGCCGAATTGGCATTGGCCGCATCGTTGTCGTAGCGCCGCGCCTTCTGCGCCGATTGGGCGCCGAAAAAGGCCGCGTAGTCGGTGTTCTTGCAATGCACGAGCGGGATGAAACCGAGGTCGCTCAACTCCTTCTCGCGCCGATCGGTGACCGACACCTCTGTCGGACACTTCAGCGCCACTTCGCCATCGTCGGTGCGGAACGTGTGGGTTGGCAGGTCCTCGACCAGGCCACCACCCTCTACGCCACGGATCGCAGCACACCAGCCGTATTGCTCGAATGCACTCGTCAAGCGCGCACCAAACGCAAAAGCCGCGTTGCACCAAAGATATTTGTCGTGATCGCTGCCGTCGACCTCTTCGACAAAATTGAAACCTTCGACAGTAATGCCATCGAGCGGGTTGTATGGCAGACGCCCAAGGAAGCGCGGCAGCGCCAAACCAACGTAGCGCGCATCCTCCGACTCGCGGAAGGACTTCCACTTGGCGTATTCGACGGTATCGAAAACCTTTGCCAGGTCACGCGGCCGCCCCAGTTCGGTGAAGCGCTCCAGGCCGAAAAGCTCGGGTGAAGCACTGCTGATGAAGGGCGCGTGCGACGCTGCCGCGATGTGCGACATCTGCTCGACGAAATACATGTCCTCGGGCTGCCGGGTGAGTTCGAATTCACCGATCAGCGCCCCGAACGGGGACCCGCCGAAGGTACCGAACTCTTCCTCGTAGACTTTCTTGAAGAGTGCGCTCTGATCGAAGTCGATCGCCGTCCTGAAGTCCTTGAGCAGATCCCGCTTCCCGGCATTGAGCAGCTTGATCTTGAGATTCGTACCGGTAGACGTCTGCGCACACAGGTAGCGCAGCCCGGTCCACGCACTCTCCAGACGCTGGAATTCTGGAGCATGCATCACTTCGCTGAGCTGCGCGGAGATCAGCGCATCGAGTTCCGCAATACGTGCATCGAGACTGGCCGAAAGGTTTTCACTGGGAACGAGTTCGCCCTCGAGGACCTGATCGACCAATTCGCCGATGAGGTCGCGGGCCCGCTCGTGCTCCACTCGGGAGCGGGCAATACGGCTTTCGCCAATGATGCGATCAAGCAGGCTGCCGCCCTCGAGCCCCTCGATCGCTTCGTCCTGGAATGCCTGCTGCGCGCTCATTGTCCGCCCTCCTGGTCGCCGTCAGTCCGACTCCGACCCAGGGCAGCCAACTCATCGGTGTTGTGGAGCACCTCGCCAAGCAAGTCCTCGAGACGTTCATTGCCGGCAAGCTTGTTGCGCAGATCGGCAAGGCGCGAACGGGCTTCCATGAGTTTTCGCAGCGGCTCCACCCTCGCGACCACCGCTTCGGGCCGGAAATCCTCGAAGGATTCAAAGGTGAGATCGACCGCGAGTTCCCCTCCTTGATCGGACAACCTGTTCTTGACGCGGTAGGCGGCGCGCGGCGCCACACCTGCCATGACATCGTCAAAGTTGTCGAGATCGACACTGACAAACTTGCGGTCACGGACCTTGCCCTGCGGCTGGAGGCTTTGCCCCGCGTAATCGCCTATGACGCCGACGACGAAGGGCAACTCCTTCTGCTCGACTGCATCACCAATCTCGACGTCATAGGTGAGTTGTACCCGCGGCGGCCGCACCCGCTGCAGTCGTTTCTGAACGCTTTCTTTCTTTGACACGAGACTCTCCGGAAACTGGGATGGACGAAGGGTGACTTACTGCAGAGCACCGAAGGGGTTGGCACTCGCGCCATCGGCTCGCGCGGGAGCTGCGGGGACGCTAACGGCCGCAGGCGCTGGCGAAACATTTCGGACGCGTCGAACACGGCGTTTGCGCACTGGCCTGCGAACCTCTTCCGGCGGTTCGACCACCGGCGTGGTCGGCGGCACCAGCACCGGTTCACCGAGCGTTTCGCGCAACAAGGTGGCGAGCTTCTGTGCATCGGGCCGGGCTGCTCCGGCGAGCGTCTGGTCTTTCTGGATGTCTTCGAGCGAACGAGCAGCCACTCGCAGCCCGCTGACCGCACGAATACTTTTCGCCGCGAGATCGGAAGAGTCGCGCTGCAAGACTTCATCGGCCGCGGTGATTGCCGCACCGTAGTTGCCGCTCTCGAAATGCATACGCGCCAGCCGCGACCATGGCTCCTTGCGGGCAGTGTTCAAGGCAGCCAGGCGCGTCAGCGCAACGCTTGCCTCCTCCATTTTGCCCGCCTTGCCAAGCGCCTCCACCTTCAGGTCGGTCTCGACCAGCTTCTCGTCAAACTGGACGTCGTCAAGCTGCCTTGGGGCAGTTGCGCAAGCGGACAACAAGGAAACGACTAGCAGCATCAGCACGGTTCTCGACGCAAACACCTACGCAACCTCCATACATGCCTGATTATTTATTTGTCATTGGAAAAGATTGCCGCGCATAGTACATTGGTATTTATTTAATGACAATTGCAAGATTCGAAACGCACGAAACCAATGCACCACACCCTAAACAAGGCCGTTCGTCGGTGCGGCGCATCCTGGGCTGCGATCACTGTCAGTCTGGCTCTGAGCGCCTGTTCGACTGCGGGCATCGTCAGCCTCGCAGCCTCCGCGGTCGGAACCGGAATGGAAGCGGCCGGACTCAAGCCCGCCTCAAGGGAAGCGCAGGAGCGCCGCATACGAATCACACTGAACGCGGCCCGCTCGCTCAACACCACGGACGACGGCCAGTCACTCGCCCTGCTGGTAAAGGTCTATCAGCTGCGCAGTGCGCAATCGTTCTCGACCGTAAAGGCGGATGCCCTGCTCGAACCCGAGCATGAGCGCGAAGCGCTTGGCGAGGATCTGCTCGCGGTGCGCGAAGTCATGCTTACCCCCGGAGCACGTCTCGATCTCGACGAATCGCTGATCACCGGCACGCGCGTCATTGCCGTTGCCGCGCTGTTTCGCGCACCGGCGGCGAAACGCTGGCGCTATTCGTTCGACGCCAGCACGTCCACCGACACGGGTATTGCACTGGGTTTTCACCGTTGTGCAATGACAGTCGGCGCCGGTGCACTCACCGGCGCCGAGGCGAGCACGAATGCAATCAATCTCGCCGGCATACGCTGCGCCGCCATGCCGGACAAGCAATCGCACACCCTATCCAGTTCCCTGTAAATATCCGGATGAATTCCTCATGAGCCACCCAAAGATCCTGTGGGGCGAAGGCCTCTTCCTGCGGCCTCAGCACTTTCAGCAACAGGACGCTTATCACGAGGCACGCCAACGCGAGCTACTCTTCGCCGCCCAGCCCTTCGGCTTCGGGGTGAGCGAGCTTGAGATAGATCGCGATGCGCTCCGCAGCGGCATCCTGCGCCTCAATCGCATCGATGCCCGCATGCCCGACGGCGAGCGCTATCTTGCGCCCGACGCCGACGTGCTGCCGCCCGACCTGCGCCTCGAGACGCTCGGCGCCATCGACGCAGATTGCATCGTCGACCTGACCATCAGCCCGATCCAGAGCTTCGGAAAGAACTGCGAGGCGCCCGACGGTGCCGGCACGACGCGTTTCGTCACGGATACTGCCGAAGGCACCGACCTCTTCTCCGACGCAGCGCCGGCCGAGCTGATCACATTGCGCAAGCAGGCCCGCCTGAGGATACGCGCGCAGACCGCTGAATCCTTCGTCCGGCTACCGCTGCTGAGACTGCAACGTACCGTTTCGGGCAGCCACGAGCTCGATCCCCACTTCGTACCGCCCTGTTTGTCGATCGGCGCCTCCCCTGCCTTGCGGTCCCGTCTGCAGCGCCTGCTCGATGCGCTGCAGGCCAAGGTGAACGCGCTCTACGGTCTTCACCGCGAACCCGCTCGCCACGTTATCGAATTCCGCTCCGGCGACATCGCCTCATTCTGGCTGCTGCATACCGCCAGCGCGGGCTCGGCGGCCCTCGCCCATCTTCATGCCAATCCTCAGCTGCATCCCGAACGGCTGTTCCAGGAAATGTTGCGACTTGCCGGCGGCTTGATGACCTTCTCCAAGCGCCACACGCTCGACGCCCTGCCAAGCTACGATCACGGCGAACCCGGCCCGGCGTTCGATCATCTCGACATCATCATCCGGGACCTGCTCGAAACCGTCATATCGACACGCTACTTTGCCATTGCGCTGGATGAGCTCAAACCGGGTCTGCACGCAGGCCGGCTTGACTCGGAAAAGATCAACGCGGACACCCGTTTTTATCTCGGTATCTCCGCCAGACTCTCTGCCGCAGAGCTGATCGATGCGGTTCCCCAAAGGCTCAAGGTCGGCGCACCAGACGATGTCGAGAAGCTCGTCCTCTCCGCGATGAGCGGGGTCAGGATCATCCACTCTCCGCAGGTGCCGGCTGCGGTGCCGGTTCGCCCCGGCGCGAGCTACTTCGAGCTCGACACTCATGGCCCGCTTTACGAGCGCATGCTCAAGGCGCAAAGCATCAACATCCACGCTCCTTCTGGGTTCGACGGCCTGAATATCGACCTCATCGCGGTGAATGCATGAACCCCAACCCGTCCCTGCTCGCAGCCTCCGCACAACGTTCCGACGACGCGCCGCGGCAAACCGCAAGTCTCGTTGATCTGCTCTACGACGGCTTCTATCTGGTATTCCTGCTCAAGAACCGGCACGCCCCCACCGGCGCCGAAGGCCTCGCCAATCGTTTCATCGAATTTCTCGACGGCTTCGAGCGCGACGCGAAGCGACAGGGTACGGATCCGGAGGCCATCTACGCCGCGAAATATGCACTCTGTGCCACCGTCGACGAGGTCGTCCTCGGCTCCTCCTTCGCGGTGCGCAGCGAATGGGAGCGGCAACCGCTTCAGTTGGCCCTGTTTGGCGATGTACTCGCCGGGGAGAGATTCTTCGACAAGCTCGAACAGCTCCGCGGTAACGCAGCGGCAAGACTCGAGGTGCTGGAAGTCTTCCACATGTGTCTGCTGCTCGGATTCAAGGGTCGCTACCTGCTAGAGGGTACCGAAAAGCTGGGTTACCTGACCGCCCAGCTGGGCGAACAGATCGCGCACCTGAAGGGCAAGCATCGCGGCTTCGCCCCGCATTGGGCGCTACCGGACCGCGCCAGCCACACCCTCAGGCGGGAGATACCCTTGTGGGTAATCGGCGCGCTCACCGCCCTGATGGCGCTCGGCGCATACGTCGGGCTGAGATCCCAACTGAGCGCAGAGATCCTCGAGCGTCTGGATGTCTATCAAGGCATCATCAGCGAGTCGTCCGCAGTACCGCGGCTGGTGATCACCCTCCCCTGAAACATCGGGAAATCCGTCTTGCACCGCCGACTCGGGGCGTGGAGTGCCTGATCGGCCGCGATACTGCACAATACCGGCTTCGCCAGCGCCCGGCAGTAGCCGCCTCATGAAACTCGTCCTCGCCATCATTCTTCTCGCGATTGCAGTGCTTGCCGCACCACTCGTGTTCAGTCCGGGCGGCAGTGCGGTCACTGCGACGCCTCCATGGGAAATCGCCACGACTGACGGCGGCAAGAGCCGGGTGTTCGGGCTGACGATTGGCGAAAGCACACTCGGTGATGCCAGACATGCGCTCGGGCAAGACATCGAGATTGCCCTGATCACGGCACCGGGGGAACATGGTTCGCTCGAAGCCTACTACGGCACCTTTGCCGCCGGCATGGTTACCGGAAAACTCGTCCTCACTGCAGCCATTGACGAATCGACACTTTCAGCGATGCTGTCACGTGTCACGAAAACCGAGTTCATGGAAAGCACGACCCGTAAATCCGCGCTCCATCCGGACGATCTCGACAGGGCCTTGAAGCTCAAGATCCGCGCCATCGGCTTCATTCCATCGATCAACCTCGACGAGCAGACCATCATCGCCCGCTTTGGCGAACCCGGGGAGCGCATTCAGGGCCCCGAAGGCGCCGAACACCTGCTTTATCCCGCCAGGGGGCTGGACATCATCGTCGATCCAAAGGGCAAGGAGTTGATGCAGTATGTCGCCCCGGGGGACTTCGATGCCCTGCGGGCACCGCTCGCGCGGGGGCCCGGCCCTGCCGCCCCCGCCGCCGATACTGTGGAAGAAGCAAAGGCGCCCCCTCCGATCAGTAGTGAGGCGGAATCTCGTCCTTGAGGTTGCGCGCCTCGCCTGCTCCTGTGTTCCCGGCGACCTGCTCGGCCAAACGCGCCAACTGCTTTTGCAGACGCTCGATATGCTGCTGCTGCCGATACACCGTCAGATTCAGCGTTTCGAGCAAGTCCTCTGCGAAAACCAGCTTGGCTTCGAGCGCCTCGATACGCAGCGACAGCTGCCCAGCGTCGGTATGCACCGGGTCCTGATCGCTCACTTGAGCGGAAACCCGCGGTTCGCAAGCGCTTCCACCAGCCGGTCGCGCCCGGACAGAGTCTCGGGTCCGGCGACGCGCTTGGCGGAGTGATCAGCCCAACTACCCCGCACATTCATGCCCTGCTCTTCGTAAAAGCGCGCCATCGCGGCGTTGTAACGGGCAATGCCCTCATCCTGCGCCGGCAGATCGTAGGTCTCGCGGTGCAGAACCACCGGTTGGGGGGGCCGTGGTTTGATGCTGGCCGGTTTCGAATCATCCTCGTACCCGATGCACATGCCGAATACGGCAACCACCCTCGGTGGCAGCCCGAGCACTTCGGCTACTTCTTCGGGCTTGTTGCGCATCCCGCCGATATAGACCAGCGAGAGGCCCAAGGACTCTGCGGCAACGGCAGCGTTCTGGGCGGCCAGTGATGCATCGATGACGCCGACCATCAGCATTTCCGTGTAATCGAGCGCAGCGGAGGGTCGGCTGACGGACTGCGCAACGTGTTCCAGCCGCGCCAGATCGGCGAGCCACACGAGTTGCAGCGGGGCATCTTCGATGTGCTTCTGATTGCCCGCGAGCGCTGCAAGACGGGCCTTGCGTGCCTCGTCGCGAACCGCCACCACGCTCCATGCCTGCAGATTCGATGAACTCGCGGCGGATTGCGCGGCCGCAATGATCGCTTCGAGCTGATCGTCACTGACAGCCCGGTCAGGCGCATAGGCTCTCACCGAACGGTGCCGCAGCAGCAGTTCGATCATTGGATTGTTCGCGGTGGGAGATTGCGCGTTGGCGTCGCCATAGCGGCTTTGATAGAGACTCTGAAGATTGCTCATGCGTGTTTCCATGCAATTATCCGGGGACAGGACCCGATTCTAGCCGGGATGGCTACCTCGACGAGTCTTCGCGCTCGCCGATCGACCCGCCCGAAGGAACCCGTCCCTCACTTTGCATCACGTCGTCGAAGCGCAAATCGGCGAGAATCCCAGACCGAAGCAAGAAAGTATCGCTGCCATGAACCAGGCTGTTCCGCACAACGATGAGCACTCTCTTCTCGAGGACGTCCAGGCCCTGCTGTTCGGAAGCCTGTTCGTCGCGATGGCCGTCGTGTTGTTCCGCCAGGCCGGCCTGTTCACCGGTGGCACAGCCGGTCTGGCTTTCCTGGTTCATTACCTGAGCGGGTTTCCGTTCGGAGCGGTCTTCTTCGTGGTCAATCTTCCGTTCTACATCTTCGCGATCCGCGCCCTGGGTTGGATATTCACCTTCAAGACCTTCCTCGCGGTCGCGCTGCTGTCGATCTACAGCGAGTGGTTGCCGCGCCTCATCGAAATCGGCTCCATCGACCCTTACTTCGCAGCCGTGATGGGAGGCCTGCTTGCGGGCACCGGGTTGTTGATGCTGATACGCCATCGTGCCAGCCTCGGCGGCATCGGCGTGCTGGCCATTCACCTGCAGCGCACCCGGGGATGGCGTGCTGGCAAGGTACAGATGGCCGCCGACTGCCTCATCGTCGGTCTATCCATCTTCGTGGTGCCGCCCAAGGCAGTCCTGATTTCAGTGCTCGGCGCAATCGCGGTAAACGTCGTGATCGCGGTCAATCACCGGCCGGGGCGCTACATGGGCATGTAGCGGGAGGGGGCGCTGGTTGACTCCACCGCGCCCTCGAACAACTCGGACTAGCGTTTGACCGGAATCGGCATCGCCCTGTCCACCGTCACCGCGGTCACCGAATTCTTCGCGCTGCCCGAAATCACGCGATCCGAATAGGTCAGGTACACCAGCGTATTGCGCGCCACATCGACCATCCTGACCACATGCAAGGTCTTGAAGATCAGTGACCTTCGCTCGCTGAAGGCGTCCTCCTTGAGGGGTACGGACTCCTTGAAGTGGATCGGCCCGACCTGACGGCACGCGATCGAGACGTCCGACACTTCCTCCGCCACGCCGAACGCGCCGGCCACCCCACCGCGTTCCGGCTTGGCGACATAGCAGGCCACCCCATCGACCTTCGGATCGTCGATAACCTCGACGACCAGCTTGTGGGACCCCGTAAGCTTCCACTCGGTATTCACCGACCCGATATCCTCGGCACAAGCAAGCGGAACGAGAAAGCTCGCGAGAACAAGAAAAATGAATTGCTTTTGCATGAACAGTCCGACCTGTGTCTATAAAGTAATGGCAGCATTGGCACTGGTAGAGCGAATCCCGGACCTGCGTGGCCGGGTGCCTGCCCGCCAAAGGATATCCGAGAGACCCGGCAGGAGCGAATCGCTGGCCGCGCCCCGACTGGCGCATCGCCCGCCAAAAGAACTTGAACCGCCCGCAAAATCACAGGTCAGTTCCGCTATCCCCAACCGCAGTAAAGGAGCCAGCATGGAAACGCCGATCCACAGCATCAACAATCTCTTCGCTCAATTGGGTTTGCCGTCCGACACGGCCGCGATCGACAATTTCATTGCACAACACCGGCCGCTGGCATCGGGCATCGAGCTCGCCGATGCGCCTTTCTGGTCTGGCGCGCAGGCAAGTTTCCTGCGCGAGGAGGTCCGCGAGGACGCAGACTGGGCCGAGATCGTGGATCAGCTGGACGCGCGACTGCGGGGCTGATCCGCCCCGACGGGCGAATCGCCGAGCGCAAGCCAGCGAACCCACTGGCCACAGGCATTGCGCACGCCCCGTGGCGTGCCATGCCACGGTCCCTCGGTGCACAGTCCCTTGGCAGCATCGTCCTGAACGAACACGTGATCGGGCACCGAAGCCGGCACGCGTTCCCCGGCCCAGCGATTGCATGACACGCAGCGACGCGCGCTGGCCGGATGGTCACTCATTTGCGCAATCCACCGTCAAGGCAGGCGCCGGAGCGCATGGGTCGTCGTAATCGCGGCACAAACCTGTCGCACGGACTACGGCCGCGAAGGAATCTGACGTAAAGTGCACGGCTCGCATCGAAGCAGCAACAGCCCATGTCTCGCAACACCCTGAAACTCCCCAAAAAATCCGCGCAGGAGGCTCCCGGATCCGACGGCCGCAAGCCTGCCCGACGGCCTATCCGTGGCGGCTCCCAGGTCCGCAAGCCACCACCGCCGCGCCCGGAGCGCCCTGACGATGCTGAGCATACACGTGGACGGCGTCCCGCCGGCTCCGGCCCTGCCCGGGACGAAGGGCGTGTCGAGCGTACCGGTCGCCGGGACGAGCGCCCGGCACGGCCACGCGTCCAGGAAAAATCGCCGCGGCCTGCACGATCGGACCGTAACGCCCGTACCGAGGAGCGATCTTCCCCACGCGCAGCCGAGCGGCCACATTCCGATGCCGGCCGCAGCGAACCGGATCTTCCCCGCCTGTCCAAGGTCCTCTCCGAGCGGGGAATCTGCTCCCGCCGCGAAGCCGACGACTGGATCGAGAACGGCTGGGTGCGCGTCGATGGCGAAGTGATCGACACACTCGGTTCGCGCGTGCGCAGCGACGCCTTCATCGAGATTCACGACGACGCGATGCGCAGCCAGGCTGAACTCGTGACCATTCTCGTCAACAAGCCGATCGGTTACGTATCGGGGCAGGCCGAAGACGGCTACGAACCCGCGTCCGTACTCGTGCAACCCGAGAACCGCTGGTCGGAAGACAATACGCCGATCAACTTCAAGCCGGCTCACGTGCGCCGGCTGGCGCCGGCCGGACGTCTCGACATCGATTCAACCGGCTTGCTGGTCCTCACCCAGGACGGTCGCGTGGCGCGCTGGCTGATCGGCGAGGACTCGACCGTCGAAAAGGAGTATCTCGTGCGTGTCGAGGGCGAGCTATCGTCCGAAAGCTTGAAGTTACTAAATCATGGCCTGAGCCTGGACGGCGTCAAACTCAAGCCAGCCAAGGTCTCGTGGCAGAACGAAGACCAGTTGCGTTTCGTTCTTCGCGAAGGCCGCAAGCGCCAGATCCGCCGCATGTGCGAGCTTGTCGGCCTGAAGGTGGTGGGCCTCAAGCGCGTCAGGATCGGCAGGGTCTCACTGGGCCAGTTGCCGGTCGGTCATTGGCGTTACCTGCGGCGCGACGAGAAGTTCTGAAGCAAGGACCTATACTGACTGAACATCCCCACAACGAGGCAATGAAGATGTCCAGCCATGTTTACAAACTCGTGGAACTCGTCGGATCGTCGCCCATCGGGGTGGACGATGCCATCCGCAACGCCATCGAAACCGCCGCCGCGACGGTCCGCCACATGGATTGGTATGAGGTGACCGAGATCCGCGGTCATATCGAAAACGGCAAGCTCGCCCATCATCAGGTGAAACTGAAAGTCGGCTTCCGCCTCGAGAGCTGAGTCGCACGACGAGCCCCCCTTCCGGACGACGTCATTCGCTTGCCGGCCGTGCGCTGGACGCTGCGTCCTCAACCCGCCGGGCATGAGCGGCAAGCATGACCTGACGGGTGTCGGGCGTTTCCAGACTGATCCGGCCGATGGCCCCGCTACGGTAATCGTTCAGCAGGATCAGCGCGGCCTTTTCCAGATCGAGTCCGCCGCCCTTGATTCTGCACCCGCGCCGCGCGGCGACTGCCTCGACAAGAGCCTGCCCGTCCATTGTGCTGACTGAAATGCCGTAGCGTTTCTCAAGCTCCGGCGAGTAGCGTGCAAGCAGGATGCATCCAAGCTCGACCGCGACTTCCTCGTCGATGACCGCATTCCGGCCGATTGCATGGCTCGCGGCAAGCATGTAGCCGTCACTGTCATGCTCGATCTTGGGCCACATCATGCCGGGGGTGTCGATCAAGGCCATCCTAGGGCTAAGATCGAAGCGCTGCTGCTGCTTTGTCACAGCCGGTTCGTCACCCACCTTGGCTACACGACGCTTGAGCAAGGCGTTCATCAGTGTGGACTTTCCGACGTTGGGAATACCCATGATCATCATGCGCAGCGGTTTCGTACCATCGTCGCGATGCGGTGCCAACGACTGGCAGAGTGCGGGTACACGACTGGCGTCACCCGCCTTCTTGCACGACAACGCCACGGCCTTCACACCGGGCTGGTGGTTATAGTGCGCGAGCCATGCTTCGGTCACGACCGGATCAGCAAGATCCGCCTTGTTGAGTACCTTCAGACAGGGGCGCTGCCGATGGCGACGCAGATCGCCGATCATCGGGTTGCAGCTCGCTTCGGGAATGCGTGCATCCAATACTTCGATCACTACATCAACCACTGCCATCGTTTCGGCAGCCTTGCGCCGTGCCGAGGTCATGTGCCCGGGAAACCACTGAATTGCCATTTTTGCCTGCGCTAGTCCGTGAGGCGAGATTATCCCATCACTTGCCGTCCGTAACGCGATCAAGAGTTCACCGAATCGCAGCTCGGCAGAACGGACCCGCAGCGCCGACCTTTCCAAACAGTATGCGTCTGCGGACGGAGCGGGCGCCACGCTCCATCAAGGGGCACGTCGCTCAAGGCGAGAAAATCCGCCACCTCCGGTAAAAAACGTGTATCTTGTGCGCGCGGTCGTATCAAGTGGTAAGTCATTGCGGTGTGTTTCCAGCGGTTGGGTCGTTTTGCGCTCCAGTTTGAATCCCCCAGTAACGCGTCTTGATCGTTCCTGCACCTAGGCGAATCGCCTTAATTCTTTTTGAATGGAACGCAAATAATGAGCACTCAAACCGGTACCGTGAAATGGTTCAACGACTCCAAG
Organism: Cognatazoarcus halotolerans; assembly: GCF_009800965.1. Lineage (GTDB taxonomy): Bacteria > Pseudomonadota > Gammaproteobacteria > Burkholderiales > Rhodocyclaceae > Cognatazoarcus > Cognatazoarcus halotolerans. The sequence goes on along the minus strand of NZ_WUAF01000011.1, from coordinate 128,905 downwards.
GGCTTCGGCTTCATCACCCCCGATCAGGGCGGTGACGATCTCTTCGCACATTTCCGCGAGATCCAGAGCAGCGGCTTCAAAACCCTGGCTGAAAACCAGCGCGTCGAGTTCGAAGTCAAGCAGGGCCCCAAAGGCATGCAGGCCTCGAACATTCGTCCGCTGTAACAGGCACTCGCGACGGATTCGAAAAAACGCGGCGAAAGCCGCGTTTTTGTTTTTGCTGGGCGCTCCGAAACGCAGTCCGTGGTCAGCACACTTGGCCGGTAGGTCGTCACGTAACGGGCCGAGACGGGAGCGCGGTATCTGCGCCTTGTGGAAAGCTCCACCAATGCAGGCAGGCTGTCCTCCGGTGGGGACGCAATCGAGACGCGCCCGATGACGAGCCGCGAGTTGATGAATCTAAGTGGCGGGCATCGGCAGAGCTCCGTCCACCAGAAATGTCTCCAGCCGATGACGAAGCACCTGACGGTTATCGGCGCAATAGAAATCGACACCGGAAGCCGTGGTTTCACACAGCCAGTTCTCCGAGAATAACGGCCGAAGAACGGACAGCACCGCAGAACTGAAAATGCCTACATTCGTACCACCGCCCGGGTCGCGGGCCGAACGGAACTCGAAGGCCTCCACACCCTCGTTTCGCATACGCGTACCGAGCGCCTGGGTCGCCCGATAGTCAACCGGGTCGGCCAGCTGCTCTCGAAAGGTGTCAAACGGAGGTTTCTGAAGCCGCAAGCCTCGCTCGGTACGAAAACGCGCCCCGAACATCGTGTGCTGGGTCTTCAAGGCTAGCTTGGGCGGCTCGGTCATTCCGGACCAGAAGAGCAGCCGGTAGTATGCCGCTTCGGCAAGAACCGTCTCGCTTGTCCGCGATGCGTAAAGCAGGCTCGGCTCGAAACGCGACCCGAATCGGGAGCCATGGCGAAGCGGTGGGTACCTGAAAGGCGTGCTCAACAGATAATGAAGTTTTCCGCACCCGGAAGGCAGCGGCGGCTTGCTCGATTCGAGTAGAGATTCGAGCAGAGCCTGCTCCTCGAGCGAGGAAACGAGTCGGTTGGTGGCGACCTGCTCCTGGGACTCCACGATCCGTCGGAAATCGCCACCCAACGCTTGCTCGACCACCTGTTGGGCGCAGGCATCCCAGATCGTGCTCAGACCTTGCCTCGTATCGCGTCGAGGTATTCCACCACCCGCGAAAGCCCTGCCACACCACGAATCTGCTCCGCGGGAACGCCCCCCGTATGCAGGTTGGCAGTGTGCATCCAGTGGCGCATCTGAGTGATATCGCCACCGACCAGCGCAAACAGGCTCCGATAAGCGCGGATCAGGAGCAGCGCCAGTTCGCCCGTCTTGCTACCTGGATCGATACCGGCACGGCGGCTGAAAGCGGTCCTGTCGCGGCCGACGACCGCCCCTATCTCACTCTGCGATAGGCCGAGGTCCTTACCGGCATTGAGCAGCGCAACCAAAAGCACGGCAGACGGATCCGGATTCTGGATCTGAAGTGTCGACATTGAAACCTCACGCTGGCATTTGCGTCATCTTATACCAAAAAAGTGCAAATGCAGCACACGAGGATCACGAGGCGCCTCACGGAGCGCACGCTGTAGACGGCTTAACCGATCGCGGCACCCCATTCCGGTCGAGCACGAGGGCTACGCAGCTACCGTCCGCCAGAGCCTCACTCCCAGTGTCCCGCACCTCCAGCACCCGACCGTCCTGCAAACGCACCGTGTATTGCCGCCCGACGTTTCTGGCACTCCCCCGGAACAGCTGCCCCAGGTCGACATTGACGCCCAATCCGAAGATCGTGCCGCCCCCCGACCCACCGGCCGCGCCTACGCCAACACTGACACCACCACCGCCCGGCACACCTTCGACGAGAATCCGCTGCGAGACCACAACGCCCAACACGGCATCCTCCTGCCCGTCCTGCCACAGGTTCGCACATCCGCCAAGCCCGGCGGAGAAGATCACAGCCAAGATCACGTCGCGCATGGCGATCTTCATCGATTCGCTTACCCTTGCACCGGCTTGACCAGGCTCGCAGCCAGGCAGGCCCGACGACGCGCCTCCGCGACATCGTCCGCATTGGCCACCGCGACCCCCATGCGTCGCCGCTCGAAGGCTTCCGGCTTGCCGAACAGGCGGACATCGCTTCGCGGAACGGCCAGTGCTTCGGCGATACCCTCGAATGCGATCCCTGCCGCATTCATCCCTCCGTAGATGACTGCAGACGCCCCCGGCTCACGCAACGACACGTCAACCGGCAGGCCGAGAATGGCCCTCGCATGCAGTTCGAATTCGGAGAAGCGTTGCGAGCAAAGCGTCACGAGACCGGTGTCATGAGGACGCGGACTGACCTCGGAAAACCAGACCTCGTCCCCCTTGACGAACAACTCCACGCCGAACAGGCCCCGCCCGCCCAGATCGGCAGTCACTGCAGCCGCGATTTTCTCCGCGCGCTGCCGAGCAAGCGGCGTCATTGCCTGCGGCTGCCAGGATTCGACGTAATCGCCCGAGACCTGCCGGTGCCCGACCGGTTCGCAGAAATACGTACCGATCACCCCGGTCCCATCGTTTGCCCGGACGGTGAGCAGCGTGATCTCGTATTCGAAGTCGACGAATCCCTCGACGATCACCCTTCCCCGATCCACCCTGCTGCCAGCTGCTGCATGGGCCCAGGCCGTGGTGATGTCATCGGGCCCGGTGAGCAGCGACTGCCCCTTGCCCGAAGATGACATCACCGGTTTGACAAGACAGGGGTAGCCGATTCCACCTTCGATCGCGCCACGCAGCTCGTCTTCGCTATCCGCAAACCGAAACGGGGACGTCGGCAGGCCAAGCGTCTCGGCGGCGAGACGGCGAATTCCTTCGCGATCCATCGTCAGGCGCGCCGCGCGCGCCGTAGGAATCACTTCCGCGAGCCCCTCGGCCTCGATCTGAAGCAGGGTTTCCGTTGCGATCGCTTCGATCTCCGGCACGATCAGGTGCGGTCTCTCCGCTTCGACAAGTGCCCTCAACGCGGCTCCGTCGGTCATCGAAATGACATGCGCGCGATGCGCGACCTGATGGCCCGGGGCATCGGGATAGCGATCAACCGCAATCACCTCGACACCGAGGCGCTGCAGCGCGATGATGACTTCCTTGCCGAGCTCCCCGGCACCAAGCAACATCACCCGCAGCGCCGTCGGCGAAAGTGGTGTTCCGAATCTCATGAGGCCTCCCTGTAATTCCGGCCGATCATAGCATCGCGCAAACACCAGGCGACACGACCGGGGATCGCCCAAATACGCACGCTTCAACAATGAGGAACGACACCATGATCGATCTCTACTACTGGACGACCCCAAACGGTCACAAGATCACCCTTTTTCTGGAAGAAAGCGGCCTCCCCTACACCATCAGGCCAATAAACATCTCCCGGGGCGAACAATTCGATCCCGATTTTCTCCGGATAGCCCCCAACAACCGGATCCCGGCCATCGTGGACCATGAGCCTTCCGATGGCGGCGAACCGTTATCAGTGTTCGAATCGGGGGCCATACTGCAGTATCTCGCGGAGAAGACAGGAAAATTCCTGCCCTCTGGATCGCGCGCCCGCATCGAGGCAATGCAGTGGGTCTTCTGGCAGATGGGAGGACTTGGACCAATGGCGGGACAAAACCATCACTTCGTTCAATACGCGCCCGAGCCCATCGCTTACGCGATCGATCGTTACGTGAAGGAGACCGCGCGCCTGTACGCGGTGCTCGACCGTCAGCTCGCGGGGCGGGAATTCATCGTCGGCGAATATTCGATTGCCGACATGGCATGCTATCCGTGGATCGTTCCCCACGAGCGTCAACGGCAGAACCTGGGCGACTTCCCGAATCTCAAGCGCTGGTTTGATTCGATTGCGGCGCGGCCGGCGACGATTCGCGCTTACGAGCTGGCCGAATCGATCAACAGGGCCCCGGTGATGGATGATGAAGCCAAGCGCGTAATGTTTGGCCAGGATGCCAGCACCATCAGGCGATAGACGGACAGACCGAAACGCCCGCTCGGCATGATATCAACCGGCGCAGGCACGCAACAGATGCTGGCTCATGACCTCGATGCAACGCCCCTGCGAGCGGATCAGTCCGTCCCTTGTCAGACGGCCGAGAACGCGAGAAAACGTTTCCGGCGTGACATTCAGCTGGGCCGCGATCTCCTGTTTGTTCGCGGCCAGTTGCAGTTCATATCGCTCGGATGACGTCGGGGCATGCTGCACGAGGTAATATGCGACCCGCTGGATACTGTTGCGCTGTACGCAATTCTCCATGCTCTCCATCAACGCATCCATACGGCCGCTCAAGCTCCGCAGCAAGGCGCGGGCAAGCGTGCAATCGGCCGCCATCACTTCGTCGAGCGTCTGCTTTCGCAACCGCAAGCCGACGGTATCGCGGGTACCCTGGGCGGAGAAGCGCCTCGGGCCGGGGAGCAGCACGCATTCCTCGCCGAAGCTTTCACCATCGCTTACCGTGCTGATCAGTTTCTCGGTGCCATTGGCTGACAGGAAGAACAGTTTTATCTCACCCTCGATCACCAGATGCACGCCGTCCGCCGAATCTCCCTTGTGGAACAGCATTTCGCCCCGCGATATACGATAGAGGCTGGCGCCCGCCTGCAATTCCTGAAGCGTGTCGGCATCCAGCGAACCGAACTGATCCAGCCCTGAAAGAACGTGACAAACAGGATCCTTGCTTTGCGGACACATGACTTCTCTGCACTCCCCGTGCTGATCCAGGATTGGTTGCCGGAGTGTAGAAAGCATCCGCGCGCGCGCGAAGGGGCGCCATCTCCGTCTCCTCCACTCGGACTACCACTTTCGAGGTACATGCGCACGACGCCAAACGATTGTTTTAATGAACCTTCATTTGCACCCCAGCAGTGGGAGTCAATTGGCATCGATGCGGAGGGGGTATCCCCAATACCCCGCAGCTTGCAAGCTTCTGCAGGACCATCTGAGAGAGAATCGAGCAAATCGCAATGAACCCGAGAATGCCGCTCCGTCCGGCGCCCGACTGGCGCCATTCCATCGTCAGCAGAACATCCATGGCCGTCGCCGCCATAGCGATGGTCGGTTTGATCGTGATCGCGGCCTCCGAGCGCATCGCGGAGCGGGTACAAGGTAGCGGGATCGCCATCAACGTTGCCGGCAGCCTGCGCCACAAGAGTCATCGTCTGGCCAATCTGGCACTCACTGCGGAAGACGCACCGGGGCGTCAGCGAGTAGTGGCTGAAATTGCCGCCTTCGACACCGAAATCGCCTCCGACACGCTGCGCGGGGCGATCAAGCGAGTTTCGTCCAGATCGATGGACACCAGCTACGAAAAGGTAAAGCAGACCTGGAGTGGGGTCGTGAAGCCACACATTCTGCGCTTTGCAAACGGAGCCTCAACCGTATCGAAGGACGGCCCGGCGCTGATCGCTGAAATTGACCTGCTCGTATCCACCATCAATGAGTTCGTCGAGCACCTCGAGCTCGACGCCGAGAACCGTATTCGCCAGTTGCGGCTGACGCTGGCCGCAGCGCTGGCACTTATCCTGATTCTGCTCATGCCGACCCTGGTGCTGCTGCATCGCCGCGTCGCCTTACCGATGGAGCAGTTGGTCGCCGGAGCCGAACGCGTGGCACGCGGCGATTTCGAATCACCCATCCGTTACCAAAACCATGATGAGCTGGGGCACCTGGCCGAGTCGTTCAATCTGATGTCATCGCAGCTGGCTTCGCTCTGCGGACGGATGGAACAACAGGTCGCGGCAAAGACGGCAGAACTGAGCCGCAGCAACCGTTCGCTCAAGCTGCTTTATGACTCGATATCCCATCTGTACAACGCGCCCGGCCGGCAGGAAAGTTACCGCAAGGTGCTCGACGATCTGGAGGAGGTTCTGGGCCTGTCCGGCAGCATGCTGTGTCAACTGCCCAAGCATGGCGGCAGCGCATCGATACTTGCCAGTTCGATCGGCAATTGCGATGACCGCAGCGCGGAAGGCTGTCCCCGATGCCCCGAGTTCGACGGCTACATAACCACGCTTGCCCGTCGCGAAAGGCTCCGACCGGCCGTGCCGGCTCGGGCAGGCAATACGGGCCCGGTGCTGCGAGTCCTGCGTCCCGATGGATCCGACACCCGCTTGCGCCAGCTCGCCCTGCGCGATGCCGATCATCATTATGGCGTGCTCCGGGTGCTGCTCGAGGAGCATCATGAACTCGAGGAGTGGCAGGAAATGCTGTTGAACGCAGTCGCCAAGCATATCGGTATCGCGCAGGGTATCTCGTTTCAGTCAGAGCGGGATCGCCTCGTCGCCTTGCAGGAGGAACGCTCGACGATTGCCCGGGAGCTGCACGATTCGCTGGCCCAGTCACTCTCCTACATGAAGATTCAGGCCAGCCTGCTCCAGCCCATGCTCGACTCACCTCAAAGCAGCGCGAAGGCCCGGGTGGTGCTCGGTGACCTGCGTGAAGGCATCAATCTCGCTTATCGTCAGTTGAGGGAATTGCTGTCGACCTTTCGGCTTCGGATGGAGGGAGACTTTCTCGATCTTCTCAATGCGACGGTCGGCGAATACAGCGCACGCAGTGGTGTTCCAATCACCCTCGAGACGCAGCTTCATGGCTGCCATCTCACGCCGAACCAGGAGATTCACGCCCTGCACGTAATACGCGAGGCCCTGTCGAACATGACCCGCCACGCGCGCGCGGCTAACGCCAGCGTCTTGATCGAATACCGGGAAGACGGCGAAGTGATCGCAGTCATCGACGACGACGGAGTCGGCCTTCTCTCGGCGGGCGCCGCACCGGCCGGACACCACGGCACCGCCATCATGAAAGAGCGCGCACTGAGCCTGCGCGGCAGTGTGCAGATCGATCCGCGCCCGGGAGGCGGAACGCGGGTAACGCTACGCTTTCCGGCTACTCAACCGGATACGGAAACCCCTCATGAGCACGCCTGAACCTCACCAGACCGTTCTGCTAGTGGACGATCATCCGTTATTCCGTCGCGGGCTCAGCCAGCTGATCCAGACCATCGCGAGCTTCGCGCTGATCGGCGAGGCTTCCGGCGGCGCGGAGGGCATCGAACTTCAGCAGCGCCTGCAGCCCGATCTGATGTTGCTCGACCTGAACATGCGCGACATCAGCGGCCTCGAGGTGCTCCGGGCCATCAAGGCGACGGATACCGACACCCGCATACTCATCATTACCGTGTCGGACCATGGCGAGGATCTGGTCGCCGCGTTGCGCGCCGGCGCGGATGGCTACCTGCTCAAGGACATGGAACCGGAGCAGATGGTCGACCGCCTCAAAGCGGCCGCGAACGGACAGGTGGTCGTCTCGGACAGCCTTACCCATTTGCTGGCAAGCGCGCTCAGGGGCGAGCCGCGCCCGGAAAGCCCCGAGGACGCGGGGCTCACGGAACAGGAGTTGCGAATCATCGAACGGCTGGCCAGCGGTCTGAGCAACAAGCTCATCGCGCGCGACCTCGATATCGCGGAAGGCACGGTGAAGGTGCACGTCAAACACATTCTTCGCAAACTCAACCTGCGCTCCCGGGTCGAGGCTGCCGTTTGGGCCGTTGGTCATCTGAAGCGTTGAGCCACGGAGGACGCCTCGACCTCCCGACATGTGGGGTCGACCGGACGGCCTTGTCGGAACACCCCCGCCCTTATCTCAGTCCTTGAGTCGCTCGAAGCTCACCTGAACCGCTGAATCCGCGGACGAAAACCACAGTTCGCCATCCTGCACCGTCACCTGCAACTGCATGCCGCGCTCGGCCATGGCTGCAAGCCCGCGCGAGGCCTCTTGCGGAACCGCAAGCACGGTCAGATTATCAAGGCGAGCAAGTGCCGCACGCTGGTTCTGCCACCATACCTCCGCTGCCCGCCCGCCGTAAGCCAGAAGCACCACCCGCTCGGCCCGCCCCGATGCCTTGCGCAGGACGCGCTCGTCAGGCAAACCAACTTCTATCCACAGCCGGATCTCACCGCCGTAGTCCCTGAGCCAAAGGGCGGGTTCGTCTTCGCTCGACAAGCCGCGGCCGAACTCGAGTCGTTCATCCGCGAACAGAGCGAAAGCCAGCACGCGAACCATCATCCGCTCATCGGTCTCCGACGGATGTCTTGCCAACGTAAGGGCGTGTTCGGCGTAGTAGTGCCGATCCAGGTCCGACACACTGAGAACACTCTTGAAAATGGTCGCGCGCAAGGCCATGTCAGTCCTTCTCCGCAGCCCGGGCGACGCTCTTGAGGCGAGTGTATTTCTCGCGTGAGCCGCGGCTCGTCTCGACCGGATACTTGTCCGCATTCTTGATGAGTTTCCGGCGCGCCGCGTCGGCCAGATCGATACCGGTACGATCGGCAATCAGCAACAGATAGAGGAGGATGTCCGCGCACTCGTCGCCAAGCGCCTCTCGGGAAGCGGCCTCTTTTGGCAGCGACTCCACCTCGGCGTCCGAACGCCACTGCGTGAGTTCCAGGAGTTCGGCGGCCTCAAGACTGAGCGAAGTGACCAGGTTGCGAAGAGAATGGAACTGGGCCCAGTCCCGCTCGTCGCGAAACGCGCATACAAGCTCGGTGAGCCCGCGCAATTGATCGTCTTTCATGTTGACGCGCCTTCATTTGCCAGGCCGGCACTATAAACCCTGCGCAGGATGCGCGATCGAAAGAACGGTGGCACCGCCAACACCGTATCATCCCGCCCTCGCCCTTCGTACTGCCGACACCATTCGAGCCACACCGGGATCTATGCTTCGGATAGACACTTGCGGCGATCCAGCCCGCTCAGGCACAGTCGCACCTGCAATCATTCACGCGCAACCAGAGGATCGGAAATGACCCAGTCTCTCGTACTCACTGTAATCGGCGACGATCGCCACGGGCTGGTCGAAAAGCTGGCATCCACAATCAGCAGACATGAAGGCAACTGGCTCGAATCCTCCATGTCCCGCCTGTCGGGCAAATTCGCCGGGATCGTACGCATCGAAGTACCCGATGAGCATGTCACGCGACTGAGCAAGGCACTTTCCGACCTTCCCGAGTTACGGGTGCTCGTCGAAACGAGTGGTCCCGAGATCACGTCGGCGGCAGGTGCGCGATTCTCGCTGCAACTCGTCGGTCACGACCGTCTCGGGATCGTTCGCGAAGTCACGACCGTGCTCGCCCGCCATGCAGTCAACGTCGAGAAGCTCGTGACTGGCACGGCCAGCGCACCGATGTCCGCCGAAATGCTGTTCAAGGCCGACGCCGAGTTGCTTGCCGCACCCGGTTTCGACATTGCCGCCCTGCAAGATGATCTCGAACGCATTTCCGCGGATCTGATGGTCGATATCGACCTCGTGCGCTCGGAAAACTGACCTCCGGCACAGAAGGACTCCGCTCAATGAGCTTCGAAAGTGGAATCAGCTTTTTTCTGGCGATATTCATCTTTGGCATCACACCCGGGCCGGGCGTGTTTGCCATCCTTGCCCGGGCAATGATGTTCGGCGCGCGCTCGTGCGCGATGCTCGCCTTCGGCATGACCATCAGCGACGCCGTATATCTTGTCCTCGCCAGCCTCGGGCTGGCCGCGGTCGCACATCACTGGGGCGAACTGTTTACGGCCATCCGCATCCTCGGTGCAGCCTACCTGCTCTATCTCGGATGGAAAATGTTCACGACCCGGCCGAAGATCAACGAGGCGGATCAACCTGTTGCCAGCGGGAGCGGGCTCGCCAGTTTCGTCCAGGGTTTTCTCATATCGGCGTCAAACCCGAAGGTGATTCTGTTCTATATCGCTTTTCTGCCGACCTTCATCGATCTGACCACGCTCACTGCGCGGGATATCTCGATTGCCTCCATGCTCACCGTGATTGCCTTGATGCTCGGCCTGATGCTGATCGCCACCTCGGCAGCATGGGCCTCCAAACGACTCAAGACCCCTGGCGCGGTGCGCTGGCTCAATCGCAGCGCGGGCAGCATCATGATCGCGGCGGGCGTCTATTTGGCCACCCGCCACTGAAAGACGCTATTGCGGTCGCCGCAGAAGCAGGTGATTGCCGATGAAGCTCAAGACAGGTTCGCCGCGCTGGTTCAGGGCCTCGTAGCGCATCCGGACGATACCGCGATCCGGTTTGGAGCGGGACGGCCGAAGCTCAAGCACCTCCACCTCGGAATGAAGCGTATCGTCGGGACGAACCGGTGCAAGCCAGCGGAGTTCATCCAGCCCGGGGGAGCCGATGCTCGACTCGATGATGATTCCGCTCTGTATGAAAAGCCGGAAGCACAAGGCAACGGTCTGAAACCCGCTCGCAATCAAGCCACCGTATGGCGAACGGGCAGCCGCACCCGCGTCGAGGTGGAAGGGCTGCGGATCATAGCGAAAGGCATAATCGATGATGGCGGCCTCGGTCAGCGTGCAGCCTTGGCTCACGAAGCGCTCACCCACCGAAAAATCTTCGAACCAGCGATTCTGATACATGAAAATCTCCATTTGAACGGCATGCCGGATACGTCCGGGGGCAAAACGCCCAAGAAACCGACGACCGCACTTTCATCGACAAAAAATGACCATCTTTTGACACGCGTCATGAATTGCGCATCCAGCCCGAGCAGACTGGTACTTTTACCCAGGCGGAGGAGAACACATGGCCGAAACCAATAATCCACAAGGTCGCAGTACGAACACGAAGGGTGCCGACAAGCAGACAGCACCGCAAGGCGCCACCGTTGACAGCCTCGCGCCAGCCACGGGCGACGATGAAACCCCTCAAGTGTATGAAACCCGAGTTTCGCAAAAGCAGCACGACGATGCTGCAGCCGAGATTCTGTCGATCAGCCATGCTCCCGTCGCGTTGAAGGTTGCGGAGGCACCCCACGGCACTTGGGAAGACAGCGGCAAGGCACCACTGCCCTCCGATTACCCCTATGCCGAGCGCCTCAGCCGCCGGGAATACGAGGATACCAAGCAGGAACTTCAGATCGAACTCCTCAAGGTACAAAGCTGGGTCAAACAGACCGGTCAGAAAATCGTCGTCCTCTTCGAGGGCCGCGATGCGGCCGGCAAGGGCGGCACCATCAAGCGCTTCATGGAGCACCTCAACCCCCGCGGCGCACGCGTGGTGGCACTGGAAAAACCGTCCGACGTCGAGCGCAAGCAATGGTACTTCCAGCGCTACATCACCAACCTGCCGACCGCGGGTGAAATCGTGTTCTTCGACCGGTCCTGGTACAACCGCGCGGGTGTCGAGCGCGTGATGGGCTTCTGTACCGCGCAGGAGTATCTCGAATTCATGCGTCAGGCGCCGCAGCTGGAGCGGATGCTGGTGAATTCGGGCATACGACTGTTCAAGTTCTGGTTCTCGGTCAGCCGCGAAGAGCAGCTTCGCCGCTTCATCTCGCGTCGCGACGATCCGCTCAAGCACTGGAAGCTGTCACCGATCGACATCAAGTCACTCGACATGTGGGATGACTACACCGCCGCGAAGAAAGCGATGTTCTTTCACACGGACACGGCCGATGCCCCCTGGGTCGTCATCAAGTCCGACGACAAGAAGCGCGCGAGACTAAACTGCATGCGTCACTTCCTGTCGATGCTCGACTATCCTGACAAGGACCACACGGTCGCCAGCAAGGCCGATCCGCTGCTCGTTGGCTCGGCGGTGAGCGTGCTCGAACGCAGCGAAGCGTCGGTCGACGCCTTCTTCTAAGGGATCCGCGGCGATGACGGCCTCCGGGCACGTGCCCCGAAGGCAACCGGGCCGCTTTCCTGCTGCGGACACGCCCTAGAGAATCGGTGCCAGCATATTGGCAGCCCGCGTAGCAAAGCGGTGCCAGATGCTGCGCCGGTTCACTTCGGCAATACTGATCTCCCGGCTTTCGGCAAAGTCGTCGTCCAGCATCCTGCCCACCGAGCGTACGAACCTTTCGTCGTCGGAAAATGCCGCGATTTCGAAGTTGATGAGAATCGAGCGGTGATCAAGATTGACCGTCCCGACGCAGGCGAGCAAATCGTCCACAACGAACGCCTTCGTATGCAGAAAGCCGGCGCAATAGTGGAAGACCCGTCCCCCCGCGCGCAGCAGGTCTGCCTGATAGAGCCACGACGCTTGGCGGATCAGGCGATTGTCCCCCTTCTCGGGTAGCACGATGCGTACATCCACACCACGCAGGATGGCGAGCCGCAGAGCCTGCTGAACGGGATCCGTCGGGACGAAATACGGGTTCGCGATCCAGATCCGCTTGCGCGCAGCATTGAAGGAGGACAGCAAAGACACGGTGCACTCGGGCTGGTCGTCGGCCGGGCCGGTATGCCATAGCAGCACACGTGAATCACCACACGCATCGGGAAGGTCGAAATCCATGCGAGGCAGCTTTCGTCTCGCCCAGTACCAGTCCTTTACAAAGGCCACCGCCGCCATCACCGCAGCCGGCCCTTGGATCCGGACATGTGCATCCCGCCATCGACCGACGTCGGGATCGAGGCCGAGATAGTCATCGCCCACATTAAGGCCCCCGATGAACCCCACCCGTCCGTCGACCACGACGATCTTGCGGTGATTGCGGAAATTGATCTGGAAGCGGTTGCCCTTGCCCCGGGTCGTATCGAAGGGACTGCAGCGGATCCCGGCACGGCGCAGCTCTTCTATGAAGCTCCGCGGCAGGCTCGAACCAATCGGGTCGAACAGAAAGCTGACCTTGACGCCCGCCTTCGCCCGCGCCATGAGTGCCGCAGCAAAACGTCGCCCGACGCCATCGGCCCGGAAGATGTAGTACTGGACGAGAATATAGCGCTCGGCAGCAGCGATCTCGGCGAGGATGCTGTCGAATGTCGCTTTCCCGCCCACCAGAAGTTCGAGGCAGTTGCCACCGAGAAAGCCGGTGCCCGACAACTTGCTCGCGATTCCGTGCAATCCCTGCAGACCGGCGCGCGGCTCCAAATCGAAATGGCGCAGCGCCCTGAGTCGCTCGGCCTCGCGAACCGCCAGTTCGTCAATCTGGGCACGACGGTTCACATAGCCCTGGAATTTGGTGCGACCAAACACCCAGTACAGCGGGAGCGAGATCACGGGCATCGCCATGAGAGCGATGACCCAACCCATCGCACCTTGCGATGTCCGGGTCACGAGAACCGCACGTACCGCGCTCGGGATCGCCAACGCGTAGGCACTGACCGAAAAAATGATCAGCCAGTTGTCACCGTTCATCAGCGAAGAAAGAAAACCGGAACTCACTTGGCGTCGGAATCAAGCGAAGATGCAGACGCCCCGGAGCTTATACGAAAAACCGCGGGGTTCCTCGAGCAGGAGCCGGGCTGCACGCAGCCGGCTGCTCAGCGCCCACCCGATTTACCACCGGCCATCCGCCCGCGCCCCGCCAAACCGGCCTTCTCCCGTTTCCGATCGGCCTTCCCGTGCAAACCACGGGTCTCGGGCTGCGGGCGGGTGGGCTGCGGCCCCCTTGCATTCGTACGCCCATCACGCCCCAATGACGGTTTCACGACCGCCTTCGCAGTGACCACTCCTGGCTGAAAGCGCGGCACGAGATGGTCCGGGCTGTTGCCGATCAGCTCCCGATGGCCCATGCGTTCCAGTGCCTCGCGTAGCATCGGCCAGTTTTCGGGATCGTGATAGCGCAGGAAAGCCTTGTGGAGTCGCCGGATGCGCCCTGCCCTCACCGTGTCCACCGCCTCCGAATCGCGCCCCACCTTCTTCAAGGGATTCTTGCCACTGTGGTACATCGTGGTCGCCAGCGCCATCGGTGTCGGCAGAAAGGTCTGAACCTGATCGAGTCTGAAATTGTTCCGCTTCAGCCACAGTGCCAGATTGAGCATGTCCTCATCGGTGGTACCTGGATGGGCGGCAATGAAGTAGGGGATCAGATGCTGCTTCTTGCCCGCCTCCTTCGAGAACCTGTCGAACATCTCCTTGAAGCGCTCGTAGGCGCCGATGCCCGGCTTCATCATCCGTGACAACGGACCATCTTCGGTGTGCTCTGGGGCGATCTTGAGGAGGCCGCTGACATGGTGCGTGACCAGTTCCTTCACATATTCGGGCGAGCGCACCGCGAGATCGTAACGTAGCCCCGAACCGATCGAGATCTTCTTGACGCCCCGGATGGCGCGGGCCTTGCGATACAGGTCGATCAGCGGCGCATGGTCGGTATCGAGGTTTTCGCAGATGCCCGGATAGACACAGGACAGGCGTCGACAGGAATGCTCGATCTCGGGATCCTTGCAGGCCATGCGGTACATGTTGGCGGTAGGGCCGCCGAGATCGGTGATATGCCCCGCAAAGCCCGGGGTGCGATCGCGGATCTCCTCGATCTCACGCAGGATCGAGCCCTCCGAGCGGCTCTGGATGATGCGCCCTTCGTGCTCGGTAATTGAACAGAATGTGCAGCCCCCGAAACAGCCGCGCATGATGTTGATCGAAAACCGGATCATCTCCCATGCCGGGATGTGCGCCTCCCCGTAGGAAGGATGAGGCCTGCGGGCATAAGGCAAGCCGAACACGTAATCCATGTCCTGCGTCTCGAGTGGGATCGGTGGCGGGTTGAGCCACACCTCGCGATCACCATGCGCCTGCACCAGCGCGCGCGCATTGCCGGGATTGGACTCGAGGTGCAGCACCCGCGAGGCATGCGCGTACAGCACCGGATCGTCCTTCACCTGCTCGTAGGACGGCAGCCGGATGGCTGTACGTTCGCGCGCAGCCTTGCGTGCGGCGACCCGCTCCGCCAGCGGCACGATCCGGATCGGCTGGCTTCCAGCTTGACTGGGCCCGGTCTGCGCGGGCTCCATCGCGTAAGGGTCCGGGTGCACATCGACACGACCGGGCCGATCGACCGTGGTCGAGTCCTGCAGCACCCAGTCCGCGTCCGGCAGCCACCCGCGCTTGACCATGAAGGCCGTCCCGCGCAGGTCACGAATCGAGGAAATGGGCTCACCCGCAGCCAGCCGATGGGTGAGCGCGACAAGCGCCCGTTCGGCGTTTCCATAGAGCAGCAGATCTGCCTTGGAATCAGGGAGCACCGACCGGCGCACCTTGTCGGACCAGTAATCGTAATGCGCAATCCGCCGCAGGCTTGCCTCGATGCTGCCGATCACCACGTTCACACCGGGATAGGCTTCCCGCACGCGCTGCGAATAGACCACCACCGCCCGATCGGGACGTCGGTTGGCTTCGGCGTTTGCCGTATACGCGTCGTCCGAACGGATCTTGCGATCGGCGGTATAGCGGTTGATCATCGAATCCATGTTGCCGGCCGTGACACCGAAGTACAGCCTCGGACGGCCGAGCGCCCGGAACGGCTCTGCCGACTGCCAGTCTGGCTGGCTGATGATCCCCACCCTGAATCCCTGCGACTCCAGCAGTCGCCCCACCAGCGCCATGCCGAAGCTCGGATGATCGATGTAGGCATCCCCGGTCACCAGAATCACATCGCACTGCTCCCAGCCCAGCGCATTCATCTCGGCACGGGACATCGGCAGGAAGGGCGCAGCCTTTGGCACTGCAGCGGGCTGGGTAGAAATCAGGGGGAACGGTGGATTCATCGCGCGATTATATCCGACTGCGGCAGTCAACTAATTTCGATTTGCGCGACCTTTGCCGGACTTCTCCCGCCTACTGCAAGCGCTTACCGGCCAGCAAAGAGCGCAATGCTGCCAGCCGCACCTTCACCCGCTTCGCGTTGTCGGCTCCCATTCGAACCATGATCTTCTGTCCGGCCGAGAGCGCTTCGAGCTGTGGGTCCGCAAACTGGTAAAGCACCTTCGGTTGCACCAGCGCGATCGGCCCGCCTGGCTCGGGCGCGGCGAGCAGGTGGTCGATGACCTCCACCAGCCGGTCGTTGAAATAGCCACTGGGATAGCCGAGATCCCTGTATGCCTGCTGGAAGAACGGATAGAGCCGCACATAGCCGGCTACCAGCGCCTTCAGATTCACCGCTTCGGCAAAGCGTACGTAAGGCAGGTAGCGGGCCGAGTTCTCCGCACCAATCGCACGCCTCCCCTCCTCGCCCGTGACCACGAGGGGCCCGCTGGCAGCCCTCACCGGCGCCAGCTTGCGGGCGACTTTCTCGCGCGGAAGGTTGTCCACGGTGACCACGATTCGCCGTATCAGGTCCTGCATCAACATCACGTCACCGATCGATCCGGCCGGAGCAGCACCCGCAAGCGCTTCGGCGGCCAGCGCGTCAGGATCGGGCGCCGGTTCGCCGGCAGCCGCCGCCTCCTGCACCTGTTCAGGCAGGATCTGCTCGACCGGGAACTGGATGGGAGGTTCGGCGGGAGTCGTTGGCTCGGCCTGCACTGGCGCCTCTACCGATGGCTGCACGACCGCTACCGGCGCCGGCGGTGCCGCTTCACGTACCATGAAGAAATAACCCAGACCGCCCAGCAGCGCCAGAACCAACAGAATTCGCAGTGCCGTTTTCATCGTTTGCCCTCGATGCGTTTAGTGCAGGCTGATCCGCGCCGGTCACTACGGCATCGGCCCGGACGAACAGGTTCATTCGACAACGCTGCTGCGCAACTGCGCGAGCACCGGCAAGCCAAGCATACGCCCTGAATCCGCAGGACGAAAAAAAGCGGCGGATCCTGCGATCCGCCGCTCCAGGTAAATCCCGCAGCTACGGGATCAGACCTCTACGGTATCCGCAACGCTCTTGAACTCTTCGATCTGGTCGAAGTTCATGTAGCGATAGACTTCTCCCGCCTTGGCGTTGAGCGACTGCACTTGCGCGAGGTACTCGGCCGGGGTCGGGATCTTGCCGGTCAGGGCACACACCGCAGCCAGCTCGGCAGAGCCGAGGTAGACCTGGGTGTCGATGCCGAGGCGGTTCGGGAAGTTCCGCGTGGAGGTCGACATGGCGGTCGAGCCCTTGCGGATCTGCGCCTGGTTACCCATGCACAGCGAGCATCCCGGCATTTCCATGCGGGCGCCCGACTTGCCGAGGGTCGAGTAGTAGCCTTCCTCGTTCAGGATCATGGCGTCCATCTTGGTCGGCGGAGCGATCCACAGGCGGGTCGGGATGTCCGACTTGCCCTCGAGCACCTTGCCGGCCGCACGGAAGTGGCCGATGTTGGTCATGCACGAACCGATGAAGACCTCGTCGATCTTGGCACCGGCGACTTCGGACAGCATCTTCACGTCGTCCGGATCGTTCGGGCAGGCCACGACCGGCTCTTTGATGTCGGCCAGATCGATGTCGATCACGGCTGCGTACTCGGCATCAGCATCGCCCTTGAGCAGCTCGCCGTTGGCGATCCAGTCTTCCATGGCCTTGATGCGGCGGCCGAGGGTCCGTGCGTCCTGGTAGCCGTTGGCGATCATCCACTTCATGAGCGTGATGTTCGAATTCATGTACTCGACGATCGGCGCCTTGTTCAGATGCACCGTGCAACCGGCGGCGGAGCGCTCGGCGGAGGCATCGGACAGTTCGAACGCCTGCTCCACCTTGAGGTCGGGCAGACCTTCGATCTCGAGGATGCGGCCCGAGAAGATATTCTTCTTGCCTTTCTTCTCGACGGTCAGCAGACCGGCCTTGATCGCGTAGAGCGGAATCGCATTGACCAGATCGCGCAGCGTCACGCCCGGCTGCATCGTGCCCTTGAAGCGCACCAGCACCGATTCCGGCATGTCCAGCGGCATCACGCCGGTCGCGGCGGCAAAGGCCACCAGGCCGGAGCCTGCCGGGAAGGAGATGCCGATCGGGAAACGGGTATGCGAGTCGCCGCCGGTGCCGACGGTGTCGGGCAGCAGCAGGCGGTTCAGCCACGAGTGGATCACGCCGTCACCCGGACGCAGCGACACGCCACCACGCGTGCTGATGAAGCTCGGCAGTTCGCGGTGCATCTTCACATCGACCAGCTTCGGATAGGCCGCGGTGTGGCAGAAGGACTGCATCACCAGGTCGGCGGAGAAGCCGAGGCAGGCGAGGTCCTTGAGCTCGTCACGGGTCATCGGGCCGGTGGTGTCCTGGGAGCCGACGGTGGTCATCTTGGGTTCGCAGTAGGTCCCCGGACGGATACCCTTGCCTTCCGGCAGACCACAGGCGCGGCCGACCATCTTCTGCGCGAGCGAGAAGCCCTTGCCGGAATCGGCCGGGTCCTGCGGCAGGCGGAACAGGGTCGACGCGGGCAGGCCCAGCGCTTCACGTGCCTTGGCGGTAAGGCCGCGACCGATGATCAGCGGAATACGGCCGCCGGCGCGCACTTCGTCGAGGATGACCGGGGTCTTGAGCGGGGCTTCGGAGATCTTCTCGCCATTCTTGAATGCCGTGACCACGGCGGTGGCGTGATCGACCTTCAGCTCGACCTCGTCGCCCATGTCCATCGCTGAGACGTCGATCTCGATCGGCAACGCGCCGGCATCTTCCATGGTGTTGAAGAAGATCGGGGCGATCTTCGAGCCGAGGCACACACCGCCGAAGCGCTTGTTCGGCACGAAGGGAATGTCCTCGCCCGTGAACCACAGCACCGAGTTGGTCGCCGACTTGCGCGAGGAACCGGTACCGACCACGTCACCGACGTAGGCCACCAGGTTGCCCTTGGCGCGCAGATCTTCCAGGAACTTGACCGGACCACGCACGCCCGCCTCTTCCGGGGTGATGCCCGGGCGCGGGTTCTTGAGCATGGCCAGCGCGTGCAGCGGGATATCGGGACGCGACCAGGCATCCGGCGCAGGGGACAGGTCATCGGTGTTGGTCTCGCCGGTGACCTTGAAGATCGAGATCTTCATCGAAGCCGGCACTTCGGGGCGGCTGGTGAACCATTCGGCGTCGGCCCACGACTGCATCACGGCCTTGGCATTGGCGCTGCCTTTGTCGGCGAGTTCCTTGACGTCGTGGAAGTAGTCGAACATCAGCAGGGTTTTCTTGAGACCCTCGGCGGCGACAGCGCCAACCTCGGCGTCGTCGATCAGGTCGATCAAGGGCTTGATGTTGAATCCGCCCAGCATCGTGCCGAGCAGTTCGGTGGCCTTGGCGCGAGACACCAGCGCACACTTCTCCTGACCTTTGGCAACTGCTGCGAGAAACTCTGCTTTGACCTTGGCGGCGTCATCCACGCCAGCCGGCACGCGATAGGTGAGCAGCTCGACGAGGAAGGACTCCTCGCCGGCGGGCGGGTTCTTCAGCAGCTGGACCAGTTCTTCGGCCTGCTGCTGGGACAGGGGCAGCGGCGGAATACCGAGCGCGGCGCGCTCCGCAACATGCTGGCGATAGGCTTCAAGCATCGTAGTTCTTCCTCAATGATTTTTCGACCCAAACACACGCGCTGCCGGCCATCGAGGGCCGTCTGCGCCACTCTTAAAACCTGCGGGGCAAGAAGCGTCCCACCAAGTCTTATATATGATACATGTTGTCGCCGGAATTTGTGCAGTCGCACAATAAAAACTGACGAAATCCCGGCCGTGCAACATCAGAAGGCTCCGCTGCCGGACAGGGCCATACCGACGACGCGCCACCTGCCGCCGATCACCCGCTTACCGTCGCTTGCCCATGACGCACAAGAGTATAGGTCACGATCATGGGCGCCGCTCGGGATTCGAGCCGCAACGGCAGTAAGTGCGCGCGACCGACGACCACGAAGCCAAGCCGGGAACCTCTGACTCGGAATGTCGATCGGATCGATCAGATCCGCAAGGCACAGGAGAACAGAATGGACGACGTCATCGATTGCACGCGCAGCCTCATTACGAGCGATGGAAAGCAGCTTCGGTACTGCAGCCTGCCTGCCCTTGCGGACAGACTTCCCAACGTCGCGCGCTTGCCCGTATCGATCAGGATCGTGCTTGAATCGGTGCTGCGAAATGTCGATGGCACGCGCATCACCACCGATCACGTCCGACAGCTTGCCAACTGGCAGGCCCGGGGAGTGCGCGACAGCGAGATTCCTTTCGTGGTGGCACGCGTCGTCCTGCAGGACTTCACCGGCGTGCCGCTTCTGTGCGATCTCGCCGCAATGCGCAACGTGGCGTCCGATGCAGGACGCGACCCAAAGCTCATCGAGCCGATGGTACCCGTGGATCTCGTCGTCGATCACTCGGTCCAGGTGGATCATTACGGAACCCCCGAAGCGCTGCGTGAGAACATGGAAATCGAATTCCAGCGCAACCGCGAACGCTACGAGTTCTTGAAATGGGGCATGCAGGCCTTCGACACCTTCAAGGTCGTACCACCGGGATCCGGTATCGTGCATCAGATCAATCTCGAGCATCTCTTCACGGGCGTACGCGCCGACGGTGATCTGCTTTACCCGGACACGCTTGTCGGCACCGACTCCCACACGACAATGATCAACGGCATCGGGGTCGTCGGGTGGGGTGTTGGCGGCATCGAGGCCGAAGCAGCCATGCTCGGCCAGCCGGTCTACTTCCTGACTCCCGACGTCGTCGGCGTGGAACTTACGGGCAGGCTGGCCAGCGGGATCACCGCAACCGATCTCGTCCTGGTGATTACGGAAATGCTCCGCCGCGAAAAGGTCGTCGGCACGTTCGTCGAATTCTTCGGTGAAGGGGCTGCCAGCCTGACCGCCACCGACCGGGCGACGATCGCCAACATGGCTCCCGAATACGGCGCCACCATGGGCTTCTTCCCGGTCGACGCGAATACCGTGACCTACATGCGCAATACCGGTCGCAGCGAGGAGACCTGCGCAACCTTCGAGGCCTACTTCCGCGCTCAGAAGCTGTTCGGCATACCGGTAAAGGGCGACGTTGACTACTCCCGCGAGCTCACGCTCGATCTGGGATCAATCGTCCCCTCGCTGGCCGGCCCGAAGCGCCCTCAGGACAGGGTCGCGCTCTCGTCCATGAAATCCACCTTCGATGCGCTCTTCTCCGCCCCCGCTTCCAGGAACGGATTCAACCAGTCACCCGAAGCGTTGGCCAGGCGCTATGAGACCGGACTCGACAACATCGACCTCGGCAATGGCGACGTACTGATCGCGGCAATCACATCGTGCACCAACACCTCGAACCCTGCCGTCATGCTTGCCGCCGGCCTGCTGGCCAAGAATGCGGTGGCCCGAGGCCTGCGGGTCAAGCCCCACATCAAGACTTCGCTGGCCCCCGGCTCGCGCGTCGTGTCCGAATATCTCGACAAGGCCGGGCTGCTCGAGCCGCTCGCCAAGCTGGGTTTCGCGCTTGCGGGATACGGTTGCACCACATGCATCGGCAATTCCGGTGATCTGGCTGCCGAATTCAACGAAGCCATATCGAAACACGAGCTCGTCGCCGCAGCCGTACTGTCCGGCAATCGCAATTTCGAGGCCCGCATCCATCCGAACATCCGCGCCAACTTTCTCGCCTCCCCACCCCTGGTTGTGGCTTTCGCGATCGCGGGACGGGTGAACATAGATCTCGACAGCGAGCCGCTGGGAACCGGTAATGACGGCAAGCCGGTCTTCCTTGCCGACATATGGCCGCATTCCGACGAGATCGACGCGGTCCTGCCCTTTGCCGCCGATCCACAGACTTTCCGCAGGCTCTACTCGGATTTCACGTCCGACAATACCTTGTGGGACAGCATCGCTGCCCCGGACGGTGAGGTCTACCAGTGGCCACGATCGACCTACATCGCCCGGCCACCATTCTTCGACGGATTTTCAATCGAGCCCGGACCCATCGCCGCAATCGAAGGCGCCCGCGCCCTGTTGATGCTCGGCGACTCGGTCACAACCGACCACATCTCGCCAGCCGGCTCTTTCTCGGAACAGACGCCCGCCGGTGAGTGGCTGACCGGCAAGGGGGTCGAGCGCAGGGATTTCAACTCCTACGGCTCGCGCCGGGGCAATCACGCCGTGATGGTGCGGGGCACCTTTGCCAACGTACGCATCAAGAACCTGATGCTGCCGCCACGCAGTGACGGCTCCCGGATCGAGGGCGGCTTTACGCTGCTTGATGGCAAATGCGTCAGCATCTTCGAGGCGGCGAGCACTTACCAGCAGCGGGGGACACCGACCGTAATCCTTGCTGGAGAGGAGTACGGTACCGGTTCATCGCGCGACTGGGCCGCAAAAGGCACCCTTCTGCTCGGTGTAAGAGCGGTGGTGGCGCGCAGCTTCGAGCGCATCCACCGCTCCAACCTCGTCGGCATGGGTGTATTACCGCTGCAGTTCAGAGGCGAAGACAGTTGGCAGTCGCTCGAACTGCGCGGTGACGAGCATTTCGACATACCAGACGCCGACGGCCCGCTCCAACCGCGGCAGGACCTGAGCCTGGTGATCCGTCGCAGCGATGGCAGCAAGGACACGGTGCCGGTCTTGTGCCGTATCGACACGCCGATCGAGATCGAGTACTACCGGCATGGCGGGATTCTGCCCTATGTACTGCGCGGACTCCTTCAGAAGTGAGACCTCCGCACGGACGCACTGCGGATGCGCCGCAAGGCATCCACCGTCTGAGTGCGCAGTTTCCTCACACGGGTCGTATCGAGCGCATCTTCGTCCGACCGGCCCGACGCACCGCCTGTATTGAATTGAACGGTACGCTGGCGGTCGCCGGCCGCGGTCTCGAGGGCGACCGCAGCCATGGTGGCCGGCGACAACTGAGCCTGATACAGCACGAGCATCTCCCGGTAATCGCAGCCCTGATCGGTGCCGAAGCCATCGAACCCGCACTGTTGAGGCGAAATCTGGTGATATCGGGAATCAACTTGCTCGCGCTCAAACCACTTGGACGAGAGCGGACCGTGGATCTGAGAATCGGCGATGTGATCGTACGGATCGGTCAGGCCTGTTCGCCCTGTTCGCGAATGGAAGAAATTCTCGGCGCTGGTGGCTACAACGCAATGCGCGGGCATGGCGGCATGCTGGCAACCATCCTGACCGACGGATGGATCAAAGTCGGCAGCGAGGTTCGCGTCATTCATTGCTGAAAGTCTTGCGGACCAAAGCCCTACAGTTTTCAGGCCTGCGGCCGATAGCCAAGGGCGACGAAAACTTGCATGGGCGATCAATCGTGGAGCTAGAGGACGTACTCGAGCAGGCCTATCTGCTACCGACCATACCTGCGGTCGTTCACGAACTGCTCGGCAGTTTCGACCGCAGTGATATCGATGTCGACGCGATTTCATCTCGCGTGGCGCTCGATCAGGTCATTGCCGCCAAGGTCCTGCGGATGGCGAATTCGGCCCAGTTCTCGCGCGGCCGCAAGATCGGCAGCATCCATGACGCGGTGATGGTTCTTGGCTTCAACCGGGTCCGTACCCTGGTGATTGCATCAGGCGCCTCGACGATGCGGCCCGATCTGCCCGGTTTCGATCACTTGGCCTATTGGCGCCACAACCTGCTCACCGCCTGCTTCGCACGCACGATCGGCGCGCTCGTGAAGACCCGCCCCGAGGAGTGCTTCGTTACCGGCCTGATGCACAGGATCGGCGAATTGCTGCTGCGATCGGTCGAACCGGAGCGATACCGTCAGATCGACAAAGCCGTCGCCGGAGGCCAGCCGCGTCTGCTTGCGGAACGTACGGTCATCGGCCTCGACCATGGCGTTGTCGGCGCCGCGCTAGCCCGTGAGTGGAGCCTGCCCGGACCGATTGGCGAGGCAATGCAACATTACGGAAACCCGCTCGAGCACCTCGCCGACGATCGCCTTGCCGTGATCCTGTCTCTGGCGGAAAGCCTTGCTACCAAGCTTGCCGGGGGCGCATCGACCGCAGAGGCGGTTGAGGCGCTGCCACCCGAGCTCACGGCAATCATCGGGCTCGACGTCGGCGAGCTGGCCGAGCAGGCGGACAGCGTTCTCGCAGAGGCGTCCGACTGGCTGACGCTGCTGGGCACCTGAGTCCGACGCATCACCGGCAGGTCCGCCTCGCCCGCCCATTCCACGACACGGGCCACGCCGCTAGAATCGACGAATGGCAAAATCAATTCCCTGCCCGTGCGGTTCGAGCCTGCCGCTCGCCAGTTGCTGTGGCCGATATATTCATGGCGGTCAGACAGCCCCCGACGCCGAACAGCTCATGCGCTCGCGATACAGTGCTTTTGCAACCGACCAGCGCGACTACCTGCTGCGCAGCTGGCATCCGGACACCCGCCCGCCAAACATAGAGCATCAGCCGGGCGAACCGGTCGCAAAATGGATCGGGCTCAAGATCGTGAGCCACAGGACGATCGACGACACCCATTCCGAGGTCGAGTTCATCGCTCGTTACCGGATCGGCGGCCGCGCTTCGCGGCTCCACGAAACCAGCCGCTTCATCCGCGAAGGCGATCACTGGTATTACGTCGACGGTACGCTCCACGAGTCCTGACAACGCCGGCGACAGTTGGCCGTGCATGAGCCCGCTCGGCTCCCGTCGCCTCTATAATCGGGCCACCATTCAGGGATCCAACCAAAATGAACCTAGAAAAGGTCATCTTCGGCTTCTTCATCGTCCTGGCCGCGACGCTCAATTTCGGATTCTTCATCGGCGACATCGACAATGCGGTCCATCATGATGTCTACGAGCTCTTTGCCGCGATCGTCGTCAACCTGATCGCCACCGTGCTGAAGTTCGGTGACCGCACGCAGATCGGCGCGATTCATCTGTCAACCAGCCTGGTTGCCGATCTCCAACTGATCGCCGCGGCGGTTGTCTGGGGCTACGGAACCACGGTGGCCGGCGCCCCACTCTCGGCCGATCTGACCGCGAAAATCGTTTCGCTCTCGGGCGGCGCGCTGTTTGCCAACGTCGTATCCGTGGTGATCCTGATCGCCGAGACCATCATGCAGCGGCGATGATTCCGGGCACCCATCACGGCAGCTTCTTCCTGATCCTGCGGCGCATGCGAGCGCCGCTGATCCTGCTGATCCTTATCTTCGCGATTTCGGTCCTGGGTCTCACCATCGTCCCGGGTTACGACGAAAACGGCAACCCGGCGCGGATGAGCTTCTTCCACGCCTTTTACTTCATCAGCTATACCGCTACGACAATCGGTTTTGGTGAGGTACCGAACGCCTTCAGCGAAGCGCAGAGGATGTGGGCAACACTGTGCATATACATGTCCGTGGTGGGTTGGGCATATAGCATCGGCACCCTTTTCGCCCTGTTTCAGGACAAGAACTTCCAGCACGCCCTCAAGGTAGAACAATTCGCCCGGGCGGTCAGACGGCTTCGCGAACCCTTCTTCCTGATCTGCGGCTATGGCGAAACCGGCCGACTGCTCACCCGCGCACTGGACCGCATGGGACTCCGCGTGGTGGCCGTCGAGGTTGACGAAGTCAAGGCCGGCGAACTCGAGCTGCACACCTACTACGCGGACATCCCGACCCTCGTTGCGGATGCCCGCTACCCCGAAGTCCTGCGACTGGCCGGCCTGACCCATCCGAACTGCCGCGGCGTCATGACCCTGACCAACGACGACACGGTAAACCTCTCGGTCGCCATTGCGGCCCGCCTGCTGGCGCCGACGCTGCCGGCCCTGTGCCGCTCCGAGTCACCGGAATCCACCGCCAACATGGCGTCTTTCGGCACCCGGCACATCATCAGTCCGTTCGAAAAATTCGGGGAGTACCTCGCGCTGGCGCTGCATGCCCCGTCGGCATTTCATCTGCTCGAATGGCTCACAGGCGTTCCGGGCAGTCTCGTCGAACCGCACCGTGACCCCCCGCACGGACGCTGGCTCTTGTGCGGATACGGTAACTTCGGCCGCATCCTGACCCGATCCTTGCGTCAGGAGGGCGTGGAAGTCATCGTGATCGATCAGGGCCCGGCCCCCGCCGATTACGAGGGCGAATGGCTCTGCGGCGACGCCACCGGCGCGCAGGCACTTCGCACCGCAGGGGTCGAAACGGCAAGCGGGATCATTGCCTGTGTCGGCAGCGACGTAAACAACCTGTCGATCGCGGTCACCGCCCGCGAGCTCAAGCCCGACCTTTTCGTCATCCTTCGTCAGAACCACTTTGCCAACGCACCGCTTTTCGACGCTTTCCCGAGCGACCTGCGAGTCGTATCAAGCCGTATCGTGGCGCACGAATGCCTGGCCATCCTCACGACACCGCTGCTGGTTCCGTTCCTGGCCCAGATCAAGCAGCGTGACGAAGCATGGTCGCGGCGCCTGGTGAAACGTCTCACGGACCGTTTTGGCTGGAAGGTGCCGAACATCTGGAGCGTGAGGATCAACGCGGAAAACGCACCCGCGCTGTTCCGCCTGCTGATGCCGGCAGGCCCGATCGTGAACCTGGGCAGCTTGCTGCAGGACCCCGCCGACCGCGCCCGACCGCTCGAGTGCGAAGTGCTCTACATCATGCGGGATGACGACGGCACCGTTCTGCTGCCCGATTCAGACCAGGAGGTAAGGGTCGGCGACCAACTGCTGCTGGTCGGTACGCGCGAGGCACAAAGTGCGCTCGCACTCACCCTGGAAAACCCCAACACGCTCGATTACGTGTTGACCGGGCATGACGTGCCCGGCGGCTGGGTATGGGAGCGGCTCGCGCGCCGACGCGCCTGAGTCAATCCGCGCCCCGCTCGTCGGATACCAGCTTCACTTCCTGGTCGGCGAGCCGCACGCGTTGACCGGGGCGCAGCTTGGCCCGTTTGCGGTTCTCGCGCTTGCCATCCACGCTGACCTCCCCGGCTTCGACCACGCGATGCGCCTCGCCGCCCGACATAACGAGCCCGCAGGCCTTCAACAACTGGTCGAGCTGGATGTAGTCACCACGCACAGCGAAGACGATTGCCATCAGGAGACTCCGGATCGGGTTGGACACGTACAATAGCCGGCGTTCCTGCCAGCCCCCGGCATTCTCCCAGAGCCGGCCTCTTTCCGCCATGAGCACCACCGATCAGCATCTCGAGCTTCTCATCACCAACACCATCCGACGGGCCCTCGCCGCTGGCGCGCTGCAACCGATCGCCACGGAACAACTGGTCATCGAGGAGCACGGAATTCCCTTCGTGGTCCGGTGGGTTTCCGAACTGGCGCGCAAGCGCATGCAAGCTGTCAATGCAAGCGGCCGGCGCCCCGACTACAACCCGTTTCTTCCCTATGACACCACCCTCGAAGTCGACCAACTTGGCCAGCACCACGTCGCCCTCCTGAACAAGTACCCTGTCATGGACAGGCACCTGCTGATCGTCACCCGCGCCTATGAAGAACAGACCGATCCACTCACCTCGGCGGATCTCGCCGCATTGTGGTCACTGATCGAACGGCTCGGCGGCATGGGTTTCTGCAATGGCGGACAGCTCGCGGGTGCCAGCCAGCATCACAAGCACCTGCAATGGATCCCTGCAGATCCGGAGGATCCGTCGAGCATACCGATCGCCGCGGCCGTGCGCAGTGCGCAACCGCAGCGGACACCCGAAGCCGTTCCCGCCTTCCCGTTCCGCCACGCTTTCCGGCGACTGGACGACATCGCGGCGCAGCCTCGCGACAAAGCGGGCGACACACTCCAGGCATGCTTTACCACCCTGTGCGAAGGCCTCGGCATGCAAGCTCGAACCGGTCCCTTGCCACCGTACAACCTTTTGTTGACCCGCAGCTGGATGCTACTCGTGCCGCGCACCAGGGAATCATGGCAACGGATGTCGATCAATTCCCTTGGCTTTGCGGGACTGTTGTTCGTGCCGGAAAAATCGCAGATAGACGCCGTACGCCAGGCCGGCCCGCTCTCCATCCTCTCCTCCGTGACCGGACTCGAGGAATCGCAGGCAGGCGTTCTCAGGCCGCTTGCGGAAAAACAAGTGGTTCAAGCGGCGGCAGACCGATACGGGCACGCAACTCGTCACACTTCGGATTCGGCGAGCCGTCCTCGAAAAACACCGGGAACTCCCGACACGGCGTAGGCCGGTTCTCGTAGATCGTGCAGGAAACCGATTTGCCGAGCTCGCCCGAGAGCGCAACACAGCGACGCGGCTCACTGTTGCTCCCCTGCATGCAACGCAAATGAGGCGTGAGCTTCTCCGTAAGGGCGGCTGGCACAAAACCACCCGGCACGTCGTCGGCCTCGGCCCAGTAAAACGAAATTCTGAAATGGGTGCAGCAGATACCGCAGGTCATGCAGGGGTTGGGGTCGCTCATTTCGGGCACACGCATGCATTCATACGAGGCACCGAAGCACTGGCGCCACCCGATCGACATGGCCCGCCCGATCCGGAAAAACCCGGATCCGGGCGCTGGGATATTCAGGATTTCGTGCTGCTCATCGATCTCGGCGCGCGGATTCTAGCGCTTCTCAAGGCAAAATCAAGAGACCAAAAAACTCTTTAATTTTCAACAAATTAAAAACATATTTGGCCAAATTTTTCGCCCATCCCGAAATGACTCAGGTTCGCATAGTGACAGGTGTACGGCGAACCGGTCGCCCCGAAAGCGGTAGATCGATTCATTCGCAAGAGACGCTCCCGGGGCGGCACGCGATCAGGCGCCTGCCGTCAGCCGGCCATCACACATCCGCGCAGCGCTCACACCGGCGCCCCACAGCACTTCTTGTATTTCTTCCCACTCCCGCAAGGACAGGGATCGTTACGCCCCGGACCACCGGACTGTGACGTTCCCGGCGCATCGATGCTCACCGGGACCGGCGTGGCAACCCCGAGTTCGCGCCAATGCGCATGCAGCCCACGTACCGCCTGTGCGGATTCGGCAAGCCAGCCAAGCCGCACGTCGAGATCCTCTTCCTCTTCCTCCGACGCCCATGGCGCGAAGGCGCGCTCGAGGAGCCCTTCGGCAACGTCGACATCATCGTCAGAAAAGCGCTCGCGCCAGTCCTCCGGCCAGCTCTCCAGCCCCTGCTCAAAACCCGCGATCCACTCTTCTCCGAGCGGCGGAGCATCCTTCCCTTCGGGTGAATAGCAGAACGGATCCCAGCCCTCTTCGCCGAGGGCGATCGTGGCGACGATCTCGTTGTGATATCTCAGGACCATTTCAAGCGCCCTGCGTGCCGCGCGCGCCGAGCCGAAGCTGGCTTCATCGGCATCGGCCGACCAGACTGCGGCCAGCCAGTCCGCAGGTGCCTGCACGACGGGACCAGCGACGATCGCAGCCAGATAGCCATCCAGCATCTCCAGATTCATGCAATCCGCGGGGACGTCATCCGACACCAGCAATTCTTCGAGTTCGCTGAACTCGTCGTCGCTCAAACGCATTTGCTGCGCCAATTCCTCACTCATTGCCTGTCCAGTGTGTTGGTGATGGTGGAATCGGTATCGGCGTCCGCCGGGTCCCGATCGAAATCTGCTTCCAGCCGGAACAGGGTCTGCCCCGAATCCCGGTACTTGCGCTCGAAGGGCGAAATCGGCCGATCAGGTTCGAAAGTTGCCCACTCGAAGGTATGTCCCCGCAGCAGCGCCAGGGCCGCAGTCATCTCTTCAATATACACGCGCCAGTTGGTACGGCATTCAAATCGCCCACCCAATCTTGGCAAATAGGGAAAGACGGGATGGGCATGCCAGCGCCGCGCCAGATGCCCGATCTTGGGCCAAGGATTCGGATACAGCACATAGTGCCGATCCAGACGCACACCCGATTCATGCAGCAGCCGCCAATAGTCGACAAGATCGGCACGTACCAGCACCATATTGGTCGGTAGCAAAGCGTCGGGATAAGGCTTGCGGCGCGCAAGCCGATCAGCTGATTGATCGACTCCGATCACCCAGTGTCCGGGGTTCGCGCGCGCGAGCTGAATGGTCGAATGCCCTACACCGCATCCGGCATCGAGAATCACTGGGTCGCTGCCATTCCATCCCACCAGGCTATCGGCAAGCGCTACCCGATTGTAGTCTGCATAAGGCTTGCGAAAAGGCGCACGTGCATGGCGCAGCACCCGTTCAGCCAGCCCCTCGTGAACACCCGTCTGGGCGCTCTCGGGAATTTTCGAGTTGGCGTAGCTCATATCCGTCCTCAGGCTGCCAGCTGGTGCAGCGGCACACCGTGCTCCTGCAGGATCCGGGCAATCCGCAGGTGGCAGCGCTCGGCCCGAAGGTCGTCATAAAGCCGCTGCGCCCCCGAAAAATTGCGGCGAAGCATGTTGAGCCACTGCTTGAGTCGCCCCGGCACGTGTCGCGCTTCAAGCTTTGCGCTCACGGCCTCCCAGAACTCGCCCAGGAGCAGCCGCAGTTCGTGCCACTCGCTTTCGCGATCCGGCTCCGAGCCGCCCTTTATGCGCCGTGCAAGAAAGGGATCCGCAACCGCACCCCGGCCAAGCATCACGTCCGCAACGCCCGAAACCCGCCGGCAGCGCGACCAGTCCTCGGTATTCCAGACCTCGCCGTTCGCAACCACCTCGATCGATACGGCATCCGCGATCCGTGCCACCCATTCCCAATGCGCCGGGGGACGATACGCATCTGCCTTGGTCCGTGCATGCACGACCAGCAGGTCGACGCCGCCATCGGCCAACGCCTGCGCACATTCCACGGCACGTCCCGGATCGTCAACCCCGAGCCGCATCTTCGCACTGTAGGGAACACCGGCTGGCACTGCAGCCCGCACCGATGTCGCAATGCGATTCAGCAGGTCCGGATCGTCGAGCAGGACCGCCCCGCCACGATGGCGATTGACGATCGGTGCCGGGCAACCGAAATTCAGATCGACGCCCGGGGGGTTCAAGGTAGCGAGCGAGGCCGCGCTCTCGGCCATCATCGATGGATCGGAGCCCAGAAGTTGCACGCGCACCGGTGTTCCGGCTGCGGTTCTGCCACCGCGTTGCAATTCGGGACTGAGGCGGCGGAAGAAGCGCCGGGGCAAAACCGTACCGGTCACCCGCGCAAACTCGGTCACCGCCCAGTCATAGCCCCCGGCACGCGTCAGGACCTGCCGCAGCACATCGTCGGCAAGTCCTTCCATCGGTGCAAGCAGCAGCCTCATCGCGCAATCATCTCAAGATTTCCCGGCAGGGGCGCGATTGTACTGGAGTGGACGGCATAGCGGGCGGGCGCTCTAGAATATGGGATTGATCACTCCATCACGCGACATGTCAGAGAAAATCCGCATCTATCACAACCCGCGCTGTTCCAAAAGCCGTGGAGCCTGCGCACTCCTCGCCGAACGGGGCGTCGAATTCGAGGTGATCGAATATCTCAAGACGCCGCCCAGCCTCGAGGAACTGCGCGCAATCGTGGCGCAGCTCGGCATCCGCCCCGCAGAGTTGGTGCGACGCAACGAAAACATCTTCAAGGAGCAATATGCCGGGCAGGCACTCGACGACAATGGCTGGCTTCAGGCGATGGTCGAGCACCCGATCCTGATCGAAAGGCCGATCGTCGTCGCGGAAGGCCGCGCCGTCATCGGACGCCCACCGGAAAGGATCGCCACCATGCTCGACGGGCCAGGAACCTGACTCCACCATGAAAAAAGCCGGCGTGTCGCCGGCTTTTTTCACATGCGCCAGACTTACTCGACGAACTCGATGCGGCGATTGCGCTGACGACCTTCCGGCGTCCCGTTGTCGGCGACAGGTTTGTCCTGTCCAAGGCCATCGGCGGCAAGCTTGCCGGAATCCACGCCGTGGGCAACGAGATAGGTCACCACCGATTCCGCGCGCTGCTTCGAGAGCGTGCGGTTCGATTCTGCATCGCCAACGTTATCGGTATGACCGAGAACCTTGACGCTCCGGCCGTCCTCGGCCAGCACCTGGGCAATCAGGTTGAGGCGTGGGCGCGACACTTCCGGAATCTCGGCACTTCCGGTCGCAAATTCGATGGTTTCGTTGAGCAGCACCGAAGGAGCGACCGTCGAAGCATTACCGGCAAGTGCTGAGTCGACAGTCAGACGGTTATCGAGCTTGAGCCCATCGACCAGGTTCGCGGACAACCACGCAGCAATTTCGCTGCGCGCCGCTTCCGACCCGACCCGCCCCTCGAGCGTGGCTTCATTGCCATTCGAAAGAACAAGATTGAAAACCGGTACCCCACGCAGACGGGCAAAGACGTCGAGCGGCTTGGCCTTCCACCACAGACGCGGCGCATCAGCGGCGATCTCCAGCTGGTCGGTCACGTTCTCTGCGCCGAAGAACAACTGAGCTTTCGTAAGGACCCGACGGCGGGTGTTTTCGTCGGGTACGCGGCCTTCGAGCACCATCTTTCCATCCGAGAACGCGATGCCGATCGTACCAAGTGCGACTTCAACGTCGGCTGGTGCGGCAACAACCGCTGCCCCGCCCTCACCACCGCTTCCGTTGCGACCGATTGCCATGAACAGCGTGGCCGCAATCGCCACCACCACTGCAATCACGACGCCGGCAACGGCGCCAAACCTGCTTTCCTGATCCTGATCTTCCATGACACTCCCTTGTCTTGCTGGTGTTGTGGGCGGGCTAGTTAGGCCTGTCGCGCTGGACGCACGCGAGTTTAACCGAATGCGGCCGGGATAGGCCCTCGCTGGGCGGTCATTTAATCCATCGCAACAATGTCGCGGCGGCAGTCGCCCGATGCTTGTTCTTTTTTGCCGTTGCGGTCATAATTCTGCCTTTTTTAGGGCGGCCACATTCACCGTCCGCAGCCGGGGAACCACAATGAAAGCCGAAATCCATCCGAACTACGCCGAAGTCGATGTCGTCTGCAGCTGCGGCAACAGCTTCAAGACGCGCTCCACGATTGGCAAGCCCAGCATCAACGTTGAAGTCTGCTCCGCCTGCCATCCGTTCTATACCGGCAAGCAACGTATCGTCGACACCGCTGGCCGGGTCGAGCGTTTCCGTCAAAAATACGGCAACGTACAGCGCCTCGGCTGATTCGAGGTGCAGCACGACGAAAGAGGCAGCCAAGGCTGCCTTTTTTGTTGCCCGTGACTTTTGACGCAAGCCCGGGCCGGAAGCGGATAGACTTCCGCAAGACAAATAGAGCGCCAGCCGCCGAAGCATCCATGCGCAGAGATTCATTTCTTCCGATCGCCCTTCTCGCCGGAATCTATCTCCTTACCGGCATCATCGGCCACGACCCGTGGAGAGGAGCCGATGCGGCACATTTGGGCCCAGTCCTTGAAATGCTCGGCGGCAGAAGCACCCTGTATCCAAGCATCGGTGGTGCCGTCCTTCCGGACTTTGGCCCGCTCTATTACTGGGTTGCAGCCTTGCTGGCCCAATCCCTGGGCGTCGTGCTTCCCATACATGATGCAGCGCGCATTGCCACCAGCGTCTTTGCCGCGCTGGCGCTTCTCGGCTTGTGGCACGCTTGCCGAAGACTGGATGGCGAAGAAAGTGCCCCGGCTTCGCTTCTTCTGACACTCGGCTGTCTTGGCCTGGTCATCCACGCCCATGAAAATCAACCCATGCTCGCACTGATGGCGGCTCAGGCGTGGGCGCTGGCCGGCGCCGCCGGGATCGCGAAGGGAGTACGTGGCTCCGGAGTACTGTGCGGATTGGGAGCCGGTGCAGCGATTCTGGCAGCAGGTGTGGACGGCGCACTGCTATGTATGCCACTGCCCCTGATAGCCCTGCTCGCCCGCCGCAGCGACGGCATGTCGGTTGGACGACAAACGTGGACTGCAGTAGGGGTCTCTATCTTGTCCGCTGCCGCCTGGTTGATTCCGTTTGCGATGCGCTCACCCGACGCACTGCAAACCTGGCTTGCAGTGGAATCGGCGTCGTTCTCGCTCAGCCCTCCCGACGGAACGGAAGTGGGAGACTGGCTCAAATTGCTGGCGTGGTTCGTGTGGCCGCTGTGGCCACTCGCGCTGTGGCGCCTGTGGCGGGCCCGAGGCAGGCTGTTTGATCCGGCCATCTGCATCCCGCTGTCCGGTCTGGCACTAGGAATGCTGCAACTCCTGTTGTTCAGCAACCCCAACCCGGCCCGTGCCATCCCGTTGATTGCGCCGCTGGCGCTTCTCGCGGCACAGGCCATGCCGGCCCTCAAGCGCGGCGGCGCGGCGGCCTTCGACTGGTTTGCCCTCGCCACCTTCTCATTCTTCGGCCTGCTGCTGATCTGCAGCTGGAGTGCGATGATATCCGGCTGGCCGCCGGGTCTGGCGCGCCATTTCCGCAAGCTGGCGCCAGCATTCGAACTCGCTCCATCGATCGCAGCGATCGTCGTGGCAGGCGTAATCTGTGTGTGCTGGCTTACCTATCTGGCGCTCAGGCGCGCAGCCGGTCGTGACGCCGCATTGACCTGGGCCATCGGCATGACTGCAATGTGGTGCCTTGCGGTTACCCTCCTGCAGCCCTGGTTCAACTATGGCAAGAGCTACCGTACGGCAGCGGAAAGCCTTTCGCAGGCGCTGCCGGGGGAGTACCGAGGCTGTGTGGCCAGCCTTGGCCTCGGACCATCCCAACGCAGTTCGATGCAATACTTCGCCGGACTCCAAACGCGCATCAGTGTCGACGGCAAGACAGGCTGCCAAGCGCTTCTGACCTATGGGCAGCCCGATACGACCGCCCGCGCACTCGAAAAGGACGGTTGGAAAGAAACCTGGGAATATCGCCGCGGAGGAGGCCGTCAGTTCGAGGTATTCCGGCTGTATCGCCGCAATTGAGTTGAATTGCTCAAGATTACGGCGCCTCGCCCGCCCGCACCCCGAGCACCGATCAGAACGCCAATCGTGAGGTAGCGACAGGAATCGCACCCGGCAACCCTGCAGTGAGAAAACCGCTCAAGTCGAACGCCGACCGGTACCTCACGTGCGCGACGTCACGCCAGCCGCAGGAAGTTGTCGCGGTAGTGGCGCAACTCCTGGATGGATTCATGAATGTCGGCCAGCGCCTCGTGCTTCCCCTTCTTCTCCACGCCTTTGTGCACATCCGGGCGCCAACGTTTGGCAAGCTCTTTGAGCGTTGACACGTCGAGATTCCGGTAGTGAAACCAGGCCTCGAGTTTCGGCATGTAGCGCGCAAGAAAACGCCGGTCCTGACAGATGGAATTGCCACACATCGGAGAGGTCCGTGCCGGAACATGCGCCTGCAGGAATGCAAGCATCTGCGACTCCGCCTCAGCTTCACCGGTCGCAGACGCGCGCACCCGCTCGATCAGTCCCGAGCGGCCGTGGGTGTTCCGGTTCCACTCGTCCATCCCGTCAAGGACGGCCGGCGGCTGATGTACCGCTATGACGGGCGCTTCCGCAACAGTTTCGAGCCTGCTGTCCGTGATCACGATCGCGATCTCGATGATACGATCGTTGTCGGGCTCCAGACCGGTCATTTCCATGTCCAGCCAGATGAGGTGGTTCTGATCCTGTGCCATAATCGCCGCGAACAATTAAAGCCGCATTCTGTCACAACTCACGTCTGCAATCCGGCCAAACGTGGCGGCCCTTCCCCAGCCCAATGAGCGCACACGAATTCAGCACCATATTTATCGCTGGCCTTGCCTTGACGGTGACCGTGCGGGCCTGGCTCGCGATGCGTCAGATCTCGCATGTCCGCAGCCACCGGGACATGGTGCCCACGGCATTTGCCGACCGGATCAACCAGAGTGCCCACCGGCGTGCAGCCGATTACACCGTCGCGCGGGTCCGATTCGGACTCGTTGATCTGCTCGTCTCGGCACTGTGGCTGCTGGCACTCACCATGGGCGGAATACTGCAAGCAGTTCACGATCTATTAGGCGCATTTGCGACCCCCGGCACCATCGCGCACGGCACGGCGTTTCTCGCGAGCATCGCGGTGCTCGGCTGGGTGATTGACCTTCCATTCACGCTTTACCGCACATTCGGTATCGAGGCCCGCTTCGGCTTCAATCGCATGACGCCTGGCCTGCTCGTCTCGGACACGCTCAAGGAAGCGCTGGTTGCCGCCCTGGTCGGGCTTCCGGTCATTGCGATGGTGCTATGGCTGATGAACGACATGGGCAGCATGTGGTGGTTCTACGTCTGGTGCTTCTGGCTGGCCTTCAACCTCCTCGTCCTGCTCGTCTGGCCAACCTTCATCGCGCCACTCTTCAACAAGTTCGCGCCCTTGGAAGATCCGGAGCTGCGTCGTCGCGTCGAAGCGCTTCTGACGAGGTGCGGATTCAGGGTAAGCGGCTTGTTCGTCATGGACGGATCGCGGCGTTCGGCGCATGGCAACGCCTATTTCACCGGCTTCGGCGCGAGCAAGCGGATCGTTTTTTTCGATACCCTGCTTGAAAAGCTGGCACCGAACGAGATCGAGGCTGTCCTCGCTCATGAGCTCGGGCATTTCCGCCACCATCACGTCTGGAAACGCCTCGCCGCAATGTCCCTGATGACGCTCCTGCTGCTCGCGCTGCTGGGTTGGCTTTCGTCCCGGGACTGGTTCTTTTCGGGCTTGGGAATGAACAGCCGGGACATGGCATCGGCACTCGCACTTTTTGCGCTGACGATGCCTGTTTTCACTTTTCCATTCGGGCCGGCGATGAGTTTCTGGTCACGCCTCCACGAATACGAAGCCGACAGCTATGCTTCACGACAGACCTCCGCAAACGACCTCGTCAGTGCCCTGGTCAAACTCTATCGCGACAACGCGTCGACACTGACACCGGATCCAATCTATTCGCGCTTCTACGACTCACACCCACCTGCCGCACTGCGCGTAGCCCGGTTGCAGGCGCAGGGATCAGCCTAGGAGACGATCATGCGTGGATTCAGATACACCGTGGCAACAGTCGCAACCCTCTTCGCAAGCACCGCGACACTAGCAAATCCGTTTGGCGGTGCAAATCTTGAAAACGGCAGGAAAATGCACGCGGAACACTGCGTCGCGTGCCACGCGGAAAAGTTCGAGGGTGACGCAGCCAGGATGTATCTGCGAAGCGACCACAAGGTCAAGTCTGCGTCGGCCCTCACCCAACAGGTGACGACCTGCGTCACGATGCTCAAACTGGGTTGGTTCCCCGAGGAAGAACTCGACGTCGCGGGCTACCTGAACAAGGAATACTACAAATTCAAATGAATGCTGCTTTTCACATCCACGGCGATGGCATGCGGAGCTTGCACGCTTGAGCGCATTGTCCGGACAGGTGGTGGCGGCATTTGGCCGCCAATACGAAGTGGAGATTGAAAGCGGCGAGAAGCTCCTTTGCTACCCTCGGGGAAAACGTAGCAATCTCGCATGTGGTGACAAGGTGCAGGTCGAGTACAGCGGTGACGGAGTCGGCGTCATACGGACACATCTCGAACGCCACAGCCTGCTTTATCGATCGGACGCATGGAAGCAGAAACTGATTGCCGCCAATGTGACACAACTCGTTCTGGTGGTCGCAACCGAACCGAGCTTCAGCAATGAACTGCTTTCCCGGTGTGTCTGCGCCGCCGAAAGCCAGGAAATCGAGACGCTCTTTGTCCTCAACAAGACGGATCTTGCCGATCGACTTCCCGCTGCAAGGCAGGCGCTGCAGATCTTCACCCGACTTGGTTACACGCTACTCGAACTCTCCGCCCACGTTGACGTGGGACCGCTTCGCACGTATTTGCACGATCACTGCAACGTTCTCGTCGGACAGTCCGGAATGGGCAAGTCGACCCTCACGAACGCACTGGTTCCCGGGGCTAATGCCGCTACGCGGGAAATTTCGGAGACGCTCGACAGCGGCAAACACACGACGACGTTTGCACGAATGTACCGACTGGACGACACGAGCCGCCTGATCGACTGCCCGGGGCTTCAGACCTTCGGCCTGGCCCATCTCGATCAGCCTTCGCTGCTGCACGCCTTCCGGGAATTTCGCCCCTTTATCGGCACCTGCCGCTTCCGCGATTGCAGACATGATGCCGAACCGGGCTGCGGCCTGCTCGCTGCGCTTGAACAAGGGCATATCGCCCCCCAGCGGTGGGCGCACTACCGTCAGTTCAGCGGCGAACTGGACGACGCGAGACGACTCTCGAAAGGCTGGTAGCCCGCGCCCCCGGTCAGGCCTGCGATATCGCGCACACCGAGCGCTTGACGCGCATCGGATTGTCGTACCGCAGCGTGACACTCAGTTATTGGTCGGAATCAGAAAATCGTCTGCGATGCGACCGCCCAGATCGTAAATACTCTCCATGAATTCATCCAGGAAGGCATGAAGGCCTCGCGACATCACGTCCTCGATGCGACCGAATCGTAGCGATGCTTCCAACTGGCCTGCACGACGGCCCGTCTCCGCCGAACGACCATTGCCCACCGCCGCAATATTCGTCGCAACCTCCTTCAGGCATCGCGCCAGGGATCGTGGCATGTTCGCATCAAGGATGAGCAACTCTGCAACTCGTACCGGCGTGATCATGTCGCGGTAAACCTTGCGATATACCTCGAAGGCGGATACGGAATGAAGCAGCGCACTCCAACGATAGTAGTCGGCGGAGCCGCCATCGTCCTCACCTTCTGAAGACATGAGGGTCTGATACTTCACGTCCAGAATCCGTGCGGTATTGTCCGCGCGCTCGAGGAAAGTACCGAGGCGAATGAAACGCAGCGATTCGTCCTGCAACATCGTCCCGATCGTCACGCCTCGTGAAAGATGCGAACGGTATTTGACCCATTCGAAGAACGCATCGATCCCCGTCTCTTCCATTGCCGCTGGCGTAAAGCTGCGCATCTTGAGCCAGCACGCGTTGGTGGTTTCCCAGAGTTCGCTCGTCAGGGTGCCGCGCACCGCATGTGCATTCTCGCGCGTGGCCCGCAGACAACTGCGAATACTTGAAGGGTTTGCGTCATCAAAAATCATGTATCGCAGTACGGAATCGGGCGTCACCGCGCCATGTCGCTCCTTGTACTGCTCGTCGAGTGACATGATCCGCAAAAGTGCAACCCAATTGTCAGTCGCCTCCGCCCGCGTCTGCGGAAGCAGCGACATGCGGTAATTGACTTCCAGCATGCGCGCGAGATTCTCGGCCCGTTCCATGTATCGGGCCATCCAGAACAGATGATCGGCAGTTCGGCTCAGCATGTCTTTTCCTCAGGCCTCCAGCACCCAAGTGTCCTTGGTGCCACCACCCTGGGACGAATTAACAACGAGGGATCCTTCCCGCAGCGCGACGCGTGTCAGGCCACCGGGTGCCATTCGAACCTCTTTCCCGGAAAGCACAAACGGACGCAGATCAATGTGGCGCGGAGCGACACCGCTTTCGACGAAAGTCGGACAAGCCGACAGCGCCAGGGTCGGCTGTGCAATGTAGCGTTCCGGCGACGCAAGCAGGCGCTTCCGGAACTCTTCGATTTCAGCCTTCGACGAAGTGGGGCCCACAAGCATGCCGTAGCCTCCCGCACCATGGACTTCCTTGACGACCAGTTCAGCGAGGTTCGCCAGAACATAGGAAAGCTCACCAGCGTCTCTACAGCGGTAAGTCGGCACGTTGTTGAGTATCGGCTCCTCGCCAAGATAGAAACGAATCATCTCCGGCACATGCGGATAGATCGACTTGTCGTCGGCGACACCACTACCTATCGCATTGCACAAGGTCACCTTGCCCGCACGGTAGGCGGAGAGAAGGCCGGCGACGCCAAGCATCGAATCCTTGCGGAATGCGAGCGGATCCAGGAAGTCATCATCGATGCGCCGATAGATGACGTCTACCCGCTTGGGTCCCCGTGTAGTGCGCATGAAGACCTGTTCGTCCTTGACGAAGAGATCCTGCCCCTCTACCAGTTCGACGCCCATCTGCTGGGCGAGAAACGCGTGCTCGAAATACGCGCTGTTATACGCGCCCGGCGTCATCACCACGACCGTCGGATCATCCAGGCTCATCGGGGCGACACTACGCAGGGTGTCGAGCAACAAGTTGGGATAGTGGTCGACCGGCGCAACCCGATTGCTCGAGAACAACTCTGGAAACAGCCGCATCATCATGCGACGATCCTCGAGCATGTAAGACACGCCCGACGGGACCCGGAGATTGTCTTCAAGTACGTAGAATTCGCCTTCACCCGCACGGACGACATCCACCCCGGCAATGTGCGCATAGACGTTCTGGGCGACCGCAACACCTCGCATTTCCGGGCGAAACTGCGCATTGTTCAGAACGTCTTCGGCGGGAATCCGACCCGCCTTGAGAATGGCCTGGTCGTGATAGACGTCATGAACGAAGGCGTTCAGTGCCTGTACCCGCTGGCTCAGGCCGGCGCTCATGGTGCTCCATTCCTTCGCGGTAATGATGCGCGGAATGATGTCGAAAGGAATCAATCGCTCGACGCCCGCGTCCTCCCCATATACGGCGAAGGTAATACCGAATCGGTGG
The DNA here is from genome assembly GCF_009800965.1 of Cognatazoarcus halotolerans. Taxonomy (GTDB): domain Bacteria; phylum Pseudomonadota; class Gammaproteobacteria; order Burkholderiales; family Rhodocyclaceae; genus Cognatazoarcus; species Cognatazoarcus halotolerans. The sequence goes on along the minus strand of NZ_WUAF01000011.1, from coordinate 88,878 downwards.
AAAAGCGTGTCCGCCTCTGCCCGCTTTCGGGCCAAACGCTCGTCGGACATGCTCGACAGCCACGCAGCGAATTCGCGGTACTGCTCGCGAATTCCTCCCTCCGCGTCGGCCATCTCGTTGTAAAACTTCTTGATGGTCATAGAGCCGCTCGGTAACAAATCGGTTTTCTTTCGCCATAGTTACAGCGAAAAACGTGCCAACCCCGGGTTACAGGCGAGAACGGCATTTAGGGCGGGAAGTTCGTTTTTCCGCACCATTCCAGTGCATCAGGCGGGCCAAGCAAGCACTTATTGGTGCCTGCCGCCTTGCAGGAAAACTAGGCCTTGATGAGCCTCTGAAAACAAAAACCCCCGCACAAGGCGGGGGTTCGCGTGCTCGGATCTCTCCGGATCAGAGTCGTTCGAAGATCGCGGCAATGCCTTGGCCACCACCGATACACATGGTCACCAAGGCATACTTCCCACCAGTGCGCTGCAATTCGTACAGTGCCTTGGTGGCGATAAACGCGCCGGAGCAACCGACCGGGTGCCCCAGAGCAATCGCGCCACCGTTCGGGTTGGTCTTGGCGGGATCCAGGCCGAGAACCTTGGCCACGGTCAGAGCCTGCGCAGCAAAGGCTTCGTTGGACTCGATCACATCCATGTTGTCGAGCGTCAGACCAGCCTTTTTCAGCGCCATTCGGCTTGCAGGAATCGGCCCTTCACCCATCACCTCGTTGGGAACGCCAGCAATTGCGTAGGAAACCAAACGCGCCATAGGCTTGTGACCTGCTTTTGCCGCGACTTCGCTATCCGCCATCACGAAGAAGGCCGCGCCGTCGTTGATACCCGAAGCGTTTCCGGCGGTAACGGTACCATCCTTCTTGAATGCCGGTTTCATCTTGGCCAGCGTTTCCATCGTCGTACCACGCTTGAGGTGCTCGTCGGTGTCGAATACGACCTCACCCTTGCGCGTCTGCTTCACGATCGGCACGATCTGCGACTTGAAACGACCCTCATCGATCGCGATCGCAGCGCGACGCTGAGATTCGACTGCGAATGCGTCCTGCTCTTCGCGCGAGAACCCATGCTTGGCCGCAAGGTTTTCGGCGGTAATACCCATATGGCCAACGCCGAACGGGTCGGTAAGCACAGCCACCATGCTGTCGAGCGCCTTGGTGTCACCCATGCGGGCACCGGAGCGCAGCGCGGGAAGCATGTAAACGCCTTTCGACATCACCTCGACACCACCACCGATACCGTAATCGGCATCGCCCAGCAGGATGTTCTGGGCAGTAGTAACGATGCCCTGCAGGCCAGAGGAGCACAGGCGGCTCACCTGCATCGCGACCGACTCCATTGGCAGACCCGCCTGGATGGAAGCGACACGCGAAACGTAGGCGTACCTCGCGTCCGTCGGGATGCAGTTACCGACGGTCACATAGTTGATCAACTGGGGATCGACGCCTGAACGGACCACCGACTCCTTCATCACGATGCCTGCGAGTTCACTGGCTTCGAAATCAGCCAGGGAACCGCCAAAGCCCCCGATCGGTGAACGCACGGCGCTCAGAACCACCACTTCACGATTTGCCATCTACACTCCCTCCATGAAAGCACACTAACGGCCGACCCAACCTGCGATCGCAAGCAAGACCAGCAACAGCAGACAAAGCACAAGGGATCGCCAAACGAGCCCTACCGTTGCCTGCATGAAATCCGCATCTGCTTCATCGCCGGTTCCGATTTCCGGTCGGTCCACAATCTCGCCAAACTCATGCACCGGCATGCCCAGACGCACGCCCAGCGCACCCGCCCCGCTCGCGATCAGTATCCCGTCGATGCGATCCGGCCATTGCAATGCCTGAGTCCGCCAGCAGAAGATCGCATCCTCGAAATCCCCGGCGATCGAAAATGCAATTGCCGTGACCCTTGCCGGCAGCCAGTCGAGCCATTCGAAACCCCGCCGCGCAAAAGCGCCAAAGCTGCCGAATTCGGGATCCCGACGCTTGCCCCACTCTTCGGCAAAAAACCTCGCCAACCTGTAGAGCACGGCACCGCTCGGCCCTGGCAGCAGGATGAACCAAAAGCATACGCCAAAAACGTTCCGATGGGCTCCGATGAGAGCCTGCTCGATCGCCAACCGGGCCACTTCGCTCGAACTCGAATCGTCATGCCCGGCGCCGCGCCACTCGCCGAGAAGCTTGCGGGCGCGCTCGAGTTCCCCCATGCGCAGGGCCAGATGGATATCGGTGAAGAAATGGCTCTCCTGCCTGAATCCCATCGTCAGATAAAGCACGGCGATATTGAAGACAAGCGCGAGTACCGGGTGCAGTCGCGAGAGTAGAACAAACGCCACGGCACTTGCTAGCGTCGCACCAACAATCACCAGGCCCCAGGAAAGCCGTCCGTTTCGGTGGCGTCCGTCGTTGAAACGTTCGATCATCGATGCGGACACACGGCGCAGCGGCGCGAGCACGAATCTATCTACCGGCAAGGGCCTGATCTGCTCGATGAGCAAGGCTACGATCAGAGCGAGGAGAGTCATGCAGTCACACGGGAATATGGCGGCGGGCAGGCGAGAACAATATCACATTCACCGCCTCAATCTTCCTCGGCGAAGCCGTCGTCCTCGCCGGTCAGGAAACGGCGCAGGGTCACCAACATTCCAGCAGTCGCGCCCCAGATGTAATGGCGGTCGTACGGTATCGCAAAGTACTGCCGGCGATGCCCCTCGATCACGATGCTGTGGAGGCGCTGGTTGCGTCGATCCATTAGAAATTCGAGCGGTACTTCGAACGCTTCCGCAACCTCGAATTCATCAAGAACGAGTTCGAACGGTCTGGCGATCAGCCCTACCACCGGCGTGATGTTGAAGCCCGTTCCGGTCTGATAGTCAGGCAACCGCCCGAGCAGCTCTACCTTGTCGGCCTGCAGGCCGATTTCCTCCGCGGTTTCGCGCAATGCGGCGACAATCGGGCTCTCGTCATCGGCCTCAACCCGCCCACCCGGGAAACTGATCTGTCCCGGATGATGATGCAAATGATCGGTACGTTTGGTAAGCAGTACCGTCAAGCCTCCTTCTCGAACAACCAGCGGAACGAGCACCGCTGCAGGACGCAGGCCGGCAGGCACACCGGGCTCGACAGGCGGAAGAATCAAGCGAGGCGCAGCAAAGCACGCACGTATGCGGTCCGGATCAATGGTGGGGCGATCGCCAGCAGATGAGGAATCCTGCTTCATCAATATCGCTGCTTCAAGGTGAGCACCGTACTTTCCCTCGATATCTCCATGCGATTCAACGCACTCATGCCAAGCAGCGCGAAGGGCAGTTCTCGCTCGTGTACCGCGGCATCCACACCGTGCAACACAAGCCCGCCTATCCGTAGCTCATCCACCCGGACCAACCAGGCCCTTGCCGCACCGTTTGCCGTCTGGGTTCTGATCAGCTGCCCCGCCCTGTAGTCAAGGCCGGCGCGCCGGGCATCATCACGCCCCAGCGAGACGAGCGAAGCGCCAGTATCAACGAGAAATCGCACTCCGGCACCGTTTACCCGACCATCGAGGAAGAAATGGCCACGGGCATCAGCCGACACGCTCAAAGACCGATCAGCGCTGGCGTTGTTCCCTTGTCGCGCCACCTGCTCGCCAACCCTGAGAGTCGACCTCTTTCCATCCACCTCGAAGGTGACCGTCTGTCCTTCGATCGCTAGCACGCGCACGCCTGACCGCGACTCGCCGATCGCAACGGCTCGCGGTGCGCCACCGTCTATCATGAGGACAGCCTTGCCAGGAAAGACCCCTGCAACCACCACTTCGGCGGCCGGAAGCTGCCCCGAAACGAAAACCAGCATGGCAGCAGCAAGCCACCGCCCAATCGGCATCTCCAGTGATCGCACCGCATGGCCCAACTTGCCGAGCGGCCTGTACATGGTCATGCTGGCAGAGCGCCGTTCAGGCGTGAGGGCAGACACTCGAGCCAAGTGTCTGCCCGGAGCGGAAAACAGGCACCGACGCCGGGACAGCCTGCAGCAATCGCGATACGCTCATCTCGACATCCAGCGCCTTGCGGAAAGCCCGCTGCGCCACCAAGCCACTGAACGGTTCCGTTCGGCCCGTCCCGATAGCGCTCCGTGAAATCGAGGATATCGCCATCCCCATCTCAGTCCCTGAAGTTCCCGAACTGCAGCGGAAAATCCGTTACCTCCTTGCGCACCAGTGCAATACACTCCTGCAGCAGGTCGCGCTTTGCACCACTGACCCGTACCGCTTCACCCTGGATGCTGGACTGTACCTTCAACTTGCTGTCCTTGAGCAGCTTGACGATAGTCTTCGCGAGTTCCTGCTCGACACCGACCCGAACTATCAATTCCTGCTTGACCTTGTTACCCCCGACCTTCTGCACGTCTCCGTACTTGAGGCAACGCACATCGATTTTCTTCGAGGTCATTTCGGGCAGCAGGATTCCCTGCATCTGATCGAGCTGAAAGTCGGTATCCGCGTAAAGCGTCAGCAACTTGTCACCCTGCTCGACACGACAATCGGAACCTTTGAAGTCGTATCGCCCACCGATTTTCCGGTTGGCGCCCTCAACCGCATTGCGCAGGTTGACCAGATCCACTTCAGACGTGATGTCGAACGACGGCATGGCAAATATTCCGTTCTCGTTTGGCCGCACTCACGACAAGTAAGTGCGGCTTCGGTGCGCTTCGAATCAGCCGTAATGGCAAACGTAATGGAAGGGTTCCCCCTCCACAACGATATCGAAGCTTGAATTCGCAGGCACGGAAAAGGATTGTCCAGCGACGTATGCCTTCCATTCCGATTCGCCCCTGAGGCGGATCCTGCAGCTTCCCCCTACGCCTTCCATGACCTCGGGCGCGGCGGTGTTGAAGGTCAGCTCAGCCGGCAGGATGACGCCCACCGATTTGCGCGTCCCGTCCGCAAAGGTGACTGTGTGGCTCACGCACTTGCCATCAAAGTAGACGTTGGCAGCCTTGTCCACCGAAACGCCATCGAAACTCTTACTCATTGCAAAACGATCCTGTTGGGTCGCATCAATTGATGCCGAGAAACTTGATGATGATTTCCTTGGAAATGAAGCCGATAAATCCGAGTCCGAGTCCGACGAACATCCAGATTGCACCGTATTTTCCGGCCTTCGATTCCCAGGCGAGATGACCAATGATGAACACCATGTACGCAATCAGGCCGGTAAAGCACACCTTGAGCGAGATATCCTCGAACTCGGCGACCGTAAGGCCAAAGATCAGCGGTTCCGGTGCCACGCCAGTCTCCCTCAGCCGCGCTTGAGTCTTGCGTTCGCGGCAATGCGCATGCGAAGCGCATTCAACCGGATGAATCCGTGGGCGTCCTTCTGGTCGTAAGCACCGGCATCGTCTTCAAATGTGGCAATCGTCGGATCAAACAGCGAATCGGTCTTCGAATCACGCCCGACCACGATCACGTTGCCCTTGTAGAGCTTCAGACGGACCCAGCCATTGACGGTCAACTGCGTCTGATCGATCAAGGCCTGCAGCGAGACTCGCTCGGGCGCCCACCAATAGCCGTTGTAGATCATGCTCGCATAGCGCGGCATCAGATCATCCTTGAGGTGCGCGACTTCGCGGTCAAGCGTGATCGACTCGATGGCGCGGTGGGCCTTGAGCAGGATCGTGCCCCCAGGGGTTTCGTAGCAACCACGCGACTTCATTCCGACGTAGCGGTTTTCGACGAGATCAAGCCTGCCGATGCCGTGCTTGCCACCCAGTTCGTTTAGTTTGGCCAGCAGCTCATGCGCTTTCAGGCGAGTACCGTTGATCGCGACGAGATCGCCTTTTTCGAACTCCAGATCCAGATATTCGGCAGCATCGGGCGCAGCCTCGGGCGAAACGGTCCAACGCCACATCGACTCCTCGGCCTCGGCAGCCGGGTTCTCGAGATGACGCCCCTCGAACGAGATGTGCAGGAGATTGGCATCCATCGAATACGGCGAACCGCCCTGCTTGTGTTTCATCTCGATGGGGATGCCGTGCTTCTCGGCATAGGCAAGAAGCTTTTCGCGCGAGAGCAGATCCCACTCCCGCCACGGTGCAATGACCTTCACACCGGGCATCAGTGCGTAGTATCCCAGCTCGAAACGCACTTGGTCGTTACCCTTGCCGGTTGCGCCATGCGACACAGCGTCAGCACCGGTTTCGCGGGCAATTTCGATCTGGCGCTTGGATATCAGCGGCCGGGCAATCGAGGTGCCGAGCAGATACTCCCCTTCATAGATCGTGTTGGCACGGAACATCGGAAAGACGAAATCCCTGACGAACTCTTCGCGCAGGTCATCGATGTAGATGTGCTCGGGCTTGATTCCGAATTTCAGCGCTTTGGTACGCGCCGGCTCGAGCTCCTCGCCCTGCCCCAGATCGGCGGTGAAAGTCACCACCTCGCATTGATAGGTGTCCTGGAGCCACTTCAGAATCACCGAAGTATCCAGTCCGCCGGAATAAGCCAGCACAACCTTCTTGACGTCGCTCATCTCTTAACTTCCAGATATCAAATTGCCGGGATCAACGCACCCGGTAAGCCATGTGGCAGGACACGCAGGCGTTCATCACCGCCTGATACCCTGCAAAAATCCGTTTGCCATCCCCGCTCCGAATCGCCTCGGACCACTGGTTGGCAGCGTCATGCATGCCGATTCCGAGCCGATGCATCGCTGCCGGCATGTGTCTTCCCGGCGCATCCGGATTACCCCTTTGCTGCCCCATCGACCCGAAGCCGATCCCGGCGTCGGCAGCTGCGGCGGCCTCTTCGAACCTTCCCTCGGCCAACAAGCCCGACACTTCGGCAAGTGCCAGAGTATGCGCCCGCATTTCGGCCCGCAGAAGCTCGACTGCCTGCGCAGGCATTTCGACCCGCTGTCGTGAATCGTCACCGCCGTCCGCAGCACCGGCCTGCATCGTCACGAGCAGCGACGCTCCGACCAGTAGACCACGCAGGACTTCAGTCATCCACACGACCCAGCAGCAGGAACTCCAGCAGCGCCTTCTGCGCATGCAATCTGTTCTCCGCCTCGTCCCACACAACGCTATGAACGCCGTCGATCACACCGGCGGACACTTCCTCCCCCCTGTGAGCGGGCAGGCAGTGCATGAAAAGAGCATCCGACCGAGCTACATCCATCATGTCCTCGTCGACCTGCCAGTCGGCGAAAGCCTTCATGCGGGCCTCGTTCTCGGCTTCGAAACCCATTGAGGTCCAGACGTCGGTCGTCACCAGATCGGCACCACGACAGGCATCCATCGGATCGGCGAACTGTTCGAAATTGTCCGTGCCGTAGAGCCCGGCGCGTTCAGGTTCGACTTCGTAACCCGGCGGGGTAGAAACGTGCACATTGAAATCGAGCACTTCCGCCGCCTGCAGCCAGGTATTGCACATGTTGTTCGAATCGCCGATCCAGGCCACCGTCTTGCCTTTGATCGAACCGCGATGCTCGATGAACGTAACGATATCGGCGAGGATCTGGCACGGATGGTATTCGTTCGTCAGTCCGTTGATCACCGGTACCCGCGAGTTGGCCGCAAACCGCTCGATGATCTCCTGCTCGAAAGTGCGAATCATGACGATGTCGGTCATTCGCGAAATCACCTGAGCGGCGTCTTCCACCGGCTCGCCACGCCCCAGCTGCGAATCACGGGTATTCAAATAGATCGCCGCTCCGCCAAGTTGCTGCATTCCGGCTTCGAACGACAGGCGGGTCCGAGTACTGGCCTTCTCGAAGATCATTACCAGAGAACGGTCGAACAGCGGACGATACGGCTCGTAGCGCTTGAATCGGTCCTTGATCCGACAAATGCGCTCGAACAGGTAGTCATACTCCTGTGCCGAAAAGTCCTTGAACTGAAGATAGTGGCGTGGTGGGTTCATTCCGACCTTCTTTGCTATTTTCAGGCAGTCAGATGCGCCCGGATCAGCGGCACGAGCCGCTCGACGAGCACATCGGAATCCGCTTCGGTAAACACCAGGGGGGGCAGCAATCGAATGACGCGCTCGGCAGTCACGTTGATCAGCAGACCGGCTGCGATCGCCCTGCTCACCAGCTCCCCACAGGGACGATCCAATTCGATCCCGATCATCAAACCCGAACCCCGGATGTCGCGAACACCTTCAAGGTCGCTCAACGCGTCGGCAAATTGACGGCGGATATAGTCTCCGACCTTCGTCGCCTGTGCCAGCAGGTCGTCATCCTCGAGAATCTGCAAGGTTGCGAGCGCCGCCGCGCAGGCTAGTGGATTGCCGCCGAAAGTGGTTCCATGATTGCCGGGTTTGAAAACATCGACAGCCGGCCCTGCGGCAAGACAGGCGCCGATCGGGACGCCCGAACCCAGCCCCTTGGCAAGCGACATCACGTCAGGTCGAATCCCCAGTTGCTGATGGGCAAACCAGGCCCCGGTCCGGCCGACGCCACACTGCACTTCATCGAGCATCATCAGCCAGCCCTGACGGGTGCACAGATCTCGCAGCGAACGCATGTATTCGGCATGAGCGACGTGGATTCCGCCTTCGCCCTGGATAGGTTCCAACAGCACAGCGACGACGTTCGGATTCGACTCCGCGACCTTGTTGATCGCCCCGATGTCATCGAATGGCACCCTTACGAACCCGGACACCAGTGGCTCAAAGCCGACCTGGACCTTTCGGTTGCCCGTCGCCGAAAGCGTCGCCAGCGTGCGGCCGTGAAACGATTGCTCCATGACGATGATCGCAGGCTGTTCGATGCCCTTCTGGTGGCCGTAAAGACGGGCCAGCTTGATCGAAGCCTCGTTCGCCTCACAACCCGAATTGCAGAAAAACACCTGCTCCATCTGCGCCAGCTCGGCGAGCCGGTCGCCCAGCGCCTCCTGCAGAGGAATCCGGTAAAGATTCGAGGTGTGGATGACGCTCGCAGCCTGGCGAGCGATCGCCTCGACAAGGCGGGGGTGGTTGTGCCCCAGTGTAGACACCGCGATCCCGGCCAACGCATCGAGATAGCGCTTTCCGCTCTCATCAAACAGCCAGACGCCTTCGCCGTGCTCGAAAGCGACCGGCAAACGTCCGTATGTATTCATCAGGTGCGACATCACTCTCCCCGAGTGCCGAGACGAAAGCCCCGATTCGGGCCCCGTGATCTAAAAAGCAGACGGCGGCACGGGCCGCCGTCGGCGTCAAACTGACCGCCAATGGTAAGCGAAAGCGGCCTCGATTGTATAGTTCGCCCCCCTCGGGTTCTTCGGCTGCCGTACCGGTACGGGCGAGAAGTTCACCTTGTGGACAAGCCGCGCGCCATGCGAAACGACCGTTTTCTGATACCATTCGGCAGCATCGCTGCACGGGCCTCCAAAGGCAGCCGAACGCCCGCCCCCGGCGACGACTCTCGCGCAAGTTTGTCCACCGTCCTGTTTACAGCCTCGCGGCTCGGAAAATGAAATCAAGAATCCAGAGCTTTGTCATCGTCGGCGTCACCAATGAAGGCAAGAAATTCAGGCCCAGCGACTGGGCAGACAGGCTTTGCGGCGTCATGTCCGCATTCGGAGCTGACAACCGGATGATGTACTCACCGTACGTGCGTCCCGGATGCTCTCTGAAGGGCGACAAAACCGTTGTTGTCGATGCCCGCCTCCACGATGTCGAACCCCTCGCCTACAATTTTCTGGTTAATTTCGCGAAGGACAACAACCTCCAGGTCGACACCGTTGACCCCGAAACGACCGCCGTCTGAACCCGCCAGAGCAGGAAATCACCAACCGGACGCGACCGTTGGATGTTCTGCGGCGGAAACGTAACCGCTCAGCTTGGAGAAGACCAAAAAAGAACGGCGACCCTGTGGTCGCCGTTCTAGCATTCATACTTCAGCGTCGATCAAGCAGCCATGCCCTTGATCGCGGCAGACAGACGGCTCTTGTGGCGAGCGGCCTTGTTCTTGTGAATGATTTTCTTGTCAGCGATGCTGTCGATCGTGCTGGTGGACGCCTGAAACACCTGCTGGGCGGCAGACTTGTCACCTGCTGCGACGGCCTTGCGCACTGCCTTGATCGCGGTACGCAGGCGCGAACGCAAGCTTGCATTATGGGCGCGTGCCGTCAAGGCTTGACGCGCGCGTTTGCGGGCTTGTGCCGAATTGGCCATGTCGAGAAATTCCGTTGTTTGGTTTACGAAACCCGCGATTCTAGCCAGCCCGGGGGGAGTTAGCAACTAAAATCGCACCAAGCGCGGCGAACTCCCGGATTGACGACGCACCGAAACCGCATCGATCGGCATCCGGTATCATCCGCGACCTTGGCCATAAACGTCGAACGCAGACACATGAATCTTCTACGCGCGCTGGCAACCGTCAGCGGCATGACACTCCTCTCCCGCGTTCTGGGCTTTGTGCGCGACTTCGTGATCGCGCGCGCATTCGGTGCTGGCCTGGTTACAGACGCGTTTTTTGTCGCATTCCGGCTTCCCAATCTACTGCGCAGGCTCTTCGCGGAAGGCGCATTCTCGCAGGCATTCGTCCCGATTCTCGCGGAGTACAAGAACCGTCGTGGCGATACCGAAGCCCATACGCTCATCAACCGGGTCGCGACAATACTCGGTCTGGTCGTACTGCTCGTCTCGCTGCTCGGCGTTGTCGCAGCTCCGCTGATCATCTATGTCTCCGCTCCGGGTTTCTCGGAAGATGCCGACAAGTTCGCGCTGACCGTCGAACTTACCCGTATCACCTTCCCCTACATCCTGTTCATGTCACTCGTGGCGCTCTCGGGCGGCGTGCTCAACACCTGGAGTCGATTCGCGGTACCCGCCTTCACTCCGGTCCTGCTGAATATCTCGTTCATCGCGATGGCACTCTTCGCTGCCCCGTACTTCAACCCCCCGGTAGCGGCGCTGGCCTGGGCCGTGTTCATCGGCGGGGCCTTGCAGCTGGCACTACAGATCGCCCCGTTGCGACGAATCGGCATGTTGCCCAGATTCGACTTCACCTTGCGCGATCCGGGTGTGAACCGGATCCTCAAGCTCATGGCGCCGGCCACGCTGGGCGTTTCGGTCAGCCAGATTTCTCTTCTGATCAACACGGTGTTCGCATCCTTTCTGCCAAGCGGGAGCGTCTCGTGGCTCTATTACGCCGACCGCCTGATGGAGTTTCCGGCAGGCATGCTGGGCGTCGCACTGGGGACCATCCTCTTGCCCAGCCTCTCCAAACTGCATGCCGACGAGCGGCACGAGGAATTTTCCTCACTGCTCGACTGGGGATTGCGGCTTACGCTCATGCTGACCTTGCCAGCAGCCCTGGCCCTGGCAGTTCTTGCCGTCCCGCTGGTTGCCACGCTGTTTCACTATGGTGCGTTCGAAGCCGCGGATGTCGCTCACACTCGCGACGCGCTCATGGCCTACAGCATTGGCCTCACCGGACTTATCCTGGTAAAGGTGCTCGCCCCCGGGTTCTACGCCCGTCAGGACATCCGCACGCCCGTCAAAATCGCGATCGTCACGCTGATCGCCACACAGCTCATGAACCTCGCTTTCATAACGCCCCTCCAGCACGCAGGACTGGCGCTGTCCATCGGTCTTGCCTCGTGCCTGAACGCCGGCATGCTCTATCGCGGCCTTCGTGCCAAGGGCATCTATGCGCCGCAAGACGGTTGGGGGCTGTTCCTCGGCAAACTGGCCATCGCACTGCTGGTCCTTGGGGCAAGCTTGTGGTTTGCGGCCGGCAGCGCCGAAAGCTGGCTTGCCGGGCAAGGAATTGCACGCGTCGCGAAGCTGGCCGGTGTCGTTGCCGTCGGCGCCGTAGCCTACTTCGCGACGCTCTTCATCCTCGGATTCAGGCCGGCCGACTTCAGACGCAAGGCCGCAGCTTAGCGAGGCAGCGCTACAATTCGGGCTGATGGCAACCTGACTTCAGGTTGTGCTCCAAAGTGGAGGCAGGCATGAAACTGACCAGCACGAGCTTCAATGATGGCGAACGAATTCCGGATTCCTTCGCATTTTGCAATCCTGCCGCGGAAGGCCATGTGGCCCTTGCACCGAACAGGAATCCCCAGCTCGCATGGTCCGGGCTTCCCCCCGGGACTAGATCGCTCGCGCTCATCTGCCACGATCCCGACGTACCCAGCCGTGGAGACGACGTCAATCAGGAAGGACGTACCGTCCCGGCTTCACTGCCGCGTGTAGACTTCTTTCACTGGATCCTCGTAGATCTGCCAGCCGACGCATCACCGATCCTCGAAGCCGAATTCAGCGACGGGGTTACGGCAACGGGGAAATCCGGCCCAGCTGCGGCGCGCGGGACGCGACAGGGCATCAATGACTACACCGGCTGGTTCGCAAGCGATGCGCAGATGAGCGGCGACTACTACGGTTACGACGGCCCCTGCCCGCCCTGGAACGATGAAATTATTCATCGCTACGTCTTCACCCTGTACGCCTTGGACGTTGAGCGGCCCGACATTCCGGGGGCAATCACCGGTCAGGCGGTACGCGATGCCATTTCGGGCCACGTGCTCGACAAGGCATCGATCACTGGAACCTATTCGCTCAATCCGTCCGTGAAGCCCTAGATCGTGTAGGGCTCGAGCAGCCGCGGCATCTCGACCAGACGCGGCTGCCAGTAACGCGGGAGTCCGTCCCGGAACGCCGGCAGGCATTCACCTGTGATGAGTGGCTGCGCCCAGGCACGAAATGCCTCGCTCACGTGCAGGCCATCCCCGCGGATGTACTCGGGCGGCAAGGTGCGCTCGAAATCGGCCACGTCTGCAAGCGGCACCGAGTCCACCTGCCAGCAGTATGGCGTGGAAGAAGTTCGTCTGATGACGCAGCAAACACCACTCTGGCCTCGCAGCGCCGCCTCCACCGAGAACACGCCAACAGCATGGGCCTGCGCATCGTCGGTGGCCGAAACAAGATGGCGTGCTGCACGTTGCAGGTAATCACCGATCGCATGATGCACCTTGTATCCAAGCACACTGGCGACCCTGCCCGCCACGAAGGCCCCCGCCCCCCCCAGCTGGACATAACCCGCGGGGTCCGTGGCGACCTGCGCCAGCGCCTTGCCATCGGAAGAGCGGACGCCCTCGGCCACCGCGATCGCGCAGTAGCCGAGCCGCGCGACACATGTCTTGATCGCGGCGAGCACCCGCGCCTCGTCGAACGTCACTTCCGGCAGCAATACCAGATGTGGGGCCGCATCCTCCCGGTCTGCGGCCAGCCCACAGCCGGCAGCCAACCAGCCGGCATTGCGCCCCATGACCTCGAGAACGAACACCCGCCCCCGCCGGGTGCTCATCGAGGCCAGATCGATCGACGCCTCTCGCATCGACGTCGCCAGATACTTGATCGCCGAACCGTAACCGGGACAACAATCTGTCTCGACGATATCGTTGTCGACGGTCTTGGGAATCCCCACGACGACCAACGGATAATCCCGGCGAAGCGCCGATTCCGCGATCTGTCGCGCGGTTCGCATCGACCCGTTGCCCCCGTTGTAGAAGAGGTAACCGACCCTGTGCGTCGCGAGTACCTCAAAGATCCGATCGTACTGCGCAGGATTGTCGCGCTCTTCGTCGAGATCAAAACGACACGAGCCAAAGATACCCCCGGGTGTATTTCGCATGCCAATCAGCTGATCGTTCGCGAAGCTCCCGGTATCCACCAAGCTTTCGGAAAGCAACCCAAGAATCCCGTTCCGCGCCGCAAGCATCCTGCCAATACGTCGAGGATGCCGTCGTGCAGTTTCGATCACCCCACAGGCGGAAGCATTGATTACCGCAGTGACGCCGCCGGACTGCGCGTACAAGGCGTTGGGAGGTGCCATCGAACCCGTCTCACTAAAAAGAGAAGGCGTGCCAGGGACGCATCGTCTCCTGGCACGCCTCTTGACCCGGCCTGAGCAGGGATGATTACTTCAGCGCGTCGAAAGCCCGGGCAGTGATCTCTTCAACCTTTCCCTGGCCGGCAATACGGCGGTATTTCGGCGCCTTGGCATCACCGGTGGCTGCCCAGTCGGAATAGTAGGCAACCAGCGGCTTGGTCTGCGCGTGATAGACCTCGAGCCGCTTCCTGACCGTTTCTTCACGGTCATCGTCGCGCTGAATCAGATCCTCGCCGGTCACGTCGTCCTTCCCTTCAACCTTGGGTGGATTGAACTTCACATGATAAGTCCGGCCCGATGCCACATGCACCCGGCGACCACCCATGCGTTCGATGATGTCACCGTCAGGCACGTCGATTTCGAGAACGTAATCGATCGGTACACCCGCGGCCTTCATCGCTTCCGCCTGCGGGATCGTGCGCGGAAAGCCGTCGAACATGTAACCCGCCTTGCAGTCGTCCTGCTGCAAACGATCCTTTACGAGACCGATGATTATGTCATCCGAAACGAGGCCGCCCGCATCCATCACCTTCTTGGCCTCGACACCCAGCGGGGTGCCTGCCTTGACGGCGGCACGAAGCATGTCACCAGTCGAGATCTGTGGAATGCCGAACTTTTCCTTGATGTAGTTGGCCTGTGTTCCCTTGCCCGCGCCCGGCGGTCCCAACAGAATGAGTCGCATATACCCTCCCGATATTCGCGGCATCCTCGAACGGGCCGCATTTATGAAAACTTCAGCGGCAAGTTAACCACAATCACCCATGCGGTCAAACACCTTGCGAACCCGCTCGAGATCCGCCTGCGTGTCGACACCCGCGGGTGGCGCCGAATCGATCGCAAGAACCCTGATACGGTAGCCATGCCACAACGCCCTCAGCTGCTCCAGCGCTTCCCAGGTCTCGATCGGGGAAGGCTGGAGGTCGGCATAACGCCGCAGAAAGGCTGCCCGGTATGCATAGAGGCCGACATGACGCTGCATCACGAATCCCGGGGGCACGCCGCGTCCGCCATCTGCAAACGCATCACGCGCCCAGGGAATACTCGCACGCGAAAAATAGAGCGCACGATCATGGCTATCGCATACGACCTTGACCACATTGGGATTGAACAACTCTTCCGGATCGTCGATCGGATGGCTTGCGGTCGCAATGGACGCTTCGCGATCATCCGCAAGAACTTGCGCGACCCGACTCACGAGCGTCGGCTCGATCAGCGGTTCGTCGCCCTGGACATTGACAACCAAGGTTTCGTCATCCCAGCCCAGACGAGCCACGACCTCGGCGAGCCTGTCGGTACCACTGGGATGATCCTCACGCGTCAGCACGACCGATCCGCCGGCAGACTCCACTGCAGCCGCGACACCGGAATGGTCGGTCGCCACCCAGACCTCGTCGGCACCCGCCTGGCGGGCGCGTTCGAGCACACGTACCACCATCGGTTTGCCACCGATGTCGGCCAGCGGCTTTCCTGGCAGACGGCTCGAGGCAAAGCGGGCCGGAATCACGACCTTGAAGCCGGCCATCGCATCAATCCTCGGTAGCGGGCATCTGCCGAGCTTCGTCCTCGAGCATCACCGGAATGCCATCACGCACCGGGTAGGCGAGCCTGCATGGCTTGCAGACCAGTTCCTGTTCGGCCTTGCGATAATCGAGCGGCCCTTTGCAGAGCGGGCAAACCAGGATTTCAAGCAGACGACTGTCCATGGACCAGCTTCTCCATCACGATTCTGAAAGCACCCCGATCGAGCTGCGCCGCAACCGGCAGCACCCAGCTGTCCGGCGGCGCGAAAGCCCGGCATTTTACCGCATCCTTGGCGGTCATCAGCAGTGGAAATGCATCTTTGAAGCGCAGGTCTTCGGCCACGAATGGGTGATGATCCGCAAAGGCGTGGCAGATCGGCTCGACACCGGCCCGGCGCAGGGTATCGAAAAATCGCTCCGGCCGGCCAATTCCGGCGACCGCATGGACAGTTCGACCACGGAACGTCGAAAGCGGCGCGCTCGCTCCTGACCCGTCAACTGCCACCAAATCGCCCGGCTGAAGCCTCATCGCGAACACCTCCGCCGTGCCGCGGGCTGCCTCGAGCTGTGCGTCCATACCACCGTGCAGCAACACCAAATCGGCCTCTGCAAGCCGCTCCATCGGCTCGCGCAAGGGACCTGCGGGCAACCGGTAGCGATTTCCGAGGACCGCGGGGTCCACGACGATGATCTCGACATCACGGCCCATCGGGTAATGCTGCAAGCCATCATCGCTCACCAGCACAGAGCAGTCCGGATGGGCAGCCAACAGGGCACGTGCAGCAGCGGGCCGGTCTCTGCCCACAAAAACCGGCGCTCCGGTCAGCGCAGCGAGCAACACCGGTTCATCGCCAAAAACCGCCGGGTCCGCATCACGGGCCGGCACCTCGGCGACCCCCTCGACCCGTCCGCCGTAGCCGCGACTCAGAATTCCCGGCGAGTGGCCCGCCTCGCGAAGTCGCTCGCACAACCACACCACCACAGGCGTCTTGCCACTGCCGCCTACCGCAATGTTCCCGACCACGACGACCGGTCGCGGCACACGTTGCACCTTGAGGACACCCCGGAGAAAGAGACTTCGCCGAAACGCCGACAAGGCGCCGAAAACGAGGGCCAGCGGAAGCAGCGCGCGGGCCTTGAGCCCACGCTGCTGCCAGAATGCCGGTGCGCCGCGGCTGGCCACCCGATACGCCTACCGCTTGGCCGTCTGCGTAGCAAACGAAATCTGTTCGAGTCCGGCCTGCTGTGCCGCCTGCATCACATCGATGACACTCTGATGCGTTGCCTTCGCATCGGCGCTTATGATCACCACCGGAGACTTCCCCGTGGTAGCGGCCGCTCTGCCCAGCGCTGCTGCTATGGACGCGATGTCTCGGGCACCGACCGGGCGCTTGTCGATCAGCACGTCGCCATTCGCCGTCACCGCCACATTCACTTCATTGGGCTCGCTTTCCGTCGCATCCGCGGTCGAGCTCGGAAGGTTTATCTCGAGCCCCGCAAAGCGCGAATAGGTGGTGGTGAGCATCAGGAAGATGATGATCACCAGCAGCACGTCGATCAGCGGGATCAGGTTGATCTCCGGTTCTTCCTGCCTGCGATTGCTCTGGAATCTCATCGAACTGTCCGCCGGTCAATTACGTCGTTCGCCGTGGACAACCTCGACGAGCTTGACCGCCTGCTGCTCCATGTCGATCACGAAGGCATTCACCAGGGCGCGGAAATGCCGCCAGAAAATCATGCTCGGAATGGCGATCATGAGGCCGAATCCAGTGTTGTACAGGGCGATCGATATGCCGTGGGCCAGTTGCTGTGGACTGCCGCCCGACGGGCCTTGAGAACCGAAAATCTCGATCATCCCGATGATCGTTCCAAAAAGCCCCATGAGCGGGCTGATCGACGCGATGGTCCCGAGGGTGGTCAGAAAGCGCTCCATGTCATGGACGACGGCACGCCCCGCTTCTTCGATCGACTCTTTCATGACGTCGCGCGGACTTCTCACGTTGCGCAATCCCGCCGCCAGAACCCTTCCAAGAGGCGAGTGCGCAGCCACCCGATTGACCATGTCAGCCGAGACGCCCTTCTGCCGGTACTCGGCCACGATCTTCTCGAGCAGTCCCGGAGGAACGATTTTCGAGCGTCTCAGCGTGATCGAGCGTTCGATGATGAGAGCCACGGCAATGATGGATGCGAACAACAGCGGCCAGATAGGCCATCCCGCGGCCTCGATGATTGCGAACACGCCTCACACTCCGGAGTTGCCAAACGCGGGACTCTATCCCCGCCGCGACGCATTCTGCAAGTTCTGGAACGCGGCCAGCCCCACACGGTCTCGACCTCAATCCACAGAAACTGTGGATAACTTTGTGGATCATGCCTGCTGAAACGCCGGAAGGTACCGGAAACAAAGGGAATAAGGTCGTCCGATCAAAAATGCATCAATATTTTTTTCTTTTTATTTCAATATCTTAGATCCACCCAACACAACCGGACAGATTTTGTTACCGAGGCTTGACAAGGTCCGACCGCTGTGGATGGCAGCCCCGCCATCCTTCCCCTTCTGAGTGTTCCGACTCCGAACTGCGTTGCTTGCGGCCTGACCTCCCGGCCACTTGACGTAAAATGCGCCGATGAGCTTCGCGAACGAATTTTCCTCAGCCGGGGGACAACAGACGATCTCGGTTGCCGAGCTCAATACACTCGCGCGTGAGGCGCTCGAGTCCGCCATCCCCCTCCATTGGGTCGCGGGCGAAATATCCAATCTCACCCGAGCCGCATCCGGACACATCTATTTCACCTTGAAAGATGCGCAAGCCCAGGTGCGGTGCACGCTTTGGCGCAGCAAGGCGCAGTTGCTTCCCTTTCAGCCGACCCATGGCCAGAAAGTCGAGGTTCGTGCGCTGGCAACGCTTTACGAAGCAAGGGGCGATTTCCAGCTGAACGTGGAAACGATCCGCCGCGCAGGCGTCGGCAGCCTGTACGAGGCCTTCCTCGCGCTACGGGAGCGGCTTGAGCGCGAAGGGCTTTTCAAGGCATCCGACAAACGCCCATTGCCAAGCTTTCCGCGCGGCGTCGGGATCATCACGTCGCTGCAGGCCGCAGCCCTGCGAGATGTACTTTCCGCAATGCGCCGCCGCGCCCCGCATCTGCCCATTGTGATCTACCCTTCGACCGTTCAGGGTTCGGAAGCTCCGCACGCGCTTGCCGGCGCGATAGAGACCGCTGGCGCACGTGCCTCCCGCGACGGTATCGACGTATTGTTGCTGGTGCGGGGCGGCGGCAACCTGGAAGACCTGTGGCCCTTCAACGACGAGGCCCTTGCACGCGTAATCCGCCGCAGCCCCGTTCCGGTCATAACCGGGATCGGCCATGAAACCGATTTCACCATCGCGGATTTCGTCGCCGACCTTCGGGCAGCAACCCCTACGGCAGCCGCCGAACTGGCCACCGCGGCATATGTCGCGATCAGCCAGCGCCTCGCCGAGCAGACCCGGCGACTCCTGCGCGCGGCGGCGCGCACACTCGAAAACGCCGCCCAACGTCTCGATCGTGCCGCGGTTCGCGTCATACATCCGAGAGAAAGGCTTGCCAGGGCGCGCGAGCGTCTTGAAGGCGTCGATGCTC
The DNA here is from genome assembly GCF_009800965.1 of Cognatazoarcus halotolerans. Lineage (GTDB taxonomy): Bacteria > Pseudomonadota > Gammaproteobacteria > Burkholderiales > Rhodocyclaceae > Cognatazoarcus > Cognatazoarcus halotolerans. The sequence goes on along the minus strand of NZ_WUAF01000011.1, from coordinate 69,877 downwards.
GCCTGAAACGGGCAGCCACGGCACGCTTGCGCGCCCATTCGCATTGCCTCGACAATCTCTCCGCGCGGCTCTCCGGGAAGCGCCCGGATTTCCGTGCCCAGAAGGATCATCTGCGGCATATCGAGGACCGATTGAGTAGTGCGGCGAACCGGCTCATCCGCCGGCAGCACGAACGCGTTGACGGACTTGCCGCGAATCTCGCCCATCTCAACCCCGAATCCGTTCTGGCCCGCGGATACGGCATCGTCCGCGACCAGAACGGAAGAATTGTCCGGGAGGCCACGTCGGTCGGGCCAGGCGAGGCACTGAGCATCAGACTGTCCCACGGCCGCCTCGATGCCGTGGTCAGTGCCACGCACCCGGCAGCGACGTCGCCGGACGAATGAGTCATGGGGCCGTAATTGTCACACCCCGCTATCCCGACTAGAATCGTCGGGCTCTCATCAAGAATCAAACCCAGGAGAAACAGATGGAACACACCCTTCCCGCACTGCCTTACGCGAAGACCGCTCTTGCACCGCACATTTCCGAAGAAACGCTCGATTTCCATTACGGCAAGCACCATCAGGCCTACGTCACCAACCTCAACAACCTGATCAAGGGCACCGAATACGAGAACCTCGACCTCGAGGCAATCGTCAAGAAAGCCCCGGCCGGCGGTATCTACAACAATTCCGCCCAGGTGTGGAACCACACCTTCTTCTGGAATTCGATGAAACCCAACGGCGGCGGCGCCCCGACCGGTGCACTGGCCGAAGCCATCAACGCCAAATGGGGTTCGTTCGACGAGTTCAAGAAGGCTTTCCAGGCCTCCGCAGTCGGCAACTTCGGTTCGGGCTGGACCTGGCTGGTGAAAAAGGCCGATGGTTCGGTCGACATCGTCAACATGGGCGCTGCGGGCACCCCGCTGACCACCGGCGACAAGGCACTGCTCTGCATCGACGTGTGGGAACACGCTTACTACATCGACTATCGCAATGCCCGCCCGAAATTTGTCGAGACCTTCCTGAACAGTCTCGCCAACTGGGACTTTGCGGCAAGCAACTTCGCTTGAGCGCCTGACGGCAAAACGTCGGCGATCAACGAAAAAAGGCATCCTCGGATGCCTTTTTTCGTTCCGGCTGTTCGGCGCGCTCACTTCATGGGGAAGAAGAGCTGCTCGCCACCCAGCTTGTAAGAAGCAATTGCAGCTGCACCTTCATCCGAAGTGATCCAATTGATGAAAGTCTCGGCAAGCGCCTTCTTGACGTGCGGATGGCGCTCCGGATTGACCAGGATCGCGCCGTACGGATTGAACAGCTTGGGATCACCCGAATAGAGAATCGCAAGCCCCTGGCGGTTCTTGAAGTTGGCCCAGGTGCCGCGGTCGGTCAGCGTGTAGGCACCCATGCCGGCGGCCATGTTGAGCGTCGGTCCCATGCCGGCACCGGCTTCCTTGTACCAGGTCTGTCCGACCGGATTCACATCCACCGCTTTCCAGAACCTCTGTTCCGCGGAATGCGTACCGCTGCGATCGCCGCGTGAGACGAAGGCCTTGCCGCCGTCCGCAATCTTCTTGAACGCGTCACCGGCATCCTTCGCCGTCTTGATGTCAGCAGGATCTTCCGTTGGTCCGACGATCACGAAGTCGTTGTACATGACGTTCTTCCGATAGGCACCATAGCCCTCGGCGACGAACGCGTCCTCCTTAGCACGATCGTGAACCAGCAGCGCATCGGCATCGCCCCGCCGGCCTACATCCAGCGCCTGCCCGGTACCGAGCGCCACAACCTTCACCTCGATGCCCGTTTTCTTCTGGAAGATTGGCAGAATATGGCCGAAAAGGCCCGATTGCTCGGTCGAGGTCGTCGATGCGAGCGTGATCGAATCCGCTGCAGCCGCTCCCAGCGCCACCAACGAAAGCGCGGCGGCTGCGACCAGTCGCTTCAGAATGCCATTTGCCACGGTAGTTCTCCTTGTATGAAAAGTCTCGCTTCTTCGGAAGCAGGACGTCGAAAAAACTCGCTGACCGGAACGTGCTCGCGCACGCATCCACTTGCCATGAAGACGACATCATCCGCGAGTCGCGTAGCCTGGCCAAGATTGTGCGTTGTCATGACTATTTTGCAACCTTCGGTGCGGACTTCACGAATGATCCTCTCGACCATTTCGGCTCCGGAGGGATCAAGGCTCGCTGTCGGCTCGTCGAGCAACAACAGGCGCGGCCGGGTCAGCCAGGCTCTCGCGAGCGCAAGACGTTGGCGCTCCCCACCCGAGAGCTGGCGGGCGCTGTCCCGTGCCCGATCGGCGAGTCCAACCCGCTCCAGCATGGCCCATGCACTCGCCTGCCTCTCACGCCGCGCCACGCCAAGCGGAATCAGACCAAGCGCGGCATTCTCGAGTACCGAAGCACGCAGCATGATCGGCTGCTGGAAGACCATCGCCACACCTTCTGGACAGTGATCGTAGTCGCCCCACCGAAGCGTGCCGGCCGACGGCTCGAGCAGTCCGCACAGGATCCTCAGGAGCACGCTCTTGCCGGCCCCGTTCGGGCCGAGCACTACCGAGATACCCTCTCCGCCCAGGACGAGATCAAGCCCCCGCAGCACCGCGTGGCCATTTGGCTCGAAACGTAACCGAGAGGCTGATACAGGAAACATCGGCATCAGGAATACCGGCGCATGGCCCAGTTTCGGACCACAAATGCGAGGCCGTTGAGCAGCAGGATCATTGCAATCAGCACGAGACCCAGCGCAATCGCGAGCGGGAGATCCCCCTTGCTCGTTTCGAGCGCGATCGAAGTGGTCATGACGCGGGTCGAACGATCGATATTGCCCCCGACGATCATGACCGCACCTACCTCTGACATTGCCCGCCCGAGGCCGGCCAGCACGGCCACGAAAAGGGAGTATCGACAATCGTGCAAGAGCGTTCGCACCGACTGGCTCCATGTAAATCGCATCGCGTTGAACTCCTCCGCATACTGCCGCCAGGCATCCTCCACGACCTGCCGTGATATGGCCGCCATCAAAGGCACGACCAGGACGATCTGGGCGATGACCATTGCACTAGGCGTATACAAGAGGCCGAAGTCACCCAAAGGTCCTGAACGGGACAAAAGCAGGTAGACCACCACACCAACCACCACCGAAGGCAAGCCCATGAAGCCGTTTGCAATGACGGCAAGCGTCTGCTTCCCACGAAACCGGCCGACCGCGAGGCAGGCGCCGGCCGGCAGACCGATAAGCAAGCCGATTGCGACCGCGAGGCCGCTGACCCGCAGGGACAGCAACGCGATATCGAGCACCTGATGGTCGAAAGCCAATATCAAGGAGAGCGCCTCGCCGAAGGCCGTACCTACCCCACCAGTCGACAATCAACCGCCTCCCCGCTGCATCGCGCGATCCAGCTTCGCAAGCAACACTTCGCAGTCCGGACCGCCTCCTTGGACGAACTCATAGACTGCCTTGAGGACCGGAATCTCGATCAGCGCAATGCGCCGTGGCGGCGCCTCGAAAAGTGAGATATCCAGCACGACATCTCCCGAACGCACCCGGTAGGTATCGGGACCAAGCGCTTCGACCCCCGGGGAGTGCGCGAGTGCCAGTGCCCTCAGAAACTCCGCCCGGGTGGCGCCAACTTCCCGCTCGATCCGCTTTCGCGACCCCGCGCTCATCACCCGCATGAATTCCCTCAGCCGCCGGCAACCGGCGGCCAGATGGCAAGCTCATCGCCCTCGGACAAGCGGCTTGCTGGCCGCTCGGCCGGAGCAATGTAGAGGCCATTGAGCAGAACCAGGTGAGCATTGCGGGGCGGAATCCGGTAGAGATCGATCATCTGCTGGACGCTCGTTCCATCCTCTACCTCGAGCTCGACGACATTGCTCTTGCGTGTGGGCGGCAAGAGTTCCGTCAGGCCGGCGAAGAGCTTGAAGCGGATCTTCATGCCGCTCGGCTCAGCGAAACCGGTTGGGTGCTCGCAACATATGCCTCGAAGAAAGCGAAAGGATTGACCAGAAGACGATCCCGCCAGGCACCGAGACGTAGTTTCCCCTGGATCAAGCCCCGCAGCGCCCCGACGTGATCGGTAAGACCGATCGAAGTCGCGCCCACGAGCACGTCACCGCGGAACTGCAGGCTGATATATCGGAAATTGGCCTCGTCGATCCGCTCCACCCCCTGGGTACCCTCGCCACCCCACCATTGCCCGAAGGATGAAGAAATCAGGCCCAATGTATCGAGCACATTGATTGCGAGTACACCCGGCATGCGTGCGCTTCCACCCGCCATGTTGATCGCGGCGACCCGTGCCTGATCGACCGCATTGGGCTGGATAGCCGATACCAGGTGCGCCCCCGTAAAGAGGTCGGGCGCCTCGGCGACGTCGCCGGCGGCATAGATGCCAGGAACCGAGGTCTGCATCCTGTCGTCCACCAGCACCCCCTTTGCAACATGCACCGGCGACCCCTCGAGAAATCCGGTGTTGGGCACCACGCCCGCGGCGACGATCACCACATCGCAGGGCAATGCCTCTCCGGTAGACAGTTTGACCGACAGCGGTGCATCGCCCGTCCCGTCGTCGATTCGCTCCACGCCGGCACTGGTCCGCACGCGGATGCCTTTCGATTCGACCCATTCGCGAATCATGTTGCCTGCCTTCTGGGTCATCATGCGCGGCACCATGCGATCGCCCATTTCCACCACGGTCAGCTCGACGCCCCGCGCCGCCAGCGCCTCCATGATGATGCAACCGATGAATCCCGCGCCGAGTTGCAGCACACGGCTGCCAGGTTTCGTCAACGCGGCAATCGCACGGGCATCTTCGAGCGTCCAGCATGTCTGCGTCTGCGGCCGATCAATGCCGGGAATCGGCGGCCGCACCGGATGTGAACCACTGGCCACCAACAGGCGATCGTAAGAAATCGACGTTCCGTCCTTGAGCAACAGGGTACATGCCGAGGTGTCGAGCGCGACGACACGCCCCTGGAGGGTCTCGATTCGCTTGCTGGCGAAATGATCGGGCGTCTTGCGCAGATAGGTACCGCTTTCGTCGATGTTCCCCTCCAGCAAATAGGGAATCGCCATACGCGAATAGGGCGGCTCGAGTTCGCTGCCAATCATCAGAATCTGGCACGCCGGATCGGCATGCCGAAGCGTTTCAGCTGCAACGACCCCTGCCGGGCCGTTGCCGATAATCACGTGTTTCATCCGGAACTCTCCGAAATGACAGAGGTTCCGCGCATATTCGAGGACATGCGGACGCACCCGCCTTGCGACAGGCAGGCGCATCCTCGCGGAACCGGGGATGATGGGATCAGAGGCCGAGGCGTTCCAGCGTCTCCCGGGTCGGCACGCCTTCCGGCGTCCATCCGCGAACCTGGTAGTACTCGGGGATCATCCTGTCGATACCGCTCACCAATCCCTTGGCGGGCCCGGTCTTGGCCGCTTCGGTCTTGAGCCGCGCCGGCAGGTCGTCGTCCTTGCGGGTGAAACCGGCGGCGAGATTGTACTGACGCTCCATGGTCCAGATACGCTCGCCGACGTCATTGAGCTTGTCCATGCTCCAGTCACCCTCACACGCCGCCGCGATCTGCGGTTGCACATCGGCGAGCGTCCACGCAAACGAAGTAAACACGCAGATGCCTGCCGCATCGAACACCGCCGTCGCATCCTGGAAGGCCTTGACCAGTTCAGGCTTGCCTTCGGTAACGAGCGGATCGGTCTTGACCGGAATGCCGAGCACTTCGGAAGCCACGGTATAGGAGCGCAGATGGCAGGCACCGCGGTTTGACGTCGCATAGGTAAGGCCCATGCCCTGGATACCGCGCGCATCGTAGGCCGGAAATTCCTGCCCCTTGACGCTCATCGACAGCTCCGGGTGGCCGTACTTCTCGCAGAGCCGTTTCGAGCCGAGACCGATCTCCTTGCCGAAACCTTCCCCACGAGCCGTCATCTCGGTGAATCGGGCCAGTGCCTCGGCAGAGCCGAACGGTGCATCGATACCGATCTGCTCCTTGGTGAGAACCCCCATCTCGTAGAGTTCCATCACCGCACCCACGGTCGCCCCGAACGAGATCGGATCCATGCCGTCTTCATTGCACAGCAGATTGGCGTATTGCAGTGCCTCGATATCGCCGACACCATTGGCTGCACCGAGCGCCCAGGCTGCCTCGTATTCCAGACCACCGGATGCGCCCCAGTATTTCGGGTTGTTAACCACGGTGAAGTGGGTCTTGTCGATCGCGGAAATCCGCCCGCAGGCGATGGTGCAGCCGAAGCAGGCAGCGTTCGTTACCAGCTGTGCCTTGCCGTCGGTTTCCCGCTTTTCGTGCATGGCCTCGGCGGAAATCTTCGAGGCATCCTCGAACGCCACGTCCTTGTGATTCCGAGTAGGCAGCGCGCCCATCTCGTTGATCACGTTCATCAGCACCTGGGTACCATAGGTCGGAAGACCCTGACCAGTGACCGCATTGTCGGCAAGGACCTTCTTCTTCTCGGTGGTGACCTTCAGGAATTCACCAAAATCCCTGATTCCCGAAACCCCCTTGGTCCCGCGCAGCGCAACCGCCTTGAGGTTCTTCGAGCCCATCACCGCGCCGACGCCCGAACGTCCGGCCGCACGGTGCAGATCGTTCACCACGCAGGCGAACAGCACCTGGTTCTCCCCGGCACGTCCAATCGACGACACGCGGATCTGCGGATCGTGATGATCGCGCTTGATCGCTTCTTCGGTTTCCCAGCAGGTCTTGCCCCACAGTTGGGACGCGTCGCGCAACTCGGCCTTGTCGTTTTCGACGAAAAGGTAGACCGGCTTGGGCGACCTGCCTTCGAAAATGATCATGTCCCATCCAGCGAACTTCATCTCCGCGCCGAAGAAGCCGCCCGAATTGGAACACGCTATGGCGCCGGTGAGCGGACCCTTGGTAACGACCGTATAGCGACCGCCGGTCGACGCCATGGTGCCGGTAAGCGGGCCGGTGGACATGATCATCTTGTTGCCCGGCGACAGGGGGTCAACCGTCGGATCGGTCTCCTCGACGAGATACTTGGTCGCCAGTCCCCTGGAGCCGAGGTAGTCGTTTGCCCACTCCATGTTGAGTGGTTCGCTGGTACACGTTCCTGCGGTCAGGTCGACACGCAGAACCTTCTTGTTCCATCCCATGATCGCGCCCTCCTATTCAACCGCAACCGCGGTATTGGCCCTGGCGGCCCACTGGCGCATCCGGTCGAGTCCGGTCCAGTCGGCATTCACGTAAGTGATGGCACCCGTGGGGCAGGCAGTCGCACAAGCGGGATTGTCACCGCAGAGGTCGCATTTCTGGACCTTGCCGGTGTCCTGGTTGTAATTGATCGTTCCGAACGGGCAGGCGATCGTGCACACCTTGCAGCCAACGCAGATGTCCTCGTCGACCACCTTTGCGCCGGTCGACAGATCAACGCGGATGGCGTCGACCGGGCAGGCATTGAGACACCACGCCTCGGTGCACTGGGTACACGTGTAGGGCACCTTGCGGCCCTCGTGTTCGAAATCGAAGATCTTGATACGGGATTTGGCGGGGTTGATAACGCCGGTGTGCTCATATGAGCAGGCCATCTCGCACTGCAGGCAACCAGTGCATTTGGCCGGATCGATGTGCAGGGATTTCCACATGGACCAATGCCTCCTTTAGTGACGTCTGGTTCGGGCTCATGGTCTCTGTCGGACCTTCGGCACTGCGCGCGCCTGCATTGATCGCCCGCTCATTCTCCCCTCGCCCGTGGCGCTGCGCGGAACGAACGCGACCGACACGGATAGGAATTCCCAGAATACGCGCGAGTGTTCCATTGTCAATGCCCATGAGGGTTTCAACGGTATTCGGCACGTCCCTGCAAACCGGCAATGTGTGATATTTATCGCACTTCCGAAACCATCTTGCCGGACCGCTCGAAACCTCACGCCCGGCAGACATCTCAGGATCCGTTCGAACATGCAAGCAAACCCGGCTCCAGCGCTGAAGCCCGACCGCCAGTCACTTTCGGTGGATGATGCGCGACGTGCAATCCTCGACGGCATCACCCCCATCGAAGGCTGGTGCAGCGTGCCGGTTCGCACCGGGCTGGGCCGGGTTCTTGCCGAAGACGTGATCGCACCGTTCAACGTACCGGCCCATGACAATTCGGCGATGGACGGATACGCCGTCCGGGCCGCCGATCTGCTGGAAGACGCCGAGACCCGGCTCGGCGTGGTCGGTACTGCGCTCGCCGGCGTGCCATTCTCGGGATTGATCGGCAAGGGGCAGGCGGTACGGGTGATGACCGGCGCCGTGCTGCCGCGCGGAGCAGACTGCGTCGTCGTACAGGAGATTACGCGGACCGAGAATTCGGAAGTGATCATCCCGGCCGGGCAGCGTTCGGGACAGAACATCCGGCGCGCGGGAGAGGATCTGGCACAGGGCGCCGTGGCACTGCCGAGCGGCAAGCGGCTGGGCCCGGCCGAACTTGGCTTGATCGCCTCACTGGGTATCGCGGAGGTCAAGGTACGGCGGCGCTTGAGGGTTGCGTTCTTTTCCACCGGCGACGAGATCGCGTCGATCGGGTCTCCCCTCGCGCCGGGGCAGATATACGACAGCAATCGCTACATACTCTTTGGCGTTCTGAGCCATCTCGATTGCGAGCTGCTCGACATGGGCGTGATTCCGGATCAACCTGCCGCACTCGAGAAGGCTCTTGTCGATGCGGCGGCCAGCGCCGACGTCATTCTCACCAGCGGTGGCGTTTCGGTCGGCGAGGCAGATTTCATCAAAGCGCTGCTGCAGAAACTCGGTGACGTCGCCTTCTGGAAGATCAACATCAAGCCGGGCCGGCCGATGGCTTTCGGAAAGATCGGGACCACCCTGCTCTTCGGCCTTCCCGGCAATCCCGTTGCGGTCATGGTCACTTACTACCAGTTCGTACTGGATGCCCTGCTCAAGCTGATGGGTGTAGCGCCGTTGCCCGAGCGCCCATTGCTCGAGGCTGAATGCACCGGTCACATCCGCAAGCAACCCGGACGTCGCGAGTTCATACGTGCAAGCCTGCACCGCAGCGAAGGTGGCTGGAAGGTCGAACCAACCGGGGCGCAGGGCTCGGGCGTGCTGCGCTCGATGTCGGAAGCCAACTGCTTCATCGTCCTGCCAGAGTCGTCGGCCAACGTCGCCCCGGGGAGCGCAGTCCAGGTTCAGCTCTTCGAGGGATTTTCCTGACCACCCGGACGCACCGGCCCACTTGAAGCACCACCCGCAGTGCTACCCATCCTGTTCCGCGATGAACATATCATCGCCATTCACAAGCCGGCCGGTCTGTTGGTTCATCGCAGCGAACTGGACCGCAACGAAACCCGCTTTGCGGTCCAGTTGCTGCGTGACCAGATCGGCCAGCATGTTCACCCGGTGCACCGCCTCGACAAGGGGACCTCGGGCATCCTGGTTTTTGCGCTGGACCGCAGCACGGCGGCCCTGCTCGGCAGCCAGTTCGAGTCCCGGGCAGTGATCAAGCACTACCTCGCCGTGGTGCGCGGGCACCCAGCTGCCACGGGCCACATCGACTACCCCTTGAGCCGCCGTCGCGACGATGCCGAAAGGTCCCGTCATGCAGCCAGCGATGCGCCTCAGCCGGCAATCACCGACTTCACCCGCCTTGCGACCATCGAACTCCCTTGGGCGATCGACCGCTATCCGCGTAGCCGTTATGCGCTGCTGGCCCTCGCACCGAAGACCGGACGGCGCCATCAGCTCAGGCGCCACATGAAACATATCGCGCACCCGATCATTGGTGACGCAACCTTCGGCAAGGGCATACACAACCGCAGCTTCCAGGAAAGGCTGGACAGTCACCGACTGCTTCTGGCCTGCGTCGAAATGACGTTTACCCACCCGGCAAGCGGGAAACCGGTCTTGCTGACAGCCCCGCCATCCGAGGATTTTTCTGCATTGCTCGGTCGCCTTGGCTGGACCGAAGCACTTCCGGTCAGCTGGCGGAACAACCGGTCGATCAACGGCTGACCAAGGACCCGGGAGCGTCCGCCGGAGCGGGTCTGGCGTCACCGCCCGCGGAAGGGTTCGCACCGACAGACATGACAACTTTCGCCCGTCACACTTTTCGATGCACAATACTTCATTACCGTAGTCCAGCGCATTGCCATGAACCCTCTTCTCGAAGTACGAAAACGCGGCCAGCAAATCTGGCTCGACAACCTCTCCCGGACCCTTCTGAACGACGGCGAACTCGCCAGCCTGATTGCAGACGACGGTCTTGCCGGCGTCACCACCAATCCGGCAATCTTCCAGAAGGCGATCACGGCGGGTCGCTACTATGCGGAAGAGCTCGAGGCGCTCAAGGAGAAGGACCTGTCGGCTGAAGCACGCTACGAACGACTCGCCGTTACCGACGTGCAACGCGCGTGCGACATGCTGGCGCCGGTGTTCGATCGTTCGCGTGGCGACGCGGGTTACGTCAGCCTCGAGGTTTCACCAGCACTGGCAAACGACGAGGCCGGAACCGTTGCCGCGGCAAGACGTCTGCGTGAGGCGGTCGACCGTCCAAACGTACTGATCAAGATTCCTGCCACCAACGCCGGCATCCACGCCATCCAGACCCTGATTGGCGAGGGGGTCAGCATCAACGTCACGCTCATGTTTTCGCTTGCAGATGTGGACGCGGTTGGCCAGGCGTACATCAGGGGCATTGAACAGCTGCGTCAGTCCGGCGGAGATATCTCGAGCGTAAAGTCGGTCGCAAGCGTTTTCCTGAGCCGGGTGGACACTCTGGTCGACAAGCGGCTCGAGGCGCTCGGTGGCGATGCCACCACACTGTGTGGCTACAGCGCGGTGGCGATGGCAAAGCTCGCCTACCAGCGCTATCTCACGCGCTTTCACGGCCCTGAATTCGCCGATCTGCTCAATGCAGGTGCGCGTCCGCAGCAATTGCTGTGGGCCAGCACCGGCACCAAGAATCCCAGCTACGACGATCTGCTTTACGTCGAGCCGCTGATCGGAAAGGAAACGGTCAACACCGTGCCCGACGCAACCCTTGCGGCCCTTCGCGATCACGGCAAGGTCGCCGAGACCATCACCAAGGATCTGTCACGGGCCGAGTCCCAGTTCACCCAACTGGAAGCGCTCGGCATAGACATGAACGCAGTCGGCGAAGAACTCAAGGCCGACGGGCTACGGCAGTTCGAAGTCGCGTTCGAGACCCTGCTGGCGACGACTGCCTGACCGAACCGGCATCGCCCGGGCGATGCAGCAAGACCCGGCGCAACGGTTTACTTGTGAGGCCCTTGCTTCAAGGATCGGGACAACTGCTCGGTTTCCCGCTGCAGCTCAAGCAAGCGATCGCGCATCGCTTCGAGACGGTCTTCTATCAGACCGAGCAGTTGACGCGTTGCCTTCAGAGGCACCCCGGCCAGAGCGCGGGTCGCATCGACATGCGCCTGCAGCTCGCGCAGCCGTTCTGCCTCCTCGGCCGGATGAGCATCGATGAACTCCGAAATCACCCGGTCGCGCTCGCGGTAGTACCGCGCGGGTTCGCGGCAAGCCAGCTCACACCAATGATCGAAGTCAAAGTCCGTCAAGATCCGCCCCGTATGCCAGATTGACGGCGCCGCGCGTGCCGGAGAAAACCGGAACCCGGCCGCGGAACGGCACCAATGGGGAGGATCCTAGGTCAGACAGGCACACACAGACAAGCGACCTCCGTCACAAAGCGTGACGCAGGTCGCCAGCCGGGGGAAACGGCCAGGGTTGGTCAGGCCGCCATGGGCACCTGCCGGATCAACCGGCTGCGGGGCAGACCACGTTGCTCGCCCTGCGATCCAAGAAGTTCCTTCATGTCGAGAATCAGCACGATCTGTCCATTCGACAGCGTCGTCACACCGGCAACGCCCTTGGGCCGGAAATCATCCAGCGATTTGATCACCGCGTCTTCGCGCCCCGCAAAGCTGTCGATGGCGAGGATGAAGCTGTGTTCCGCTGCCTGCATCAGCACGCCGTATTCAGGAGTCTGATCGATCTCCCAGCCGAGCATGGTCGCCAGCGGGAGGATCGGGAGCACCTCGCCACGCACCACCATCGTGGCGCGCCCGCCCACTTCCTGCACCTGCTCGATCTCGATCGGCAAGATTTCGCGAACCATCGATAGCGGTACCGCCAGCGGCTGCTCTCCGACCCGCACCAGCAAGACCGGCAGGATTGCGAGCGTGAGTGGCAGATTGATCACGAAAGTCGTGCCCTTTCCGAGCGTCGAGCTGATATCGATGGTCCCGTTGAGCTTCTGGATGTTGGTGCGGACAACGTCCATACCAACCCCGCGCCCCGAAACGTCCGAAACCTGGCTTGCCATCGAAAAGCCGGGCAGGAACACCAGATTGTAGCTCTGGCGTTCGTCCATCATGTTGGCCTCTTCATCGGTGATGAGGCCTTTTTCGAGCGCCTTGGCGCGCAATTTCTCGGCGTTCATGCCGCGCCCGTCGTCTTCGATCAGGATGACGATGTGGTCGCCTTCCTGCCGTGCCTCAAGACGCACCATCGATTTCAGCGGCTTGCCGTTGGCTGTGCGCTCGGGTGCATCCTCGACACCGTGATCGACCGCGTTCCGGACAAGGTGGATGATCGGATCCGAGAGATCCTCGATCATTGTCTTGTCAATCTCGGTTTCCTCGCCAGCCAGCACCAGCTCCACATCCTTGCCGAGACTGCGGGCGAGATCGCGGGCAATTCGCGGGTATTTCTGGAACAGGCGGCCAATCGGCTGCATGCGGGTTTTCATGACCGCGTTCTGCAAGTCGGAGACAAGGAGATCGAGCTGACTTACCGCGATGTCGAGCGCATGCACCGTCTCGGTGTCGGTCTTGCCATTGAGGATATCGCTACGCAAGGCGTTGAGTCGGTTCTTCGTGAGGCCGATTTCGCCTGACAGGTTCAGCACCTGATCGAGTCGGGTTGTATCGACACGAATCGAGTTCTCGCGAGTCTTCTCCGAATCGCGGCGCCCCCCGGGACCACTGTAGCCTGGCTTGTCGCTGGCACGCCGCCCCACCGCTGCCTGGATGATCTGTTCCGGTGTCTTGCCCGCGACGTCGGCATGTACCGGCTCGGCGACGGTAACGGGTGTTTCGACCTTCACGACCGGAGTGCCCGTCACGATCGCGTGCAATTGGTCCCAATCGGGACCGCTCCCAGCATCGAGCAATTCGCCCGCCGCCGGAGTATCGAGCTCCGGGTCCATCGCTTTCACCGGCGCCACACCGAGATCACCTGCGATCGCGCACTTGAGCTTGTCGATCAGCTCGGCACTCGCGGCAGCCGGTTGCCTTCCGGCCTCGAGGCTGCCGAACATGTCGCGGACCACGCCGGTTGCGGCGAGGATGACATCCATCGTCTCGGTCGAGATTTCGAGCTCACCGTTACGCAGTTTGTCGAAGAGGTTCTCGGTCAGGTGGCACAGGGTGACCAGCTCGGTGGCATTCAGGAAACCCGCACCACCCTTGATGGTATGAAAACCGCGGAAGATATCGTTGAGCAGGCCACGATCCGCCGGCGTCCGCTCCAGATCCACCAGCTTGTTGTCGACACCCGAAAGCAGGTCCCCCGCTTCGACGAGGAAATCCTGCAGAAGATCTTCCATTCCGGCGAAATCGCTCATTATCCCTTGCTCCCATCCGCACTATCCGCACACAAACGGCGCGAACCACGTGTTCTTGCTGCCACCATTCGGCTTGCGCCCGATCAGAATCCCAAGCTCTCGAGCAGATCGTCCACCTGCTCCTGACTGCTCACCACGTCGTCGCGCCCCGCGGCGTTGATCACCGGGCCGTTCATGAGACTCGACGACTTCTCGCCCTTGCGCTCGGCTGGCATTGATTCGATCAACACCTGAAGCAACTGGCTCTCGAGCCGCTGTGCCAGATCGATCACCCGCTTGATGACCTGCCCGGTCAGATCCTGAAAATCCTGCGCCATCATGATTTCGGTCAGCTGCGAATTGGTGGCCCGGCTGTCCTTTACCGTTTCACCAAGGAAAGTCCGGGTTTCAACAGCAAGCGTCTTGAAGTCGTCTGCCGAAAGCTTGTTCGCGAAAACAGACTCCCAACGGGCATGAAGTGCACCGGCACGCGCTTCGATCCGTTCCTGGATCGGTTTGGCGATATCGGTTGCGTTCAGCACCCGACTGGCCGCCTGCTCGGTCATCTGCGAGATGTACAGAAGCCGCTGGCGTGCGTCCGGAATCGACTCGGCCGCCTGCTGCAACGCCTGGTCGTAACCGAGCTCGCGCAAGGTGTCGTGAAGTTGCCGCGTCATGTGGCCAATGCGATTGAAGACGGCATCGCCCACCTGCTCCGGCGCGTGGGCGTGATCCAGACTCTCCGCCGAGGCCAGTGCCTCTGCACCGCCCGCTTGATCTTCGCCGGCGGCAGGCATGTCACCAAACTCTGCAGCAACCGAGTCGAACAGCGACTGGAGTTCGTCATCATCGCCGGAAGCGGTGACGTCATTGATCACTTCGAGTCGGGGTTTGACCGGGCTGGAGGCAATGCTGTCAAACAATGCCTGCAGATCGTCACTATCACCCGACTCATCGAATTTCAGCCGCTTCGCCATTTCCCGGCTCCCTTAAGTTTTTTGATCGGTCCGTTGTCAGGCAGCCTTCTGGCCCATCTTTTCGAAGATCTTCTCGAGCTTCTCCGACATCGTCGCTGCAGTGAAGGGCTTCACGATGTAACCACTGGCACCTGCCTGAGCTGCGGCAATGATGTTTTCCTTTTTCGCTTCGGCCGTGATCATCAGCACCGGCAGATGTTTGAGATGTGGCGTAGCCCGGATCGACTTGAGCAAGGTCAGGCCGTCCATGTTCGGCATGTTCCAATCGGTGACTACGAAATCGAAGGCGGCCGAATTGAGCTTCTGCAGGGCGACGAGACCATCTTCGGCCTCATCCACATTCGAGAAGCCAAGCTCCTTGAGCAGATTGCGCACGATTCGGCGCATGGTGGAAAAGTCATCAACAACCAGGAATTTCATTTTTGGATCCGCCATCATGTTCTCCGGAGTCAGCCCTTGGCGGGCTTCAACAACATCGGACGCAGCGTATCGGCAAGTACATCCGCGTCGAATTTTGCGATATAGCCATCCACCCCAACCCGTTTGCCCATGGCCCGGTTCGCTTCGGACGACAACGACGAATGCATCACCACGGGAATGCCCTCGAAACGCGCGTCGTTCTTGATGTTGCGGGTCAGCACGTAGCCGTCCATTTCGGGCATCTCGGCATCGACAAGAATCAGATCCAGGTCGCGTCGAAGATCCCGGCCAGTCTGCTGAGCGTGCCCGGCCATTCCTTCGAGCCGGGTCCAGGCTTCCAGACCATTGACCGCGTGTTTGTGCTGAACCCCGAGCTTGTCGAGGACTTCGGCAATCTTGCGGCGTGCGACGGCCGAATCATCGACGAAGAACACATTGACCGTCTCGCTCCCACCGAGCGGGTCGATATGGCCGATTGCCCCTTCGCCGAAAGTATTGGCAAGGATCGTTTCGACATCGAGGATCGAAACCAGCTTGCCGTCGGGCATTTCCGTAATCGCCGTGACATAGCCCTGCGCTCCGCCCGATACGTTGTCCGGGGAGTGCACATTCTCCCAATCGACCCGGATGATCCGGTCGACTTCATGAACGAGGAAGCCGAGCGTCCGCTTGCTGTATTCGGTCACCATCATCGATCCGCCCTGCTCGCTCGCACGGTCGTCCAGTTGCAGGATCTTGGCCAGTGCGAGCACCGGAATGACGTTGCCACGCAACGAAATCAGTCCTTCGACGCCCGCCGGCATGTTCGGGGACTTGGTAATGAAGGGCGTCTTCGAAACCTCTCGCACCTTGAATACGTTGATACCGAAGGTTTCGCCGGTACCCAGCGAAAAAAGGAGGATCTCCATGCGATTCGAGCCGGCCAATCGGGTGCGGCCATCGACGGCGTCGAGGAGTGTGTTGTCAATGCGATCCATTTTCATCTCTCTGCACGATTCAGGCAGCGGCATTGACTGCCGCACGGCCGATCAGCCGGCGCAGCGTCTCGGCAAGCCGCTGCGGTTCGAATTTGGGAACATATTCATCCACCCCCACCGACCGTCCAAGCTGCTGATTGGACATTCCGGACAGCGACGAATGCATGATCACCGGTATGCCGCTGAAGCGCGGATCAGACTTGACCAGCTTGGTCAGGATGTAGCCGTCCATCTCGGGCATTTCGACATCGGTAAGAATCAACTGCACCATGTCGCTCACTTTGCGATCCGAACTCTCGGCAAGCCTGGCCATCCGTTTCAGTTCGTCCCAGGCGGCGCGGCCGTTCACCGAGGCAATCGAGCGCACGCCAAGAACCCCGAGCGTGCGCTCGATCTGTTTGCGTGCCACCGAAGAATCATCCGCATAGAGGATCGTGACGTCGCTCTCCTGCATCGGCTCGATACTCTGGAAAACAATCTCGTCATCGTAGCGAGCGGTTTCGGACAACACCTTTTCAACATCCAGCATCATGATCAGGCGGTTGTCGGCGAGCTCGGTCACCGCGGTCACGAGCCCACCGAGATTGGCCGTCATCATGTCGGGTGGAACACGCATCTGCGCCCAGTCGAGACGCAGGATCGTATCCACCGCCTCCACCAGGAACCCCTGGGTGTGTCCGTTGTATTCAGTCACGATCATGATTTCCCGCGGCGACTCGTTCGCCATTCCCGCGTATCTGGCAAGATCGACAACCGGCACCAGCGCGCCGCGCAGACTGACCATGCCCTCCACGGCAGAAGGCATCTCCGGTGCAGCGGTAATCGCCGGGGTACGCATGACCTCACGTACCTTGAAGACGTTGATGCCGAAGGTCTCGCGACGCCCGGTACGCGCATCGACGCCCAGCGAAAACAGGAGTATCTCCAGTTTGTTGGTCCCGGCAAGGCGGGTTCGTGCGTCGATGTTCTTGAACAGCTCAGACATTCGATCTCTCCGTCAAGAACCGCCCGCAGAACACTGGAGCGGCTCCAAAACTTTATCTGTTGGAATTAACGGCAGCCCCCAATCCGACTTGAAGTTTTTTTCAAGCTCTGTGGCGGACACGAAGCACGCGCCGCAGACAAAGCGACCCGCACGGGGCGGGTCGAAAACGGACGCAGAGGGAGGGAGTGCGGCCTACGCCCGGTAGCCAATCCGGAATCCGCCCCAATGGCGTCCGGAAACATGAACGGGGGACGAGATGTCGTGCATGATCTCGCCAGTGTCCCGACGATAGGTCTGGATCAGGAAAGGCAGTTCATGACTGCCACATTTCTTTCCTACCGGATCATCGAAAATCCGCTTGGTACGATTGCCGACGAAATCGACATCGTAGTTCCCGGTCAACGGCCGGCTGAAGCACTTGTTGTGCGTCGGGACATAACCACGCCGGTCGCAGCCGATTGCATAGACGATGTGCGGATTCTGTTCCAGCAGCGCCTCCTGGATGGCCGGGAATATCCTGTCAGTGACTTCATCGAAACCGGTTCTGTATTTTTGCGGACGGGTGTTCGGAATTGCCTCGTAGCGTTCCGCAAACAGGTCCTCAAGCGAAATCTGGCCACGTTCGATCGCCTGATCGAGAGCAGTGGCAATCGCCAGGGCCGCCTGGTGAGCGATCGCCGGCATGCGGTCGTGCACGGCGATCGCTTCCTCGCCGGACGCACCGAGTCGAAACACGTTGCTTATCTCGTGAAGATTTGCAGCGAGGCTCTCGAGACCATGTGCCTCGCTTAGCGTATTGGCGGCCTGCTCCGAGTTCCGTCCCGCAAGATCCATGATGTTGGTTACATGGGTCGTGACCACCTCGGTCTCACGACTCTGCTGATCGATTGCAGCCGCCATGTCGGCCACATCGTCCATGGTCTTGCGCGCTCCGACCTGGATGTCCTGTAACGAATCCGAAGCACGGCCCGCCAGGGAGGCCCCGTCGGATGCCAGTTCGCTGACGATCCGGGTCGCGTCGATCGCTTGGGCCGTCTCCCGCCGGATCGCTTCGATCAGGGTGCTGATTTCACCGGTCGCCCCCGAAGTTCGCTCGGCGAGCTTGCGCACTTCGTCCGCGACCACCGCAAAACCCCGGCCTTGCTCACCCGCCCGGGCCGCCTCGATGGCGGCGTTGAGTGCCAGCAAGTTGGTCTGGTCCGCAATCTCGCGGATGACCTTGACGATACCGCTGATCTCCGAAGATCGCTGCCCGAGCGCCCCGATCGTAAGCGCCGACTGGGCCACCGACTCGGCGATACGCTCAATCTTGGTACTGGCTTCACCCACGACCGCCACACCGTCAACCGACAGCGCCTGGGCGTTTTCGGCATTTTGCGCAGTGCGCTGGGCCCGATTGGTTATCGACGTCACACCCGCGTTCATCTCATCAATCGAACGGGCCATTTCGCTCGCCACAGTATGTTGGCGATCCGAACCATCCGCCACCAGCCTGGCATGCTCCGACAGCTCATCGGCGGCTGCGGCAACCCGGCGCGCATCGAAAATGACTTTGCCCACGATGCCCTGAAAGCTCTCGACCAATCCGTTGAAGCTGGTCGCAAGGCATTTCATGTCGCCACCGGCAGCTGTAACCCTTCGGGAGAGGTCGCCGTCTCGACGCATCGCATCGACGACTCTGCATATCTCTCCAAGCGGCACGGTCACTTGCTGGCGCAAATACAGTGCCAGGACGGACACTACCAGCAGCCCGAAGACACCCGCTCCCGCGACCGTCGAAACACCGACCTCCGCGCCAGTCAGCGCGGTCACCGCAAAGCTGCCCAGTGCGATCGGCACACTCATTGCCCACAGTCCGGCGTGTTTCATACACCCTGTCTCCAATTGGCCGCGGAAGATTGCGGTGCCGCTTTCGGGCTCCGCCTCTAACCATCATGAAAGGTGTATCGTCCGGACAGCACCGAACTTGAGCCCGCCCCGCCCAAAAGGCCGGAACTAGTCGGTAATCGAAAACAATTTCGCGAAATTCGCTATCTCGAGAACCTGGCGAACGCTCCCCTTTGCCTGTGACAACACCACCGTGCGGCTCGCCGTGCGTGCCTTGTCGCGCAGCATCAGAAGCATGCCAAGCGCGGAACTGTCCAGGTAGGCGACGTTCTCCAGATCGACCTTGAGCACCCCGTTGCCACTACTGGCAAGCGCGGTTTCCACGGCCTCGCGAAAGTCACGGTGGGCATTGAAATCGAAACGCCCGTTCAACCTGATCACAACCTCGCCATTGACTCTATCGACTACGGTTTCCATTAGCTTTTTCCTTGCTATCGACTGTGGCCGGTTCCGGCGAAATTGCCTGAACCAACCGGGATTTCAACGTTGCAGCCTCGCAATCAACCGTCCGGCAACGTCGGCCAGCGGGGCCACCTCGCACGCAGCGCCCACCGCCACTGCCTCGCGCGGCATGCCCCACACCACACAACTATCCTGATCCTGCGCAATCGTCCATGCACCCGCCTCGCGCAACGCAAGCATGCCTTGGGCGCCGTCCTTGCCCATGCCGGTCAGCAGCACGCCCAGCCCGTTCGAGCCGAGAATCGGTGCGGCCGAATTGAACAGCACATCCACCGAGGGTCGATGACGGTTTACCGGATCCGCCCTCGACAGTTCGCATTGCATGCCACCCGCCACCCGCTTCAGGAGCAGGTGCGAATGACCGGGCGCTATATAGACATGGCCGGGCTTGATGCGGTCTCCGTGCGCGGCCTCCTGTACCGTCAGCGCGCACAGGCCGTCGAGTCGGCGCGCAAATGAGTTGGTGAACATTTCCGGCATGTGCTGCACGATCAACACAGGCGGAAAGGCCTCCGGCAGGCGAGTCAATACTTCCCGGATCGCTTCAGTTCCCCCGGTCGAGGCCCCCAGCACCACGATCTTTTCGCGCAGGGTTCGCTCGGGCACCCTGCCCGCGGGTGTTGGCGCCGCATCGTGCGCTCCGCCGACGCGGGAAGTCTGCCGCGGCCGCGCCAGGTAGGCCGTCTTGATCTTGTCGCAAATTTCCCACGCCAAATCGCTCATCGCCCGCCCCTGACCCGGCTTCTGCATGAAATCGACAGCACCAAGCTCGAGCGCGCGCAACGTCTCGCTGGAGCCTCGCTCGGTAAGGCTCGAGATCATGACCACCGGCATCGGCCGTAGCCGCATCAAGCGGTCCAGGAACTCCAGCCCGTCCATCCTCGGCATCTCGACATCGAGCGTCAGTACGTCGGGGTTCAGGGTCTTAATCATCTCGCGGGCGGCGATCGGATCTGGCGCCGCACCCACTACCTTGAGACGCGGGTCACCATTGATGATCTCCGTCAGCAGACTGCGCATCACCACGGAATCGTCGCAAATAAATACCTTGATCGGCATCGGTATTGTTCTCAGCCAAAGAGCTCGATCTCGCCGGCCACGCTGCCGCCCTGGAGACGCGCCTCATACTCGCGCTCGCGTTCAGCAACCGTGTCATTGGCAACTTTCACCAGTTTCTTGACCATCACCCGCCCGCTCGCAGGAAAGTAGTAAACCTTGCGCGGATAGACATCGAGCAGATCCTGCG
Source organism: Cognatazoarcus halotolerans (assembly GCF_009800965.1). GTDB lineage: Bacteria > Pseudomonadota > Gammaproteobacteria > Burkholderiales > Rhodocyclaceae > Cognatazoarcus > Cognatazoarcus halotolerans. The sequence goes on along the minus strand of NZ_WUAF01000011.1, from coordinate 49,307 downwards.
CCACGACCGGAATTCCCTCCAGCTTCAGGTAGTCCACCACGAAGCGCGCATTGCGATCACCAACCTGGCTCGATGCAAGCGACGCCATCACCCGGCCACCGCCGAAGATCTTTGCTTCCAGCGCGCCGCGCCGGGCACCGAGCTTGGCGAGATGGTTGAGCAACACCTCCATCGCATATGCGCCATAGCGGGCCGAAGATGACATCAGACTGCCCTCGCCCGAACCGCCGTGTGGCAACATGAAATGGTTCATGCCTCCAATCCCCTTTTCCCGATCACGAATGCAGGCAGTCACGCAGGAGCCGAGCACCGTCACCAGCACCAGATCACGCGTGCTGACGAAATATTCGCCTGGCAGGACCTTTACCGCATCGCAACCGAACGTCCGGTCGAAGTAACGATTCTTCGCCAGGTGCTCCTGCCAATCACCTTCAAGTGACTTTTGCATCCACTCTCTCGTAGACCGTCCGCCCCCGTGAGCGGAACAGATCCGCAGCGTGCATGAAGCTTTCCGAATGTCCGGCAAACATCCACCCATGCGGCGCGAGCAACGGGGCAAAGCGTTTGAGGATGCCGTACTGGGTGGGCTTGTCGAAGTAGATCATTACGTTCCGGCAAAACAGGGCATCGAACGGGCCTTTGAGCTGCCAGTTGGGCTCGAGCAGATTTACCCGCTGGAAACGGATCAGGCGTTGAAGCTCGGGACGCACCCTTACCATGCCCTGCTGGTTGCCAGCCCCCTTCAGGAAATATCGCTGGATGCGCTCGGGCGACAAACGCTCGATCCGTGCCATCGGGTAAATCCCTTTCTCGCCGACCGACAGCACCTGGGTGTCGATATCGCTGGCGACGATTTCTACCGGCGGGGTCTGCGAACCGAATGCCTCGCATGCCGTGATCGCAAGCGAATACGGCTCCTCACCGGTCGAAGCGGCCGAGCACCAGATCCGGTAGGGTTTGCGACTCTGGTGCTGCTTCATGTGCGCTGCGAGAATCTCGAAGTGATGTGCCTCACGGAAGAAAGCGGTGAGGTTGGTGGTCAGGGAATTGACGAACGTCTCCCATTCGACCTTGTCTCGCTCGACCCGCAACAGGTAGCTCTGAAAACTGGCTTCACCGGTCGCTCGCAGGCGCCGTGCCAAGCGGCTGTACACCATGTCCTGCTTGGCGTCCGACAACGAGATTCCGGCATGATCGTAGATCAGTTTGCGAATCCGGTTGAAGTCGGCTCCGGTAAACACGAACTCCCGATCACGTGAGGTCTCATTGGGGGTGCCCGCTCTTGCCGGCACAGTCGACGCGAAGCGTTCCCTGACGCCGCGGGCCAGACCGCTGGCAGCGCCAATACCCGGTTTCGGCAGGGGAGCTCTATCCACGATCAGAACTCCTCCCACTCATCTTCGGCCACATTGGCGTTCGAAGCTCCCCGACGAACCTTGGGCAAGGCGGGGCGCACCACCGGTTTCGCCTGAGCACGTTCGCGCATCGGAAGTGCCGCAACCTTCGAAGCCGAGTCATGAATCTCCAGCATCGGTGCAGCGCCACTCGGAGCCCGGTCATCGAGCTTGAACACCGCTACCGCTGTCACCAGGCCCCGCGCCTGCTCTTCGAGGCTCTCGGCGGCGGCAGCCGCCTCTTCGACAAGCGCTGCGTTCTGTTGCGTAACCTCGTCCATCTGACCGACGGCCTGGGTCACCTGCTCGATGCCGGAACTCTGCTCGCGGCTAGCCTCCGCAATTTCGGCGACGAGGCCCGACAACCGATGGAAGTTAGCCAGCATCTCGTCCATTGTCTTGCCGGCCTGACTGACCAGGCCGGCGCCATCCTCGACCCGATCGACCGAATCGGCAATCAACCCCTTGATTTCGCGGGCTGCCTGGGCGCTTCGCTGTGCCAACCCGCGCACTTCCGTGGCCACGACCGCGAATCCGCGTCCCTGCTCACCAGCCCGGGCGGCTTCGACTGCAGCATTTAGCGCCAGAATGTTCGTCTGGAAGGCGATCGAATCGATCACCCCGATGATGTCCGCGATCTTGCGGGCCGATTCCTGGATCGCGCCCATGGTGGTGACCACCTTGGTCATCATCTCGCCGCCGCGTTCGGCGACCCGGTTGGAGTCGACCGCCAGTTCGCGCGCCTCACGCGCATTCTCTGCGTTGTGCCGGACGGTGGCGTTGAGTTGCTCCATCGAACTTGCGGTTTCCTCGAGCGAGCTGGCCTGCTCTTCGGTGCGGCCGGAGAGATCCGAGTTGCCCATGGCGATCTCGTTGGCAGCAACATTGATCATGTCGGCACCGTCCTTGATCCGCAGCACAACCTCGCGCAGCCGCTCTACGGTGGTATTGATGTCGTCCCTGAGTTGCCCGAAGGTGCCTTTGTGGTCCGCGGTGATCCGTTCGGTCAACTCGCCACGCGCCAAGGCATTGATCACCCGTCCGATGTCATCCAGGCCAGCCGAGGCGGTATCCATCACGCTGTTCATGCCACGTGCCAGTTCGAGGAAGAACCCGTCCTTCCCGACCACTTCAATGTGCTGTGTAAAGTCACCCTCCGACGCCGCGCTGACCAAGGCGTTGATTTCCTGCTGCGCAGCCGCCTCGTCGGTGCGGTCACGCCACTCGCCAACAGAACCGAGACGCTCGCCCTGGGCATTGAAGATCGGGCTGGTGGTGAGCGCATAGAGACGGCCACCAATCCAGATTTCGGAGCGAACGGTTTCACGCAACGCAGCCAACCTGGCGAGTGCCGCCTGCGGGTCATCGTAGAAGACCCCGATCGAGCTGCCGACGAAATTCGCTGCCGAAAACCCGGGAATCTTCTCCCTGATTACCGCTTCGGTACGCTTCAGCGTCTCCTTGAGCGCAGCGTTGGCATAAATCACCCTGCCGTCCTTGTCGGCAATGCGCACGTTGGTGGTCACCGAATCCAGTGCCTGCAGAATGCGCGCGGTTTCGTCGCCGACCCGTCTTTGCTCGGCCAGATCGAAGCCGAACCGGGTCTGCATCGATTCCAGCCCCTGGAGCAGCTTGCCGAGTTCGTCATTGCGGTCAGTCCGTATGGCGTTGTCCGTCTGGCCCGTTGCCAGCCGCGCGAAGACCGAAATTGCCTCGTCGAGCGGGCGCCGGATGCGCCCCAGCAGCAGCCAGGCGGCGATCACGAGAATGATCGCTGCCAACACAACCGCGACAACGATCTCGGTACGTGCAACCGAGAACGCATTCTGAGACGCGGTGTACTGCGCCTTGGCGCCATCCAGCTGAAAGGCGAGCAAGCTCTCGGCCACTTCGGCGAACGTCGCGAACTTCGGATTCAGCGAACCCAGCAAAATCCGGCTTGCCTCGTCAAAATGGCCGCCAGCGAGCGCCTTCGCTGCCGGTTCGATGCCGGTACGGATGATGGCATCGCGGGCCTGCTCGTAACGCATCTGCAGGGCTTCATGTCCCGCGTCGACATGGGCGACTTTCAGATAGTTGGCCCAATGCTCCGAGGCTTCTGCAAGATCGGTCTCGATCGACTTGAGGTGATTGTCGATCGGATGGTCATGGGCCGCCGCGTAAGAACTGCCGGGGGCGTGCTGCATCGCCAGCATCAACTCGGCACGTGCATTCGCGTAATGACGACCTGCTTCGGTCAGGTCGCCACTCGGCGTAAGCCGGGTGTCGACAAAGTTCGCCAACTGGTCGTTCGACTTCATGAGGTTGTACATCCCGACGCCGCCGCCGATGATCGCCATCATCACCAGCCCGCACGCCGCGCCGCCCAGCGTGGCCCGCAGACTCATGTTTCTGAGCAGTCGCCCGGCACGCGCAATCGCGCCCGACTTGACGACCTTGCCGTCGCAAATTTCAAGCCCCTTGGCCTTGCCCTCCCGGAACAGCCTGTATGCCTTTTCGGCGCTGGCGACTGCTTCACGCGAGGCACGCCGGCGCACCGACATGAAGCCGGTCACTTGGCCATTTTCGAGCATTGGCGTGGCGTGCGCCTCGACCCAGTAGAAATCGCCGTTCTTGCAGCGATTCTTGACGTAGCCGACCCAGGGCCGGCCAGCCTTGAGGCTACGCCACAGGTCCTCGAAGGCCTCCACCGGCATGTCCGGGTGCCGCACGATGTTGTGCGACTGACCAACCGCCTCGCTCTCGGCAAAGCCGCTGATCTCAATGAAGTCCTTGTTCACATAGGTGATCTGGCCCTTCAAATCCGTCTTCGAGACGATCAGGTGACGTGCCTCGAGTTCGATCTCGTTCGAGGTCACCGGCAAATTGATCTTCATGCGCTCTTTCTCCCACCAGCACCGCCGTCATCGCGGCGGCGCATCGTTTCGTTCAGAATTCCTGCCATTCGTCTTCCACCGCGAGCGAAGCCGCTGCCTGACGCTTTACCTTTGGCATTGGTGCAGAAATGGCACGCAGGTTTCGCGCCGGAGCCCGCTGCTCGGTAGCGCTGCGGACCGGCGCAGCCTGAGGCGTCGTCGCCCCATAACTCGTTTTCAGGTTGCGAATTTCCTGCACCGTTCGATCGGAGAGGGCCGAGAACTGGTTGGTGAGCATTGCCTGTGCTGCGTCGCGCTCGCCTGCGTCAGAAAGACGAATCACCTTGGCCGCGCAGCGATGGAACTCGGCATGCTTGCTCCGCAGGCTGACATAGACTGGATCGGCCGCGAGACGCTTTCCGTCGCCGTGCAGCCAGCACCCCAGTACGCACTTGTCGTCCCGTTCCACGGTAGTGACGTCGAGCTTTTCTCCCGCGCCCCCGAGATAGCTGCGCAGCTTCTGCTTCCACTGCATGTGGGCACGGATCGCCCCGTCGAAATCGAGACCGACGATCGCCTGCGGCGAGCGTTGCGAAGCATCAAGGACAAAGGTAGACACGGTGCGCGACAGCACCCCCGCCTGGTCGCGAAGACTCTCTGCAGCCGCTGCAGCCTGTTCCACCAGCGCCGCGTTCTGCTGGGTGGTCTGGTCCATCTGCCCGACCGCCTGCGTTACCTGCTCGATACCGCTACTCTGTTCGTGGCTCGCACTTGCGATCTGCGCCACCAGCGACGACAACTCACGGAAATTGTCGACGATGTCCTTCATCGTCGCACCTGCGTCGTCGACCAGCGTGCCGCCGCTCTCGACGCGGCTGACCGAATCGGCGATCAGCCCCTTGATCTCGCGCGCGGCCTGGGCACTACGCTGGGCAAGTGTGCGCACTTCTGAGGCCACCACGGCAAAGCCACGTCCCTGCTCGCCGGCCCTCGCGGCTTCGACCGCCGCATTGAGCGCGAGGATGTTGGTCTGGAACGCGATCGAGTCGATCACCCCGATGATGTCCGCAATCTTGCGGGCCGAATCCTGGATGGCGCCCATGGTACTGACCACCTGCGTCATCTTTTCGCCACCTGCGCTTGCCACCAGATCCGACCGTTCCGCCAGCTCTCGGGCCTGACGGGCGTTCTCGGCATTGTTTTTCACGGTGACGTTGATTTCTTCCATCGAGCTCGCCGTTTCTTCCAGCGAACTGGCCTGCTCCTCGGTGCGCGCGGAGAGGTCGCCGTTGCCGGCCGCGATCTCGCCGGCAGCAACATTGATCGCGTCGGTGGCTTCCTTTATTTGTCCGACCAGTTCGCGCAGCCGGGAAACCGTGGCGTTGGTGTCTTCCTTGAGTTGGCCGAAAGTACCTTGATAGTCGGTCGTGATCGAGTCGGTCAGGTCACCGCGCGCCAGCGCATTCAAGACCCTGGCAACGTCGTCCACCGAGCTCGAGATCACCCCCATCAACTGGTTCATGCCTTCGGCAAGCTGACGGAAGAAACCGTTCTTGCCCTCGATGGCCAGACGGCCGGCGAAATCGCCCCGCACCGCGGCCTCGACGAGACCACTCAACTCGTTCTCGACGCTCACCTCAGCCGTGCGATTGACCCATTCGATCACGGCACCGACCGGCTTGCCATCATTGCCGAACACACGGCTCACGCGCAGACGGAAATGATAGCTGCCGACCTGGATGAAAGCCTCGTGCATGCCCGCCAGGTTGTCGATCAGACTGCGCTGATGGGCGGGATTGCGATGGAATTCGTCGAAATTTCGCCCGATCAGGCGATCCGCGTCGAAGCCGGGCAAATGTTTCGCAAGCTCGTCCTGAGCCTTGCTCAAGAGCGTATGGACGCTGCGGTTCATGTACAGAATGCGCCCATCGGCGTCGGCCAGCATCATTGCGGTTGATGCGCCATCGAGCGCATTGCGTATCCGCAGGTTTTCGAGCGCAACCGTGCGCTCCCGGTCGAACCGGCTCGCCAGTTCGCTGCGCATGGTGTTTAGCAAGCCGGCAATCTGTCCGAACTCATCGGCACCGTCATGATTGACATCGTTGGTCAGGTCGCCCTTGGCAATTCGTTCGACGCCCTCTGCAATCCGCCCGACTGCGCCAGACATCTGCGCCCGCACGGCAAGGAAAAAGTAGGTCGCCAGCACAAGCGCCAAAGCCACGACCAAGAGCGTTTCCCACATTGCCAGGTACATGCCGTCGACACGCCGCTCGAGCAGCACATCGAGTTTGCCGAGACTGGCACGCCAGAGCACCAGCGCGCTCTCGATCGCATGGTCGGCATCGGCAGAGATCTTGCCGGGCACCACCGGGGCGTCACCACTGCCGATCACTTCCTCTCGCAGTGCGACGCCAAGCGCCTCTACCGTCTTGGCCAGGCTGGCACGCGCCACCGCCAACTCCTGCGCGATGGGTGGATTGACGGCCGCAACCTTGTCCAGACCGCTCGAAATCGGCTCCAGAACCGAATTGAAGACCGTGAAGGTTTCGGCCATGCGGATACGGTCATTGACCGGGACCAGCCCGCGCTGCGACAGCGCCGCACCGAGTTGATGGATCAGGAGGCCCGAATCGACCAGACCCGGCAGGCGAAAGGCCGCCGCATCCATCAAGTAGTAAGAGTCGATATCCGGATCGAGCGTGAGGTTCGAGGCGTCTGCGACGTCCGAGATGAATCCGGTCAAGGCCACCGAGAATGCTTGTACTGCCTCGGCCCTGCCGCTTTCCGCCGCAATTACGGCGTCCCACTGTCGTTCGAGTTCGTGCCAGCGATCGCGCAGGCCAAGCTCGGATAGCGGCTTTTCCAGCTCGGAAGCTGCGGCCTTGATTGCGCTTCCCACCGCACGAAAGGACGCATCGTCGGCTTTGGCAGCATGTGTGCCGAGCGCCTCGGCGATACCAATCGTTGGGGCAATGGCCGCCACACCCACGCGTTCGCGCGCCGAAAAGTCGATCGAATTGAACTGTGCGTTCAAGTAGAACCCGAGCAAAAGCGCAATGACCAGCAGGAAAACGACAGCGATGAAAGCCATCTTCCCGGGAAGCGAAAAGCGCGCAAGCATTCGGGTAGCAGGGCGAAGAATCAGGGACATTGTGCGAAAACTCCTCTTCAGCCGACCGTCAGGCCACTGCCTCATCGACCAGAGCCATCTCGGAAGACAGCATCAGGCGTTCGATATCAATCAGGATGAGCATCCGGTCATCGACCGTGCCGAGACCGGAAATATGGGTCGCACCGACCTGCGAAGAAAAATCAGGCGCCGGGCGCACCTGATCGCTCCCGAGCGCGATGACGTCGGACACGCTATCGACCACGGCACCGACCACACGCTCACCGAGGTTGAGAATGATGACCACGGTGAACGGGGTGTATTCGACCGAGCCGATTCCGAATTTGATACGCAGATCGACGATCGGCACGATCACGCCCCGCAGGTTGATCACACCCTTGATGAACGTTGGCGCATTGGCGATGGTTGTCACCGCGTTGTAGCCGCGGATTTCCTGCACTTTGAGGATATCGATGGCGTACTCCTCGGATCCGAGCGTGAAAGTAAGGTATTCCTGGACCAAGGCCGTGTCAGGCAAGGCATCTGCGCGGTGTGCTTCGTTTGAGTGAGCCATGGGTGGCGCTCCGGGTTTGCATTCAGTCCTGTTTACGGCCTGATGCGGTGTTCCTGAAGGGTTTCGCGCGGAATTCCGGAGTGCTTTCTACGGTTCTGCCAGCCCATGGCCCGGGGCCATCGGCTGGCCACCGCAGCCGTCGGGAAGACCCGACAGCTGTGGGTCATCGTCCCGGCAGAAAGTCAGGCGGCAGCCGGCAGCGCGCGACGCGCCATCGACACCAGCGCAGCCGCGTCGAGGATCAGCGCCACGTGACCATCACCCATGATCGTCGCGCCGGAAATGCCTGGCACCCGACGATAGTTTGCTTCGAGGCTCTTGATCACGACCTGATGCTGACCAATGAGCGCGTCGACAAAAAGCGCCGCTCTCGCGCCGTCGGCCTCGAGAATGACCATGATTCCCTTGGTCCGGTCTTGCTGAGCGCCTGCAACATTGAAGATCTCGCGCAGCGAAATGACCGGAAGGTAGTCACCCCGTACCTGAACCAGCCGATCGGCGCCGGAAATGCTGCACATCATGGCCGGCGTCGGTTGCAGCGATTCGATTACGTAGCCAAGCGGAACGATGTAGGTTTCCGCCCCCACCCCGACCGACATGCCGTCGAGAATCGCAAGCGTAAGCGGCAGTCGCACCGTCATGCGGGTGCCTACCCCGCCCATCGATTCGATCTCGATACGACCGCCCAATGACGCAATGTTGCGTTTGACGACGTCCATTCCAACACCACGACCGGAGACCTCGGTCACCTGATCGGCGGTGGAAAAACCCGGCTCGAAGATCAGCTGCCAGACTTCGGCATCGCTCATTCCGTCGTGCGCGGGCAGACCGCGCTCGCGGGCCTTCGAGAGAATCTTGGCACGATTGAGCCCGGCACCGTCATCACCGACCTCGATCACGATATTGCCGCTCTGGTGATAGGCGCGCAGCGTGATCGTGCCGGAAGGCCGCTTGCCCGCTTCGATGCGGCGTTCCGGCGACTCGACTCCGTGATCCAGGCTGTTCCGCACCAGGTGGGTGAGTGGATCGGTAATACGCTCGACGAGACCCTTGTCGAGCTCGGTGCTCTCGCCGCTCATCTTGAGTTCGACCTGCTTTCCGAGCTTTTGCGAGATGTCGCGAACCACCCGCGGGAACCGGCTGAAGACGACCGAGATAGGCATCATCCGGATCGACATCACCGATTCCTGCAGATCCCGGGTGTTGCGCTCGAGTTGTGCAAGACCGTTGACAAGGCGTTCGTGCAGCACCGGATCAACCCTGCTTGCAGCCTGGGTCAGCATCGCCTGGGTGATCACCAGCTCGCCGACGAGGTTGATCATCTGATCGACCTTCTCGACGCCTACCCGGATCGAACCCGAATCGCCCGTCGGCTTTGCCATCTTGCTGGGCGTCGGCGCAGCGACGGCAGGTGCAGGCAGGGCCTCGATTGCCGTCCCGGTGACCACTTCCGGTTTTGCGACAGGTGTCGACGCCTCGAGGGGCGCAAAAAGACCGAAACTGCCGTCATCCGCTTCTTCGGCAACTGGGGGCGTGGAGGGTTTGGCTGGAGCGGGCTCGAACAGACCATAGGCAGTCTCGCCCGCCGAATCATCTGCACCGCCTGGCAATGGCGGCAACTCGGTGAAGAAACCGTAGGCTTCGTCAGCATCATCAGCCTGCACCGGCTCGAAAAAGCCGTACGCACCGTCTTCGTCGGACGACAGGATGCCGACATTCGCCGGCAGGATCATGACACTTCCGGGGGCAGCCACGAACTCGATCACGCCGCGCAGACTGTCTGCACTCTCATCAGTCTGGATTCGCACCCGCCAATGAGCGCGCTCCTCGCCCGTGTCACTCGAGACAACGGTCCCCAGCCCGCCGAGCTCGGCAAGCAGATTCTCGGCCAGCGCCGGGTTGGTGCGGATCGCTTCGTCCGGAACGAAGTTCAGTTCGAAGTCATTGCCGCCGGCCACGGGTCCTTCGCCCACAGAGCCAAGCGACCCCTCGGCAGCATCCTGGGAAAGCGCGCGACAGAGTTGCTCGAGCCGACCGCAGATCGCCAGGGCCGCCTCCCGATCCGCCTCGTTCTCACCCCGATGCGCGCCCAGCAGGTTACGCAATACGTCGCCCGCCACCAGGCAGGCATCCACCATGTCGCTGCTGGGTCGCGCCTCGCCCTTGCGCACCATGTCGAGCAGCGTTTCCATGACGTGGGTAACTTCCGCCATGTCGGTAAAGCCGAAAGTGCCACTCGAGCCCTTGATGGAATGGGCTGCGCGAAAAACTGCGTTGAGTTCTTCCTCATCGGGATTGTCGATATCCATGGAAAGCAACAGACTTTCCATCGCTGCAAGATGTTCGGCGGCCTCCTCGAAGAACACCTGATAGAACTGGCTCATTTCGATGGCCATCGCACCCTCCCCGAAATCAGTGCCGCCGCTGATCAGCCGATGACCTTGCGGACCAGCTCGATCAGTTTTTGCGGGTCGAACGGCTTGACCAGCCAGCCCGTGGCACCGGCAGCACGCCCCTGGGACTTCATTGCATCGGACGATTCGGTGGTCAGCATCAGAATCGGCACGGCTTTGTACTGAGGCAGGCCACGCAGGGTCTTGATCAAGGACAAGCCGTCCATGCGCGGCATGTTCTGGTCGGTCAGCACCAGGTTCACCTGCCGAGCCTTGGCCTTTTCGAGGCCGTCCATGCCGTCGTTCGCCGAGACAACTTCGTAGCCGGCGCTCTTGAGGGTAAACGACACCATCTGTCGAATGGAGGCCGAGTCATCGACTGTAAGAACGGTTTTTGCCATATTCGTATTCCTGTAATTCAAATTCAGAACAATTCGACATCGCCAGCGCCGCCGGCATGCTGGCTGGACGTGAGAGCCACCGGCGGCGTGCCGATTGCGACCAACTCTCTGCGAGCAGTGGCAAGACGGTCCGCGAGTGGCTCGAGATCGGTTCGTTGGCGTGCTCGCAAACATGTTGCCGGCACAACCGCCAACTCTCTTGTCACTGCATCCAGCGCCTCCACCCTGCGGTTGGCATGTGCCAGCAACTGGGAAACCATGTCCTGGAACTGCAGTGCTGTAACCGCCTGAGACACTTGGGCATCCAGCTGGTCCGCATGTTCGCCGAGCTGTGCGATGGCCGCGTCACGATCTTGATTGAGCTGATCGATCCGCTGAAAGACTTCCGATACCTGCTCCTTGGACTCGACTGCGAAACTCATGTCCTGCGAAGCCATACGCGAGATCGCTTGTTCGGTTTCGCGCACCTTTGCACGCATCGTCGCAATAACCTTTCCGATCTGGTGACTGAACTGGCCGGTCCGGTTCGACAAATCCCGCACCTCGTCCGCCACCACCGCAAAACCGCGCCCCGCCTCGCCCGCTCGGGCGGCCTCGATGGCTGCGTTTAGCGCCAGGAGGTTGGTCTGTTTTGCGATCGCACCAATCTCCCCGAGGATCGCCTCGATTTCGGCTGCGCTCTTCGAGATCCCGTCGGTCACTTCAACCAGCTCCATACCGAGTTTGCTGTTGGTCACGACACTTTCGACGATCCCCTTCATCACTCCGACCGTGTGATCGACAAAGTCGGACAGCTGGCGCCCATCATCGCCATCACTGCCCCGAGAAACCCTGATGGCAAGTGCCTGCTGCGCATGCGTGTGGTCGGTCATGCCCGAAAAACTGGAAGTAAGGTCAACGATTGCGGTGCCGAGCAACTCCTGCACCCGCGCAAGCTCATTCCTTAGCGAACTTATCTGATCCCCGATGTCGCTGCCGCAGGCCTCGGCCGCATCGCCAATGGCGACTTCGTCTGCATGCAGGGCATCGGCGGCCTCGTCCGGCACTTCGACCTTTACCGCCATCGATCGGGCGGCGATCAACCACCAAACTGCAGTCGTGAGTATCACGGCCAGCAGCTGGGCACCAGGAAACGCGGGCAGAATTTCTAGTACGGTCGCGACCAGCACCGACCAAGCCAGTGCTGCAAGGACACGTCTGAGGTGATTGGATCTGGACATCGGAAACCTGTTGGTCGGTTGATCAATTTCTCGTTGCTGATAACGGCATGGCGCATCGCAACTTTAGGCTGCACCCTACGCTGAGCGGGTGTCCCTAGCGCCCACCCAGAGCCCGATAGCGTTCGCGGAAACTGCGCCGCTCGACCGGTGGCCCGGCCTCCATCTCCGAGTCTTGAGGCGCTGTTTCTATCGCCGACTGAATGTCCGTCTGAACCTCTTCGGATACGACCGGGCGTGCTGAATCAAGGCGCAAGGTTTCGGGCTGGCCACCCGTAGCTGCCTCGGCGCGCCGATTCAGCACGACAATGGCAATACGTCGGTTGGCCGGCGCCGCCGGATCGGCAGGATCGAAAGGTACGGTGTCTGCCAAACCAACCACACGGACGACCTTCTCGGGCGCAAGACCTCCGGCGACCAACTCCCTTCGGGATGCGTTCGCGCGGTTGCTGGAAAGCTCCCAGTTACTGAATCCGCCCTCGCCGCCCGCATATTTCGTAGCATCAGTGTGGCCTGTCAGACTGATCGAGTTGGGCACCCTGTTCAGCGTGCGGCCAATCGCTTGCAGCAGCTCGCGGGTGTACGGCTTGAGGGTGGCGCTCGACTGGTCGAACATCGGCCTGCTCTGCTCGTCGACGATCTGGATCCTCAGCCCGTCGGGCGTGATGTCCATCAGCAGCTGATTCTTGAACTGCCTCAGGGTTGCGCTCGCCTCGATGATCGCCTCGATCTGACCCTTCAGGTCGATCAGACGCGTGCGCTCCTGGCGTTCGAGGGCCTTCCTGGCATCTTCCAGTTCGGGACTCTGCGCCGGCTGCACATCGGGCAGCTGATCGGGGCCTCCCTTGGCCGCATCAAGATTGATGCTCTTGTTGCCTTCGACATCCCCTCGCTTGACCTGCCCCACCGACCGGGTGAGGTCTTCGCCACCACCCTTGATGATGCTCGAGCTGTCGCCGCTGCCCGAACCGCCTTCCATGGCAACCTTGAGCGGATTCTGAAAAAATTCGGCGATGCCCTCAAGGTCACCCTGCGCGGTCGATCCGAGCAGCCACATCAGCAGGAAGAAGGCCATCATCGCTGTCACGAAGTCGGCGTAGGCAATTTTCCAGGCGCCGCCATGGGCCCCACCGCCGCCTTTCTTGATGCGTTTGACGACAATTGGTTGTTGGGTATCGTCGCTCATGCACTAACGGATCCGTCGCGTTTCCCGCTGTCTGCCTGTTGCATCAGCCCTTGCGGCTCTTTACGTCTTCTTCCAGTTCCTGGAAGGTCGGGCGCTCCGTCGAGTTGAGCACCTTGCGGCCGAACTCGATCGCGACCTGAGGCGCATAGCCATTCATGCTCGCAAGCAGCACTACCTTCATGCACTGGTAGATCTTGCCGCCCTCTTCCATCTTCTGTTCGAGCTGGCCGGCAATCGGCGCCACGAAGCCATATGAAATCAGGATGCCGAGAAAGGTGCCGACAAGCGCGCCACCAATCATCTTGCCCAGCACGGCAGGCGGCTCGCCGACCGAACCCATCACGTTCACCACGCCCATCACCGCCACGACGATACCGAACGCAGGCACCGAATCGGACACCTTGGAGACGACGTGGACGGGCACATGAGCTTCGCCGTGGTGCGTCTCGATCTCGATATCCATCAGGTTCTCGAGTTCGAAAGCATTGAGGTTTCCACCGACCATCATGCGCAGGTAGTCGGTAAGGAACTCGACCGCATGGTGATCCGCGAGGAACGCGGGGTACTTGGAAATGATCGGACTCGATTCCGGGTTTTCCACGTCGCCCTCGATCGACATCAAGCCTTCTTTGCGGACCTTGGACAGAAGCTCGAACATCATCGCCAGGAGGTCCATGTAGAACGCCTTGGTGTACGCAGACCCCTTGAATACGCCGGGCAATGCACCAACCGTGGCCTTGATGGCCTTGATCCCGTTGCCGGCCACGAAACCACCAATCATGAGGCCGACGATGGCAATGTATTCGGTCGGAACCCAGAGCGCCCCAAGACTTCCGTGCACCGCGTAGGTACCAAGCGACGCCGCAAGGATCAGCACATATCCGATGATGAGGAACATCGATACCTTCCCGTTTTTTCTTGTCCACCCTGCCCGGCATCATCCTGGCGCTGAGCAGTCTCTCGTCATCGCTATCGGCCCTGCCAAGAAAAACTTGAGCCCCCGAAAGTTGCACGCTGGCTTCTCCGGGACGTGGACGAAAAAACGCCGCTGACAGGCAGCGGCGCTAAAACCCCTTGCCGAGCAAGGAGGAGGTCAGCGGGTTGTCGGCTCCTGAGCGGAGCCTGAACGGCGTCCCTTGCCTGCCCGTGAAGGCATATTGCAAAGGCCGCAGACGTAATCGTGGGTCGGATCGTAGGCATGAGCCACAAACCGGCCGCCGCATGCCGAGCAGGTCGCAAGCTGCAGAAGATCGGCATCGAAAAAACGAACCAGGGTCCACGCCCGCGTAAGGCTGAGCACCTCTTCCATATCGTCGGCAGCAATGTGCTCGAGATAGAGGCGATAGGCCTTGGTAATCGCATCAAGCCCGGACAGTCCGGTGGTGTCACACATGAAGCGATAGAGCGACATGAACAGCGACGAATGCACGTTTGGCTGCCACGTCATGAACCAATCGGTTGAAAACGGGAGCATCCCCTTCGGTGGAGATACGCCACGCACTTCCTTGTAGAGTTTGAGGAGCCGCTCCCTGCTCAGCTTGGTTTCGGCTTCGAGCATTTGCATTCGGGCGCCGAGCTGGATCATGTCTACAGCCCGCTGGATATCCTCCGCCTCCTGGATCACGCTCTTGTTGCGCATCTGTTCGCTCGCGCTCAGGCCAGTACGGCGACGGGTTTGCTTGCCGCGATGATTGCTGCATGCACGCCAGCCGTGGCGGCCTGACGACCGTTCCCGGAAAGCAATCCGAAGAGGGTGCTGTCATCGAAACGGAAGCGGCACAGCATCATCTGGCTGTTCGAGGTCTTCACGAGCTGAGCCGGGGAAAGTCCAAGCACGAGCTCCGCCACGTCTGCGCCAATTCCGAGACGGAACATCGCGGCTTCGCGATCTTCTCGCAGCATCTGCTGTGCGAGCATCAAGTAGGCGAGATTCAGATCCCTGATTTCTTCCTGAAGTCCGGTCGTTTGCATGGCTGACCTCACTGCCGCGTCTTTATCTTGGATGATGAAAGCTTCTCGTAAACGGCAAAACGGCAACACCGGGTGCAGCCCGAAACTTGAGTCGGATTAAAAGCGGTATTTTTGTAGGGTTTTTACTTACAAAAATAGGCAGAAGGGGGCTGGCTGCGGAACCGATATCCCTCAACCGGCCGCTCCCAGCCTGGGAGCCGACGATGACTCGCGACTTTCCAGCTGGATTGCCGCAACGCGATTGCGCCCCTGCGCCTTGGCAACATACGAACTTTCGTCAGCCCGTTTGATCAGTGCGTCGGGATCAGTCATGGTCCGGTCCCTGATCGCGACGCCGACACTTATCGTGACGCGCAACACCTGATCGTCGATCGCAATACTCAGACGCTCGACGGATCGTCGAACGCGCTCCGCACAGATCAGAGCCGCTTCCATACTGGTGTCCGGGCAGATGACGAGGAATTCGTCGCCGCCGGTTCTGGAGATCACGTCCTGCGCCCTGAGCGACTTCTTGATGGCGGCGGCTCCCTGGCTGAGCACCGCATCGCCGACATCGTGGCCGAACGTGTCGTTGACGATCTTGAACTGGTCGATATCAATGACCATGCAACACATTGGCCGCGCGGTACGTGTCGAAGACGCCCATTCCTGCTGGATTCGGTCCACCGCGTAGCGGCGGTTCGGAAAGCCGGTCAAGGAGTCCGTCAGCGCCACCTGTTGCAGGCGACGATTGGTGACCGCCAGCTCGGCCGCGAAGTGACGTATCTCCTCCTGGTCCTTCTGGATCGCCTGCTGCAGGCGGATGACGCGCTGCCCGGCTCGCAGCCGCGCAGCCAGCACCCTTGGCCGCAACGGTTTGGTCACGAAATCGTCGGCGCCGTTCTCGAGCGCTTCGATCAGGCACTCGTCGTCGTCCTGGGACGTCAGCATCAGGACATAGATACCCCGCCCGATTCGGGTCTGGCGAAGATTCCGCGTCAGCTCGAGCCCGTCCATCTGGGGCATGATCCAATCCACGATCATCATCTGGGGCTGCACTTCAAGCGCGAGCTCAAGGCCGCTGCGCCCGTCCTCAGCCTCGAAGACCCGGTGCCCCGCGCGTTCGAGCACACCTCTTAACAATGACCTGCTCGACGCGTCGTCATCGACCACGATGACGCTCAGCCCCCCCTCGGCAGCGGTCGCTGTTTCGGGAGACCCGTCGAGTCCGATACTCGGGACAGCCATCAAAGACGAATCGGAAGGGGCACGGTCACCGGCGACTTTCGCCAGATCTGCGAACGGCGGCACCTCCGCAGAACCAACCGAGAGCAGCGCCCCCCAGACCCGCCACTCGGCTACCACCTGATCGCATAGCGCAAGAAGCGACACCTCGTCCAAGCCGAGCAGCGCCCCCCGTTCCAGCAGCATCGGCATCAAGGAAGGGCGATCACCGGGATGGGCTAGGCAGACCCCCGAAATCTGCGCTGCCAGTGCAAGCATGTGCGCAAGGAGCCACTCACGACCACCCTCCGGGAAATCGATCTCCTGAGTTTCCTCGAAACGCCCCACTGCCTCACAGAAGACATCCGGCAATTGCCAGTCCGAAAGCATCGCCACGGCGAGTTCGGAATGGTTCATGGCAAAGCGCCGCCCCTCCAGTTCTTTCAGGGAAACACCGCCGAGGGCCCTGTGCTCCTTCAGAAGCTGGCCGTACTCCTCGGGATAGAGCGTCGCCAGCGCAAGCTCACCGACAGTCGCGAGCAGCCCCAGGCAGAACGCCTCATCGGCTGGCGCGGCCCGCGTCCGCCGGGTGATCAGCTGGGCGGCGAGAGCCATCAACAGGCTTCGTGACCAGAATTCGCCATAGTCAAAGCCGGCGCACTTGCCGTTTCGATAATTGGAAATCAGCGAGAATCCGAGCGCCATCGTCCGCACGGCAGGCAAGCCAATCACCATCAATGCGTCCTGAACCGATGCAGCAGGACGTCTGGCGCCGTTTACGAGACTGTTTGCGGCCTTGATCAATCGCGCGACGAAGGCCGGATCGGTCTTGATGACCGCCGCAAGCTCACCCAGCGAGAGGTTCTCCTCGCGTGTCTTGCGGATGATCGCCAGTGCAACGCCCTTGGGCGAGGGCAGTTCGCCCGTCGCCTTGAGACGCTCATACTCACTGACATTCACGATTGGCGGCATATCCGTTCGACCGATGGCTGGGTTTTAACCGGCGCCCCAAACGCTTTGCGCTCAAGCGGCCCCGCTCTGGGTAACGGGTCCACCCGGTCGAACTTTAGCGGCTGCTCGAGCGGGACGACTCAACAGTGACGACAAGCCGCTGGACAGGCGTTTTCCGGCTAGAATTGGGCCGTGATCAATCTCCCGTGACCGGAAATGCGCTTCTGCTCATCATGCGGTGCCAGCGTCGCCCTGAAGATTCCGGATGGCGACACCTTGCCTCGTCATGTCTGCGAAGCTTGCGGGACGATCCACTATCAGAATCCGAAGGTGGTGGTCGGCGCCTTGCCCGAATGGGAAGACAAGATCCTGCTTTGCCGCCGTGCCATAGAACCGCAATACGGATTCTGGACGGTACCCGCCGGCTTCATGGAAAACCGGGAAACCACCGCCGAGGCCGCCGCACGTGAAACCGAAGAAGAGGCGCGTGCGCGTATCGAGGTAGGCGCCCTGTTCAGCCTAGTGAATATTGCTCACATCAGCCAGGTACACCTTTTCTATCGCGCCCGGCTGATCGATCTGGATTTCGGGCCTGGCACGGAATCACTCGAGGTCCGTCTGTTTTCCGAAGACGAGATTCCCTGGGAAGACATTGCCTTCAGGTCGATTCACTTTACGCTGAAGCGCTATTTCGATGATCGGCAAAGCGGTACATACGGTTTTCACACTGCCGATCTTGCCCCGCTGCAGCAATAGGCGCCCGATCAGGACACTTGGCCGGATCGGCCAAGCTCAAAAAAATCCGGGTTCGTGCGCAACGCCGAGCGCAGCTCGAACAGGTGATAAAGAATTTCGCTGGATTCGGGCGAGAAGATGTCGTCCCCGGCTTTTCCTGTGGCCCTGAGCGTTTCTTCGACAAGATCAAGTGACGAAAAATCGAGCCCCGATTCCCTGAGGATCTCGATGATTTCAAGTTCAACCGATTCGAGCGACAGGTCGGCCATGGGTATCGTCTGCCAGCCTTGTGGACGGAAGACCCATTCTATTGCGCGGATCGGCCGGCAACACGCCAAGGAATCCATGTTGCAATTGTTATATCTTTTGGCCGAAGCGCTGCCGACCGTCAAACGCCCAACCACGCCCTGCGCAAGGCGAGCGCATCAGACTTCGCCCGTTCGCTCAATCCGAGACTGAGTTCCGTGGCGGGAGGATCGACCGGCACGAGGTCAAACGTCATGAGCTCGTCCCGCCGGAAGGCGTGAATCCGGACCGTCTCTCCGGACGACACCCGCAGGAGCCGCGTTTCAAACGATGAAGTCGACACCTTCAAACCATCCATCGCGATAATCACGTCGCCAGCCGAAAGTCCAGCTTCCTGGGCCGCACCTCCGTCATAGACACTGGCGAGTTTCACCTTTTCACCGCTCGCGAGCTTCACCCCGATGCGACCAAGCGTACCGGCAGGCACATGCCGGACACTGACCGCCACAGCCTTGAGCAGGCGCACCAATGGCAGATCCTCGGTACCTTCCACCGCCTTTCGAAGCCAGTGCGCGAGCCTTGAGCCCGCCATCTCGGCCAGCAATTCGAAAACCCCATCCTCGGGCACGCCAACACCGGTTTTGCCGTAACGCACCCACATGGCCCGCATCAGATCGTCGAGGCTCTGGCGCCCCTTGGTCGCGATGCGAAGCTGCAGATCGAGGCATAGGGCAATCAAGGCCCCCTTTGTGTAGTAACTGACGATCGCGTTGGGCGCGTTCTCATCCTGCCGATAGTATTTGGTCCAGGCGTCGAACGAGGATTCGGCAACGCTCTGACGGTGCCTGCCGCTGCCGCGCAATACGTTGTTGGCGGTCTTCGCGACCTGGGCGAGATATTCCTCCGCCGAAAACACCTTCGAGCGGACCAGCGCCAGATCATCGTAGTACGAGGTGATGCCTTCGAAAGCCCACAGCAAGCGCGTATGGTTCTCATGCGACAAGTCGTAGGGAACAAACGCCGCGGGCTTGATGCGCTTGACGTTCCAGCTATGAAAATACTCGTGGCTGCACAAGCCGAGAAACTGGCGATAACCGTCGCTGCTACCTTTCATGCCGCGATACGGGAGATCGTCGCGGCTTGTCAGCAGAGCTGTCGAGGCGCGATGCTCGAGGCCGCCATAGCCCTCCCCGACCACCATGGTGAGGAACAGATAGCGGCTCATCGGTGGTGGCGCCCCGAAGAGATCGATCTGCCACTGGCAGACACGGCTCAGATCGGCACACAGCCGCTCGAGATCACAATCGTGATGCCCTGTAAGGACAATTTCGTGAGGAATCCCGCCAGCCTCGAAAGAGGCAAGCGTGAACTCGCCCATTTCGACCGGATGATCGATGAGCTCATCGTATCCAGCCGCACGGTATAGACCAAACCCGTGCCGGCGCGCGGCCCCACTATGTCCGCGAGCCTCGTCCATGGCGGTAGCCACCGCCCAGTGTTTGTAGGCATCACCCTTGGGACGAACGATCTCGACCAGGCACTCACGCTCCGCCATTCCCTCAGGCAGCACGAAAACGCTCGTCCCGTTGAAAAATCCATGAGTCTGGTCGAGGTGTGCAGTGCGCACCGACAGATCCCATGCATACACTTCGTAGCAAACCCGCAACGGGCGCCCGACAGCTACCGGGCCGCTGCGCCAGGTGTGCTTGTCAAGTTTGTGCAGGGGGATGGAGTGTCCGTCCGATTCAGCCGTGATGCTGACGATATTGCGGGCGAACTCGCGAATCATGTAGCTGCCCGGAATCCAGGCCGGCAGGCTGAAAATCTGCCCCTTGGGTGACGGATCGGCGATTTCACAACACACCGAGAACAAATGCGCTTCGGGACGAATCGGCTGGATGCGATAACGGATCGGTGCATTCATGAGCGTCGCCAGTAAAAGGGATGCGAAAGATCGGGAAGCCCCGATTCTAGCGGCAGCCTCGATCAACGCCTAAATTTTGAGCAACGCTTGGAGCACCAGTCCGGACAAGGCCATGTTGGCATCACTCACAGCTTGTCCACAAGACTGCACACGTCAGCCGGGGATAAACCCGCGCCACGCGTCCCAAGCAGACGCTGCCATGCAGCAATCGCGGCCTTGCCGCATTCTGTGGCAAGCACCTTTTCCTTATGAAAATGAAAGAGATGAAGCGCCGCCACACAGCTTATCCACAAGAAGCCCCACCGTGACCGGGGATAAAACGAATTGCCGGAAGGGGGATCGCAGCAGTCTTGAAACGCCCTGTATACGTGGAATTCGCCGAACTGCTGCAATATGGTGCAAGCCATGCAATGCCTTTCGGCGAAAGGGTTTTTGTGCAACGCACACAATTTATCCACAAGATTTTCCACGAAAACTCTGGACAACAATTCCACTGCAGACGAGGCTTGACTAAAAACTGTATTTTTGTACAGTTAAAAGATGCCATTCCCGGACTACGCAGAACTCCACTGCCTTTCCAATTTCAGTTTCCTTCGCGGCGCTTCCCATCCGGAGGAGCTGGTCATGCGCGCGGCCGAGCTCGGCTACCGGGCTCTCGCACTGACCGATGAGTGTTCGCTGGCCGGGGTGGTCCGCGCCCATCTGGCGATCCGCAAGGCGGCCCTCCCGCTGCGCCTCATCGTAGGCTGCGAACTCACGCTCTCGGACGGCCCGACCCTCGTCATGCTGGCCTGCAATCGCAACGGCTATGGCCATCTCTCCCGGCTCATCAGCCAGGCGAGGCGCACCGCCCCGAAAGGTAGCTACTACATCAGCCGCAACGAACTCGACCAAGGCCTGCCCGATTGCCTCGCGCTGCTGATCCCGTCCCAGGGAGCGGGTACCGCCAACCTCCTCGGGGAACATGCTGCATGGTTGAAGGCGCGCTTTGTCGACCGCTGCTGGCTCGCGGTTGCACACACCCGCAACGCCGACCACGCACGCCGCCTCGAGACGCTGGTCACTGCCGGCCTGCCGCTGGTTGCAGCCGGCGGCATCCTCATGCATGTCGCCGCCCGCCGACCGCTGGCCGACGCGCTTGGTGCGATACGTCTGCGCACCACCATTTCCGCCAGCGGCCTCGCCTTGCAGGCCAACGCCGAACGCCGGCTGCACAGCCGCGGCGCGCTGGCCCGTCGCTACCCTCCCGCGCTGCTGGCCGCAACCCTCGAGATCAGCGCGCGATGTCGTTTTTCGCTGGACGAACTGCGCTACGAATATCCCGACGAACTCGTCCCTGCCAACCAAACACCTGCCCGCTGGCTCAGACAACTCACCGAAGGCGGACTGATCTGGCGCCATTCAGGTGCGGATCAGTACGGCTCGGCCCCTGCCCCCGGCCCGGACGCCAGACCGCCTGCCGATATCGATCCCGCCCCTCCCGAAGTGCGCAAGCAGATTGAGCATGAGCTGGCATTGATCGGCGAACTCAATTACGAAGCCTATTTCCTGACGGTCCACGACATCGTGCGCTTCGCCCGCAACAACGGCATCCTGTGCCAGGGCCGCGGATCAGCAGCCAATTCGGCCGTGTGCTGGGCGCTGGGCATTACCGAGGTCGACCCCGCACTGGGCATCATGTTGGTCGAACGCTTCATTTCCGCCGAACGCAACGAACCGCCCGACATCGATGTCGATTTCGAGCATGAGCGCCGCGAGGAGGTCATCCAATACCTTTACCAGCGTTACGGCCGGGAACGGGCGGCGCTCGCCGCTACGGTCATCACCTACCGGCCACGCAGTGCCCTGCGCGACCTTGGCAAGGCGCTCGGCATCGGGCTCGACCGGATCGAACGTCTCACCCGCGACCATTTCTGGTGGGATGGAAAATCGATTCCGCCCGAACGCCTGCTCGAGGCCGGACTCGACCCCACCAGTCCGACCATCATGAAACTGCTCGGGCTGGTCCGCACGCTGATCGGTTTTCCGCGCCATCTCTCCCAGCACGTGGGCGGCTTCGTGATCGCCCGCGGCCGGCTTGATGAACTGGTGCCGGTCGAGAACGCCGCCATGCCGGATCGCACCATCATCCAGTGGGACAAGGATGATCTCGATGCCCTGGGATTGCTCAAGGTTGATGTCCTGGCGCTGGGCATGCTCAGCGCACTGCGCCGCTGCCTCGACATGGTCGCCGGCTGGCGTGGTCGCCCTTTCGGACTGGCCAGCATTCCCAAAGAGGTTCCAGGTGTCTACGAGATGCTCTCCGACGCCGATTCGATCGGCGTGTTCCAGGTCGAATCGCGCGCCCAGATGACCATGCTGCCGCGTCTCAAGCCCCGCTGTTTCTACGATCTGGTGGTCGAGGTCGCAATCGTACGACCCGGCCCCATCCAGGGCGGCATGGTCCACCCTTATCTCGAGGCGCGTGCCAGACTCGAGGCAGAAGAAGCCATCGAATGGCCGCGACCGGAGATCCGCGCAGTGCTCGAACGCACCCTGGGTGTGCCGATCTTCCAGGAACAGGTCATGCAACTGGCCGTGGCAGCCGCCGGATTCACGCCCGGCGAGGCCGATCAGCTACGCCGCTCGATGGGCGCATGGCGTCGCCAGGGCGAACTCGAGCAATACCAGCAACAGCTCGTTCGCGGCATGCTCGATCGCGGCTACAGCCTTGAATTCGCCGAGCAGCTTTGCCGCCAGATCCAGGGCTTCGGCAGCTATGGCTTTCCCGAATCGCACGCCGCCAGTTTTGCACTGTTGGTGTATTTTTCGGCCTGGCTCAAGCGTTTCGAGCCCGCAGCCTTTCTGTGCAGCCTGCTCAACAGCCAGCCGATGGGCTTCTATTCTCCTTCCCAGCTGATCCAGGACGCGCGCCGCCACGGTGTCCAGATACGCGGCGCGGACGTGACCCGCAGCAATTGGGATTGCCAGCTCGAAACGCTCGAGCCGGATGCCGTCACATCCTGCGCAAGCGATCCGCTTTCCGGTTTCCGCCTCGGCGAGCGCCCCGCGGCACGACTCGGCCTGCGGATGATCAAGGGCCTGCCGGAAGCAGCCGCCCAGCGCATCTCGCGAAGCCGTCTCGAAGATGGTGTCTTTCATGACGTAGACGAACTCGCCAGACGGGCAGGACTCGATGTACATGAGCTACGCCTTCTTGCCTCGGCCGGTGCCCTTGATGCACTCGCGGGACATCGCCGACAGGCCTTGTGGCAGGCAGCGGCCCTGCGCCCCGACACCGGAGTACTTCAGACGGCCCCGGTGCGCGAAAGCATGTTGTCCCTGCCCGCCGAAACCGAAACCCAGAGTCTGACGAGGGACTACGCACAGCTCGGCTTCACCCTGGGTCGTCATCCGCTGGCCCTGCTGCGCAAACGCTTGTGTGAACTGCGCTTTCTGAGCGCCCGCCAGATACTCGACTGCGCGGACCGGCAACTTGCTCGAACCGCCGGCATCGTGACCTGCCGACAACGCCCGGGCACCGCCAAAGGCACCCTGTTCATCACCCTCGAGGACGAAAGTGGCCTTGCCAACATCATCGTGAGGCCAGAGCTGCTCGACCGTCAGCGCAGAGAACTGCTCAGCGCCCGACTGCTGGGAGTCTTCGGGCAGGTCAGTCGCCAGGGGAAGGTCGTACACCTGATCGCCAGCCGGGTGGTGGATCACACTGCACTACTTGGACGTCTTGTTACAGTCAGCCGGGATTTTCATTGAGGCGCACGAGTCATAGAGCCATCGAGTTCGGGATTCGCGCCGCCCGACGGCGCTGCGAAAAAGATCACCACGGTAACCCACGATGACGATGTACATGCAAAGATCTGGCCGGCTTGCGCTCATCATCCTGTCGGCCCTGCTCAGCGCCTGCGCGAGCACCCGCTTCAGCAGCGAGGCCCCCACTACTCCGGGCTGGCCCGGGGAAAAACTGCTGGTCATGGTTTCCGCGACGGATACAAATCTCCGAATGACCACGGAGAACCAGGCCGTTGCCGACATTGCGCCGGCCAACCACGCGAGCCCAGCCCATCGGCAGGGCATCGACGGCCAACCCACCGAGGCCGCCGTCCGTGCACGTATTTCGCGCGACGGTTTCGACAGAATCTTGCTGCTGCGCATCGCCGGCGTTGAAAAGCGTCTTGTCCGGTATCCGGCCATACCCTACGGATATGGCGACCCTTGGATGTGGGGCTGGCCCCCGGGGTGGCGGCCGTCCCCCTTCTGGCATGCGCCGCTCACGCCATTTGACGCAACGCCACCGCGCATCGTCGAGGCACTTGCCGTCAGCGTCGAAAGCCAGCTGATCAACGCATCCGACGGTACGATTCTATGGCGCGCCATCAGTCACACCCTCACCGAAGGCACCACCGCGCAGGCACTCGAGGACATCGCAAGAACCGTAACCGGCACGCTTGCCCGGCGTAACTGGCTTCTTTCCGAATAAACCCGACCTGGCGCGGGCAAAGGCCAGGCCCACGAAATGCCGCACGCGCCATCACGCAGCATCATTCCCCTACTTCTTGGCGCTCTTCCCCTTTGGTACCACTGGAAGTGAATCGAGTAACTTGACGAGACTTTCGATCGAACGCCCCGATACCAACCGAAGCCCGGCCCGCAACAATTCGGATTTTGTACAGATTCGTCCAGCCCTGGCCAATTCGGTACGTAAGGTCTTGAGTCCGGCATGCTCCGTCTTGGGCATCGAAAACGAATCCCGCACCACCTTTTCGCGTTTTTCCTTGCCCTTCTCGATTACCTGCAACGCCATCTTCTTTACAGGCGGCTTGGCCGCACGCACAGCGGGCGTTTTTTTCTCGATCGCCGTTTTGCCCACAATCACTTTTCCGGCCTTCCGGTCAGGAGTCGACGCAGCGGGTTGCGCCCCCCCTTTCGCACCGGTCTGAACCGAACTAGCCGCGACCGCTCTCGCGCCATCCTGAACGATGACACCAGTGACGCCGGAATCACTCATGGCAGAAGGTGCGATCCTCGCCGATTTCAGACCTGCAGGCTCAAGCGCTGCCGCAGGCTTGGGCGACACCGGGGTCACGTTCGCAGGGGAAAGGGGAACCGACTTCGTCGTCACGCGCCGCGCCCGTGCACTTGGGGTCTTGCTGCTTGCCATCAATGTTCTCCGCTTGCTCACTGGACCTTAGGACGGAAATCGCGGGCAATATATCCATCTCCGCCATAGCGGCTGAGAATAACAAAATCGTCCATCGCAGAACAATGCGACAGTATCCAATGAGTCGGGCGGCGTGGGCCGACAACCGGGTATCGCCCAATGACCCTCAGCACAGCCATACTGGAAATGCAGCCCAGCCCAACCCGGCCGCATGCAAGCAGGGAAAAGCCAATGAGCGACTTAAGGATCGAAACCATAAAGGCCGACATCACCCGCCTGACGACCGACGCGATCGTCAATGCAGCCAATTCGTCGCTACTGGGCGGGGGCGGCGTTGACGGGGCGATACACCGCGCCGCGGGCCCGGCGCTTCTCGCTCACTGCCGAACGATCGGAGGCTGCCCCACCGGCGAAGCCCGCATCACCCCGGCCTTCGCACTGCCAAGCAAATGGATCATCCACACCGTCGGGCCGGTATGGCAGGGCGGAAACAAAGGTGAGGCCGACCTGCTTGCGGGTTGCTATCGCAGCTGCCTCGTGCTCGCGGCCGCCCACTCAATTCGCACAATCGCCTTCCCCGCGATCAGCTGCGGCGTCTATGGTTACCCAGCCGCCACAGCCTGCAGGATCGCGGTACGAACCATCAAGATGTTCGAGACGAACAACACGACTCTTGAACGGGTCCTGCTGGTCGCCTACGACGATCACACGGCATCGCTGATGAAACAGGCTCTCGACGGTGCCGACTGAATACGGTGTCGCCGCACCGCCCTCCCGGATTCGCGGCATTCGATCGTCGGGTCATTCAGCACACAATAAGCCAGATGATCTCCCTGCAGCTGCATGCAGTGATGACCGCATGCCTCGTCGGCCACATCGCTTACCGGCGCTCCCTCCTGCCGCACGGTGATTCCCAGCAACTGGAGAAATCGATCAACGGCATCTCCACTGCGAAATACCGTCAGCTTACCTTCCCCCGAACACAGCCAGCGCTCGTCTACAGAAAGTACGAAGCACTGTTCGGTACGCTGCAGCAACGAATGAACCTTGACGACAAACTTGTCGCGCCGCCAGATTGGAGCAACGGCAAGCTCGAGCCACGTGGCCCTTTTATTACGATGTTCCATGTCCCCTCCTCCGCGAATCGGACCATGCCTATGTAGCGTGCCACCTCTATTTGATCCAGCGTTGGGGCTGTCCTGCAGCAGGGCGGCTGCGCTACATGCCCGACATTATTGATCTTTCGGACAAAGATGCAATCTGCAGGTGCACAATGCGCGTGTCTCGGCAGAACTGCCGCGCGGCCCCCTGCCGCCTGTCCGACGCGGCTTTGGCTATACTCCGCCGACATCCCACCAGACAGGAGAATGAGACACATGAAGCTCGAAACGCTCGCGGTGCACGGCGGCTACAGTCCGGACCCCACGACCAAGGCAGTCGCGGTACCGATTTACCAGACCACCTCCTATGCTTTCGACGACACGCAGCACGGGGCGGACCTGTTCGATCTCAAGGTCCAGGGCAATATCTACACCCGCATCATGAACCCGACCCAGGCCGTGCTGGAAGCGCGCGTCGCGGCAATGGAAGGAGGCGTGGGCGCACTTGCGCTGGCGTCGGGCATGGCCGCCATCACCTACGCGATCCAGACCATCGCCGAAGCAGGCGACAACATCGTCTCCGCTTCGACGCTCTATGGCGGCACCTACAATCTGTTTGCGCACACCTTCCCGCAGGTCGGAATCGAAGTGCGCTTCGCGGACTATCGTGACCCGCAGAGTTTCGAGCCCCTCATCGACGCACGCACCAAGGCCATCTTCTGCGAATCGGTGGGAAATCCACTTGGCAACGTCACCGATTTCGAGCAGCTTGCCGCGCTCGCCCATCGTCACGGCATTCCGCTCATTGTCGACAACACAGTCCCGACACCATATCTGTGTCGACCTTTCGAGCACGGTGCCGACATCGTGGTGCACTCACTCACCAAATACATGAACGGCCACGGAAATTCGATCGGTGGCGTCATCGTGGACTCAGGGAAATTCCCCTGGGCGGACCACAAGGCACGCTTCCGCAGACTCAACGAACCCGACGTGTCCTACCATGGCGTCGTCTACACCGAAGCGCTTGGCCCTGCTGCGTACATTGGACGTGCCCGCGTCGTGCCGCTGCGCAACATGGGTGCGGCAATCAGCCCGTTCAATGCCTTCATGATCCTGCAAGGCATCGAAACCGTGGCGTTGCGGATGGATCGGATCTGTGAAAACGCCAGCCGGGTCGCCACCTTCCTGCAGAAGCACGCGAAGGTTGCCTGGGTAAATTACGCCGGACTACCCGACCACAAGGATTTCCCGCTGATTGAAAAGTACATGGGCGGGCGCGCCTCGGGCATCCTCTCATTCGGGGTCAAGGGCGGCTTCGAGGCGGGCGCACGCTTCCAGGATGCACTCAAGCTCGTTACCCGTCTCGTCAATATCGGCGATGCAAAGTCCCTCGCCTGCCATCCCGCATCGACCACCCACCGGCAATTGTCGCCCGACGAACTTTCCCGCGCCGGCGTATCCCCCGACATGGTCCGTCTGTCGGTCGGTATCGAACACATCGACGACATTCTTGCGGATCTCGAACAGGCACTCGCAGCCGCCTGACAAGCGAGCGGCCCCCGCACAGCCCGGGCGCGGGGGCCGCTCGATCGCATTGTTCCGCTCAGCACCAAAAAGTTATGGTGCAGCGCACTCAGGCTTGGCCTAAACTTCGCTTCTTGCAGGCAACACGCCTAGCACCCGGAGTTGACGCGACGATGAACGAAAGCATCCCCTTAGGCACCCGCAAGGTGATCGACGGGCAGGATCGCACCTATTATTACGGTTACTGGATCAAGGCCTACGATCCGCCGGCGAACACACTGAAGGCAAAAAAAAGACTGATCGAGGGGCTAACGCGACGCCTGTTCAATCATGTCGAACACGGCCTGAACATTCCCGGCTCCCGGCTGGAAGCGGCACGAACCGCCTACGATACCGAAACCGACCCCGCGCGCAAGCGTATCAAGGGGGCAATGCTCGCCGGATCACTGTTCAACCGTGCCACGGACATCTTCACAAAGCTCGTCGAACTGCAAGCTCTGGGCGTCGAAATCCAGTCCGACAACCAGTTGATGCGCGAATGTGGCAAGTGCCTGCAGGATGCGCTCACCCTGGGCCGGCTGGTCCAGCACCGCAGCGGCGAGGAAGGGATCGACGAACTCTGGGGTGAACCGTTCAAGGCATTCACGATGCCGATCGACGCGTTCTACGAGAGCCGCTACGTAAAGATCGCCATGACCATGCGGGACATCGACCGCATCACTGAAACGCTCATCGAAACCCTCAGCGGCCTGGACATGTTCGGGCCCGGTATTGCGCCGCACCTGCGGGCCTATGCCGAAGCGGCAAAGATCAAGTGCGAAACGCTTCGAACCGATCCGGCCATTTTCGACGTCTGGTCCACCTTCGTGGTTGCCGCTCAACAAGTCACCGGCTTTGCTCCACACCTGGCGGACGACGCTGCCGACATCGATGAGCGCGAAAGCAGCGAGGGTATTCATCTGATCAGAAGGGGGGTCGATCTGATCAGTTACATTACCCGCGCCCGCGTACCCATGCCCAAAAGCACCAAGGATTTCATCGACGCCTGCGAAGCGTTCTACCGCGCTGCCAGTGGGCGCCGCAAAGCCGATAACGAAACGTCCTGAGGTGTTTCACGGCGACAAAACCCTTTACGCTTGCCTGCCATGCATGCGCCCTGCCCGGCGGTCAAAAGCCGATCTTGCGTTTCCGAGCAGATCTCAATGCGTCAAGGTCCTCAATCTGAAGTTCGTCACGCCCCGCCAGCTTGGCATTCCCGAACGCAGCCAGCAGCGCCCGCCGTTGCTCACGGGGGGGCAACGTCGACAAGCCTTCCATGACGTCTTCGGGCGGCTCGTCGGGAAAACCCCAGTCATGCGCTCCGACGAGTTCGCGATATAGCCGGCACGCGATCGCGTAGGACTCACCCGCATCCGGTCTCGGCACGGTATACACATTCATGCGGTTGAGAATCGGCTCTGGAATATTGCGATCGTCGTTGGCCGTGGTAACCCAGAGAATGTGGCTGGCATCGATCTCGATATCCACATATTCGTCGCGGAAGCGGCGTGCCGTGTCGTACTCCAGCAGTTCGTAAAGCGGCCCCATGGGATCGTAGCGCGAATCGCCGCCGGCTTTGTCCACCTCGTCCAGCACGATGACGGGATTCGCCACCTCGCCACTGACCAGCGTCTGGGCAACCTTTCCCGGGCGTGCATGGTTCCACTGCGCCGACGCACCAGACAGGATCCAGCCCGCAGTGAGCGAGCTCATGGAGATGAACTGGTAGCCGGTGGATATCTGGTCGGCGAGGCAGCGCGCAAAGTGCGTTTTGCCGATACCCGGCTCACCAAGCAACAAGATGGGGGTAAAGCTCACAGGTTCATTGCCCGAGACCGCCAGCGCCATCGATTTCTTCAGGTCGTCGACCACTTCGCCGAAGTTCGGACAACGCTCGTAAAGCGGGTCAAGGGCGTCACTGCGGCTTGGCTTGACCACGTAGCGCGTACCACCGAGCGTTCGCATCCGCTCGTAGAAGGTCGCCAATGACTCGTTACGGCTGGTAGCGCTTGCTTCGAGCGCCCGGTCTACATCATCGACGCGATAGATCTCGCGCGCGTCTGCAAGTGGAATGCTGATCTCGGTCGTACTCATGAGAATCTCCCGGCGACATTTCCTGATCCAGCGTGCGACGGATTTGCTCCGCTGACTGATTTATACCTGATTACCACCAAGCATGGGATGTGCCATAAATCGCGTTTGACAACAGGCAAATTACCTGCACCCTGAAATTCTCGGATCACCTGCCTGATTCACTACGCAACGCGTGAGCCGCTTGCCCTTTTGGGGTGCTGACACGTTCGATGACGCACCATTTTGACGCAGAGCAGCATCGAACCGAAGCGAACCGCCGGTGTCGCACCGTCACCGCCCCTACGATCCGATCCGGAGCCGACGATGTCCATCAACCGAGTCAAGCTGCTCGCCCTGGCAGTGGTGCTACCCCTTTCCGCACCGCTTTGGGCCACCGCAGCCGAACGTGCGACTGCAACCTTTGCGGGAGGCTGTTTCTGGTGCATGGAGCCGCCGTTCGACAAACTCGATGGTGTGATATCCACAACCTCCGGGTATACCGGGGGAAAAACCGCGAATCCGACCTACGAAGAGGTTTCTTCGGGTGCCACCGGTCATGCGGAAGCAGTTCAGGTGGTCTATGACCCGACGAAAATAAGCTACGAAAAGCTGCTCGTCACCTACTGGCATAACATAGATCCGACCGCGCACAACCGGCAATTCTGCGACATCGGCAACCAGTACCGTACCGCGATCTTCTATCACGACAAAGAGCAGAAGCGTTTCGCCGAGGAGTCCAGGGAGGCGCTGGAAGCATTGCAGTTCAAGCGACCGCTCGAGACCGAGATTGTCGCGGCCGACACCTTCTATCCCGCCGAGGATTACCATCAGGACTACTACCTGAAGAATCCGGTCCGCTACAAGTTCTACCGTTACCAATGCGGCCGTGACGCGGTGCTCGAGCGCATATGGGGTAGTTCGGCGGGCCATTGACTCGATGTGGTACCCGGTTACTACCCACCGGAAATCCGATCGCGGGAGACTGACGCTTCCACGCGTATCAACAATCCAAGGAGCGAGACATGGCCAAGAAGATCCTGATGATCTGCGGTGATTTCTGTGAAGACTATGAAACCATGGTGCCGTTCCAGACCTTGCTCGCGGTTGGCCACACGGTGCACGCGGTATGCCCGGGCAAGAAGGCCGGCGACACGATCGCAACCGCCATCCACGATTTCGAGGGTGATCAGACCTATACCGAAAAGCGCGGCCACAATTTCACCCTCAACGCCGACTTCGACGATGTCGTTGCCTCATCCTACGATGCCCTGGTGATTCCGGGCGGACGTGGCCCTGAGTACCTGCGACTCGATGCACGTGTGATCGCGACGGTCCGCCATTTCTTCGAGGCAGGCAAACCCGTCGCCGCAGTCTGTCACGGTGCGCAACTCCTCGCTGCAGCCAAGGTGCTCGAAGGACGCAGCTGCACGGCCTATCCGGCCTGCGGCCCCGAAGTAACGCTTGCTGGGGGCACCTACGTTGCAATGCCGGTAGACCAGGCCATGACCGACGGTAACCTCGTGACCTCGCCCGCTTGGCCGGGTCACCCGGCATGGCTCGCACAGTTCCTGACGCTGCTCGGCACCCGCATCGAACACTGAAGTTTACCCGGCGGGTCCGGCCGCATATGCCCTGCCCTGGAATGAATCACCGACACTTGCGGAGACGACAATGTGCGAGATCTTCATCAGTGCCGATCCGGAGCTCTACGCCAGCCGCAGCCGTTCGATACGACTGCGCGGCGTTGCGACAAGCCTGCGACTCGAGAATCTGTTCTGGCAGGTACTCGAAGAGATCGGCGAACGCGACGGACTTTCGATTCCACAGCTCGTATCGAAGCTTTACGACGAGCTGTCGGAAGCCGGCAACGTGGGCTCCCCGACCAATTTCACCTCGTTCCTGAGGGTGTCCTGCGCGCGCTATCTTCAACTGCAGCTGGCGGGCAGGATTCCAGCCGACACAACGGTACCGATCGCCTCGCTCGACTCGGCCTGGGTGCTGGCGCCGGCGTCAGGGCACCGGTCCAGACACCTCGGAGTATCATCGGGCTGAATCCACCACGGAGAGCCCGATGTCGCATGAGCATGACCACCCGCCCGAACCTGCCTGCGGAATTGGCATCCCGCGGCAGAACGCCTTCGATCCCGAAGCCTTCGAGCGTGCGATATCCGACCTGCTGGCCGCCTGTGGCGTAAAGCTGGACTCCACCCACACCGGACACACGCCCAAACGGGTACGCGAGTTGTGGCAGCGCAGATTGCTCGGGGGTTATGAGCTTGACCCGGCACAGGCGCTCGGCGAGGGCTTTGAAGATCCGCGCAGGGACATGGTGATGATCCGCGGCATCGCGGTGCACGGGGTGTGCCCTCACCACCTGGTACCGTTTCGCGGGGTGGCCCATGTGGCCTACCTGCCGGGCGGCCGACTCCACGGCTTTGGCCGGATTGCACGGCTGGTCGACGCAATCGGCCACCGTTTCACCTATCAGGAGTGGATGACACGCGATATCGCGGATGCCCTGGTACAGCATGGCGGCGCCCGAGGCGCTGCATGCGTCATCGAAGCCGAACAGTTGTGCCTGCTGCTCGGTGAAGACCGACGCGGAGACGAACGCGTCGTCACCCAGGCATGGGCTGGCGAATTCGAGACATCCCACCAGGCGCGCAACGAGTTTCTGCGGACGCTCTCGAATTGATGCGCCGGGCCGAGTCGGGCTGAATCAAACGCTTACACAATCGAAACGCAGGCCGATTGCTCGTGCCGTCAGATCCGCTACGCTCGCAGCCCATTCAATTGACGATTCATACGATGCAGCCGATGTGGAAGAAAGAACGCGTCATCCTGATCCTTGCGGCGTTTCTGTCAGCTTGCGCCACAACAGGCCCGACCGAAATCAGGCAATCGCCACCAATGCCTCCGGAACCTTCGCCGGTTCAGCCCAGCGCGGGTCCGAGCACGACTGAAACGCTTCCGCCAGTGATCGACCAGGGCTATCCGCGGCCAGCGCCCATCGAACCGCTTCCCCCAGCCGCCCAGCCAAGCCAGCCGCGACTCGTGGAGCCTCAGGCACGCGCCTTGGTTACGCGGCTCATCCCGCCAAACAGCAAAGATCGGGCCGGTTGGGCGCAGGATATCCTGACAGCCTTCAATACCCTGCGTATTGCGGCGAATCCCGAGAATTTCTGCGCCGTGATCGCGGTAACCGAGCAGGAATCCCTGTTCGTGGCCGACCCGCCGGTTCCGGGTCTTCCGAAAATCGTCTGGAAAGAGATCGAAACCCGGCGCACCCGATACGGAATTCCGAAAATGCTGCTCGACGCGGCGCTGCTCAAACCGTCGCCAGACGGACGCAGTTATCGTGATCGGATAAATGCCCTCAGAACCGAGAGCCAGATGAACACGCTCTACCAGGACATGATTTCCGAACTGCCCTACGGCCGCACCCTGCTTGCGAGCCACAACCCGGTACATACCGGTGGCCCGATGCAGGTCAGCGTCGCATTTGCAGAGGCGCACGCCCGACAACGCCCCTATCCTTACCCGGTTCGCGACAGCATTCGCAGCGAAGTTTTCAGCCGCCGCGGCGGCATGTACTTCGGCATTGCGATCCTGCTGGATTACCCGGCCCCTTACAGCGAACCTGTCTATCGCTTTGCGGACTTCAATGCCGGCAGATACAGCAGTCGCAATGCAGCGTTCCAGCGCGCAGTCTCACGCCTTTCAGGGCGAAGTCTGGATCTTGATGGCGATCTGTTGCGCTATCGGGACGGTCGTCCTTCGGGAGAGCGGAGCGAGACCCAGCGGGCGCTATCCGCGCTTACGTCCGCGCTCGGAATGGGCAGTGATGAAATCGATCGTGATCTGCGCAGCGAAAAGGAAACAGGCTTTGCGCAGACTCGACTGTATCGCCGGGTTTTCGCTCTTGCCGATCAACGAAGCGGGGCGCCGGCGCCACGGGCGGAAATTCCGCGAATCGATCTCAAGAGTCCGAAAATAAGCCGCAAACTGACAACGGAATGGTTTGCGAAGCGGGTCGAATGGCGCTACCGGAATTGCCTCACGCGGCAATAGCCTGAGGCCGATTCAGCCGACACGGCGCAGGCCTGCAATATAAGATTCCGCCTTGTCGACCCAAAGTGAAAGGTTGTCTATGAGTTCGGTGCGACTGAATGAACAGCTTTCTTCGCTGAAGAGCGCCGCAGACTCGAGCCTCATCAGGAGCCCGTCAAGCACCTCTGCATAACGTGGTGGCAGTTCAGCGAGCAGCGGCCCGGCGTCGTTGCGCCATACGGCCACGAACTGCGCTGTCGAGATCGACCCCCGGAGCAGGCGTTCAATCGCGAGACGAAGCGAGTCGGTCATCTTTGGTTGGGGGCCCGTTTGTTGTCGAGCGTCAGTATGGCCCGCCCTCTTGATCGACTGCAAGCGCTGCAGGCGCACCCGCCGCCGAGGCAATCCAGTCTTGCACACAGGCAATCGCGTCCGGAAAGAACTCGGCAAAATCCGCTGCGAATCCGGGATACTCCAGTTCCAGTTCCCGACCGGCCCCGGCCAATCCGTTGGGCTGGCGCAGTCGGTATTTCGACATACGATCAAGCGCCCCCGCAACCGCATCGATCTCGCGATAGGAGGCGAGCCAGTCCTGTGAACGCATTGTTGGCAGGATTTCTGTCAGACGCTTTGGCAACATGCTGGAATTCATCTCAAGGAGATCATAGGCATCGGCGGCAAAGCGATGAAGCGGCTGACCAGACCATGAAGACCAGTTGGCGGCGAGCAAGTGATCGTAGAACATATCGACCATGATTCCGGCGTAGCGGCGCCGGGCGCCGGACACCCTCCTCCGGCTCGTCTGAAAGGCAGGATGAGCGTCAGCAAACGAATCGACCCTGCGATGCAATGCCACCCCCCTCGCAACCGTGGTCGGCAAGTTGCCCGGCAATGACCCCTTGACGAAATCTCCGAGTATCCCACCGAGACGCAGAGCCGGATCGTCGCCGGCCAGTAGCAAGTGCGCAAGGTAATTCAAGATCCCTCCGGAAGGCTCTCGAGGTGTCCAACCTTGACCCAGATCAGGCACCCCTGCTCGCTGAATGGCGTGTGCATGCTGCGATGTGGATTGCGTAACCAGGTACCCGTCGGGTAGTCGCCATATTCATCAGAGAACACGCCATCAAGCACCAGAATTTCCTCACCTCCCCAGTGGCTGTGGGCTTTGAAACGCGTCCCGGGCGCCCAGCGCACGAGTGCCACACTCTCGACACCGTGCTGATGCAACGGTAGCACTGAAAGACCCGGCACCAGGCCCGGAAGCCATGCAGTACGACGTGTATCGATCAGGATGCGCTTGCGATCGTCGGGCACGAACTGCCTCAGTTTGACGAAGATTTCGCATCCATCTCTTGAAAACGGCCTGTGGCTCGAACCTGGCGGATTACGGACATAAGTCCCGGCCCGATAGTCACCCCACTCGTCGGAAAACGTGCCAAGCAACACAAGGAACTCCTCGCCGAGCGGGTGTTCATGTGCATCGAAATGGCTTCCTGCGGCGTACCGCACAATACTCGTTGCTCGTGCCACCTCGCCGCCGATGCGGTCTAGCGGCTTGCGATCGACTCCCGCAAGCGGAGATGCCTCCCACGGCATCAGCCTGGTATCGACTACCTCTCGCCGGGAAAAATCGGCACGCAGCAAGATCATTTGACCAATTCGAGCACGCGCTCGGTCACGTCCAGCATGATGACCCTCGATCCGAGCAGGGTCACGGATCCATGCCTGCGATTGTCACCGGTATCGCTGTACTCGAAGGCGTAAACGCGCCGAAACCGAACCTTTCCGTCGTCGTCACGGGCCAAACGAAGCGATTCTGACGCAACCGTATCGTCAAGCAGCTGCAGGCCCCGGCCGAGGCACAGGGCACGTGTGGCAGCAATCCCTGCTTCACGGGCACGAAGCGTATCGAGCCAGAACCAGGCAACCAGGGCAAGCAAGCAAATTACGGATAACTCGAAAGTCGGCATCGGCTAGCACGGCAAGCGTTAATGGAACGGCACAATCGCCGTTCACAACCTGCAGATTAGCGCGACTTTCACCATCCTGTCCCAGCGAAGACCATCGTCCCTCAAGCCCACAACGAATGCACCGTGGCATTCGCGTCGTCCTGCCAGCCTCCAGCCCTGAAGGCGTCGAGAAGATGACATGTCGCGGCGGCATCCTCTTCGGTAAAGCCGCGCTTGAAATCCGTCAACACGAGGCGCGAACGAGTCGGCCAATTGCCCGGGGCATCATCGATTGCAAGCCACTGAGCATCCTTCTCGGCGCGCTGACCAAGCCATTGACGCGCTTCTCGCTCGCGCAATCCGTGCAGATCGACACCGCGCTTGGGCACGAGATGGGGCGAAGCACCCACGACACGCGGTCTGATATCTCCAGCGAAACGCGAAGACAGACGCTGCATCGAGAACAGGGTCCGCCAGTCAGAGGCAATCACGATCCGGGTTTCTTCGTAGCGCCTGACAACGTCCTCAATCAGCGGGAGCGACCGGAAATCTTCGACCTCTCCCCACGGGTGTGTCACACCATCGAAATCCAGGAAGATGTAAACAGGGCGAATCATAATCGACCTCCAAGTCAAAGCGTGCTGAAGAGCATTTTATTGCGTTGCATCAAAAAACCCAACAGCCAGCGCTCTAATATCGGACGCAATGCGTTAAAGTTTAGACAGAGCAAGCCGAACTAAAGAGATGAGCGCTCTGCTGCAACGCATTATCCCCAACCATTTCAAGGGCATGATCATGAATCCAATGTTTGATCTCACAGGCAAAATCGGCCTTGTAACGGGTATTGCCAACGAAAAATCGATCTCCACCGGCGTCGCCGAAGCATGTGTTGAAGCCGGTGCCAAATTGGTCATTACCTATCAGAACGAGAAGACCCGCGCATTCATCGAGCCGGTCGTTCACCGTCTCGGCGTCGAACATGTTTACCTGCTGGACGTAACGCGCCCGGAAACCATGGACGACGTTCACAAACAGATCGACGCCGCATTCGGAAAACTTGATTTTGCGATTCACAGCATGGCTTTCGCCAAGCGGGACGATCTTCACGGCAGGGTGGTCGACACCTCCGCGGACGGTTTCGCCATGGCGATGGATATCTCCACTCACTCGTTCATCCGCCTCGCGAAACTGGTCGAACCCCTCATGGAAAAAGCGGGCGGCGGCTCGCTGATCACGATGACCTACCTGGGTTCGGAAAAGGTCATCGCGAACTATGGTGTTATGGGCCTCTGCAAGGCCGCACTCGAGGCTGGAACCCGCTATCTGGCTTATGAGCTTGGCAGCAAGAACATTCGGGTAAATGCAGTCTCGCCTGGCCCCCTGATGACTCGTGCTGCATCGGGCATTGCAGGATTCGACGGCTTGATGTCGTCGGCCGTCGAACGCTCTCCCATGCATAGCCTGGTGACGCCGGAAGATATTGGTGCCCTCACCGCCTTCCTGGTATCGGACGCAGGCCGACTCATCACGGGCGGAATTCACTTCGTCGATGCTGGCTACAACATCGTAGGCTAGCACCGGAACGATGGACGACGCTGGCGCCCGCACCGCATTGGCGCGGGCCGACATCCTTCTGCCGGATCCGGTGCCACAGCACCCCCTGCTCGATGGTCTTCGCGAAATCGGTCGAGGGGAGTACAGCATCGTCCTCGACAAGGGGGATGGCGAGCGGGTCATGAAAATTGTCAGCTCGCCAGCGGACTACTTCCTCTACACAGCAGACGATCGACCACGAGGACCGCATTTCCCCATCGTTCATGTCGATCATGGCGTGATCGGACGTGCGTGTTCGGGCTACCCCTTCCATCTCGTCGAGATGGAGCATCTCTGGCCCATCGCATCCGGCACCGAGGCTGCAAGGCTTGCGAAGAGCCTGATTGACAGCTACTTCCAAGGCTGCCAGCAGTGGATAAGGCTCGGTGCCAACATGGGCCGGATTGCGCTCTATCACCTTACGCAATCCCCGCCCGCGAGCATTCAGCCATCAATGCTGGACGCACTCAAGTCTCTATCGGACTTTACAGAAAGCTACCAGGTACAACCGGACATCCTGAATCCCGAGAACCTGATGGTACGGCGCGATGGCACACTGGTATTCTCTGATCCGGTGTTCATTGCCTGAATCTCCAGCGACAAGGGGTGAGGCGGACGACATCCGCATAAACGCAGCTAATCACATATGCGCTTGTGGGCGACACCGCGCCCGACACGATTCCGACGACAAAGGTGACTGCCATGAGCCCACACGCCATCGAGCGCATTGAAACTGAAGTGCTCACCTGGCTCGATCAGGTTGTAATCGGACTCAATCTGTGCCCGTTCGCCGCGCGCCCTCGTCGCCTCGGACAACTCAGAATCGTTGTCAGCAACGCACAAGACGATGAAAGACTGATCGATGAACTCGTATCGGAAGTTGAGCTGTTGCTGAACGAAGCCAGTGACGCAACGGAGACGAGCCTACTGGTCGTTCCCGCCATGCTCAAGGACTTCGAAACCTATAACCGCTTTATCGACGTGGCGGAGATGTTGGTTCGTCAGTATGGATGGGAGGGCGAAATCCAGGTAGCCAGTTTCCATCCTGACTATTGCTTCGAAGGTACCGCACCGGAGGATGACGAGAACCTGACTAACCGCTCCCCCTATCCGATCCTGCACCTCATACGCGAAAAAAGCATCGAAGAGGCGCTGAGCAGGTTTCCAAACCCGGAGCGTATCCCCGAGCGAAACATCGGCCGAGTGTGCAGCTTGAGCACTCTGGAGAAGCGCCGGCTCTTCCCATATCTGAACTGGAGATAAGAAGACACGCCCTGCCGCAGGAGCCGACTCAAGGAATATGATGATCCAGTCCGAAGCGCGCGGAATCATCCTGAGCAAGTAACTGGACCAATGTCGGCATGACGTCCTTCAGGATACTCGGCAAGGTCCAGGGCGGGTTGATCACATATAGTCCGCTACCATGCATTCCGAGTCCACCGGGAGCAGGTTTCCTGACATCGAACCAAACATGCAGCCACGAGGCCGCCCCGAGTTTGCCCAGCCGCTCAGGCAATTGCTTCGCCTCGGTCTTCTGAATGCGTGGATACCAAACCGCGTAAGTACCACCGGAAAACCGCTGGAGCGCATCCTTGACGGTTTCCACGACAACACGATAGTCATCACGAATCTCGTAGGGAGGATCGATCAGCACCACCGCTCGCCTGCTCGGCGGCGGGAGAATCGAACGCAGCGCGCCAAAACCTTCTGCCTGCTCGATTTTTACCCGATTTGTTTCAGTGGCGAACGCGCGCCTCAGGAACCTCGCATCCGTCGGATGAAGCTCGAACAGGCGCATTCGGTCATCGGCTCGCATTCTCGATAATGCGATAGCTGGAGAACCGGGGTAAAAACGCACGGCCTCGCGACGATTGTAGGACCGAATCAGTTCAACGTATTCACGTATGGCGGCGGGCATTTCGGCCGCTGCCAGAAGCCGACCAATACCATCCACATATTCGGCGTTGCGGTTCGCTTCCGTGCTGTCCAGCGCATAGCGTCCTGCCCCCGCGTGGGTGTCCACGTACCAGTATGGCTTATCTTTCTTGAGCTGATGATCAAGCAACTGAATCAACACCAGGTGCTTCAATACGTCCGCATGATTGCCAACATGGAAGGCATGGCGATAGCTTAGCATTGGAGCGTCCTGTGAAGCATCAAGGGCAGAAGGTGGAGCGCAATGCTAACACTGCCAATCCGGAATTCGCTCCCCAAAGCGGCAGAACAAATCTCATGGAACAACATTTCTGCGGGTCATATCAC
This sequence comes from Cognatazoarcus halotolerans, assembly GCF_009800965.1. Taxonomy (GTDB): domain Bacteria; phylum Pseudomonadota; class Gammaproteobacteria; order Burkholderiales; family Rhodocyclaceae; genus Cognatazoarcus; species Cognatazoarcus halotolerans. The sequence goes on along the minus strand of NZ_WUAF01000011.1, from coordinate 9,397 downwards.
CTGCGAGACCAAACGACGAAAAGCAACAACGAAGATCCCCGGCATACGTGACGGCCGCCCGGTCGCTTCACCCAGCTACGTTTCAGCTTCGCTCAGGGTGATTGACTTCATCGGCAGTACGCTGAAAGAAAATAGTGACCAAACTCGACGCTGCGCAGACCAGCCAGAAAGCAAAAAAGCCGATCGAGTAGGTTGCAGTAGCCGAAAAATTGACTGTCTTGCCGAAAAGATAGAGCTCCTGAGGGTTGATCACCGTAAAGAATACGGCTTCGGCAACTCCTGCAATCAGGAATGAGGGCCAGAGAATCTGGATTAGTCTTTGCATTCAACACGCTCCCGAAAATCTTCCAGCTCCATCAGCGGGGCGTACGGGCATCTCTCAGATTCGCGCGAAACATCCGCCGAGAAACACCCGCACCGCAGAATCCAACCGGTCTCTAGCTATTCGCCTGTTCGTCCTTACGAATACTGTTCTTCACGAACCGACCGATGAACACCGCCATCGCCAGAATGAAGCCAATGGTAAAAAGGCTCAGCAGCCCGATATCGGTTGTAAACAACTCCTGTAATGCCATGATGTACCTCCTGTCAGATTACGAGTCGGAATTGACACTTTCAATCCTTATCGTCGTCTCTGTCGGAAGGTCTGCGGCCCCGTTCATTCTCCAACTGCGGGACTCATCCTCAATCGCCACCTGCCAGCGCCCCGGCGCCATTGGGGCGAGTGCACCACCATAAGCTCCGTTATGGCCAGCCAACTGCAACTTCTGATCCTCACCGGCACGGGTCGGATGAATCAGCGTAACTACGATTATCTCGGGCAGGCTCCCGGACGCCGCGGCAAGGTTTACGGTTATCTGGCCGTCGCGCAGACTTATCTGCGCACGAAGTCCAAGTCTTGCGGCGAGGCGATCCCGTGCAATGACCTGGTTCACCGCCAAGCCTTGCTTGTAATAATCATCCACCACAAGCCCGTCATTCGTCGTTGCCGCAAGCCAATAGGTGATGAACCCGGCAATGACGGCGGTTGCGGGCAGACTGATGAGGAACCAAGTCCACGTCTCTCGATACCAAGGGCGCGCCCCTTCCTGCTTCTTCAGATTACGCATTTGCACCATCACTCCGGCATCAGGAAAGTCGTCTTCTCGCGGACATGCACACCCGGATCGTCTTCGGCGCTCACGTCAATGAAAATTTCGTGTGAACCTGGCTTGGCGGCGTCGGCTGGGACCTGTATCTGAACAGTCACGGACTTTATCGTGGCCGGTTCGATGGATATTTCCCGATCGCCATTGAGCCTAAGATTATCCAGCCCCGACGCCGACATCTCGAACTTGCGCGAAGATTCAGACATGTTCATCACTTGCAGGCGGTAAATGTTCTCAATGAACCCGCCTTCGACCTCACGTGCCAGCATGCTGCGATCGCGGATGATATCGACACGCAAAGGAGATCGCGTGGCAAGCCCCCACACAAAAGCCATCGAGATCAGAACCAGAATCGCGCCGTAGATGAGCGTACGCGGGCGGAAAACATGCGCAACAATCTCCTTTGAACTCCATCCCTTCTTGATCGCATTCTCTGTCGAATATCGAATCAATCCGCGCGGGTAGTTCATTTTGTCCATTACCTGATCACAAGCATCGATACAGGCCGCACAACCGATGCACTCGTACTGCAGACCGTTGCGAATATCGATTCCGGTCGGGCAAACCTGAACACAGATACCGCAATCGACACAGTCACCCTTTCCGAGTGTTTGCGGATCCGCACCTTTCTTCCTGGCGCCACGTGGCTCGCCACGCGCTTCATCATAGGTAATGGTCAGCGTGTCCGGATCGAACATCACACTCTGGAATCGAGCATAGGGGCACATGTATTTGCAGACTTGTTCCCGCATCACACCTGCAAAGAGGTACGTAAACCCGCCGTAGAACAGGATCCAGAAGATTTCCCACGGCCCAAAGCCAAGCGTAGGAATCGCTCTCAACAGATCTTTTAATGGACTGAAATAAGCGACAAGCGTGAAGCCGGTCCAGAGAGACACGGCTAGCCAGGCACCGTACTTCGCCGTCTTGATTCCAAACTTGCGGGCCGTCATTGGCCCCTTGTCAAGTTTCATCCGCTTGTTGCGGTCACCCTCTATCTTCTGCTCTATCCACATGAAGATTTCGGTGTAGACCGTTTGCGGACAAGCGTAGCCGCACCACAATCTGCCTGCTATGGCCGTAAAGAAGAAAAGCGCATAAGCAGAAATGATCAATAAAATGGCGAGGAAAAAAACATCCTGCGGCCAGAAAACCCAACCGAAGATATAGAACTTGCGCTCGGTGAGATGAAAGAGCACCGCCTGCCGGTCATTCCACTGCAACCAAGGCAGGCCGTAGAACAGAATCTGGGTAAACCACACCAACACCCATCGCCAAGTCGCGAACCACCCGGTAACCGCCCGCATATAGACCTTTTCGCGGACCGCGTAGAGCGAATCCTCGCCATCTTTGGCGGCAGTCAGATTCGGGGCGATTCCTGCCTTAACACTGGAGCTTGGCTTTGTCATGATCAGTATATACGCACTTGCTTATGTTCTAATTCAAAATTTCCCCGGGCAGCAAGCCCGGGGAAATCGCTACTGACGTGCAGCAACTTCAAAACGCAATTACTTCGCAGCCTCGGTCTTGTTCGAAAGGCTGTAAACATAGGCGGCCAGTAGATGAACCTTTGCGTCGCCAAGGAAATCCTTGAAAGCGGGCATCTGGTTCTGCCGACCTTTTGTTACCGTCTCGATGATGGTGGCCTCGGACGATCCATAGAGCCACGTTTTGTCCGTCAGATTGGGCGCCCCGATTGCATGGCTGCCCTTTCCATCAGGACCATGACACGCCGCGCAGTTCTGTGCAAAAAGCTCTTTGCCACGTTGCGCGCGAAGCGAATCATGCGCAAGCCCAGAAAGCGAACGAACGTAATTGGCAACGTCCTTCGTACCCTCGCCGCCAAGTACCGGTCCAAGAGCCGGCATTACACCAAAACGCCCCCCAAGCACGGTCGTCTTGATCGTTTCGGGTTCACCACCGTACAGCCAATCGTTGTCGGTAAGGTTTGGGAAACCCTTTGCACCGCGCGCATCCGAGCCGTGGCACTGCGCGCAATACGTCAGAAAAAGTCGCCCGCCCATCGCATTGGCTTCCGGATCAGCCGCAACGGCCTTCAGATCTTCAGTTTGATACTTGGCAAAGATCGGACCGTAGGTTTCATCCGCCTTCTGCATTTCGCGGGCGTACTGACTACCCTCGCCTTGCGCTGAACTCCAGCCGTAAAGACCTTTGTTGTTTCCAAACCCGGGGTAGAGCACCAGATAGACAATCGCAAAGAAGATCGTCAGCCAGAAAAGATACATCCACCACCGCGGCAACGGATTGTTGTACTCGGCGAGCGTTTCATCCCAGACGTGGCCATGCAACTTCGCCTCACCATCGGCGTTCCGCTCACCTTTCATGTTCGAAACAAGAATGAACACACAGAACAGGATGCTCAGCGCAACCAGTCCCATCACATAAATGTTCCAGAAACCGCTAACAAAGTCAGCCATTTTTCATCCTTTCTTGGATTGCCTGCTGCTCTCGCCAGGCAAGTCTTCTTCGGTGAAGGGAATCTGCGCCGCTTCATCAAACCCTTTTCGGGCCTTGCTGCTGTATGCCCACGCTGCAATGCCAAGGAAGCACAACAATCCCAAGACGGTCAGCAGACTACGAAGATCATTGATATCCACGACGCGATCCTATCCCTTCACTTCACATTTTTGAGCGTTGTACCAAGCCCCTGGAGATACGCGATGACGGCATCAAGTTCGGTCTTGTCCTGCAGAGCGGCCTTTGCACCAGCGATTTCTTCATCGGTGTAGGGGGCGCCGAGCGTGCGCAACACTGCCATCTTCTTCTCGATATCGTCCGATTTCACGGGACGGTCAAGCCAAGTAAATGCGGGCATATTGGACTCCGGCACCACGTCGCGGGGATTCCGGAGATGCACCCGATGCCATTGGTCGGAATAACGACCACCAACCCGGGCAAGATCAGGACCGGTCCGCTTCGAGCCCCACTGGAACGGCCGATCGTAGACATATTCTCCGGCCACCGAATAATGACCATAGCGTTCCGTCTCGGCCCGGAAGGGACGAATCATCTGCGAGTGGCAGTTGTAGCAACCCTCACGGACGTAAACATCTCGCCCGGCCAGACGGAGCGGATCATAGGGTTTGAGGCCCTCAACCGGTGTCGTTGTCGATTTTTGGAAGAACAGCGGCACGATCTCGACCAGACCACCAATACTCACCACAAGAAGGGTAAGCACGATCATCCAGCCTACGCTGCGCTCGATAAACTCGTGTTTCGATTGAGCCATGACTATAGTTCTCCGTGATCAGGCGTGTGCCGCTTGCGGCGTGAGAACGGGTGCGTTATATGCCTTCTCGCCAGCAATCGTCTTCAAGACGTTGTAGAACATGATCAACATGCCAGACAGGAAGAGCACACCACCCAGCAAGCGGATCGACCAGAACGGATAACTGGCTTTCACCGATTCAACGAACGAATAGGTCAACGTCCCGTCCGGGTTGGTAGCGCGCCACATCAGCCCCTGCATGACCCCGGCGATCCACATTGATGCGATGTACAGAACAACGCCGATTGTCGCAACCCAAAAGTGCGTGGTGATCAACTTCGTCGAGTACATCTCAGTCTTCCCGTACATACGGGGAATGAGATAGTACATCGCGCCAATCGACACCATGGCAACCCAGCCAAGCGCTCCAGAGTGCACATGCCCGACCGTCCAGTCAGTGTAATGCGAGAGCGCATTCACGGTTTTCACCGACATCATCGGCCCTTCGAAGGTCGACATGCCGTAGAACGAAAGCGAAGTGATCAGGAACTTCAGAATCGGATCGGTCCGCAATTTATGCCAGGCACCCGACAAGGTCATGATGCCGTTGATCATCCCACCCCAAGACGGCGCAAGCAGGATGAGTGAGAACACCATCCCCACCGATTGAGTCCAGTCAGGAAGCGCCGTGTAGTGCAGATGGTGCGGCCCCGCCCACATGTAGGTAAAGATCAACGCCCAGAAGTGCACCACCGACAACCTATACGAGTAAACGGGGCGATCTGCTTGTTTGGGCACAAAGTAGTACATCATCCCCAAGAAACCTGCGGTCAGGAAGAAGCCGACGGCGTTATGCCCATACCACCATTGAATCATTGCGTCTTGAACGCCAGCGTAGGCCGAATACGATTTTGTCAGACTTACCGGAATAGCCATGCTATTCACGATGTGCAACAAGGCAACGGTAATGATGAAAGCACCGTAGAACCAGTTAGCGACATAGATATGGGACGTCTTACGCTTGGCAACTGTCCCGAAGAACACCAAGGCGTACGAAACCCAGACCACTGCGATCAGGATGTCGATCGGCCACTCAAGCTCGGCATACTCCTTCGAGCTCGTGATACCCAATGGCAACGTGATCGCGGCAAGGAGTATGACGAGTTGCCAACCCCAGAACGTGAATGAGGCAAGCTTCGGCGCAAACAGCGTGGTATGACAGGTACGCTGTACGACATAGTAAGAAGTAGCGAACAGCGCACATCCACCAAAGGCAAAAATGACTGCGTTAGTGTGAAGCGGGCGCAACCTGCCAAAATGGAACCACTCGGCAAAGTTCAGTTCGGGCCATACGAGCTGTGCCGCGACGATCACGCCGACAAGCATGCCTACGATCCCCCACACCACCGTCATGATGGCGAACTGGCGCACGACTTTATAGTTGTAAGTCGCTTGCGATTGCATGGAAGTCACCTCATTTGATTAATGGAACTTTTTTGACCGGCCCGAACCTAAAGCTCGCGTCACGGTAAGGTCCGCGCAAGGATACCTTGCGACGACACATGATTTTTGACACAGATCAATATTGTATTGCACCGCAAGATCAGCAGCAAAGCCCATCCGGCTCAAACTACGTCGGTTTGCCCGCGTAGCCAAAACAAAAAAAGGGTGCGCCTTCGACGCACCCCCAACCCCAACAGAGAGACAAAACGGCATCTGACAGTATCGATTTGGCGTACCCGCCATTTACTGCCACCTGCGTTGCAGTCAATTATCCACACACCATGCTCCTGCGACTTGACCTACATCAAAACCCATGAATTGAGTGTGGCTATTTTGCTCGACCGATGTCCGCCTCCCCTCCTGTCGCCCCGTCCCGCACACCGTTCAACTCTCTCGGCTTTTCCCCGCCTTCGCTTTCCGGGTGATCGTCGTCCATCAGCATGCGATAAGCAGGCCCCTCCATATCGTCAAACTGCCCACTACGCAAGGACCACCAAAACAAGATACCGATTACGAACACCAGGACAACCGAGATCGGAATGAGGATGTAGAGCGTTTCCATTCAAATTACCCCGGATATCACGTCTTGCGTTGCAGCCGGGTCGCGTTCAGCACAACGAGGAGTGAACTCGCCGACATGCCGATTCCTGCCATCCAGGGTGTCACCATCCCAAGCATCGCCAAAGGAATCGCAACCAGATTGTAGGCAAGAGCCCAGCCGAGATTCTGCGCAATGATGCGCCGAGTTTTGCGACATAACCGTACTGCCTCGGTAAGCATCCGAAGTGACGAGCCCAACAATACGATGTCTGCCTGCGTTCGCGCCAAGTCCGTGCCCCCCCCCATCGCAATCGAAACATGAGCTTTCGCGAGAACGGGGGCGTCATTAACACCGTCGCCGGTCATGGCCACTATGGCTCCGCCCTTTTGGAGCAGTTCGACTTCATCATGCTTTTTCTCCGGACTCATCTCGCCACGAGCATCCGCAATACCAAGCGACTCTCCGCATGCACGGACCGCGGCGCTTCCATCCCCGCTGAAGATCGAAACTTCGACACGATGCTTCTGTAACCATTCAATTGCCGCCGGAGCATCCTCTCGCAATCTGTCATCGAGACAAAACGCTGCAATCCATCTGCCAACCGATCCGAGTACAACGATCGTGCCAGGCTCCTCGAGGAGCATTCCCCACTCGGCGGGAGCCGGCTTTCCAACCAAATCTTCGACATAACTCATGCGCCCCAACCGATACTCGATCCCGTCGACCCAACCAGTCACGCCGGCTCCCGTAACAGCGCCAAGCGCATCGGCCCCTCTTGGAGCCACACCGAGTCTGCTTGCCTCGTTGAAAAATGCTTTTGCCAGCGCATGCTCCGACGCCTTTTCGAGCGACGCCGCTAATACCACGACATCGGACCTCGATACCCCATCAATCACCTTAACCTGGGTGATCTGCATCTTCCCTTCAGAAAGCGTTCCCGTTTTATCAAACACGAAATGATCGGCCCGTGACAGCGCTTCAATCGCATGCGAGCGCGTTATCAATACACCGAGTCGAGCAAGATGATCCGTTGCCACGGTTAAGGCCGCCGGGGTCGCAAGTGATAATGCGCACGGACAACTGACCACGAGCACCGAGACAAAAACCCATAGGGCCTGTCCTGAATCATAGGCCCACCAGTAGATGCCGGTACCCGAAGCCAGTACGAGCAACGTAACGACAAACCAGCCCGCCACCCGGTCGGCCAAAGTGACTAACCCTGGTTTCTCCGACGCTGCGCGATCCATCAACTGCCTCATTCCCGCCAGCCGGGTCGAATCCCCCACTCTTTCAAGCCTGACGACCAGAGGAGCACTGACGTTTATGGCACCACCTATAACCGCCGCCCCCCGCTCTTTTGCGATTGGTCTGCTCTCTCCCGTAAGCAGAGACTCGTCTGCACTACTGACGCCTTCCACGATTACGCCATCCGCCGGAAAGACCTCTCCGGGCTTGACCCGTACATATTGATTCACATTCAGGGCGGACACCGCCACCCTCTCCGTTTCCTGGCCGGGGTAGACGACAAAGCGTTCCGCAAACGCGGGGATCACCTTCCCCAACTCCTCAACCCCCCTGACCGCGCGCTGACGCGCCAGCATCTCAAGAAAACGCCCACACAACAGAAAAAATACGAACATCGCCACTGAATCGAAATACACCTCACCCGTGCCCGAGTACGTGGCCCAACAACTTGCAGTGAACGCAGTACCGACTCCCAAAGCGACCGGGACATCCATTCCGAGGCGGCGTAGTCGAAGATCCCGAAGCGCTCGACGAAAGAATGGCGCCGCAGAGTAAAAAACCACGGGGAGCGTCAAGAGAAGGCTCGCCCAGCGCAACAATTGATCGATGTCTGGGGCCATATCGCCGTCTCCGGCAATATAGGCGGGTAGTGCATACATCATTACTTGCATCATCCCGAAGCCGGCGACGAAGAGACGCCAGAGAGCTGACCGTCGCTCCCGCTGTGCCACCTGCTCGGATCGCTCGGCATCGTAAGGATAGGCTTGGTACCCGATCGCCTGAATAGCCGCCAGAATCTCTGAAAGCTTGATCTTTTCTTCATCCCATCTGACTCGGGCACGTCTCGTCGCATAGTTGATATGGACCAGTCTTACCCCGGGCAGCCCCATTACGTGCCGTTCGTTTAGCCAAACGCATGCAGAGCACGTAATGCCTTCAAGAATGAGATCAGCTTCTTTTTCACCCCCCTCTGCCTCACGGACAAAGCGCCTCTGAAAATCGAGATTATCGAATAAACCCAATTCCTTTAGCTCGACTGGAAGTGCTTCCCTTGGGGACGCAGGAAGGGAGTCACGATGGCGGTAATACTCGGTCAATCCAGACTCGACTATTGATTGGGCGACAGCCATACAACCTATGCAGCACATCTCCCGCCTAACCCCATCGATGGAAACAGAGTGCTTCACATCTCGCGGGATAGGCAAACCACAGTGATAGCACTGATCTTCATGCTCTTCAGTCATCGCGCCTGTCAAATCCCCTCACATCAATATTGAATAATGCCGCCAACGGAGATCGGCCATCGCGCAACCAAGTCTCGCAGAACCACGACATCCTGATCCAGTGCTTGAGTGCGACTAATTGACGTAGACCACGACAAACACCCGTTCGATCCGACGGCATCGCAAAAAAAAGCCCGCATTATTGCGGGCCTTTATGATGCTGGTGCTGCTGACCGGAATCGAACTGGTGACCTACTGATTACGAATCAGTTGCTCTACCGACTGAGCTACAGCAGCGAAAGCGTTGATTTTATCTGGCTATCCCCACACCGACAAGGACAGTGCAGCGGATCTTCGAAAATTCGTCTACTTTTTGACGGGAGACATGGAAAGGCCCCTGATGGATTATCAGGGGCCTTTTTTGGTTAGTCTGACGATGACCTACTTTCACACCCGGATGGGCACTATCATCGGCGCGGTCTTGTTTCACGGTCCTGTTCGGGATGGG
>NZ_WUAF01000110.1 GCF_009800965.1 Cognatazoarcus halotolerans | reverse complement strand
CTGCCGCCCAGGGCCGCCAGTTCGGCGGCGCTGAGCGTCTGCAGCGCGGAGCCGTCGCCCCAGTCGATGGTGTAGCTGAGTGGATCGGCCGCCCCGGCCACGTCGCTGCCGGCGATGGCCAGCGCGAAGGTGTCGCCTTCGTCGATGCTGCCCGCTCCACCGATGTTCAGGCTCGGCGCGACATTGTTCACCGTGATGGTCTTG
>NZ_WUAF01000010.1 GCF_009800965.1 Cognatazoarcus halotolerans | reverse complement strand
CTGAGCCCGAGACACTGGAGAGAACCATGAGCAAACAGATTCAGGACGCCTACATCGTCGCCGCCACGCGCACCCCGGTGGCCAAGCGCAACGGCATGTTCCGCAACGTACGCCCCGACGACATGCTCGCGCATGTGCTGCGGGCAGTGGTGGACAAGGTGCCGGGCCTCGAGGCAGGCGAGATCGGCGACGTGATCGTCGGCTGCGCCATGCCGGAGGCCGAGCAGGGCATGAACGTGGCGCGCATCGGCCTGCTGCTGGCGGGCCTGCCCGACACGGTGCCGGGCATCACCATCAACCGCTTCTGCTCGTCGGGCGTGCAGGCGGTCGCCGATGCGGCCAACCAGATTCGCCTGGGTCAGGCCGAGGTGATGATCGCCGCCGGTACCGAGTCGATGAGCGTGATGCCGCAGATCATGGGCAACAAGGTGAGCCTCAACCCGGCCGTCTTCGCGAAGCAGGAGAACCTCGGCATCGCCTACGGCATGGGCCTCACCGCCGAGAAGGTGGCCGAGCAATGGAAGGTGAGCCGCGAGGATCAGGACGCCTTCGCGCTGCAGTCGAACCAGCGGGCGGTGGCGGCGATCGCCGCCGGGCACTTCCGGGCCGAGATCACGCCCTACATGGTGCGCACCCATGTGCCCGGCGAGGGCGGCGCGGTGCGGGTGGTCGAGACGCTGTGCGAGCACGACGAGGGGCCACGTGCCGATGCCTCGCTCGAGCGCCTGGGCAAGCTGCGCCCGGTGTTCGCGGCGCGCGGCTCGGTGACCGCGGGCAACAGCTCGCAGATGTCGGACGGGGCCGGTGCGGTGCTGCTGATGAGCGAGGCGGCGGTCAAGCGCTACGGCGTGACCCCGATCGCGCGCTTCGTGAGTTATTCGGTGGCGGGCGTGCCGCCGCAGGTGATGGGCATCGGCCCGGTCGAGGCGATCCCGCGGGCGCTCAAGGCGGGCGGGCTGAACCAGTCGCAGCTCGACTGGATCGAGCTCAACGAAGCCTTCGCGGCGCAGTCGCTGGCGGTGATGCGCACGCTCGCGCTCGATCCGGACAAGGTGAACCCGCTCGGCGGGGCGATCGCGCTGGGCCACCCGCTCGGCGCCACCGGGGCGATCCGCACCGCCACGGTGATGAGCGCGATGCAGCGCGACCCGGCCATCCGCTACGCCATGGTCACTATGTGCATCGGTACCGGTATGGGCGCCGCAGGTATCTTTGAACGCTGTTGAACGGACGGATATCTCGCACGAATGCCGAACGCATCCCTTTGAAGTGTGCGGCGCACAAAAGAAATTACCCCCCTTTTGGGGGGCTGGAATCCGCGATCGCATTGCCTATGCTGGTTGGCGCCGCGGATTTCAGTCACTGGAAGCCGCTCGCTAGCAGCAAGGATTGGTGTGTTTCGTTCGGCGGTGTCAGGTGGCGCATGGGGGACCGGCGCCACCATTTTTTCCGACCCGTCACCAAAGCATTTGTCGAACCGTCCCCGACGCCGGGATTGCGAGATCGCATTCCCTCCGAATCTGTGGTTCCGGTCGCGGCCATCGCCGAGTGGCAGGTGGCTCTTGACTTCATGTCACAGGTAGTACGTACTAGAAGAAGGCGCGCTTCGCAGTCCCGCTGCGTCAGCAGTTCGCCCTGATCGATCCAACACGCATTTAGGGAGGCATACAATCAATGAGCACTTACAACGCCCCGATGGCCGACATGCTTTTCGTGCTGAACGAGCTGGCCGGCCTTGAGGCCATCTCGCAACTGCCGGGATGCGAGGACGCGACATCCGACACGGTCACGGCCGTGCTCGACGAAGCCAGCAAATTCAGCGGCCAGGTCCTCGCGCCGCTCAACGTCCCAGGCGACTTCGCTGGATGCAGCTGGGACGACGGCGCGGTCAGCACCCCCGACGGCTTCGCCGACGCCTATCGGCAGTTCGTCGAGGGCGGCTGGAACGGCCTGAATTTTCCGGTCGAGTTCGGTGGCCAGGGCCTGCCGAAACTGGTGGCCAGTCCGGTGCTCGAGATGGTCATGAGTGCCAATCTCGGCTTTTCGCTGTGCCCCCTGTTGACCGGCGGTGCGATCGAAGCCCTGCTCCTTCGCGGCACGCGGGAGCAGAAGGAAACCTACCTGCACAAGATGGTCGAGGGAACATGGACCGGGACCATGAACCTGACCGAGCCGCAGGCCGGCTCCGACCTCGGGCTGATCAGGAGCAAGGCGGTACCCGAAGGTGACCACTACCGGATCTACGGCCAGAAGATCTTCATTACCCACGGCGAGCACGACATGGCCGAGAACATCGTCCATCTGGTGCTCGCCCGGACGCCGGATGCACCGGACGGCGTCAAGGGGATCTCTCTGTTCGTGGTACCGAAGTTCCTGGTCAACGCCGACGGCAGCCTCGGAGCGCGAAACGACGTTCGCTGCGTCTCGATCGAGCACAAGCTCGGCATTCACTCCAGCCCCACCGCGGTGCTCGCCTACGGCGATGCCGACGGTGCCATCGGATTCCTGGTGGGCGAGGAGAACCGGGGCCTCGAGTACATGTTCATCATGATGAACGAGGCCAGGTACGCGGTCGGGCTGCAAGGTGTGGCGGTTTCGGAACGCGCCTACCAGCTTGCCCGCAGCTATGCGCAGGAACGTATCCAGAGCAAGGATCTGCTGGACCCGCGCGGCAAGTCGGTGGCGATCATCCAGCACCCGGACGTGCGTTGCATGTTGATGACCATGCGCGCCCTGACCGAGGCCAATCGAGCGGTTGCCTATGTTGTCGGCGCGGCGATCGACCGTGCCCACCTCGATCCGGACGACGCGGCTCGCCAGCAGGCCCGCGCCTTCGTCGACTACATGATTCCGATTCACAAGGGATGGGCCACCGAAGCCAGTATCGATGTAGCCAATCTCGGCATCCAGATTCACGGCGGGATGGGCTTCATCGAAGAGACTGGTGCGGCCCAGCATCTGCGCGACGCCCGCATCCTGACCATCTACGAGGGCACGACGGGCATCCAGGCCAATGACCTGGTCGGTCGCAAGACTGCCCGCGAGGGCGGTGCCACGGCCCGGGCGGTGCTCGACATGATGCGCAAGACGGTTTCCGAGATCGATGCCACGGGTCCCGATCTCGCCGTGATTCGTACCGCGCTGGCCGAAGGCATCGATGAGTACCAGGCCTGCGTGGACTGGATCGTCGAAACCTACGGAGACGATATCCGCGCGGTCCATGGCGGTGCGGTGCCCTTCCTCAAGCTCGCGGGTATCGTGTGCGGTGGGTGGCAGCTGGCCCGTTCGGCCGACATCGCGAGCCGCCGCATCAAGGACGGTAGCGGTGATCGCGGCTTCCTGGAAGCCAAGATCGTCACTGCCCGCTTCTATGCCGAGCACCTCATGACCCAGGTGGCAGGGCTGCGCAAGACCGTGCAGGCGGGTGCGGCCGCGGTCATGGCACTGTCGCCCGACCAGTTCTGAGCGTCACACGAAATTCAACCGCGCCAACAAGAAACACCAGGAGGAGACCATCATGACGACCATCAACCCCGACAATCTCATTCAGCCTACGCCGAGCGCATACACTTATCCGCTGCTGATCAAGCAGTTGCTGCACACGCCACTCGCGGTGGCACCTGACCAGGAAATCGTCTATCGGGATCTCAAGCGGTTCAACTATCGCACCTTGAACCACCGTATCGCGCAGCTCGCCAACGCCCTGAGCGCGCTCGGCGTCCGTCCCGGCGACACCATCGGAATGATGGACTGGGACAGCCACCGCTACCTCGAGAGCTACTTCGCCGTTCCCATGATGGGTGCGGTGCTGATGACCGTAAACGTGCGTCTGTCGCCCGAGCAGATCCTCTACACCATCAACCACGCCGAGGCAAAGGTACTGCTGGTGAACGTGGAGTTCATGCCGGTGCTGGAGGAAATCAAGGACAAGCTCGAGACGGCCAAGACCTTCGTCTTCATCAGCGACATTCCTTCCGACCCAGTGCCGGCCGGTTTTGCGGGCGAATACGAAGCCCTGCTTCATGCCGCTTCGCCTCATTACGACTTTCCGGATTTCGACGAGAACACCCGGGCCACCACCTTCTACACCACCGGTACCACCGGCCTGCCCAAGGGTGTGTTCTTCAGTCACCGGCAACTGGTGCTGCATACCCTGTCCACCATGTCCGGTCTGACCGCCCCGCTCTCACAGGGACGGCTGCATCGCGACGATGTGTACATGCCGATCACGCCGATGTTCCATGTTCACGCTTGGGGCATGCCCTACATCGCCACCGTGATGGGCCTGCGCCAGGTGTATCCGGGTCGCTACACGCCGGACGGCCTGCTTGCCCTGGTCCGGCAGGAGGGCGTCACCTTCTCCCACTGCGTCCCCACCATCCTCCACATGCTGGTCACCAACCCGGCGATCCACGACACCAACGTGAAGGGCTGGAAGCTCATCATCGGCGGCTCGGCCCTGCCCAAGGGCCTTGCCCAGAGCGCGCTCAACCTGGGGATGGACCTGTTCACCGGCTACGGGATGTCGGAGACCTGCCCGATCCTGACCCTGGCACAGATCAAGACGCCGCTCATGGGCGATCCGATCCGCGAGTTGGAAATCCGCACCAAGACGGGGCTGCCGATTCCGCTGGTGGATCTGCGCATCGTCGATGAAAACATGGAAGACCTGCCCCACGACGGCAAGGCCGCGGGCGAGATCGTGGTGCGCTCTCCATGGCTCACCCAGGGGTATTACAAGAACCCGAGCGCGTCCGAAGAACTGTGGTCCGGAGGTTACCTCCACACCAACGACATCGGAGTGATCGATCCGGAGGGTTACCTACAGGTCACCGACCGGATCAAGGACGTCATCAAGACCGGCGGCGAATGGGTGTCGTCGCTGGAGCTCGAGGATGTCATCTCGCGCCACGCGGCGGTGAGCGAGGTGGCGGTGATCGGCATCAAGGATGCCAAGTGGGGCGAGCGCCCGATGGCGCTGGTCGTGCTGAAATCCGGCGCCACGGCGACCGAGGCGGATATCAAGGCCCACGTGAAGGCATTCGCCGAGGAAGGTCACATTTCCAAGTTCGCGATTCCCGAGCACGTGCTCTTCCCGCCAGCCATCGACAAGACCAGCGTCGGCAAGATCAACAAGATGAACCTGCGAGCCAGGTACGAGAACGCCTGATCCGGCCCAAGGCGCGGCCCCCGGGGCCGCGGCCCATCCCACGACATCCTGGAGTCCTCAATGGAACAATCCTTGAACATGAGCACGCTTGCCGACTTCATCGGCAAGGAGATCGGCGTATCGGAATGGGAAGCGATGCCCCAAAGCCGGATTGACGCGTTTGCCGCCTGCACGGGCGATCATCAATGGATACACGTCGACCCCGAGCGGGCACAACGTGAAAGCCCTTTCGGCAGCACCATCGCCCACGGTTTCCTGACACTCTCCACGCTTGCTCCCCACGCACTCGAGATCCTGGTGAAGCCGTTGAATGCGCGGCAGACCGTCAATTGTGGCGCGGAGAACGTGCGCTTCATCTCGCCGGTGCATGTCAATGCGCGGATTCGCACCCGACTGACCGTCGAGGCGGTGGCGGCCAAAGGCCCGGGTCGAACCCTGGTAACCATGGGCGCAGTGGTGGAGATCGAGGGCCAACCCAAGCCCGCGCTCACGGCCAATCTGCTCTTCATGCTTTTCGAATGACTGGAGAAGCCGAAGACATCATGGCAAAACAAGCAAAGATCGACGCGTCCGGCGCCACGTCCGGTCCGGCACCTGAAACCGCAAAGGCGTCCGCACGAAGCCCTGTCGACAAGACCAGGGAATTGGCCGGCAAGGCGGTCAAGACCTCGGCGGTGCTGCTTGAGGAAGAAGCCCGCCTGGCTCGGGATCTCATGGCCGTTCTGGCCGGGAACTCGGAGATCGCCCCGGCCCCGGGCGACAAACGTTTCAAGGACGACGCCTGGAATCAGAACCCGTTCCTGCGCATCGCCATGCAGGGCTATCTGTCGTGGACCCAGGCTTTGGGGCAGGTGGTCGACCAGATCCCCCTGGATGACCGGAATCGCGAGCGCGCTCGCTTTGCGGTCTCGATGCTCAGCGATGCCTTCGCGCCCACCAACACGCTGCTCGGCAACCCCGCGGCACTGAAGAAGATGGTGGATACCGGGGGCAGCAGCATTGCCCGGGGACTCAAGAACATGCTCACCGACCTGGCGACCAACAAGGGCATGCCCGCACAGGTGGACAAGAGCAAGTTCAGGGTGGGCGAGAACCTTGCCACCACACCCGGCGCCGTGGTTTTCCGCAATCCCGTGCTGGAACTCATCCAGTACACGCCTACCACCGAGAAGGTCCATGCGCGGCCACAGATCATGGTGCCGCCACAGATCAACAAGTACTACATCTTCGATCTGGCTCCGGGCAAGAGCATCGTCGAATTTCTGGTCGGCAGCGGTTTCCAGGTCTTCACGGTGAGCTGGCGCAACCCCACCGCGGATCAAGCCGACTGGGACATGGCAACCTACGTCTCCGCGCTGCTGGAAGCCATCGAAGCGGTACGGGAAATCACCGGCGCAGACGACGTAAACCTGCACGGAGCCTGTTCCGGTGCGATGACGATGGCCGCGATGCTGGGTCATCTCGCCGCCAGCGAGCGTCCCCTCGTTCATGCCGCGACCATGATGGTGGCGGTGCTCGATGGCCAGGCGGAATCCCAGCTCGGCCTCTTTGCAACCCCCGAGGTCGTTTCTCTTGCCAAGACCAACTCCGCTTCCAGGGGGGTCATAGAGGGACATGACATGGGTCGGGTGTTCGCGTGGATGCGGCCCAATGATCTGGTCTGGAACTATTGGGTAAACAATTACCTGATGGGCAATCCGCCGCCGGCCTTCGATGTGCTTTACTGGAACAACGACACGACGCGTCTCCCCGCGCGCTTCCACGCCCAGCTGATGGACATCTTCGCCGAGCATCAGCTCTCCGCGCCCGGCGGGATGACCATGCTGGACACCCCAATCGATCTGTCCCGGGTGAAATGCGACACCTATGTGCTGGCCGGCATCAGCGATCACATCACCCCTTGGCAGGGGGTCTTCAATACCAGCCGGACCCTGGGTGGCAAGAACGAATTCGTGCTCAGCTCGAGTGGTCACGTCCAGAGTCTCATCAATCCACCCGGCAATCCCAAGGCGAAGTACTTTACCAACGGTGCCACCGCCGGCACGGCCGACGATTGGCTTGCCGGGGCCACCGCAGTCCAGGGTACCTGGTGGGAACACTGGCGCGAGTGGTTGAAGGCGCGTTCCGGCAAACTCCGCGCTGCGCCGGCCGCACTTGGCAGCAAGGCTCACCCTCCGGCGGAACCTGCGCCGGGCACCTATGTGGTGGCGGCCTAGCGGCCAAGGTGTCCGAGCCGTCCGATGACGACATCCCGGCATCCACTGCAGATCCACGTGCTCGCCCGGCCCGGGTACGCCCTGCGGCTCGGGCTGCGGCGGGGCCGGGCCGGCAATCCTCCGTTGGTGATCTTCAATGGTCTTGGCGCCAACCTGGAATTGCTGGACGGCTTCGTGGCCGCACTGGATGAGCGGCCGCTTGTCGTCATCGACGCTCCGATCGTCGAAGCCGCCCTGCCCTTTCCACCCTATCGATTCTCGAATCTGGTTCGCGAGGTGGATACGGTATTGATCGAACTCGGGTTTGCCGAACCGATCGATGTGATGGGCATATCCTGGGGCGGTTTCGTTGCCCAGCAGTTCGCCCTGCAGTATCCGAACCGTTGTCGTCGCCTGGTCCTGGCCGCAAGTTCTCCGGGAGTACTCATGGTTCCCGGTCCGCCAACAGCCCTGATCGCGATGCTCGGCCTCGGCATGCTCCCCGGATCGCTCGGACGGGGATTCATGAGTGCGAGGGTTCTTGGCGGCGTATTCCTGCGCGAACCGGAGCGCGTGACTGAACATCTGGGTCGGCTGGCACCATCGGGCACGTGGACGCAAATCGCCCAACTGCTCGCCCTCTGGGGTTGGTCCAGTCTGCCGTGGCTATCGCACTTGCGGCAACCCACCCTGGTCCTTGCCGGCAGTGAAGATCCGGTGGCGCCGCTTGCCAATGCATACCTGCTGGCAAATCTGATTCCCGACGCCACGCTTACCGTCCTCGAGGACGGTCACGGCTTTCTGCTCTCCCGCCCGTTGCAAACGGCAACCTGCACCCTGGGCTTCCTGACGCGCCCATGAACGGCGGCTCCCGCATATCCGGCGGCAAGGAAATGAAGCGGCTCGCACTCGCTTTGCTGCTGTTCATGCTCGCGACCTTCATCGTCTCGGTCAGCCTGGAGAATGTCCATCCGTGGCTGGCATGGATAAGGGCCTTTGCCGAGGCGGGAAGCATCGGTGCCATTGCAGACTGGTTCGCCGTGACCGCGCTGTTTCGCCATCCCATTGGCCTGCCCGTTCCGCATACCGCCATCATTCCCCGGAACAAGGACGAGATCGGCCGTGCGCTGGGCATCTTTGTGCAGGAAAACTTCCTGACACCACACAATCTCACCCGCAAACTCGCCGGTCTGGACGCGGTCGGCACGACGGCGCGCTGGCTGCAGTCACCGCGCAACAGCCAGCGCTGTGCACGCGCCGCCTGCGAATTCGTCCCGGGGCTGCTCGCACGCCTCGACGACAAGGACGTGAGCCGGTTTCTCGACCGGATCATCGTGCCCTGGCTGGCACGGCTGGACATTTCGACGTTTGCGGGCAGGTTCCTCGAGATCATGACCCACGACGGCCGACATCAGGCGCTGCTGGATCACGGCTTGCGGACCCTCGATACCTGGCTGTCCGAGAATCGCGCGCTGATCCGCGAGAAATTCAGCGAAGCGTCCAGATACACGCCGGGAATCTTCGACTACTACGTGGTCAATCGTTTCGTCGATGGCATCGTTGCCCTGCTTCACGAGGTCGCCTTGAACCCGCAGCACGAAATGCGCGCTCGCTTCGACGCCGCAACCCAGGCGTTCATCGACGATCTCAAGGCTTCTCCCGAATACGCCGCCCGAGGACGCGGCCTCGTCCGTGACCTTGCCGGACATCTGCGTTCGCAAAGCTACTACGAAGTCGTCTGGAAGGACCTGCAGGCGCTGTTGCTCGAAGACATCGCCCGACCCTCATCGCTCGTGGTCACCGCCCTGGCGGAGCTTCTGCAAGCCATCGGCCATGGAATCGCCACTGACGCACCGCTGCGTGGCCGGCTCGAAGCCTGGCTCATCGACGGCATCGAGCCCTTGCTGATACGCCACCGTCAGGAAATCTCGGGGCTCATCTCCGACGTGATCGCCACCTGGGACGCGAAGGAAGTCGCCGACAAGCTCGAAGCCGAAATCGGCCGGGACCTGCAATATATCCGCATCAACGGGACCCTGGTCGGCGGGCTCGCGGGTGTTCTCCTTCACGGACTTGGCATGAGCTTTGGAAGATGACGTGCCACTCCACATCACAACGAACCCGACCCAACCCCTTCCCGAGGAATGATATCCATGCGCTACACCATGCTTGACCTGACCCGCAGCGCCGCTGCCCCGATGGAAGCCGTGCTCAGCTCCACGATCGACGTGCTGTCGAGCCGCTACAACCCGCTCGCACGTACCACCCTCGGCCGGGTTCCGATCGCCGCGCTCGAGTCGGTCGCGCGAATGATCAAGCCCTACCACAAGCAGGCCTTCGACTACGGCAGCTTCGAAGCAGACGGCGAGACGATCACGATCGTCGAGAAAGTCGCCTTGAAAAAACCCTTCTGCCATCTCGTTCACTTCGAGCGGGTCGGGAAAGGCAAGGCGCCCAAGGTCCTTTTCGTGGCCGCGATGTCGGGGCACCACGCGACCCTTTCGAAGGAGACCTTCCGGGCGTTTCTGCCCGACCACGACGTTTACGTCACCGACTGGCTGGATGCGCGCGACATTCCCCTCTCCGCGGGACGTTTCGGCTTTGAAGACTACGTCGGCTATCTGATCGAGTTCATCCAGCTCCTCGGCCCGGACGTCCACGTCATCGGTCTCTGCCAGGCAACCGTCCAGGCCCTGTGCGCCACCGCAATCATGTCCGGCCGGCAGGATCCCTGCCGACCGAAGACGCTTTCCTTGCTTGCGGGCCCCATCGACATCACCGTGAATCCGAATACGCTCACGCGATACGCCAGCCACATCAATCTCGGGTTCCTGAAGGCTCTCGCGGTCCACAAGGTGCCGAGCGGTTACGCGGGCGCAGGGCGTGAAGTCTATCCCGGTCATCTGCAGATCGGCGCATTCATGTCCATGAATCCCGGCAATCACCTCAAGAAGCACTGGAACTTCTTCAAGGATGTTGCCCGTGGCAACGAGGAAGCGGCCAATCGGCACCGCGAGTTCTACGATGAATACATGACAGTGATGGACGCGACCGCGGAGTTCTACCTGGAAACGCTGGAGCGGGTATTCCTGACACCACAGCTCCCCAGAGGCGAGATGCACTACAGGGGCGAACCTGTCGATTGCGGTGCAATCACCGATACCGCCCTCTTCACGCTCGAGGGCGAACGCGATGACATGGTCGCCCTCGGCGTGACCGAAGCGGCTCATCGCCTCTGCCCCAATCTGCCCGAGGCGCTGCACCGGCACCACGTCCAGGCGGGCGTCGGCCACTACGGGATCTTCAACGGATCAATCTATCGCACCGAGATCGCGCCGATGATCAAGTCATTCATCCGTTCCGGCGGGCGGCCGTAAAGCCAGGGATCCGCTCGTCGTCTCAGGGCGACGAGCGGGCCTGGATACGCCGCATCATCGCCTGATGCTCGATTCCCGCCTCCATGAAGCGTGGCCCTTCTTCGATGAAGCCGTGCCGAACGTAGAAGGCAAGCGCACCGACCTGTGCGTTGAGCACGACCGCCACCATTCCGGCCCGTTCGGCTTCGCCAATCAGCGCCAGCAATACGCGGGAACCGAGCCCCTGATTGCGATGGGCTGCATCCACGGCCATGCGACCGATGTGGCCATCGGGCAGCAGGCGGCCGGTGGCGATAACTCGATCGGCTGCGTCGGTGAGCACCGCATGGCGGGAGACCGGATCGAATTCGTCGAGCTCGATCTCCGCGGGCACGCCCTGTTCCTCTACGAACACGCGGAACCGCAGCGGCATCACCCGCGCTTCGGCGTCGGGCCAGTCGCAGATTTCCAGGGAATGGTCGGGCTGCATCAGACGATCTCCACGGGTGTTCCGGCAGGTACCAGGTCGAACAGCTCCACGACCTCCTCGGGGCGCATGCGCACGCAGCCGTGGGAGCGTGCCACGCCCATGGGCTGGTCGTCCGGCGTGCCGTGGATGTAGATGTAGCGGCGCATGCTGTCGACCGAGCCGAGACGGTTGCGGCCGGGCTCGCAGCCAGATAGCCAGAGGATGCGGCCGAGAATCCAGTCCTTGTCCGGCATCTCCTCGGCGAGCGCCGGGGTCCAGATGTTTCCGGTGGGGCGGCGGCCGACGAAGATGGCGCGCGGGTCGTGGCCCGCGCCGATGCGGGCGCGCACGATGTGCCTGCCGCGCGGCGTGCAGCCGCTGCCGTTGAGCTCACCCGGGCCGTTGAGCGCGGTCGATACCGGGTAGCGGCGGATGAGCAGGTCGGCGTCGTCGAAGAGCGCCAGCTGCTGGGTGTCGAGATCGATTGCGATGCGCATGGCGGGCGTGAGGGCTTCAGGCGTTCATGGTGCGCTGGCGTCGCGCAGCGAAGAAGCTCGACAGCATCGCACCGCACTCTTCGGCGAGCACGCCGCCGACCACGCTGGCATGATGATTCAGCCGTACTTCGGCAAAGACATCCAGCACGCTGCCGGCCACGCCGGTCTTGGGATCGCTGGCGCCGAAGACCACCCGCGAGATGCGCGCGTGCATGATGGCGCCGCTGCACATCATGCAGGGCTCGAGGGTGACGAAGAGTTCGCAGCCGGGCAGCCGGTAGTTGCCGAGCCGGGCCGCGGCGTCGCGCAGCGCAACGATCTCCGCGTGGGCGGTGGGGTCGTGGCGGCCGATGGGCTGGTTGAAGCCCTTGCCGACGATCTCGCCGTTGAGCACCACGATCGCCCCTACCGGCACTTCGTCGAGCGCGCCGGCATAGCGGGCCTGCTCCAGGGCAAGGCGGATGTAGTCCTCATCGTTCGGCATCGCAATACTCTCTTCGGGTTCCCGGTGTCGCCGGTGCTATCTCTGACGGGGGCCGGCGACTTTTCACCGGCGGATTATCGCAGACTCGCGCGAACACATCCTGCCGGGCGCGGCGCGTGCCACAGCGTCGGGCGCCCGTGTTGGACACCCGCTGGCGTGCTCCGTATCCTTGGGCGGCAGGCCCCTTCAGGTCGAAGGGCGCGGCCCTGCCGACGATGCGTCATTGGCGCGCCCGCCCGAAATCCATACGGAACGCCGCATGCTCAGTGCCCTCATCATCCTGGTGACGGCGGCAATTACCGCCTACCTCACTTTCTCGAAGCGTCTTGCAGGCTCCTCGGACTGGAAAGCCACGGTCACGCCGCTGGCTTCGATCATGGGCAGCGGCTTCCTGATCAGCGCCCCGCTGCTCGCGGGCATCGTCGGCAAGCTCGCGGTGCTGTGCATGGCAGCGCTGCTGGCGCTGGCGTATGCGGTGGGGAGCGTCATCCGCTTCAACATCCGCCATTTCGAGCCGATCGAAAACGCCGGACATGGCGCTGCGCAGGACATCGGCTTCCTGTCGCGCGCGGTACTCGCCGGGGCCTACTTCATCTCGGTCACCTACTACCTGCAGCTGCTCGCCGCGTTCGTCCTCAACGCGGTCGGCATCCACGACCGGCTGCTCGCCAATGTGGTGACCACCGCAGTGCTGCTGGTCATCGGCGGCGTAGGGATGTGGCGCGGCCTGGACGAGCTCGAGCAGGTCGAAACGCATGCGATCAGCCTCAACCTCGGCATGATCGGCGCGCTGCTGGTGGCGCTGGCTGTACACAACGCAGGGCTCGCGCTCGACGGCGCGTGGCAGCTGCCGGCCATCTCGTCGAGCATCGACCTGCACGACACGCGGGTGCTGCTCGGCCTGCTCATCGTGGTGCAGGGCTTCGAGACCTCCCGTTATCTCGGCGACGAGCATGGGGCCGAACAACGCATCCGCACCATGCGTACGGCACAGCTGGTGTCCGCCGCGATCTACCTGCTGTTCATCGGACTCGCCACGGTGATGTTTCACGACGGGCTCGGCTCGGACGTGACGGCCATCATCCAGCTCACCGCACCATTGGCGCTGGTGCTGCCGGTGCTGCTCTCGGTGACCGCGATCGGCAGCCAGTTCAGCGCGGCAGTGGCCGATACCGCCGGCGCGGGCGGTCTGCTCGAGGACATCACCAATCACCGGCTGCCGGTCCGTTATGCCTACCTCATCATCCTGGTGATCACCGTGGCGCTCACCTGGGGCACGCATGTGAATGCGATCATCGCCTACGCCTCTCGCGCCTTCGCCCTCTTCTACCTGCTGCAGTGCATGGTCGCTTTCCTGGTGGCCTGGCAGAAGAAGGACCTGCCCCATCGTACGGCGCGCCTGGGTTTTTTCGCACTGGTCGGCGTGGCCTGCCTGCTGGTCTTTGCCTTCGGACTGCCGGCCGAGTGAGTCGACCAGCCGCGCCGCTGCGCGCGAAGCTGATTACAATCCGCCAGATGCCCTGCCCCGTTCTCCCGTCCCGGATCGAGATGCCACAGTGAAGCGAATCGACTTTGCATCGATGCAGTATTTCGTGGCCGTATGCGAGACCGGCAGCATCGCCCGCGCGGCCGAGCGCGAGCACATCGTGCCATCGGCCGTCAGCAAGCGGCTGGGCGAACTCGAGGCACTGTTCGGCGTGCCACTGCTGGATCGCGGCGCGCGCGGTGTAAGCCCCACCGTGGCGGGCGAGGCGCTGCTGTTTCACGCACGCGACGTGCTGCGCAGCTTGGACCGGCTGCACGCGGAGCTCTCGGAATACGCGCTGGGGGTGCGCGGCCGCGTCAGCATCCACGCCAACATCTCGGCGGTGGTGGAGTTCCTGCCCGAGGATCTGCGCAGCTTCATGGCGGCCCACGAAGGCATCAAGATCGACCTGCAGGAGCACCTCAGCACGGACATCCTGCGCGCGGTGCTCGAGGGGCGTACCGATCTCGGCGTGGTCTCTCAGGTGCACGGCCTTGATGGGCTGGAGTGCTTTCCCTACCGCAGCGACGAACTGGTTGCGATCGTGCGGCCCGAACATCCGCTGGCCGGGGCCGAAATCACCAGCTACGCGACGAGCCTCGCCTTCGACCACGTGGGCCTGAGCCACAACAGCTCGCTCTATTCGCTGCTCGAACGCGAGGCCGAAGCGCTGGGGCTGACGCGCCGCCTGCGGATCCATGTGAGCGGCTTCGATGCGGTCTGCCGCATGGTCGAGGTGGGGCTGGGCGTGGGCATCGTGCCGGAACGGGTGGGCGGCTTCTTCGCAGCGGCGCTCGGGCTCAGGATCGTGCGCCTCGACGATGCCTGGGCGCGGCGCGAGCTGCAGCTGGTGGTTCGCGACAGGTCCTGCCTCTCGGTGGCGGCGCGACTGTTGCTGGACCACCTCCTCGGCCGCGACGCGACGCCTTGACCGAACGTCACCAAGCCATCTGCAGACGAGATGGCTGGCATGGCAATAGACCGTTATTCATCGGCCGCGCTCTCTGCAAACATGGCGCCATCGTGATTCGTCACATTGCAGCGAACGGGGATCCAGATGGGAAAGACGCTCTACGACAAGGTTTGGGATGCGCACATCGTCAAACAGGGTGAGGACGGCAGCAGCCTCCTCTACATCGACCGGCACATCATGCACGAGGTCACCAGCCCGCAGGCCTTCGAGGGCCTGAAGCTGGCCGGCCGCAAGGTCTGGCGGGTCAGCAGCATCATCGCCACGCCCGACCACAACGTGCCGACCACTGACCGCTCGAGCGGCATCGCCGACGAGATCTCGGCACTGCAGGTCAGCACCCTGCTCGACAACTGCGAGACCCACGGCGTGCCGCTCTTCAGGCTCGAGGACAAGCGCCAGGGCATCGTCCACGTCATCGGCCCGGAGCAAGGTGCCGTGCTCCCGGGCATGACCGCGGTCTGCGGCGATTCGCACACCAGCACCCTCGGCGCCTTCGGCGCGCTGGCCTTCGGCATCGGCACCTCGGATGTCGAGCACGTGATGGCGACCCAGTGCATGCTCATGACGAAGGCCCGCAACATGCTCGTACGGGTCGACGGCAGCGTGCCCGCGGGCGTCACTGCCAAGGACATCATCCTGCACATCATCGGCGTGATCGGCACCGCTGGCGGCACCGGCCATACCATCGAGTTTTCTGGCAGCGCGATCCGCAATCTCTCGATGGAAGGCCGCATGACGGTTTGCAACATGGCCATCGAGGCCGGTGCGCGTGCAGGGATGATCGCGGTGGACGAGACCACCATCGAATACCTCAAGGGCCGCCCGTATGCGCCGGACGGTGCCGACTGGGAAATCGCGGTCGAGGCCTGGAAGACGTTGCACTCGGACGCCGACGCGGTGTTCGACCGGGTGGTCGACATCGATGCGGCGCAGATCGAGCCGCAGGTCAGCTGGGGCACCTCGCCCGAGATGGTGGTGCCGGTCAGCGGCCGCGTGCCCGACCCGGCCGACGAAGCCGATCCCGCGCGGCGTGCAGCCATCGAACGGGCGCTCACCTACATGGGGCTGGACGCGCGCACGCCGATCGAGCAGATCGCCATCGACAAGGTCTTCATCGGTTCGTGCACCAACTCGCGCATCGAAGACCTGCGCGCGGCGGCCAGGGTCGTCGACGGGCGCCGGGTGGCGGCCACCGTGAAGCTGGCGATGGTGGTGCCGGGCTCCGGGCTGGTCAAGGAGCAGGCCGAGCGCGAGGGGCTGGACCGCATCTTCAAGACGGCGGGCTTCGAGTGGCGCGAGCCGGGCTGCTCGATGTGCCTCGGCATGAACAACGACCGCCTCGCCGAAGGCGAACGCTGCGCCTCCACCTCGAACCGAAACTTCGAGGGACGTCAGGGCGCCGGCGGACGCACCCACCTGGTCAGCCCGGAGACGGCCGCCGCGGCCGCCGTCACCGGCCATTTCATCGACGCACGTACGCTCGCCTGAGGAGGCATCATGGAAAAATTCACCGTCATGACCGGGCTCGTCGCCCCGCTCGCCCGCGACAACGTCGACACCGATGCGATCATCCCCAAGCAGTTCCTGAAGTCCATCCACCGCACCGGCTTCGGTCAGTTCTGCTTCGATGAGTGGCGTTTTATGGATCGCGGCTACCTCGGCATCGACCCGGCCAGCCGCAAGCCCAATCCCGCCTTCGAGCTCAACCAGGCCCGCTATCATGGCGCGAGCATCCTCCTCGCGGGCAAGAACTTCGGCTGCGGCTCGTCGCGCGAGCATGCGCCCTGGGCGCTGGAGCAATACGGTTTCCGGGCGGTTATCGCGCCGAGCTTCGCCGACATCTTCTTCAACAACTGCTTCAAGAACGGCTTGCTGCCGATCGTGTTGCCGGCCGACGTGGTCGAGCGGCTGTTTGCGGAAGTGGCTGCCCAGGGCGGCTATTGCCTCACGGTGGACCTCGAGAAGCAGCAGGTGCTCACGCCCTCGGGCGAGGCGCTGTCGTTCGCGGTCGATCCGCTGCGCCGCCACCGCCTGCTCGAAGGGCTCGACGACATCGGCGAGACCCTGCTAGAGGCAGACGCCATCGCGGCCTTCGAAAAGGCGCACCTCGCGAAGTCGCCGTGGCTGAACAAGCAGGCCGCAGGCTGATCGACGCCGCGTCCGGGCTGGACGGGGCCGCGCAGTTAAGAAACAATTGCCGGACCCGTCGAACTTCAACAGGAAATGCCGGCCTGCGGTGGCTCGCCCATGCCGGTATTAATCGTATTGCGTACCTTCCCCGACCTGGCCGTATGTGAACATTGCGACAGTGTTTACCGGCGCCGCACGCTGGCGTCGGGGCAAGTGGCGCGCTGCGATCGCTGTGCAGCGGTCCTGTACCGCGCCAGCTCTCTCGATATCGATCGCTGGCTGGCACTGACCATTGCGGCGGCGATCGTATTCGTGATCGCCAACGTCTATCCGGTGGTCCGCATCAGCCTGCAAGGCCTGCACAACGAGGCCACGCTGTGGCAATCGGCGGCCGCGCTCGCGCAGGGCGCCGCTGCGCCGATTGCATTGCCGGCCGCGCTCTCGATCATCGTCGTCCCCTTCCTGCAGATCGCCCTGCTCGGCTGGCTGTTGCTTTTTGCACGCGTCGGACACAGGGCACCCGGTTTTGCGCCGGCGATGCGCCTGTTGGTGGCACTGCGGCCGTGGAGCATGGTCGAGGTCGCACTGCTCGGCATCCTGGTATCGGTCATCAAGCTATCGGGATTCGTCCAGGTGCTGCCCGGCGCGGGTGTGTGGGCGGTGGCCGCGCTGATGGTGCTGATCACGATCATCGCCAACCGTGACATCCATCTGCTGTGGGAGCTTACCGAGCAAGCGCCGCCGGACGAGGCCTCGGCCCGATGAGCAGCGCGCCGCGTGCCCACGAGCTCGGCGTAATCGGCTGTCATGGCTGCGGGTTGGTGTGCGAACATCCGCCCGACGACCTGACACACCGGCATTGCCCGCGCTGCCAGGCGCCGCTGCACCGGCGCCGCCCCGACAGCATCACCCGGACCTGGGCTCTGCTCGTCGCAGCCCTGATCCTCTACATCCCGGCCAACCTGCTGCCGGTGATGTACACCAGCATGTTCGGCAAGGTCAGCGAAAGTACCATCATGGTCGGCGTGATCGAGTTCTGGAAGGCCGGCTCCTACGGCATTGCGCTAGTCATCTTCATCGCCAGCGTGGCGGTGCCCTGCACCAAGTTCCTGATTCTCGGCCTCTTGCTGGTCACCGCGCAGCGCCGCAGCAACTGGGCGGTGCGCGAGCGGGCACGGCTCTACCGGCTGGTCGAACTGGTAGGCTACTGGTCGATGCTCGACGTGCTGGTGGTGGCTGTGGTCGCCGCGCTGGTCAAGTTCCAGAAGCTGAGCGACGTCGAGCCGCGTATCGGCATCCTCTTTTTCGGCGTGGTGGTGATCCTCACCATGCTCTCGGCCATGAGCTTCGACCCCCGCCTGACCTGGGATACAGAAAAGGAATGAACGACTCCAACGAATCAACCCCGCAACCCGGCGATCCCGTCGTCGCCACCCGTCGTTGGCGCGTCTCGCTGGTGTGGCTGGTGCCGGCGGTGGCCGCGCTGATCGGCATCTCGATGATGGTGCAGACCTGGCTGTCGGCCGGCCCTCAGATCCGCATTGCCTTTCGCACCGCTACCGGCCTCGAGGCTGGCAAGACGCCGGTCAAGTACAAGGACGTCACCGTCGGCTCGGTGTCGGCGGTCGAGCTCAGCGAGGACGGCTCGCACGTGATCGCCACGGTCTCGCTGGCCAAGAGCGCGGGAAGGCTGACACGCGAGGACACGCGCTTCTGGGTGGTGCGTCCGCGCATCGGCGTGGGGGGCATCTCGGGGGTAGATACCCTGCTCTCGGGCGCCTATATCGGGGTGGACGCCGGCACCTCGGACGAGAACAGCCTGAACTTCACGGGGCTGGAAACGCCGCCGACGGTCATCGGCGGGACCCCCGGCAAGTCCTTTGTGCTGCACACCGAGGATCTCGGTTCGCTGGACATCGGCTCGCCGGTGTATTACCGGCGCATCCAGGTCGGCCGCGTGGCCTCGTACCAGCTTGATGAAAGCGGCGAAAGCGTGACCCTGCAGATCTTCGTCGACGCGCCCTATGACCGCTACGTCACCACCGACACGCGTTTCTGGAACGCAAGCGGGGTCGATGTCTCACTCGGCGCCGACGGCCTCAAGCTGCAGACCGAATCCGTAGCGACGATCGTCGCCGGGGGCATCGCCTTCGCGGCGCCGCCCTACAGCCATGCCAAGCCGGCCGAGGCAGGCGCCGAATTCGGCCTGGCCAAGGATTACGCGCGGGCGATCGCACCGCCCAACGGGCCGGCGCAGTATGTGCAGCTGCGCTTCGAGCAGCCGCTGCGCGGCCTCTCGGTCGGTGCGCCGGTGCAGTTCTCGGGCGTCGATCTCGGCAATGTGGTGTCGATGGGCGTGGATTTCGACCCCGCCCGCCACCGTTTCCCCACCGTGGTCGGCGTAGTGCTCTATCCGCAGCGTCTCGGTCAGGCGCTGGAAAAGCTGCCCATGGCCAAGGGCGAAACTGAGCTGCCGACAGGCCGTTTTCTCGGCGAGTTGGTGCAGCACGGCCTGCGCGCCCAGGCGCGCACCGGCAACCTGCTGACCGGCCAGCTCTACATCGCACTGGACTTCATCCCGAACGCACCCAAGGCCACCTTCGACGCGTCCGCGCAGCCGATGGTGCTGCCGACCGTCGGCGGTAGCTTCGACCGCCTGCAGGAGCAGCTGGCCGGCATCGTCGGCAAGATCGACAAGCTGCCCTTCGAAGCGATCGGCCAGAAGCTCGACGCGACCCTCGCCGAGCTGGATCTGGCCGCGAAGAAGGTCAATGGTGAGGTTCTGCCCGGCGTGACACAGACCATGCAGGCGGCCAGCCGGACGTTGCAGCAGGCAGGGCAGACCATGGAGCAGACCGGGAAGACGCTCGAACAGGCCCAAAAGACCTTTGGCACAGCCCAGGGCATGCTTGCCGACGACGCGCCCTTGCAGCAGAACCTGCAGCAGACCTTGCGGGAGCTGCAGCGCTCGGCGCGATCGCTGCGCACCCTCACCGACCTGCTTGGCCGTCACCCGGAGGCCTTGCTGCGTGGCCGCCCGGCCGACCCGCCACCTGATGCGGCGGCATCCGATGTCCTTCCCGCCCCGCCGGAGTCCCGCCGATGAACACACCCGCCCGCTCCGCCCTGGCTGCGCTGGCGCTTGGCCTCGCGGCCTGCGCCACGCCCCTGCCGGTTCATTACCACACCTTGCTGGCACCACCCCCGGCGGCCGCCACCGCCGAGCCCGCGGTGCCTTTCCTGATCGACGTGCTGCCGGTGGGCGTGCCGGCTCGCCTCGATCAGGCACAGCTGGTGGTGCGACAGGCCGACAGCGGCATCGTCGTGCTCGACGGCGAGCGCTGGGCCGGGCCGTTCGGTGACGAGTTGCGCAACGCGCTTTCAGCCGAGCTCGGCCATCGCCTCGGCACCCAGGACATCGCCGGGCTGCCGCGCCCGAGCGGCAAGTCCGTGCTGCGCATCAAGGTGCAGCTGCGCCGGCTCGACGCCTGGCCCGGTCAGAAGGTCCAGCTGGCAGCCGACTGGAGCCTGGGTTTCGCAAACGAGGCCGCGGATGTGCGCCTACTGTGCTCCGGGAAGTATGAAGAACTGGCTCCTGGAAGCTATGCAGAGCTGGTACAGGCCCAGCAGCGCGCAATTGCTGCGATGGCGGCAAGCGTTGCGGCCGATGCACGCGACTTTGCCAAATCGCGCAGCGCGCGCTGCGCACTGCCTTCCGCCGGCTGACAAACACCCGCAATTACGGAATCAGCACGCCGCATCCGGTTGTCTGGCAGCTCTCCAGACCACGATGCCGTCACGCCGCATCGACCAGCATGTAGCGTCACTCCACCGGGATACGCATTCGTGCCGAGCCGACCATCACGGGAAGCTCGCCCGCCATCGCTAGAGTCGTCCTGTGCAAGGCCAGGCAGGTAAACAGCGCGCTTTCGAACACGACAAACAATCCGGAGGCCGGCGAGCCGCCGTGTCGTTATCCACCAAGTCGTACGCCACTTTCAGACAGCCGATCAAAGCAGTTGTAGCACTTATCGCTGTCGGTCATCGCGCGCTTGAAGCGTATCCCACGCACAGCGCGGTCACACTCTCTGCCGGCCACGGCCTTGGACAAACAGAAAGAAGCAGGTCACTCCCACTCGATTGTCAATAGCATCGTGGAAACCGTTGTGTAGCAAGGCTTTCGGCCTGATGCGGGTGGCTTGATACCGACAGCGATACCGACAAATTGCCGCGCCTCAGCGGGGTCATCTGGATAGCTCCATCCAGGTTCATGTTGTCCCATCGTGCCGGCATCGCCCTCGGCTCCCTCAAAACTGCCCTACTGAGGGGTGGTCGAGCCCTTTCCAACGGGAAGCCCCCTCGAATGCTGAGGGCTAATGGTATCAGAGGCGGCTTGCGCCCCCTCGTCTGACGGTATCAGCGACAGCGTCTTCAGCGGGGCTAACGGTATCAGAGCCGGAATCACCCCCGCACTTTGACGGTATCAGCGGCTGAAGCGCCCCGGACACCCGTGTTTGATACCGTCAAGTCAGTTTCAAGTCGTGCCATAGAGCACCACGAAAGCCCACTTACGCGGCACGACAAGGACGCCAACCCGAACACGCTTCGCGAACCGAACAGTTCGCTTACCTCGACATCGACGCGCCCGACAGCCTGTTCGAGGGCATCTTCCTCGACCAGTACTTCACGCGGGCAATCGGGTGATCGAACACTTCACGGATCGGCCGCCCACCGTGCTGCCCAAGCCTCGGCACTGGCTCCCGAAGCAGCATGAGAAGGCCTCACCGTGTTGGCGGGGCCCGCCGTGGCCCGATCACCGCGGACTTCGGAGGTCAGGCGTCATCCAACCACGCCATAGGCACGAGCTTGACGCCGTTGCGCCACTCGGGCAAGCCGACGACCCCGTCGATGTCGCCCCAGACGTCGCGCGAGGCATGGTCGAGTACGATAAGTTGCAAACCGCCCTTGGCATCCAGAGCCACACGCCCCATGACCTCGAACGCCTGTCGAACGGCGTCCACGTCTTCGTCCCGCAGTTGGGGCTCCTCGACCTCCTCGACCTCCTCGTCTTCTGGCCGCGCCATGATGCGCTTCGGAAAGTACACTTGGCTCGGCTGGTCAAGCACGAGGAACGCAGGGACGGGCCCCTTGCGCTGCGACAGGAAGAACTGATGGAGCGCCAGCAGCACCGCCAGGTGATAGGAGAGCCAGTTGGAGCCACTGCCAATCTCAGACAGGTAGTCGTCACGCTCCGTGCCGCGCACCTTGATCGTCAGGTCGTTGATCTCAAGGGAGATTGGATCGTTCGGGCTCTCAACATCGAGGTGCGGCAGGAGCCGGCCCGCGTTGTTGCTGATGGCATGGAGAGCCCGACGCTTGCGTGCTTCAACATCCTGCTCGCGCAACTCGGCCTCCAACTGCCGCACCCGTTCCTTCAGGCGCACAACCTCGTCGACGAGTTCGCTGTCACTGCCCAGCCGCCGATGCAGGTCGAGGGCGGACTCAAGGTTGCCAACGAACCGCTCAGCCCGTTGCGCGGCAAACTGCCGCTGCCGCGCTTCGTCTGAGCGCCCCGCCAAGGCCCGCTTGCGGATCTGGACCGAGCGCAGCCGCTCCGTCGCCTGTCCGACCTCCTCGGTCACGCGCTGCAGCTCGCGGTCAAAGGCGGCCGGCACCTCCTTGTCGACGCCGGCGTCTGCCTCGACTTCCCGCAGGCGCTCCGACAGCACCGCCAACTTGCGCTTAGCCGAGTCCGTATGGCTGCCGCACATCGGGCAGTCCGCCTCGTCGTCGGTGTGAGACACCAACCAGCTCGATAGCTGCAGGCGTCCCCGCTGCAGCGCGAGGGCATCCTGGTATTGGTCGACGCCGACACGCATGCGGTTCATCTCACTAAGCCGATGGCGCAAGGTCGTCAGCTCACGCGACACCTCGCGCTCCTCGACCTCGAGGCCGCTGAGTTCGCGCAGTGCATCCGAGATGGTCGACGTGCTCACCGACAGCGTGAGGTCCGTGCGCGCGACGACTTCTTCCAGTCGCTCGATCATCTGGCCACGCGAGAGCTCCTGCTCCGGCTTGGCGGCCAGCCCCAGCTCTTGGGCCTCGCTGAACTTCGCCCTCAAGTCGGCCAGCCAGCGCGCAGACACCTCCTGGGCATCCTTGAGCTCCCGCTCCTTGCGACGGAGTTCCTGCCGGGCACGCCCGAGCTCGAACTGCTTTGCCATCAGCGTCGGCGTCACGGCCCCGAGCACATATGGGAAGATCTTCCGAAGCTTCTCCCGGTGTTCGTAAGTATTGGCCTTGAAGAACAGCACGTCGGGATTGGCGACGACGTTCTGCGGCTGGAACGTGAACGCAGCAAGATCGCGGAAGCTTGGGCGACCATCGAACCCCGTCGACTCTTCGCCGCCCGAGAAGTCGAGCTTGGACAGGCCCGCAAGTTCGTCGAGCAGCCGCTTCACGGCGTCGGCATTGGTGTTCTTGGCGATGCGGCGCGGAATGTCCGAGATCCGCTCCGCTTCCAGCAGGTACATGTCGTCGGTACTGCGCTGCGCACCGGGCTCTCGCCGGGCCAGCAACTTGTCGCCCTGCGACGTCGCCACCACGACACCAAACCACTCGCAATACTTGCGGATGGTTTTGACGGGGATCGAGCAAGTCCCCGCGCCAAGGCAGTAGTCGATGATGGGAATAACAGCGGATTTGCCGGTCCGCGACGCGCCGCTGATAACGTTCACCTTCGCCAACTCGAACTGGAGCCGGCGCGGCTCGAAGTTCGGGTTGCGCGGCCAGAGCACGATCTCGCGAATCTGCAGATACATCAGAGCCTTATTTTCAGTGTTGTTGTCACTTCGTGCAGCGTAAGTTGGCCGCACCACACGCCGAGCTTTTCTGCATCGGCCAACAGTTGCTTCACCTCGTCGGGTAGACCGCGAGCCTTGGTACGCGACAAGGGGATTACCTCTCCACCCTCGAGCAGTTGGATCAGGTGCCCGGCCGCGGCCAGCTCGATCGACTGGAGGCTGAGCGTGCGCCAGCGGACTGCGCGCTCGTGAACCTGGAGAAGCAGGTCCTGTTTGGAGATTTGGGAGTCCCCGAATTTCGCGGCGAAGGCCCGCAGTCCAGAGCTGGGCCGGGTACGCCGTAGCAGCTCGGTGGTCGCCTGGTGCAGCACGATGGGCAGCACCAGGAACAGCATCGGCAGACGCGGAGGGTCACCGACGGGATGGGCTTCGACATAGCCGCAGCAAAAGCGCCAAAGAGCGGCCGCGCCGAGCGCTGGGTTCTGGATGTTCTGTGCTTCACGTGCCAGCATCGTCACGCGGCCTTCTTGACCTTGAGCTGCTGCTCGTAGTCCGGGTGCCATCCGATCGACAAGTCATCGGCCAGCCGGTGAAAACACCCCGGAATGAAGTGGTCCGGCGGCTGCATGGCCTGGAGGTAGATGGTGAAGTCCATGCAATCCGAGTAAAGCGCCTGTCCCTGGATCTCACCAGGCTTGCTGCCATGCTCGATGCCACAAGTACGTCGCTTGTTTTTCCAACTGCGCTTCAGCGCGGCGTCCAGGTCATCGAATGACGACTCATCAACTTCGCCGCTGACGGCCCAAGCCGTGCGGTCGGCGGCGGCCATCAGATAGTCGCTCGCGGCCTCCAGCTTGTCCTCGAAGGGCATCCCGATGAGGTCCAATTGCTGAACAAATATCTTCGGCAATTGACCGCGCGACTCCTCCTCGCTCGGCGCCTTGGCGCGGCTCGGTAGTACGGTGTCCCGATCGACCTTGCGCAGGTAGGCGGCATACCAGCCATAGAATGTGTCACGTCCAATGACGGCCGGCCGCCCGGCCTCCAGCAGTTCGTCCACCCGACGCTTCACGACGCCGCACATGTGGTCAGCAATGTCGGCCACCTTAGTGGCGGAAACCGGATGGGTGCGGATCACAGCCTCGATGTCAGCCTGGGGACTTCCGCTGCCAAGGGTCAGCTGGAAGTTGCAGATGATCCGCTCCAGGCAGGTCTGATCTGCATTGAATACGCGTTCCAGGTACGGGGCGATCTCGTCAGCCACGGTGCTTTTCAACGCGAAGTCCGGCGACTTTCCCCACAAGGCGTCGCGCGCTAGCGCAATGGCCGCCCGCGCTTCCTCCAGCGTATGGGCATTGGCAAATGCCTCGACGAGTTGGCCGCCGACCGGACGGGAGACATAGATCTCGAAGACCGTCTTCTCCAGATCGTAATCGGAATCTGCCCCCAACGTCGTCCAATTGGACAGCGTCTTCCACAGCGACTTGGCGCGATCGGCGACTGGATTGGCCGTCAGCGCACTCTTGCTCTGGATCAGGCGTGTACCCTTGTCTGCGTGCTGCTGCGCCACATCATCGAGGAACTCCATACTGCAAAAGCTCCCGGCGGGCGCCTCCAAGAGGAGTTGCGTCATCCGCGTGTACTGGAGACCATAGCCCAATGCCTGGCCCGGCACCTCGGTTCTTCGATTCTTGGAGCGGGAGGATCCGCCGCGCTTCGATGTCGCCATTCAGTTCGTCCTCGACTGATTCGAATATCATTTTATAATGGATAACCTGTTGCGGCATATGGTTGAGTTGGCGCAGCGTCATGTGCCGGCCGAGCATCTTGCCCTCGTCCCCTTGTAGCGCAAAGTGGCCGCAGGATTCCGCAGGAACCGATTGAGCGATAGACCGATTGACTCAGGGAAGCAGACTGTCGCATTGCCCTCGGAATGCGCACGAAAGGCACGTCTTCCGCGACTGGGGTCGTCCCGGCAAAATGCGGCCTGCGAGAATCTCTTCCCGCCTCCTGACCAGGGCGTCCACGTGCTCGTCAGTCATCAATTGGACACGATGCGCGATCGGCAAGCCGCGCCCAGTCGGCGCTTTCACCATTACATACGCGTAGGACGCTACGGCTTGGTGCGTTTGCCCCATCACCGCCACTCTCTGTGCGGATAACTGGATCACGTCCGACAGGGATGGCTGGTTAGCCCAGCGGGTTTTGAGTTCTACCAACACGAGCAGACCCGAGGGCATGCGGTATACCCGGTCAATCTTCGCCACCACCCCAACGGGCTTGGAAGTCCAGAACAGTCTTTCCATATAGACCAGCTCGGCATCCCGCAGCGCGTCCGGTCGTGAGGCTCGCTCAGCCAGTGCAGCATCGGTTGTAACCGACCGCCGCCACGCTATGACCAGCGCCGCGAGGCATACGACGACAAGACCGCCAAGGACGCCCCATCCTACCGCCGACATTGCCCGCCTCCGCGCAAACCTGGCCACCATCGAAGGCTCGCCGCTATCGCACCCAAGACCACGCGTACCGGAGCCTGCAAGGCAGGCCATCGGCGCAGGCATGTGCAGATGCCAGGCGCCAACCGGTAGTAGGACCAGATTAGGCGACGCCCCCAAACGTTCGAGCGTAGCGCAACGTCCCGAAACCCGCGCAGCACCTGAGTCTGCCAGCCCTCGCCGAACACGCAGGTGGCGATGAAGCAGCGCCCCTTCCGGATAGCCTGTGCAGAAGCCGCCAGGCCCTCCCGATAGAAGCGCTCATGCTCGACCACTCCGCGTTCTCGGGCTCGCTGTTGCCGGGCGGTGCGGCGGGTGCCATGCCGATGTTCGAACACCACCAGTCTCTCGCAGCGGCCCATCTGGGCCAGGTCCGAAGCACTGACCATCCTGTCGTTGTCCGACCGGCGCGATCGCTTTCCCATGGCCGCCTCACCCGTCGATCGCTGGCGCGAAGATGTCGTTGGTGACCTCGCCACTGCCCTCCTGCGTGCTACTTGCCGACGGCTGATGGGGCAGGCCGTGCCCAATCCCGGCGAACACGCCGCTCTGGGCCAGCAAGCCGTCGTAGGCCAGCACGCGCAGACGGTTGACCCGCTTGGTGCCCTTGTGGAAGCGGATCAGATCGTCGTACAGGCGCGGATGGTCGGCCCGTGCCAGTTCGAAGACGAGACGAATCGGCTTGGGGTCTTTCATGGCATCGGCGCTCATTCGACCTCTCCCGTTGCGCCCTGACCCTGCTCCCTCCCGGTCGCGGCCATCACGCTGCGAGCGTGGTTCTGCCCCGCCAGCTGAAAGCCCCGCACATTAGCGAACATCGGTTCCTTCACCTCGTGGATGCGGTGCTTCGGGAACGCCGCCTTCACCGCCTTGCGGAACAGGAAGGCTCCGCCGCCGACCAGGATGATGTTCTGCAGACTGTGGGGCGCTTCGATCCACTCCTTCATCGTCGAGACTGCCTGCTCGGCGACCGTCTCGGCCAGGGGCAGTAGGCGTTTCATGTCGTACGGCTTCTGGAAGATGACCGGCTGCTTGCCTGTCCGGAGCGCGAGGTCGATGGCGTCGTAGTCGCGGTAGGGCGTGCCGATGTCCTTCGTGATCTCGGCCGCCAGCAGCCGCAGCACATCGGACATGCCGCGGTTGAACGAGTAGCTCTGCTTCTGCACGAGTCGCATGCCCCGGGCCACCAGCCAGTCGAAGGTGCGCGAGCCCGGATCGATGATCAGGCTCTGCTCGTGGCCGATCTCCGCCATCTTCTGGTGCTCGGAGGCGTAGTGCACCAGCGCCCCCTGCGGCTGGGCCACGGCCAGCGCCTTGCCGACCGTCACGACCTTGCCGCCGCCGATGTCGTGCCGGCCGGTCATGGCCTTTTCCAGTGCCGCCTTCTTGACCGCGAAGAGCGCCACCGGTAGCCCGACCACCAGCAAGTCGATGCGGCTCAGCTTCATCATGCTCAAAGCGCCGCGCAGCAGCGCCAGGTACTCAGGCGTCTCGGTGTACTCGTCGTGCAACTGCTTAGCACGGAAGGTATCGGCGGCGAGGCTCACGTCCGGCCCGACCTCGTAGAACAGCGGGCCGATGGGGATGCACACCGTCTTCTTGCGCTCGCTCGCCGGCCACGACGGCGAGTCGTCGCTCGACGGATAGGCGACGGAGGGGAAACTGGCGCAGCGGATGTCGGCACCAGTTGCGGCCGTGACGAACTTGGTGTTGCCCGATCCGACATCCACCGCTCTGACGATCAATTCCATGACAAGGCTCCGAGGCAGGGTTGAGGTCGATCAGCATCGACACGGCGACCTGATCCCGCCACACGGAATCCCCACTCAATGAGCCCGATTTCGGGATCGGGTCCGGCCCGCTGTCAGCGAACCGACGATGCACAGACGTTTCGCTGACACCTGAAAGCGCCATCGCCCGACGGGGCTGCGTGTGTGTCACTACGCTCTCATTCAAACCACGGATATCAACCCCGTGTGCAGGACTGGCTGCGGGTACCCCCAGCGCTGGACAGGTCCCGGTCGGCCCCAGAGGCCAAAGATTTGCTCATCAAGGGCAGGCTGCGCCCGGTTGTCGTCTTCGCCCGAAAAATAAGCGACCCTCAGACCCCGATTTCAAGTGCCACCCGCAAGCCCACGGAATTCGAAGGGCGTGCTGTCGTCGACGGTTGACGCCGTCGAGGGGGAGGAGTCAACTGTGGGCTCCCGTGGCCTCCTGGCCAGCTCCATCGCGGAGCAAAAGGCGTTGCGGTCGTTACCCGCCCTTCAAGCGCCCCGACCTGTCGAGTCGGGGCGGGTGCGGCCTTCGAGGCCTCGCCCCAGAGGAATTTTATTTCGTAGTGCCTGCACCGGCTTGCCAGCTGTCCGCTGGGCGTTCCCTCGAGGACGCGCCGATGCCTTGAGCCAATGGTCCGGACGGCACCCGATGCCGCCCCGCTGTTCCCGTCATCCTTCGAGCCTGCGCCTCCTGCGCCGCACACGGCCGTGCTTGCCCTGATGGGCTCCCCGTGTGTCTTCGCTCGTAAACCTCGCACCGCCCTGGACTTTCGGTCAGGGGCGGACCCATGCAGGTGGACGACGTTACGAATCGAGGACTGATCCACCACTTGCACCCGGCTCGACCGGCGTGCCGATGTCGTGCCCTGCCCCAGAGGCGCGGCGGCATCCCCAAGCCCGCGAGCGCAGAAATGCGTGAGTGGGACGGATCACCGTTTCATTTTTAAGACCGACCGAGCCGATGCCTGCGCTTGCAAGCAGCCCATCGGCAAATCCTTGGGTAGGTGCAGCGCTGTCCGTGGTCAGGCGCTGCGCTGAACTACTGCAACCACGGGCGGGCCAGACGTCGGAATCCGTCTCGCCCGCCATGCCGGGATTCCGTCCATTGTTGTGCTGTGCTCCGCCGGGACGGCCGCACGGCGTTCATTCGAAGGAAAGCCATGTCCACTGCCAATCCCACGCCATCCACCCGTCGCCGCGTTCAAGGCACTGCCGGGCTGGGCCGTGCCGCCCCGCTGCAGCCCACGCGCAATCAGGCCCAGGCCAATCTGCCGCCTGCGGCCATCCTCGCCCGCTACAAGCCCGGCAAGGCCGACCCCATGCAGGTGCTCGAGGTGCTGCTCGGACTCTTCAACAGCCTGCACACCTCGCTCGACAAGACGGTCTCGCACAAGACCCGGCAGGAGCGCGCCGACTTCCTGCGCCGCTTTTTCCGCGACCTGAAAACGAAGGCCGGCTTCAAGACCCTGCCCGACCCACGCAACCTCGGCGAACGGCACATCCGGGCGATGGTGAAGATCTGGCAGGAAGAAAAGCTCGCGCCGGCCACCATCCAGACCTACCTCAGCTTCCTGCGCGGCCTGGCGATGTGGCTGGGCAAGCCCGGCTTCATCCGCAAACCGGCCGACTACGGGCTGAGTACCGAGGAATACCAGCGGCACGAATATGCGCAGCGCGACAAGAGCTGGTCCGCTCAAGGCGTCGACATCGATGCGCTGATCGAGCAGGTCTGCGACTACGACCGCTATGTCGGCGCCTCGCTGCGGCTGATCCAGGCCTTCGGGTTGCGGCGCAAGGAATCGGTGATGATCCGGCCGCACCGTTGTGTCGTGCCGTTTGAGGCCACCGGCCTGTCGCCTGACGAACGGCGGGCGGACCACTACGTGCGGATCAAGGAGGGCAGCAAGGGGGGACGGCTACGGTTTGTGGCGCTGGACAGTGCAGCCGGCCTGGCCGCCCTCGACTATGCCCGTGCCGTGGCGGAAGGTGAGGACGCGCACCTGGGCGATCCTCGGCATGACTTGAAGCGCAACCTGCGCCGTTTCGACTATGTGATGGAAAAATTCGGCATCACGTCGAGCGAGCGCGGGATCACCGCCCATGGGCTGCGGCACGAAGCGTTGATCCGGCGCTTTGGCGATGAAACCGGTGGCGAGGCCCCGCCGGTGCGCGGCGGAGGCCCCCTCCCCGCCGACCTGGACCACGCTGCGCGCCAGGCCGTCGCCGAAATGGCAGGCCACGGGAGGATCAGGGCGTCTGGCGCCTATTTGGGAGCCAGCCCGTCGCGTCACACACCCGCGACGACGGATGAAGGCCTTGCGGCCGCCTCCCCTCACGAAGCCACCGACGGCCTGCGCAGCGCGGCTTAGTTTAGCTGCGCCCGCCGCGTCCCTCGATCATGCTCGGGCGCGGCACTTTCGCCCCCAAGCGTTCACCGGCGGCCGGGAAGCCGGCGAGGTTGAATGCTCTCGCAGCTATAGTCTCCAGTTCGCGTCTGCCGCATCGAAGTCGGCGGTTCTCGCAGAAGAGACCGGCCTGCGCCGGGCACCCGGCCGACCTTTTCACACTCGGGCTCAGTTCGGCCAGTCGTCGTCGCGAACGTTCTCGAAGAAGCTCGGACCGACTTCGATCTGCAGCGACCCGTGTCGATCCAGGATTCTGGCGGTGATTTCCGGTGAAGCGTAGCCTTCGAAATTGAGGAGATAGCCGTAAACCATCTCGCCGCTGTTGCCGTCCAGCGCCTGCGGTTCGACGTCGACGAGGGGACCCACCTCCTGCGATTCCAGGCCAAGCAGTTCGGCATAAGCCTGGGTCAGGCTGCGCACGGGCGGTCCATCTTCTTCATCGTCTGGGTCAGGGGCCGACCAACTATAGTCCAGCGCCGCATTGATGACGGTCACTTCCGGCTCACCAAAGCAGCGAAGCCCGAACCGTTCAAGGGTAAGCGTGCCTTCGACGTTTACCTTGTGACCAGCGTACGGCCGCTCGGTGTCGATGCCCAGGCCGACGTGGCCGTCCAGGTCGACGAGCAACGGATCGCCGATGGCAGCTTCCTCCAGCGCAACCTCGAAGTCGAAGTACACTTCGTCGATGCCATCGTAGTTGGCATTTGCCATGGCGCTGTTGACGTCGTCGTCATCAAGGACGACCTGTTCTACCCGTTCCCTGAGGACGTCCTCCAGGTTCCCGTAGGCGTCATGGAGTTGCGCACCCGGCAGGCGTTCGGACAATGCGGCTTCCAGCAGTTGATGCAGACGGGCGGGCTGGATCGAGATCCCGAGCTCCAGAGCACGCCTGCCAAGCAAGTCGTAGTCGGGAACGAAGTGACGCACAAGGTCCAGGGCAGCGGGCTCTCCGCCAACGGCCTGGGCCGCCTGATACGAAGCGAGTGTCTTGTAGCCCATGGCCGCCGCGACGAGTTGGTGGGCATGGCCGAGAGACACCGAAACAGTGCCAGTGTCGGTCGAACTGTTCTTGCGAACAGAATGGGCGAGGTTTGAAATGCCGATAGGCATGCGAATCTCCTAGATCAGCGTGGACCAATCGAGCGCTTACTTGGCCTACGCCCAGGCGAAATCGCATGGTGGTGGCAAAGGGAAACAGCGGGGTGTTGCACGAAAGTCTGGATTGAGCCGCTCGAAGCTCAGGCGGACGAGGCCTTCAGGCCAGATTCTCCCCGAGATGGGGAAATTGCGCAACCGATCCTCCCAGGCGGTCTTCGATGGGGCTCCCCCCGATGCCAATTCGTCCGCTCAACTCCCTAGCTAGTTTGGGAAAAGTCAGGCCGTCTATGCCGCCTCGACGGCTTCTGCCGTCGCCGGTACATCATCACCAACCATAGATGTGCCGCCGGGTCCTGAGTCATCCGATGCCACGTCCGCGTGAGCCGGCTCCCGATTCCGCAACACGCCCGGCAACCACGCCACGCCCGCCAGCGCCTGTTCGGCTCCGGACACAGCCGCATCCTTCTTGAGCGCTTGCAGCTGGCTGGCTGCATTCGCCCCGGCCGCTTCGGTCACGACCTCCAGGATGCGCGCCTTCGAGACATGGTTGAAGTAGCTCGCCCCGGTCGCCTTCCACCATTTCGTCATGTCCAGCCCGAGCGCCGCCGCGATGCCATCGGTGCTCTGCTTGTCCGGTTCGGCGCCATAGACGCCCGTCACGCTGGTCGCAATCAGGAAGGTGAGCAAACGGACCACGGTGGCGTTGCTCTGCTGGAGCACCCAAGGCAGGATCGCGTCCACGTCGTCGGGCAGATGGATTGCCCAGGCCTGGCGCTCGGCCTCCAACTGCTGCCACGCAGCGCTGGCTTCCATATCCTCCGCCTCGGTCCGCAGGGTGCCGTGGGTGTCGGTGGCGTTGATCGTGAGGGGATCGCCGCTGCCATACAGGCGACGGTAGCCGTCGACCACC
The DNA here is from genome assembly GCF_009800965.1 of Cognatazoarcus halotolerans. Taxonomy (GTDB): domain Bacteria; phylum Pseudomonadota; class Gammaproteobacteria; order Burkholderiales; family Rhodocyclaceae; genus Cognatazoarcus; species Cognatazoarcus halotolerans. Next base: position 173,330 of record NZ_WUAF01000010.1, on the reverse strand, counting down.
AGCTTTGCGGCGAGTTGCGCGGTCAGGGCGGCGATGGCGACATCGGGGCGGCTCAGTAGTTCGGCCTGGATGGCGGCGACACGATGCGCCGTCAGGCTGCGCACGAGGCGCTCGGAGTGCACCGGCCGGGTCTTGGCCGCCGGCAGGGAGACCAGCGACTCGCCCCCTGCCCCTTCGGGCGAACCGGCCTCGCGGGCAGCCTGCGCCATGTCGCTGCGATCTTCGGGACGGACCAGCCCATAGCGCACCGCCGGTGCTGCATTGTCCCCGACATAGACCACGCAACCCGCCTGCGCCATCAGTTCGGCCGGCCAAACCACCAGCGCCGCCTCGATGGCGTCGGCCTGCGCGCCCAACGCCTCGGCCTCCTGCTCCAGCTTGTAGAACTCGTCCTCGTTGCCGTCCTGGTCGGCGAGTTCCTCCATCCTGTGGTGGTGCTCGGCGATCTGCGCCTGCAGGCGTTCGAGTTCGGCCGCCTCCTGCTCGGTGGACGAGCGCTTGGCTTTGCGCAGTTCGCCGTGCTTGACGTACTCGTCATAGACATAGCGCGTGCGGACATCCACCCATTTCCAGCCTTCGGCCAGGACTTGCTTGGCCGTGCGCTGGAGCTTCTCGATGGCGAGTTTCTCCAGCAGCGCGGCGTCCAGCAGATAGACCTTCTTGTCGTCGTCGCTGAACAGATCGCGGCGTGACGGCCCGCCCGCCTTCTCGTAGGCCTTGACGGTGACGTACTTGACCACCGGATGGCGGTCGGACTCGATCTCGCCGCGCGTCAGCAACTGCCGCAAGTAGTCGGCATGACGATTCCACGATGGCAGGTTGGCCCACGCCTGTTCCTGCTTCTCGTGGTCGTCGACCGAGGCGAGCACCATCAGGCAGTCCAGACTGACCTTGTCCTCGCGGAACAGGGCCATCAGCTTGGGCGAGACCGTTGTCAGCTTCATGCGGCGCTTGACCACCAGCGGCGTGACGCCGAAGGCGGCAGCCACGTCCTCGACCGACTTGCCTTGCCCGATCAGCTTGGCGAAGGCGGCGAACTCGTCGGCCGGGTGCATCGGGATATGGAAGCAGTTCTCGGCGAGACTGGCGATCAGCGCCTTGTCGGCGGGGACGATCAGCACCGGGACCGGATAGTTGTCGGCGATGTCGTTCCGGGTCACGAGCAGGGCCAGCGCTTCGAGGCGACGGCCACCGGCGCAGACTTCGTAGCGGCCGCGTGCGCCTTCCACGACCACGAGGTTTTGCAGCACCCCGCTTTCCTTGATCGAGGCCGCGAGTTCGGCGATGCTCAGCTTCGAGGTGCTGCCACCAGCCCGCGCCTGATAGTCCTCCGAGAGGACCAGCTTGTTGAAGGGAACGAAGGTACGGGGCGACGCCGCGATGATGGCGTCGACTTCGGCTTTGGAGAGTTTCACGAGGCCTCCTGAACGGTTGAAAGGAGCACGCCGATGGGCATGTCCATAGGTTCAGAATCTCACCCGCCCCCTGCCCTTCAAGCCTTCCGTCCCCGCGTCTTGAATCGACGGGCCCGTCGCGCCTGATCTCGAAATGGCGCCGACAATCCGCCCGTTCCCGCTAGGGTTTCTCCGATGCCCCTCCCTATGCTGTGGTCCTCTTTTTGACGCGGCACAGGTTCTCCATGCGCTCCAACTTCCAGCGACGACATCGGCGGTCGTCCGTCAAGCAACAGATCGTTGCCTTGGAACAGGCGCTGCAACAAGCACAGCACCTGCTCCACCAGGACGACCTCACCCCGCTATTGAACCGTCGCGGATTCCGGCGCGCCTGCGACCAATGGGCCGGCGGCGATGTGAAGGACGCGTCGGCCTGCTGCATGATGGTCGATTTGGACGGCTTCAAGGCAATCAACGACCGGCACGGCCATCCGGTGGGCGATGCCGCGCTGATTCATTTCGCCGCCACGCTGCGCCGCCATATGCGTCCGACCGACACCATCGCCCGCTTGGGCGGCGACGAGTTCGCCCTGATCCTCCCGAACTGCAGCGGGAGCGACGCTCGAAAGATGCTGGAACGTCTGCGGGATGCGCTCGCCGTCGCGCCGTTCCCGGCCTCTGGCAGCACCGTCTTCCTGCGGTTCTCCGCAGGCATTGCCGAGCGCCACGCCGACGAATCGCTGCCGCAGGCCTTGGAGCGCGCCGACGCCGCCTTGCTCGATGCGAAGCGGCAGGGCAAGGCGACGGTCAGTCTGAGCGTTCGGCCCGGTCAGTCGGTGGACGGGGCGACTGCGAATGCGTGCGGCCAACAAATCACTTCAGCATGCACTCCAACCAACGCCGATACCCGGGAAGGCGATTGAGATTGGCGTCCTCGGCCGCGCGATCCCCCAGATGTTGATGTAGTCGGCGCCCCCTCATAGCCATGGTCGGGGCCAGCCTCATAGTTGGAGGTGCATCAGGGCTCGCCCTCGGCGTTCGCGCAGCGCTGGCCCATCCATCGCCATCCACAAGCTCCCCGCTCCGCTCGGGTTTCCGCAGGCAAATGGCGGTCCCGTGCGCAAAACGGCGCGCCGCGCGGCACACTGACCGTGCATCTGGCTTCGGCCAACGCGCGCCTTCGAGCGCTCCGATCCATTCGGCGTTGCGGTCGTCACCCGCCTTCAGAGTACCGGCAGCAATGTCTTGCCGCCGCGAGTCCAGCATCAGGCTGAACCGCCTCGCGTCGCCATAGCGGATTCGTCGCGATCCGCTTGTCATTCCCACCTGGGGAGCATGTCTCCCCGGGTGGGGGGTGTGTTCCCGCATTCCATGGAGAACACACCGATGGCATGTCCTACCGCGCCTTCCCTGTGGCTGCCCGGCTTCGACCCGGACGGTCCTGTGCTTCCCGGCCTGCCTCCCGTGGCAAGGCCGATCTTTTCCTTCCCCATAGGCCGGTCGTCTGGCTCGGCCGATGAGGACGTTGCTTTGTCCGATCCAGGGACGAGCGAAGCGCCCCCGGCGCCCATCGCCCCCCGGGCAAGCTGGCGCGTCGTCGCCAGCGTAGCAACGGCATCGCGTGTGGTCTGGCCCAGCCTGGGTCGTGCCGACCTCGATGATCTGGGCGGCGCCGTAGCGAAATTCGAAGCCAATCTGGCGGCAATCGAGCAGTTGCGGCAGATCGAAGCCGAGAACCGCCCAGCCAGCGCAGAGGAGCGCAAAGTTCTGCTGCGCTACACCGGCTGGGGCGGCCTGCCTGCCAGCTTCAACCTCGAAACCGTGGATCGCGTCTGGGCCGGACGCGCCCGTCGCCTGCAGGCGATGCTCGGCGCCGAGGACTACGAATCGGCGCGCGCCTCCGTCAACAACAGCCACTACACCGAGATCCACGTGATCGAGGCCATCTGGCAGGCGGTGGCACGCTTCGGCTTCACCGGCGGGCGCATTCTGGAGCCCGCCGCCGGCATCGGCCATTTCGTCGGCGCCATGCCGCGGAATATGGCCGAGCGCAGCAGCGTCACGGCCGTCGAGATCGACCGGGTTTCCGGCCGCATCCTCAAGGCGCTCTACGCGCCCGGCGGCGTGGACGTGCGGATTGCCCCCTTCGAGAAGACCCCACTGCCCGATCACTGGTTCGACCTGGTGATCGGCAACGTGCCCTTCGGCAAGTACCAAGTTGCCGACGTGAGCAACCGGGCCTATGCCCGTTTCAGCATCCACAACTATTTCTTCGGCCGCGCCCTCGACCTGGTGCGCCCCGGCGGGCTGGTGTGCTTCATCACCAGCAGTCACACGCTGGATGCCCAGTACGACGCGGTGCGCGAGTACATCGCCGCGCAGGCTCACCTGCTGGGCGCCATCCGGCTCCCCAAGGGCACCTTCGCCGGGATCGCCGCCACCGATGTGCAGACCGACATCCTGTTCCTGCGCAAGCGGCAGCGGGCCGAGGCGGTCGATGCGGACTGGCTGAAGCTGGGGGCGGTGCCCGATAGTCTCCGGCATCCTCAGTGCTACGAGCGCTACCTGCCGATCAACGCCTGGTACGCCGAGCGTCCGCAGTTTTGCATCGGCCGCATCCGTCGCGAGAGCAACGGCTATGAGGAAGTGCCGGTCGCCGTGTTCGAGGGGAACCTGGAAGCGGCTCTGCAAGAGCGCATCGCCTTGCTGCCGGCCGGCGTCTACCACCCGATCGTCCATCAGGCTGCGCCCTTGCGGGTGGTGGTCCCGGCCGAAGCCGGCGCCCGGCCCGGCAGCTACCGTCTCCACCAGGGGCGGGTGCATCGGGTCGAAGCCGGCGAGATGGTCGATGTCCATGACCGGCTCAACGCCACGCAGCGCGCCCGCATCACCGGGATGTGCGCCATTCGCGACCACGCCCGGGCGCTGCTCGACGCGCAACTGGCGGACGAGAGCGACGGCCGGCTGGGCCACCTGCGGGCCATGCTCAACGGGACCTACGACCGCTACGTCGCGAAATGCGGTTGCCTGTCCACCCGCGCCAACGCGTTGGCATTCCGGCGCGACCCCGACTATCCGCTGCTCCTGTCGCTGGAGCATTACGACGAGGAGTCCGAGACGGCCCGCAAGGCGGCGCTGTTTTCGCGGCGCACGCTCACCCGGGTGGTGGAGCCGAGTACGGCGGGCGAACCGGCCGAAGCGCTGGCCGCGTCCGTCCAGTGGCGCGGCCGGGTCGATCCGGCCTATATGGCCGGGCTGCTGGCCGCCCCCGAGGCGGCGGTGCTGGCGGCCTTGGCCGAGGCGGGTCACATTTTTCTCGACCCCGCCGACGGGCACTGGAAGAGCGCCGACGACTACCTGTCGGGCAACGTGAAAGCGAAGCTCAAGCAGGCGGTGCTGTCGGGTCCAGCCTACCAGCGCAACATCGAGGCCCTGGAGCAGGTGCAGCCCGCAGACCTGGAACCGGCAGCTATCGAGCCGCGTCTGGGCGCGGTGTGGATTCCGGCCCTCGACGTCGAGGCGTTCATCCAGCAGGTCCTGGAACTGAAGGACTGCCAGGTGGCCTATTCGGCCGAGGCCGGCGCCTGGTCGGTGAAATACGGCGAGTGGGAAGCGCGGCAGAACGTGAAGGTGACGCAGGAATTCGGCACGTCGCGCCTGAACGCCGTCGAACTCGTGCAGTGCGCCTTGAACGTCCAGGTGCCCACCGTCCGGGACCGCGATCCGCTGACCGACAAGTATTTCGTCAATCCCGACGAGACGCTGGCGGCACGGGAGAAGCTGGGCCTCATCAAGGAGCGGTTTGCCGCCTGGGCCTTCGAGGACACCGAGCGCCGTGAGAAGCTGTGCCGCATCTACAACGACCTGTTCAACGCCACGCGGCCGCGGCGCTTCGACGGCGCGCACCTGAAGCTGCCGGGCTTCTCCCGCTGCTTCGAGCTGCATCCGCACCAGCTGGATTCGGTGTGGCGCATCGTGCAGTCCGGGAACACCGGGCTCTTCCACGTTGTCGGCGCCGGCAAGACGGCGGTGTGCGTCATCGCCGGCATGGAGCTGCGCCGGCTGGGCTTCGTCAATAAGCCCTGCCATGTGGTCCCCAACCACATGCTCGCCCAATACACGGCCGAATTCGTCCGGCTCTATCCGAACGCGTCGGTGCTGATGGCGGGCAAGGAGGACCTGGAAGGCGACCGTCGGCGCGAGTTGGTGTCGCGCATCGCCACGGGCGATTGGGACGCGGTGGTCATCACGCACTCGAGCTTCGAGCGCATCCGGATGTCGCCGCGATTCAGCGAGCGTTTCATCAAGGAGATCATTCATGAAATAGAGATGGCAATCCGCGCCGAGAAGAGCAACGACCGGTCCAACCGGATCGTCAAGCAACTCGAGGCGATGAAGAAGAACTGGGCGGCGCGGCTGGAAAAGCTGTCGGCCGACCAGAAGAAGGACGACCTGCTCAGCTGGGAACTGCTGGGTATCGACGCCCTGTTCGTGGACGAGGCCCACCTGCACAAGAACCTCTACCGGTTCACCAAGATGACCCGGGTGGCGGGCCTGCCGCTGACCAGTTCGGAGCGCGCCTTCGATCTGTTCCTGAAGACGCGCTACACGATGCAACTCCATGGGCACGCACAGCGTGGGGTGGTGTTCGCGACGGCGACGCCGGTGGCCAACACCATGGCCGAGATCCACACCATGATGCGCTACCTGCAGCCCAACCGGCTGGAGGAACTCGGGCTGCAGCAGTTCGACGCCTGGGCCGCCACCTTCGGCGAGAGCGTCACGGCGCTGGAAATCGCGCCGGACGGCAGCGGCTACCGCATGCACACGCGCTTTGCGCGCTTCATCAACGTGCCCGAGCTGATGGCGGTGTTCGGCGAAGTGGCCGACATCCGCACGGCGGAAATGCTGGACCTGCCGGTGCCGAAGCTGCGCGGCGGCAAGCCACGCATCGTCGCCTGCCCGGCGAGCCCGTCGCTGAAAGCCTTCGTCCAGACCCTGGTGCTGCGGGCGGAAGCCATCCGCAACGGCAAGGTCGACCCGAAGGACGACAACATGCTGGCGATCACCACCGACGGCCGCAAGGCCGCGCTGGATTTCCGGCTGGTGGCGCCGCTGGCGTGTTTCGACGAGCACGGCAAGGTCGCCGCCTGCGTGCGGGAGGTCCATGCCATCTGGCAACGCACCGCAGCGTTCCGCGGCAGCCAGATGGTGTTCTGCGACCTGTCGTCCCCCAGGGGCGGCAAGGGCTTCAGCGTCTATGACGACCTGCGAGCGCGGCTGATCGCGGCGGGCATCCCCGACAAGGAGATCGCCTTCGTCCATGACACCGAGACGGATGCCCAGAAGGCGGCGCTGTTCAAGGCAGTGCGCGAGGGCCGGGTGCGGGTGCTGCTGGGCTCCACCGCCAAGATGGGCGTCGGCACCAACGTGCAGACGCGCCTGGTGGCCCTGCATCACCTCGATGCGCCGTGGCGTCCGTGCGACGTCGAACAGCGCGAGGGGCGGATCCTGCGCCAGGGCAACGAGTGCGAGGAGGTGGAGATTTTCCGATATGTCACGGAAGGCAGTTTCGACAGTTACATGTGGCAAACGCTGGAGACCAAGGCGCGCTTCATCGCCCAGGTGATGAAGGGCGACAAGGGCATCCGGTCGCTGGAGGATGTGGAACTGGCGGCGCTGTCCTATGCCGAGGTGAAGGCCTTGGCGTCGGGCAATCCGCTGGTGATCGAGAAAGCCGGCGTGGACGCGGAGGTGGCCAAGCTCTCGACGCTGTTCTCGGTGTGGCGCAACCAGCGCTATGCCAACGAAAGCGAAGTGGGCCGGCTGCCGATGTCGATCGAGGCGCTGGAGAAGAAAGTCGCGCTGTACGCGCAGGACGCGGCCCGGATCGAGCCGCAAACCATGCAAGGCATCGCCATGGAGCTGGCGGGGCGCAGGATCGTGGGCCCCGATGCGGTGGGCGAAGCGCTACGCGGGTTGGTGAGGGCCGCCAAGGAGGAAGTGCGCACGGCCAGCCGGATGATCGAACGGATCGTCGGCCGGTTTGGCGGCTTCGACCTCGGCATCCTCGCGGCCCGCGGCGAGGAGACGCCCAACCTCTACCTGGCAGGGCACTGCCTGTACAACGCCGAGCCCTATCAAACGGGCCCGGCGCTGGTGGCCGCCTTGTTGGCCGCATTGGAATCGGTGGGCAAGCATCACGCCGATGCCATAGCGCAGCTGGCGACCCGCCGCAAACGGCTGGAGGACCTGCGGCTGGAACTGGCCCGGCCCTTCGAGCACGAAGGCCGCCTGACGGACCTGCTGGTCCGGCAGCGGGGGCTGCTCAAACTGCTTGACCTAGACAAGGACGAAGTGGGTAGCGCCAGAGTCGATGCCGAAGAGGTGCGGCAAGCTGCGTAAGTGTAGGATTCCCCCCCATGGCCGACCGGCTGTGGGGGTTTTTCTCTTCCACCGAGCATGGGCGCTACCTTCAAGGACAAAACCCTCCGCAGGTTTACTGTGGCGAACCTACGGAGGTCAGTTACATCAAGCATCGAAAGAGGGAGCAGTCGTGGACCGACTGCCGCAGGTCGATGGACTTGAAGGTAAGTGCCCGCGAAGCTCCAAGATCAAGGCATCGGGCAATGCAATTCTGCGACCCTAGATGCCGGCACTCCAGACTTGGCCATGTCTCACCGCCCCAACTGCTCCACGGCTGGTTCCAAGGGCAGAACAGGGCGGACGTAGGCGCATAGTCGCAGCCGCTTGAAGGGCGAAAGACGTATATGGCATAACATGTGAGAGAAAGCCGATGATCACCAATACGGGGGAGGAAAACCATGCGAGTAGCGAGCCTGAAGATTGAGAACTTCAGGGGAATCCAGGACGGAGTAGTTCATTTCAAAAAACATCCAGTCCTCATCGGTGACAACAATGCTGGCAAGACAACTTTGATCGAGGCGCTGGCCTTACTGTTAGGCCGGGATCGCTTAATACGGGAGCTTACTGAGCACGACTTCTATGGATCAAATCCACAGCCGGCTGATCGGATCCGGCTGGTGGCCACTATCACCGACTTTCCTGGCGATGATCCCGACCAAAGTGGTGATTGGTTCCGAGATGGACGAGCGATCCCCAAGTGGCTGGATGAAGCTACTGGCGTTGTTCATCCGCTACGTAGCAATGCAGCATGGAAGCTCTGTTGCCAGATTGCCGCCCAAGCCTATTTCGACCGAGATTCATTAACGGTCGAAATGGTGCGGTATTTTCACGATCACGACAATCCAATCGACCCGTTTGCAGACGATGCTCCGGTTGGCGTCCCGCCAAAGCTGATTCAACAACTAGGCTTTTTTCTTGTGCGGGCCAGTAGGACTTGGGATCGAGTATTTTCCTGGGGAAGCGAGTTGTTCCGAAGAACGGTCTATGCCGCCGCAGCGCAGCCTTCGACGGCGATTCTCGCTGAGCGGGACAGATTGCGTATGCCAGCGCAGCCTATTGAGCAAGACGGACAGATCTCACCGCTGATCCATAACGTCAATATGGAAATTGCGCGCTGCATCTCAAACGCGCCGGCGATACAGCTCCGGGTAACTGGTACCGACTGCCGCTCCGTCATGGAGGCCGTGTCAGCGCATTTTGCGGTACCAGGGGGAGCAAGTGTTCCCGCCGCGCGCCAAGGTAGTGGCCTTGTCTCATTGCAGGGATTAATGCTGCTGCTTGAGCTCGGCAGGACTCGTGCTGCTGCAGGAGAGGGGTTCCTTATGGCGCTGGAAGAGCCTGAGGTACACCTTCCGCCAGCAACCCAGCAGCAACTGGTTCAACGAGTGCAAGCACTGTCGACCCAGACATTTATCACAACCCACTCGCCCGTCATCGCCGCTATGGCTGATCCTGCATCCGTACTGGTCCTGCGAAACGATCACGGCCAGCTGACAGCCAAGCCATTTCTCACCGACGTATTGCTGCCTGATGCACCAAACTGGAAACGCAAGTTTTTCCAACAGAACCGCGTGGATGTCCTAAGCGCATTATTGCATCCGGCGATTCTGGTCCCCGAAGGTCGAGCCGATTTCCAGCTTTTGAAATCGATCCTTCGCCCCCTGATGCTCACGGAAGGTTGGATTTCCAGTTTGCCTCGCGCCTTTGGGCTGGAGGTAGGCGTTGTACCGACCGACGACGCCAAAGTCGTTGAAACCCATGCTCTGCTGGCGGGCGTTCATCAATGTGTCTGTTGTCTGGTGGATGGAGATGCTGCCGGCCAAGGCTATGTAGAGCAATTAAAGGCCACCCAGCCCCCACCAGCTGCGATAGTGCGTTGGCAAGATGGAGCAATGATGGAGGATACGATCGGCTGGATACTTATGGCTGATGAGCCAGCGGTGATTCCAGTGCTTGATCAATTAACTCAACCACCTCCACAGACCACAGCTGATGTAGTCACGTGGCTGAAGGCCCACAAGATGGACATCATTTCGTACGAAGCTGTCGCTGACGCTATCGCCAATAATGTTGCTTGTAGGGCACGTGCTGCCGAGTTATTTAGCGGATTGGCATCTGCATGCGCTGGCATCGTGACTGCTAGATTCCATCTTGACGACGCTGGCGTGTGGGTGTTTCAGCCATGACAGTGCGTGCCTTCTCTGGCGGCGCCGGCTGCGGTAAGACCTATCGGTTAATGCAGGCGCTTTCCGATCATTTGGAGCAGACGCCGCTAAAGGCTGGCCAGAAGGTCCTTGCCTTGACGTTCATGCACGGCTCTCGTCGCCGACTACATGAACGCTTGAGTTCGATACCTGCTCTCGCATACAAGCATGAATGCGCCACTGTGGACAGCTTCGCGTGGCGAATTGTGCGCCGTTGGCAGGCATTGCTCATTCAGCTTGGTCTTGGCATCCCGGCTGTTGGTAACTATGACCAAGTCTGCGATGCAGCCGCAACCGCACTTCAACAGGATATCGTGGTGCGTTGGGTGGCGGCAACTTTTCCTATTGTATTGTTGGACGAAGCTCAGGACCTTACACCGGTACGTCTCCGCATTGTACGTGCGCTGGCAACGCGTCTTGAAGTTGTTGCCGCTGCTGACGAGTTTCAATGCCTGGACGAGCAGTTGCGCCCGAACCCCGCATGTACCTGGCTCGCTGAGGTCGGTAATATCGAAAATCTTGCCGTCCCGAAAAGAACGACCGTACCAGCTCTGCTTCAAGCAGCCAGTGCTATACGGTCCGGGGTCGCGCCCGTTTCCAACGGGCTATTCCGGATTGACTTGACGCCAAAACCACAACTGGCCGGAAGCTGGGTGGCAAACGCTCTTGGCTGGTATGGAGGAAACAAACGTGTCGCAGTCATCACGCCTGCTACAGGTCAATTCTCAGAAAAAGTCATCGAATGGGTCGGTGCAAATACTACGAAACAGGGGCACGGCCCTTTCAACATACGTTGGGAGCGGTCGGAGAGCCAAGCCGCTGCCGATTTTCTGGCGCAATTGCATCTGCCGGATATTGGAACGCTAACCGAGATAGATGCCGCTGTACGTCTCTGCGGTGATTTGCATGTAACCCACCATGTGGCGAAGTGGCTCAACCTTCAGCGTCGAACCCAGGGACGGAGCGATTTTGCTCGGGAGGAAATCGAGGCAATCGTGCAGGAGTCCTTTTCGAATCGCAGACGTCGTCAGCGTGACACGGATGGCAGATTTCGAGCCATGACGGTGCATGGGGCAAAGAATCGTGAGTTCGACAATGTCATCGTTCTTTGGCCGGCCGCTGTTGGCGGAAGCGATGACCAGAAGCGGCGGCTGCTCTACAACGCTGTCACTCGAGCAAGATCACGATGTTTAGTACTAGTTCAAGCCAAGGCTGCTTTGACCCAAGCCCCATTTGTATGAGCTTGAATTGCAGACCTCAAATGCGCTACTACGCTACCAAGAACATCCCGATTCCCGACGCTTGCGGGTGGCAACCCATGCCGCGGCCTTGAACCTCGATTGATCCTGGCACCATACTGCAAGGGCTTTCTGTGGACATCGCGTCTGCACAGCCTTCATCGGTGGCTTCGGCCACCCTGAAGTCCAGCTTTGCTGGCGTCGCAGTCGTTACCTGCCTCGTGGATCCCCGGCCTCGGTCGGGTCCGGCCGTGTCTTTGGCCGAGTGTCCGGTTCAGCCGCCTGGCTGAACGCTGTGTCCCGCCGCGCGACCTTCGGGCCGCCCGGCATCGAGCGAAGGCCCCGTTCGCAAGAACCGTGGGCCTTCATCCTGTGCGTGCCGCCTGGCACGTCGCCGAGCCGCTCTGCCGTCCACGGCCGAGCATCCCGAACGGGGAACTCCGAGTTCCCCGCCAGGGAAGGGTGTTCCCTTTCATTTCCGAAGGAGAACACCATGTTCGCAATCCCCGTCACCAGAGCGTCGCGCCCGGTCGCCGTGTTGCTGGGCGGTTCGGGCCATGCCCGGCCGGCCCCGCGCACACAGGCCGTGCCGGCGTTGTTGAGGCCGCGGCCGATCGCTCCCGAGCGGTCCGGCCGGGCGTCCGAGTTCCGTGCGGCAGGCGGTTGATCATGTCGATCAGCCTCTACCGCCGGCGCATTGCCGCCACCGTGGTCCAACTGGCCAAGGACGACCCGTCCCTGGTCAAGGAGGTGATCGCCCGCTTGCGAGAGTCGGGCGAGATCGAAGCCGACGATCTGGTCTACCTGGACCGGATCGCCGACCGTTGGATGAGGATTGCCGAGGCAAATGGCAACAAGGCCGCGTCAGCGCACCCGCGTCAAACGCGCGGGTAGCTTGATGCCCCTGGCTTTCGCCATTGCCACGGCGATCTTCTCCAATAGATCGGGACGTTCGTCGTTCAGCGTATCGGTCCACCGGGTCAATGCCTGTTCGATGTCATCCCGTGTTCGCGCCCCGTCGAACTCGAGACCGAGTCTCCGGTAGGCATCGATTTCGTCGGGCGTGAACCGTAGCGCGTCGCCTGCACGAAGCATGATGTGTGGGCCCTCATGGGATGTGAGCGTTCAGCTTAGCAGCGCCGCATGTCCGTGCAACCCCGGGGAGTCCACCGCCTCCCCGAACGGGGACAGGTGTTCCCTCTGTTCGTCTTTGGAGAAAACACCATGTCCCTTGAGAAGCCCCGTCCTCGCTCCCGGCGCACCGGCATCGAAACCGAGGAAGAGCGTGCCTGGGTCGGCTTCTATCGGCGCGTCAGCCGTGATCCGGCCATTGCGACCGAAGTCATGGCCCAGCTCGAGTCCGATCCGGAAATGAAGCGTACCCATCTGGCGTTGTACATGTGCTGCAAGGAGTCCCTGCGTCGGCACAAGGCGCGCCAGGCACGCCACCAACGGATCGGCCAGTTCGTCCGTTGGCTGTGCCACGGCGTGTTGGTACAGCCCTGGCGCAGCCTGCAGGCGGGTCTGCGGCACGGCCGCGACGTCGCTGTCGAATGCCTGCCTGAAGTGGCCAAGGAACCGGCCGTGGCCCAGGTGCACCGCCTGGCCGGAGAGGCCGAGTTCGCGACGGCACACGCGGCTTTCGAGCAGCAGGCCACCTCGCCGGCGGCCGATACGGCAGCAGCGTCCGCCGAAACCCAGAGCTCATCCGGCACCAAGGCATCGCGCGCCGCCTGACCCGAGAAGCGCCGGGCCATCACCGGCCCGTCGTGTGATGCGGCAAGCCTGTCGCCGCATCCGGATCGTCGAACGCCCACGCCCGCTGTTCACCCAGCGGTGCGTGCGGTGCTCGCTCCGACCCCACCCCCATTTGCACGCCCGCGATTGCCTGCGATGCGACCGCGCCTGACACCGAGACCCGCCGATGCGCGATCCGCGCCCCGTCGAGTCCCAATCCGCCCGCCGATCTGCCCCTGGCATGCCGGCCCCGTTTTTCCAGCAATGAAAGGAAGCCACTGATGATCACCATCACCGCCATCCTGAACGCCATCGAAGTGCACGCTGAGCGCGCCATCGTCCCGGAGCTTCGCCTCATCAAGAAGGAGGTCGAGAAACTGCGCCCGTCCCTCTACCCGGATGACCAGGAGCACGCGGACGCCCTGCTGCTGAAGCTGGACCGCCTGCTGTCCGATCAGGTCGTCGTCGCCGATGACCTACTCGTAGAGCAAGCCTTCCAGCCGGCAGCGCAAGCGGCCTGAATCAACAGTTTCGGTACGCCAGCCGCTGTCCGGCGCAGCGAACCACCCAACGTCCGTGGGGCTCACATCCTGCGGGTGTCGGGTTCCACGTCATTTCGAAAGGACCCCGACATGAACAAGGTAAGCACCAATACGGAGCAGCAACGCTACGTGGTCGATTGCGGCGTGGGTTACAGTTGCCTCGGCTTCGCCAACGCCCGCGATCACGCCAACCAGATCGCCCACAAGCTGGGCCGGCCCGACCTGGCGTTCGCGGAGGGCGATTACGCCACGATCGCCGGTTACGAAAAGTACTGCAACGCCGTCGAGGCCTGGAGCCGGTCCCCGCTGACGCGCACGACCTACTTCGATCCCGGCACCGATGCGAAGGCCGCCAAGATCCTGGAATCCTGTCGTACCCATGAGCGCAAGGTCCGACTGATCCTCGGCGACACCCGCACTGGTGAACCCTGGCTCGAAGAGCATGATGTTGTCGGCCGAATCAGCCGCTCGACCGGGAGCCTGAAGGTCCCCTTGCTGATCGAGGCCGGAGAATGCGGCGGTGCCGCCATCCTGTGCGCCTGCCTCCTCGCCATCATCGATTGGAGGTCGGGCGATTTCCTCTACCGTCACGCCGCATACCGGGAAGCCGACCTGAGCATCGGGCAATGCCGACAGGCCCTGGGACGTTCTGCGGCGCAGTGAGGTCGTCGCCAGTTTCGGGGACATCGGTCAGGCCGGCGCGTACCTCGCTTTCATGCGCGGCGCGACCATCGAGCCGCGCCTCTTCCAGTGATTCCGATGACGTTGATCGACAAGGCGACGTCTCCCCGACAGCACCGCCGGGGAGACGGTGGCCCGCCGAGGACCTGCCACGCTACGCCGCCAGGCGGCACTGCGCGTATTCGCGGTCGATGAGCCAGTGCAGGAACCGGGTTTCCTGGGAGACGCCCCAGTAGTGCGCCTTGCACCGGGCAATGTAGGCATCCAGGTCGTCGAGCGTGCGGATGTCGACCGGCTCGATGTCGGTGATCTTCCGAAAGCGCTCGATCTCCCGGCGAGTGAGTCGAATTTGCGAGCCGAGGCGGATCATGGTCGTTCTGCAAGAAGGGTTGAGTCCCCATCTTGACCAAATCGTCCAGGCTTGTCGCGGGTTTTGCGGCGGAGATGCAAGAAATTTGTCTGGCGTCGGTGGGCTGACACTCCAGTCGCACTGGAGTGCGATCCGGCACTTTTTCGCGCCCCGTCTCGCCGCACGCTCTCGGAGAGCGGCCGCAGTCCACCACCAAGCGCCATGCACAAGGCCACCGGATTCCAGCCGGTTGAACATGGCATCCCCTCCTCTCTCTTGAGCCCATCCGCCCGATACCGGAAACTGATCGGGCAACCATGCATTCCATCGTCGGATGGAATCCGGCCCTTGGCCGGCGTCGCAGTCGATACCTGCCTCATTCATCGTGCCGGCCAATGTTATCCATTCGTCCGCACATTCATCCCAAGCGGGGACCTCGTCCCCCTCGGGATCGGCGTTTCCGCTTTTCTTTCGTGGAGAACGCCATGGATCTCTCTGCTTTGTCCCGCGCCGATCTGGTCAGCGAATTGCTCTCGCCCCTGGTATGCCCATCGGCCGCCAACCCCTTGCATGTCAGCGATGCCGTGGCAAAAATGGGCATGCTCGGCACTGCCGACACCGTGTTGGCCCATCGCCTGAACGTCGCCCGAGAACTGCTGCTGCGCGAACTGCGAGAGCAGATGCGCAACGGTCCGCTGATGACTTCGCCGCAGATCCTGCGCGACTGGCTGCGCCTGTACTGCGCGAAGCTGGAAAATGAAGTGTTCCTGGTAATCTACCTGGACGCCCAACATCGCCTGATCGAGGCCGAGGAGCTGTTCCGTGGCACCCTGACCCAGACCAGCGTCTATCCCAGGGAAGTGGTCAAGGGAGCGCTCGCTCGCAATGCCTCCGCCCTGGCCGTCGCCCACAACCACCCCTCGGGGGAAGCCGAGCCGTCGCGGGCCGATGAAATGCTGACACAGACGCTGAAGTCGGCACTGAGCCTGGTGGACGTGCGGGTCATCGACCATTTTGTCGTGGCCGGGGACCGCGTGATCTCGTTCGCGGAACGTGGGCTGATATAGCGCCATGCGCCGCCCGCATACCGCTCCGTGTCCGACCCTGAGCAGCACGCTCGCCTCCACCACAGGGGCGAGTTCCTTCCTCTGCCAGGTGAAACGACCATCATGCCGGTGAAAACCCTTTCACATTGCCCCCTCTGCGCAGGTGACGGCGTGCTGTTGGGTACGCTGGGGCGCCTGCGCTGGTTCCGTTGTCGCGACTGCGGCATGAACTTCAGTCGTCAGACTGGCACGCGTCCCAAGACCAAGTCGACGTCTAATCAAGAGGAAGGAGAACCGCATGGAAACGCCCGCCGTGGAAAGCTTGCGAGCGCAGGCTGAATCGCTGGCCTCGTTATCGATCTCGCATCTGAGTCCAAGCACCCGCTTGAAACTGGCCGATGACGAGCTCTCGGTCAACGCCTACCCGACGGACTGCGGTGGCGTCATCTACGTCGGTGCCCCCTGTTACCGGATCCCGGCGGAAGCCGATCTGGCCGCGATCTTCAAGGTCGCCGAGCAAGCCGGTATTGCCTGGCTGAAGTTCGATAGCGAAGCGGCCGTAATCGATGGCCTACCGGTCTTTGACTTGCAGGAGCCCGAGGCGTGAGTCGGCAATTCAGCTCTCGCAATGGGGCCACACGATAGTTGCGGCGGCCGGCATCGTCCGGCCACCGCTATACCAGCAGCGTTTTAAGCCGTCCCAAGCCCGCTTTGATGTCATCGGCAAGGCGTAAGGCATCCGGGCCGCCTTCCGTTGCTTGCTGGGCCGCCCAGCTGCAAAACTCCGCCATCAAAGATGCCTTCTCGGCGGTGATTTTCGACTGGCGAAGGCCATCCTCAATAAGGGGGATCAAGCCGGCCGCCGCGCGCAGCCTGTTCAATGCAGGCGTGGATTCGGGGATTTTCGACATGCAGACATTTTAGCGGCGGGGCGCCCGACAAGCCACGGTAGACGGCGGCCAAACGGCGGATAGCTCCGTTATGCCGACGGCGAGCATCCAGTATTCAACTACGCTCCGGTCGGGACTTGGTGGGGCTCCCTGTGTAGATCCATATCGATCACCGCATCCGCCATGGCGGTCAGCTCCGGCGTCTGGGACACGAAAAACTCCCGCTGATAATCCCCCAGCCGCAGCACCTCCCGCTTCATCGCCATGAACATGCGCTTGCGCTCGGGGTCCAGCGGCCCATCGGCCTCGTCCGAGAACAGCGCACCGTAGCGTCGCCCGGTATGCTGGGCGAGGTACAGCGCCACCGCCCGGATCAGGCATTCGTTGATCCATACCCGTTCGCCGCCGCTCATCAGGCCGACGCTCTTGCTCTCGCCCGACTCGCCGTCATGGACCAGGATGTCGAAGCCCTCCTTCTGCTCGCCTTTTCCCGTCTCCACCAGCGTCTGGATCGACACCGTGAAGCGGGGACCGTAGCAAGCAAGCAGGAGGTCATTGGCGAGTGCCGACAAGGCCGGACCGGCATCATCGATGGCTAGCGCGATCAGCCCATCGTTGCTCATGCACTTGGCGAACAGGTTCCAGTTGCCCAACTCGGTTTCGACCTGAGCGATGCGGCTGGCCACCCGTGCATGGCGGCCGGCCAGGGCCGTTGCCTGCTGCATCAGGACACCCAGGGTTTCGGCATCCCGCACTGCGTTCAGATGGGCCTGCTCGGCGGCAGTGACCGACTGTGCCGCCTGTTCCATCCTCGTCTGCGCATCGATCAGGCGTTGCTCGTCATAAGGTGCAGGCAAGGCTGCAAGCGCCTGCTTGAGCCGGTCCAGCGTAGCGCGATAGTGTTTGGCCTGCTGTTCGTGCTGGTAGGCGATCGCCTGCCGTGCCGCGCCGATCTGCTGGCGCTCGGCCGCCTCCTCCGGCGTCTCCACCGGCTGATCAGCCGCGGCATCGGGGCCCGGCGCCGTCCCCAGTTCCGTCAACTCCTGGTCGATCTCAGCCAGCGTAGCCCGGGCCCGCGCCATTTCCCCGGCCTGGGCGGCCAGCAGCGTAAATCGCGAGGCACGCGCCCGGGCACGCTCGGCCCGGTGCTCGGCTCGAGCCAATGCCTGCGGCGCAGCGGCGAGGGCCTGATGCTGTTCGCGTAAGGCGTCCAGTTCTTTCTGTACCGTCGACTTCTCGCGCCCCAGGCGCTGGATCGTCCCCTCGGCGCTGGGCATCAGGGCCTGGGCTTCCCGCGCATCGCCCAGTAGCTTGCATTGCCCCTGCAGATCGGTACCCGCACACGGCACCTCGCCGGTCAGCCCGAAGCGCCGCGCCAACTCCTCGGCCTTGAGCACCGCCTGCCCGGCCTCGCGCTCGATCCCGGACAATTTCTGCTGGGCCATCCGCTCCGTAGACTGGCACTGGGTCAGGCGTTGAACGTGCTCCCGCCACGTTCCGACCTGCGCCGATCGTAGCGACAAGACGCGCTCTGCCAGAGGCAGACGGCGCTCCCCACGCCGGACGGCTTCCGCACCCGCCAGCAAGGTGAGGCAATGCCGGCGCTGGTTCTGCAAGACCTGCCGGCGGTTGCGCTCCTGACCGACACGCTGGACGATACGCTGCTCCAGCCGTTCCAGCCGCTGTTGCTCGCCACGATCCTGTGCCAGCAAGGCCTCGATGGCTTCTTTGCCGGCCTGGATCACTGCTTGGCATTCGCCCTGAAGTTGTCGCCGGCGCGCTTCCACGCCTTGCGCCTGCTCGCGCTCGGCGACCACCTGGGCATGCCGGATTCGCGCCGACTCCTGCGCGGCCTGGGCAGCCTGGCGGGCAGCCAGGCTCGGCGCGACGCGAGCCTGGGCGCCGTCGAGCGGCCGCCGTTCGCCCTCGATCCGCTGCGCCTCCTCGTCCAGCGAGGCCTGTTCCTGCCGGATCGCCGCAAGGCCCGTCTTGAGGAGACGCGCCGTCTCGGCCGCTTTCTGGCCGAGCGCCCGAATCTCTTCCTGCCCGAGCAGATCGGCCAGCAGGGTCTTGATCTCGGCATTGCGGTAGGCGCTCAGCTGCCGCTTGCCCTGCGCCGAAAACACCGAGGTGAAGAAGGTGTCGGCGCTGCCGCAGATGGCGTCGACGCAGCGGGTATAGGTGTCCACCTTGCCGTCGGACACGGTGCCGTCGTCCAGTTTCACCGGTTTCCAGGCGCCATCGTCGGCGAGCACGAACAGGAAGGCTTCGGTCTTGCGCCGGCCGTTGAGGCGGACCACGACCTGCGAGCGGTAACTACGGCCGTCGTGCGCCCAGATCAGGTCTTTCTCGTTCTCGGGCAGACAGACGTGGTCGTAATAGGAGAACCCGCCCGGACCCGCTGCCCCGGCCCGTGAGGGCATCGTGAGATACGGGTGCATGTTGTCCATCACGGTGGTCTTGCCACGCCCGTTGGCGCCGACGATGGCGACCAGTTCGGCGCCATCGGCCATTCGCTCGAAATCCAAGGTCAGGACATCGCGTCCCAGGCCATCGCGGATGCCGCGAAAGCCTTTGAGGGTGAGTGAAAGCGGTTGCATGGTGGGGTTCTCCTGCGGGATGACCCATTCAGTCTCCCGCATGAAAAAGGGTCTGCAAGCCCGTCCCCAAGGGGACGGATCCGGCAAGGTCAGGACGACAGCGCAGGCGCCAAATCAGGCTGCGGCGAAGACCGGGTGACAGGGGTTTCGACGCCTGCCGCGCACGCCGGACCGGCCTGCCTCCGCAGCACCCCCTCGACAATGGCTTCCGGTGCCTGGCTGGAGAGCGCCTGCAGGCACGCGAGCAACGGATCGGCCCGCGCCTCGGTCACCTGCGCCCAGACCCGAACCTTGTCCGCCAGATTCGCCAGCTGCGAAATCCCGGCCGCCCGCGTGCGCACCACGGGGACGATCCGCCCTTCCAGCTTGGTCTCCGTCGCCCCGGCCAGCAGGCGCTCGATCGCCGCGCGGTCGACTTCGTGGCGATCTTCATCGGCGACGGTCCAGCGCACGCGCACGAACGCGCCGGCAACGTCCTGCTGCGCGACGGTGGCACGCAGGACCTCGAGGTCGGGCTTGCCGTCGAATACGATATCGATGGTTCGGCGCGCGGGCGTGGGCTCCAGCCGGTAGCGTGCCTGATCAGCATCGACCTCCCACAGCAGGAACCCCTTCTCGCCCTCCTCGCCGTAGTGGAAGCGGCTGATGGAACCGGCATAGGCGATACATTGCCCGCCTGCCGCGCCTTCTGCGGCCCAGGACTGATGGCGGTGGATGTGCCCGAGCATGAAGGCCTGCGCCTCGGCGGCGAACAGCGCCCCGGTGGTGAACTCGTGATCGAAGCCGGCCATCGGCACGCCGTGCTCGCTGATGCAGCCGAACACCGTGCCGTGGGAAACACCGATGGCGGGCACACCCTGCCGGCGGGCCGCGCGATGGGTCGGCGCGTAACCGCGCAGCAAGCAGGCGAGGTTTTCGCCGACGGCGTGGGCGGCGTCCGCCGCACCGACCGCCGCCGCGACCGCGGCCTTGTTCACCGTGGGTACGCAGGAAAACAGCGCGCGAGCACCGGCCGGCAGCCGGTCGAAGCACCAGTCCGTCGAAGCCAGCCATTTCCCCTCGGCGATAAGGGCGACCTGCTCGATCCGCTCGGCCACATGCACCGAATGCCGTCCGCCCAGCAGCCGGAAGATTGCCAAGGTACCCGGCGGCTCATGCGAGAAAGTCCCTTGCAGCATCAGCACCGGGCAATGATCGGCCAGCCGCCGGACCTGGGCGAACAGCCGTTCGGCGGCCGGCGCGTGCAAGTCCAGGCCATGGTCAGTGGCATCGCCCGATAGGACTGCCGCCTCCACGCCCAGCGCTATGGCGCGGTCGATGGCGGCGCCGAAGCAGCGATCGGCCTCGAACAGGTTCTTGGTGCCGTAGTGCAGATCGGAGAAATGGGCGATGCGGATCATGATGCCCTCCCGCGTGAGGCCAGGTGCAGTTCGCTCTCGATCTTGTCGAAATAGCCCTGCGGGTCGTTGCGGTAGCGCTCCAGTTCGTCCCAGGCCCGGGCACGGCCGTGCGGGTTGATCTTCCAGCCCCTTCCCCACCGCCGATCGGCATACGTCTGGTAGCGTTCCGGCGCGATCCTGTAGGCCTGCACACGCGCCATCAGTTGCTCAAGGCTGGGATGCCCTTCGCGCAGTGGTGGCGCCTCGCCGGATGCCGCCTCGGTCGCCGTCACCGCCTGGCTCTCGGCCGCCTCCGGCTGTAGCGGCTCGGCGCTCGCCGCAACCGAGCACCCCTGAAGCACCTGCGTCGCCAGTTGGGCCTGGACCAGGGCCGTCTCGGCATCCTCGTTCTCGCGCAGCAAGGCCGTCACATCCACCGGCGCCTCAAGGTCGATAATCCATTGGGGTACGCGCACCGCCCTCCCCTGCTCGTCGATGTGGGCTACCTCCATTAGTTTCTTGGTCAGGTAGAACGGCGTGCGCTGCCGGTCGAGGAAGCCCGAGATGCGCCCGCCGCGCAGGAAGCCCACCGTCTCGAATTTCTGAATCGCCGAGTTCATCGCATAGAAGCTGTTGGTGTGCAGTTCGAAGGCGCTGATCGAACGGATGCCGGGAATGAAGAACAGGAAGCGTCCGGTCAGGTTGCACTGGCGTTGCTGGTACTCGCGGCAGGACTCGGGCTCGCACAGGCCGCCGTTGTCCTCGCGGACCATGGTCTTGCGCCCACCGAAGAGGCGAATCGTGCGCCGACCCGTCTCGTCGACCGGAACCGGGGCATGACACATGCAGTGGCGCACCCGGCCATCGGCCGAGTATTGCGACCAGTAGTACTTCTCGTGCGTGCCCCAGGCCGCCAGTTCGTGCGGCATCACGGTCTGCCAGTAGTCGGAGGGGAATACCACCGGAAAGCGGTACAGGCGCCGGCCTTCGCCCCGGTCCTCGCCATAGGCCTCCAGAATCGCCCGCGCGATCTCGGGATTGGGGAAGTCCTGCGCCCGCACGGTGAACCACGGCACATTGCGCGGCACCAGCGGCGTCTTCAGGTCGGGCAGGGCCTCGGTGATGGCGCGCTCGATCTGCTCGAAGGAGTGGCCCGCCGCCACACCCTGCTCGTAGATCGCCTGGGCCTTGGGCTCTCCGGCGGCCTTCTTCGTGAGCACTTTGATGCCGGCGCGGATCTTGCCGCCGGTGGGAATGCGGGCGGGGCCTTGCCCCAGCAGGGTCGGCACAGCCGTCGTCCCGCCGTCCTGCACGGCGATGACGGGGTGTGCGTTGGGATAGGCCATGACGGCGCTCCTCCATGAATATCGGGACATTCCGATGATTCATGCTCGCGCGACTTCCTCTCGCTTCAACCCCGCGCCGGACAGCAGGCGTTTACTCGCACCATGCCTGATAGATACAATGGAGCCCGGCGCCCGCCTTGCTTGCACACGAGCAAAAGAAGGCCTTCCTTACCGATCCTCATGTTCAGCGACACCTCGACACCGGGTGCGTCGGCATTAAACGTGTGCGCATAGTCCGACCCGCCTCGGTTCACTTGAGGAGCAACTGTCATGAGCATCAAGCAACTGTGCTTCGACGCACACACCCAACTTCGCGACCAGCACGGGATCGCCGTCCGTCGCACCCACCTCTATGAACTGCTCGCCGCGCTGCTGGGCTTCAACTCCCATGCGGCGCTCGCGGCCGAGGCCGTCATCGGTCAGGTACGACAGGCGTGGAGGTTCACCAGCGATGACTTGACCCGGTTATCCAAGCGCTGCCTGGCCTTGGGCTATCCCACCGCGGAGAGGCAACGCATCGTCGAGGCCATCACCGCGCTGGCCGAGACCCACCGGTTGGTCGCTGTCGATGTCAAATATCTGGTGAAGCTGGTCGCAGGCGACGCAGACGGGTGGGATGTCGACGACGAAGAGATGCCCGACGACGTTGGCATCGACCAAGCATCCTCTTGGCAAAACGCACCGGACCTCGATCTCGACTCGACCCTGTTGATCGATGGGCTGGAGCAGTTGGCGGCCAAAGAGCATGTCGATGCGCACTATGCCCTCGCCTTGCTGCTGGAATGCGACCCCCCGAAGAGCGGGACGGCCACTGGTACCGGCAACAACTCGCAGGTCGCCGACTCGACGGCCCCGAGAAGGGATGGGCCGACAACTACGCCGCCGCCCTCGCGCAGTTCGACCAATACCGCCAGCACCTGGCCGGGGCCCGGCTCGGGCGACCGGATGCGGCGCTGGCGTGGGCAGAGCTCACCGGCGAAGAAGCGGACTTCCGACACGCCCAATCCTTGGCGGCACCGGAAGATGCGACCCGCCTGCTCGACCTGGCTGACCGATTGGGAACCAGTGCCACCGTACTTCCCCTGCTGAGACAGGCCGCCCTCGCGGGCGATGTCGAAGCCATGCGCCGCCTGGCCGAGGACTTCGACCCGGACCCTGTCGAGGCATGGACCTGGGTCCACCTGGCAGAACTGTGCGGCACTGACCTGACCCGGATGGAAGCGGTTTACGAAGACGGGTCGCCTGCGGACGACGACATTCCGGGCAACATCTTCGCGGTCGGTGGCATCGACGTTCCGGACATCAGCGCCGAGCAGCACGTCGTCGCGCGACGGGAAGCCGCTCGTCGGGTTGAGGCCATGCGAAATCGCTAGGAAACCGTGAGTGTCGCCCAACTCGGTGCGTTGGATTTGAACCGTGTGAGTAATAGACGCACAGAAGGATCTGGAATTCTTATGGTGCGAACTATCACGCATGACCTCAGAAAATTCAACACAGCGTAATCCAACGACGACCACTCGCTCCGTTGTCGTCAAACATCATCACCACAAAGGAAAATCTTTGGCATTGGCATTTTGATACCGACCAGACTCACAGGACCTTCCATTTACGAAAGCTAGAAACGGAAGCGCCGCCGTCTTATTGGGTTTGATCCGAACACGTCCACAAACCTCAGCAAGTGCAGGTAGCTTTGCAGTTTCGTTGATTTCGAGATACCCCTTGATGCGGGCCAGCATTGGAAGTTGAGCGAAAGCCGATATTTCTACTTCATTCCCTACCTCCATGAGCGTTGGGAGCCAGCTGCTGGCGGAGACATGAAGCTTTTCGCCCACGTACATCAACACAGGAGCTTTCGTTCGCTCCTGAATGAAGAGGCTACCGTCGATAGAAATTAGCCTTGGTACTTCGACATTACCGTATATATAAACGCTTCCCTGTGCTCTTGTCAGCATCGGCAAGTTTACGTCACCATGAATTTTGAGTGTTCCACCCACCGCGTGGAGCGCCGGAAAATCACCATCCCAGACTTCTATGCCTCCGCCAACACGGGAAAGTGAGGGCATAGGACAGTCCCTCTGTGGGTGAAGATCACCCCCTACACTAATAAGTTTAGGAAGATAGGAGGCTACGCCTGTAGGAAGAATCCATTCCCTAGTAAATCCAAGTAGGCATTTGCCCTCAACCCTTAACAATTCAGGGAGGTGAGCGCGGACATTAATTTCAACGAGAAGAGTTCCACCAATTGTCCTTAGCAGCGGCAGATTAGCATCCGCTCCGACCACAAGATCTCCAGCAACCTTCGTCAGCAACGGAAGCACTACACCCGCTCTGATAGCTAGATCTCCAGCAACTTCAGCCAGAGATTTCCACTGTTCCGCGTTTGAAGCATCGATTTCTAGATTCCCAGGATGACGCGTGAAAAGATCGGCAGGATATGGACTTCCAGAGACGCAAGAAAGGTGCGGTGCCAGCAATTCCGCCGATCTCCATATGTGAATGCGCCCACCCACATATTGCAGAGCGGCAAAATCGATGACATAGGATGTTGTAAGATTCTTGCCAACGCTAATCAAATATGGAAGTTCGGCACGGTAAGCAACGTCCAGACTTCCATCCACCTTGCCGAGTTGTGGAAGTTCAACATTGTCGACTTTGATCGTTAGGTCGCCACCTACATTGGTCAGCATCGGCAAATCAACATTGCCATTAATTTCGACAGTACCTTTGACGTCTTCAAGAAGAGATATCTTGACACGAGCCTTGTCGCGAATGGCAAGGCCGCCATTCACTCTTCTTAACGCCGGCAGGTCACCGTCAGCCCTGATATCCACATTGCCGCCTACAAAGATCAACAAAGGAACACTTAATTCTGCCTCATCAACAACAGTGAAAGAATCTTTAACACTGGCAAGGAGAGGCAAACTGGCCTTAGAGCCCGCGCGACGAGAATTGAACCATCGATTCCCCTGCCTGCTGTGCCGACCAATATGAAAGAAACGGCCAACAAGCGTCAGGCAGGGCAATTCGATGTCCGCATAAATTGCAAGCCTGCCATTCACACTGGACAGGGCAGGCAAAAAATGCCGCATATCAGCGTACGGATTCTCATCCACCGATTCTTCGCCCGCTTCATCAGAATCCGGTGACGATACATCATATATCGACAGATCCCCCACGACGCTGGCAAGACGGGGCAAATTCGATATTCCGCCCAGTTCGACATCACCGCCCACCATTACTAGGCGACACGCCATCAGCGTAGCTGCTCCATCGACGAAAAGTCCGTCTCCCACACTCACCAGTTTCGGCGCTTCGAAAGAATGGCGAATAAGCAATGAACCACCGACGCAAGTTAGGGCCGGCAATTCGATCGAGGACGGCCAAGTCTGGTTTTTAGCTTGGTCTCCTACAGCAATCGTCAGGTTGCCAGTTACCTCTTCAAGCAGGAAAAACTGGACGCAGTTCTCGGTTGAAATTTCAAGATCACCGGTATGCTTCATAAATAGTCTTCTAAAACGTCGAAAATCGGAGGAAAGCTTCTTCCGCGGATCTATGACCACCGCCCCGCCCAGAACAACGCTAAGCGCTGCCTCTGCATCGCTGCCCGGTGGTAGAGCCCCAAGGCCCATCTATCGTTATCTGCGACGACCACGCATTCTCAGTTGTTGGGACATGAGCGGTCGCTCGTCTAGTTTGGCCGAAGAACCATTCCTTAGCCCAATCCACCCAAGTTAAGCAATCACCGCATCGAGCACGCCATATGCAGTGATCGCCTGTTGCCGTTCGTCGGTTGGCGCAAGATCTTTGCAGAAATCGCTTGACATCCATAGCGGTTCGCGCGGCCGGCGCGCTGCTTGCGCTGTGCTTTTTAGCGCAAGCAGCGCGCCGGCCAGTGAGGTTCGTTTTCGAACCTCGAGCCGCCGATGGACCTCTCCAACCTCTTCGCCTCCTTTACCCACTACCTGCACTCCGAGTCGTTCCTGGAAGTCGCCCGCCACCGCGCACACCCCAACGCCTTCTCGCGCCAACGCAAGCTGCCGCTGCCCGCTTTGGTCGCAGCCCTGGTCTCCGGCATCGCCAAGAGCGTCCAGACCGAACTCGATACGTTCTTCGCCCATCTCCAGGAACAAGCGTGCCTGGTCAGGCATGTCTCCGAACAAGCCTTCGCGCAAGCCAGGGCCAAGCTCAGCCACACCGCGTTGCCGGCGCTCAACGCACAGTTCCTGCGGATGGTCGATGAGGCCGGAGGCATCCCTCGCTGGTGTGGCCTGCGGCGCATCGCGGTCGATGGCAGCTTCCTGCGCTTCGGCCTGCGCGCCAGCCATGTGCCGCGCGCGGCAAGCCGCGAGGCCTTGGTGCTGGGCTGCTACCTGCCCGATGCGCAGTTGATGCTGGCCGCAACGCTGCACAGTGCCTGCACCGGCGAGCGTCAGGCGCTGTTCGAGCAGCTCGACAGCTTCGCCCCCGGCGATCTGCTGCTGCTCGACCGCGGCTATCCGGCGCGCTGGCTGGTCGGGGTGCTCGCTCAGCGCAGCATCGACTTCTGCATTCGCGTCGACACCTCCGACGGCGGCTTCGCCGCCGTGCAGGCTTTCCGCAAGTCGGGCCTGGACGAACAGCTCGTAACCTTGCCGCCGCCGCAGGCCGCCGATGTGCGCGATTTCGGCTGCCCCGCCGAGCCCCTGACTGTGCGTCTGGTGCGCCAACGCGCCCCCAACGGCGCCATTCGCGTGTTCATGACCAGCCTGCTCGATGCCAACCGCTTCCCGGCGGCGGATTTCGGTGAGATCTACCACACGCGCTGGTCCGTCGAGGAGACGTTCAAGCGACTCAAGCACCGCTTGAACCTGGAGCACGTGTCGGGCCTCAGCCACCTCGCCGTGCAGCAGGACATCGCCGCCAAGGTGCTCTGCGACAACATCGCCGCAGTGCTCGCCGCAGCGGCGCGCCAACAGCACCTCATTGCGCCCCAGCGTCGCATCAACCGCGCCTACGCACGTTCCGCGCTCAAGCCGGTAACGCCGCTGCTGTTGCTGGGAAGACTCTGCGGCAAGGCGCTTTGCGAACTCCTGAGCTTGATCGCCAGAAAGACTTTCCTGCATCGGCCCGGACTGTCAAAGCCACGGCCTTCGCGACCCAAGCCGCACAAGCACATGAGCTTCAAGCCGTGCTGAGGGTTAACTTGGGTGGATTGTTCCTTAGCCGGGAAGCACGATGCCTGCCTCAATCTAAAACCTGCCTGATGTCCTACCCGTCTCTCATCACCTTCCGGGCTAGCGGCGGCAAAGCCGTTACCTCAGGAAGCAATGAACCTCGGGAGGTTAGCGACCCCGGTCGTGCAGGGAGCCGTCTGACGACAGCCAAACACCGTCACTTAAATAGACGTCTTCGCCTTCTTCAATCGCTAAGTCTGCATACAGCGAGCAGAGGCTTCCGCTATTCTCTCTGTTCGAGCGCTTACTTTTCTCGCCGTACTTTTCGCCCCATTCACGTCTGCCGATACCTATTTTCTGGAAGTGGCTTTGATCGATATTTAGGTTGTTGACAAAGTGTGATGCAATCTCGAGCACCCTTTCGTTGACCGGCAAATGGCTGTCCGTGTAGAAAAACTCGGCAAATCGATCACCGGTCCGACGCATGGTCACGCTCAAGAGGCCATCGGGGTTTGTCATCTCTTCCCGTTTCAAGGGGGTTTCCAACACATCGACGCCGCGAGTTCTGACGAGAACGAACAGCGTCTTTTCGCCGTTAATGAAGAATAATGCCTGTTTCCATTTTTGCGATGCGGTCGTCTGGGTCTTAAAGCCCATATCGAACAGCATGGCGACCATTTCGTCTCTTGTTATTGTTGGCATAGGTTTTCTCCGTTGTTTTAGTTGCGATTGATTCGTTTGTAACGGTGGCCCACCGTGACGATCTCCCCGGCGGCCACCACGGCATAACTATCCAAATACTCGTTTAGCTTGCTGATGAGCCCGCCAGCATAGCTTTCGATACGCTTTTTTGAGCGATGATTGAAATAGACAATCTCGGCGCCAGCATGATCATGCTCACGGTGACCAAACTGGAGCAGCAGATCAAGCACAAGGGCGGGGATACCGCGTTGTTGGCAGCGAACGGTTGCGTGAGTCGACGTTCTCATTTGTTCTGCCCCGCTTTAATAGCGGCGTGTAGATTAGCGAGAAATTGCTCTCCCAAGATTTTCGTCGCCGAGACTCCTGATTCCGCGGCTGCTCGTTGGATCTGATCCAGAAATTCTTCTGGAAGGACGGGCAACGTTACATCGATTGACGGCCGTCGGGGACCGGCATATGCCCGTGTCGGTATATAACCCTTCCGGCCGGCTAGCCAACGGCGGGCTTCTTCCGGACTAACCAGTGAGCGCTTGCCGACCTGCTCCGTCTTCAGTGGATCAGGCAGCTTCGGGTTAGCTGCATTCCGCACACTACGCTCATCCATATTCGCAAGCAGGGCAACCTCGGCAAGCGTCAGATGGTTCATGTCGCCCTTTAACGCCCCGTTTTCGCCGGCCCCATAATCGGTGTGGCGCCAACCGCCATCGAGCACCATGCGCGCCACTGCGCTTTGCACTGCGAGCAAGGCGAGACGCGGCGGAGTGTTGTTGCTTTCCTCCAGATAGAGCCTCATTTGCGGCGTATCCATCGCACGAAGAAACCGCTCCATACGGGCATAGACTCCATCAATATGTCCTTCTGGGTGAAGGTTTTCCGATGAGATGCCCATTACACCGTAGTCGTACATCTCGCTCGCCGCCTTCCATATCGGCGACTCTTGAATAGCTTTCCTTTCGGTCCACGCATAGTCGTCGACCCCGTACAGATTGGCGATATCTTTCCCAAACTGGCTCAGGAACTTGAACAATTCTTCCTGCATTTCGGATTTCGAGAAGGGCATACGAGGCTCACATGTGATAGTAGTGATGGCATGTGAAGCATATTGAACGATTCGTTGTGTGTCAAGTATGATGGCACATCTATCACAATCGCCCAGCGTAAAGCTGGTGGTCACCACAAATGGCGTGTGCAGGAGGCTGGGTGCGCCGCTTTGTCCGCAATAGGCGCAAGTGCCATGCAGTCATTGGAGACGATTTCCTGGTCGATGACCGCTGACCTGCACATTCCGATCGTAGGCAGCGCCGGTCTCCAATGTGGGCGGCGACAATCATCTTGGCCGGTATAGCGACGAGGGTTTTGGCCGGTGGGGAGAAGTCGGAGGCGGCGTAGCCGACGGAGAGTTCTCCCCACCGGCGGCACCGAGTTGGCCGGGTTCTACGATGGCTGATCAGATCATGAAGAAGCGATCAGCCGCATGTCCGGAACCCGCATCACCGACCAACAGGTTCGCCTCTACATGTCCAAACGCAAACACCACTCTCAGGAGATCGCCGCCGCCAAGGCCGGCATCAGCGTGCGCAGTGCCCGGCGCATAGATCGAGACGCCACACTGCCGTCCCAGAAGCCACGCCGCTACTGGCGCTCGCGCCCCGATCCGTTCGCCGACGTCTGGGACACCGAAGTCGCTCCGATGCTCATGAGCGCGCCGCAGCTGCAGGCGATTACGATCCTGCGCAAGCTGCAGGACGATCATCCTGGGCAGTATCCCGACAGCACACGCCGCACGCTCGAGCGGCGCGTGAGGTACTGGCGAGCGATGTCCGGCCCGCCCAAGGAAGTCTTCTTCCCTCAACAGCATGAGCCCGGCGCGCGGGGCCTGTCGGACTTTACCGACGTGACTGAACTGCGTGTGACCCTCGCCGGCGTGCCGTTCGCTCATCGGCTGTACCACTTTGTGCTGGCCTTCTCGCGCTGGGAATACGCCAACGTCGTCGAAGGCGGCGAGAGTTTCGAGGCGCTGTCCACGGGCTTGCAGAACGCCCTCTGGCAAGCCGGCGGTTGCCCGCGCGAGCACCGCACCGACAGTTTGTCGGCCGCGTTCAGGAATCTGCAGGACGAAGAGGACTTCACGGTGCGCTACGCCGCGCTGCTCGAGCATTACGGCATGGCTGGCACGCGCAACAATCGCGGTCAGGGTCACGAGAACGGCAGCGTGGAGTCGTCGCATCGCTATTTGAAGGAGGCCCTCGACCAGGCGTTGATGTTGCGCGGCCACCGGGACTTCGCCGATCGCGCGGCCTACGACGAGTTTCTGCGCGAGATCGTCATGCGCCGCAACCGGCGCAACGCGGCGGCGTTTCGCCTCGAGCGCGAGCAGCTCATGGATCTGCCGCTGCGGCGCACGACCGACTTCGTTGAGGAAGAAGCGCGCGTCACACGCTGCAGCACCTTCACCGTGCGCGGCATTCTTTACAGTGCGCCGTCGCGGCTAATTGGCCACCGCCTGAAGGTGCGGGTCTATGGCGATCGGCTCGACTGCTATCTGTCGGGTGCGCTGGTGCACAGTACGGCGCGGGCTTCGCGTGCCGGCGACAACCGCCGCGCGCTCGATTACCGGCACTTCATCGAGGGTCTCAAGCGCAAACCGCAGGCCTTCAAGGGGCTCGCGTTTCGCGACGAGCTGTTTCCGCGTGAGGCCTATCGCCGGACGTGGGAGCAGCTCGAGGCGCGCCTGACGCAGCGCGAGGCCTGCAAGACCATGGTGGGCTTGCTCGAGCTCGCTGCGCTCGACGGCGTCGAAGCCGTGCTGGCCGCACGCCTGAATGCATCGCTGGTGGACGGCAGATTGCCGGATCTGAAGGCGTTGCGCGAGGAATTGGCGCCGCGCCAGGTCGATTGCCCGGTGATCAATGTCGAAATTCCCCCTGTCAGCAGCTATGACGAGCTCCTGGGCAAGGAGGTGGCCGCGTGAATACGCCCGCTTACGAAGCCGGCCGTCTGGCCCTGATGCTCAATGAGCTGCGCTTGCCGACCATTGCTCGCCTGTGGCCCGAGTTTGCCCAGCGCTCCGACAAGGAAGGCTGGCAGGCCACGCGACTGCTCGGCGCACTGCTCGAACACGAACTGGCCGAGCGCGCCAAGCGGCGCATCGAGCGGCACCGCGCCGAGTCGCATCTGGATCCGACCAAGACGCTGGCGACCTTCGACTTCGGCACGGTGCCGATGGTCTCCAAGGCCCATGTCATGGCGCTGGCGAGCGGCGATTCGTGGCTCGAGAAAGGCGCCACCGTGCTTCTGTTCGGCCCGCCGGGTGTCGGGAAAAGCCATTTAGGGTGCGCGCTCGGACACGCGCTCATCGATGCCGGCTACCGGGTGCTGTTCACGCGCACCAGCGAGATCGTGCAGAAGCTTCAGGCGGCGCGTCAGGGCCTGCAACTGCCCTCAGCCCTCGCCAAGCTCGACCGCTTCGACCTGATCATCCTCGACGACCTGTCGTACGCGCGCAAGGACCAGGCCGAAACCAGCGTGCTGTTCGAACTGATCGCCGAACGCTACGAGCGCCGCAGCCTTCTGATCACGGCCAACCAGCCGTTCTCGGGCTGGAATGACGTGTTTCCGGATCCCGGCATGACCGTCGCCGCCATCGACCGGCTCGTCCATCACTCGACGATCTTCGAGATGAACGTCGAAAGCTATCGCCGTCGCACGGCCAGCGAAAAACAGTCCAGCCGGCGCCGACAATCATCCAGCGACAATCACCAGGAAGGAGCGTCAATCATGGCTGAGTAACCACCGACAATCACCCGGTCGACCGGCCAAGATGATTGTCGGTAAACCGGCCATGCTGCTTGACGCTATCTACCAATGACCGTTCCGGCCCAAGGTCTTCCGTAGGTCGTCAGTCAGCTACCGGAGTAACGCGGCCCCTCCGATGTCAGCTTGAATGGCCGCTTCGAAAAAGCTCGACCTGCAAGTTTGGGTCGCTATGCAAATCTATCCATAGTGAAGAGCGTCTTTTGCCTGGCGGCCGCGGCGCACGTCGCCTGGCCGGTGCCATGTACTCATTCCGTGGCCGGTAGGCAAAAGATCCCGTTGGACTGAACCGCCGCTCGGGCGGTGGGGCGCTATGGGGATTGAATCGGCGGAGTTCCGCGAGGTGGCGCCAGGATAGCGATCAGCACTGAGCCGCCTGCCTTACCGAATGGCGCTGCGGCGAGGTTGGCGAAGGCGTCGCGCACCGGACGCGTGCTCCGTTCTGCACCAGCAAGAGCCTCGGCGGGCGCTCTTTGTTGTCGTGTAGGGTGACGCATGAACAGCCCTGGCACGCCGTCAGGAACATCTCGGAGTGCGTGGGTCCGTTGCGGGGGGATGTTCATGTGGTGACCTCCGGTGGCCCACGCGGCAGCGCCCCGCGTTGAAAGGTCTCGACGCAGAGCATCCGCCCGCGCCCGCAGTGGGGGCACTCCCACAGTGACACGCCGGTGAGCTGCTGATAGCGATCCCGATAATCGACGGGTTCATCGGCTGGCACTGGCACCGGTGCGGGCACATCCAGCAGCTGGCGACAGCGCTCCAGCTTGGCCGCGCGGCTGCGGTTGGCCAGCCAACCGTAGTGGCGGATACGCTGGAATCCGGAGGGTAGGACGTGCAGCAGGAAGCGCCGCACAAATTCCGCCGCCTCGAGCCGCATCACCTTCTGGCGGGACGCATGGCGATAGTCTTTCCAGCGGAACGCGACCTGGCCGTCGGCGAACGCGACGAGCCGGCTGTTAGCGATGGCCACCCGATGCGTGTAGCGGCCGAGGTACTCGAGCACGCGCTCGGGCCCGCCGAACGGCGGCTTGGCGTAGACCACCCATTCGGTCCGGGCCATCGGCGCAAGATAGCGGGCGAATGCGCCGGGGGCCGCAAGCTCAGCCAAGGCGTTGTGGAACTTGAGCGAGCCCGCCGCGAAGGCCTGCTGCAACATCTTGAGGAACAGTCGGCGGAACAGCCGCGACAGCACCCGCACCGGCAGGAAGAAACCCGGCCGGCAAGCGATCCAGCGCTGGCCATCCGGGGAGAGGCCCCCGCCGGGCACCACGCAGTGCAGGTGCGGATGGTGGAGCAAGTTCTGACCCCAGGTGTGCAGGATCGCGATGAAGCCAATCTCGGCGCCCAAGTGCCTGATGTCTGTGGCGATCGTTCGCAGCGTCTCGGCGGTGGCGCGGAACAGCAAATCGTAGACAACCGCCTTGTTCTGGTAGGCGATGGCGGCGATCTCCTGCGGCAACGTAAACACGACATGGAAGTACTCGACCGGCAGGAGCTCGGCGCGCCGATCCTCGAGCCACTGCGCCCGCGTCAATGCCTGGCACTTTGGACAATGCCGGTTGCGGCAGCTGTTGAAAGCGATCCGCTGGTAGCCGCAGGCATCACACTGCTCGACGTGCCCGCCGAGCGCCGCCGTGCGGCAACGCTCGATGGCGCCCATGACGCGGCGCTGCCCGCGACTGAGCGCGTCCGAGTGGCTGGCGCGATAGGACGGCCCGAGCTGGCGAAAGATGTCCGCCAACTCGAGCCCGGACGGGCGCACGGGCGCGCCTCAGAAGTGCGCGGGCTCTGTCACCGAGGGCGGCACCACCGGTGCGGGCAACCAGTCGAGCGGGCTGCGGGTCGCACACACCGTGCTGGTGGCGACTTTCAGGTAGCGCGAGGTAGTCGTCAGGCTGCGGTGTCCGAGCAGCAACTGGATGGTGCGCACGTCGGTGCCCGATTCCAGCAGATGCGTGGCGAAGGCGTGGCGCAGCGAATGCGGGGTGACCGGCTTGGTGAGGCCCGAGGCGCGACGGGCCTTCTGGCACGCGGCCTCGACGGCGCCCTTGGTGATCGGCTGCTCCGGCACATCGCCCGGGAACAGCCACAGGCGGGGCCGCTCGCTTCTCCAGTACGTACGCAAGGCGTCGAGCAGGCGCGGCGAGAGCATCACGTATCGATCCTTGCGACCCTTGC
This sequence comes from Cognatazoarcus halotolerans, assembly GCF_009800965.1. Classification (GTDB taxonomy): domain Bacteria; phylum Pseudomonadota; class Gammaproteobacteria; order Burkholderiales; family Rhodocyclaceae; genus Cognatazoarcus; species Cognatazoarcus halotolerans. The sequence goes on along the minus strand of NZ_WUAF01000010.1, from coordinate 139,652 downwards.
CCTGGTCGACGCGCAGCACCATGCGCTGGCTGTCGATGTCGGTGACCCGCAGATGCGTGGCCTCCGATACGCGCAAGCCCGCAGCGTAGGCGGTGGTGAGGATCGTGCGGTGCTTCAGGCTGGCGACGGCCTCGAGCAGGCGCGTCACCTCGTCGCGGCTCAGGATGACCGGCAGCCGGAAGGGCTTCTTGGGCATTGGGATGTCCTCCAGTGCCCAGTCGCGCTTGAGCGTGACCTTGTAGAGGAACCTTAGCGCCGAAGTCGCGATGCCGACGCTCGCGGGAGAGAGCTTGCGCACTTCGACCAGATGGACCTGGTATGTGCGCACGTCCTCGGGCCCGAGCGCATCGGGCGAGCGACCGAAGTGGCGCGCGTAGGCGCTGATCTGTTGGAGGTAAGTAAGCTGGGTGTTGTCGGCGAAATTGCGAATGCCCATGTCTTCGAGCATGCGCTGGCGAAGGGGAGTCATGGCAAAGCTCCTGTCGGAAAGGAATGAAGGGCTGCGAGCAGCCACCCAATCCTTCTCCAACACGGGCTTCATGTGAATGCGCCGGCTACGCCTCCAGGGCCTGGATCACCCCATACCGCGCCAGCGGTTTAGTCCAGCGACCCCTATGCATAGCTCTCAACTATGTAGAGTCGCGGCCGGCGGGATGGCATTTGATCAGCAATTACGCGGGCAAGCTGCGCGTTCGGTCGTGAGCAGCTACACATAGTTTTCCGGCCCATGTTCACTGGCGGCTCCACAACCTGGAGACTGCCATGCGATCCAAGCTTTCGTCTCGATCCGAATCCGCTGTCCGCACGCGCGGCTGTACTCATCTGGAGCGGCATGTTCCGGCATACCGCGAGTACCTGCTCGGTCGCGGCAACGCCGCCGGCTATGTGCGCAGCTGCGAAGCGGCCGTGATGCACCTTTCGATGTGGATGCACCAGACCAACCGGGGTCTGGCCGACGTCGATGAGACGCTCGTGGTCGAGTTCCTCAAGGGCCATCTTCCCCAATGCAAGTGCGAGACGAGCGCGCGTCACCCAGCTTACGTGCGCGCTGCATTGGCACACGTTCTGGTCGTGCTGCGCGAGGCCGGTGCCATCAGGCCCAAGCCACAGGACGAGACGGCAGTCGGGGAGGAACTGCGTCGCTACGACCAGTACATGACACAGGTCCGAGGACTTGCCCCTAAGACCCGCGAGGGCGCGCTTCGCCTGGTCGGAGCCCTTCTTCGCAAGCACTTCGGTGATGGCGACATCCGGTTCGAGGTCCTCACAGCCGAGCACGTACGACACTTCTTCGCCTCGCAGGCCAAGAACTGCAGCACACCGTCGAGCCTGGGCGCCGTGGTCGCGTCCCTGCGCGGCTACTTCCGCTGGCGCGCGTCGCTGGGCGACCGTACCCATGCGCTGGTTGGTGCACTGGCCTATCCGGCGAACTGGCAGTTGGCATCGTTACCCAAGTCGCTGGAGCCGGCAGAGGTCGAACAACTCGAGGCCGCCCTTGGTCAGAGCGGCCCGTCGATGCTGCGCGCCGACGCCATAGTGCGCTGCGCGCTCGATCTGGGCCTGCGAAGCAGCGAGGTCGCACACTTGAACCTGGACGACATCGACTGGGAAGCCGGCACGATCACACTGCGCCGCACCAAGGGCCGGCGTGAAGACGTAATGCCCTTGCCTGAAGCAACAGGGCGAGCCATCGCCCTGTACCTGCGCGACGAGCGGCCCAAGACCCAGCACCGGATGGTCTTCGCCCGGCATATGACGCCGCGCGAGCGACCCATCGGGCCGGACCTCGTGCGCAAGACCATCCGCCAGGCGTATGCGCGCGCCGGTCTTGCGCATACGCGTTCGCACCTGTTGCGTCACACGATGGCCAGCCGTCTGCTGGCCGGCGGTTCCTCGCTCAAGGAGGTGGCCGACGTGCTGCGGCACCGCTCGCTGAACACGACGCTGATCTACGCCAAGCTCGACAGCAGCCGGCTCGTCGAAGTGGCCCTGCCTTGGCCCGGGGCCTCCGCCGCCGCGACAGGGAGGCTGTCATGACGATAGGACTGACTGCGCTCGTGGAGCGCTACCTCACTGAGCGTCGTACCCTGGGCTTCCAGCTGCGTTCAGCCGCCTACAGCCTGCGCAGCTTGGCCGAGTATGTTCGGCGTACACGCCATCGCGGCCCCCTGACCCTGGAGGTCATGGCCCAGTGGGCACGTCTGGATAGCCACGCAAGCGTCGATCCCCGGACCTGGGCGCGGCGGCTCAAGCAGTTGCGCTCCTTCACGCGCTGGATGCAGCAATTCGAGCCGACCACAGAAGTACCCGACGACACGATCTTCGGTCGGCTGCCCGAGCGCCAGGCGCCGCACATCTACAGCCAAGAGGAAGTGCAGCAGTTGCTAGCCGCCGCGCGCCAACTCGGTCCCAATCCCGGCCTGCGCGGCCTGGTCTACGAGACGCTGTTCGGCTTGATTGCCAGCTGCGGACTGCGCCTGTCCGAGGCGTTGTCGCTGAACCTTGACGACGTGGATCTCAGGCGCGGCCTGCTGACGATCCGGCGCACGAAGTTCGCCAAGTCGCGCCAGGTGCCGCTGCATCCGAGCACAGTCAAGGCCTTGGGCCAATACCGCTGGACACGGGACGTGGCGGGCGCCTCACGCGACGACGACGCGCCGTTCTTCATCGGCACACGGGGCCGCCTGTTCGGCAAGCCGATGCACGGGCATCAGGTGGAGCGCGTCTTCGCCACGCTGCGCAGCGAACTGGGGTGGGTCAACCGTGGTACGCACCACGCTCCGCGCATCCATGACCTGAGGCACACCTTCGTGGTCAGGCGCATCCTGCTGTGGCAGCAACAGGGCATCGATGTGGACGCGGCGATGCTGTCGCTGTCGACCTACGTCGGTCACGCGATGGTGACCAACACCTACTGGTACCTGCAGGCGGTGCCGGAATTGATGGCGGTGGCCGCGCAGCGCTTCGAGTCGTGCATGCCGGAGCTCAACCATGGGTGAAGCGCGCCTCAACCGAAAGGGCTCTCCGCCAAGCTTCCCGGCGCTGGTGCAGCAATTCTTCACCGAGTACCTGGTCGCACAGCGCGCACTCAGCCCGCGTACCGTGGCCTGCTACCGCGACGCGATGACCTTGTTCCTCGGGTATGCGGCCAAGCAGCTGGGCAAGCCGCCAATCGCCATGCAACTCGGGGACATCACGCCGGAGTTGATCCTGAAGTTCCTGGCCCACCTGGAACACGAGCGGCACAACTCGGTGCGCAGTCGCAACCTGCGGCTTACCGCCTTGAGGGCGTTCCTGAAGTTCGCCAGCCGACGCGACGTGACGGCGCTGCATGCCGTCGAGCGCGCGATGGCCGTGCCGATGAAACGATTCGAGCGGCCGCTGCTGGGTCACCTGACGCGCCCGGAGATGATCGCCGTGCTGGGACAGCCTGGCACGGAGTGGACTTCGCAGCGCGACCACCTGCTGCTGAGCCTGCTGTACAACACCGGCGCGCGCGTCTCGGAGATCGTCGGAGTGCGCGTCGTCGACGTGGTGCTGGACGGCGCGGCCTGCGTCCACCTGCATGGCAAGGGTCGCAAGGATCGCTCGGTGCCGCTGTGGAAGACCACTGCGGCGGCCATCCGCGCGTGGCTACGCGCCAACCCGCAATTGCGTGATTCGGCGGCATTGCTGCCCAATCGATCCGGGCATCCGATGACCCGCTGCAACGTGGCGCAGCGACTGGCGCTGGCGGTGGACAGGGCCAGCGCAGAACAGCCGAGCCTGAAGACCAAGCGCATCTCCCCGCATACCGTGAGGCACACGACAGCCATGCATCTTCTGCAAAGCGGCGTACCGTTCAACGTGATCGCACTATGGCTCGGTCACGAGAGTACGAACACGACGCACCGCTACGTCGAGGCCAACCTGGAGATGAAGGAGAAGGCTCTTGCCCGGCTCGAAGCACCTGACATCAAGCTCAAGCGCTTCCGTGCCGGCGATGAACTGATGAGGTTCCTGCAGACCCTGTAACTATGCAAAGCGCACCACGCCCCAGTGCGGCCATCGACCGAGCGAACAGCCATGCTGGGGGTGCCGCTATACATAGTTGAGAGCTATGCATAGGGGTCAGTTACTGCCACTCATCTGTCACGGCGTCGACTGAGCGATCGCGACGAGTCGGATTCGCTAATCACGTCGATCTGGCACAGGTAATCATGAGCGGTCGGAATCAGCAAATGGGCGATACTCCGTTAGTTAGCGCTCCGGTGCCCCCGCGGGGAAAGCAGGCATCGGCTGATCGGACCACCATACCCAGGCTTCCGGTTTCCCAGATGCGATCGCCTTCTCCTTTGCCGCCCGCTCCTTGGGGTCCATGAAGGCACTGGCCACATGTATGGGAACGGGTCGCGCTCCAGTATCCAGCAGCAAGGCATTCGGAAAGGCTGCCCCGCTCCGGGCGTCGTAGCGCAACGGCTTTACGAAGCGGCGGTGCTGGGCCACTAGGGCATCGATCAGCGGCAATTCATGCACCCCCTCGATCGGAATCCAGTGCTCGCTCGCCAGCATCAGGCTCGCCGCGTCGATCTCATAGGTGTATTCGCGGCGGGCGCGGATGAGTGCCGCCAGGATGAGGCGGACCGGCCGACCGGTGTCGGCATCACGGGCCTCAAACAGCGGAGCGAAGACCCGCTCGATGCGCTCCCAGCTTCTGCCGGCGATCAGCAGCGGCGCATCCGGCATGTGTCGGATCCAGACCCGGCGCCCCTGGCTCGTCGCCTCGCTCGCCTTGAACTCGCCGATCACGATGGCCAGGGGCGTTTGCCCATCCCTGGGGCGCAGCACGGCCAGTTTCTCGCGTCGGCGCTGGGCGGCCTCGGCCTTGGCGCTCTCGTTGAAGGATTCGGGCACGTACAGGCGTTCGGCCAGCGGCACGCCCTTGACCATGATCTCCTCGGCCGCCTCCAGCAGGTACTTGCGCACCACGCCCTGGTTGCGTTTGCCCGCCATCGCCGGGCTCCAGCGGTTGAAGCCGGCGCGCTCGAAAAGGAAGTGCATCAGCGCCCGCAGCGTCATGCGCCGCCCGGGCACGCCGACCTCCGACACGTCTTGCGGTTCGCCGCGCGGCACTCCGCGCCCGGTCACCCGCGTCCAGGGGAAATCCACGCGCAGCTCGACGCGGCCTGGTTCCGATTCCAGCACCGCCTCCCCGACCAGCTCGCCGAGCCCCGATTGCTGGAGCTCAGGCTCGTAGGAGGGACACTCCGGATGGTGGGTGCTGCCGCTCTCCGGCATGCGCTTGACCACGAACTGGCGGTGCAATGCAACGTACATCTCCACGCCACCGGGCACGCACAGGCAGCGCGGCCGCTCCGGCGTGTCGTAGACCTGGGCGAGCGCGATCTGCAGTTGCGGATCGTCGGCGGCGATGACCCGTCCCTTGATGGTAAAGCGCTGGGTTTCCATCGCCGGTTCAGACCAGTTCGTCGAGCAGTTCCGCCAGCGTCGGCTTGGGCCGCGGCAGCAGCTCCCGCACTGCACTGCGCTCGCCGATCCCCAGGATCGTGCCCACCTGATCCTCGTCGGCCCCGCGCTCATACATCCGGGAAATCACGGTGAGACGCGCCGACTGGGCGCTCAGACCCTTGAGTTCGGCGTAGCGGAACAACTTGCGGTAGATCTCGAGCAGCGCCCGGCAGACATAGCGGTTCTGCCCCGGCGCGCCATTGTTGGGCGCGATCCTGTAGGGCTCGCCGCCCGGGGAAAGGAACAGCCGGCTTTCGGGGTCGAGGCCGCGGTAGCGGTCGGGCTCGCCCAGCCGATGCCCGCCGTCGCGCCGCTCGCGGAAGTAGGCGGCCAACGCATCGTCGAGCCGACTGCTGCTGAAGTAGAGTGGCCTCGCCTTGCCGTTGATGGCGGCTTCGGCGCGCAATTCCGATTCCCGGCACACGCTGCCGTCGGCAAGCAGGTAGTCGCGCACTTCGAGCCGGGCGATCTCGAGGGGGCGCAGGCCGGTGGCGAACAGCATGTAGTACAGGGCCAAGTCGTGCCAGGTACGGCTGGTTCGGCCCTTGATGCGCACGGCCCCCTGGGTCACTTCCGCCGCCGACAATACCCGTGCCGGACGGGCGCCGACCGGCGGCTGGGGCTCGAACCCTTCCAGCGCGACCAGGATGGCCTCCCGGTGCAGGCGCAGTCGCCGCACGAAGGCGGCCCCTTCTTCCTTGAGGCCGTCGACGCCCACGACTTGGGTGAGCTGGACTGCGACAGATTTGATGCGTCGCTCGACCGCCGTGCGTGAGACGCTGAAGCGCGCGGCCACCGCCTCGTAGGTTTCACCGCCGACGACGGCGCGGAGCATCTCGACCGATTGCAGCGCGTTCTCGTGGTGCTTGCTGACCTCCTGATCGTCTTGCATGACTTGCCTCTCCCATCATTGCTCGATCGTCATAGCCCGAATGTTCGGGCGCAGACACCGCCTTTCGCCAGGCGAAATCGCCGGGAAGGGCGCGGGATTTCGTCATCAGGCCAACGGCAGCGCCTTCGCTGAAGCACGGACCGTCCGGACCTGGAAAAAGCACGCGCCGTGCGTGCGGCGGGCCGGCGCCCGCCTGGTCAATCCGCGAGCAGTACCGCCGGACCACGCCGAGTGGATCCCCGCAGCTGGCCTTGTCCGTCAGCCGGGCTGGCCTTGCTGCGCGATCCAGCAGCGGATGTCTTCGGCGCGCCAGACGGTCACCCGTTCCGAGAGCTTGACGGGTGCGGGGAAGGTGCGCGCCTGGATGCGCCGCCAGAGGGTCGATTTGGAGATGGGAACGAAGGCCAGCACCTGCGGCTGCCGCAGGAAGCCGGTCTCGGGCAGCGTCAGGGTCGGAACCGGAGCGGCTGGCGTGGCCGGAGGAGCAATGGGAGTCGCTGCCATCGCGGCGACGCGGGAACGGATGGTGGGCATGATCGGACCTCGTCACGGCGGGTGCCGGTAAGGGGTATGACCTGCTCGGTTGCGGCCCCGCTAGGTCAGAATGGCGCGGGCCTATAGGGAACGCAGAACTCGACAGCATGCCACGGGCGCCCCGGTCGCGCGGCATGGAAGAATGACCCGGAAAGGGAATCCCGCCGCCGGACGGCGAAGGGCGTTCGGGTCGGGAAAGATCAGGCGAGCCGCGTTTGTGCCGCACAGCACGCACGACAGCGGATCGACGGGCAACAGGCAGGTAACGACTGCGACGCCGCCACGAGAGCGGTGCGAGCTCCCACGGCGTCGGGTCAGCCCGGGGTGGAGCCTGTTGGTACGATATTGGGGTCCGTGGGCCGACACAAGGCTTGCCGGGATGTGCCAGCCGAAAGGGACCGCACACGCCGGGGATTGGAGCTGGCACCGATGCCGAAGCCATTCCGGCACGCCGGAATCAAGGTTGCGGCCCAGACATCGGATCGCGGGCGAAGCCGATCCGACTCAAGCCCGCCGTGGCGGATAGGGTCATGATTCCCTCCTGCTCTCGTAGGGCGTCTTGAAGTCCGATTGGAAGTCGCACCGCGGGGAGAGCGCCGGGAGGGTTTCGCGCACGAAACTTGGCCTGGCGGCCCGTCCCCCCCTCCGTGGGAGGGACAATCTCCTATTTCGAGCGGCTACCCAGGTATTCACAGCAGTTCCGCACGACCGACATGACGAATGCCCGATCGTCAGCCGCGAGTTCGGAAATCCATGCGCCAAAGGTCGCCGCTTCGCTGACCTCTTCGGGTCCTTCCGTCGATAACAGGTCGCCAGCCGAACATTGGAGCGCCCCCGCAAGCCGGTCCAGCGTCGGCAGGGACGGCAGATGGGCGCCGCGCTCGATGCGCGAGATGGTTTCGGCGTCGACGCCGACCCGCTCCGCAACCATCTCCTGTGTCCATCCCAGCTGTTTGCGCCGCTCGGAGAGGTTGCCCCCAAGTCGCTTCGCCAGACGGGCGGACTCTTTCTTCTTCACCGCCATCATGTTGTCCTTTCACTCAACAAGAATGACGGTCACTGGACTATCGAAACAGGGGTTCTTATGTGGTTTTGCTTATCGTCATCTTTGTTGATCCGCGAAGTGGGAAGTGACAAATCGGCCCGGACTGGGCTGCGGTAAGCGAAGCTCAGTCGCCCACCGAAGGCGAGATGCTCTCCGGGGCTTCCGGCTGTGCATCGGCGCTCACATCGATCGGATCGAGCGTCGCCTCGCGCTCCGCGCCCGGTTCGCCCGTGCCATCCGCGACGTCGACGGTCACAGTCTCTGGTCGGCTTCCCTCGCTACGCCCCTCGCTGCTGCGCGCGTCCAGGGCGTTCATCCGTCGCCGCAGCCCCATCGCGAAGTTGCGCGCGCCATTGGCCACGTCGCGCACCTGGCGCTTGAGACTGGCGCGCTGGATATCCACCGCCTGGGTGGTGATCACCTCGTGGATCTCCAGCGTCTGCAGCAAGGGCATCAGCTGGTCGAGCTTGCCCAGCACCTCCAGGAAGCGTCGGCCGATCGACGACAGCACATGGACGTCGACATCCAGCGGCACGGTGTCGTAGGTCGCGGAACTGGTGATGCCGTGCGCCTTGAATAGCGCCTCGGCGCCGTCGATGGCCTCGTTGAGGTTGGCGGTCACCGCATCCATTTGCGCGCGGATGGTGTCCTCGACCTTGGCGATGTCCGCGTGGTCGAGGCGCGTGCGGGCAATCACCGAGATGAAGTGGGTGTTGAGCTGCAGCGTGTTGAAGAGGCGCGCGAAGAAGCGCTTGCCCTCGGCACTGGTGAAGCGGGTCGGGATCTTCAGGCTGGCGGCCTCGACGCGCCGGAAGTCGGCCTTGGCCTCTTTCGCGAGGATGCGGGCATTGACGCCACCCTGGTCCACCTTGACGATCTGGATCTCCGACATGCCGTGCTCCTCCAAGTACAGCGTTCGGGCAATCATCCACGCCGCTATCTGCATTCGCCACCGGGAATGGCCGTCGCCTGAGGGGGCTTTCGGCATCGGCCACCTTTCGGGCGGCATTCCGATATTGACCCGGCCCTCCGGCGGCACTACCTTTACGTCATGCAGCAGCTGGCCCTGCATTCACACAAGGCAAGCCCTGGAGTTTCCCGTCTTTCGCGTAGGCCACCGGTCTTGTCCGGTGCCGCGTGCGCCGATCTTGTCGGCACCGCTTGCGGTGCCAGTCGCGTCCATGCCATCGAGGCGAGCTTTCGAGGCAGGGGCGAGGCGTCGTTCCCTGCGTTTCCCGGACGCCCTTCCCCCGAAAGCCTTCCTCGATCGGTAGCTGGCACACCGATCCCGGCGGCTCACGCCGTCCGTTCCCGCCAGCCCTGGAGTCTTTCCCCGTAGCACCGACCCGGCCCCTTCTGGCCGGCCGTTCATCACCCCTTGGGGGCTTACGCCTCCAGCCGTGGTGCGCGTTGCCTCCTGCTCTTCCTTGGAGACAACGATGCTGAACCCGAACCGATCCGCGTTCTCTTCCCGAGCCGCCCGCCCCGCACCCGCGGGACCTGCGTTACCACCCTGGTCGGCGCCGTCGAGCCACCGTCCGGCGGCGATCCCCGATCGCGCAGCCCTGGACAGCCTGCTCGAGGACGAGGATGCACCCGTCGAGTGGAGCGAAGAGGACATCGTCTTCCTCCACTGGCGCCTCCTGCAGGAGGTCAGCCAACTGGCCGATCCCGCAACGCCGCTGGAAGAGAAGTTCGACACCCTGCGCTGGGTCTTCGCCGAGCGCGAGAAGGACGGCCTGCCGTTCTCGTTCGTGAGTTGCCTGCGCGTCGTCGGCTGCAGCCCGCTGTCGCCGATCGCCTATTGCGGTCGGATCGACGTGGAGGAAGTACGCGACCGCATCCGTCATGGGCTGAAGGCTTGGCTCGAAGCCACCCTGGCGCGCTATCCCGTTTGGGTGCGCGATGCCGTCGTACGTAATCCCGAATGGGTCGAGGCGCGGCTTGCCAGGAATCCCCAGTGGATCAACGAGCAGGTCAAGCGGATGTCCGTGCAGGGCGACCTGTTCGCCTGACCCGTTTTCCCCTTACGGGCCTTCTTCGCCAACGCGAAAGGCCCGCCCCATTCAAGGAGTCGTCATGACCGCTTTCAAGGATGTCCTTGGCCTGCTGGCGATCTTCATCGCCTACGGCATCGTGGGACGCCTGGACTATGAGGATGCGGTATTGCTGGAACAGATTACGCAGGAACGACAGCATGCCGAATGCCTAACAGCGATGCCGCTGGTCCGCGAACCTGAGAAACCGATCAGCAATCCGTCCCCCGATCCACCAAACCCAGGCGCGGAGCGCAGCCGGCCGGATGACAGCCGCTGCTGGCTGCACGCGATGTGAGGAGGCCGCCATGCGAGACCCAGCACGCATCACCCGCGACAACCCGAGCTTGCTGACCGTTCAGGCGGCGGAAGACATCGAGTTCCTGGTCAAGGAAAGCGAAGTCCTCACCGGCCAGGCCGGCCGCACCTTCGTCATCGCCGGCGCCGACTGGCTGGCCTACCGGGTGCACTGGCATCCGATCGGCCTGAAGGTCGAGCGGCTCGATGTCGAGGGCCGGGTTCTCAGCACCCAGCACCTGCTGCCCCGGGAGTTCTTCGGGCACAGCCTGATCGAGGCCCTGGCCGCCGGCCAGTTATTCACCCCACCGGTTGGCCGCATCGGCTGACCGGTGGTTCCTTCCCCCTTGGCGGGCCCGTCCCGCCGGGGCCGGGTGCCGTCTGCACTCATGGAGTAGATCATGCAGATACAGGTTCGAATCAACGAAGAAGGCGCGCTGCGCAACCAGCGCTACGCTTTCACCGATCGCTTCACGCTCGTCTCCGAGCTGTTGCAGAACGCCCGCCGCGCCGGCGCGACGCGGATCGAGATCGATTACGACGCCGCCGCCCAGGTACTGCGGGTGCAGGACGATGGCTGCGGCCTGGACGACTTCCAGAAGCTCCTGAGCTTCCACGAGTCGGGCTGGTATGCGGCCACCGCCGCCGAGGAGCGCCCGTTCGGGGTGGGATTCTCGAAGTGCCTCTATGCCGCCACGCGCTGCATCGTCGCCTCGAACCACCGCCGGGTCGATATCGATACTGCTGCGGCACTGGCCAAGGCGTCGATCGACGTGGAAGCCATCGCTGAGACCGTTGCCGGCACGCGGATCGAGCTGCACGGCGTCGACCTGCCCGACCTGGGCAACCGCATCGAAACCTTGTGCCTGGGTTTTCCGGTGCCCGTGCTGTTCAACGGCAAGCCGCTCGTGCGGCGTTTTGCGCTGGCGAACCTCGCGACGATGCCGAGCTCGATGGGCGCGGTCCACCTCGCCGGCACGCGCGACGGCAAGAACAGCTACGAGACGATGGTGTTCCTGCAGGGCTTCTGCGTCATGAAGCCGACCTACTGCCTGCTCGACAAGGTGAATGTCGTGCACCTGGACTCGCGCCAGTTCACCGCGCGCCTGCCGGATAGGGACAAGCTGATCGACGAGGACGTACAGCGCAAACGCATCGATGCCGAATTGAAAGCCTGCTGGCGCCAGACCCTGGAGGTGGCCAAGATGCAGTTGCCGCCCGACCGCTTCGTCGAGATCTACTACGCAGCGATGCGGGGCTCGGGGCAAGTGGATCTGTTGAACGACCTCGACGTGCTGCCGGCCGAGTTGTTTGACGACATCGTCGGCTACCCGATCCAGGACGACAACCGCGACTATGTCCGGCAAGTGGCCGTGGCCCCCACCCGCCAAGCCATCGAAAGCGGCGCGGTGCAACTGGTTTCGCTCAACTGGATGGGCGACGACAACGCCGCACGCTGGATGCTGGCCCGGGCCAAGGGCTATCTGGTCTTCGACTGGATCGGCCTGCATCTCGACCATTGGGCCCAGCGCCATGTGCGCTTCCTGGAGGAAGAAGCGGTACGGGTCGAGCCGGTCGCCGAACAGCTGCGCGTGCAGTTGGAAGGGCGCTGGGTGTGGCCCACCGTGATCCTGTGCGAGGCCGTGCGCGTCCGCGTCGGCCACGACGTCGTCGAGATTGCCGACCACGGCGTCTGCCACGAGGATGTCTTGTACATCCCGGCCGGCGAGACGTCTGGAGAGCCGGTGCGTCAGGTTTCGTCCTTCATGGACGAAAACGACCAGTTTCAGGGGTCGGACCTGGACGCCGACCGCGACGCGTTGGCGGACCTCATCCGTCGTCTGCGTTCGGTCGATCCGGTGCAGACGCTCGACTCGCTGTTGCAGGAACTACGGCTGGGGAAGTATCCCCTGCTCCACGGCAAGGCCTTCCAGGTCTCCGTGGGGGTGGGCTCGGCGCCCGGCCATTCGGTGGCCTTGCTCGCCGAAGCGCCCGGGATGGGAGACCGCCATGCAGGATCGTGACTACGCGGCCCGCATCGAAGCGGTCAAGCAGCGTGCCCATGGTCGCTGGACCGAGATCCTGGCCAGTCTGGGCGTGGACGAGCGCATCCTCAAGCGCCGCAACCTGCCCTGCCCGCTGTGCGGCGGCACCGACCGGTTCCAGTACACCGACAAGTTCGGCGAGGGCAACTACCACTGCCGCCAGTGCGGTCCGGGCGGCGGTTTCAAGCTGTTGCAGGCCGTGCAGGGGATCGATTTCAACACGGCCCTGCGCGACGTCGAGCGCTGTCTGGGGATGCTGCCGGCGACGACAACGTCTCGGGCGGGCGAACCTTCGGCCGAGCGCATGAAGAAGTTGGCCCAGCGCATCTGGAACGAAGCCCGGCCGGTAACAGTGGGCGACGAGGTGGATCGCTACCTGAGCAGCCGGGGCCTGGCGCTGCCGGTGTACCCGAAGGTGCTGCGTTTTCATCCGGCTCTCGGCTACTACCAGAAGGATGCCGCCGGCAAGTCGCGCAAGATCGCCGAGTACCCGGCGATGCTGGCCTGCATCCAGGGAGCGGATGGCCATGCCGTGACGCTGCATCGGACCTATCTGCAGAACGGCGGCAAGCTCGCGGCCCTGGATGCGAAGAAGGTGCTCTCGGCCGGGATCAACGGCGCCGCGGTGCGTCTCTTCGAGGTGACCGAGGAACTGGCGATCAGCGAAGGCATCGAGACCGGCCTCGCCCTGCATCTGGCGACCGGCAAGCCAGTCTGGGCCGGGCTCAACGCCGGTAACCTGGAGAAGCTGTGGCTGCCCGACATGGTGCGCAAAGTCTGCATCTACGCGGACAACGACGCCGACGGCGACTTCGCCGGCCAGGCCTGCGCCTTCGCGCTGGCGCGTCGGTTGAAGCGCGAGGAGAAAACCACCGGTCGGCGGGACGTGCGAGTGTTCCTGCCCAGGCATGGCGGTACCGACTGGGCCGACGTCTGGCGCCAGCGCATGGAAGCCCAGGCGCCCCGCGCGGCATGAGCGTTTGATGAGGGTGCGGTCCATCTTGTGATGGCGCCGCACCCGCCTTTTCAGCGGGACTGCATCCGGCGGTTCCGGTGAAAAGGCGGCTTGCCCCACTGGTAGTTGTCACACCAGGCGGCGCCCCACGGCGCCGCGAAGACAGCCCTGGAGTTCTCGCGCGATTCACGTCGCGCCTTTTTCGGATCGGCCAATCGCCGTTCCGCCATCGACCCTTGCGGGGATGTGCATCCCCGCAAGGGTGTGCCATCCCCGCTTTTCTATTCCGACAAGGAGATTGCCATGAAAAGCGGACGTTCTCTCATGAGCCTCGCCCAGGAACTGGAGCGCCAGTTGCATTCGAAGAAGGATTTAATCGTGCCCTCGACGCTGGTGCGCCATGCCACCGACGACCGGGGCGAGACCCGTCTCGTGATCGAGGAAGGCGGCGGCCCGGTGCGCTACAGCGTCACCCCGCTGGCGCGCCGCCAACTGGCGGACAAGCTGAAGATTCCGTATGCCTACTTCGAACGCATGCGTGAAGACCAGCCGGCCCTGCTCGACCGCAACGTGAACACCTGGCTGCAAAGCGAGGAAGAGCGGCGCATGCTGCGCACCCTCGACGGTCAGGTGCGTGCCGTGCTGTCGGATCGCTACCGGCGCCTGGACAACTTCGACCTGGCCGAGAGTGTGCTGCCCATCCTGCAGCAGTTGCCGGAGGTACGCTTTGAATCGGTCGAGTTGACCGAAACACGCATGTACCTGAAGTGCATCACGCCGCGCCTGAAGTACGAGATGGCGCCCGGCGACGTGGTGCAGGCCGGGGTGGTGATCTCGAACTCGGAGGTCGGCCATGGCACGTTGTCGGTGCAGCCCCTACTGTTCCGGCTGGTGTGCAGCAACGGCCTCATCGCTGCCGACCGCTCGCTGCGCAAGACCCACGTGGGCCGCGCGCTCAGCGCCGAGGATGAGGGCATCACGGTGTATCAGGACGACACCTTGCGCGCCGACGACAAGGCCTTCTTCCTGAAGGTGCGCGACGTGGTGCAGGCGGCAGTGTCGGAAGCGACCTTCCGCCAGACGGCGCAGAAACTGCAGAAGACGCTGGCCATCCCGCTGGTGGGCGATCCAGTGAAGACGGTCGAGGTGCTGGCGCAGCGCTACACCTTGAACGACAGCGAGCGCGCCGGTGTGCTGCGGCACCTGATCGCCGAGGGTCAGCTCTCGGGCTATGGCCTGGTCAATGCGGTCACGCATTACAGCCAGGAGGTCGAGGACTACGATCGAGCGACTGAGTTCGAAGCGCTGGGCGGCCGCCTGATCGACTTGCCGGCCCATGAGTGGAAAGGGCTGGCGGAAGTTGCCTAATCCTGAAGATCGCTGAAGGCCGGGCCGGGGCAATTGCCCCGGCCGATTTCAGCCCTTCCACGATGTTGTAATGCTTCGCGTTTGGGTAAAGTTGATCATATAATCCAAAGACATGCCCACACGAATTGATGCTCGGGAACACGTCGACAGCTCGCCAGTTCCTCCCGGTCACTTCTTCGCCAGAGCTGCCGTTTGGACGGTCGCTTGACTCGGAAACCGGCCAGATCGCCTACGCGTACAACTCGGCCATTGCTGACGGCCACTCTTCCTGCACCGTCTTGCCGAGTGCATTCCACCGCGGATGTTTCGATGCATTCGTGCCCGTCACCGTCGCGTGGATAAACTCCTCCGGCGCCTGTTCTACGGCGTCTCCGCATGACCGAGTCGGAGGTACCGGCAGCCCGAATGAACTCCCAAAGTCGCCTGCCCTCTCAGCGCTATCTCTTCAGAATGCAAACTCTATGGACCACGACCCAAAACGGCTGAAATCCCGGCTCGAGTCATCGCTTGTCGTCATCCGCGCCACCCGTCCAGACGGTGTCGAGTAGATTCCCCATTCGGTGTTGCATTGTGGGCATTGGGCCTTGAACGCTCCATCCCGCGGCGCAAAAGTCGCCGATGTTCCACAGTGCCGGCAACACCCGAGTGCAGCCAATCGCTGCACCGTCGCTGAAATTTTCCCTCGCGTATCGGCATTCAAGCCCGACCCTGGCAGCCACCCATCAAGTAGTGCTCGCTCGCCCTCGGTCAGCGGACTGAGGAGGCACCAACTACCTCTCTCAACTCGTCCAATGCGGTGCTGCGCCAGCCAGCCGAGCGGCTCGGAAGGCACTCGGTCGACATGGACGCCATACGAGGTAAACGCCGGCGACCAGAGGAAGCGCTCAACCAGCAACCGGATCTTCTCTTCACCGTAGAAATCCATCGGGTTGATTGAGAAGACGCGCCCTTCAGCGAGGCTTTCAAAGCCAGTGAAGTCGCCGCTGTCGACGGTGGAAATCCTGGACACGATGAGCCGCCCCGAACCATCCGCTTTCAAGGGAGCCACCTGCGGCACAGAACCCAGCACAGGAATGAACACAAACTCGCGGTCTCCTACTCGAAGAGCGATCTCACCGTTGCCTGTAACCAGAGAACCAGCGGAGCCAGCAAACCTAAAGTCAGTGCTCGTACCTGTAGGAACGACTTGCGCAATATCTCGTAGCACGCGACGGATCATCATCTTCAAATACCTACAGAACTGATCCAGTTCGCGCTGGTTCGCCCTGAACACCTCTTCCGGTGTTGGTGTTGTCGGCCCGATACACTTCTGATGGAGGTGCCAGAGTGTCTTCAGATGACGATAGTGCTGGTCATGATTGAGAATGTTGGTGTGTCGCAACTCGGCCGGAACACGGGCAGAGCGGGGCACCTTGCTGTAGAGGTCGGAATGGCGCAAAAGACCGATCTTCCGCTTTGCGGAACGCAAGGCCTCAATTGCGTATTTCGACTCGTCGATTACATTCTTCGTCACGTTTCCAGACGACTCTGCGGCCTCGCCCCAAAGCTGGCACAGCCTTTCTCTCAAACGAAAGTCGAGCCCTGCTGCCGCATCGAGTTCGAGCGCATCTTCAAATACACGGCTCAACTCTTCCGTCTCCGCCAAGCGAAGGCGCAAATACTGCTCCAGTCGATCCAGCAGGCGCGCAAAGACCTTGTTCTCGTAGATACCCCAGTCATCGTCACTAAGAAACGCCAGCAACCGCTTCGGGAGCACCCCCGTGATGGTCCTGCGGTGCCAATCCTCAGACCGAGCGGCAAGGCGCTCCAGAGCACCCGGTGCAGTCCGCCTCACCCGCGAGACATCAACGACCTCCGACTCGTACTTCATCGAGTAGCGCGGACGACGGACAATCTCGTCGAGATGACCACGCTCGATGATTTCGCGAAGCGCCTCATCAAGCTTGTTCAACTCCAGAACTGCAACCATTTCCGCAGGAAGCAACGGAGACGGAAGTGCTTCGTTGCTTCCTGCGGCACGGGCGGCCAACAGTTCCAGCGCCCGGCAAACGATGGATCGTTGAGCTTCTAGCGAGTCATCGACCGAGCGCGAAGCTGGATATCGATGATCAACAAAAGTATGGAGCGTGGCACCAATGGCGCAGCGCTCTCCCCCATCGCTCAATAAAACCTCGCCCTGACCCAGTTGAAGCCGTTCGTTGAGGACTGCCGGTTTCATCAATCTGAAACGCCCAGCCTCAACACGCTCGGGCATCGCTACTTCCCGTCCCAGGTAGAGATCAAAGACCTTCACGCACCGCGCTCCAGCCGTTTACGGTCGCGCTCCAAGGCGCTAACGCACCGTATGGGCAAGCTATCCTTTTCAATTCCCTGAAACACTTGGAGCAGCGCGTCCTCTACGTTTTTAAGCTGGTCTTTCGAGATGTCGTACCGCCCGACAACCTTGCCAGCCCGGAACATTCGAGTTGAAAGCAGATGGTCGAGGGCTCCAGCGAACGTTCCACCACAGGCCTTCACGACCGGCAAGAAGGTAAGTGCCTGCCGCTCGAAACGATTGCCCCAGCCAATACCGAACTCCTTGTCGAGTACGTTCGACAACTCGCTCTTGCTGACGAAACCAAGCAAGTCCGCAACCTCCTTGCGAAGTGCAGCCTGCGCTTCGGAGAATGCTTCCTGAAGCGACTTGAACGAGTAAGTGCGAGCGGGCAGGTTGCGGTTGATCCTGAATCGCTTCTCATGCCGCGGGAGTTCCAACACAAACGACCGATCGTGTGTCTTGTCAGCCAACTCGTTCGTGGTTTCGTCCTGGTTCGCCGTCCCGATAAACCAAAGGTTCTCGGGAATCTGAATTTCCCTACCATCGCGCAACAAGCGCGGGGGACTGGGAGGCGCGCTCTCCATCAACCGTATCCAGCGGTCGCCCACCGACTTTTCAAGCGCAGACAAGAAATCGGCGAAATACTGCTCAGGGCGAGACAGGTTCATCTCGTCCAACAGGACGATGTTCAGCCGATCGTCGGCCGAGCGTGTGCGCGCACGATAGATCGCCTGCAAGCACTCCTTTTCGGAGAAGCGCTTCTCAAATGCGTTGTAGTGTCCCAAGAGATCGCTGCGGTCTCGCCAACCAGCCTGCACTGCGATGTCCTGGCACTCACCGCCGACTGCTTTGGCGAACGCCTTGGCTAGGCTGGTCTTGCCCGTGCCGCTGATGCCCTGGAAGACATGCAGTTGGCTCATCGCGAGGCCGCCGACGAAAAGCTGAAGATCTTCGAGGCGGAAGAAGAGCTCCTTGCCGGAATCCGCAACAGCGATTCGATGCTGCAGTTCTTCGGTGAAAGTCGTGAGACTCTCAACACCGTCAACCGGCCGCGCTATCTGATATGAACCCCCATCCATCTTCACCAGCTCAGGGAAGGCAACATCTGCCTGCTGGGAATCCACGAGGTTGGAAATGCGGGACTCAAGATCACGAATATGCCCGTCCAGGAGCTGCTTGGTTCGCTCAAGCACTCGCTTTTCCTGCGTCCACTGCTCCCGCTCAAGCACGGCCAACTGTTGCTGGTGCGCAGAAACTTTGCGCTCCTCGAGCTCTTGCCTCAGGTCCCTGTTCTGATCGCGGGCAGCGTCCAACTCTTCCTTCACACGCTCGAGCTCGCCGATAGATTCAGCCGCCTCAAGCGCCCCGAGTCTAGACTTGAGCGCTCTGTTTGCCTGCCGCAGATCCTCAAGCTCCTCACGCAAAATAGCGGGTTCTCGCCCATCAAGAACTTCAATCAGTTCTTCGTACCCATCGAGACGCTCACGCTCCTCACTCAAGCTTCGCCGCATACGCTCAACCTGGCCTTGATAGCGAACGATCTCCGCATCTCGCCGGGTGATCTGGTCAGCGAATTCAGCCTCCACCTCCTTGCGCAATGCCCTAAGAGCGTCTTCTCGACTTCGCTGTGCTACTGCGACCTTGCGCTCCTTTGACTCCAACTCGGTGGCTCGGCGATCGAGTTCAAGCTGCCGGCCATCGAGTTCCTCCTCTCTGGACTTGATGGCCGCGAGTCCAAGCTCTAGCTCCTGCTGGATCCGGCTCCGCGCCTCATAGCGCTCACGCTCAAGTTCGCCGCCAATTGCCAGCTTTCGTAGCTCAAGCGCATCAATCTCTGATCTCAGCGCCTTCAAGTCCTCCTCTCGCTGCTTGGAGAATCCGCTGCGCGCATTGAGTTCGCGTACCTCGAGTTCATGCTCCTTACACAGCAGAGTGGCTTCTCTCGCGGCCAGACCTTCAACGCGACGCTTGGCCTCTTCGTTCTCGGTCTCGAACGCATCTACTCTGTACTTCAGCGCCTCCATTTCCGCATCGACAGAGGCACGTAATGATTCGAGCTCTTCCCGATCGCTCTGCAGCTTGGCGACCTCGGCCTTAAGCTGCTCGCGCAGTTCCAGCTCGACCTTTGCACGCTGCTCTGGCGTCCCCTCAGCATCGAGCTTTGCCATCAAGATTTCAGCCGACGCCAGGGGCACGGCCGCCTGAACGACGCCAGCGTTAGAGAACATCCCACCAAGTAGCGGAGACGCCTTTGCTCCGTTGTGGTTGCCTGTATTCAGAAGCGCTCCGTTACCTTTTTTCTTTTTCGACATATCAATACCAGCTTTCAAAAAGTCGCATCCACTCGATCGCGAATTCCGAATACTCCAGGGTAGTGCCCTTATCCGGGCGCTCTCCCGACGCATGGCCACCGACCTTGTTTCGGTAATCCGCAAGCCTAGGCAGTTGAGGAAGCTGCAGTTGATCGGTGCTCAATCGATGAACCGGGTGATCATCCCGCGCGTTTGCAGCGAATAACACGCCGGCAAGCAGCGCTTTCATAGGCCGATCGCGGTGGGTCATGGCCTTCGCAACGAAACCTCGTGGCTGCCCAGCCAGAGCTTGGGCGAGCTCGTCATCGATTGCCTGTATCGAGAGAGCACGGAGTTCATTCAAGGCTTCTGCGGGAGTCCAGTTACCCTTCTTTGGCCAACAAGGCTCGACCGGCCACTCCTCCAACAACCATTTGAGGACAGCTTCGATCAGACTGGCCGACTCAGTCATCAAGGCGCCCAGATCCTCTGGATGGATACGTCCTTGCGCTTCCTCTATCTTCGCCCTCTGGCGTAGAACCCTCAGCAAATGCTCGCGAACAAGGGGTGCCCGGCTCTTCAGGAAGGGATATTTGGATTCGACTTCGAAGTCCGCATGCTCGGCGAGCCGCTCAAACCACTCATCCACTGAAAGGCCATCTGCAGACATATCGGGCAGCAAACGCTGCATGCGGCGCGTCAATTCAGCACTGCCCTTCGCCAAGTCAAGGAAGGGCTCACGCAGCCACGAAACAGCGGGCCGAAGCCGGAAGGGGTCGCTGATCAACCAGCGCTGCGGACCGTTCTCGTCGCGATACAGTTCGCACCAGAAATAGAGCTTCAGCGGCTGATCATCGACATAGTCGAGTGTTCGGATAGTCACATCGAATCCGACCGTTTCAGAGCCACGGCGAGCATGCGCAAGCTCGTGGCGATATTGCCTGTAAGCCGCCATCAAACCTTGAACGTCAGCTTTCGCGGGTGCTTTGGCCTGAAGAAGAAACGGTTTCTCCGATCGGCCCGTGTTTCGATCGAGAACGAACACGGGACGGTTGTTCTGGTCAGTCCCGCCAGGCTGAATTTCGTGAAGTTCGGTGGAGAACCGAGGCAACAACTTGCCACCGATTGCATCCTGGAATGCGTAGCCCACCCTTAGGTTGAGTCTGCGGTCCTCTGCCTGGTCCAACAGCCTCTCACCATCTGGCATCACCTTGTTACGGTGGTCGAGCCAACCATTGGGCTGAAGCTGTGACGCAATGATGAAGCGAACCAGCTCAAGATCAATTGCCATCAGTTCTGCGAGCTTCGCAGCGTCGGTCACCCCTGCCCGCATCAAGCCCAGCAAAGTCTCCTGAAACAGGTTGCAACCCGGTTGCTGCCGATCATCGGGATAAAGGACCCTCCATGCATAAACGGGCCAGAAGAGGTTCTCGCGCTTTCCAGAGATCGGGCTCAGTTCCCGCGGCACGTAACAGTAGCGGTCAGAGAACATGCCCGTGCCTCCCCTTGCAGAGATCTAGGAAGGCATGCATCGCCGGAACGGCCTTATCCGCACCGGGGAACTCGGCCATCGCCTTGTCCCCAATTGCGATTAGCAGTGATCGCTGGCGACTCATCGCAACGTTCATCCGGTTGCTTAGCCGCAAGTGGCCGTACTTGCGGTTGGAAAGCGTCTCGAAGGCGTCGGCGTCGTTCTCCGCTGCCAATGGCTGACGATTGGAACGCACGACCGACAGTAGAACAATGTCGAACTCCTTACCCTGAAAGGCATCGACCGTACCAACCCTGAACCGCTCCTCATGACTTCGGGTCTTGCGGTACTGCTCATTGATCTGCCAATCACCCGTCTCGGAGTTGCGGCTCGTCACATCCAAGGCCTCGAGTGCCTTAAAAATCGCATCACGTTGGGCGCTATAGAACGTGATCACGCCGATGCTTACCGCATCGCCACAACCATCCAGCAGCCGCTTCGCTTCTTCTGCGACGCGACGCGCTTCGAGCGCTCTCATCCAACTCGGATTCTTGTGCGGCTTTCGCTCTTGTCCGTCCCCTTCGGAGTGAGGCACATCGATCCAGCAGCAGACTTTGCCTTGGTGCCCGGGGATATCTGTCATAAAGCTATCCGCACTACGGCCAGGTTTAATGGGATCCAACCCCTCGCGCTCGTAGAACTCCCGACTGACGAACTCACCCAGGACCGGGTGCATCCGAAACTGGGTATCCAGCATCACAACGCGCCCACTCCCCTTTAGCTGTTTCCAAAGCCTTTGGAACAGAGACTCCTTGTAGGCTTCGCGTTGTTCGTCACTCAACGCATGACTGGACGCGACTGCCTCTTCAACCTCTGGCTCGAGCAAGTGCGGCAACTGCCTGTGGTCGCCCACCAGCACAATGCGTCGCGCAGCCATCGACATCGGGATGAACAGATCCAGCGGATTGGCCCGCGCGGCCTCATCAATGATCACCGTGTTGAAGTTGATCCCTGCATCGCCGACTTCCGTGAGTGTCTTCAGGTTTGCCATATGAACGCTGGCAGCCTGCTGGCAGGTTGCACCAACCACCATGGCGTATTCGCGAACAGTCTCGCGGACTCGGATCGGGTCACTCTGGAAGGCGTCCCTGTAGCGTGCCAGCACGCCCGCCACACCAAGGCGGGACGTCTTGAGTCGGTCCTCGATGCCGGCCTCTATTGCAATCAGCAAACTGCGCCCCCGATCGTCGATACGATTCTTGACCACGGGCGGCCGGTAATCGAGCAGGCTATCGAGCAACTCGTCTCGCAACGCAAGCAAGCGTTCAGCACCCTCCGGGCCCAAACTCTGTACATCCTCGAAGTCGCGTAAGCGCGCAAGAAGCGGCTCGG
This sequence comes from Cognatazoarcus halotolerans, assembly GCF_009800965.1. GTDB lineage: Bacteria > Pseudomonadota > Gammaproteobacteria > Burkholderiales > Rhodocyclaceae > Cognatazoarcus > Cognatazoarcus halotolerans. The sequence continues at coordinate 117,501 of NZ_WUAF01000010.1, read as the reverse complement.
GGATGCCGCCAAGATAACCGGCAGTGGAGATCAGATCGATCAGCCGCTCGGGGCCGTCATCAGCAAAGCTGTCTTGCGATACTCGCAGCGCCCTGATCTTCCTCAACAACAGCGATGCTTGCTCACGGCTTGTCGAACGCGCCGTCGTGGCACGTAACTCACCGACGTACTCGCGCCACTGGTCCATCAGCAGTGGGTCGAGTCGAACTCCGAAGTTCTGATCAAGCTCGTCGAGGCCTGTGGTTAGCCCCAGCATTTCCTCCCGGCGTTGTTCGACTGAGAACTGGCCATGCTTGAGCTTGGCGATACCCGCATGGACACGCCGCAGCAGATCGAGGTGGTTTTGCTCGGCTTCGTATCCCGCCAACTCCGCCTCAACTTTCTCTGCAGTTTCGTCGCACCAGCGCTCGATGCGATCCACTCCGTCTGCATCTTTCCGTTGTCCGACCTTTATTCCAGGCAAGCCATAAACGCGGGTGCGATCGAGCGCATTTTCAACCGCATCGTGTTGGAAGCTCGAGATCAGGACTTGATGCTGCGGACTTGCGCTCTCACCCAACTCGGACAGGCGACGCTCGAGCGCTGCAATGACCTGCGTCTTGCCCGTACCGGGCGGACCGATGATGAGTGCTATGTCAGGGGTCTCGAGAGCAGCCTTGATCGCTCTCTCCTGACTTTGAGTTGGCGCTCCATGCTTGAAGCACGCCAATGCATGGGTGGTCAGCGCTTTCTCAGTGCGGCCGCGCACCGAGGGGAGCGGCATGTTCTGAAAGAGGTAACGCAGCTGCGGGAGTCGGCGGCCACTCTCGATTGCCTGCCGCGCCTTCAGGCGTCGCTCCTGAACAGTACGGTCACCCGCCAGCGAAAGGGACAGATAGCCACTCTCCGGCGGGCGCCTGAAGTCCGTCGAGATCAGAATCTCGTCGTGCTTTCGATTAGGGAAGTCTGGACGCCCCCTGAAACGCTGGGAGGCGGACATAGCACTCACCTCGTCCTGAATCTGCCGCCACTCAGGGTGTTCTGCGGTCGCCTCGAGTTCCAGCCCAGTGTCCGACTCGATGGAGTTCCAGACCTTCTTGAAGATCTCTCGGTCAGCAGGCGAAACCTTGAACCGCCAGACGCCGCCCTCGTCGCTGGCCTCCTCCGCACGTGAATAGGCCAGCACGTTCAGCTGAGCTGCCTGCTGCAGGCTCCTCTGCCATTCCTCCTCGCTGTACTTCTTCCACAGATCGATGTAGCTGCCATAGCTCTGTACCGATTGTTGAAGCTGGTTTTGGGCTGTCGGGGACAGTAGTTGACTCGCTACCGTGTGCTCGACGAACCGAATTTCGCCAACAACCATGGTCCAATCGACGCGTTGTGCCTGGGTCCTGCTCAGCCGGCGGACGAAAACTTGCCCTCGATTGTCCTGCTCCAGGTCCAGCCTCCACGTGCGCCCGCGTATGGACCAATCCCCTTTGCGCACACCCTGGATGCGCAGAACGGCGAACCACGGCTTATCGCCGTCAACAACGAACTCGTCCCTCAACCAGTTAAGATAGTGGGCCTGCTCTGCCCCAGTGAGGTCCGGAACCGTCCGAGCCATGAGATCAAAGGCTTGCTCGTCGAACGCCACCTCGACTGGCTCATCGAGCGGAGTCCATTCCGATGGCCAAGCGGTCTGCAGATGGAATTCGGCGGCGGATTGCTTAAGCAATATCCAAACAAGATTCTTCTGAGCGATCGCCGTCAGGAAGCGCTTGCCCCCGGCATTGCGATCCAGTTCGACAAGTTCCTTGCCCTGCGCCAGCCAGGCATATCCGGCATCATCCTGCCATACCCGAACCTCAACCAACGGATTTAACAGTTTGGGCGCAGACACATCGGCTCGGACGACGTAGACATCCGGATAGAACAGGGGGAAGTCAGCGAGTCTCATCGTCCCTCACCATTTGAAACGCCAGGCGTCATGCATCCCCTCGGAGTCGGAGAGGTGCAGCATGTAGTAGTCCCCTCTGCGGATCTCAGCGTTCAACCTTTTCTTTCGATCCAGGATACGAGTCTCCCTTGTCCTCTGACTCTGAAGTGCAACTCGCTTGCCGAGTGCTGGCTCGATATGCAACCCCGCGTCATCGAGGGTGAGCGAGCAAACTGGCGCACTCTCGGCATACAGGACCGAACCAACCGGTGCGCCTCTGAGCTCCACGGTCTCCCTTCCGCATACCATCCGCTCGTCGGTCGCAATCCACGGACTCTGGTCACCGAATTCCGCCTTCTCCAGTTCGGAGAGGGGCGCATAGACGTAGTGACTCATGAGGAGGTGAGCGCTCTCATCCTGAATGCGGTCGCAGAACGGGCACTTGCGAGCCCTGTTGTAGTAGAAACTGCTTCCGCAACCGTCTCCATCGCCACAGATCATCAACATGGCCGCGGCTGCCTCGAAGCCTGCACGCCACTCCGCCAACGTAGGTCGAGCCCCGGCATCGACCCGCCCAGCCCCGAAACACCGCTGAAAGAGCCCTTGCAGCTCCTTGGTCAGCACCAGATCCCTGGGCAAGCCTGTGGAAGAACGATTCGAGTCGTCGTCCAAGTCGTCCACCCAAGGGACCCCTCCCATGAGTGCAGACGTTTCATCGTCCGACGCCCCGTCATTCACGAAATCGCCCTTGAGTGGGTGCAAGAGCGCAAGGAACTCGAATGCGATCACGCCGACGCTCCAAGAGTCAGTGAGACTGTTGATCCCGCTTTCACCCCGCAAGATCTCCGGCGCACCATAACCCGGGGTGTAGATCTTCTGGCCACCTTCCCGAGAGAGGAGACTGATGTTGTCGCAGTCGATCAACCAGACTTCCGCATGCTCCTTCGAGCGTGAGACGAAGATGTTGCCCGGAGACAGATCACCGTAAGCGAGACCACGACCATGCAGCGTCGCGAGCGTGCTGCACAACCCTTCCAGTAGTCGCAAGCGCTTAGCCAAACCACCGGAGTCGATGAAGCCCTGCAAGCCCCTCCCGTCGTGCATCGCAGCGATAGACTCTTCAAGCAGGCGTGTCAGCGGAACCAGGCCATCCATCAGTTCCATGACATAGCCCAGCCGTGGCCTGACGATCAGGGTCTGCGGACGTGCAATTCTCAATTCCTCGAGGGGCAGACGGCTCACCCACTGCATGTGATCAAACCATGCTTTGGTGTGCGGATCATTTGCAGGATGCCTGCCAATCTTCACCAGCACATTATTGAACTGGGTTTGGCACACGATGCCCTGGCCGCCTTCGGAGAGCTTTCCAGTGAGTTCGTAGGCTGTGCCCTGCCGGTCATGCACGACACGGTTTCCGTGTCTACCGGCCTTGTTGTTCTTGTCCTTGTTCGTCGTCATCTGTCGGCTCGAAAGATCAATCCAACCGTTTTATCATCAGCGTGCATCGGCGTGGGCCAAGCTCGCAGCTGACGCGCCAGCCATCGCTTACCGTTTCGCCGGCTTCGTTTTGCAGCGACTCCGATCAACCTGTCGAAGAATCCGTCCAATCGCTCAGGCACCAGATCGTCAGCCAGACCGTCGGTCATCAACATCACCCCGTCTCGAGGTTGCGAAAGCACGAATGACGTGTGCTGCCACGCCCCGAACGACCGTGTCACACCGAGAGCCGCCGTCTCATTCGCAAATCCAGCCCTATCACCCGTCAGCACCCCGAAATCGCCCCCTGACCGATACAGCACCAAGCCATCACCCAGTTGCACGACGCTGCAGCGCCCGTCCTCGCGCACCGAGGCAGCGAGAATCGTCGTCGCCATCGAACTTGGGTCATTGCTCGGAAGGGCAGTCAGCCAGGCTCGGTAGAAATCCTGAATGGCGTCTCGCGGCGGCCGCTCGAACAAACCTCCGCGCAACCACTTGTCCGCCACTCGAACGGCCAGCCGAGAGCCCATATGGCTCAGCGGCCTCGATCCAATACCATCCGCCACCGCAAGAAACCAACCTCCCTCGCTTCCCCGCAATCGGAGCGCGTCCTGATTCGGGCTACCTTGCGCCTCGTGCGAGGGGCCGATAACGGTGGCAGCGGCTGCGCGGAACACTCAGAAATCCAGGTCGAGATCGTCGTCTTCGGGGATGTCTGCCAGCACGAGCGGAGCATTGCTGTTCGGCGCCGTGCTGCGCGAACGCGAGGTAACCGACATGGTCACCGCACGGAAAAAACGATGAATGTCACGCGCCTCATGTGCTTTGAAGACAGGCGACTCGGGATCATTGGCGAAGCGGCGGAGCATTTCGACGTCGGCATCGGCACCGATCGCCATGGCAAAACGGGTCGCTTTCTGCCCTCGCTCCGATTTGCACAAAGCATCGAGCGGTTGCTCCCAGTCGTCGTTCGGCAAACCATCCGACACGAGGACCAGAACAGGGCGATAGGCGCGGGACGGGATCATGTCCTTGTCCTCGATTAGCCTTCGGGCCTCTTCGAAAGCCGACCCCATCGGCGTTCTTCCGGCCGCTCGAAGCGGGCTGACCTCAGAGATCTTGTGTGCAGGGGCCAAAGGCAGATGGACGCGAGCACGCTCCCCGCCAAAAGTGATCAACCCCACTTGGATCTCGGCCCGCAACCGGGACTCTGCCGCAAATCCAGCCACCATGTCCTTGAGTGCCAGATTAAGCGCCTCGATCTTTCCACCCACCGTCATGCTTGCGCTGACATCTGCCATCACGATCACAGGTAAAGGCCGTGCTTCTGCGACAGTAAAGTCCTTGAGCTTGCTCGCATTCTCTTGCATTATCTTCGTATCCTTAGTCTCTTCAGCGCCGGCGCCACTTCCCACGAAAGGATCGTGCTCGCGACCGCGAACAATGCTCGCAGCGTAGTAGCGACTGAAATTATCTTCCTGGTACTTGGCAAAACCCATCTCGCTCTCCTGCTAGATCGACACCCTGAGTTCGGGTCACTCGACAGAAGGCGGCCTAGCTCCGTCGCCCCCTGCAGATTTGGTTGGATCTGGCTCCCTAGGGCCGAGCCACGCTATCACATAAGTTCAATGGGATGATGTGATCAACGTCATATGCGTGCGAGGTTCATGCAGCTTCTATCGCCCTCAGTGATAGACGCGATGGCGACGCTTGCTCGGGCGGATCTTTCGCAACTCGTGGTTACGGTACGCAGTCACCACTGAGCCATCGTGGGCGACCAGCACATGCACGCCGTCGGCTTCGGAAACGTCGATGCCGCGCTCAGCGCAACGGACGACCTCCTTGTGCCCGATCACACGGTAGCCCACCCCCCGCGCATGCATGGTGCGACCATAGCGCAGCACCATGGCCACAACCCTTTCCGATATTCCACGCTGCCCCATGCGCATCTGCGCATGATCAGTGAGAGGCAGATCGGTCGAAAACTTACTGGAGTCGGCTGAGCATTGCATGGCTTTATCTCCCTTTTGCTTATGTTCGATGCAATGCGAAAGCCATGCCAGGCTCCCAGCGCTAAACTTTTTCCTTTCGTTCAATGCCTTAGCGATTCCGAGGGAAACAGCTGCATTGCCGCAAGATAAAATTTCAAGCATAAAAGAAATTTTTTTACCTCGCGACACTCTTTGCTATGGTCTAGCGAGAGCAACACACTCTGATAGATCTGCACCACTCAAGCACACAAGCTGCACGCCCCTTATCCACGCTGAACAAAGAGGTCCCACAGAATGGGTTGATCAGCGAGTTGCGCGGCGAACGTCTTCGATGCTTGCATAGCAAAACCACGCACGAACACCCGGTCGCGCCTCCTGCACATAACCTGGTGTCAGAGCAACGTAGAGGCTTGAAACGACTCCGTGCCGAATCGCGCTGCGATGCGTCGCAACTCCGTCTGCACATCGCCACGGAGCGGCTGCTGACCAAGCGCCCCTTTGAAAACTTCCCTTGATTACGCTGGCATGCGCTCTTCGCATCTGGCTTGACGACGCATCGGTTGCCTGCGAAGCCCCGCGGTAAGCGATCCGGACTGTCGGCCACCTATCCCTTGTCGTCGGCGCCTTCAAGGTCGAAGCGCCTGAGCCAGTTGGTCAGCGTCTGGTAGTGCGGGAAACCGAGCAGTTCAGCCGCCAGTTTCTTCCGGTTGCTGGCTTGCTGCATGGCGCGCTCGAGATAGTGGCGCGAGACCTCGTCGAGAAGCGTCTGTAAATCAAAGCCCTTGTGAAGCGGCCTGTCGAGGACGCCCTGACAGCGCGGTGTCATTTGCAGCAGCGCCTCGCGGACCTCCTCACCGGTGATCGTATCTCCGTCGGACCAAATCACCGAACGGACAAGTGCGTGGTATAGCTCCCGGATATTGCCGGGCCACGGATGCACAAGAAGAAATCTTCTGGCCTCAGGAGAAAGTTTTTTGTGCTGCACCTCCGGCTCGAAACCCGCACCCGAGTTGAGTTGGTCGAGAAAGTGATCGATGAGCAGTTCGACGTCGCCATCACGCTCGCGCAAGGCGGGCAGATGAATGATGCCGACGGCGAGACGATGAAAGAGGTCTTCGCGAAACCGCCCAACTGCGACATCGACCTGCAGATCTCGATGGGTAGCCGCGATGATGCGGACATTGACCTCCATCGGCTTCGAGGCACCAACGGGGGTGACCTCCCTCTCCTGCAAGGTGCGCAGCAGACGCACCTGAGTATCGGATGGCAAATCACCAATCTCGTCGAGAAACAGGGTTCCGCCCTCTGCAGCCTTGAAGTGCCCCTCACGATCGCGGTCCGCACCCGTAAATGCGCCCCGTTTGTGGCCAAAAAGCTCGGAATTGGCAAGCTCGCGGGGGATGGCGCCACAGTTCACGGGGATGAACGGATGACTCGCCCTTTTGCTCGCGGCGTGGATGGCTTGGGCAAACAACTCCTTGCCAGTACCGGTCTCGCCCAGCACAAGCACCGGCACATCGAAGGCCGCAATCCGCTTCGCGCGGTCCAGTTGCTTCCGCATCGCTGGGCTGCGGTGAATGATCCGCGCAAACTCCGGCGCCCCAAGCTGCTCGCCCGCCAAGCGCTCGATGCGGTCCTCGCTGCGCTTGAGGTACTCGGGAAGAAAGTCGCTCGCGAGGTCGAAGTTGAAGTCGACCCGTTCGAGACCTCGTTGGGCCGAAGTCTGGATCAGCCTCGCAGGGAAGCGCGTCTTGGCGAGCAGGATCCAGACCGCAATCATTGCAGGCGTCCCGGGGCTCAAGTGGAAGGTGGGCACCACCTCCGGTCTCGGAAGCCGAACCAACTTGAGCTCGGCACTGACTTTCTCGTAGATCTCCGCGTAGTTGATCGGGCTGCTCAGGTCGATCTCGTACAGATCGACATCGGCGTATCCCGTCAGCACCTCGAGCCAGTCACAGTAGGGCTTACTGCGCTCGAAGCCATAGTTGGTCAGCAGGAGCACACGATCGAACCGCTCATGTGCGAGCAACGCTGAAGCGATCGGACCAGGCCGCTCACGGTCATCAGCCTCCGCCGCTTGATGGTCCGCCGCCCCGATCCAGGCGAAGAGCCAGGATTCTTGCGTCATGGAGGCATGATACGGTGACCGTGCTGCTGGAGGAAATATTTTTCTCTCGAGAGAAAATTTCACTCAAGCTCTCGCGACGAGAGGGCGGACGACCTGTGATCGGCCTTATGCGAAGCTAATGAAATGGACTCCGATTCCCCAAGCGACGGCATCGATCGGACCTTGCGTGTGGCAAGAATAGCGGAGCCACTCGTCACCCGGAAAATGCCATTGCGATACAGCGTTCTCGGTACCTATTCTGATCAAGATCTACCCTCACCACACCCCATCGCGCCCGATTGCTCACGAAGGTTTCCAACATCGACATCGTGGGCTTCTGTCGCGCCAGGGCGAACCGGAGACCAAGCCCATGAGTCACGTGACCCTTACCGATGCCGAATGGATCAACCTGAACGTGCTCGTCGTCATACGCGCCGATCTCCAGCATGATATGGCTTCGACCTGCTGCCGATACGGGCTCGACACCGAACAGGCCAACTACCTTCGGAGCTTGAGCCTTGATGATCTATGGTCTCTGGTGATCCACGTCGGCGACACGACCCTGTTCCCGCCGCGCGCCGACCTGGTAACGCTCTTGAACGCTCCCCGGCCGCTGGCAGGCCCCATGGCACTCGTCCATCCACCCAAACCCATCGAAGGCCGGCGGTAAGGAACCGAGCCCCATGCCGACGCGCGGCGACCGGCACCTGCGCGCCATCCAACTGGCGAAGCAGTTGGCGGCGCTCGGCGCACGGCTGAAGACTATCCACCTCATCACCGGCATCCCGCCGCGTCAGGTGCAGGCTCTCTTCTTCCCCGATCCCCGAAGCATCCCACGTGGACGCGCCCCCAATTCGGCCGAGTGGTACCACGGCGCCAACCTCATTCTGCGCACCGACGCCTGCCTTATCGGCGCCAAGTATCGTCAGTTGCGCGTCCAAGGGCTCACCGCCGGCGACGCCCTGGTCCTCGCCTACCGCGCCTACCAGGCCACCACGCAGCCGCCTCACCGCGTCAGCCTGGATCGCGCCTTCAACCTCGTCTCCTATATCGATGGCATCTGGCTGGCCACCGCACCCACGCTGTCCGTGCTCCCCTGCCCGAGCTGCGGCTGCGAGTTCATCGCCGCGGTCGGCACCGTGGCACACGGCGACGCTTGCCCCTTCTGCAAGCTCCTGGAACGCTTTCACCTGGACCATCGCATCCAGGCCTCCTACCCGGCCCGCACCACCCGCGACATGACGGAGCGCCAACTGGGCATGCTGGCGCTCTTTCACCTGCTGAGCCCCGGGAGCGATACCCCCGCCGAATAGGCCCCGTTTCGACGCGACAGGCCCGCGCCGACGCCACGAGAATGGTCACATCCCATTCCTTCCGGCATCGCGGTGCCGCCATGCCTGCCACACCCAATGCCCGCCACTGCGTACCCCGCATCCGACCCCGGTTTCGCCGCGCTGCCCGTCGACGAGTTGCTGGCCGGCGAAGCAGACCTGATCGCGCGCATCAAGCTCTGCTACGGCGCCGACCGGGACGGCTTCGAGCGCGACATCTTGGCGCTGGTGCGCCACTACGCCGCCTGCGTGCACCTCCTGCCGGCGACCGCCGACAACTACTTCAGCACGCCTGGCGGGCTCTTCCGCCTCGGCCTGGAGACGGCCTTCTTCAGCCTGCAAGGCACCGACGCGCACATCTTTTCAGGGCGGATGAGCATCTCGGCACGCCGGCAACTCGAGCCGCGCTGGCGCCACGCAACCTTCATCGCTGGCCTGTGCAGCGAATTGCACCGCCTGATGAGCCATGTCATCGTCACCGATGCCGCCGGCGAGACCTGGCCGGCCTTCCTGCAACCGCTGACGGACTGGTTGGACTCGCGCGGCAGCGACCGCTATTTCCTGCGCTGGCGGCCCCAGGCCGTCGAAGCGCGCGGCCTGGGACTCTTCGCCCTGCCCCATGTGGTGCCGCCCGCGGTGATGGCCGACCTCGCCGAAGGCAATGCGGTCATCGTGCCCCACCTGCTGGCCAGCATCGGCGGCATCCCGGTCTATCGCGACCACAACATCCTCGACGAGCTCGTGCGCCGCTCGCTGGCGCTCGTCATCGACCGCAATCTGATCGCCAGCGCCGACCGCTACGGTTCGCCGCAATATGGCTCCCACCTCGAACGCTACCTGGTCGATGCCCTGCGGCGGCTCACCCGCGGCAACTCCGCCTGGCTGCCCAACCGCGATAAATCGCGTCTGTGGTTCGGGCAGGATGGCCTGTTCCTGATTTGGCCCGGCGGCGCCGAGGATATCCACCAGTTGCTCGAGGCCGACCAACTGGCCGGCATTCCCAAGGCGCCCGAGACCGTGCTGGAACTGCTGCTGGCCGCGGGCGTGTTCGAGGCGGCGACGGCAGGCCGCTCGACCTGGTCGATCCAGCCGCCCGGTGCCAAGGCCCCGCTCGAAGCCGTCAAGCTCTCGGCCCCGGCGATTCTGCTCGCGGGAATCGATCCGCCACCGGTAGCCCTACCTCAGGCGCTGGAATTCAAACCGGAGCGTGCGCCCGCCCCACCTGCGCCGCAAGCGCCCGGGCCCGAGCCTGCGTCGGTGATTCCCGTCAAGAGCGGCACCCAGCTATCGCTGATACCGCCGCCCGAGCCGCCCGCCGGCAGCAAAGCCAGTGCAGCGGTTGAAAAAACGCCCGACCCATCCCCGCCGGAGCCAGTCTCGGAGCCGCCCCCCGCCACCTTCGCCCTGCAAGCCCCGATGCGTCTGAATCCGGTCGTGCGCGACGCCCTGGCCGAGGCCATCCGCACGCTCAACGATGGCATGGGGCCGCCCGCCGTGTGCACCATCGCCCAAGGGGTGTTCGTGCCCTTGGTCGAATTCGAGCGACGCGGCATCCAGCCGTCGCTCGCCATGCGAGCGCTCACCGAAACCAAGCTCTTGGTCAGGCCAAATCGGGACGGGCCGCCGACCCTGTCGCGCGATTTCAACGGCAATCCCACCGTTGGCCTCGTGCTCGACCCGCGCTGCGTGCGCGGCCTCGATCTGGCGGGCTTTGTCGCGCCACCGGTGGAAGCAGGCTGAGATGCTGGTACGCCGCTACGAAATGCCCTGGCGCCGGGCCTACGAGGTCTATGCCGGTATCGCCTGGTGGCTGGCGCTGCTCTATTTCGTCGGCGTCGGCGTGACCGGCGCCCTCCCCCCGCAATTGGCCCTGCCGCTGGCGCTCGTCTGCTTAGCCATGGGCGTGCTGCGGGTAGCCCAGGCGCTGCACATGCTCGTCTTGCGGGCGTCGTTGGGCGGGCGCGGTATCGAGGTCATCGGCACCGACGACCTGGCCCACTGGTGCAAGGATCCGGCCGCGGTCTTCCTGGGCTTCGGCTTCGAATGGCGGCCAGTGCATTCGCAACGGCTCTACGAGCTCGCCAAGATCGACTACCGGGAATTCGCGGTGTCACCACGCCTGCTGCGGCTGCTCGGCTACAACGCCAAGCCCCAGCCTGACGCCGAGATCGGCCTGCCCTACATCCACGGCGTCGAACCGAAGGAAGGCCCCCTGCACCGGCCGCTGCAGAATTTCGAGGGCGGCACGCTGCTGGTCGGCACCACCCAGTCCGGCAAGGGTGTGGCGCTCGCCAACCTGATCACCCAGGCGATCCGGCGCGGTGACGTGGTGATCGTCATCGACCCGAAGAACAGCCGGCGGCTCAAACGCGTCGTCGAGCGTGCCTGCACCGACTACCGCGAGCCGGACACCTTCCTGGAATTCCACCCAGCCTTCCCGGAACGGGGCGTGCGCCTGGACTTCACCTTCAACTGGCAGAAGCCCACCGAGATCGCTTCGCGCATCCAGTCGATCATGCCGCCGGATACCGCCGGCGCCTTCTCGGCCTTCGGCTGGGATGCGGTCAACGTCGTCGTGCAGGGCCTGGTCGAGATCGAGGAGCGGCCGAATCTGGTGAAGCTCACCAAGTACATCGAGGGCGGCATCGAGCCGGTTCTGGAGAGCTCACTGCGCCGCTACTACGACCACACCCTCGGTGCCGGCTGGCGGGAACTGCCCGAGATGAAGAAGCTCCTCAACGACGCCCACCGCGGCAACCTCAAGCGCCCGTCGGAAGCGGCCAGCGCCGACCTGGTGGCCTTCGTCGCCTACTACGAGCACCACATCGCCCAAAACCAGCGCAACAAGGTGATCGACGCCCAGGTGCGCACCTTCCGCCACAACCGGGAGCACTATCAGAAGATCACCGCCAACCTGCTCCCCATCCTGTCGATGCTGACCTCGGGCGATCTGGGGAAGAGCCTCTCACCCGACCCCTTCGATGCGGAGGACAGGCGGCCCATCATGAATTTCGAGAAGATCGAGCGGGCAGGTCATGTTCTCTACATGTGCCTGGACTCCCTGCCCGACCCGTCCGTCGCCTCTGCCATCGGCGCCCTGGCGCTGGCCGACCAGGCGGCGCGGGCCGGCATGCGCTACAACCTGGGCAGCTATCGGCGCATCGCGCTCTTCGTCGATGAGGTCTCGAACGTCATCAACCAGCCGCTGATCGAGATCCTCAACAAGGGCGCCGAGGGCGGCATCTTCACCACCTGCGCGATGCAGACCCTGGCGGACCTGGCCAAGCGGCTGGGCAGCGAAGATGCGGCACGCATGGCGCTGGGCAACCTCAACAACCTGATTGCCCTGCGCACCAAGGACCGGCCGACCCAGGACTTTGTCGTCGAGACCTTCGGCAAGACGGCGATCCACACCGTGCGCGTGGGCTTGAGCCACGGCTCGGACGCCCACCTCGGCGACTTCTCGTCGAGCTATTCCACGCAGCTCACCGAGAGCTTCGAGGAGATGGTGCCGGCCGACGTGCTGGGGAAGCTGCCCAACCTCCAGTACTTCGCTTCGGTGTCAGGCGGGCGGATCGTCAAGGGGCGGTTTCCGATCCTCGACCCCGATGCGACGCCGCACCGCCCGGCAGGGAAGACGCCATGATCCGCGCCGTCGCCGTGGTATCGCTGCTCATCCTGCTGGTACTCGTGCTGTATGTACCTGCGGCACATCCGCCGGAGCGCTTCCTCGCCCAACTGCGCGCCGAACATGAGGCGGCGGCTGCATACTGGGGGGGCGAGCCGGCCACCCGCATGCTGAATCGGTCGCTGAGAATGCAGGAGACGACGGCCGAGATTACCCCGATTCCTGCCGCGAAGGATGCGCCCTCGCCGGCGGGCGTGAATGGCGCCGTGTCCCGGGAGATGTCGTCGGTCAACCAGCGCCTCTTCAATAACGCCTACTTCCGCGCCGTCGACGCCCTGCTCCTGCTCGCCAGCTACCGGTTCGCCACTCTGCTCGAATGGCTGCCCGAGTTGACGGTGTTCGTCCTGGCCGCCCTCGTTGATGGCGGGTTCGCACGGCTCATCAAGGCCAAGGAATTCCTGCAGCACGATCCGGAGATGTTCGCGCTGTATGCCAGCCTGGGAATCGCGGCGCTTTGCGCCACGGTAATCGGCTTCGTGCTACCGGTGAGGCTGCATCCCTTGCTGTTGCCTTGCGTGCCGCTGGTGGTCGGGCTGCTGGCGGGACGGGCGGTGGGATGTTTTCACCGGAGAGGGTAAGGAGCAAGTCTCGCGTTTCTCGATTGACTCAGCTCCAAGCCTCATATTTTATGGACCACATTCAGGCGTCCGTGGCGGCTCCGGAAGGGACAGAGGCGCCTGGCTTGCCGTCCCCATAACTCTTGCCGACAGGTCTGCCCCCGAAACATCCTCGTAGCGCGCGGGAATCTTGTCCTTCAGACGAAAGAGCCGCTGGTGAGCAGTCCTCGTTAGTTGGCCGTAGGTCGTGGCGACCACCCGTCCGCGCAGCACGCCCTCCTCCTTGATCTCCTTCTCGCGCGACGTCTTCTGAGCGATCTCGTGTCCCACTACGAAAGCCCTGAACATCGGCGTGCCGTCCAGAGCACCACTTCCGAGGAAGTCCTGCACGTATCCATCGGCCTGGTTCATTTCTTCTCTACCAATGGTCGATTTGCCCTTCTTCAACTCAACGATCAGCACGTCTCGAATGCGCATGAGGTTCGAATCGGCCGCGTCGAAGGACTCTGTGCCCACCACGGAGCAGGTGGCGTCGGCCAGGACCACAATATCAGGACGCTGGCGTGAGTTGGCGAACGCAGTCGTGGACACCCTCTTGCCGAAAACCTTCTCGGTGGCTGTTCTGAGGCTGACGTTCGAAGCGTATTCGCTACTGTCGAACTCCGGGCCGAAAAGCCAACGGGCCTGGGTAACGAGAGGGTGCAGGGTGTGCAGTTCGTCCGTCGCAGGATCGCCGCAAAGCTTTTCGATGGCTGCGATAACGGCCAGACGGTGGTCTATCTCGTCCAGGACGGACAGCGCGTCCCTGACCGTCCACTGCCCGAGAAGCCTGTCCAGCCCCTCGATGTCAGCATCGTCGAGTTTGGTAAGTTTCTCGAGCAGGGCGGCCCCGCCCCGGGAGCGCTCTAGGTTGATGACGGCCTGGACGGCCGCCGAGAGAGTGTCGGGGTGGATGGCCGGGTTGGCCTTCACCAGTTCCTGGGTGAAACTGGCAACCTCGATTCGCCCCAAAGGCGAGAGTTCCCTGAACTGCTCGCGGTTGCGCACGAGCACCTCCTCGGAACTCTCCTCGACGAGCGTTGCGGAGAGTTTGGCGAAAACTTCCTGTGCGTACATGCGCACCGCAGCGAACAGTGCGTCAGTTTTCGGCCCCGCCTTGAACCGCGCCCAGTCCGCCTCGACCTCACCCATCCATCCGTCTTCGGTCTTTACCACGATCGAATAGCGCTTGGCGAAACGCGCCCTTCCGTCCACGACGGCATCCGTCCCGACGACCCAGCCCGGCGTCCCGACCAAACGACCGTTCACCCAGAAGGCAACGCCCTGGTAGATGGTCGATTTTGCCGCACGGGTTGAATCGACTACGAACGCCTCCGCGGCAGGACAACCGGGTATTTCGAGCGCGGCCCGCTCAATGAGGCCCGATTGGTCGGCCAGCGATACTGACTGACCGTTGACCCTCACAACGAATTGCGGATCGTGCAGAAAGCGCGCCGATAGGATTTCCCGAATGCGATCCGGATCCGGAAGATGGCGCGCCACAGCCACGGAAAGCCGGGTCCCGCTTCCGGTCCTAAGAAAAGACGATTCCTTCTCGATCCTGAAAGGGTTCTCTCGGCTCTGCGTACCTATCTCGAAGCCGGCCCCCTTGCCCTCGCGCCACGTTTCAACCGAATAGGAGTCGGCGAAACAGAGAAGCCCGTGGCGTCCCACGCCATTCCGGCCGTAGGCGCGTCTGCGCCAGTTCTTTCGCTCGGCGGGGAACTCGACGTTCGCCCCCTGGTGGCGCAGCCGATCATAGCCAAGCGTCATCCAGCGCCCCTTGAACTGCGCTGCGCTCATTCCGTGTCCATCGTCCTGGACGACTAGCGTACCGTCCCTAACAGGGGGAATCGTCAGATCGACCAGAGAGGCACCAGCGTCCCATGCGTTGGCCACCAGTTCAGTAAGTGCAACCTCCGGATCGTGCGCGATGCGCCCAAGCGTCCTGACGAGGTAATCTTCCTCGAACAGCGAGCCGAATCCGGTCTCCTTCTTGCGCGGCCTACTAGCCATGTCAGGGCGCCCCGTCCTTGAAGCCGGGAACCGTGAAAACGTCGATGTCCGTCCTGCGGACGCGACGGCTCGCCGGACGGTGCGAGGCCAAACCCGTGGCCGGCTTATATATGTCCAACCCTCTACCGAGCTTGAATAGCAAGCCGTGGTCGCACACCACATACCGGTCGTGAATCGTCGGGTCGATTCTGATGGTGAGGCTCGTTCCGAACGAACGAAACAGGTCGGTGCCAACCTCGTCCATGATTCGCGCGCTCGCGCCGGTACCCTCGTTCCACGTCGCGGACGTGACGACAAGGATTTCCTTCGGTTTCGCCACCTCGGCCACAACGAGTAGGAATTCCTTGAGATTCCGAACCTGATGAGGCAGAGCTAGATACGGGTCGATGAGGGCGATGCGGGAGCATCCGGAAAGAAGCGACCGTTCGAATATCTTTTCGAAAGGCCATCCAGCGTCGCCGTCGTTGAGTCTTAGCCGTTTGCGGGTCTTCGTAGCCTCCTTTTGGATCGACTCGAACCAATCCTCGGTTTCGGCGCCATACTCGCTCGTCCAAGCCCTTTCCTTCTCAGGAACGTCCGGCGGTTGCGGCACCGGGTCCTCCGGGGTCTCCAACAGCGGAGTGCAGGCCTCGACAACGCCCAGGATGGCCGAGACGGTGCCGTCGCATTCGCGCTCGAAGGATTCCCGTTCACCGCCGATATGCGCCGTGGCCGCAGCCTTGATGTCCTGCTCCGCGCCGGCAAGGGTTGCATCCACCTCGGCCAATGCGTTCCGGGGAACCCCGTCGGCCTCGACGACCAGGAACCGGCCGAAAGCCGCACCCCGCTCCCGAAGATGCGCAGTCAGCGCGTCCTGAAGTAGATTCCTGACCTCCGAGTAGAAGGCACGCACCTCGTTGGACTGGTGGTAGGTGGTGCCCTTCCCGAAGATGTCCGCAACCTTCTCACGGGCAGCAGAAATCTTGTCGGACACCTCGTCGGAGACGAAATCGTCAAGGAACGAGACGATGCGCTGCTCCTCGGCTGCGATGAGGTCGTTAGCAGCCGCCAGCGACTTTTCGAGGGAGCCGGCCAGAGTCTTGGTGAGATCGAACGGCAAGGTCGCACCGAGATCAAGTTTTTCGGCCAGTTCACCGCTCGACGACGAGAGGGCCGAAAGATGCTTCTCGAAATGTTCGACGAACACGGCGAAATGGGCCGTCATATCTGAAAGCAATTGCTGCACGCGGGGGAATATCTTGTTGGCGACCTTGCCTTGAAGGTCGTGCATATACCCCCAATAGCCGGAACGGCGCGTCTTCCAATGCTTCCCGACGTCAGTCGATTCGAAAGCTCCCAGTTCCCTGTCAGCCAGCAGCCCTATTGCCTCGATAAGGTGATCGTTCCTTTTGTCGGCGTCCTCGAGGTTCTTGCGCAGGATCGCGACATCGGATTCGGCTGCGGATTGAAATCTTTGCCGAGCAGACTCAAAGTCCTTGCGAAAGGTGGCTAGCCTTTGTTCGGCCACCTCCCCGTCCCTGATGTCGCGAAGAGCGGCCCGCCGGTTCGTGATGACACCTAGGAGATCGTCCAGGGCCGACTTCGATCCGGAAGCGATATTGTGGGCGACCATGGCCAAGCGGGACTCGGTCGAAAGCAGTTTGAGGAGTTGCGCCTTCATTCGCTCGATGCCGCCGGGATCCTCCGGGTGGATACCGTGCTCGACGGCCTTTCCATCCTTCCAGTCGCGGTGCTTGCGCGCGGAGGTGAAAACCAGGCCAACGACGCCAAGTTGTTCGCGATATCGCCGCATTGCAGGCGAATCGTCGCTCCCGAGCTCGGCCAACGTCGCGTCGATCTCGTCTCGGATGCGCCTCTCCTCCCGCCGAATGCGGTGGGCGAGCGTCTCCGGATCCTCGTCGTTGTCTTCGGCTGCTGACAGGTGCTGCTCGTAGGTCTTGTCCACCTGCGTTATGACGAAGATGAGTTGCTTGACGGTCCCTCGTCGGAGGAGCGTCAGCATGAAATCTTTCTCGGACTGGCCGTAGGCGACTCCGGATTGTGTGAGGAAGAGGACCGCGTCCACTTCTTCGACAGCCTTTTCCGTGAGCGTCACCCGGAAGCGCTCGGTGTCGTCCAGGCCCGGGGTGTCCACCAGCAGCACGCCCTCCTCCAGAAGGAGTGATGGGGAGGTGATTTCGATTCCCTCGACAAGGCAGTGGTGAGGACGAGTGCCCGAGGTAAACTCCTTGAGGCGCCTGCGGAACGCGTTCTCTGCGGACTTCTCGCCGGGCTTGTCGAGCGTGATTTCCAGAACATGCCCGCCGGGCTTCACGTACGTCCTTTCGAGGGCCGCAAGGTCAAACGTTTCAACGACCTGCCCCTCGGCGTTCTTGCGCGCCTTGCCATCGAAGCTGAGCCACATCTTCATGCGGTGGGCGTCGATGTGCTTGGGATCCTCGGCGTGGAGCTTGCGAAAGCCATCCCATGCGTCGGCTCCGACGAAGCGGATTCTGGCTTTCACCGTCGAACCATGTACGAAAGTCGTAACGGCGGCAGTTTCGGGACTGGTGTCCTCTCCGGCGAGTCTCGCGCCGAGCAGTTCGTTCACGAAGGACGACTTGCCCGCCTTGAAGCGCCCGACAACGGCAACCTTGTAGTGTTCGGGAACGACCTGGGTTTTCAGGATCGAATCAAGGGCCTCTGCCGTCCTCGCGCAGTCCCGGCCTATGCCCCAGGCAGGTTCCCTCGCATCCCTGACCTTGTGCAAGAGGGTGTCCCTGATTCCCTCGACGCTCGAACGCAGGGTTTGGATTTCCGTTCTCAGCTGTTTCGGCGATTTCACTTGGCTTGCCTCCTCAGTCATGATACTAATCACAATGCGACGGATACACGATTTCTAATGGTTTGATGGACACATTCTAGGGCGACTTATATACTTTTGGCAACGATCTGCATAATCATTCATCAACTCGACCGAGACACCCCTGGATGTCGAACGAACAGCTTGCCAACCTGACCCAGCCGCAACGGGATCGCTTGGCCTTCGTGGAGTTGCGCGTCCGCTTCATTGGTGAGATACGCCGACAGGACCTGGTGTCCCGGTTTGCAATCCAGTCAGCGGCGGCGACCCGGGACCTAGCCCTGTACAAGGAACTGGCCCCCGGCAACATCGACTACGACGCCACTGCGAAGGCATACGTCCGGGGCGAAGACTTCCGGCCGGTGTTCGACTTCCCACCGGAACGGGTGCTTTCCTGGCTCACTCAGGGCTTCGGCGACGGCGAGCCCTTGCGCATCAAGGTTTGGGTGAACAACGAAATCTCGGCGCGACTCACGCAGCCCGACCTGGATGGGCTCGCCTGCGTCACCCGGGCCATCCATCAAGAACGCCCGCTCAAAATCGAGTACCACTCGATCTCCAGCGGTCGCACCCAGCGGGAGATCGTTCCCTCCGCGCTGATCGATAACGGCTTGCGGTGGCATGTACGCGCCTTCGACCGCAAGACCCGAGAGTTCCGCGATTTCGTGCTGACCCGAATCAAGCGCCCCATCGTGCTCAAAGGCAGCGAGATCGAGGCGCACGAGCGCAGCGACCAGGACATCCAGTGGACGCGGATCGTCGAGATCGACTTGATCCCGCACCCGGATCAACCCAGGCCGGAGATCACAGAAATGGACTACGGCATGCACAACGGGGCGCTGCACATGAAGCTCAGGGCAGCGACGGTCGGCTATGTCCTTCGCAAATGGAGCGTCGACTGCTCTCCCGACCATAGCCTCCGCGGGCCTGAGTACCGACTTTGGCTGAAGGACCATCTCGCGATCTACGGCGTCAAGAACGCAGTGCTGGCCCCGGGATACCGGTCCCCTGATCTACAGCGGTTTGAAGCCGAGACGGACTGAGGAGACGGCGTGGTCGAACAGTTGGATCGCATCGTCGACGAGGTCGAAGCACTGCAAAGCAAATTGGTGTTGCTGATCGCAGAAGGCGGGATGAGCAAGTCCTCCTTACTGCATGAGCTCGCTCAACGTCGCGCCTCGACGGTGATGAACATCGGCAGCGAGTTGGGCGCGCGATTGGCCGCACCCCCTTTCAAGCAACGTGCATTGGCTGTTCCCGAGGCATTGCGGGAGCTCGCAGACAGGCATGCGGCTCACGGCGTGGTGCTGCTGGACAACATCGAGCTGCTGTTCGACCGTAGCCTGCGGCTGGATCCGCTCGACCTGCTGAAGCAACTTGCTCGGGCACGTCGGGTGGTGGCGGTCTGGCCCGGTCAGTTGCGTGAGGGACGGCTGATCTACGCCGAAATGGGACATCCGGAGCATCAGGACTACAGCATCGACGGTCTGGTGCCCTTCGAAATTCAGTAACGGGGAGGAAAGGAACGCATGCGCTACGGCGATCTCATTCAGTTCGAACCGATCGAATCGGTCATTCAGCTGCTCGACGCCAACCGGCCGGACGAGATCGGGCGGCCATGGAAGTTCAAGTTATCCGAGGCGGATGAATGGGTCCGCTCGGGAGGAGCCACGGACGATTCGTCCGACAACAAGAACGACAGGGTGTAACGACGGGTATGCTGCCTTCGATTTTTGAAACGTGCACGCCGAGAGCCGAGATCTTGGCGGGGACCCTTCCAGACGCCATCTTCGCTGCCGATCTCTGGGATGTTTTGACCGCCCGCGCACATCAGGACTACCTGGACCCGGAGCGCTTTTTTGCGGGCACCTATCCGACCGACAACCTCAAGCTGTTGCTGCGCGACGTTGCAGAACGTCTCGCCGGCGTTGAGGGTGGCAATCCCGTGTTCCGTCTGGAAACCGGCTTTGGTGGCGGCAAGACCCACAGTCTGATCGGCGCCACTCACGTAGCCAAGCACGGTAGCGACCTGGCGCAACGCCTGTCTGATTGGGGCATTCGCTCGTTCCCTATGCCCGGTTCGGCCGGGATCGCCGCATTTGTCGGAGAAAACTCCGACCCTCTGCGCGGCGTTGCACTGAGCATCGAAGGTCGGCAGGCAGTCGCCTATACGCCGTGGGGCCAGATTGCCCTCATGGCGGGGGGGCTTGCCGGCTACGAGCAAATCAAGGAAAACGACATTGCGGGCATCGCACCGTCCCGCGAAGCGCTTGAAAAATCCCTTGGTGAAGGGCCACGACTGATTCTTATCGACGAGTTGGTCTTGTATATGGCGAAGTGTGCGGCACTGCCTGAAGACCAGCCGCGTAGCCGAGTCAATGGTCAATGGCCGACCTTCTTCCAGACTCTCTTCAGCGTTGCATCGCGGCGCCCCGAGACTGTAGTCATTCTCACGCTGCCTTCCGAAAAGGACGCCAACCGCCGCTTGACTTCCGAGCTCAAACAGCACCTACCTACCGTTTTGGAGGTGGTGAACGAAATGGAGCAATCCTCGGCACGGCAAGCGCGCAACCTGACGCCTACACAGTCAACCGAAAGAGCCGCGGTGCTGGCTCGACGCCTTTTCGACAAAGTCGATTCGGGCGTTGCGACAAGTGTTGCTCAAGCATTCGTTGCGTACTACGAGGAGCAACGTGAGGCCGGCGCGCCCATCGATAACCGTGCGTTTGAAGCAAACTATGCGGAGCAGATCCGCGTCGGTTATCCCTTCCATCCAGAATTCATCCGGCTGTTCGCCGAGCGCCTGGCCGACATTCCCGAGTTCCAGGCAACGCGTGGAGCACTTCGCCTCGTGGCGCGCACTGTCGCCGCGGTTTGGGCCAACAAGCGCCAGTTGAAGGGGACGCCGCTCCTCCAGCCGCAACACGTCGATCTCAATCGCAGCGAAATCCGTGATGAGGTGCTTGCCCGTCTTGGACGCGGCGCTTTTGAGCGCGGACTCGAGGTCGACGTCATGCGCCCCGAAGGTGGAACGCATGCCAACGTTGTCGAGACGGGGTGGCCGTGGAAAGCGGCGACCGAATCGGCTCAGGTCGTCTTCCTCCATAGTCTGCCGGAAGGCTCGCGGGGACTCCTGCCCGCGGAGGTTACGCTTGCCCTTGGTCGCCCAGGCACTGACCTGCAATATGTTCCCGCAGCCCTGGAGCAGACGGAGAAACGCGCCTGGTATATGCGGCGAGAGGGCGATCACTACCTGTTCCGCACCCGAGCCTCAATCAACAAGCGCTATCAGGAACGACTCGGCGAACTGCAATCCCACCCGGGCGAGATTCGTGAAACCCTCGACCAATGGGTTGAAGACGTCTTCAGCGGGTTTCGTGACCTTCAGATCGTACTCTTCCCGCAGGATCACACGGCAATCGGCGACCAGGCCGATCGCATCCGGCTGGCTGTCATCCATTACGACAAGGAGTGCGGAGCCGTTGGCGGCGGCGACCGGCTCAATTTCGTGCGCAGGCTGTTCTCGACTACCGGCGTCAACGAAAGCCCCCGTCGTTACCGCAACAACCTGCTCTTCCTGCTCGCGGAATCGTCTCGAGTCGCTGGCTTGAAGGATGCGGTCCGCAGCCTGATCGCGTGGGAGCGTGTCCGGAAGGACATCGAGGACGAGGAAAAGGCCATGGCGCAGGCTGCCGGTGCCGACTTCCGGGCATTGCGAGATCAAGCGCGGCGCGGAGCCACCGGCGTGCCCGCCGAGTTTCTGGCACTGGAGAGCGATCTCGGCGAAGTGCTGGAAAAGCTCGGGCCCCAGGAACTCAATGTCCGCTCGAAGCTTCTCGAAGCCTACCGCATCATCACCTTTCCCAAAGGACACGGCGATGCCGATGATTTGTTCGCAGGCGGTGGTGGCGGACCCGTCCTCGAATGCTATCGCGTCGACTTTGGCGAGGTGCCGGATGGCCACCGCCAAGCGCGTCGGAATGTTCGGGAGACTGTGGAAGAGCGACCGATCCTGCAGTGTCTGCGGCAGTACCAGAAGCTCGTCCCCGAGGCGACGCCAGAGAGCCCAATCGTGCTGGCACCCGCCATCGTCAAACGGGAACCTTTGTGGAAGTCCGGAGAAAAGCGGCTCTCAACCGAGGAAATATGGGAGCGCATCCGGCGTGAGCCGGAACTGCCGATGGTATTGCGCCAGACCGATCTCTTGCCCACCTTTACCGCCGGGCTTGCCGTAGAGCCGGATGGGCTGTGGGTCTACTACAATCAGGCTGAGAAGCGCGTCTATGGTAGGGATGGTGTTCCTGCCGTATCGCCAGTCATCGCCGCCAATCAATTCTTGTATGACCCGGTGGCTGCGATCAACGACCGGATCATGCCGGTTGTCGGTCTCACTGCAGAAACGGTGTGGCAACAGTTGTGGCCGAGGGAAGGTACTGAACACAAGCGGACCATCAATTCCCAGCAACTCGCCGAGGCGGCCAAGCAGTCCGTGCATTTCCCGGTATTACCCGAACGGTCAGTTCTATGGCAGGCGCTTCAGGAAGGTGCTCGCGAAAACCGCTGGGTCCTCTATCTGCGTGGCGCCAACATCGCCATCGGTGCTCAGGAGATGGGCGAATGGCCCAATCTGCCCCGCATCGATGAAAGCACGGAGCTGTGGGCCTACGCCGCGGCGCTGGATGGCGGCATTTATCCGCGGGCGCAGGGCGGTGCTCCAGACTCCGAGACACCCATCACGCCGTCGGCAGTGAAAGCCAAGTGCTGGCCAGCAGGCGGCGACCAAGTCGGCACCGAGGATCTCGAGCGCTATGCCCGCAGTATCTGGCCGGGCCTTAGTCGAGGTGCATATCAAGAGGTGGTGCGCGAAGGGGTGACCCAGCGCATTTGGGGTATCTGGAAGAAAGGTGCCGACGAAGCCTTCCATGTGGCGCAAGACCCGCCTGCCCCCTATTGGGTTGGCACTGACTGCGTGCTCGTGGACCTCGCGGCTCCACTCGCTGGGCAACTCGATAATCTTCGGCCAGGACGAGGCCCCCAGCCCGTCGATGCTTTCGACACGCCGCGGCAGGCATTGACCGCCGTTTGGGACGCCCTCGGTGCATTTCCGGGGGTACATCTCTCTCGCATGGAACTGACGGTAAATGCCCGCGATGCGCTCGACAATACCCTGCGGGCCACCTGGGCCGATCGCCCGAGCAACGCCAAAACCGTCGCCTCGGTGTCGGCGAACGGCCAGCGAGACATGGATGGCACGCGCGAAAGCGTCAGCCTCAATTTTGAAGGCCGATTTGAGGAAGTCGCCGCCATGCTTTCCCCAGTCTGGCCGTTCCAGCGTAGCGGCGATCTGGACGTTACTGTCTGCGTCGCAATCGCTTTCGACCCGCCGGTGCCACTTGCCGATCCCGCCCTTGACACCTACCGCACAGCAGTGATGAATGCGAACCAGGGCATGTTGCACTTGCGTGCGATTCCCGCTCGAAAACGCGAGGGAAGTTAATGGAGCGGTTCAGACTCCGTGTTCGAAACGAGCCGAAGCGCGGCGACATCTGGGAACTGCATCTCTTTCCAGATCAGCCTCATCGCATCCTGCGAGAAGTCGATGCCAGAATTTTGGGCTCGGCATCCAGCCCGGAGGCCATCCTCTGGTTGCGCAAGCTGGCTACGCCATATCTCGCACGTAGCAGCGACCAGGCGGGCAATTCGGCAGCGATTGATTCTGAAGAGTTCGGTCCGCGATCCGAACCGCGTTGGCTCGAGCACGAAGACGGAATGCGCCTCGCGCTGGCGTTTTCCAGCGCCCGCTGGCTGGTGACGTCGCGCCAGCGCACCATGTTCCGGGATGGGCTGTATGCGCTGCCTTCTGAGGTGGTCTTGTATTGGTTCACGCTGTGCTTCTATGGTTATCGGCAGGCTGCCGGTCGGGCGGCCTTGCGCGTCCTGCTGGCATACGACGAAGCGAGCGATGACGCCAATGAGTCACGCAAGAAGAAGCGTTCGAGCGAGGAGCCGACCCATCCGCAGCTGTTTGGCGGCGAGTCGGTTCGCGAACAGAATTCCAACGACAATTAAGCTCGGAACACCATGAGCCAATATCGCAAGACCAAACCGTCGTTCCTCGAGGCCGGCCTGCCCTGTGCCTCACTTTCTGCCGAGTGTCAGCGCGACAATAATGCTCGGCAGCGCCCTCCGCAGAATCGGCTGCACATCTGGTGGGCGCGGCGGCCGCCAACGGTCTGCCGGGCGGCTATTCTGGCGGCACTTCTACCGCACGACACCAAGCTGGATGAGGAGGCGCTCCCGGCCAAGGTCGAAGAACCGATCGCTGGCGAGTTGGATGAGTTACCCGCCAAGCTGCGGCCTCATCGAGCTTTCTTTAAGAGGCTGCTAGATGAGGTGGGACCGACGGCACTCAATAGAGAGCATGACAGTTTCCTGCGAGCGCTCGGCATCAAAGGGGATTCGCACCGCGCATATCGCAGGATGGCCGCTCGCGAGGATTATCTGATCGGCAGCAGCCCCATCTTGTTACCAATGTCCTGGACATATCGGCACCCACCAGCGCTCACGGTCGCTCCGAGTACGCTAGTCCTAAAGGCTCTCCATCAAAAGGCGAGAGAGATGTTGGGCCTGGACCTGGATGAGCCGCTGACGGTCCTGGATTTTATGGGTGGCGGGGGTGCGATTCCTTTGGAGGGCGTACGGCACGGCTACAAGGTTTTCGCCAATGACCTGAATCCGGTTGCAAGCCTTGTCCTCAAGGCCACTTTGGAATATCCGGCAAGGTTCGGTACCAGCCTGGTCCCGAATATCGAAGCCTTCGCGAAGGAAATCGATCAACGAGTGCGCGAACGCCTCCTGCCCTTCTTTCCCATCGAGTCCGGGCCGACCTGGTGGGCGGATGAGCAGGAGAACGCGCTAGCGCAGTTTCGTACGGCGACCATTGTCAAGCGAGAGCCAGCGAATCGGGATTCGACGAAGAACTGCTACATGTGGGCTCGGGTCGTGCCGTGCTCTAAGTGCAACCTCAACATCCCCATTTCGACCAACTTCCACCTCGTAACCAAGAAGGGCAAGCCTGAGGCGTCCATCGCGGCATTTCCAGAAGTGCCGAGTCGCGAGGAAGGTAACGACTGCAGCTTCCGCATTGTCAAGCACGCCGAATGGTCGGCCTGCCGCTGGCCGAGGCCGGATTTCACCCACTGGCATCCGCGCGAGACGCCTACCTTCAAGGACGGCAAGGCAATTTGTCCGCGCTGCGCGAATGTGATGGACGGCGATGAGGTCAAAACGACCGCCCGCTCTTATGAGGGAGGGCTGCCTGCGCAGCTTTATGCGGTGTGCTCGAAGGTGCCGGTGAAGCTGACCTACCGCAACGGCGAGGAGAAGATCCGTTACCTCTGGCGCTTCCGCGCACCGACTGCGGCTGACGTAGCGGCCGTTACGGCGGCCGAGGCGGAGCTTGCGCGGTTGCTTCCGCGCTGGCAGGCGCTAGGGCTGGTGCCCGACGAGGAAATTCCGGAAGGCGACAAGACCAAGGAACCTCGCAACATGGGGCTCACCCGCTGGCGCGATCTGTTCCTACCGCGGCAGTTGCTCACCAATGGCGTGATTCTGGAGGAGATTCGCGCCGCGCAGAGCCGAGTGCGCACGGCTTTGCCGCCGGAGGAAGCCGAGGCGGTCATCGTCTATCTCGCGTTCATCCTCTCGAAGGTGGTCAATTACAACAGCGTCAATACCTTCTGGCATTACGGTCGTAAGACGGTTGCCCAGACCTTTTCTCGTCATGACTTTGCTTTCCGTCCGGCGTTTTGCGAGTTCGAAGGTGCGCGGGAGACGGTGATGTGGGGCGTGAGTCAGGTAGTGGATGCCTATGAATCAATCGCCGCGATGATCCATGGTGGGGAGGTGCACCTAGACGGCGGGGACGATGAAGGCGGGGACGGAGACGGCGAGGGCAACGACCAAGAGTCCGTGGAAACGGAGGATGATGAAGTCGAAGAGAACGGCGTGGGTTCTGCAGACGGCGAGTTGGTCCATCAGTCCCTTTCACTGCGACCGGAAATTATCGTCCCGACTGTGACCAATGAGGACGCCGCCGCACTCTCGACACCGGCACCCGGCACGGTCCACCTGATCTGCGTTGATCCGCCGTATTACAACAACGTCCAGTATTCCGAGCTTTCGAACTTCTTCTACGTCTGGCTGAAGCGGGCATTGGTGGACGAACCCGGCCTTTTCCATCTCTTCCGAGAACCGCTGGCTGAGTCCAATCGAGAGGCGGTTGCCAATGCAGCTCGCTGGGCCCGCGAATCTGCGGCCGAACAAAATGCGTGGCAGCAGCGCTACGACGCCGAATTCAAGCGCCTGCGCGCCTTGAAAGTAAAGGTGACAGAGGCCAAGGCTCTGGCGACGGAGGCGGCTGGCGCGAGGCCAGCGAGTGCCAAAGAACGTGCCGACCGCTTCTACGAAGACAAGATGGCCCAGGTGTTTCGCCGAGCGCGGCTCTTATTGCATCCGGCCGGGCGCATGGTGGTGATGTTCAACCACAAGGAGACCTACGCTTGGCGGGCGCTGGGTATGGCGCTGATCCGCGCCGGCTTCGAGATCCGCAGCTCAGTCCCCATTCATACCGAGGCAGAATCCAGCCTGAACATCCGCGGCCTCGATGCCGCCCGAAGTACCGTACTGCTGATGTGCGTTCCACGCGAGGATCGAGAGCAAGCGGCCGGAAACTGGGCCTCGGTGCAGTCGCGCGTGGCCCAACTCGCCAGAGGCGCCGCTCAGCGCTTCCAGGGGCAGGGTCTCTCGGGTACCGACCTATACCTCTCGGCGCTTGGACCGGCGATCGGAGAGGTGGCACGTAATTGGCCGGTGACCGACTTTGCTGGTCGGGAAGTCGATCTGGAAGTGGCGCTGGATGAATCCTACCACTCGGTGGGGCAATGGCGTCTCGAACAGATTCTCGACGAGCTGACCGGCAAGGCGGAGTTTTCCGAGGCGGCAGCGGGGTTCGCAGCGAGCAATGCGGATCGCGACTCACAAGCCTTGTGGCTGTGGCTCGACACCTTCCAGGGCGAGACGGCGCAGAGCGACGACGTGCGCAAACTTGCTAAATCCCTAAACGTTGATCCGGACGATTTCAAACGCATGGGTTTGCTCCACGTGAACAAGGAATTGTTCATCCTTCGCCCACCAGCGGAAACCGATCTCAAGCTGCTGTCGCGCCGCTTGGCCGGCGCTGATTTGCCGCGAGGTCGTGCAGCCCGTGAAGCGGACGTGTGGGAAGAACGCGTCTTCCCAAGCTTCCACGTTGCAGCGGTATGGAATGCGATTGCCCTTATGGGAGGCGTCGAGGACATCGGCGCTCGTGGGCCGGAAGCGGTGCGCCGCTGGCTGAACGCCTCCGGCTATAGTGCGCAACCGGAATTCTTCGGCGCATTCGCCGTGACCCTGCATTTGTTGGAGCACATTTTCGGTACTCGCCCCTCTGGCCCGTGGCACGAGGCTGTAGTTCAAGCGCGACGGGCATGGGATCTGGTACTGAAGACCTGGCAAATCTGAGCCCCTGCTGATGAGACATCTTTTCGATCAGCCTTGATGTGAAACCTTCGGTGAACTTGGCGTAAGGGTGGATGGCACGATGAGTTTCGTTGAGTTGACTGGACTCAAGCGCCGGTATGCCGGCCAGGCGGGTACCTTGGTGCGGGAGTTTTTCATCCCCGTGCTTTCAAGAGCTGTGCGTTATGATCGCCAGACGGGTTACTTCGATTCAGCCAGCTTGGTGCAGATGGCCGAAGGGCTGGCCGGCCTCATCCAGAACGCCAAACCATCCTCCAAGGAGCCGCCGATACGAATAATTGCCGGGGCAACCTGGACGGAGGCTGACGTCGATGCCTATCGTCGAGGCAAGGCGCCCTTGGCGGAATCCCTCGGGACTTCACTGCTGGATCGCTTTGCCCCTAGCGACGATGAGTGCGTCCGGCTGGGATTGCCCAAAGGCTGGAAGCCGGAGGCAGATCAGATTGCTCGCCATCGCTTGGGAACGCTGGCTTGGCTGGTCGCGTCCGGCATGCTGGAAGTCCGTGTGGCCCTGCCACTCGATCCTTCCGGACGTCCCTACCTGCCTGGACGTCAGGGCGCGCTGTATCACCCGAAATCCGGCGTACTCTACGACGGGGAGGGGCAGCGCATTTTGTTTCAGGGATCAATTAACGAAACGGGTGCGGCCTGGGCTCGCAACCGGGAAAAGTTCGACGTAAAGCGTTCTTGGTTCTCCGCACAGGACGTCGAGGATATCGACGCCGAAGAGCAGGAATTCAAGGTCATCTGGGACGGGGACGATCCGCAGCTCCTGGTGCTTCCGCTCCCCAAGGCAGTAAAGGAACGCTTGCTCGACTTCACTCCGAGCGACGGTCCACCAAATCGCGACGCATTGGAGCCCGCCGCGCTAATTCCAAGTGAGGAGGATCGGGTCACTGCCAGGCGCTATCTGGAGGCGCCGCGCCGCCCTGAGAATGCCCATTTGGTACTGTCACCCTTGTGGTCGGACGGTGCCCACTTCCGACCGTTTCCACACCAGGACCGAGTCTATCGTCGAGCGAGCGAAGAGTATCCGCGCTCCTTTCTTTTCTGCGACGAAGTTGGCCTTGGCAAGACGATCGAGGGTGGCCTTGCGCTGCGCAGGCTCCTGCTTCGAGGGCAGGTTTCTCGCATACTCCTGATTGTTCCGCGCTCGCTTGTGCGCCAGTGGATGGAAGAACTACGTGAGAAGCTGGCCCTTACTGGCTGGTTCTACGACGGGCGCGCATTACATGACGTTGCAGGTCGACGACGGGAAGTAGCCAGCGCCCTCGCCGAACCGGGAATCATCGTCACGTCGCGCCACCTTATCGCCCGTTCGGACCGGCGCGCAGAGGTTCTGGCCGCACCACCGTGGGATCTCGTGATTGTCGATGAGGCTCATGCGGCGCGTCGCTCGGGTCTCGACGATGCGCCCAACCAACTCCTCTCCCTGTTGCAAGACATTCGACGTCGCCAGCTCAGCCCGACACTCTGGCTACTGACCGCAACGCCAATGCAACTCGATCCGATCGAGGTATTCGACCTCCTGCGCCTATGTGGCCTTGAGGGTCAAGCATGGGGCGACTGGGTTCAGCCGTCTGGTTTTCAGCAATTTTTCGAAGACTTACGAACCTTTGGTAACCGCCCTCCAATGCGACAGAATGTTGTTCGCATGGCGGGCATCGCTGTTCGTCAGGGGGCACCCGCACTAAATGAAACGGCACCACCAAGACAGCACTGGTCGGGCTTCCAGTGGGAGAACTTCGTCCGGTCGGTAAATCAATCTACCGCTGAGTTCGCCACCCGCTTGGCCATTCGCTTGTCTCAGCTGAATGCCTTGCAGGCGGAGGCGCTGATCCCTTTTCTGGCGCGCCAGACACCACTCGGCGTGCTAATGTTCCGTCATACGCGATCGACCTTGCGGGCCTATCAGGCGGTGGGCATGGTCAGCAAACTCGCCTATCGCCGCCCCGAGGACGTTCCAGTCGATTTTGCATCAGCCGAAGAAGAACATCTATACCTGCGCATCGATGAAATGTGCCGTCAGTTCTACCGCCTGGCGGACTTTCCTCCTGATGAACGCAGCGGTGTAGGCTTTCTGATGGCGGTATTCCGGAAACGTCTGGCGAGCAGTTTCCATGCATTTCGACTGAGCTTGGAGCGTCGCCGGGACTTGATTCGCGCCATCCAGGACAAGTTGTCCGAATACGACATTACCGCAATCCAGCACCAGTTGGTCTCGGCAGAGAGCGAGGAAGAAGACGAAGCTGCCGAAGTCGAGGCAGCCTTCGATCGCGAACGCCAACGCTTGACGCGCCTCTACGGGGACCCAACGCGTCGGCAAAGCCTTGATGAAGAGCGAAAGTATCTGGACGACTACATTCGCGCGCTCAACCGTTGGAACAGCGACAGCAAGTTTCAACGGTTTGACGAAACCCTTAGGGCCTTGGTGGCGGGTGGTCACCGAGTGATCGTCTTTACACAGTATCTCGATACGTTGGACTTCATCCGCGATCGGCTCGTCGCTCGATTTGGCGATCGAATGGCCTGCTATTCGGGCCGAGGTGGCGAGGTGTGGGATGCGAGCGCGAATACTTGGAAATTGGTTGACAAGGCCGAAATCAAGGCACGCTCGAAGCGTGACCATGATCGCGCTATTCATGTTCTGCTGGGAACCGATGCGGCCTCTGAAGGCTTGAATCTCCAGCAGTTTTCTGCCCTTGTGAACTACGATCTGCCATGGAACCCCATGCGAGTCGAGCAGCGCATCGGCCGGATCGACCGTATCGGGCAAGAATCTGAGACAGTTGGAATTTACAACCTCTACTTCCGTGGAACGATCGAAGAGGATACCTACTTCACCCTGAAGGTCCGGATTCGGATATTTGAGGAGGTCGTCGGACCGCTGCAGCCGATCCTCGCGGAGATGCCTCGCATTATGAGCAAGGTAGCTCGCGGCGAAATGGAACAGAATGAGGCGCAACAGTTACTTGACGAGGCCACCCGGAGAACCGCGGGTAGCGGCATGCAGCCGCTCGAAGCCTTTACTCAAACGATGGCCATAGATCAGTCTGATCAGCCCCAGGCAGGCAGCGTTTCGCAGGAGGAGCTTGCCGCTTGGTGTCTGACGCACGTGCCGCCAGGGATGTCGATCATGGCGATTCCGGAGCCCGGTTCTCAGACGACGGAATCAGACGGCCGCCGAGCCTGCTTCAGATTGACGTGGCAAGGAGCCCCGGCGCCGCTTGGCATTCTCGATGACGAAGAGCTGCTTGTGACGTTCAACGGCGAGCTTGCCGATCGGCATCCTCCAACGGCGAAATCTGCTGATGACGAAGAGGAAATTACAGCAACCAGCGGCGAAGGGGTTCGCTTATTGACTTGGGGCGATCCACTGTTGGTGAGCTGGTTGGAGGCGTTTGCGGGCACAAACTGTGATGAGTCTAACGAACATACTGGTGCCACCGGGACTTGATCGAAGAATCCCTGCGCAGCGGCTACGTCTACCAGATCTATGCCTATCTTCGATCACAAGCGGGACGCGGTGACGCCCTCGCTGACTCGGCAAGCGGCTTGCTTGCATCCGTCTATCCGCGAGGAAGTGGACGAAACGGCTGTGATCCAAGGGCACAACATCCGATTTGCGACGGTCGACCTGGCGATGTCGCCTTCTGACATCCGGGCACGACTGCTGGGTCTGTGCGCGCCGGTATGGAAACCGCTTTCATAACGGTCGACTGCGGTCATCGACCTCGAACTGATACCGAAACCCCCTTCAGAAGACCTTCATTCCAGGGAGACTCCCCAGCCGGCAAGACCTACTCTTC
Source organism: Cognatazoarcus halotolerans (assembly GCF_009800965.1). Taxonomy (GTDB): domain Bacteria; phylum Pseudomonadota; class Gammaproteobacteria; order Burkholderiales; family Rhodocyclaceae; genus Cognatazoarcus; species Cognatazoarcus halotolerans. The sequence continues at coordinate 86,166 of NZ_WUAF01000010.1, read as the reverse complement.
GAGCCATACGATTGCAGCAGCGATCGACAGCCATCGACCCGAGGTCAACATCATGCTCATCGCTACGCCGAAGGAATATCCGGACAAGGCCAAGTCTGAGTCACTAAGAATCGATCGGCAGGACATCGTCGAAACGCGACTGTGGCTCGAGGAACACGACTGGCTCTACGGCCTGCTGCGCAGCGACAAGAACGTGTCACCAACGTTCCGCTTCCCGGATCTCATCAGTTCCTGCGTCTCGCTTGTCTTCACGCGCCAGGATCCGTCTGCGTGCATCTTCCAATTTCTCGGGACCGAACTCATTCTTCGATCTCCCCAGACACCGCGCCGCCGTGAATCGATGTGGCGGCGGCAGTACCAGTTGCTGTTGGAGCTACAACGTTCCCCCGCCAACCGACACCCCAACCCCAAGTTTCAACTCGACCAACTGACGACGGCCTGCGTCGCCCTGTGCCGGACAGCGGATCCGTCAGGTGCTGCCATTCTGCAGCGGGCGCGCCGCAACATGGCCGAAAGAGCCCATCACGGGTGGGATGCGCCGCCCGGTTGAGGTTTCGCTCACCTCAACGGTTGTTCCTGATCGGCATACCTACCCGTTCCTGACCCGCTCGCTCACCTCGCCCGGCTAGACGCCGGACTGACCCAAACAAGACCCTGACCGTCTGCGCACCGCCGACGGCCCAGACCTCGCTGCCCGCTTCCCGGCGGGCCGTTCCGGTTTCGTTTGGAGAGGTGACTCATGCGTCGACTGCCGCATCTTGCTGCCCTGGCTGCGTTTGCCGTCCTGGCGTTCGCGTCGACTGGGGCGCAGGCCTGCTGGGAGGAGGCTGCCCAGCGCTACGGCATCTCGGCCGACCTGCTCTATGCCATTGCCCGGGTCGAGTCGAACCTGAATCCCCTGGCGGTCAACCGCTCACACGTCCGGCGCACCGGGTCCTACGACATCGGGCTCATGCAGATCAACAGCGGACACCTGCGGACCCTGTCCCGTCACGGTATCCGCGAAGCCGATCTCTTCGAGCCCTGCACCAACATCCATGTCGGCGCCTGGCTACTCGCGGGCAGTTTTTCGCGGCGAGGCGCGACGTGGGATGCCGTCGGCGCCTACAACGCGGCCTGCTCGCAACTCAAAGGCAAGGACTGCGTCGAGGCCCGCGCCAAATACGCCTGGCGGGTGTACCGACAGTTGCCCCCGCGGCGCGGCGCACGTTCGGCGACGCAGGTGGCATCGACGACGGCGGCGCCCGCCCTGATGTCGGTGAGGGTCTCGCCATGACGACTCGCGTTCTGCATCGCGCCGGTTGGCTTGCGGTTGTCGGCTGCTGCACGGCCATCGCAGCGTCGTGCAGCCTGTTCCGCACGCCGGTACCGGCCAATCCCGCAACCGGACGGCATGCGACGGCGCCCGCACGGCTGGCCCAACTCGACTTCGGCCGCGACGCCGTGTTCGCGCAGTGCGTGGCCCCGGCCTGCCCCACCCGCACGCCCAAGACCCTGGCCAGCGAAGCGCCAAGGCAGTCGATCGACCCTGCCGCGTCACCCGTCCCGGCCGAACCCGTCGCGCCCGCCCCCGTGCAGCCCGCTCCTGCGACGATGATGGCGCAGTCCTCGCGCACGGTCATTGTGCAGTTCGCCCTGAGCAGCGCGAAGTTGAGCCGCGCCGCGCGTTCCCAGCTGAATGCGGCCATGGACGACCTGTTGCGAGTGCGCCGTATCACGATCATCGGCCGTACCGATAGCACGGGGCCCCTGGCGTTCAACCAGGACCTCGCCCTCGCGCGCGCCCTCGCGGTTCGCGACCACCTTCGCAGGACGCATCCGGCGCTGGCCGCGACGCTGACCCTGCGCGCCCGTGGTGCGTGCTGCTTCATCGCCCCGAACGACACCCTGGCCGGCCGCGCCCAGAACCGCCGGGTCGAGGTGGTCTTCCAGATGAACGAGGAGGACCTGCCATGACCTCGTGCCGGTCGTTCGCCGATCTCGAACTCCTTCACCCCTCGAGCGCTCGCGCTCCCACCCGCCGGCGCCCCGACACGCCCACCCGTCTCCCCTACCCCCGTTCAACGCTCGATCCATTTCCGGAGGTTTTCATGAACACTGCAGTGCTCGTCGCTTCCCCCCGCGTTTCCCCGCGCAAGCCGATGACCGTCGCGATGCTGCTCGCGACGATCGTGCTCGGCCTCGGCGCCGCCTTCCCCGGCTACGCCCTGGACTTGGTCGCCTTCACCGGCATCACCGGGCCGCTCACCTCGGCCCTGACCCAGCTCGCCGATCTGGGGCCGGGGATCAAGGCGCTGGTCGGTTTCATCGGCTTCGTCGTTGCGCTGATTTCGCTGTCCGCACTGCGCAACTTCGGCCCCGTCCTGTTCTACGTCGGGCTGGCCATCTTCGCCGCCGTCGGCCTTGTGATCGCGGGCGCGATCATGGGCGCGGTCATCTGAACCGCCGGCCGCCAGCTCCGGGAGACCGGCATGCGCACCGACACCTACATTCCCCGTCGTTTGGACGACCAGTGGAAGATCGGCTTCTGGGACGTCGATGTCGCGGCGCCGGTCTTCTTCATGTTCTTCGTCGGCTACCTGTCCGGCACGAGGATGTCCTTCGCCATCTGCCTGGCGACGGGCATCTTCCTCTCGCGCTGGATCTCGCGACTGAAGGCGGACAAGCACCCGGCCTATGCGATCCACTGGCTGTACTGGCATCTGCCCGCGAGCCCCCTGACCGCGATGCGGGCCACCCCGCCCTCGCACCTGCGCCGCATGGTCGGTTGAGCCCGGAGGAAAATATGAACCCCCACGCTCACTTCGTTCGCTGCCCCCCAAGGGGGCGTTCAGTGCCCTTCGGGCGGCCGGGCGGGCACTGACCATGGACTTCGAACGGCTCAACGGCGACATCAAGGAGATGCGGCGCCGCAATCGCGGGCTCGGCCTGGCGGTCGGCGTGCTGGCTGCCGGCCAGATCCTCGCCCTAATGGTCATCCTCAATCTGTTGGGAACGGTGCGCACGGTCGTCGTGCCGCCCGCCCTCAACCAGACTTTCTGGGTCACCCGCGACCAGGCCAGCCACGAATATCTCGAGCAGATGGGCAGCTTCATCGCCTGGCTGATCCTCGACGTAACGCCGGCGTCGATCGACTGGAAGAAGGACGTCCTCTTGGGTTACGTCGAGCCCGAGCAGCACGGCCCGCTCAAGGCGCGGCAGGAAGTGGAAGCCGAGCGCCTGAAGCGCATCAACGCCGCCACCGTGTTCGCGCCCCAGCAACTCGTCCCCAGCGAAGCGGCGCAGAGCGTCGTCATCCGCGGGCGCCTGCGCACCCTGGTCAACGGCTTCGAGACGGCCAACGAGCTCAAGGCCTACCTGATCGAGTTCAGCTATGCCGGCGCGCGCATGCACCTGAAAGCCTTCAAGGAGGTGCCCTATGCGAGCAAATAGATCAGCAAGTAATCCAGCCACGACACCGCTACCACTGCAGCGCATCGGACAGGCATTGTCGGCGATTGCCACGGTCGCCGCGGTCATCCTGGCAGCGCCCGCCCATGCCCTGCAACTCGTCGAGGCCAGCGACGGCGTTTCCGTCGAAGCCATCCTCTCGATCAAGGAGCCGACGCGCATCCGCATCGAGCACGCGCCGATCACCGACGTGTTCGGCAACATCCTGTCGAGCAACTGCGGCCCGTCTCCGGCGCTGCCCACGACCCCCGGCGCCACGGCGCCTGGGGCCGGCCTGCCGGCGTTCAACCCGGGCGGCGAGATCGTGCTGGAGTGCGACCGCGACAAGGGCGAGGTCTATATCCGCCCGGTAGGCGACTCGGCAAAGCCGGTCAACCTGTTCGTCTCATCGGCCGGCGCCACCTACACGCTGCTGCTGCGCCGCGCCGACACGCCGGCCGACACCATCGTCATCCGCGACAAGACGCCCAAGGCGTTCAGGGCGACGGGGACGAATCAAGCAGCGGCCGGGCCGTCGCCGAATCCCATCGGGGCGATGAAGGCCCTGCTGGTGGCGATGGCCTCGGACCGTGTGCCGGCGGACATCCAGGTGGACGAAGTGCACCGCACGATCCAGCTATGGACCGAAGTGCGCTTCTCCTTGGTACGCCAGTACGAGGGGCGCGGTCTCATCGGCGAGAAGTTCCTGCTGCAGAACGTCGGCACCGAACCCATGGTGGTGGCTGAGCAGGAGTTCGACCGAGACGGCGGCGAGGTCGCCGGAATCGCCATTGAGCACCACAACCTGCGCCCCGGCGAGAGCACCAGCGTCTACGTGATCCGGCGCGGAGGTGGGCGATGAACGCGCCGCGCCAACCCGCCCACACCCTGCGCGCCCTGCTGGAACGCCTGTCGCCCAAGCAGCGCCAGTACGCGATGCTGGGGACCATCGTCGCCGGCGGCGTCGGCATCCTCTGGCTGATCTTCGCCTTCACCGGCTCCAATGCCAGGAACGGCGAGGCCCGCACTGCCGCTGGGCAACCCGGCACCGTCACCAACATAGGCGTCATGCCGCCCGGCGGCCAGGTCAACCCGGTGGACCAATGGGTCGGCACGGCAGGACGCAAGCTCGCCCAGTACGAAAGCGAACGCGAAGAGCAGGCGCGGCTCAACAAGGACCGCCAAGCCTTCGAGGCGAAGACCCTGCAGCGCTTCGCGGAGCTGGAACAACGGCTCACCTCGGCCCAACAAGCCGCCGCCACACCGGCCCCGCCGAAGCCGGCAGATCCGCCGACATCCATGCCGCCGGCGCCACCGCCGCCCAAGGCAGTATCGGCGGGCGCGATGCCTCCCGGCGTCCCGGGGAACCTGCCACCACCCGCGATCGCGCCGGCCATACCCACGATCACCCGCATCTCCTTGGGCGATCGTTCCCGGGCCAGCACGGGTTCCAGAGCGACATCGAACACAGAAACGGCCCCGGCGTCAGGCGCCGGGGCGCGGACGCCACCTACCCTCTCCACCTTCCTGCCGGTGAGTTTCACGCGCGGCACCTTGTTGGGCGGGCTCGATGCGCCCACCGGAGGGCAGTCCCAGGCCAACCCCCACCCAGTGCTGATCCGCCTCTCGGACAACAGCGTGCTACCGAATCGCTTCCGCGGCGAATACCGCGAGTGCTTCGTGATCGCGGCCGGCTACGGCGACATCAGCTCCGAGCGCGCCTATCTGCGCACTGAGAGCCTGTCCTGCGTGCGGGCCGACGGCGCCACGCTGGAAGTGAAGATCCAGGGCAGCGTCTACGGCGAGGACGGCAAGGTCGGCATGCGCGGGCGCCTGGTCACCAAGCAGGGCCAGATGCTTGCCAATGCGCTGCTGGCCGGCGTGGTGAGCGGCATCGGCCAGGGCCTGGCCACCTCGTCAACTGAATACAGCACCTCGGCGCTGGGCACTGTCGCCAGTGCCACCGGCGCCGAAGCCTACCGTGCCGGCCTCGGCACCGGGGTCGGCAAGGCGCTGGACCGCCTGGCCCAGTACTACATCAAGCTCGCCGAGAACACCTTCCCGGTCATCGAGGTCGATGCCGGCCGCGAAATCGACGTGGTGATCACCAAGGGCGTGCGCATCGACGTGCCGATGGCCGCGAATGCCGCCCCGGCATCGCGCTTCCCCGCCTCTCCCGAAACCCGCTACCTGGAGACCTCCGACGATGGCAACTACTGAAGCCGTGCGCGGCCGCCTCGCGGCGATCGCGCTGATCACGGCGTTAGCGGGCGAATTCCCGCCGGCGCACGCCGCGACGTCCGACGAATCCCGCCTTCTGGCCGCCTTGCAGAAGGCCCATCCCGGCACGCGCTTCACCGAGGTCACGCGCTCCCCGGTGGCCGGCCTTTTTGAGGTCTGGATGGACGGCAACGTCGCCTACGTCTCGGCGAGCGCCCCGCGCTATTTCCTGTTCGGCCGGCTGTTCGACACCGAGACCCTGCGGGACCTCACCGGCCCGAAGCTGGCGCAGGCCGCGCGCACCGGCAGCCCGGGCGAATCGGCCGACGTGCAAGCACCAATCCCTCCGGTTGCCTTCGACCAGTTGCCGATGGCCGATGCGATCAAGACGGTGCGCGGCAAGGGCGAGCGCCGGCTCGCCGTCTTCAGCGATCCCAACTGCCCCTACTGCCAGCAGTTGGAGCCGGAGTTGGCGAGCCTCGACAACGTCACCGTCTACACCTTCCTCGTGCCCTTCCAGGGCGAGACCAAACCGATCGCGGTGTGGTGTGCGGCCGATCGTGAGCAGGCCTGGGAGCGCCTGATGCTCCAGGGCGACGAGACGCTCCTCAGCCCCGGCGCAACCTGCGACCACCCCATCGCCCGCAACCTGGAGTTGGCCCGCCGCCTCGGCGTGCAAGGCACGCCCACCCTGGTCTGGGCAGATGGCACGCGTACCGAAGGCTTCGTGGGGCGCACGGTACTGAAGGCGCGACTCGCCCAGGCCGGCATCCCGGAGCGGCAGCCATGAGGACCCTCATCCTGCGCATCGCCACGGCCTGCCTGCTCCTCCCCCTGGGTGCCTGCATGAACATGTCGGGACTGGGCGGCGACTCGAAGTACGCCTGCAAGGCGCCCGAAGGGGTCGCCTGCGAATCGGTGGCGGGCACCTATGCCAATGCCCTGCATCACAACCTGCCCAGCCAGCGGGCGCGGCGCTCCCCCGCCGCCCGGCAAGATGAATCCGACAAGCGGGCTCCCGAAGCGACGACGCGCGCCGCATTTCCCGCAACCGCCGGCGATTCGGGTCCCGGCGTGGCGCCCAGCCCCTTGCGCTCGCAGGCCCGCGTCCTGCGCCTGTGGATCAAGCCCTGGGAAGACGCGGACGGTGACCTGTACGACCAGGGCTACGTGTATGTGCAGGTGGACAACGGTCAATGGCTGATCGACCACGTGCAGCGCCAGATCCGCGACGCCTATGCGCCACTGAAGCCACCGCCGAACTTGCCAACTAAGTCCGCTCCGGATACCGCCACCGAATCGAACCCCGGAGGCAACTCGCCGGCGGCGCCTAGCTTGCTGCAGCGGCCAACCGTCACCGGACCCGGCGCCAGCCGCGCACAGTGAGGACGCCATGAGCACCCCGCATCTCGACACTACTACACCCCGCGGCCGCTCCGAGGCACCGCGCTTCGCCTTCAGCCGGCCGGTGGAGACGCCGGCCGAGCAGTTCGCCAACTGGCTGCCCTACTCCGCCTACCTCGCCGCCGAGAAGATCTTCGTCAATCGCGACAGCATGGGCTTCCTGCTGGAACTCATGCCCCAGTCCGGCGCGGACGAGCGCATGGCGGAAGTCCTGGTCTCGCTCTACGCCAACTGCCCGACCGGCACTGGCATCCAGTTCCACCTTTTCGCCTCGCCCCAGGTGCGCGAGCCCTTGCGGCGCTACGCCAATTTGCGGGTCGAGGACGCGACCCAGGCCGAACAGGCCAAAGCTTGGGGCCGCCCGGCCCGCAACGGCAACCTGTTCAGGAAGCTCGCCCGCCAGCGCGTCGGCCATCTGCTGCAAGGCGCGCAGAAGTCGCTCACGGCGGGCTTCCACTACACGATCCGGGACTTCCGCCTGATGCTCTCCGTCGCCTTCCCGGGCGATGCCGAAGATCTCAACCGGCGCGACGAATTGATGGCGCTGCGCGACTCGATGGCCTCGACGCTGCGCTCGGCCTCCCTCCCGAACCGTGTCTGCGACGCCGCCGACCTGATCAACTGGTGCGCCCTCTTCACCAACCCGGATCGCATTTCGCAGACCGACGCTCCGGACCTTCACTACGACGACGGGCGCGAGCTGCGCGACCAGATCGTGGACTTCGACACCATCCAGGACCCGCACCCGGGCGGCCTCACCTTGTGGAAGGAAGCGATCTCCGACGTGCTGGAGGCGCGCTTCTACTCGATCAAGAGCTTCCCGGAACGCTTCGCGCTCTGGCAGATGGGTTCCCTCATCGGCGACCTGATGCAGCCGGCGCTGCAGTACAGCGCCCCCTTCCTGCTGACGCTGGGCGTGCATGTGCTCGACCCCAACGTCACCAAGTCGGTGGTGACCGCCAACCATGTGCGGGCGACGCAGAACGCCAAGTCGAAGATGGCCGACGTCATGCCCGACGTGAAAAAGAAGCTGGACGACTGGACGGCCGCGGCGGATGCCATCGACACCGGCGGCAGCCTGGTGAGCCTCTACCACCAGCTGGCGCTCTTCACCGCCCCAGACAAAGCGGTCGCCGCCCACGAAGCCGCCAACGCCATCTGGCGCGGCCGCGGTTTTCAGCTCAACGCCGACGCCTACATGCACCGCCAGGCGTTGCTGGCCAGCCTTCCCATGACGCTGACCGAGAAGTTTCACAGGGACCTGGTGAAGATGCGCCGGGTCACGCGCAAGACGATGGCCAACGCCATCCATATGGCGCCGCTGATCGCCGAGTGGCGCGGCACGCGCACCCCGGCCCTGGTTTTCGGCGGCCGGCGCGGCCAGTTGATGACTCTGGATATCTTCGATAACGACCTGGGCAACTACAACTTCGCCATCATCGGCGCTCCCGGCTCGGGCAAGTCGGTGCTGATGAACGAGATGGCCTGGTCCTACCGTGCCATCGGCGCCAAGGTCTGGATGCTCGACCTCGGGCGTTCCTTCGAGAAGCTGTGCCGCAAGGCCCAGGGCACCTACATCGAGTTCCGCCCGGACGTCGACATCTGCCTCGACCCGTTCACCCACATCGTCGACATCAATGAAGACATCGACATGCTGGTGCCGGGCATCGCGAAGATGTGCTCGATGCAGCACGCGCTCGAAGAGGTCCAGTACAAGGCGATCTCGGCGATGGTCTTGAAGCTCTGGCGCGAATACGGGAACGGGCTGCGCATCACGGGGCTGCGCGACGCCTTCAAGGGCGGGACCATCGAGGAACTCGGCGTGGTCAATGATCAGCGCATCAAGGACCTCGCCATCATGCTCAACCCCTATGCACGCGGCGGGCAGTACGAGCGCTTCTTCGAGGGCCGCAACAACGTCGATTTCTCCAATGACTTCATCGTCATCGAGAACGAGGAGCTGAAGCGCCGGCCCGACCTCCATGCGGTGGTCAACATCCTGCTGCTGCACCGGATCACCGGCGAGATGTACCTCACCCGCAACCGGCGCAAGGTGCTGTTCGTCGACGAGCTGAAGCAGCAGTTGGGCGATATCGGCGCCGACGATCCTGTCAAGGCAGCCGTGATCGAGGAGGCGGCCCGGCGTGCCCGCAAGTACGGCGGTGCCTTGGGCACGGCGACGCAAAGCGCCGACGACTTCTATGGCTCGGCCCAGATGGAGGCCGCCTTCAACTGCTCGGACTGGGTCTTCCTGCTGCGCCAGAAGCCCGAGTCGATTGAGATGCTCGACCGCAAGGGCCGGCTCACCATGGACGAGCCGAAGAAGCGCCTCTTGAACTCGTTGCGCACCGAGGCCGGCGTGTTCTCCGAACTCTACATCTCCTCGCCGGTGGGCGAAGGTGTGGCCCGCGCCATCCTCGATCCGGCCACCCATCTGCTGTTCTCCAACAAGCTCGAGGACAACGCCCCCATCGACGAATTGCGCGCCCGGGGCTTCTCGATCGATGAGGCGATCACCGAACTGTTGCGGCGCCGGGGGCACGCGGTATGAAAGCGACCGTTCTCCACTGGCTTGCCCACGGCTTGGTGACGCTGGTCGTGGTGGCCGCATCGCTCGCGGCCTACGACCGCTGGGTGCTGCGGCCGGCCCTGGTCGTCGGGGTGGTCGATGTGGCCGAGGTGTACCGCGCTAAGGAAGCCGAGTTCACCCAGATCCTGACCAAGACGCTTAGTCAGCCCTCCTCGGAAGAAGACCGGCAGAAGGCGCTCTCCATGGCGAAGACCTTCGCCCAGCGCCTGCCGGCCGCCCTCGATGAGCTGCCGCGGGAATGCGGCTGCCTGGTACTCCTCAAGACCGCCGTGGCCGGATCGACGCCCAACACCGTCGACCTGACGCCACAACTGCGCAGAAAGGTGGAAGCCCCATGAAGGAACCGATCCCCCCGGTGGCATCTGAAGTCCCGGCCCGCTCCTTCGGGCGGCGTGCCCTCGACGATTTCACCGACTTCCTGCGCCACATGCGCCGGCGCTGGTACCTCTACCTGCCAATTTTAGCGATCTGGGGCCTCGCCTATGTGCGGCTCTTCGTCGATGCGACGCCGCGGCTGCCCGTGCTGTTCAACTGGACGCCCAGCTTGCCCTACCGGGTCGCGCTGCTGGTGAAGGATGCCGGAGAACTGCGTCGCGGCGACTATGTGGTGTTCGCCTTCAACGGCCGCGCGCAGGCCGACTACCCCGGCCTGCGCGGCCAGCCTTTCTTCAAGATCGTCCGCGGACTGCCCGGCGATGCGGTCACGGTGCAGGGGCGCGTCGTCGCCATCAACGGAGTGCCGGTCGGGGTCGCCAAGACCCACGCCCACGACCGGCGCCCGCTGGCACCGATCGCGCCTACGGTCATCCCGCCCGGCTACTTCTACGCGCAGGGCACCAGCTCCGACTCCTTCGATTCGCGCTATGCCGCGAGCGGGCTGGTTCGCGCCGATCAAGTTATCGGCCGAGCGGTGCCGCTGTTCTGACGGAGGCGGGCATGAAGCATCGCACCGCACCGATGTCGCGACTCGCCCCCGGGCTCGCCGCCGTGGTCCTGGCCGCCACCTCTGCCGCTCTGCCGGTCTGGGGACAAACCAGTCCGGCGCGCGGCCCGCTGCCGAGTTCGAATGCCTACGACGAAGAGATGCCGCTCGACGACTACTTGGGCTTGCTGCAGCGGATCGCGCCCGCCGCCGAAGCCGGGGCCCGGGCTTACCTGGCGGCATTTCCGCAGCGTTGCGGCCGCTCGATGCGCACCAGCGAATTGCGCCGCGCCCTTTCCCAGGGCGGCGGCGATCCAGTGCTACTGGGGCTGATCCGCGCCAGCCACCTGCGGGATGCGGCGGGAGAAGAACAATGGGCCCAGCAGGTGCGCTGCCCGGGCGGGAGCACGCCATGACCGTACTCAAGATGCTCGTCGTCGCGGCGGGTCTGAGCCTCCTTGCGCCCACCGCGTTCGCCGTGGAGTTGGGCGTCATCGGCCCAACCTACGAGATCAGCGAACCCCACCTGCTGCAGATGATCGACCGGCGCTTGCGGGACATGGAACGCAGCGGCGAACTCAAGCGCCTGGAAGAGCAAGCCCGGGGCCGCGGCATCGAGTATGTGAAACACCCACCACCGGTGGCGGGCCTGCACCCCACCGAAACCGCGCGAACCTACTACGTCGATCCGAGCTTCACCCTCGATCGCAACCTCCTCGGCACCCAGGGCGAGCTGCTATTTGCCGCCGGTACGCGCAAGAACCCGCTCGAGGTGGTGTCGCTGTCCCGGCACCTGCTGTTCTTCGACGCCCGCGACCCGCTCCAGGTCGCCCGGGCGCGGCAGCTGATGGCGTCGTACCAGGGACGCGTCAAGCCGATCCTGGTGGGTGGTTCGTACCTGGAGCTGATGAAGTCCTGGCGAACCCCCATCTACTACGACCAGCACGGCCTGCTCACGCGCCGCCTGGGCATCGCCCAGGTACCGGCCCTGGTCTCGCAGGAGGGGCTGCGGCTGCGGGTCGACGAACTGGAGCTCGCGCGATGACCCGGTCGTGTCGTCCCGCCATCTCCCTCGTGCTCGCGCTGTTCGTGGGACTCGCCACCCTGCCGGCCCGGGCCGCCGGCGCGGCCACCTGCACGGGCAAGTTCCCCAACCCGATCACCGACATCTGCTGGTCCTGCATCCTGCCCATCAGCATCGGTGCCGCACGCGTCGCCAACTTCGGCGACCAGGAAGACACCGACAACCCGTCCAGCCCCGTCTGCAGTTGCGGCGTCAATCCGACCATCGGGCTCTCCATCGGCTTCTGGGAGCCCGCACGGCACGTCGAAGCGGTGCGCAAGCCCTTCTGCCTCGTTTCCTTGGGCGGCGTCGATCTCGACCCGGGCATTCCGGCGCCGGAGGCCGCGCGCTTCACCCGCCCGGAAGGCGATGGCGACGGCGGCAGCTTCTACCAGGCGCACTTCTACGTGAACCCGGTGATGTACTGGCTAGAAGTGGTCACGGATTTCCCCTGCCTGGAGGAGGGCTCTTTCGACCTCGCCTACCTCACCGAGGTCGACCCGCTCTGGAATGACGACGAGCTCACCCTGATCCTCAACCCCGACGCCGTGCTCTTCGCCAATCCGGTCGCCATCGCCGCTTGCGCGACCGACTGCGTCGCCGCCTCGGTGGGCTTCGGCCTCAAGGATCTCTTCTGGTGCGCCGGCTGCCAGGGTGGCATTTATCCGCTCGACGGCCACGTGCCCTACCACCTGGGCGGCGTGCGCACCGCCGCGCTGATGGCCCAGCGCCTGACCGCAAAGATGCACCGCGAACTGATCGCCTGGGGCTGGCACGGAACGCCCGGCCTATGCGGACCGTACTTCGAGCCGGTCATGGACAAGACCGCCTACAAGACCCAGCTCACCTACCCGATCCCCAACACCGCGAAGGAGGCCGGCCGTTGCTGCCAGCCCTTCGGCCGCACCACAGTGCTCTGGGGTGCCGGCAAGGAATACCCCGTGCGCGGCGAGGACTTCGCCTTCATGTTGTTTCGCAAAAGGAACTGCTGTGTCGGCTTCTAATCCCGTCCTTCCAGCCCTCGCCTTCGCCGTTGTGCTGGCGGCGAGCGCCCAGACCCTGGCGCAGAACCCGCCGCTCGTCACCGACGCGGACATCGAACGGGTCCGCCGCGAACAGCCGACGATCTCCGATCAGGATATCGAGCAGGTGCGGCAGCGACATCGCATGCTGAGCGACGCCGAACTGCAAGCCGCGCCGGTGCCGGCCCCACCCCACATCGACGCACTGCCGACGCCAGCGGCCCGTGCCCCGATCGACCTCGAAGCCCTCGCGCGGGGCTATGCATCGCAAGCGCAGGCGATGAGTCGAGCAGAGGGACTGGCGTCCGGGCCGGGACTCCTGGTGTTCGTCAGCCTCTCCATGCCGCAGCCTACGCTGCAGCGCCTCATCGAGCAGGCCGCACGCGCCCAGGCTTCCATCGTCCTCCGGGGCTTCACCGACGGGTCGCTGCGCACCACCGTCGTCCAGGTGCAGCGCCTCATCGGCGACCGGCAAGTGGCGGTGCAAATCGATCCGCAGGCCTTCGACCGCTATGCCGTCACCCGGGTCCCGACCTTCGTGCTGGTGCGCGATGGCGCCCGACCGGTCCCCTGCGCCGGTGGCAGCTGCGCGCCGTCCGAGATCTTCCTGCGGACCTCCGGCGACGTGAGCTTGGACTACGCGCTGGAATACATGCAGCGGTCGGCACCCGGGTTCGGCCCGGCAGCCGACATCTTCCTGAAGCGGATTCGGGGATAGGAGGCCACGATGCGTCGCTGGGTCATCTGGATCACGCTCTTCTGCTTCGTCACAACGCAGACCGCTGCCGTGGCCGACCCGTTCGAGGAAGGCACCGCAGCCGGCCAGGCGGCCAACCCGGTGATCCGGGGGACGGTCAATGCGCCGAGCGCCTCGAGCACCGTACCGGGCTATACCACCACGCCGCCGGAAACCGCGTATTACGGCCAGCCCAGCTTGGCGGGGTCGGCCAATGCCCGCCTGACCGCCTGCGCCACCGCTACCGGCGATCCCGTCTGCGAGGCTCAGCGCGGGGCGATGACGTCGGCCAACACGCCGCGCGAGGCCATCTCGCCCTACGACCCGGCAGTGAGCGCCGCCCGAGCCATCGCCGCCAACCCCGCGACGACCCTGGAAGACATCGCCACCTATTACAGCGGCTGCGAGGTCGATAGCGTCGCCACGCCCGCCACCGAAGACCGCGTCTGCCGCCAGTACAGCGGCACCTCCCCGTACTCCTGCACGCGCTCCTTGAGCGTATCGGTGTCGCGCACCAGCAGTTGCACACCGGGCAACTGGTTCGCCAACGCCGCTTCGGGCCGCACCGGACTGGATGTGCAGTGCATACCGGACAGGCCTGCGAGCCAACAGCATTTCCGGGTTACCGACCGGGGTACGCCCTTGACGTACTTCGACCTTGATATGACCACGCCGCTGACCTTTCCCCGCATGGTCGCGACGCTCCCCCGCAGCGGCTCATGGTGGTGGGGCAGCGGCCAGAACGGACTTTGGGTCGCCGACAACCTGTGCGTCGGCGACAGTTGTCGGCTGACCGCCATGGTTGCCCAGGAATACCGGCGCGTCTGCACCGACGGAGGTGGCGACTCGGGCCTCGGGGACTGCGCGCTGGAGCGCCCCTTCCTCGAAGTCTATGGTGCCTGTCCGTCCGGGACCCAGAGTGGCGACAACATCCTGCCCTGGTGGGGCTGGGGCTGGGGCGGCGACATTTCCGCCTTCGAGGCGTCCGCCTGCTATGCGCCGTCCGCGACGGCGTCCGGACTCATCGGCTATGACGTGACGGGCACCGTGCCCGGCTACTTCTGGACCAAGGACGCGCAACGTCCCGTGGTCGGCTGGCGGGTCAATCCGGCCTATGGGTCGATTCCGCAGATGGTCCTGAATTACGAACGGCCCCACACAACGGTGAGCGAAACCGATCGATGGGACGACCAGTGCCCCGGCCTGGACGCCGGTGGCCGCTGCACGGTGGCGGGAACCGCGCGCTGCGTCGACGGCCCGGCCACCAAGGAGGTGAACGGCGCGTCCGTATCGCGTGACTGCTGGCAGTACGAGACGACGCTCGCCTGCGCGCAAGCCGCCGCGACTGATGAGTGCGCACGGCTTATTGCGGCTGGTTGTGCTCCAGCAGGCACCGTATGCCGGCAGATGAACGTGGCCACCGGCATCTGCGAGATCACTGAGAACACCTACACCTGCCCGGTGCCGCCGGGTACTACCGTCACTGCAACGAACTGTCCGGCGAACGTCTTCTGCCTCGCCGGAAACTGCTTCAACACCAGCTACACCAACGACGCCGACTTCGCCCGGTCGATGTCGCTGATGGAGGCCGCACGCGAAGCGGGCGTGTACCTCGACACCGACAACATGCAGGTCTTCAAGGGCGAGAGCAACCGCTGCCGCGACCGGTTGTTCAAGAACTGCTGCTATTCCGACTCGGCCGGCGCCGGCATGACCAATCAGAGCCTGTTCGGCACCGGCTCGCGCCTGGTTTACGACGTGCTGATGAACGCCGACAACCGCGAGTTCCTGTACCAGGGCATGCAGGCCCTGCTGCTCGGCGGCGGCTTCAGCGGCACCTTCACTACCTACGGCGTGACCGTGGCCGTCAATGGCGCCGCCCTGCCCGCCGGCTCGGCGGTCCTTTATGCGGGCGATAGCTTGGTGATCGCCTTCGATCCGTGGTCGCTCGCCATCGCCGTGGTCATCTACATCGTCATGTCCATGTCGTCCTGCAATGAGGAGGAAGGCAAGCTCGCGATGAAGGAAGGGGCCGGGCTATGCCACAAGGTCGGCACGTGGTGTTCCTCCTGCATCCGCGTTTTCGGCAAATGCGTCGCCTGCATCGAGCACATCACCGGCAAGTGCTGCTTCAACAGCAAGCTCGCGCGCATCGTCAACGAACAGGGCCGCGTGCAGGTGGGCAAGGGCTGGGGCTCCGGCAAGAACCCCGACTGCTCGGGCTTCACCATCGCGCAGCTCCAGCGCCTCGATTTCGCGGCGATGGACCTCACGGAATTCTATGCCTCCATCGTCCCGACGCTCCCCAATGTCGGAACGATCCAGGGCAGCAATGCCGCGCGCCTCACCACCTGCTACTACGGACAGGGGAAATGCCAATGAAGCTTGTCTATGCCGCAGCGCTGGCCGTGCTCGCGTCGCCCGTCCGCGCCGACGACGTATCCCGCGCGCCGGTGCCCGATGCGCGCCCGGTGATGCTGGCCGCCCTCCAGGCGACCGACGGGCAGGCCCACGGGATCCTCACCGGGGAGATGGCCGACGCGATCACGCGGCGCTTCGGCGCCACCTCGCCAATCTACATCGACGTGACGACCGAGAAGCGCTACGCGCAACCGGGCTGCGGCCGCTTGAAGGTCACGTTCTGGCAGGAGGGTGTTCTGCTGCCCGGCGCCACGACCCCGCGCCGGCAGACGATGGACTTCGGCATCGATTACTGCCTCGACGGCCGGCCGCCGCAATCCCTGAAGTAGCGGTCCGGCATGAAACGTTCCGCGTTTCCCTCGTCCGTCCGCTTGCCGCTGGCGCTGGCCTTGCTGCTGGGCGCTGGCGTGGCGTCGGCCCAGGATGCCGCTGCGCGCTACTGGTCTGACAGTTGGCGCGGCTGGCATTTCTATGAGGATCCACCGGCCGCGGAACATGAACCCCCGACGTTGCCGGAGCAGGCTGTGCCCTTGGCTCCGGCCTCGAGAGCACCGGAACTGGTCGAGTTCGAACGTCTGCAGAAAACCCTGGAGGACACGCGCAACATCGCCATCATGCGACCGACCGAGGCGAACGTGCGGCGCTACATGGAACTCGAGTCCCAGGTCGTCGCCCGTGCCTCCTATTTCGCCGACGTCGCCCAGCGGGTGGCCTGGGCGACGCCCGAGCTCGATCCGACCCTTCAGGGTCGACCGGTCAACGCCAAGGCGCTGGAGGTGTTCGAGCAGACCCAGCAGGCCGGGCGTTCCCGCGCGATCGCCGATCTGGGCAAGGACCATGTGCTGCTCTTCTTCTATCGCTCGGACTGCCCGTACTGCCATGCCTTCGCGCCGAGCCTGGCCGCCTTTCAGGCGCGCCACGGCGTCCAGGTCGTCGCCGTCAGCATGGACGGCGGTCCGATGCCGGGCTTCCCCGAGGCGCGCCCGGACAACGGCATCGCCACCACCCTGAAGGTCACCCAGGTGCCCGCCATCTTCCTGGCCCAACCCTTCACCGGAAGGATCACACCCATCGGCTTCGGCGTGCTCTCCGAATCCCAGTTGCTGGAGCGTCTCGCCATCGTCTCGACTCCGCAGGGCGAGGCAATGCTGCCCAGCGCGACGCGGCAGATCGACCTTCGTTAGGAGTCCACAACATGTCCACCCTGCCACGCCCGACGCTCCCTTCCATTACCCGCTGGACGAGCGCGTTCGCGCTGGCCGCGGTGCTGGTCGCCACGTCCGCTCCCCTGCACGCCGGCGACCTCAACGCGGAGGTTAACGACATGTTCAACAACCTCGGCGCCATCGGCAATTACACCGCGCCCGGCGCCTTCCGCGGCCAGACCTTCAACACCTATGCCGGCGGCAACCTGATGATGCGCTCGCCCAACAAGGTCTATCAACTCGCCGCCATCCAGTTCCCCAGCGCCAAGGCGGGTTGCGGCGGCATCGACGTCTTCGGCGGCAGCTTCAGCCACATCTCGGCCGAGGAATTCAAGAACATGCTGAGGAACATCACCGCCGCCCTGCCCGGCATCGCCTTCCAGTTGGCGCTCGAAGCCGTCTCGCCGCTGCTGGGCGGTCTCACCAAATGGGCCAAGGGCCTGGAGACCTGGATCAACAATGCCCGCATCAACTCGTGCGAGACCGCCAAGGCCATCGTCAGCACCGCCGCCGAGTCGCTCGGCTACAGCTCGCAGGAAACCTGCGCCGACCTCGCCATCGAGATGGGTCTGGAGAGCGACCGCGATGCGGCGCGCCGGCGCTGCGCCACCGACCGGCCCAGCATCCTGTCCTCTGCGCGGGCCTCCAGCGATCCGAACGTGAAGAACAAGGCCCCTTTCGTCGGCAACCTCACCTGGAAAGCGTTGCAGTACACCGGCTCCTATCTCGACGACCAGGAGCGCGAGCTGATCATGAGTATGGTCGGCACGATCATCTACTACCCCGAGGAATCGGCCCGTGACCCCGAGCCGATCGCGCCCACGCTCACTTCGATCAGCCAGTTGCTCTACGGCCAGAGCGCAGCGAGCGGCACGGATGTCATCCAGCACATGCTGAAGTGCAACGACTACACCAACTGCGACGTGGTCAGCCTGAACACCACCTATACCCACACGCCCTTCACCGCCAAGGTCGAGACGATGATGCGCTCCATCGCGGAGAAGATCGCCTCGCGCACCGCCATCCCCAACAACTCGGCCGAGGTCGGCTTCGTGAACCAGACCACCGAACCGGTCTACAAGATGCTGTCCATCGGCACCAGCATCCCGGGGTCGGGGCTGTCCGACAGCCTGATCGCCCAGTACCGCGACGTCATCGCCGCCGACTACGCCTACGTCTTCCTCGAACGCAACCTGCGTCTGGGCATGGCCGCCCTGGACAAGAACTACACGCTGCAGCAGACGCAACGCGAGCAGGCCACTCAGGTCCGCCAGCGCGCCCAGGCGATGCTCCTGCAAATCTCGCAGGAGAAGAACCTGCTGTACCAGAAGGTGGGCTCCTTCCGGGCGGTGGCTAGCCACCTGGAACAGCTCGAACGCCAGCTGCGTTCCAGCATGCCGCAGCACGTGATGGACATGCTCGGCCAGCAGGCCGCCTATCTGGCGCAGTAACGCCCACGGGATCGCGCGAGGAGACGGACGACCATGTGGGAGATCTATGCCTACCAGAACGCCGACAGCCTGTTCGGCGTCTTCAACGCAGCGGCGGCCATCCATGCGTCGGGCGACTACGCGGCGGCGGTGGCGGCCGTGGCCTTCTGCGGCTTCGTCGCGGCGCTCATCGCCTACGCCTTCGCCCCTGAGAAATTGCAGGGCTGGAAGTGGCTGGCCACCGTGGTGCTGGTCTTCTCGGTGCTGATCGTGCCCAAGGTGACCGTCGGCATCGTGGACAAGACGGGCGGCTCAGCGGTCAAGGTGGTCGACAACGTGCCCTTCGGCGTGGCCTTGCTGGGCAGTCTCACCAGCACCATCGGCCACACCCTGACCGGGTTGTTCGAGACGGCCTTCCAGGTCATCCCCGGCATCGGGGCGCTTCCGGCCGAACTCGCCTACCAGCAGAACGGACTGATGTTCGGCAACCGCCTGATCCGCGAGACCGGCAACGTGGTGTTCCAGGACCCGGCGTTCCGCACCGACCTCATCAACTTCATCCACAACTGCACGACCTACGACCTCATCGACGGCACTCTCGATCCGGCCGCATTCTCCACGTCGGACGATGTCTGGCCGTTGATGGCTTCGCCCAACCCTGCGCGCTTCAGCACTCTCACCAGCGCGGGTGGCAGTGTCGGCGTCGACACCTGCCCCAATGTCTATCAGAGCCTCAACGGGCGACTGCCGGCCCAGATCACTCGTATCGAGGGGCGACTCGCCTTCCAACTCAATCCGACCTTGCCGGGCGCCGCGGCTGCAGCGGCCATCGCCGGGCAGATCCAGCAGGCCTATCTCAAGAACAGCATCGCCACCGCCGCGGCCACCGCCGCCGATCTTATCCGACAGAACGCCATGCTCAATGCAATCGACGACACCAGCAAGATCGTCGGCCAGAAGGTCAACGATCCGGCGGCCATGGTGCTGGCGGTCGGCCGCGCCCAAGCCGTGGCCCAGCAGAACGCGACCTGGCTCAACTTCGGGAAGGTGGCCGAGCAGGCCCTGCCGGTGTTCCGCAACGTGGTCGAGGCGGTGACCTACGCGATGTTTCCGCTCTTCGTCCTGCTCCTCCTGCTTACCAGCGGCCGCGAGACCATGATCGCCTTCAAGGGCTACGCGGCGGTGCTGATCTGGATCCAACTCTGGCCCCCGCTCTACGCCATCCTCAACTACATGGCCTCGATCTACGCGGCCTACGATCTGGCGGCCGCGGCGGACCTCGGTACCGGCACCAAGGCGCTGGCCCTACAGACCGCCTCGACGATCTATTCGCGTGCGATCTCGGGCGAAGCCGTCGTCGGCTACTTGGCGATGAGTATCCCCTTCATTGCCTGGGCGGCCTTGAAGCGCATGGAGAATTTTGGGACGGCGCTGGTCGGCGGCCTGTCGGGCCTGCAGGCGATGATCTCGGGTGGCACCTCGGCCTCGACCGTCGGCAACATTTCCATGGGGAACGTGGGGATGGACCAGATGCACCTGGCGCCCAACCGCACCTCGGCCTTCATGCACAGCTGGCAAAACGACCTGAGCGGGAACACCTTCTCGTCGAATGTGCTGACCGGACGGACGGCCGTCAGCCTGCTGCGCAACCAGGGCTTCGCTTCCCGGATGGTGTCTATGCGCGTGTCCGAGCAGGACGTGGTACAGGCGAGTCGGCAGGCTGACGCGGCACGAAATGAAGCCATCGCAGCCAGCACCGAGCGCTCGGCCGTACTGGCGGAAGCATTCTCCCGCGGGCTGACCAAACTGCGCTCATCGCACAGTAGCAGTGGATCCACCTCCAGCAGCTTCGAGCAGATGGGCGAGACGCTGAACAGGCTGGATCAGATATCAAAGAGTGTGGCCGAAAGCACCGGACTGTCGCAGTCTCAAGTCGCCAGTATCGCGTTCGGAGCGGCCGGTCACTTGGGAGTAAATGCTGGCGTCGTCGGTGGCCGCCTGGACGCTCGCGCAGACAAGAGTTACCTGTCTGGCTTATCGGCCCAGGAACAAAAGGTCCTGGGCAGCATGAGCAGCGAACAGTTGGCCGAGTTCAAGCAGTTCGGTGACAGGGTGTCGCGCGATACGAGCTTCACGAACCTGATCGCCAACGATTCCCGCGAAGCGCGCGACATGACTGCCCGGCTTGCCTCCACCCATGCACGATTGGAACGCGCCGAGGCAAGTCTCGCAGAGCGCACAGCCTTCGCGGAACGTGTATCTGCTGCCCATGAGAAGGGAGAGACCATTTCCATTGACATCGCGCAGGACCCACACAACCTGGAGATGTTTATGCGCTACGCGGAGCAATACGGCGGCGATAGCGCTGCAGCGCACGCCTTGATGGAATCGGAACTGGCGCGGCGATCTCTTCGCCCAAATCGAGTGTTCTCCGACGGGACCGCACTGCCAGCCTCCTTTGGAGACATTCGAGACCAGCATATGCAGCTGAGAGATGACAAAGTGCTGACGCCCGACATCGCAGGCCAGTACCAATCCGGCCGCGAGCAGACCTCGCGGCTTGGGAACGGTACACCAGCGCGGGAAACTGCTGCATCCCTGTCGCCCATTCGAGAGGAGGTTCGTACCCAGGGCGATCAGATACGCTCGGACGCAGAATCGAACCGCGCAAACTTTGACTCCAAGACAGAGATCATCAAGTCGGATGACGGAACGCTTGCATCGAAGAAATCGCTGCTCGTGCAGTCAGGCAAACAGGTAGGTAAGGATGCCGCGGCAACACTCGACGATGCAAAGGATGCGGTAAAGGACTTGCTGCGTAAGTAGTCAGCCGAGTCTGTCAGGATCGAACATGTGCTTGTCGGGTTCAGCTTCGGACGGCTTCATGAACGGTGGGTGGCCCTTGTCGCGCCAGTAGTTCGCGGCCAAATCCTTCGGCGTCGTGCCCATCCCAGGGAGGGGATTCTCCTCCCATTCCAGATGCTGCCGCCTTTTCATACCAATGCTGGCCAGAACCCCGCCAATGGGCGCTCCGAAGAGCGCACCGACTCCCATCATCACAAGGCGGGTTTCCCAACCGCTCTTCGCAGCGGAGATCAAGCCGATTAGCGCCCCCAGCACGGTGAATCCTATGAAGATGAGTTTTCTCATTTCGCCCTCCTGGATTCAGGCTACATCTGATAGGGCTAGTTTCAAACCTATGAGCGCCTATCTCTTTTGCATTTCCACCATCAAGGCTCGCTATCCACCACGCCCCTCACGCTGTTCCCTTCTTTCTCAGCAGCAACTGGATCATCGCGAAAAGGCGGTGGAACAGGTAGTCGACCTGATCCACGTCGATGACGGGCACCTGTGTGACCTCTGAGTGCCGGATGAGATGGCTGTTTCCGATGCCTGTCAGTTCTTTCGCTTCTTCCTCCAGGCGCGCCCGAAGTGACGGCTCCGCGGCAGCGGCATCAAGGATGACTTTGATCGATCTCTTCTTGTCGCCGGGGTCGGCGAGGGATTTGAGCCGCTCCCAGGCGTCCCACAGGCGCTCCAAGGCCTCGCGGCGCAGCAGCGGGTTGCGCTCTGAGAACTTTGCCCGACACTCTTCCAGCATATTATCGAGCGTCCGATCCCCTGTCCGAAACAGCGTTCGCTTCAAGTCTTCCCCAAGCACCAGCGGAAGCACTCGCACAATACGGCCGGTCGACAGCATCTCGAAGGCCAAGCCGTTGCGTGAAAAGATGCGATTGACGGTCGCCCGGAACTCTTCCTGCCCGGACTGCTGATCGAATGTCAGATGATGGTGGCTGAAGAAATCGTGGTGCTTCCCGGGAATCGGCTTCGCCACCGAAGCGAAAACGAACTCGATGAAGTCCAGGATCAGCAACGTATCCGGCGCGAAGGGCTCATGCTGCGACAGGAAGCCGTCTTCCACCATCCTCGTGGTTTCGAGCGGCCACGCCAGTCCCGGCATCTCCGCAATCACGGCTGCGGCCAGGGCGTCCGCATCACATCCACATACGGCCTGTCCATCCCGACAGCGATCGGGGAAACGCAGGCCGAAGGCTCCACTATTGATCAGAGCCTGCACCGTCGCCACCAAGCCCGCCCAGACGGGGGGTGAAATCACCTGCTCGGTTCGCGCCCGCGGCCCATTTTCCCGGTCGCTGAAGTAGTCGTTCACGAAGCTCATTCCTTCGGCACGAGCGGTGCGGCGACCGCTGTCCCATTGACGATCTGTTCGAAGCGCTCGACGCTGGCGAGTACAGCGTCAAGCTGTGGGACTTCGCCGAAGACCATGCCGGCCATTGCTGTGTAGTCTTTGGCGAGCGCCTCACACATTGCCGGAGTGGGCATGAGCGTGAATGTACCGGGTTGGGCGGCATCCAGCCCCAGGTCGGCACTGCCGAAGAACAGCCTCGCGTGCTGGGCACAATCGACGGCGAGCGCATGATCGGCCCGCCACTCGGACGATGCCGACGCCTGCATCAGGCGGTGCACATCGTAGTAGTGGCGCGAGACGCGTTGTCCGCCGTGCCGCAGTTCGCCGCGGCGGTCGTGCCACTGTCGGAGGCCGTGCAGGAT
Source organism: Cognatazoarcus halotolerans (assembly GCF_009800965.1). GTDB lineage: Bacteria > Pseudomonadota > Gammaproteobacteria > Burkholderiales > Rhodocyclaceae > Cognatazoarcus > Cognatazoarcus halotolerans. The sequence goes on along the minus strand of NZ_WUAF01000010.1, from coordinate 63,152 downwards.
GATGACCTTGTCCCAGAAAGTGCGCTCTGGCTTCACGGTGGTGACGTTACCCACCGCCAGATCCAATCCGGGCAGATCTTGTGCGACGTACGGTACGACCGAAGCTGCGATGTGCGGGTCCAGCGCCGACTTCGCGCCGGATTCGATCTTGACGGCTGAGCGGATGTAGCTGTCGGCCGTGGGCGTGACGGCGGGATACCAGAACAGCAGGCTCTGGCCGTCCTGGTCGTCTGGGTCGAGTTCCAACCGGAAACGCCCCTGCGGGATGACGGCCGCGGCGACCTGAGCAAATTGGTCCGTCAAAGGTCCGGCGATGTACGCCTGGCAAGCTGAGCGGATGGATTCGAGACGCGCACGACGTTTCTTTCCGCTCAAGGCTTCTAGTTCCGCCACGTCCGCCGCTTGCCCCAAGTCGTCACGGAAGACCGTGATATCGATGTCCTCGGAAAAGCGGGAGATGAGGCCGAACGCCTTGGATAGGGAAGTGCCCCCTTTGAACAGAAGCCGAGGCCCGTTTGCCGCCAGTCCGTTGAACAACACGTCCAGAGTCCAGCAGACCCAGAAGTCCTTTTCGACGTTCTGGACCGCCGTACCGAGACGGGCAGCAGCACCCAGAAATAGATCGAGCCGGTCCGCGTCGGCGGCGGTGATCACCTCACGGAAAGATGGAGTCACCCGGCCCTCCCTGCGCTTCTGACGGGATCGGGACTCGCCGATCGCTTCACGCTGCTTCGCGGTTGCGGAGTCTTGGCCACGGTGGCCTGCGGGTCGCATCCGGGTAGGTCACGGATTAGACTTTGCATCCACGCTGGCAAGGTATTGAACCCGTCAAGCAGATCCTGGCGAAGTGCCACGCCATGAGTCGGATCGGCCAGTAGTTGGCTCAGGCGGTTCAGGATGCGGTCGCGGTCGGAGACCAACGTGTCTTTCAGCCAGTGCAGCGCTTGGACGACCCGCATGGCGGGACGACCGGCCCAGTAGAGACGACTAGGCGCGGTCTGCTTGAAGTCGATCGTCAGCTTGTCGAGTTTGATTGCCCGGCGGCGTGCATCGGTGTGGATGGTGACGCGGGCCGGGACGGCGTCCGTCAAGCCGAGATCATTGGCTGCGGTCATGCCATCCACCAACAAACGCAGTTGGTCGCGCCGAGCAATGGCCTCTACGATTGCGCGATAGTCCGGGGTGGTGGGACGCTGGGTCAGACGGTTGATAGTGGGTTTGTCGTACAACCCACGGTCGATACGACGCAGGTCGCCCGCCAGCACCATGCGCTGGAGCGTCTTGTCGATCGCATCACGGTTGCCGAGGTGTGCGAAGTCGGTCGGCACCCAGACATGGCCGGCACCGGCGGCGTTGATCTGCGAGGAGATGGCGGATTTGAGATCGGACATAGGGCACCTTGTCCGATATTTGTACAGCTTTTTCGGACAACAAGCAAGAAGCAATGTCCGAAATTTGTAGATCTATTTCGGACAACTGCGACTAGTCTCCTCCCTGCCCGCCACGGGCCCGATCCGACGCGCCTTGCCACGGCGGCTGCGCACCAAGCAGCGAACCAGCGCATTCATCGCCACAGAGGACGTGGCATCAAGGCGGAGACCGCTTGGCACAAGCATCGTCAAGCGATGCTGACGCCTCGTCGAATAGGCACCACATTGGCGCCATTCTTGATCCAACCATCAAGCATATCGGCCCAGGTTTGAAGCATCGCTCTTCGCTGTTCGGCGTACTCGGCCTTGTTGTAGATCGCACGCACACCGCGCTGCTCATGAGCAAGGCACTTCTCGATCCAGTCGCTGTTGAAGCCGGCTTCGTGGAGCAATGTACTGGCCGTGCGGCGCAGGTCATGCACGGTGAAGGGCTCGAAGTCTTCACCGCGGCCACGGATCAAGGTCACGGTGGCATCAATCACCCGGTTCAACGTCGCCGCGCTGATCGGCAACTCCGTCTCGTAACGTCCAGGATGCAGGTACGAACTGGCGCTGAAACAGGTTTTGAAAGCGACCAGGATGTCCAATGCCTGCTGGCTAAGGTACACATTGTGAGGGCGCCCCGCCTTCATGCGCTCCTTCGGGATCGTCCATATCGCCGTCTCGAAGTTCACCTCGCCCCATGTCGCCTCGATGAATTCCGATTTGCGCACCAGAGTGAGCAGCATGAATTTGACCGCCAAACGCAGTGTCGACGTGGTCGCGGTCTGGTCGAGCGCGTTGAAAAAGGTATGAATCTCGGCGGGTGACAGGGCCCTGTCTCGAGCTTTGAACGTGGCGATGGCGCTGGGTCGGATCGCCTCAGCGGGATTGTCGATCTTCAGTCCGCGCGCCTGGATGAATCGAAAAACCTGCTGCACGATTTCGCGCGCTTGAACCGCTGGTGCTGCGGCCCCCCGTTCCTTGATCTTCTCGCACCTCGCCATAAGGCGCACCGGCGTGATTTCTTCCAACTTCAGCCGGCCAAATTCCTCCGCCAAGTTGCGGTCATAGACCGACTTTCGCATAGACCGGGTGGACTCGGCCAAGTCAGCTTCAGCGAAGTACTTTTCCGCCCACTTGCCAAACGTTAACGCGTCTGCAGCCTCGACTCGTTTTTCAACCTTGCTACGCGAAGGGCTCTCGCCTTGCTCCACAGATCGGTGCGCCCGCGCCAGCAGTAGTCGCGCCTCCGCCAGGCTCAAGGACATCCCGTAGTCCAGTTCCACCAGATCACGCGGCTTCTTGGCCCCGAGATTCGGATCGTACTGGCCTATCACCAGGGTTTCACGGCGACAATTCACCCGGTAATCAAACCGGAAACTGACCACTCCCGTCCGCGTGACAGCGACGTAGAGCCCCTGCCGATCAGCAACCTTGTAGATCTTTCCCGTGGGCTTCAGCGCCTTCAACTTCAAGTCAGTGAGCATCTCATCCCCCGAACCGATACCGTCAACTGATACCGTCAGGGCATTTGACGGTATCAACTTTGGTCGTTCAAGGCCGGCTCTTCGATACCGTCACCAACACCGCCAATTTGGGCACGCTTTAGTGAGGCGAGTTGAGACCAGATGAGACGCTAACCAATTGTCAGGGCTTGCTTTTCTCCCGAAAACCGGACGACATGGGACGACCTGACATGAAGATAATTTATTCCCACTCGATCGTGGCTGGCGGTTTTCCCGAAATGTCATACACGACCCGATTGATCCCGCGAACCTCGTTAATGATGCGGTTCGAGACCTTGCCGAGCAGCGCATGCGGCAGTTCGGCCCAATGGGCAGTCATGAAATCCTGGGTTTCCACCGCCCGCAGCGCCACGACATATTCATAGGTGCGGCCGTCGCCCATGACGCCGACACTCTTGACCGGCAGAAAGACCGCAAAGGCCTGGCTGGTGAGTTCGTACCAGGTTTTGCCGGTATGCGGCTCGGTGGTGGTTCGCAGTTCCTCGATGAAAATTGCATCCGCGCGACGCAGCAGATCGGCATAATCCTTGCGCACCTCGCCGAGGATACGCACGCCGAGACCGGGTCCCGGGAATGGGTGGCGATAAACCATGTCGTGCGGCAGACCAAGCGCGACGCCAAGCTCGCGAACCTCGTCCTTGAAAAGCTCGCGCAATGGCTCGAGCAGCTTGAGGCCGAGCGTTTCGGGCAGGCCACCCACGTTGTGGTGGCTCTTGATGGTCGTGGCCTTCTTGGTCTTGGTGCCACCTGACTCGACCACATCCGGGTAAATCGTTCCCTGAGCCAGCCACTTTGCATTGGCGAGCTTTCTGGCTTCGGTCTGAAACACTTCGACGAACTCACGGCCGATGATCTTGCGCTTTTGTTCTGGGTCGGTCACGCCGGCGAGATGACCCATGAACTGGGCCGTCGCATCGACATGGACTACCTTCGCGTGCAGGCGGCCCGCGAACATGTCCATCACCAGTTGTCCCTCGTTGAGCCGCAGCAAACCGTGGTCAACAAATACGCAGGTCAGTTGATCGCCGATGGCGCGATGGATGAGTGCCGCGGCAACGGAAGAATCGACTCCCCCGGAGAGGCCCAGGATGACCTCCTCGTCACCGACCTGCTCGCGAATGCGTGCGACCGCTTCCTCGATGTAATTGCCCATCACCCAGTCGCCGGAGCATGCGCAGATGTCGCGGACGAATCGCTCGAGCATCGCCCTGCCCTGCAGCGTGTGCGTCACTTCGGGGTGAAACTGGACGGCGTAATAGCGCTTTTCCTCATTGGCCATGCCGGCAATCGGGCAGCTTGGCGTCGAGGCCATCAGCTTGAAGCCGGGCGGAAGCTCTGTGACCTTGTCACCATGGCTCATCCACACCTTGAGCATGCCGTGCCCATCCGCGGTCCGAAAATCCTCGATGCCATCGAGCAGCGCCGTATGGCCATGTGCCCGTACCTCGGCATAGCCGAATTCCCGATGCTCGCTGGGCTCGACCTTGCCACCCTGCTGCACCGCCATGGTGAACATGCCAAAACAGATGCCAAGTACCGGAACCCCGAGATCCCATACTGCCTGCGGTGCGCGTAGTTGGTGATCCTCGTAGGTCGACGCGTGGCTGCCGGAAAGGATGATGCCTTGGGGGTCGAATTCGCGAATGAACGCTTCGGAGACATCGTTCGGATGAATCTCGCAGTAAACGTGGCTCTCGCGGACTCGCCGGGCGATCAGTTGCGTGACCTGGGAACCGAAATCGAGAATGAGGATTTTCTGGTGGGACATTACAGTCTCTGAAATGAATAGAGGCGGCCAAGGCCGCCTCGGAAGCCGCAACGACGCTCAATCCACGTGATAATTGGGCGCTTCTTTTGTGATCTGCACGTCATGCACGTGGGACTCTCGAATACCTGCAGAGGTAATCTCCACAAATTCGGCCGCGTTCCGCATTTCATCAATGCTCGCGCAGCCCACGTATCCCATCGACGCGCGCAGTCCACCCATCAACTGGTGGATGACCGCGGTAACCGTTCCCTTGTAGGGGACACGCCCTTCGATACCTTCTGGAACAAGTTTGTCGACGTTGGCGTCGGCTTCCTGGAAGTATCGATCTGCGGCGCCTTTCTGCATCGCTCCGAGCGAACCCATGCCCCTGTATGACTTGTACGAGCGGCCCTGATAGAGCACGGTCTCACCCGGCGCTTCTTCCGTGCCGGCAAAAAGGCCGCCGAGCATCACTGCATTTGCGCCTGCTGCAATGGCCTTCGAAATGTCGCCCGAGAATCGAATCCCCCCATCGGCAATCATCGGCACTCCGGTACCCACCAGGGCCGTGGCGACGTTGTCGATCGCGGAAATCTGCGGAACGCCCACCCCTGCAATGATTCGGGTAGTGCAGATCGACCCCGGGCCGATACCTACCTTGACCGCGTCCGCGCCCATGTCGACAAGCGCCCGCGCCGCGTCAGCGGTTGCAATGTTTCCACCGATGACTTCGATATGCGGGAACCGGCTCTTGACCCATTTGACCCGCTCGAGCACGCCCTTCGAATGACCGTGCGCAGTGTCCACAACGATCACGTCTACGCCCGCCTCGACAAGAAGCTCGGCCCGCTCTTCGGTACCCGGGCCGACACCGATTGCCGCACCGACATAGAGGCTGCCATGAGCATCCTTCGCGGCACAAGGATGCTCATGGGATTTGAGCATGTCCTTGACCGTGATGAGGCCGCGCATTTCCCCCGATTCGTTGAGCACCAATACGCGTTCGAGGCGGTGCTTGTGCATCAGCGCTCGTGCCTCTTCGAGACTGGCGCCCTCACGTACGGTGATCAGCCTCGATTGCGGTGTCATGATCGCCGACACGGGTTGATCGAGATTGGTCTCGAAGCGCAGATCACGGTTGGTGACGATGCCGACGACCTTGCCACCATCGATTACTGGCAGACCAGAAAACTTGTGCTGCCGTGTCAGCGCCATCACGTCGCGCACCGACATCGTCGGGGGAATCGTGATCGGATCCTTCAGCACACCGGACTCGAACCGCTTCACCTTGGAAACCTCGGCCGCCTGCTCCTCCGGCGTGAAATTCTTGTGAACGATTCCGATACCGCCTTCCTGAGCCAGCGTAATGGCGAGCCGAGCCTCGGTCACCGTATCCATGGCGGCGGATACCAACGGGAGATTGAGACGAATGTTACGTGTCAGTTGCGTAGCGAGACTTACATCGCGCGGAAGGACATCGGAACGGGCGGGGATGAGAAGGACGTCATCGAACGTCAGCGCCTTCTGGCGAACACGCATGGCTTTTTTCCTTGCAGCCAAAACCGTATTATACAGACCGCCCCGCATCTCGGAAAAGATCAGCACGATGACCATCAACCGCACGCATTTCAAAGTGGTTTCGTCGGTACTTGCGCTTTCGTGTCTCGCCGCATCCGGTGTCAGCTCAGCCGGGGAAATCTACAGCTGGAAGGATTCGAATGGTCGGACACACTATTCGGATATGCCGCCGGCAGGCGCCGAAGTGAAATCCATCCATGGCGCGACGGTAACGCCGCCGGCGGCGTCACAGCCTTCCGCCGCACCAAGAAGTGTTGCCGAACAAGAACTCGATTTTCGGAAAAGACGTGCTGAACAGGCAGACGAACGGGAAAAGGTAGAACAGGAGAAGGAGCGTGCCGAGACAAAGGCCCGCTATTGCGAGCAGCTATCCCGACAGATCAAGGCAATCGAGAGCGGTCAACGCATGAGGCGTTTGAACGCCGAAGGCGTGCCGGAGTATCTCAACGACGAACAGCGCAGGACGGAACTCGACAGCAACAAGGCTGACTTTGAAAGGACCTGCAAGTAGCGATTCGATCGGGGGCGATCATTCATCCCCGTCACCCTTTTTCATCACCTTGCCTTCTTCAGCCCGCTTGCGCCGAACTTCTTTCGGGTCAGCGATCAAGGGCCGATAGATTTCCACCCGATCCCGATCACGCAGCTCGGCATCGAGTTTGGTGAGTTTCGCAAAAACACCCACCTTATTCCCCTTGCCGGGATCAAGATCGGGGTATTTCTGAAGCAGCCCGGACGATTCGATCGCCTGCTGCACTGTCGCCCCTTCATGTAGGCGTAGACGGATCAACTCCTGCCTCTCCGGCAGCGCGTATACGACTTCGATGTTGATGGTTTCCGGCATGCCGTCAACTCCGGTAGATCCGCCCTGCGCGCTTCACGAATGAATCGACAAAGGTATTGGCAATGTGGTTGAAGACCGGTCCGAGGACCTTCTCGAGCAGCTTGCTTGAAAACTCATAGTGGAGCTCGAACTCCACTTTGCATGCACTGTCGCCAAGCGCGCCGAAGCGCCAGGTGCCATCCAGATGCTTGAAGGGCCCCTCCCTGAGTCGAATCTCCATGCGATCCGGCCGTTCCTTCAGGTTCTCCGTGGTGAACTGGCTGCGAATACCGTGATAATTGATATGCAGCGTCGCTACCGTCGTTCGCTCATCGCGCAGAAGCAGTTCCGTTCCTCCACACCATGGCAGGAACTGTGGATACTCCTCGCACGCGTCGACCAGATCGAACATCTGCGCGGGCGTGAACTCGATGAGAACGATCTTCTTGACTGAAGCCATGAAACTGAAGTCTTCATGCGGCTGCTAGAATGCGCGATTCTAGCGCAAACGACGCGGTCCACAGCCGAATACAAGAACAGCAGATGAGCATCATCGACAACCGCAAGGCATTTCACGAATATTTCATCGAGGACAAGTTCGAGGCAGGACTCGTCCTCGAAGGCTGGGAGGTCAAGGCCATCCGGGGTGGCCGTGCCAACCTGAAGGAGGCGTACGTCATCATCCGCAACGCCGAAGTCTTCATCATCGGTATGCACATCACACCGCTCACCGCCGCCTCGACCCACGTCGCGACCGATCCGACCCGTACCCGCAAGCTGCTGTTGAAGCATGCCGAAATCAGCAAGCTCATCGGCAAAGTCGAGCGCGCCGGTTATGCTCTCGTTCCCCTTGATCTGCACTACCAGCGAGGTCGTATCAAGGCGACGATTGGCCTGGCAAAAGGCAAGAAGCAATACGACAAACGCGAGGTAGAAAAGAATCGCGACTGGCAGCGCGAAAAAGCGCGACTCATGCGGGACAAAGGCTGACAGCTCGGTCGTGGTTCACCCCAATCGGGGCGTGCGCCGGAAGATTCACGATTGCCACGACGCTAGACACGACGCGGATCGAACACGTCCCTCACTACGTCAGCAAACAGATTGGCAGCCAAGACCAGCAGGAACATCACGACAAAAGCCGCGACGAGCGACCACCATACCATCGGGTCTCGCGCGAGCTCCATCCGGGCGGCGTTGATCATGGTGCCGAAACTGATGGTGTTGGGATCGACGCCGATACCCACGTACGACAGCACTGCTTCCGCGAGAACCAGGCCGGAGAAGTCCATGACCAGCGAAATGACCACAATGTGCATGACATTGGGAAGAACGTGGCGGTGCAGGATCGTGACGGTGCCTACGCCAAACGCTCGGGCGGCCTGAACATATTCGAGCTCTCGCAGCTTCAGCGTTTCGCCGCGGAGCAATCGACACAGTCCTGTCCAGCTGGTCACGCCGAGAATCACGCAGAGCGCAAGGAGCCGCGCGTCGGCACGTTCGGCCGCAGTCGAAAACCATTCAGGGTGGGTGTCAATGACAACCTGCATCATCAGGACCGCCGCTGCGATCAGCAACACGCCCGGTATCGAGTTGAGTACCGTATAGAGATACTGGATCGCATCATCCACCCAGCCGCCGAGATAACCCGCCAGTATCCCGAGCGCTACCGCAAAGGGCAGCATCACCAGTGTCGTCAATGTGCCTATAACAAGCGCGGTGCGGACGCTCTTGATCGTCAGGTACAACACATCCTGCCCAACCTTGTCGGTCCCAAACACGTGATATCCACTCGCCAGCGAGATGATCACTGCCGATACCACCAGCAAGGCCCCCATCGTCAGGACAGCCGCCCGCCAGGCCGGCTCGGGTTCGCTCGCGCTGGCATGTAAACCATCGGCACTCGATGCGCGCGGGCTCTCTCTCATGGCGGCACGCCTTACGGACAACCATAGCAAGCCCGTGAGCACGCCACCAACGAGTAGGCCCACCGAGACACGCTTCAGAACATCGGACACCCATTCATCTTCGCTTGCCAGATGCGCGCCGCCAAACACCAGACGTGGAAATATTCTCGCCTGCCCCCCACCCTCGAACTCAACGGTCTCGCGCGCAAACAACCTGGTGGCCAGCGGTGCGGAATAGGTCTTCTCGGTGTTAAGCCGCAATGGCGCCAGCAAGGCATCCAGCGCGCTCAGCACCTCCCCTGAGTACTGCTTTTCCACCCCTGGTTCGGCTGGCAAGGCCGGACGGTAATGCAGGCTATCTACGATTCCGATCACGCCGAAGAAACCGAGCGCCACGAAGGTGGCAAAGCCGATGGGCTTCGCGAACACCTTTCGCCAAGCGTCGCGCAACTGCGGGCTTCTCCGGATCTGACGAATCGCCAGGCCGGCAATCAGCACGAGAGCAAAGATGACGCCATCCGTCCACAAGATGATCGGCAGGAAAGTCATCGGCCTCTGCCCCCGCTCATTCCAGTCTCACCCGAGGATCGACCAGAGTGTAGGAGATGTCGGTCAGCAACAGGCCCACGATATACAACAGCGATCCGATGAAGACCATTGCCCGCACCACCGAGAAATCCTGCGCGTTGATCGCATCGATGGTGTAGCTGCCAAGACCCGGGATGCCGAAGAACGACTCGACCAGCAGACTGCCCATGAACAGCAGCGGGATGACCACCACCACCCCGGTGAGCACTGGGATCATGGCGTTCTTGAGCACATGGCGGAAGAGCACCCGCAGTTCCGAGAGCCCCTTGGCCCGTGCCGTGCGCACATAATCGCGCGAGACCTCCTCGAGAAAGATGGTCCGGTACCAACGCGTGTTGGCTCCGATGCCAGCCACCACGCTGACAAGCACCGGCAGAATCAGGAAGCGCGCACCATCGAGACCGCCCGTATAACCCGATATGGGGACCAGCTGCCATATTTTGGCGACAAGCCACTGGCCGCCGATGATGTAGAACAGACTCGAGACCGACATCATCGCGACGCACAACACGACACCACTGAAATCGAGCGCGGTCTGTCTGAAAAAAACCAGCAGCAAGGCAAGACTCACGGTGACGTACAGGCCCAACAGGAAGGTAGGCAGGGCAATCGCGAGTGACGGGACCATGCGACTACGTATCTCTTCGGCAATATCACGGCCATCGTCCGCCGCACCAAACTCGAAGGCGAACATTTTCAGGGACTTGTCGTAGAAGATCGTATCGGTGAACTTACTCACACCAAAGGCTTTGTCGTTGTAGAAGCGCGGCTTGTCGTAGCCGCGTTCAGCTTTCCAGTTCTCGATCGCTTCAGGGGTGACCCGTTTTGCTCCAAGCTGCATCCGCGCCATGTCGTCCGGCGTATTGACCACGAAGAATAGGGCGAACGTCAGCAGATTCACGCCGAGCAGGATAGGCAACGCGTAGAGCGCACGACGGACGATATAGCCGAACATCGTCAGTGCTCGTTGACCGTCGCGGTCGCCCGCTCGCGGCGCCGGTAATCAAGCCAGGCCGGAAGGCCCATTGCCGTCACCAAAAGAGCGACCAGAAGCAATGGCCAACGTTCCGGACGATTCCACTCGCGCCGCGCAACGGCGCGGGCCTCACCATCGATACGCTGATACTTGAGACCATTGCGAATCATCCGCCCCGGTTTGCGGTTGTGCAGCCAACCGTGCTGCAAACTGTAGGCCTTCTCGTAGAAACCCCAGACCCAAGGCGCGTCGTGCTGCAGGATCGCGATCGCACGGTCGATGATTGCCTGGCGCTCGGGCCCGTCAGACATCGCCTTCATCCGTTCGAACAGGCGGTCGAACTCCGGGTTCTCGTAATTGGCCGCATTTTCACCGTGACTCTTCACCTTTCCCTGAGGGCCGTACAAAAGGAACAGGAGGTTCTCGGGGTCGGGATAATCAGCGTTCCAGCCCCAGTAGAAGAGCTGCGCGTTGCCCTTCCGGATCTTGTCCTGAAATCGATTGTAGTCGGTCGATCGCACCACGAGCTGGACGTCGATCTTTCGGAACTGCTTCGCGAGCCAATCGACCTGGGCCTTGCCACCCACGCCGGTCCCCGTCGTATCGAGGTAGATCACGAGCGGTTCGCCGCTCTGCAGGTCCCGACCATTGGGATACCCTGCTTCCGCGAGCAGCTTTCTCGCCTCGGAGACAGGTTTGCGGCGTGGCTTGCCGTCGACCCAGTCGTACACCAACGGATTGACGCCCGCCTCTCCCTCCCTGTACCCGAAAATTCCTGGCGGAATGGGATGCATGGCAGGAACACCGCGGCCGTTGAGAAATACCGAAATAAATTCTTCCTGATCGAGCGCGATCGATATTGCGAGGCGCAGCTTGCGTGCCCGCTCGCCTGCCCCACCCACAACGGGATCGAGCATATTGAATCCCATGTACATGACCGTGGGTGCTACCGACGTAAGCAGGCTGATCCCCTTGTCCTGCATCTCGTCACTAATACTCACGTCATGCTGACCACCCATCTGTACGGCTTGGTCGAAGTTGTCCGACGACACGCCGGACGCATCGTAATATCCTTGCAGGAACTTGTTCCAGTAGGGGATGCTTTCCTTTTCGCGGGTAAACACCACCTTGTCTAGCAATGGCAGAACCTTGCCGCAGTCTGCAAGCAGTCCAGCACGCTCGTCTCCCGGCTCACCTTCACACGGATACGTTTCGTCGCGTCGGTAGTTGGGATTTCTTACCAACACCATGCGGCTGTTCGGGTTGTTTTCCGAAAGCATGAATGGCCCGCTTCCAACCGGCCACCAGTCAAGCGTCAGATTCCGCTCGGCCATTCCCGGCTGCGCGAAGAATCGATCCACCTCGAACGGCACTGGCGCAAAGAACGGCATGGCCAACCAATAGGGAAACTGCGGGTAGGACCCGTTGAGCCGGATACGGTAGGTGTAGCGGTCAACCACCTCCACTCCACTCAAGGGATACTCACGCAGATCGATCCACCCTACGCTTGCTGCACCCGCGGCGGTATCCCTGAGCTTCTTGGCGTAGTCCCGCAGGCCGACGATATAGTCGCTCATGAGTTCAAGGATCGGTGAGTGCAGGTGCGGGTGCGCAAGCCGCTTGATCTGGTACTCAAAATCTTCTGCAACCACCTCTCTGCTTCCCGTGTCGGAGAAGTCGCTGATGGCTTTCCTGTCACCCAAGCGCTCTGAATCGGGCCACTGATATAAAGCGTTCCCGCCGGCATCCTTTGCGAAGGCAGGATGCGGCTGATACATCTGCCCCGGCTTGATCCTGACCTCATACACCGAATACGCAACGCTTTGTGGCGGCGCATCCGGCGCCAGCCGCTTGCCCGACGCGTCATACAGAAGCACGCTCGGCATGGCCGCGGCCGCGGCCGGCTCAAGCGTATAGGGACGCTTCAGATAGTGATACTGCAGCGGCGGCTCATAAATCTGATAGAGGAACGTCGCTTCGTCTTCACTATACGCCTGGACAGGGTCAAGATGCTTTGGACGGCTTATGAACGCAGAATAGAGAATGCCTTCGCCGGCCCCCTCACCAGGATAGGGGTTGTTCCATACGTCCGCACAGCCCCCGAGCAGCGCAAGGCCTAGCATTGAACTGCGCAGGAGTCGTCGAATCGGCATGGGCGAAGTGTATCCGAGAGCTCGTCCGCGTGCAGCGAGCCGGCAGGACTGAACCCATCGCCCGTTATAATCCGCCGCAGGTCTTTGGCGGAGAACCTACATGGGATTCCTTGCAGGGAAGCGGATTCTGATTGCAGGCCTGCTCAGCAATCGGTCGATCGCGTACGGGATCGCCCGCGCGATGCATCGCGAAGGCGCGGAGCTCGCATTCACCTATCAGAACGAGCGTTTCCGCGAGCGCGTCACCAAGATGGCGACCGAATTCGACAGCCAGCAGACCTTTCGCTGCGACGTCCAGGACGACGATCAGATCGATGCATTGTTCGTGCAGCTAGGCGCCCGCTGGGACGGCCTGGACGCCCTCGTCCACTCCATCGCTTTCGCGCCCGGCGAGGCGCTGGAGGGAGATTTTCTGAACGGCATTTCCCGCGATGCATTCCGCACCGCCATGGAAATAAGCGCCTACAGCTTTCCGGCCATGGCAAAAGCCGCTCGTCCGCTCATGCAGGGGCGCAATGCGAGTCTGCTGACCATGTCCTATCTCGGCGCGGTGCGAACGATGCCCAACTACAATCTCATGGGCATGGCAAAGGCCGGTCTCGAAGCGTCGGTGAGATACATGGCCGCCAGCCTTGGACCCGAGGGCATCCGTGTTAACGGCATTTCCGCAGGCCCCATCAGGACGCTGGCCGCATCCGGTATCGGCAGCTTCAGCAGATTGCTGGCGCACAACGAACACAATGCCCCTTTGAGGCGCAACGTCACCATCGACGAAGTGGGGAACGCCTCAGCCTTCCTGTGCTCGGATCTCGCAAGCGGAATCACTGGCGAGATCCTCTATGTCGATGCCGGCTTCAACACGGCCGCGTTGGGCAATCCAGAGCCGTTGCAATAGTGGGTTTGCAAAAACAAGAGGCCGGGAATCCCCGGCCTTTCCGCTTACCTCAAGACTTCTGCAGCTCGCCTTGATTGATCTCGACACCGTAGGTTTTTCGCAATCCGCTTAGGAAAACAGCGAGGTCCCGCTCGCCGATCAACTGCTCATACTGCTTGCGTAGCGCGACCACGCGCGGATCATCTTTCTTGATCTCGTCGCGCTTGACCTCGGTGATCTGAAAGATCTGAAATCCGTCAGCGGTCGCCGCCCCGGCATAGGCAGGAAGCTTGCTTGAGTCGACAGAGAACACCGCGCGTAGAGCAGACGCTGACAAAGAAGATCCGGCGCGGCGCACACTTTGCTCGGGACTGAATTCAAGCGCCGCGTTCTGGCCCTTCTTGAGCGACTCGAGGGCGGCCTCACCCGCGCTCGCGGCAGCCTTGGCCGCCTTCTCGTGCGTCAGCGTAGCCACAATCTCGCCGCGGACATCCTCCATCGGCCGCAGCTTCGCGGGCTCGTGGCTGACCACCCGTGCGGCGACGAGACGTGCATCACCGAGATCGATCGCCTCGCTGTTGTGATGATTGTCGAGAACGTCGGCTGAAAAAACCGCATCCAGCAGGCGCTTGTTGTCGAACGGTGCCGGCGCCGGCGTTCCTTTCGAAATCCAGTCAGTCGTATGGATTTCCAGCTTGAATTGCTCTGCCGCCGGCTTGAGGCTATCGGGCTGTTCGTAAATCACGTTACTGAATGCCTCAGCCTGCTCCGCAAACTTCCGTGCGGCAGCCTGCCCGCGAAGCTCGTCTTCGATCTGCCCACGGACCTCATCGAATGGCTTGATGCTCGAAGGCTTCACGGAGGTAGTCTGAATGACGTGGAAGCCGAAATCCGTCCTGACCGGATCGCTGATTTCACCCGGCTTGAGCGAAAAAACAGCATCTTCGAAGGGCTTGACCATCATTCCACGCGAAAAGCTACCCAGATCCCCACCATTTGCTGCGGACCCCGGGTCCTGCGATTCGCCTTTTGCGAGTTCGGCAAAATTCTTGCCATCCTTCTCGCGCAATTGCACGACAATCGATTCAGCCTTGGCTTTCGCGGCCTCGACTGCTTCCGGTTTCGCATCGGGGGCGACCTGGATCAGGATATGCCGCGCCCCTCTTTCTTCCGGCGTTCCGTAATTGCCCTGGTGGGCGTCGTACCACTGACGCACATCCTTCTCTTCAGGCTTCACCGTGGCACGAAGGCCGTCACGACTGAAGATCACGTATTCAGCCTTGGCGCGCGCAGCCTGTTCGAAGCGCGCCTTGTTTGCGTCGTAATAGGCGGCAATCTCTTCATCGCTGACGGCCACACCCTTTGCATAGTCGCCGGCATTGAAATTCGACACACGCATCTTGCGCTCTTCAAGCTGCAAGCCGAGCAACTGACTAGTCGAGCTCAAGGAAGCGACGGCGCCACCACCGACCGCGGCAATAATCTGCTGGAACGCGAGATCTTGCCTCATCTGCGCCTCGAAACCAGGCTGTGTCATGCCCTGGCTGGCAAGAATTTGCTGATAGCGAGCTTTCGAAAAGCGCCCCTCCTCTTGGAAGGCAGGCAGTTTTGCGATCGTGTCCTGCAACTGAGCATCCGGTACTGCGAGATGCTGATCCTGCGCGAACCTTGTCAGTAGCCGTCGATTTATGAGGCTGTCGAGCACCTGTTCTCGCACAGCCGGCGAGTTAAGAGTCTCGAGATCGGCCTCGGCACCCAGCTGAGCGCGCAACCGATCCTGATGCCGTCGCAGTTCTTGCTCGAATTCCGCTCGGGAGATAGGCTGCCCAGCGACCTCGGCCAGCGGTTTTTCCCCGCTCCCTTTTCCGAGGTACGATTCGATCCCAAAAAACGCAAAGGTCAGAACGATCAAGCCCAGAATGCCCTGGACCACGATTCGGTTGTTTCGAACGGCATCAAACATGGCGGATTAGCATCGAAAGAAGGCAGGAAAAACAAAGGCGAACCTGAGTTCGCCTTTGTTTATTTACTGTGGCGGAGTGGACGGGACTCGAACCCGCGACCCCCGGCGTGACAGGCCGGTATTCTAACCAACTGAACTACCACTCCAATGTATTTGGTGGGTGCTGACGGGGTCGAACCGCCGACATTCGCCTTGTAAGGGCGACGCTCTACCAACTGAGCTAAGCACCCGAAGATCAGGCGCCAGCCCGATCCAAGCCCGCTAGTTTACTGCATCCTTCAAACCTTTGCCAGCACGAAACTTCGGAACCTTTGCAGCCTTGATCTTGATGTTCGCTCCAGTCCGCGGATTTCTTCCGGTTCGAGCCGCGCGCTTGCCAACATAAAAGGTTCCGAATCCGACGAGCGTAACCGTTCCGTTCTTTTTCAGCGTCTGTTTCACTGCCGCTACCGCAGCATCCAGCGCACGACCGGCCGCCGCTTTCGATATTTCGGCCTGCTCCGCAATCTGGTCGATGAGTTCGGATTTGTTCACTTATGCCCCCTAGTGTTCGTTCTTGGAACTGCCTACTCAGGAAAGCCAGAAAGCGCGCGCGATCCGCACCATTTCGGGCCAGTGAAACTGCATGGGCTTTATAGCTCGCCAAAAATCACGATGTCAAGGCGCAGCGCAGCGTCCCCGTGTGGCGGTTTCAATAAAAAAAGCCGACCAAATCGGCCGGCTTTCTGTATTGCTAAAAACGAGCTCAGTGAGCGGTGAGACTTTGTGAGCCCGTCGCACCGCTGCTGCCCGCAGCAACTTCCTGGGCAGACTGCGGCTCTTCAGGCAATGGAACGGGCTCCCGCTCAAGCGCGAGCTTCAGAACCTGATCGATCCACCGGACGGGCACAATCTCCAACGCATCCTTGATGTTCTCGGGAATTTCCGCAAGATCCTTCACATTCTCCTCGGGAATGAGGGCGATTCTTATTCCCCCCCTGACCGCCGCAAGCAGCTTCTCCTTCAATCCACCGATGGGCAGGACTTCACCGCGCAGGGTGATCTCCCCAGTCATCGCCACATCACACCTAACTGGATTCCCACTCAAAACAGATACCAGAGCCGTCGCAATTCCGATACCGGCAGAAGGGCCGTCTTTGGGAATTGCACCTTCCGGAAGATGGATGTGAATATCGCTCTTCTGATAAAAATCATCCTGGATTCCGAGCGAACGGGCACGTTTTCGAACTACGGACAAAGCGGCCTGAATGGATTCCTGCATGACCTCACCAAGCTTGCCAGTCGTAACGACCTTCCCCTTGCCGGGGAGCACGACCGATTCGATCGTCAGGAGTTCGCCGCCAACTTCGGTCCACGCCAGACCCGTAACCTGACCGATCTGGTTCTCCTTCTCCGCCATTCCGTAGCTGTACTTGCGCACCCCGAGATACTTGTCGAGGCTCTTCGCGTTGACCACGATCTTGCTGGAGCGCTTGCGAATGACAAGGCTCTTGACCACCTTTCGACAGATCTTCGAAATATCCCGCTCCAGACTGCGCACACCGGCCTCACGCGTGTAATAACGCACCACGTCGCGCAGGGCATCTTCGGTAATCGACAACTCCTCTGCCTTCAGACCGTTGTCCCGCATCTGCTTCGGCACCAAATAGCGCTGAGCGATATTGATCTTCTCCGCTTCCGTGTAACCGGACAAGCGAATCACTTCCATCCTGTCGAGCAACGGACCGGGAATATTCAGCGTATTGGCAGTTGCCACGAACATTACATCCGAGAGGTCGTACTCGACCTCGATGTAATGGTCGACAAAAGTTGCGTTTTGTTCGGGATCGAGCACCTCGAGCAATGCCGACGACGGATCACCGCGGAAATCCGCCCCCATCTTGTCGACCTCATCGAGCAGGAAAAGCGGATTGCGCACGCCAACCTTGTGCATGTTCTGCAGAATCTTGCCCGGCATCGATCCGATATATGTGCGCCGATGCCCCCGGATTTCGGCCTCGTCGCGCACACCGCCAAGACTCATGCGCACGAACTTCCGGTTGGTCGCCCTAGCAATAGACTGCCCCAAAGACGTCTTGCCGACCCCGGGAGGGCCTACCAGACAAAGAATCGGCGCCTTGAGCTTGTCCACACGTTGCTGAACCGCCAGATACTCGACGATCCGCTCCTTCACTTTCTCGAGCCCGTAATGATCCTTGTCGAGTACCTTTTCAGCCTCGACCAGATCCTTGGAAATGCGCGACCGCTTCTTCCAGGGAAGTCCCAAAAGCGTGTCAATGTAGTTGCGGACGACCGTGGCCTCAGCCGACATCGGAGACATCAGACGAAGCTTCTTGAGCTCCGACTGGGCCTTGGCAAGCGCTTCCTTGGACATGCCTGCGGCCTTGATCTTCTTCTCCATCTCCTCGAGATCAGCACCATCTTCACCCTCGCCCAACTCTTTCTGGATCGCCTTGACCTGTTCGTTGAGGTAGTACTCGCGCTGGCTCTTTTCCATCTGCCGCTTCACCCGACCGCGAATCCTTTTCTCGACCTGAAGAATGTCGAGTTCGGTTTCCAGCTGAGTGAGCAGTCGCTCAAGGCGCGCACCGGTGTCGAACAGTTCGAGCACGGCCTGCTTTTCCTCAAGCTTGAGGGGCAAGTGGGCAGCGATGGTATCGGCAAGTCGTCCGGCATCATCGATTCCTGACAGCGAAGTCAGAATCTCGGGCGGAATCTTCTTGTTGAGCTTAACGTACTGATCAAACTGCGCGATGATCGCCCGGCGCATCGCTTCTGTTTCGTTGTGATCACCTTCGTCCACCGGCACCAGCGTGCTCTTCGCCATGAAGAGAGTGCGCAAGTCGTCGACCGAATCGATGCGTGCCCGCTGTACCCCCTCGACGAGCACCTTGATGGTTCCATCAGGTAGTTTGAGCATCTGCAGAATGTTCGCCATGCAGCCGATCTCGTACAGATCCTCCGCCGACGGCTCATCCTTTGCCGCAGATTTTTGTGCAACAAGCAAGATGCTCTTGCCGGCTTCCATCGCCGTTTCGAGCGCCTTGATTGATTTCGGCCTCCCGACAAAAAGCGGGATGACCATATGTGGAAATACCACCACATCACGCAGCGGCAAGAGCGGCAGCTCGGGCTGCTGCTGATTCAGTTCAGACGAGGCGGACATTTATTTTCCTTGCTTAGAAACACTCTTGGGCCCAGATGGGGCCCAAGTGCGGTAAATCAAGAGGCTGCCCCGAAAGCCAGGAGCTCAGTTAGAGCCGGACACTTTTTGCTGATCCGCATAGATGAGAATGGGCGCAGAAGTTCCATTGATCGCGCCCTCGTCGATCACCACCTTCGAAACATCATCCATGGTGGGAAGATCGTACATGATGTCAAGCAGCGCCGACTCGAGAATGGAGCGCAGTCCGCGGGCCCCCGTTTTGCGCCTGAGTGCCTTGCGTGCGATCGCCTGCAACGCTCCCGGGCGTACCTCGAGTTCCACGCCTTCCATCGCAAACAGCTTCTCGTACTGCTTGATCAAGGCATTCTTGGGCGCAACGAGAATTTCGATGAGTGCAGCCTCATCGAGTTCCTGGAGCGTCGCGACAACTGGCAAACGTCCCACAAACTCGGGAATCAGACCAAACTTCACCAAATCTTCCGGTTCAACAGCCTTCAAGGTCTCGCCGACACCGCTCGCATCACGGCTCTGCACCTCAGCCCCGAAGCCGATTCCCGCTTTTTCCGTACGCCCCCGGATAACCTTGTCGAGCCCGTCGAAAGCCCCACCGCATACAAAGAGAATGTTCGTCGTATCGATCTGAACGAAATCCTGATTGGGATGCTTGCGACCACCCTGCGGAGGAACCGATGCAACCGTACCCTCGATGAGCTTCAAAAGCGCTTGTTGGACGCCCTCTCCAGATACGTCACGGGTAATCGACGGGTTGTCGGATTTACGAGAAATCTTGTCGATTTCATCGATGTAGACGATCCCCTGTTGCGCCTTTTCCACCTCATAGTCGCATTTCTGCAGCAGCTTCTGGATGATGTTCTCGACATCCTCACCGACATACCCGGCCTCAGTGAGTGTCGTGGCATCCGCCATCACAAACGGAACGTTCAGCAAACGAGCCAAGGTTTGAGCGAGCAGCGTCTTGCCAGAACCGGTCGGCCCGATAAGCAGGATATTGCTCTTTGACAACTCGACCTCATCCTTGAGGCCGCCGAGGTGACGCAACCGCTTGTAGTGGTTGTAGACGGCCACCGAAAGAATGCGTTTCGCCTGAGCCTGCCCAATCACATATTGATCGAGTATTGCCGAGATTTCCTTTGGCGCGGGCAGGTTCGTCTTACCGCCATCCACATCCTGATCGCCGGCGATCTCGTCCCGGATGATGTCGTTGCAGAGGTCGATACATTCATCACAGATGAAAACCGACGGACCAGCGATGAGCTTCTTGACCTCATGCTGACTCTTACCACAGAACGAGCAGTACAGCAGCTTATCGCTGGTTTTCTTGTCCGTCATTGTTTTCCTCTCGCTATGCTTCAGGCCGCATCGGTACGGCTGGTCAGGACCTTGTCGATCAAACCGTAATTTACGGCATCCGCGGACGACATGAAATTGTCGCGATCGGTATCTTTCTCGATTCGCTCGACATCCTGGCCCGTGTGGCTGGCCAACATCTCGTTCAGCTTCGCGCGCAACGTAAGGATCTCGCGTGCGTGGATCTCGATATCGGATGCCTGCCCCTGGAACCCCCCAAGCGGCTGGTGGATCATCATGCGCGAATTCGGCAACGCGTAACGCTTGCCTTTAGCGCCAGCCGTCAGAAGAAAAGCGCCCATGCTGGCCGCTTGCCCGATGCACAGCGTGCTGACATCCGGCTTGATGAACTGCATCGTATCGTAGATCGCCATTCCGGCCGTTACGGAACCACCCGGTGAATTGATGTAAAAGTAAATATCTTTGTCCGGGTTTTCGGACTCCAGGAACAAGAGCTGGGCAACGACCAGATTGGCCGTTGCATCATTTACCGGACCGACAAGAAACACCACCCGCTCCTTGAGCAGGCGAGAGTATATGTCGTAGGCTCGCTCGCCCCGGCCACTCTGCTCGACCACCATCGGAACAAGGCCAAGGCCGGTCGGGTTCCAGTCGGATGAAGAATTCGGCGAATGAAGATTCATTGCTGCGTTACCCCTTGGGACCCGCGTTACCCATCAGCTCATCGAACGAGACCGGGCTGTCAACGGTCTTGGCTGCGCCCAGTACCCACTCGACCACATTGTCCTCGATTACAAGCGCCTCGGCCTGAGCCAGACGATCAGGCTGCGAGTAGTACCAGGTCACGACCTCGCTCGGATCTTCGTAACTCTGGGCGAAATCATCGACCAACGCACGAACTTGTTCCGGTTTGGCGTGAAGTTCTTTGCTCTTTACGACCTCGGCCATTATCAGACCCAGCTTGACCCGACGCTCGGCCTGCTCGGTAAACCATGCCGGCTCGACCGGGATGTTCTGGTTTTTCATGCCGCGTTGCTCGAGGTCCTTTCGCGCATTCTCGGCGAGCTGCCGGGACTCGCCTTCGACAAGCGCCTTGGGAATCTCGATGGGGTGTGTGTCGATCAAGGCGTCCATCACCTGTTCCTTGATCTTCGCCTGGACGCGACGCTTCACTTCACGCTGAAGGTTTGCCCGGACCTCCTCGCGCATCTTGGAGACCTCGCCGTCGGCAATACCCAACGAGCGAGCGAATTCATCGTCGATTTCCGGAAGCCTGGGTTCTTCAACGCCCTTGACCGTGATCTCGAACTGGACTGTTTGACCAGCGAGGTTTGCTGCATGGTAGTCGTCGGGGAAAGTCATATCGAAAGTCTTGCTCTCACCCTTGGCAAGCCCCTCGACCGCGGTTTCGAAATCCTTGAGCATCTGTCCCGCACCCAGCACGAACGGAAAATCAGTTGCCTGGCCACCTTCGAAGAGTTCGCCATCCTTGCGGCCTGCAAAATCGATGACCACGCGATCACCCTCCACCGCCGCGCGCTCCACCGGGCTGAAGGTCGTACGCTGCTTGCGCAACACTTCGATCGTCTTGTCGACCTCCTCTTCACCAACCTCGAGGGCCGGCTTTGAGATCTCCTTCTGCGACAGATCGCCGATCGTGACTTCTGGGTAAACCTCGAACACGGCGCTGAAAGCCAACTGTTCCTGCGTATCTTCAAGCGGCTCGATACGGGGATAGCCGGCCACCCGGAAGTTGCCCTCCCGCACTTTCTCACCGAACGCCTTCTCAACCGCCGCACCGATCGCTTCGGATCGGGCCTGCTGGCCATAAGTCTGCGCGACCATCTTGTAGGGCACCTTGCCCGGACGGAAACCGGCCATCTTGACGGTGCGTGCCATGCGCTTGAGGCGCGTCTCAACTTCCTTTTCGACCTCGGCCTTCGGCACGGTCATTTCGATACGGCGCTCCAGGGCGCTCTGATTTTCCTGGGTGGTCTGCATGAACTTTCCTGATTGATCGACTGTTTGTTCGCCCTGAGAGACCCACATCAACAAGGACTCACCGGCAGGTGCCGCGGGCGACAAAATCCACGGTGTTAAGGGCAAAGTTTTAGTCTATCACAAGGCTCGGCCGCCGCCCCAGTGCTACGCGGCGGCGCTCTGCATCCATGCAACACAACGCAGCAGATTGAATAGGAACTCTGTTCTCAACGCGCCACTCACAATGCTAACGTGACGACGTCGACTACGATTGATGTCGAAGTGCCGCAAAATCGTTTTGGCAATGCCCGACATCCCGGCAATGCGGACGCCGCCAGGCCAGGATTTTCCGACATCCGGTTCTCGCACCAGGAGAGACGCAATGAGCATCTTCACGGCCTATCAGTCGCGCTTCGAAGCCGAACGCGAAGAAGAACTGTCAATCCAGGAGTATCTGGAGCTCTGCAAGACCGACCCCGCTGCCTACGCCACTTCGGCTGAACGAATGCTCATGGCAATCGGCGAACCGGAACTGGTCGACACCCGTCTTGATCCCCGGCTGTCGAGGATTTTCTCGAACAAGATGATGAAGCTCTATCCGGCCTTCCGTGAGTTCTACGGAATGGAAGAGGTGATCGAGCACATTGTTTCCTACTTCAGGCACGCCGCGCAGGGGCTCGAGGAAAAGAAACAGATCCTCTACCTCCTCGGTCCGGTTGGTGGAGGCAAGAGCTCCCTGGCCGAAAAACTCAAGTCTCTGATGGAACAGGTGCCGTTCTATGCGATCAAGGGCTCGCCGGTGAATGAATCGCCGCTCGGCCTGTTCCGCGACGAAGAGGATGGCGCCCTGCTCGAGGATGACTATGGCATCCCCCGACGGTACCTCGGCGCGATCATGAGCCCCTGGGCGCTCAAGCGATTGCACGAATTCAACGGCGACATCACCCGCTTCCGGGTTGTCAAGCAGCGACCCTCGGTGCTCAAGCAGATCGCCGTAGCCAAAACCGAGCCCGGTGATGAAAACAATCAGGACATCTCGTCACTTGTCGGCAAGATCGACATTCGCAAACTCGAGCAGTTCTCGCAGGACGACCCCGATGCTTACAGCTACTCCGGCGGCCTTTGCCTCGCGAACCGCGGCCTGCTCGAGTTCGTCGAGATGTTCAAGGCACCGATCAAGGTACTCCACCCGCTTCTGACCGCGACCCAGGAAGGCAACTACAAGGGCACGGAGGGCTTCGGGGCCATCCCCTTCGACGGGATCATCCTCGCCCACTCGAACGAATCGGAATGGGTTGCGTTCAAGAACAACAAGAACAACGAAGCGTTCCTGGACCGGATATACACGGTCAAGGTGCCCTACTGCTTGCGCGTTTCGGACGAAGTCAAAATCTACGACAAGTTGCTGCGCAACAGCTCGCTCTCGGCCGCACCGTGCGCCCCGGATACGCTCAACATGATGTCGGAGTTTGCCATCCTGTCGCGCCTCAAGGAGCCGGAGAATTCCTCCCTGTTCTCGAAGATGCGGATCTACGACGGCGAGAACCTCAAGGATACCGACCCCAAGGCGAAGTCCTACCAGGAGTATCGCGACTACGCGGGCGTCGACGAGGGCATGACCGGGCTTTCGACCCGCTTTGCCTTCAAGGTCCTGTCGAAAGTGTTCAACTTCGACCATCGCGAGGTCGCCGCCAACCCGGTCCACCTCATGTACGTTCTCGAACAGCAGATCGAGCAGGAGCAATATCCGGCCGAGCTCGAAGCCCGCTACATGGGCTTCATCAAGGAATTCCTTGCCCCTCGCTACGCCGAATTCATCGGCAAGGAGATCCAGACAGCCTACCTCGAGAGCTATTCCGAATACGGGCAGAACATTTTCGACCGCTACGTCACATATGCTGACTTCTGGATTCAGGACCAGGAATTTCGCGACCCGAACACCGGCGAGATTCTCGATCGCAATGCGTTGAACGACGAGCTAGAGAAGATCGAGAAACCGGCCGGCATCAGCAACCCGAAGGACTTCCGCAACGAGGTCGTCAACTTCGTTCTGCGCGCGCGAGCCAAGAACGCGGGTAAGAATCCCTCGTGGACCAGCTACGAGAAACTGCGCGCCGTCATCGAGAAGAAGATGTTCTCGAATACCGAGGATCTGCTGCCAGTCATCAGCTTCAACACCAAGTCGAGTGCCGACGAACAGAAAAAGCATCAGAACTTCGTCAACCGCATGACCGAGAAGGGCTACACGGAGAAACAGGTCCGGCTTCTCTGCGAATGGTATCTGCGCGTCAGAAAATCGTCGTGATCGCGGTGTCGGGCCGAGCGGGAAGCGCGCCGGCCCGACAGTTCTGCCAAGCGCTGGGAGGAAGCAATGGTCCGCATCATCGACCGACGCTATGACAGCAAGAAGAAAAGCGCCGTCAATCGGCAGCGCTTCATGCGCCGATTCAAGCAGCAGATCCGAAAGGCGGTGTCCGACGTCATTTCCGGCCGATCCATTCGCGACATCGATTCGGGTGAAGAGATCTCGATCCCCGCACGCGATCTGAACGAGCCTCATTTCCAGCAGGGGCGCGGCGGGATCTGGGAGACGGTGCATAGCGGTAACGACCAATTTTCCTCTGGAGATCTCATCAATCGCCCCCCACCGGGTGGCGGCGGGGGCAGTGGCGGCGGGTCCGCCAGCAACGAGGGCGAAAGCGAGGACGATTTCGTTTTCCAGCTTTCCCGCGAAGAGTTCCTCGACGTCTTCTTCGACGATCTCGAACTGCCCAACCTCGTTCGCACCCACCTCGCGAAACTTGTGGAGTACAAGACGCAGCGTGCCGGATTCACTTCCGATGGAGTGCCTGCCAACATCAACGTGATCCGCTCGATGCGCGGCGCTCTCGGCAGGCGGCTGGCTCTGGGCGCGCCCTACGCCTCGCGCATCCATGAGTTGAAGGCCGAGATCGAACGCATCGAGGATGCCGACGGGGCCGATTCACCGGAACTTCCCCCACTCAGGGACGAGCTCGCCCGCCTGCGCCTGAAGATCGAGGCCATTCCCTTCATCGACAGCTTCGATCTGCGCTACAACAATCGCACCAAGGTACCGAAGCCCACGACCAGCGCGGTCATGTTCTGTCTCATGGACGTCTCGGGATCGATGGACGAAGAGAAGAAAGCCACCGCCAAGCGCTTCTTCATGCTCCTCTATCTGTTCCTGCTGCGCACTTACGAACATATCGAGGTGGTCTTCATTCGCCACCACACCATCGCCCGCGAAGTCAACGAGGACGACTTCTTCCACTCCCGCGAATCCGGCGGCACGGTGGTATCCAGTGCGCTGATCATGATGCGCGACATCATTCGCGAGCGCTTTGCGGGCGGAGGCTGGAACATATATGGCGCCCAGGCATCGGACGGAGACAACTGGGAGAACGATTCGCCCGGCTGCAGGGAGCTCCTGGCGACCGGCATCCTTCCCTTCTGCCAGTATTTCGCCTACATCGAAATCACGCCGGGCGAGCCCCAGAACCTTTGGCGTGAATACCAGAAGCTCGAAGACGGTCAGCACAATTTCGCCATGCAGCGCATCGAGCAGATGGGTGACATCTACCCGGTGTTCCGCGAACTCTTCAAGAAGAACCTCGCATGAAGAAAACTGCCAAGAAGCCCCTGCGGCTCAGCTCGGAGTGGTCCTTCGAGCTCATCGACGAGTACCACCGCGAGATCGCCCGGGTTGCGCACGATTTCGGCCTCGACACCTATCCGATCCAGGTCGAGGTCATCACCGCAGAACAGATGATGGACGCCTACGCCTCGGTGGGCATGCCCGTGAACTATCACCACTGGTCGTTCGGCAAGCAATTCCTGTCTACCGAGAAGGGCTACCGGCGCGGGCAGATGGGGCTGGCCTACGAGATCGTCATCAATTCAAACCCCTGCATCGCTTACCTCATGGAAGAGAACACCATGACGATGCAAGCGCTGGTGATCGCCCACGCAGCATACGGGCACAACAGTTTCTTCAAGGGCAACTACCTCTTCCGCACCTGGACGAACGCCGACGCCATCGTGGATTACCTGCTGTTCGCACGCAGCTACATTGCACAGTGCGAGGAGCGCTACGGTGTCGACGAGGTGGAATTGCTGCTCGACTCCTGCCATGCGCTGATGAATGTGGGCGTCGACCGTTACAAGCGCCCCCCCAAGCTCTCCATGGCAAAGGAAAAGCTGCGCCAGCAGGACCGCGAGACCTACCTGCAAAGCCAGGTCAACGAGCTGTGGCGCACCCTGCCCGCCTTCGCCGCACCCGAAGGTCAAGCGAGCGAGCGTCGCTTCCCGCCCGAACCCGAGGAGAACCTGCTCTACTTCATCGAGAAGAACGCGCCACTGCTCGAGCCATGGCAACGTGAGGTGGTGCGGATCGTGCGCAAGATCGCCCAGTACTTCTTTCCCCAAAGGCAGACCCAGGTCATGAACGAAGGCTGGGCGACCTTCTGGCACTACACCCTGCTCAACCGGCTCTATGACGAGGGGTTTCTCGCCGACAGCTTCATGCTCGAGTTCCTGCAGTCGCACACCAACGTGGTGTACCAGCCCGCCTATACCGAACCGTGGTATCGCGGCGTGAATCCCTATGCGCTGGGATTCGCGATGTGGCAGGACATCCGGCGCATCTGCGAGAACCCGACCGACGAGGATCGCCGGTGGTTCCCCGATATTGCCGGCAGCAACTGGCTGGAGACCTTCGACTTTGCCATGCGTAATTTCAAGGACGAGAGTTTCGTCGCACAGTATCTCTCTCCCAAGGTAATACGCGACTTCCGTTTCTTTGCGGTGTTCGACGACGACCGCGAGAGCAAGCTCAAGGTTTCGGCGATCCATGACGAAAGCGGCTATCGCCGGGTGCGCGAGATGCTGTCCGAACAGTACAACCTCGGCAACCGCGAGCCTTACATCCAGGTCTGGAATGTTGACCTGCGCGGCGACCGCTCGCTCACCATCCGGCATCACGAGCATCAGCGCCGACCGCTTGGCCCGAGCACCGACGAGGTAATGAAGCATGTCGCACGCCTCTGGGGCTTCACCGTGAGGCTCGAGACCTTGTCCCCCGACGGCAAGGTCGAACTGGTCCAGGAAAGCAGGATCGAGAAGCGCCGCGTCGCCTGAGCACACTGTTTCCGCTTGTTTGCATAACAACACCCGGCAGTCCTGACACGGTCAGAACCTTGACCGTGGTCAAGGCCGCGGGGTCGGCAAGGCTATTGAATGGGAACCCGTTAAACCATAAAGGTTTTGGGGACATTTTTGACTCTTGCCCGCCGCGCTTTTCTGCGTGGCCGAACCCTCCAGCAAGCACTGCGTCCGCCGGGCGCGCTCAGTGAATCCGAGTTCATCGAGCGCTGCACGCGCTGCGACGACTGCCTCAAGGCCTGTCCTAGCGGGGTAATCGTCCGCGGCCACGGAGGATTTCCGGAGCTGAGCTTCAAGAGCGGTGAATGCACATTCTGTGCAGAGTGCATCAAGGCCTGCCGGCCTGCCGCCCTGGCATCGCAGGATGCACCCGCAAGCCTTCCCTATCGGGCCCGGATTGCGGACTCCTGCATCGCCTTCCAGGGCATCGAATGCAGGGTCTGTGGCGAACGATGCCCAAGTGCGGCGATCCGCTTCCGTCCCCGGGTCGGCGGCGCCGCATTTCCCGAACTCATTGCCGACCGGTGTACCGGCTGCGGTGCCTGCGAAGCACCCTGCCCCGCTGGCGCGATCTCGGTCTGTCCTTCAATGGAGCAAAGCACATGCGAGTAGCAAGTCTTGTCCTGCGGGTGTTTCCCGCGCAGTTGGAGGACCTGAAATCCACGGTCCTCAGAATCCCCGGCGTGCAATGGCATGGCGCCGACCCCAATACCGGAAACGCAATCGTCACCGTCGAAGATGGCGACGGCTATTCGATGGCCGACTCCCTCATCGGGGTGAGTCAGGCGCCCCAGGTACAAAGTCTGACCCTCGCTTACGAATACACCGACGACGGTCTCGAATTACAGGAGGCTTAATCATGACCATGGATCGACGCGAATTCATCAAGACCAATGCGGTCGCCGCTGCTGCGGCTTCGGCTGGCATCAGCATCCCGATGGTGGCCAAGGCCGCCACCGAAGGCAGCAGCACCGATGTGCGCTGGGACAAGGCGGCCTGCCGCTTTTGCGGTACCGGTTGCTCGGTGCTCGTAGGGGTCCAGAAGGGCAGGATCGTCGCCACCCAGGGTGACCCCGATGCGCCCGTCAACCGCGGGCTGAACTGCATCAAGGGCTACTTCCTGTCCAAGATCATGTATGGCGAAGACCGGCTGACCAAGCCCTTGCTGCGCATGAAGAACGGCAAGTACGACAAGAACGGCGAGTTCACCCCGATCAGCTGGGACCAGGCCTACGACATCATGGCCGAGAAGTGGAAGGCCGCACTCGCCGCCGACATGAAGGCCAACGCCGGCAAGTCGGTCGACGAGATGACCTCCTCGATCGCCATGTTCGGCTCCGGCCAATGGACCGTCTTCGAAGGCTATGCCGCCTCCAAGCTCTGGAAGGCCGGCTTCCGCTCCAACAACCTCGATCCCAACGCGCGCCATTGCATGGCTTCCGCGGTAGCGGGCTTCATGCGCACCTTCGGCATCGACGAGCCGATGGGCTGCTACGACGACATCGAGAACGCCGACGCCTTCGTGCTGTGGGGTTCGAACATGGCCGAGATGCACCCCATCCTGTGGTCGCGCCTCACCGACCGCCGGCTGACCCACAAGGGCAGCGAGGTTCATGTGCTGTCGACCTTCGAGCACCGCTCCTTCGAGCTCGCCGACAACGGCATGATCTTCACGCCGCAGACCGATCTCGCGATCCTCAACTACATCGCCAACTACATCATCCAGAACAAGGCGGTGAACCTCGAGTTCGTCAAGAAACACGTCAATTTCAAGAAGGGTGCCGACGACATCGGCTTCGGGCTGCGCCCGACCGATGCCCGCGAAAAGGCCGCCAAGAACGCCGACAAGGTCGGCAAGGCCGATGCGATCACCTTCGAGGAATACGCCAAGTTCGTTTCCGAATACACGCTCGAGAAGGTCGCCAAGCTCTCCGGCGTGCCCGCCGAGCGCCTCGAGCGCCTCGCCAAGGTGTATGCCGACCCGAACACCAAGGTGGTGTCCTTCTGGACCATGGGTTTCAACCAGCACACGCGCGGCACCTGGGCGAACAACATGTGCTACAACATCCACCTGCTGACCGGCAAGATCTCGACGCCGGGGTCGGGCCCGTTCTCGCTCACCGGCCAGCCTTCGGCCTGCGGCACCGCCCGCGAGGTCGGGACCTTCGCCCACCGACTGCCGGCCGACCTGGTGGTCAACAATCCGGAGCATCGCAAGCACTCGGAAGAACTCTGGAAGCTGCCCGAAGGTACGCTCAACGGCAAGATCGGTTTCCATGCGGTGCTGCAGAGCCGGATGCTCAAGGATGGCAAGATCTCCTGCTACTGGACCAGCACCACCAACAACATGCAGGCCGGACCGAACATCAATGACGAGCTCTATCCGGGCTGGCGCAACGAAAAAGCCTTCGTGGTGGTGTCGGACTGCTACCCGACCGTCTCCGCCCTGTCGGCCGACCTGATCCTTCCCTCGGCGATGTGGGCCGAGAAGGAAGGGGCCTTCGGCAACGCCGAGCGCCGCACCCAGTTCTGGCGCCAGCAGGTCTCGCCCCCTGGTGAGGCACGCTCCGACCTGATGCAGTACATCGAGTTCTCCAAGCGCTTCAAGGTCGAGGAAGTGTGGCCCGCCGAGCTGATCGCCAAGCGTCCCGATCTCAAGGGCAAGACCCTCTACGACGTGCTCTACGCGAACGGTCAGGTTAACAAGTACCCGGTGTCCGATATCGCCAAGGCCAACGATCACGCCTGGAAGGGCTACATGAACGACGAGTCGAAGCAACTCGGCTACTACCTTCAGAAGGGCCTGTTCGAGGAATACGCCAGCTTCGGTCGCGGCCACGGCCACGACCTGGCGCCCTTCGACGCCTATCACAAGGCGCGCGGCCTGCGCTGGCCGGTCGTAGACGGCAAGGAGACGCTGTGGCGCTTCCGGGAGGGCTACGACCCGTATGTCGAGAAGGGCTCCGACATCCAGTTCTATGGCCACAAGGACAAGCGCGCGGTGGTGTTCGCGCTGCCCTACGAAGATCCGCCCGAAATGCCGGACAAGGACTACGACATGTGGTTGTGTACCGGCCGCGTGCTGGAGCACTGGCACACCGGCTCGATGACCCGCCGGGTGCCCGAGCTGCACCGCTCGGTGCCCGAGGCGCAGGTCTTCATGCACCCCGACGATGCCGCCCGGCGCAACCTCAAGAGGGGCCAGAAGGTCAAGGTGGTGTCGCGGCGGGGCGAGATCGTCGCCCAGCTCGAGACGCACGGCCGCAACAAGCCGCCCGCAGGCCTGATCTTCATTCCGTTCTTCGACGAAGGCCGGCTGGTGAACAAGCTCACGCTGGATGCGACCTGTCCGATCTCCAAGGAAACCGACTTCAAGAAGTGCGCAGTGAAGGTCACCAAGGTCTGAGCCAAGCCTCGTAGGACCGGTCGGCGCAGGACTGCCAACCGGTCCCGGGGAGAGCCCGCATGAACAAACATCCGGAAACATCCGCAAGCTCGAAAGGCGCAACCGCTCGCCGCCGCTTCCTCAAGGAAATGGCCGGTGCCGCGGGCGGGGCCTGCCTGCTTTCGCTCGGCGTCGGCCTTTATGGCAGCGAAGCCAGCGCACGGCCGGCCGCTGCGTTGCGACCGCCCGGCGCGCTCGAGGAAAGCGACTTCCTTGCCGCCTGCGTGCGCTGCGGACTATGCGTGCGCGATTGCCCTTTCGACACCCTGAAACTCTCCAGGCTGGGCGACAACGTCGCCACCGGGACGCCGTATTTCGAGGCGCGCAGCATCGCCTGCGAGATGTGCGACGACATCCCCTGCGTCAAGGCCTGCCCGACCGGCGCGCTCGATCGCGAGCTCACCGACATCCGCAAGGCCCGCATGGGGCTCGCGGTGTTGATCGACCAGGAGACCTGCCTCAACTTCCTGGGCCTGCGTTGCGACGTGTGCTACCGCGTGTGCCCGGCAATCGACGAGGCGATCACCCTCGAGCTGGTGCACAATCCGCGTTCGGACCGCCATGCGATGTTGCTGCCGACGGTGCATTCGGACGCCTGTACCGGCTGCGGCAAATGCGAGAAATCCTGCGTTCTGCCCGAGGCTGCAATCAAGGTGCTGCCCTTCAAGCTGGCCCAGGGCAAATCCGCGGAACACTACCGCAAGGGCTGGGAAGAGAAGGAAGCCGCGGGTGGCTCGCTGATCGGCGAGCAGGAGCAGCTTCCGATGCGCGGCCTTGAAGGACGCGCTTATGGCGATACGCGGGTAGACCAGGGACAGACGCCCCCTTACACGCCACCGAAAGCACCGGGCAGCGACCTCGACTCGGGGTGGAAGCCATGAACACCCACGCACCCGCCTCATCCATTCGCGGCGCCGCACGCATCGGCGCCGTAGCCCGCCCCGGCGCCGAGGCTGTCGAGGTCAAGGGCTGGCTCAAGGCCCACAAGTGGCTGCTGCTGCGCAGATTCAGTCAGCTCTCGATCCTGCTGCTGTTCCTGATCGGCCCATGGTTCGGGCTGTGGCTGGTCAAGGGAAACCTTTCGTCCAGCCTCACCCTCGGCGTGCTTCCGCTCACCGACCCCTTCGTTCTGCTTCAATCGATCGCAGCGGGTCACCCTCCGTACCGGGAAGCGGTTCTCGGCGGCGGCATCGTACTTGCCTTCTATCTGCTGCTCGGCGGCCGTCTTTTCTGTTCCTGGGTCTGCCCGATCAACATCGTCACCGATGCCGCCGCCTGGCTGCGGCGCCGGCTGGGCATCAAGGGTGGCAAGACGCCCCATGCCGATACCCGTTACTGGCTCCTCGGCTTCACACTCGTCGCCTCGTTTGCCACAGGTGGCATCGCATGGGAATGGGTCAATCCGGTATCGATGCTTCACCGCGGGCTGATCTTCGGATTCGGCCTGTCGTGGGGGATCGTGATCGGTGTTTTCCTCTACGACCTCCTGCTGGCAAGCCGCGGCTGGTGTGGCCACGTTTGTCCGATGGGCGCCTTCTACGGCCTCGTGGGCAAGACCGCACTGCTTCGTGTCACCGCCGACAAGCGCAGCACCTGCAACGATTGCATGGACTGCTTCGCCGTCTGCCCGGAACCCCAGGTGATCCGGCCGGCGCTCAAGGCCGTGGGCCAGAGCCATCCGGTAATCCTCGACAAGGACTGCACTAGCTGCGGCCGTTGTATCGACGTCTGCAGCAAGGACGTATTCAGATTGACCACCCGATTCGACAGGAGCGAGTCATGAAAAAACACACTCGTCATCTCATTCTTGCCCTCGTGGCTACGCTCGGCGTTGCTGCAGTGCCAGTCTCCCACGCTGCCGACACCCCGGCGGTTGAAACCTTGCGCGGCCGCGACGTCGCCGAGCCAGAACTGGACAGCAAGGTGTACCGCCAAGAGCGGGACCGCCCACCGATTCCGCGCGACTACGTGCAGCAGCCCCCACTGATTCCGCATGTCACCGAAAGCTATACCATCACTGCCAACTTCAACAAATGCATGGATTGCCATTCCTGGACCCGCTACAAGGAAAGCGGCGCGACCAAGGTGAGCATCACCCACTTCAAGGACCGGGACGGTCGCGAACTCTCCAACATCTCGCCACGCCGCTATTTCTGCACCCAGTGCCATGTTCCCCAGACCAACGCCAAGCCGCTGGTGAACAACACTTTCCAGAGAGCAGAAGGCCTGCGCTGAATTCCCGTATCGAGGTAATCTGAAATGACCCAGGACAACAATAAAAGTCTATGGAGACGCATGCGTGGCGCGGGTCTCGGCCTGATGGTCGTGGTTTTCGTTGCCGGCATCGTCTTTTGGGGCGGCTTCAATACCGCCATGGAATGGACCAACCGCGAAGCCTTTTGCATCTCTTGTCACGAAATGGAAGAGAACGTCTTCAAGGAGTATCGCAACACCATTCACTACTCCAACCGCTCGGGCGTCCGGGCGACCTGCCCCGACTGCCATGTGCCGAAGGACTGGACCCACAAGATCATCCGCAAGATCCAGGCATCCAACGAGGTCTACCACCACCTTCTGGGCTCGATCGACACGCCCGAGAAGTTCAACGCCAAGCGACTCCAGCTCGCGCAGAACGAGTGGCGGCGGATGAAGAAAACCGATTCGCGCGAGTGCCGCAACTGCCACAACTTCGAGTATTTCGACTACATGGAGCAACGCAGTCGTTCGGCGAAGATGCACCAGGATGGTCTGGGTGAAGGCAAGACCTGCATCGACTGCCACAAGGGAATCGCCCACTCGCTGCCCGCCATCGAGCAGGAGATCGGCGCCGACAAGGGCGGCGTGGCACCGGAGATCTTCCACCCGCCGGCAGCGCCCGCCGAGTAAGGCGAGCCCGCCTCTGTCGCCACCCCTGCAACGCCTGCCGGACACCGGCAGGCGTTGCTTCTTGGCACCGCGAGGCTCGCGCCGCGAGGCACGAATCGCGGTCACTGCCGGCGATCGGGCGCGCTTCGATTTCACCTTTTGCCGCGCTTGTGATTGAATCGCGCCCATGCTCGAAATCCGTGACCTTTCCTGCCTGCGTGGTGACCGCCTTTTGTTCGCGGACCTCGACCTTTCGGTGCTGCCTGGAGAGCGGGTCCGTCTGCTGGGGCCCAATGGTGTCGGCAAGACCACCTTGCTGCGCTGCCTTTGCGGCCTCATCGATCCCGAAGAGGGCGAAATCCACTGGAACGGCCACTCGATCCGCAGTGAACGCGAGGATTTTCATCGCCAGTTGCTCTACATAGGGCACTCGACCGCGCTCAACGACCTGCTCACGCCACTCGAGAACCTGCGCTTCACCTGCCGCGCCGGCACCGACCAGGTCGAGGAGCAGGCCTGCGTCGAGGCGCTCGAGCGCATCGGCCTGGGCGCCCAGATCGATCTCCCGTGCCGGGCACTGTCGCAGGGTCAACGGCGCCGGGTCGGGCTTGCCCGCCTTTTTCTAGGCGGCGAGCGCCGGCTGTGGATCCTCGACGAGCCATTCAACGCACTCGATGTCGCCGCGGTGGCGGACCTCGCCTCGTCGCTGGACGCGCACTGCGCGGCCGGTGGCATCGTCGTCCTCACCACGCACCAGGACGTCAGCTTCTCGCACCCCGGACGGGTCGTCGATCTGGCAGGGCACGCATGCTAGGTCCATTCATAGCGGTGCTGCGGCGCGACCTGCTGCTAGCCTGGCGTGGACGCGCCGACGTCCTGGTGACGATCGGCTTCTTCGTCGTGGTCGCCTGCCTGTTTCCGTTCGGGGTCGGTGCGGAGCCGAACCAATTGCGGGAAATCGCACCGGGCATCCTGTGGGTCGATGCACTGCTCGCGACGCTGCTCTCGCTGCACCGCCTGTTCGCCCAGGACCACGCCGACGGCTCGCTCGAGCAACTCCTGCTGTCGCCCGAACCCACCGTGCTGTGGGTCAGCGCCAAGGTGCTCGCCTACTGGCTCACCACCTCGCTTCCGCTGGTAATCGCCGCGCCCGGCCTCGGTTTGCTGTTTGACATGGAGCAAGGTTCGCTTAAGGTTCTGTGCCTATCCTTGCTGCTGGGCACGCCAATGCTCTCACTGCTCGGCGCAGTGGGCGCTGCCCTGACTCTTGGCTTGCGTGGCGGTGGAATGTTATTGGCCCTGCTGGTGTTACCCTTGTTTGTTCCCGTGCTGATCTTCGGTGCCGGTGCGGTTGACGCCTATCTTGGCGGCAGCGGCAGCGACGCGCATCTGCTCCTGCTTGCCGGCGGGTCGCTGGCAGCACTTGTTCTTGCTCCCTGGGCTTGCGCCGCGGCGCTGCGGATTGCGGCAGAGTGATCCCCGGGACTTCCAACTGACGACAATGACACGAAGCCGATTCAACATCTTCCGATTCGCCGTTCCGCAGAACTTCTATCCGCTCGCCGGCAAGCTCGCACCGATCTTTGCCGTGACCGCTGCGGTGCTTTTCCTGGCCGGACTGTGGATCAGCTTCTTCATCGCGCCCACCGACGCCCAGCAGGGCGAAGTCTATCGGGTGATCTTCATCCACGTTCCGGCGGCATGGATGTCGATGTTCATCTATCTGGTCATGGCATTCTGGTCCGCGGTCGGGCTGGTCTTCAATACCCGCCTGTCGGCGATGATGGCACATGCCCTGGCACCCACGGGGGCGATGTTCTGCTTCGTGGCACTGTGGACAGGCGCGCTGTGGGGCCGACCGACCTGGGGCGCCTATTGGGTGTGGGACGCTCGCCTGACCTCGCAATTGCTGTTGCTGTTTCTCTATTTCGGCTACATCGCGCTGATCAATGCCATCGATGACCCGAGAAGGGCCGACAAGGCCGGCGCCATACTGGCCCTGGTCGGCGCCATCAACGTACCGATCATCTATTTCTCGGTGAAATGGTGGAACACTCTGCACCAGGGCGCATCGGTAAGCCTGACCAAGGCGCCGTCGATGGCGACCACCATGCTGATGGGGATGCTGGTCATGGCCTTCGCAGCCTGGGCCTACACCATCGCCGTCACCCTGTGGCGCGTGCGCAGCCTGATTCTCGAACGCGAGCGCAACGCCGAATGGGTCAATGAAGAGCTCGATCGTCTCGAGGCCGCAGCATGAACTGGGGATCCGCCGAAGCATTCTGGAACATGGGTGGCGCCGCCACCTTCGTATGGGGTTCCTACGCCGTTACCCTGATTGTCATCGTGGTGGAACTGATTCTGCTGTTTCAGCGTCGGAAGAACACCGTCAGCCGCCTGCTGAGACTGCGTCGCGGTCGAAGCGCTCGGCGCCAACCAGCCAACGTAAGCGAAAGTCCATGAAAGCCCGTCAAAAACGCCTCACCCTGATCGTCGCCGGCCTCCTGCTTCTCGGTGGAGCGGCCGCCTTGATCCTCAATGCCTTCCAGGACAACCTGGTGTTCTTCCACACGCCGACCGAAGTCGCCGAAGGCAAGGCGCCCACCGGCCGGACCTTCCGTGTCGGCGGGCTCGTCGAGGCGGGCTCGATCAAGCGCGCGGCGGACGGCATCACGGTCAATTTCGTGGTCACCGATACGGCCAAGAGCATCCCGGTGAGTTACAGCGGCCCGCTGCCGGACCTCTTCCGCGAGGGCAAGGGCGCCGTCGTGCAGGGCAAGCTTGCCGCCGACGGACACTTCGAGGCTTCCGAGGTGCTCGCCAAGCACGACGAGAACTACATGCCGCCGGAAGCGCAACACGCGGTCGACCAGGCCCACGAAGCATCAAGGACGATGAGCCAATGATCCCCGAACTTGGTCAATTCGCACTAATCCTCGCGCTTTGCGTATCCCTCGTCCAGGCCATCGTGCCGCTGGTGGGCGCGCAGCGTAATCGAATGGCGCTGATGGCGGTAGCCAGGCCCGCTGCCCAGGGCCAGTTCGTGTTCGTGGCGATCTCCTTTGCGGCGCTGACCTGGGCCTTCGTGACCAATGATTTCTCGGTCAAGTACGTTGCCAGCCACTCGAACAGTGCCTTGCCGCTCTACTACAAGATCACCGCGGTGTGGGGCAGCCACGAGGGCTCGTTGCTGTTGTGGGGGCTGATTCTCGCGCTGTGGACCTTTGCCGTCTCGATCTTCTCGAGCAAGCTGCCGGACGTGATGCTGGCCCGCGTGCTGGGAGTGCTCGGCTGCATCAGTGTCGGCTTTCACTCCTTCATGTTGATTGCCTCGAACCCCTTCGAGCGCCTGCTGCCCGGCGCGGCCGAGGGCATGGACCTCAATCCGCTGCTGCAAGACCCCGGCATGATCATCCACCCGCCGCTGCTCTACATGGGCTACGTCGGTTTTTCGGTGGCCTTCTCCTTCGCCATTGCGGCGCTCATCTCCGGTCGCCTCGACACCGCCTGGGCGCGCTGGTCGCGTCCGTGGACCACCGTGGCGTGGATTTTCCTCACCCTGGGCATCACCGTCGGCTCCGGATGGGCCTACTACGAACTCGGGTGGGGCGGCTGGTGGTTCTGGGATCCGGTCGAGAACGCCTCCTTCATGCCCTGGCTGGTGGGCACCGCATTGATCCACTCGCTCGCAGTCACCGAAAAAAGAGGTGCGTTCAAGAGCTGGACCGTACTGCTTGCGATTGCGGCCTTCTCGCTCTCGCTGCTCGGCACCTTCCTGGTGCGCTCCGGCGTGCTCACCTCGGTACACGCCTTCGCAACCGACCCGCGACGCGGCATGTACATCCTCGCCCTGCTGGTACTCGTGATCGGCATCTCGCTGCTGCTCTTCGCCTGGCGGGCACCGTCGCTCAGCGGCGGAGGCAAGTTCGACCCCATGTCGCGCGAGACCATGTTGCTGGTCAATAACGTCCTGTTGGCAGTGGCTGCCGCGTCGGTACTTCTGGGCACCCTCTACCCGCTGTTCGTCGACGCGCTGGGTCTCGGCAAGATCTCCGTCGGTCCGCCTTACTTCCAGGCGGTATTCGTCCCGATCATGGTCCCGGTGGTCCTTCTCATGGTGATCGGCCCCTTCGTGCGATGGAAGGGCCACGACCTGCTTCAACTGCTCCGCCATGTCGCCCCCGGGCTGGGAGCCAGCGTCGGGCT
Source organism: Cognatazoarcus halotolerans (assembly GCF_009800965.1). GTDB lineage: Bacteria > Pseudomonadota > Gammaproteobacteria > Burkholderiales > Rhodocyclaceae > Cognatazoarcus > Cognatazoarcus halotolerans. Next base: position 25,436 of record NZ_WUAF01000010.1, on the reverse strand, counting down.
CGGCATCGCGCTGGCGTTCGCCACCGGGGGCTTCACCTGGGGCATCGCCATGGGGCTTTCACTTGCCGCATGGGTGATGATCGCCAGCGGCATGCTCCTTTCGGACCGCCTGCGCGAACGTCCGGGCGCCGCCGCGTCGGTGCGTCTTCGCGGTATCCCCCGCGCATGGTGGGGGATGTGGTCGGCGCACCTCGGGATCGGGGTGTTCATCATCGGCGTCACCCTGGTAAACGGTCTGAACACCAACGTCGACGTGAAAATGCAGGTTGGTGACACCGCGCAGCTCGCCGGTTACACCTTTACCCTGAAAGGAATTGCCGATGCACCGGGCCCCAACTACGTAGGTGCACGCGCTGATCTGCTGGTCGAGCGCGACGGCAAGTCGATTGCGACGCTGCATCCGGAAAAGCGCACCTACACGGCACGTGGCATGCCGATGACCGAAGCCTCGCTCGATATCGGCGTGTTTCGCGATCTCTACGCGTCGATGGGCGAACCGATCGACCCGCAGACCTGGATCGTCCGCCTCTACTACAAGCCCTTCATCAGTTGGATCTGGGTCGGCTGCCTGATGATGGCATTCGGCGGCCTGCTCGCCGCCATCGATCGTCGCTACCGCCGCCTTGCCGAACGTCGTGCCCCCACCGGCGCCACCGCTCCAGTCTGACCGTCCGAGAACATGAAAGCGAAATTCCTGGTACCCCTGGCACTGTTTCTCCTGCTCGCAGGATTCCTGGCCTTCGGCCTCAATCTCAACCCGCGCGAGGTCCCTTCACCGCTGATCGACAAGCCCGCGCCGGCGTTCAGCCTGCCGCAGCTGCAGGTGCCCGACACCCAGCTCTCGCTCGACGACATGAAGGGCCAGGTATGGCTGTTGAACGTCTGGGCCTCCTGGTGCGTCGCCTGCCGCCAGGAACACCCGGTGCTGGTCGACTTCGCAAGCAGCCATGTGGTGCCCATCATCGGTCTCAACTACAAGGACCAGTCCCCCGACGCCCTGCGCTGGCTCGACGAATTCGGCAACCCCTATGTGACCTCGATCGTCGATGCGGATGGCCGCGTTGGCATCGACTTCGGCGTCTACGGCGTACCCGAGACCTTCCTCATCGACAAGCAGGGAGTGATCCGATTCAAGCAGATCGGCCCGGTGACGCCCGACGCCCTGCAGAACGTCATATTGCCGAAGATTCGCGAACTGCAGGGAGCGGCCTGAAATGCTCCGACGCATTGCGCTGACGCTGCTGCTCGCCCTCGCCCCCCTCACGGGCTTCACCGCCGACGCCAGACCCTTGGTGGCCGACCCGGCGCTCGAGGCAAGGGTGCTGAAGCTCTCCGAGGTGCTGCGCTGCCTGGTCTGCCAGAACCAGTCGATCGCCGAATCCAACGCCGATCTGGCGCTCGATCTGCGCGCCCAGGTTCGCGAACAGCTCGCGGCGGGCAAGACGGAGGACCAGGTCGTGGACTACCTGGTCGCCCGCTATGGCGACTTCGTTCTCTACGATCCCCCGCTCAAGGGGACTACAGTCCTGCTGTGGGCTGGCCCTGCCTTGCTCCTGCTTTCGGGGCTCGCCTGGCTCGGATGGCGCCTGAGCCGCCGCGCACGCGAAAGCGGCGTCACCCTCTCGGCCGAGCAGCACGCCCGTGCCAAACAACTTCTTGAGTCGGCCAACGAGCCGGAACCCCGTCAATGACCGCATTCTTTCTTACCGCCGGCGCCCTGCTCGTCGGCGCGCTTCTGATCGTCCTGCCGCCGCTGTTCGGCTTCGGCATCAAGAAATCCTCCTCACCGGACGCCGACATCCAGGCCCAGACTGCCCTGGCCGCCTTGCGCGAACAGCTCGCCGCCCTCGATGCGGAACGCCAGGAAGGCAAGATCGACGCCGCCGAGTACCAGCAAACCCGGAACGAGCTCGAAGCACGTGCCCTCGCGGAGGGCGAGACGGTCACCACCGGTGCGGTCGCCAAGCCCGCGAAAGCCCTCGGGGTCGTGCTCGGCCTGCTGATGACGACAGGCGCGGCGCTCCTCTACCTGATGCTGGGGAATCCAGCCGGGATGGACCCCGCCCAGGTGGCGGGAAACGACTCCCACCAGATCACCCCGCAACAGGTCGAACAAATGGTGGAGACGCTCGCCAAGAAGCTCGAGAGCGAACCTGACAACCTCGAGGGCTGGGTGATGCTGGGGCGCTCCTATCGCTTTCTGGGTCGCTTCGACGAAGCTGCAGCCGTCTATGAGCGGCTTGCCGCGCGCACCCCCGAGGACGCGCAGATCTATGCCGACTGGGCCGATGCGCTCGGCGCGGCACAAGGCCAGACGCTCATCGGCAAGCCCGAACAGCTCATCGAAAAGGCGCTCGCCCTCGACCCCACCAACATCAAGGCCCTCGCCCTCGGCGGCACGGCTCACTTCGAAAAGAAAGAGTTCGCGAAGGCCGCGCAAACCTGGGAGCGGATTCTTCCACTGATTCCGCCGGGTGAAGAGTTCGCGCGTCAGATCACCGGTGGGATCAACGAGGCGCGTGCCAACGCTGGCATGGCGCCGCTTGCGCAAGGCGGGCCCGCCGTCACTGCGATGGCCCCGGGCCCGGGCCTCACGCTCAGCGGCGAGATCAGCCTCGCTCCAGAACTGGCCGCCAAGGCTTCACCCGACGACGCGGTGTTCATTTTTGCGCGCTCCGCCGCGGGTGGCCCGCCGCTCGCGGCAATCCGCAAGACCGTCGCCGACCTGCCCCTCAAGTTCGATTTCACCGGCGTGCCACTGATGGCCGGTGGCGCGGTCCCGGCCACCGTCTCGCTGGGCGCGCGCGTGGCCAAGGGTGGTGGGCCGATGGCCTCGCCGGGCGACCTCGAAGGCGGCATCGCCTCGGTGGCGAGTGACGCCAGCGGCATCTCGGTGGTGATCGACACCGTTCGCCCCTGAGCATTTTCACCGCGACTGCGGGGGCCGGACTCCCCGCGGCGCTTGCCTCGAAGCACCCGCGGCGGTATCGTCCCAGGCAACTGGGCCGGCCCGGGACCCCCTGCGCATACGGTGACTACACAATGACCACGACCCTCCTGGAACGACTCGGCGGAAGCCCTGCGCTGGAGCTCGCCGTGGACAGGTTCTACCACAAGGTGCTTGCCGATGAGCGCATCAGGCACTTCTTTGCCGGCACCGACATGTCGCGGCAACGCGCCCACCTGAAGGCCTTTCTCACCCATGCCTTTGGTGGCAGCGGTAGCTATGACGGCAAGGGCCTGCGACAGGCCCATCAGGGCCTGGTCGCAAGGCTCGGCCTGAGCGACAGCCACTTCGACGCGGTCGTCGAACACCTGGCCGGCACGCTGACCGAACTGGGCGTGACCGACGAGCGCCTCGAGGAAGTCGCACGGATCGCCGAATCGATCCGCAACGACGTACTCTGTCGCTGATTTCGCGTTGTTCGGCAATTGATGACGGTCAATCACTTTCCAAGGACCTGCGACGTAGAATCCGGTTTCGCCTGAAAGGCAACCGTCATGGCGTGCAGCTCGCTCTGATCCAACCAAGCGATGCAGCGAACAGCCCCACCCCACTCGAGAGGAGATTACCCCGATGTTCAAGCTTTCCACACTGGCGCCGATCGTGCTCGCGACCCTGCTCGCAGCCTGTGGCAGTCAGGAAGCCCCGGCGCCCAAGGCCGAGGCGCCCGCACCCGCAGCGGAACCCGCCGCTCCGCCGCCTGCGCCGGTGGCCGATGCCACCCCCGCCGCAGCCCCCGCTGCAGAACCCGCCTCCGACGCCGCCATGGCCGGCGAATCGATCTACAAGAGAACCTGCGCCCTGTGCCACAGCGCCGGTGTTGCCGGCGCGCCAATGCTTGGCGACGCTGCCGATTGGGGTCCGCGCATCGCCCAGGGCAAGGACACGCTCTACAAGCACGCGCTCGAAGGCTTTACCGGTGCAAAAGGCATGATGCCGGCCAAGGGTGGCAACGCCGCCCTCACTGACGACGAAGTCAAGTCCGTGGTCGACTACATGGTGTTGAAAGCCGGCTGAAAGCGCCGCCCCGCAGCCATTGAAAAGGGAGGCCTGGCCTCCCTTTCTTTTTGCCGGTGCGCAGCGCGCCGTCAGTGGTGGTGGTGGTGCGTGCCGCCGCCCAGGCTGCGCAGAAGATCCCGCGTGACCTCGCTGAAACCCACCACCCTGCCCCCGCGGTCGGCCGCAAAGGCGGTTGCCGCATCACGTTCGGCGAAGGCCGGGAGGTTTGCGTCCCGCATCGGCCCCTTTGCATCCGAGCCCGCCACGAAGAAGGCCTTCCGGCCGTCGATCCAGTTGCGCTTGAGAAAGTCGGTAACGAACACCGCGTCCACCTCTTCGGCGGAGTGCCCCTTGTCGAACATCGGCATCGCCAGCAGGAAGCGGAACAGATCGACAGGCGAATCGAAAACGCGCGCCTGGTTGTCCTTGAAGATCAGCTGCGCACGCCATGTCGGATACTGCGCCGGGTACATGCCGCACACCGGACAGCGTATCTCCTTGCCGACTTCCACCGGCACCCGCTCGGCGGCGACGGCGATGCCGCCTTCAAGCATGACCATTCCCGCAAGCAGGCTGCCGACAAGAAACCTGCGTCGTATCGATATCGGCATCTCAGTGACCACGCCCTTCGAGCGTCGGCGAAATCAGCAATGCGTTGATGAGGCTCGACAGGTTCTCGATCGGAGCCAGGCCGGGCCGGGTGATCGGGTCAGGCCTGACCTGGCCACGGTGGTCGTGCAGATGGCTTGGCAATGCTGGCTGCAGATCCGGGCGCGGCGCAGTGTCGATACAAAGCTCATCGCGGCCCGAAGTCCAGCGAATCGAGTACGCGTCCTCGGCGGCGAAGCGCACTTCCATCTCGACACCATTGCCGAGCCGCAATCTGATCGCATCCTGGTGGAGCTCGACCGGCCCTTGGAGCGCATCGCCATAGCGCGCCTCGATCGCATCGCGCAGTTCCAGATGAAGTGTCATGCTGCCTTCTCCTGCCGCAGGCGCCCGGCCAGCACCATGCGCACCGATTCGCAGGTGTCGGCCAGGATGCGAGCCGAGAGATAGTGCTCGTAGGCAGGGTGTTCATCGAGCTTGCCGTCGGCGATGCGGCGAACGAGCTCGCTTTCGTGACTGACCTCGTAAGGCTGGAGGATGCGCGCCCGGTTCTGGCGCAACTCGTAGATCAGCCGTGAAAGTCGTTCGATATCGGCCGCAGCCTCGGGGTCGAAGCCCTGATAGAAGTCGATCTTCATCTTAAGCCCTCACATCTGCTGGTCGTGAAGGACGCCGCCATCCAGGACGACCATGTCCGCATTGAAGTCCTTGAAGCCCATCACCTTTCCGCCATTCTTCTCGCTGAAGGCCCTGGCGTCGGCCTCGCTCGCGAAGGACGCGATGGTGGGTCCCATCGAACCATGAACTGAGGAACCCTGGACGTAGAACGCCTTGAAGGCATCGATCCAGTGCCCCTTGGGCGCCGCCCAGTCGGCCTTGCCCATGTCCTGAACATACAACGCCTTGACCCGTCTCGCCTGCTCCGGTTTGAGGTAGATGGAGAACATCTCCACGGTGTCGCAGAAAAACTCGGTCTGGCCGCCCTCGAAATGCATCTGGGCCTTCGGGCCGGGGTAGTCGGCGAGCAGCATGCCATCGAGCGCGCAGGAGGTGTCCTGACCGATCTCGATCGGCACCATGGTCTCGGCCGGCTGATTGCTGCACGCCGTGAGCGAAGCGGCGAGCGACAAGGCGAGCAGCAGCGGGGAAAACAACTTCATCGACGAAATCTCCAAACGGCAATGCCCAGCGGTGCGGTGATCCAGGCGAGCATTACGCCACCCAGCACCCAGGGCCTCGAAAGCGCCTCGGGGAAAACGGTTGCGAGGCCGTACAGCGTACGTACCTCTTCGAGGCCAAAGATATTGAGAATGCGGAATACGTCGGCCGGGTTGGCGAGCATCAGGTAGGGGAAGACCGCGCCGCCGTACTCGCCGCCGCTGACCACCAGCGCACCGAGCAGCAGCAGGTCGAACACCAGCACGAAGAAGAACCACATCGCGATCGCCAGCCCCGAGGCGCGGGTGCGGTCGGAGGCGAACACCGAGATCATCACCGCCAGCGACAGGAAGGCCATGCCCAGCAGCACCGAGCTGAACATGAAACCCGCGTAGTGGAACAGCGCGTTGGTATCGAGTTGGGCCGAGAGCAGCACGCCGACCAGGCCGAAGCCCGCGACGGTCGAGAAGGCCAGTGCCGCCGAGAGGCCGAAGTACTTGCCGAGGATCAGCTCGAGCCGGGTGATCGGCATGGAGAGCAGCAGGTCGAGCGAACCGCGCTCGCGCTCACCGACGATCGCATCGAAACCCAGCACCAGCGCGATCAGCGGGATCAGGTAGATCACCAGGCTGACGAGGCTGGCGATGGTGAGTTCGATCGAGCGGAATCCCACCGCGCCCTGCTGGGCCGCGCCGAAATACGCGATCACCAGCGCGAAGGCGGTGAACACCAGCGCCACCGCGAGCACCCAGCGATTGCGGATGCGATCCCAGAATTCCTTGCCGGCAATCACGCCGATCTGCTTGAGTTCGATATCCATGGACGATTCAATCCGAAAAACCGAAGAACACGTCCTCGAGCGAGGGCTCGCGAACATGCAGGTCGTCGATGCCTTCTTCCTCGCGTGTCAGCCGTGCCAGCGCCGGCAGTTTTGCTTCGCGCGGGATCTGGATCAGCAGATGCTCGCCGCGCACCTCGATGCGTCCCACCGGCAGGCCCTCGAGCAGGCGCTCGATATGTAGCCGCAGGGCAGCGCCGCGCGCCAGTTCGATGGTCAGCGGCAGCTTCATGCGCTCGCGCAGCGACTGCACCGTGCCGACCGCCTGCAGCTTTCCGTTCTTGATGATCGCCAGGCGATCGACCCGCTCCTGGATCTCGGCGAGGATGTGCGAGGTGAGGATCATGGTCACGCCCTCGTCGCGCAGGCCACGCAGCACCGCATAGAACTCGCGGATCGCCTCCGGGTCGAGGCCGCTGGTAGGTTCGTCGAGGAACAGGATCTGCGGCTTGCCGAGCAGCGCCTGGGCGAAGCCGAGCCGCTGACGCATGCCTTTCGAATACTCGCGCACGCGCCGCGAGGCGGCCTTCGCCAACCCTACGCGCTCCAGTGCGGCGCCGCATTCGCGCTTGTCGGCGCCTTTGAGATCGGCGAAGAAATGCAGCGTCTCGATACCGGTGAGGTTGTCGTACAGCACCACGTTCTCGGGCAGATAACCGATCTTGCGCCGCACCGCCCGAAACCCCGGCCCGGTCACGGCCTCGGAGTCGATGCGGATCTCGCCACTGCTTGTCGGCAACAGGCCGAGCATCATCTTGAAGAGCGTGCTCTTGCCCGCACCGTTATGCCCGATCAGGCCGAACAGTTCACCACGCCCGACAACGAGATCCACGCCGTCGACCGCCTGCACGGCGCCAAAGCGCTTGCTCACCGCGCACACTTCGATCACCGGCGCGAGCACGCTCGGGTCAGCGATCTGAGCCAAAATGCTTTCCAATCCAGTTTCTCCAGTCGGTGTGCTGCGGGCGCATGTGCGGCTTGTGGTCGACAATGCTCGGTGCGCGCAGCAGCGGAAATTGCTGCGCCACCAACCTCAGCGACTGCACGGCGGGGCTCGCCATCAGCAGCTTCATCATCGGATGCCGCCACGACAGGCGATCGACCATGTCGTTGGCCTCGTACTGCACATCGCCGATGCCGTCACCGTTGCGATCCCAGCCGACGTAGTTGCTCCAGTAATTGCCTTCGCGCTCGCCCCACACTTCATCGCGCGAGGCCACGTACTTGATCTGCGTGCGATTCGAGATGAAGTCGTTGCCCTCGGCCTTGTTGCGGTACGAGCCGGCCCACAGGTGCACTCCGACGGTGTTGTCCACCACCAGATTGTTGCGGATGGTGTTGTACTCGGCGTCGTAGATGAAGAAGCCACGCGCGTTGCCGGCCACGATGTTGCCCTCGATCACCGAGTCCTGGATCGTGCGCAGCATGATGCCATGGTCCGAATTACCCCACGCGCGGTTGTTCCGCACGATCTGGTTGCGGGTCATCATCAGCGCCAGGCCACCGCGGTTGTTGTACGAATCGTTGCCCTCCCAGATGTTGTTGTGGGAGTTCATGTAGTGGGTGCCGTAGCGCACGTTGTGGATACGGTTGTTGCGAAACACCGCATGATGGGACACATCCACGTAGATGCCGTCGCGCACGAAGCTGATCTGGTTGCCGACGATCTGCGCCCCCTCGGTGTTGTAGAGCTGGATGCCGTTGCCGCGCCGCGGCGAGATGAAGTCGCGCTTGCCGGTGATGAGGTTGTCGCGGATCTCCACGTCCTTGACGGTCTCGATCCAGATGCCCCACAGGTTGTAGGTAAGGTCGCAGTTGAGCACCTTCGCGCGGTCGGCCCTGGGTTCGATGTAGATCCCGGCATTCTGCTTCTCGAGGTCGCCGCCCGAATCGCGCACGATCATCCCGTCGATGGTCACGTCGGCCGCACGAACCCGGATCACGTCGCCATGCAGGCCGCCATCGAGGGTCGGCCGATCTATGCCGCGCAGGGTCAGCGCCTTGTCCACCAGCAGGTTCACCCGATAATGCCCGCGCAGCACCTCGACGGTATCGCCCGCCGCAGCGAGGTCGATCGCAGACTGGATCGACTCGCCTGGTCGCACCGTGTGGGTGGCCGCGCTGGCGAGCACCCAGGCGAACATGCCGAGGATCAAAAAGACGAAGCGTTTCATTGTTCGGGCTGCATACCCTTGGTATCTGAGTGTTCGGGTCGCGCTCAGACAGTGAGCAGGCCGAAGCTCTTCAGCGAAAGGAACAGCACCGCACCGATCAGGAGATTCTTGAAAGACACGTAGCAGATCATATCCATCACCGAAGCGGCGCGGTAGCGGGCGCCCCACCAGGGGCCTTCCTTCACATAAGGCTTGGCGCCAAGGCGCACGATCACTTCGAACACGCTCCAGCCGAACCACCAGCCGATCACCGCGCCCGCTTCGAGCCGCCCCATCGCGGCCACGATCCACATCACGCTCGCCGCCACGCCGAGCGCCACTCCCGCCGCCTGCACGGCCCGCTGGCGCTGGAAGCCGGCGCGGCTCCACGGCCACAGATGATCCCAGGCCTCGGCAGCGAACCTGCCGATCAGCCCCTCCCGGCCAGCATATGGCGGATCGACCGGATCGGTTGGCATTGTCGGATTAACCATTTTCTCTCCCCATGATCATGATCGAACGCCCCTTCACTTGGCAGCCGGCATCGGCTTGATCGGAATGTAGTAACCGTTGGCGCCGATCGGCGTGAGCGGCAACCCCGCCTTGGTGCGACGCTTGCGCTCCTGCGCCAGCGGCGGGCAGGCGTGGTCTTCATAGTAATAGACCATGCAGTCGAGGCACAGCAGGCACTCGCGCTGATCGATGCGGCCATCCTTGTCGATCGCCGAGGAGCCACAGCCGACCGCGCAAGCCTTGCAGGTATCGCACTCCTGCTTGCGCTTGAGCCCGAACCAGCGGAAGGTCGAAGGCATCGCCAGGCCCGCACCCAGCGGGCACAGGTACTTGCAGAACGGCCGCTCGGTAAAGATCGACAGGCCCAGCAGACCGGCTGCGAACAGGGTGTAGGGCCAGCTGCGGTTGAACAGCCCGACCAGGAAGGTGGTCTTGAAGGGCTCGACCTCGGCCAGCTTCTCGGCCAGCCCCATCGAGAACATGCTCACCGCCAGCAGGCCGAAGAAGATGCCGTACTTGATCCACTTGAGCTTGTCGTGCAAGGGCTTGGGCACCTTGAACTGGAAGCGCTTGAGCCCAACCCAGCCACCGACCTTGTAGAGCAGCTCCGACAGCGAGCCGAAGGGGCAGGCCCAGCCGCAGAACAATCCCCTGCCCCACAGGAACACGGTGACGATGATGAAGATCCAGAAGATGAAGATGAAGGGATCGGAGAGGAACAGTTCCCACTTCCACTGGAACAGCAGCGAGTGGAACCAGGTCAGCACCTGCGTGATCGAGGGTTGCGCGAGCAGGCCGAAGCCGACGAAGCCGATACTCACCACCCAGCCAGCGTACTTGAACGCATTCACCGGCCATTTGTTCTTGCGCGTCGAGCGCCTCACCAGCGTGTCGCGGCTGGCATAGACCACTGCGATGGCGACCAGCAAGGCGGTGAAGGCGACGATGGAGACGATGCGGTCCTTCCAGATCTTGAGCCACACCGGGTCGGGCTTGACGACGGTCGGACGCCCGCCTTCCATGTAGGCGGCCGGCAGCCAGTATTCGGTGTCGAAGTTGGCAAAGGTCTTGGCCCCGGTGGCCTTGTCCATCTTGTTGGCGAGGAACACCAGCTTCCACGGATAGGCCGCCGAGAATGCCTTCGAGCGAACGATGAAGATCGCCGATTCGTTGAAGGCCGGCGCACCCGGCGCGGCGATGCCGTAGAGGTTGTAGTAGTCGGTGTCGCGGAAGGTGAAGGCGTCGCGCTCCTGGCGCACCTGCACGCGGTCGTAGATGCCTCCGCGGACGAAGCCCGAGCCCTTGAAGGATTCGACACCATCGGTGCGAATCATGAACAGCGCGTGGTCGCCTTCCTTGAGACGACTCATCAGGCTGTTGTAGGGACCGTCGCCGAGGATCGCGCGGCCGACCGTGGGCTGGTTGAGATAGCCGAACCACATGTCGATGTACGGCTTGTCACGATGCGGCAGGCCGACCTCCTCGGCAGAGACGATGAGTCGCTTCACGCTGCCCTCTTCCACCAGTTGCTGCCAGTTCGGTGCGCTCTTGGTGTCGATGAACTTCGCCTGCGGGCGGATCGTCGGCTTGAGAATGCCGACCTGCTTGGCGATCTCGCCACCCGACAGCATCATCACCTGGTTCTGGGCGATCACGGTCACGGTCGCGCCGGTGATCGCATCGAGGCCGATGATGTTCTCCTCGGGCCGCGAACGTCCGATCTCGATGTTGTCGCCGACGAACTTGCCGAGGTACTGGTTGTTGAACTCGATCAGCGCCTCTTCGGGAATGCCCAGCAGCAGGATCGGCTCCGAGTGCTTGAGCACCTTCACGCCGGCGAAGTGGCCGCTCGTATCCATGCCGATCAGGGTCACCACCGGCTTGCCCGAATAGGCCGGGATATCGGTGATGTCGGTCGACAGCATCACGTAGCCGAGGAGCTTCTTCTGCCCGTCGACCGTCTTGTAGGCCTCGACGTAGCTGGGCTGCCCCTTTCGCTCCGAGAAGCTGTCGGCACCGGGGATCACGTCCGCACACGGCGCGTAGTCGCACATGCGCGGCGACGAAGTCAGCTCCGGCGGCAGTTTCGCTTCATAGGAATTGGCCTGCGCGAAGCCGGCCAAGAGGCCGCATGCGAGCGCGAGGGCGAGATTTCGAAGTGCTGCGAGGGAAGACATTGGGGTGCGCCTCGTGATGTATTCAAGCATGCGCAAATGCTAATGTTTGTCTCGGCACCGCGCCTTGTTTCGAGTCAAGAGCTGCCGTCAATCAAAAAAAAGTGGGGGCCCGAGGCCCCCGAAATCACTTTATCGTGGAGGCTCTCCGGCCGAGAGTTCCACTGTCACCGCCACCGGCCGGCGACCGCGCGGGTCGCTGGCCGGGGCGATGTATTGAGCACGCCGGATCAGGCCTCGACGATCATGCGCGAGCGCATCTCGAGGTGAAGCGCGTGACAGAAGTTGGTGCAGTAGCACCAGTACACACCCGGCTTGTCGGCGATGAAGGTCACCGACTGGGTCTGCTGCGGGTTGACGATGAAGTTGATGTCGTACTTCGGGATCGCCATCGCGTGCGTCAAATCCTCCACCTTGTCGAGGTTGGTAAGGATGATGGTGACCTCGTCACCCTTCTTGACCTTGAACTCCCGCAGGCTGAAGGCCGGTGCCTGGCTGGTCATCCTGACGGTGACTTTCTTGCCATTGCGAGTCACACCCGAATCCTTGGGATCCTTGGTCGCCAGCGGGAATTCGTCCAGGTTGTAGATCTGGCGCGTCTTGATGATGTCGCGGCGGATGATGATCGAGTCGTGCGGCTCGGAATATACCGAGTGGTCGGCCACCAGCTTCATCTTGTCGCCGCTGATGTCGATCAGCTGCGCGGTTTCGGCGTGCAGCGGGCCAACCGGCAGGAAGCGGTCCTTGGAGAACTTGTTGTCCGAAACGAAGAAGCGGCCGTCGGACTCCTTGGTTTCACCCATCGAGGTGAAGCCGTGGCCCGGCTGGTAATGCACGTCGATGCGGTCGAGCACCGGCTTGGCTTCCTTGTCACCCTGGAAGGACTTGATCGCGGCCTCGACGTTCCACTTGACGATCTGGCTGTCGAGGAAGAGCGTGGTGTAGGCATTGCCCTTGTTGTCGAAGCCGGTATGCAGGGGGCCGAGACCGATCTCGGGTTCCGCAACCACCGCGTCGCGGGCGTTGGCCAGCTCGCCGTCGAACCACTTCAGCACCAGCGAATGGTCGATCACCGAAGCGGTGGGCGAGAGTTTGCCCGAGCACACGTAGTACTTGCCGTCGGGGCTGATGTTCACGCCGTGCGGGTTCTTGGGAATCGGTACGGTGCAGATCAGCGCGGTCTTGGGATCGGCGTTGGAGGCGCGGGTGCCATCCACGACCGGCACCTTGGAGGAGCCGATGGTGGTGAACTTGCCAGCCTTCACGGCCTCTTCGATACGGGCGACGTTGAAGAACAGGCAGGCGTCCATCTCAACCGCCATCATCTCTTCGTAGTGCACACCCATCTCGGTGTTGTACTGGTTGGTCGCCGCCAGCTTGCCATCGTAGGAACTCGCCACGAGGTCGCAGTTGCCGTCGATGAGCGCCTGCCAGCGCACTTCCATGGTCTCGGCATCGACGCAGGTAAACAGGGACTTGTACTTGCTTGCGTCCTCCAGGTCGCGGCCGTCGTTGGGCAGCGGAATCGAGAACTCCGCGCCGCAGAACACGCGCGTGGTGTGATTGACCGCCTCATCGACCGGGTCGCGCTTGTCGGGGAAGGTGCCGTGGAAGCCCTGGACGTTCGGCAGTTCGGTGATCTTGTCGGTCTCCATGGTATCCATGCGGATACGTGCCAGGCGACCGTGGATCTTGTCATTCACGAACATGTACTTGCCGTCGTAGGTACCGTCGGTGTACGAAGGGTGGACGTGGTGGGTATCGCCCGTGGTGTATTTCGGCGTGCCGTTGGGCTTGGTGCCCAGAATGGCCTTCGACTCGTTGGTCGTACCCCAACCGACCAGACAGTCCATGTTGAACACCGGGATGCGCTTGATTTCGCGGCCAGAAGGCAGGCCGTAGATGCGACATTCGCCCGAGTGGCCGCCACTCGAGAAGGCGTAGTACTCGTCGAGCTGACCCGGCGCAACTTCATACTTGCCGACCTCGGCCACCTCGGCGTGAGCCTTGGGCGCGGCAGCAGGCGCAGCAGCCGGTGCGGCCGCTTCCTGCTTGCATGACGAGAGGCCAACCGAAAGACCCGCGCCGGTGAGACCCGCGAGCGCCGCGGTATTTAGAAATTTCCTGCGCCCCAGATTGGGGTTTGAGTCCAAGGGTTTGTCCTGCTCGTTCGCCATGATGCGGTTCTCCCTGAGCGCGTTGCTGCGCGGTTCGTAAGCGCCGCGGCAGGTGCTCTCCCCGGGCTCATGGCCTGGCCACCTGCTGCGGCATTATGTCGCAGCCGACAATTTACCGATTGCAGTGCGATAAAAAATTGACGCCGGACAAGGAAGGCTCGCTCCGAGGCCCGCGCCAACTGGTGCGATGCCTTGCATTTCAAGGGATTCGCGATACCCCCAGGAATCGTATCGCCAGGCCCTGCCCGAGCATCGGGAGGCGCTCCGGGAAGCGTCCCGCGTCGGCAAGCCGGGGTCGGGCTCTGCAGCACCTGGCGGCCAGGGGCATCCGGGCGCTGCGTCGATTTCACCCGCCGCTCTTGAGCATCATCAAGTAATCGGACTTTGAGCCCGCGCAAACTGCGTCAAACGAATGCGTGGAGATCCAACCGATGAATACACCTTCGAAGCTCCTGGCCGGCCACCATCGCAAGTGCGATGAGCTTTTCGCCGCCGCCGAACACCAGAGCCAAGACAAACAGTGGCCGGCTTGCAGGGCGAGCGCACAAGGCTTCGCCGAAGAATTGCTGGCGCACTTTGCGGTTGAAGAAGCATCCCTGTTCCCGGCCTTCGAGCAGGCCACCGGCATGACCGCCGGTCCCACCCGGATGATGCGTATCGAGCACGAGCAGATGCGCGAACTCGTCGCCGAGTTGCTCGATGCGGCCCAAGCTGAAGACCAGGAACGCTTTCTGGACGTGTCGGACACCCTGCTGGTACTCATGGAGCAGCACAACCTCAAGGAGGAGAATGTGCTCTATCCGATGTGCGACCAGGCCGTCGGGCGCGACCAGGCTCTCGTAACCCAGATAGAAAACGCGGTTTCGAGCGGGAGGGTAACGCAATGAGCGAACCGAAGATCGTCGATGCACGCTGGCGCCCGCCACCCGAGCCGATGGAGATGACCCTTGAGGCCGTCGACACCCTCGGCCCCGACGAGACCGTCGTCCTGTTGATTCACCGCGAGCCCTTTCCGCTCTACGACATCCTCGCCCGGAACGGCTATGCCCACCACGCCGAGGCGCAGTCCGACGGCAGCTTCGCGATCCGCATCACCCGGGCAAAATGAAGGGCGGGCTGAATTTCGAGCAGACGCCACCGCTGCAGCTCCCGTTGCGATTCTTTCTCAGCGGGTCGGCATTCGGCATCCTGGCCGGCCTGTTGCTCGCGGTCTCCGGCGACGCCCTCGCCTCGCGCTGGACGCCGCAGATGCTGGCGCTCACCCATGCCTTTACCGCGGGCTTCATGCTGCAGGTGATGTGTGGCGCGCTGCTGCAGGTGCTGCCGGTGGCCGTCGGCGGCGGTGTGCCGCGACCGATCCTGACAGGCGGGCTGGTGCATGCCGCGATCACTCTTGGCGCCGCGGCGCTGATCGGCGGCTTTCTCAGCGCCGAGCCCACCCTGTATGTGCTCGCCGGCCTGCTGCTCGCGGGCGGGCTGGTTCCGATGTCCGTGCTCGGGGTGATCAAGCTGCTGCGCGGGGGTGGCGCCAGGGACGTGCGCCAGGGGCTGTTCCTCGCGCTGGCCGCATTGTTCGCCACCGTCCTCATCGGTGCCGCGATGGCCTGGGCCCGCGGTGGCTGGGCCACCTTGCAGGCGCTCTCGCTGCACGATCTGCATGCCCGCTGGGGGCTGGCCGGCTGGGGGCTGCTGCTGCTGGCCGGTACGGCCTACCAGGTGGTGCCGATGTTCCAGCTCACCCCCGCCTACCCGACCTGGATGCGCAGCTGGTTTGCGCCGGCGCTCTTCGCCGCGCTGCTTGCCGGCATGATCCCGGGCGTGCCCGGCTGGCTCGCCAACCTGCTCGCCGCAGCCGGCACCGCGGTGTTCGCCCTTGCCACGCTGCATGTCCAGCGCCAGCGAAAACGTGCCCGCATCGACTCGACCTTCCGCTTCTGGCGCACCGCGATGCTGATCGCCTTGGCTGCTGCGCTGATGGTCGCACTGGCGCCGTGGGTCGAGCTGCCCCAATGGGAAATCGCCGCCGGAATGCTGATCATGCATGGCGGCTTCGGCGCGGTGATGATCGGCATGCTCTACAAGATCGTGCCCTTCCTGGTGTGGCTGCACCTCAGCAACCAGGGCTGCCGCGCACCGCTGATGAACCAGATCATCCCTGAAGCCCGCATGAGCCGGCACTTCAAGATCCATCTGCTCTCGCTTGGCGCGGCACTCGCATGCCTCTGGTTTGGTGCGCTCGCGCCGCTGGCGGGGCTGCTCGTGGCCGGCTCCTACCTCATGCTGGGGATCAATCTGCTACAGGCGCTGCGCTGCTACCGGCAATCGCTCGGCGAAGCCCAACCCCTGCGACGCCGCGATCGCGAGGGTGCGATCAATCCTCGTAATCGGCAAGCCGCTTGAGATCGAGCAGCTGAATGTCCTTGCCTTCGACCTTGATCAGGCCCTCGTCCGACAGCAGGTGGAAAGTTCGCGAGAGGGTCTCGGGGGTGAGGTTGAGCCGCGAGGCAATCACCTGCTTGCTGGCCGGCAGATGCACCACGTCCTGCCCCCCGGCCGAGCACGGCGCGCCCCCCGCCTCCTGCAGCAGGTAGCCGATCACCCGCTGCACCGCACTGCGCAGGGTGTAGGATTCCACATCGCGCACCAGCGTATGCAGGCGGATCGACATGCCCGCGAGCAGGCTGCGCGCAAAGGTGGGATCGCTCTCCAGCAGATCGAATACCGCCTGGCGCTTGACCAACAGCAGGTTCGCCTCGCTGAGCGCCTCGGCAAAGACCGGGTAGGGCTTGTCCATGAACATCACCGCCTCGCCAAAGCTCTGGCTCGGCCCGAGGATCTCCACCACCTTCTCGTTGCCCGCCGACGACGAAAAGGCCAGCTTGATCTGCCCCGAGATCACGTAGAAGAAACCCTGTGGCGCATCGCCGCGCTGAAACAGCAGCTCGCCCTTGGCGACCGTCTTCACGCGGGTCGATTCGAGCAGCACCGCGCGCTGGCTCTCGGACAACTCGCTGAATAGCGGCAGGCGAGGAAAAATCTCGGCGACGTTGATCTTGCTTTCGTTCATTGCAATTCCTGTTGCGGCTGGCACGATCGGCAAACGACTCGCAACCTGCCGTATCCTTCACGAAGTTAGGGCAAGCAGCGATGCTGCCACGAATGATTTGCGGAATCCATTGTCGATTGCCGCAGATCCGGTTTTCAACCTCGCAGGCAAGAACGCAGCAATGGGCTATACCGCACTCAAACACATCCACCTCCTTTGCATCGTCCTCAGCGGAAGCGGCTTTCTGGCCCGAGGCATCATGATGCTCACCGGCTCGCCACTGCTCAAGCGCAAGCTGGTACGCGTGCTACCGCACATCATCGACACCGCGCTGCTCGCCAGCGCCGTCGCCATGGTGGTCATGCTCGGCGCCTCGGCGCTCGCCATGCCGTGGCTCATCGCCAAGATCGTCGGACTGCTGGTCTACATCGGCCTGGGCACCGTCGCCCTCAAGCGCGGCCGCAGCAAGGGTGTGCGCAGCACCGCATTCGTGCTCGCCTTGCTCACCTTCGCCTATATCGTCTCGGTGGCGCTCAGCAAAGACCCCGCCGGCTTCTTCACGACACTCGGCGCCTGAACCCAGTCATGCCTCGCTCACTGCTCAAACCCGCCGCCGGCTTCGACGAGCCGCTCGAACTCCTCGCCGCCTGCCACGAACGCATCCACGACCGGCTGTCCACCCTGGAGCGCCTGCTACCCCATCTCGAGGCACATGGCTGCGACCCCGACGCCCGCACCGCCGCAGCCAACATCCTGCGCTACTTCAACACCGCCGCGGTCCACCACCACGAAGACGAAGAGCGCGACCTCTTCCCCGCCCTGCTGGCCGCGGTGCCCAATGAGCAGCGGGCCGACCTCGAAACCGCCATCGCCCGCCTGCTCGACGAACACCGCCGCATGTTCGCCGCCTGGGCCACACTGCGGAGCGATCTCGAGGCCATCCAAGCGGGAAGCGCGGACACGCTCAACGCAGAAACCGTCACCGCCTTCTGCAGCCTCTATCGCGATCACATCCGGTTCGAGGAATCGAATGCGTTCGCGCCGGCGGCGGTGTTGCTGGATGAGGAAACACGGGCGCGGCTGGGGAAGAATATGGCGGGACGGAGAGGGGTTCAGATTCAAGCAAACTGAACGGTAACGAATCACTTGCGCGAGAAACCCTCCGCGTCACGACGATCGCTAAAGCTTCCGTGGAGAGCGGTAATTCGGACGTTGCCGCCGTTCGCCGAGCAATGCTTGGGACCAGCAATGAGTTGATCACCGACCGCTCATGCACCAACTTGCAATGAGAGGCAGCCCTACGGCCTCTTGGCCCGGAAGGTCAGCGATAGCATCTCGAATGGACGAAGCACGCGCACGAAGATGCCCTTGAGAGGCGGCGTGATTTTGTACTCTACTTAAATGGGTGTAAACGGATGTAGTATTGGTGCCCATGATCCGCTCCAATGCCGTTCAGATAACACCCGAAATCCTGAGCCTCATCGCCGGTATCGATGAGTTCAAAGGCGCTTGGCGTGCCCTTGGCACGCTGGCACCAGATCGTCTTTCAGCATTGCGCCGAGTCGCCACAATCGAGAGTATCGGCTCTTCGACCCGTATTGAGGGTAGCCGACTGTCCGATCGCGACGTCGAGCGCCTGCTCTCCAATCTGCAGATCAAGTCATTCGCAACCCGCGACGAACAGGAAGTCGCCGGCTACGCAGAAGTCATGGAACTGGCGTTCTCGTCCTGGCAGGACATCCCACTGACCGAGAACCACATCAAGCAGCTGCACCGCGACCTGCTCACCTATAGCGAAAAGGATGCCTGGCATCGGGGCAACTACAAGACTTCCACCAACAGCGTGGTGGCTTTTGACGAGGACGGCACTCAGCTGGGCGTCGTTTTCGCCACTGCAACGCCATTCGATACGCCGGCACTCATGACGGAATTGATCGACTGGTTCAATGAGGCGCGCGCAGCCACACGTCTTCACCCCCTGCTATTGATCGGCATCTGGGTTGTCGTCTTCCTGGAGATTCACCCGTTTCAGGACGGCAATGGCCGCTTGAGCAGGGTACTCACCACGCTTTTGCTGCTGCAGGCGGGATACGCCTATGTCCCGTACAGCTCGCTCGAGAGCGTCATCGAGCAGAGCAAAGAGGCTTACTACCTGGCGCTACGGCAAACTCAAGGCACGATTCGCAGCGACGCACCGAATTGGCAACCCTGGTTGGTTTTCTTCCTGCGCGCCCTGGCCGAACAAGTGCGTCGGCTAAACCGAAAGGTCGAGCGTGAAAAGCTCGTATTGGCGTCACTTCCCGAGCTTTCACTTCAAATCGTTGAGTTCGCCCGAGAACACGGCCGCATCACCATGGGCGACGCAATCCGCCTCACCGATGGAAATCGCAACACGCTCAAGCAGCATTTTCGTGCGCTGGTTGAACAAGGACATCTTGCGCAACATGGTGCGGGCAGAGGCGTCTGGTACGAGCTGCGATAAGGAAGCGCCATGAACCGTGCTCGCCAACAAAGCAACTTTTCGCAACTTCAAGCGCACGACGAGCAGCTTGAACGCTTGGGAATGCTTGCTGAGCGCTACTTTGCCGATGACCCGAACACCTGCCTACTTAAACTTCGTCAACTGGCTGAAGGCTTGGCGCAATCAGCAGCATCCCGCGTCGGCGTATTCACATCGGCGGACGAAAGACAGGTCGACTTGCTGCGCCGGCTGCAAGACCACGGCATCCTGCCACGAGAGGTCGGCGGACTCTTCCACGAAATTCGCAAGGCCGGAAACGACGCGAACCACAATCTCGCGGGAGACCACCGCACGGCCTTGATGGCAATGCGCTTGGCTTGGCAACTAGGCGTTTGGTTCCACCGCACTTTTAAAGACCCGGCGTTTAAGTCTGGGCCCTTCGTGCCGCCTGCACCGCCAATCGACGAAAACGCCGAACTCAAGGCGGAGTTGGACGCCTTGCAGCAAGAGCTCCAAGCCTTTCGAGCTGCCCACCAAAACGCGACTCAAGCGCTTGAAGCAATTCAGGCACACGCACAGCAGACTGAAGAAGAGCGAGCATTCTGGGAGTCAATGGCCGCAGAGGCAGAAACGGCAAAGTACGAGTTGGCACAGCGGCTTGAAGCGACACAAGCACAAGCCGCGTCCCAGCCGTCACAAGCCGTTGCCCAGCTGGTTGAAGCGGCCAATAACGCTGCGGCAACCCTCAAACTGAGCGAATCAGATACTCGCAAGATCATTGACGAACAGCTCACTGCGGCTGGTTGGACCGTCGACTCTCGCAATCTGAGTTTTTCCAATGGCGCCAGACCTCAGCGAGGCCAGAACCTTGCCATCGCTGAATGGCCGACGGAAACGGGGCCGGCAGACTACGTATTGTTTATCGGCATGCAGCCCGTCGCGGTCATTGAGGCCAAGCGAAAGAACCTCGACGTCTCTGGCGCATTGCAACAAGCCAAGCGTTACAGCCGGGGGTTCAAGGCTTCGGCTGAAACTGAGCTGCCAGCATCAAACTACGGCGCCGAAGGCGCGTTTAGAGTGCCTTTCGCATTTTCGTCGAACGGGCGTCCTTACCTTCGCCAGCTGTCCCACCAAAGCGGCGTTTGGTTCTGCGATCTACGCCGCCCCGAAAATCTGAGTCACACGCTCGACGGCTGGTACACCCCAGAGGGTCTCAAGGGGCTCCTTCAGCAGGAGATCGACCAAGCCCACGCCGAACTGGACGCTACACCTTGCGACTATGGTTTCCCCTTGCGTCCGTACCAAGAGCAAGCCATTCGGGCCGTTGAAGGTGCCATCGGTAGCGGTCAGCTCGCCATTCTTCTAGCCATGGCAACCGGCACCGGCAAAACAAAAACCTGCATCGCCTTAATTTACCGATTACTGAAGGCGAAACGCTTTCGACGCATCCTCTTCCTGGTGGACCGCTCGGCCCTTGGCGAGCAAGCCGCCAACGCGTTCAAAGACACGCGAATGGAAAAGCTCCAGACTTTCGCCGACATCTTCGGCATCAAGGAGCTGGAGCATCAGCAGCCCGACGAAGATACGGCCGTTCACATTGCGACCGTCCAGGGCATGGTGCAACGTGTCCTCTACACCGCCGACGATGTCTTGCCGCCGCCAATCGATCAATATGATTGCATCGTGGTCGATGAATGCCACCGCGGCTATCTGCTCGACCGCGAGTTGTCAGATACCGAGCTGAGTTTCCGCGGCTACGACGACTACATTTCCAAATACCGGCGCATCCTCGACTACTTTGATGCGGTCAAGATCGGGCTCACCGCCACGCCTGCACTGCACACCACGCAGATTTTCGGCCCTCCTGCTTTCACCTACACCTATCGCGAAGCGGTGATTGACGGGTATCTGGTCGATTTCGAACCGGCGGTGCAAATCCACACCGAGCTCTCCACTCATGGCATGACCTGGCGAGTCGGCGAAGAGGTCAAGGTGTATGACACCAACCGCCAAGAGGTCGAGCTATTCAAGGCGCCTGACGAGATCAAGCTCAAGGTCGACGATTTCAACCGCAAGGTCATCACCCGTGCCTTCAACGAAGTAATCTGCGATTACCTTGCTCAAGAGCTGGACCCGGCGTCACGGC
Source organism: Cognatazoarcus halotolerans (assembly GCF_009800965.1). Taxonomy (GTDB): domain Bacteria; phylum Pseudomonadota; class Gammaproteobacteria; order Burkholderiales; family Rhodocyclaceae; genus Cognatazoarcus; species Cognatazoarcus halotolerans. Next base: position 4,158 of record NZ_WUAF01000010.1, on the reverse strand, counting down.
GCAAGACACTCATCTTTTGCGTCAGCGACAGCCACGCCGACATGGTCGTCGATCTGCTCAAGAAAGCCTTTGCAACGCAATACGGCAGTGTTGAGGACGACGCAGTCATCAAGATCACCGGCGCCGCGGACAAGCCATTGCATCTGATCCGGCGCTACAAGAACGAACGCCAGCCCAACGTCGCCGTTACCGTGGACCTGCTCACCACCGGTGTGGACGTGCCTGAGATCTGCAACCTCGTCTTCCTGCGTCAGGTCAATAGCCGCATCCTCTTCGACCAGATGCTCGGCCGCGCCACACGCTTGTGTGATTTCAACGGGGCGGAAGTAAAGGAATCATTCCGTGTCTTCGACGCTGTGCGCATCTTCGAGGCCGTCGGCGACATGACCGCTATGCAACCGGTGGTGGTCAATCCCAAGATTGGCTTCACTCAACTGGCCGAGGAACTCGCCTCGCTCAAAGACGAGTCCGCAACAGCCCTCGCGCGCGATCAATTCCTCGCCAAGCTGCAACGCAAGAAACGACACCTCTCAGCGGAGAACGTCGAGGCTTTTGAGGTCAAGGCCGGTATGTCTCCCGACGCCTTCATCCAAGCGCTCAAAGCCATGCCACTGACCGACGTCGCGAACTGGTTCATTCAGAACCCCGGCCTCGGAGAGTTGCTCGATCGCAAATCCGATGGCACGCCCCACACATTGTATGTTTCTGATCATCCAGACCGCTTCGAGCGCATCGAGCGCGGTTACGGCACGGCACACAAGCCCGAGGACTACCTGCGCGAGTTCGGCGACTACCTCAAGAGCCACGGTAACGACATTCCCGCGCTATTGACCGTGCTCACGCGCCCGCGCGACCTTACCCGCGCTCAGTTGCGCGAGTTGGTGCTTGCCCTAGACGCAGCGGGCTATACCGAAACCAACCTGGCCACCGCGTGGCGCGAACTCACCAACCAGGATATCGCCGCCCGCATCGTCGGCTACATCCGCCAGGCTGCCATCGGCGATCCTCTATTGCCATACAGCGAACGCGTAGACCACGCACTTCAACACCTGCTGGCGAATCCACCCGCAGGCACTTCCTGGACCACTCCTCAGCGCGACTGGCTAAAGCGAATTGCTGCGCAGACCAAAGCCAATGTGTTGGTAGATCGCGAGGCACTGGATGATCCAGACCTCATCTTCAAACGCGAAGGTGGCGGTTTCAATCGACTCGACAAGATATTCAACGGCCAACTCCAGCCCGTGCTGGCCGCATTTAACGATGCGCTGTGGGCTTCTCAACCTAAATCTGCTTAACGCTAAACCCTGATCTCATGACCAACCACACCGCCGCACTCGATATTGGTGCAAAACTCTGGTCGCTCTGCCACGTCCTTCGCGACGATGGTGTCACCTACCACCAGTACCTCAGCGAACTGACCTACCTGCTGTTTCTCAAGATGATGAAAGAAACCGGGCAGGAAGACCGCCTCAAGGTATGGAAAGCTGTCGAGAAAACCAAAGGCGCGCCAAAGATCGAGCAACCCGGTATCCGCTGGGACGATCTGCTCAACGCCTCGGCGCCTGATCGCCTCGATATATACAAAGAAATGCTGCTGGACTACGGTTTGCACGGCCGCGACGCGGTGCAGGAGATCTACGCCAACGCCAACACCTTCATCACCAAGCCAGCCACCCTGAGCAAGCTGGTGACCGACATCGACAGCCTCGACTGGTACAGCGTTGATCGCGACGACCTGGGCGACTTGTACGAAGACTTGCTGGAACGCAACGCCGGCGAGAAAAAGAGCGGTGCCGGCCAGTACTTCACCCCTCGCCATCTGATCGACAGCATCGTCAGCGTGATGAAGCCGCAGTTGGGCGATGTGATTCAGGATCCGGCCGCTGGCACCTGCGGCTTTCTCATCGCCGCCAACAACTATCTCCGCGAGCACAACGACTTCGATAGTCTCAGCGATGAAGCGCAGCGCGCCTACCGGCATCAGACCTTCCACGGCATGGAGCTGGTGCAAGACACGCACCGCCTGGCACTGATGAACATGCTGTTGCACGGCATTGAAGGCGGCGTGACCTACGGCGACACGCTGAGCGACGACCACAAGCAACTGCCGCCGGCAACGCTCATCCTCAGCAACCCACCTTTCGGCACAAAGAAGGGCGGTGGCGTGCCTACCCGCGGCGATCTCACCTACATCACGAGCAACAAGCAGTTCGCCTTCCTGCAACACATCTACCGCGCGCTCAAACCCGGTGGGCGTGCCGCGGTGGTGCTACCCGACAACGTGCTCTTCGAGAGCAACATCGGCACCGACATCCGGCGCGATCTCATGGACAAGTGCAACCTACACACCATCCTGCGCCTGCCCACCGGCATCTTCTACGCCCAGGGCGTGAAGACCAACGTGCTGTTCTTCACCCGCGGGGAGACGGACAAGGGCAATACCAAGGAGGTGTGGGTGTGTCAAGGGGATCCCAATTTTCCCCAGCTACGGGAATTGAATTTTCCCCACCCCGTTCACGCTTCGGTCTGTTCGGGACGAACGAGACCGGCCTTCAACTTCTCTTTCAATCGATACGAGTTCCCGCGGATGTTCATGGTCACGGCGTGATGCAACAGCCGATCGAGGATGGCCGTGGCGATGACCCGATCGCCGAACACTTCGCCCCAGGCGCCGAAGCTCTGGTTGGTGGTCAGGATCATCGGTCCGCGTTCATAGCGCCGGCTGATCAGTTGGAAGAACAGATTGGCTCCCAGCCTGTCGATGGGCAGGTAGCCGATCTCATCGATGATGAGCAGGCGCGGCGTCGTGTAGAACTTGAGCTTCTCATCGAGGCGACCTTCGGTATGCGCCTTGGTCAAGGTGACGATCAGATTGGCCGCCGTGGTGAAGAACACCCGGTAGCCGGTTTCGATCGCTTTCAAGCCGAGCGCGACCGCCAGATGGGTCTTGCCCACTCCGGGCGGGCCCAGCACGAGGACGTTCTCGCCGTGCTCGATGAAGTGGCAACTGGCCAGGGCCTGGACCTGCTTCTTGTCGATCGAAGGCTGGTAGCCAAAGTCGAAGGTCTCAAGCGGCTTGACGAAGGGGAAGCGCGCCATGGCGGTGCGCATGGCCACGTTCTTGCTGGTCTTGGCGGCCACTTCCTCGGCCAGGACGCGTTCGAGGAAATCGGCGTAGGCCAGATCGTCGGCGGCGGCCTGCTGCAGCAGCGCTTCGAGCCGTTCGCGGCTCTTGAACAGGCGCAGCTTGGTCAGATGCTCGGACAGTCGTTCCAGTTGAGCGGGATTCATCAGGCAAGCTCCAGCATCTGTTCATAGATCTGCAGATCCCGGGTCTCGACCTCGGCCATTGTGGGCGCACTTTGCGCTCGCTCGCTCAGCTGGGCATAACGTTGTCGGGCATTGCGCGCCGCGGCGCCAGGGCCGTGTCCGGGCAGCATGCTCAACTGGTGGCGGCCGGCCAGCACGGCGTGCTCGGCGACCAGTTCGCCGCGGTGGCGGATCTGCCACAGCCCACCGGCGCGCACCACCTGCACGGTCTTGCCGATCAGCCGGCAAGGGACTGAGTAGCGGTTACTGTCGATGCTGATCAACCAATCCTCGGCCACCACGCGCTCGCGCACCATCGCTTGCAGGAAGCTCGCCTGGCCGGCACATGGCACCAGCGCCGCAGCCTCCTGGGCGAAACGTTCAATGGGGCGCTGATGGGTGGTGCCATGAATGCGTACGTCGGCGATGTCCTGCGACCATTGGCGCAACTGCTCATTGAAATCGTCCAGATCGCGAAACACCCGCCCCGGGACGAAGTTGCCCTTCACGTACTTGACGCCGGACTCGACCTTGCCCTTGGTCTGGGCGCGATAGGCGCGGCACACCCGCGACTCGAACCCCCAGTGCTTGGCGAAGGCCTCGAAGGTGGGATTCCAGCGTGCCTTGCCCGCCTCGGTGCCCAGGATGACGGTGCGCATGCGATCGTAGAGCAGCTCGGCGCAGCGCCCGCCGAAATGCTCAAAGGCGTGCTCGTGGGCCGCCAGCAGAGAAGCGAGCCGCTCGTGCTCGAAACCTTCGACGTAGGCGCGCCGCGAGTAGCCGAGCGTCATCACAAAGATATGGACCACGGCTGCTCCCGTCTCGAAGCGCACCTTGATCTGGCCCCAG
>NZ_WUAF01000109.1 GCF_009800965.1 Cognatazoarcus halotolerans | reverse complement strand
TCGCGCTGGCCATCGCCGGCAGCGACGTGGCCGGGGCGGCCGATCCACTCAGCTACACCATCGACTGGGGCGACGGCTCCGCGCTGCAGACGCTCAGCGCCGCCGAACTGGCGGCCCTGGGCGGCAGTGTCGAGCACGTCTTTGCCGACGACGAGGACGGCCTGGTGAACGCCACCGCGCGCACCATCACGGTTACGGCGAACGATG
>NZ_WUAF01000108.1 GCF_009800965.1 Cognatazoarcus halotolerans | reverse complement strand
TGATCACCGGCGTGTCTTCGGCCGTCGTCGCCACGTCGTCCTGGGCGATCGGGGCGTCGCTCGTCGGCGCGACGTTGATCGTCGCGGTGGCGGTGCTCACATCGCCATCCGCATCGGTGATCGTGTAGGTGAAGCTGTCCGGACCGTTGTAGTTGGCGTCCGGCGTGTAGCTGAACGTGCCGTCGGCATTGACCGTGACGCTGCCATTGGCCGGGC
>NZ_WUAF01000107.1 GCF_009800965.1 Cognatazoarcus halotolerans | reverse complement strand
GTCAGCGTGTAGCAGCCGGTGAAGCCGTCCGCGCCTGCGTCGGAGTCGAATGCGTCGTCACCCACGTTGGCGGTCGAGAGCACCGAGCCGTCAGCGGCGATGAACTTGACGATGTAGTCGCCCGGCACCAGGCCGCTGAAGTTGTAGTTGCCGTTGGCGTCGGTCACCTTGGTGTCGACCAGCGTGCCCGGCATCTCATCAACACAGGTGTAGAGCTCGA
>NZ_WUAF01000106.1 GCF_009800965.1 Cognatazoarcus halotolerans | reverse complement strand
CACCGACGGCACGACGCCGGTGACGGCGACGGTGGATGTGACCGTGACCGCGGTGAACGATGTGCCCGTAGCCACGGACGATACCCTGGCCGCAGTCGAAGACACCCCGCTGACCGGTACCCTCGCGACCAATGACACCCCGAGTGGTGACGGCGGCAACGTCTGGGCGCTGGCCAGCGGCCCGGCGAACGGCACTGTCACGGTGAATCCGGACGGCACGT
>NZ_WUAF01000105.1 GCF_009800965.1 Cognatazoarcus halotolerans | reverse complement strand
TCTCCTCGGGCGAGACCATCGACACCGTCGATGCCGGTTTCTCGGAAACCGCCTCGATCGGCGACAAGGTGTGGGTCGACAGCAATGCCAACGGCGTGCAGGACGCAGGCGAAGTGGGCAAGGCCGGTGTGACGGTCGAGCTCTACACCTGTGTTGATGAGATGCCGGGCACGCTGGTCGACACCAAGGTGACCGACGCCAACGGCAACTACAACTTCAGCGGCC
>NZ_WUAF01000104.1 GCF_009800965.1 Cognatazoarcus halotolerans | reverse complement strand
TGACCTCGGGCGAAAACAACACCACGGTCGATGCCGGCTTCTACGAGACGGGCAGCATCGGTGACCGGGTGTGGGTCGATGCCAACGGCAACGGCGTTCAGGACGCAGGCGAAGTGGGCAAGGCCGGTGTGACGGTCGAGCTCTACACCTGTGTTGATGAGATGCCGGGCACGCTGGTCGACACCAAGGTGACCGACGCCAACGGCAACTACAACTTCAGCGGCC
>NZ_WUAF01000103.1 GCF_009800965.1 Cognatazoarcus halotolerans | reverse complement strand
CGGAAACCGCCTCGATCGGCGACAAGGTGTGGGTCGACAGCAATGCCAACGGCGTGCAGGACGCAGGCGAAGTGGGCAAGGCCGGCGTGACGGTCGAGCTCTACACCTGTGTCGATGAGATGCCGGGCACGCTGGTCGACACCAAGGTGACCGACGCCAACGGCAACTACAACTTCAGTGGCCTGATGCCGGGCGACTACATCGTCAAGTTCATCGCCGCTGACGGCTCGGTGCTCTCGA
>NZ_WUAF01000102.1 GCF_009800965.1 Cognatazoarcus halotolerans | reverse complement strand
ATGCCTGAGCGGGCGTTTTCATATCCAGGGCCTGATGCGGCCGCTGGTGGTTGTAAAACTGGATCCAGTCGCCAATGACACGACTGGCGTGTTGCAAGGTTTCAAAGCGGTGACGGTGGATGCACTGCTCCTTCAACGTACGGATCATCCGCTCCACCAAGCCGTTTTGCTGCGGGGTGTACGGGGTGATGAATTCCTGCTTCAGACCGTAGCTTTTGACCAGCGCCGTGTAGCTGCGGCTCGTGAAGA
>NZ_WUAF01000101.1 GCF_009800965.1 Cognatazoarcus halotolerans | reverse complement strand
AAGCAGCTCCAGGAAGCCTATGGGGAAGCGATGCTGGAGCTGCGTGCCCGAAAAAAATTGCAGTCCCTGCTGGGCGAGGACGAGAAGTGATCGAGACGATCCGCCAGGGACTGCATGAAGAAGGTGTCGTCGTCTCGATCAGTCAGCTGTGCCGGTGGTTTGAAGTGCCCCGTCGCACCTTTTACTACCAGTCGGTGAAGGCCCCGCCGAAGGTGCAGGCTCGCTTTGCCGAACCGATCAAGGCGATGATCGAGG
>NZ_WUAF01000100.1 GCF_009800965.1 Cognatazoarcus halotolerans | reverse complement strand
ATGTAAATGCCTGAGCGGGCGTTTTCATATCCAGGGCCTGATGCGGCCGCTGGTGGTTGTAAAACTGGATCCAGTCGCCAATGACACGACTGGCGTGTTGCAAGGTTTCAAAGCGGTGACGGTGGATACACTGCTCCTTCAACGTACGGATCATCCGCTCCACCAAGCCGTTTTGCTGCGGGGTGTACGGGGTGATGAATTCCTGCTTCAGACCGTAGCTTTTGACCAGCGCCGTGTAGCTGCGGCTCGTGAAGA